>NZ_JAJCXB010000051.1 GCF_020564935.1 Streptomyces pinistramenti
GGGAGTGCAGGGCGGCGAGCTGGGCGAGGGCCGAGCGGGCGAGTCCCGCGAGCCGGGCGCGCGGCCCCGCGAGGCCGCGTGCGCCCGCCCGCCGCAGTTCGACGGCGACCGGGACGGCAGCCCGGCCGCCGGCTCTGGACGCCGTGCCGAGCCGGACGGCCAGCGCGTCCGGATGGTCCTGATCGCGCTCCCACAGGCGGGGGCCGGGACCGAGCGCCGTCAGCAGCACGGCGGCGGCGTCCGGCCACCGCTCGAGCGCCGCGGGCCCGGACGGCGGCGCGGCGTCCTGCGCGGCCTCGTCGGCGGGATGGCCGGTATCGGCTGCCGCGGCGGCAGGCCGGGCCTGCGGGGCGGCGGCCTCCTCCGGGCCGTCCACGGCCGGCCGGCCGCCCGCGAGCCGGCGCGCCCACGCACCGATGCCGCCGCGCCGCCCGCCCTTACGGGACATCCCGGCGGGGGGCGCTAGCTCCTGCTGCCCGCCGTGCGTACCGTCCCCGGCGCCCGCGGGCCCGGCGTCCGAGCGCTCGCGGACCCCCGGCCCGAAGCCCTCGGGGGTGGTGCCGCGCAGCGGGGTTCCCTGCCGGGACGACTCCTGGGCGCGGGGATCGCCCGGAGTGCCGTGGGCGGAGGCGAAGCGGCCGTCGTGCGGGTCGTGGCCGCCGTAGGGGGAGCCGGATCCGGGGTGGCCGGGGTATTCGGGACGGCGGTGGGCGGGCGCGTCGTCGGCGGGCGGCGGCGCGCTGCCGGGGTGCTGCTGCCCGCGGGCGGAGATCGGGGTGCCGTGCAGCGGCGTGTCCTGCCGCTCCTGGCCGCGCGCCGCGCTGCTCGCCACCGCGCTGCTCAGCCCGCCGCCGGGGTACGGCGCGCGCGGATCACGGGCGGCGCCGTGCGCGTCGTACGCTCCGGGCCGCGCGCCGTCGCCGGACCCGCTGGGCAGCGCTCCGGCTTCGCGGGCGCCGGGACCGTACGGATCAGGGGCCGCCCCGGGGGCGTACGCGGTTCCGGCCGGGCCCTGGGCATACGGAGCCGACGGCGTGGCCGGCCCCCGGGCCGCTTGCGGATGCCGGAGCCCCGGGACGCCACGGGGCTCGGAGCCCTCGCCCTGCCGCCCCGGAGTCTCCGCCGGAGCCGCGCCACCGGACGGGCCGGAGGCCGCGCCGCGCACACCGGATGCGTCGTACGAGCCGCCGTACGGGCCGCCCGCTCCCGCCGCGCCGCCCCGGCCCGGCTCCCGCTCCTCGCCCGCGCCGCCGTCGGCGTCCGGCGTGCCCGTGTCGCCGGGGCGCACCCGGAGGTGGCCCTCGCCGTCCGGGGTGGCCTGGAGCGCGGGGTCGGGGGTGCCGGACGAGGGCTGGAGGCGCAGCGCGGACTCGCCGATGCGCAGCAGGGTGCCCGCGTGCAGCGGCGCGGGGTGCGCGGCGAGTTCGGCGCCGTCGACGACGGTGCCGTTCGTGGAGCGCAGGTCGGCGACGTACACCGAACCGTCCGCCTCGACCGTCACGGCGCAGTGCAGCCGGGAGACGTCCGGGTCGTCGAGGGGGACGTCGGCGTCGGCGGAGCGGCCGATGTGGATCTGGCCGCCGTGCAGCAGGTGGACGCCGCCGGCGTCGGGGCCGGAGACCACGCGCAGCCGGGCCGGGCCGTGCGGCAGGCCGTGGGCGGGGTCGGGACCGGGGGCCTGGAGGGAGAGCACCGCGCCGTCGATCAGCGGGGGTTCGCCGAGCGCGGCGCGCTGCGGGTCGAGCCGCTCGCTGCCCGCGAACAGGACGACGGGCCCGCCACCGGACGCGCCGACGTCCGCGCCGCTGCCGGCGACCGACGCGGCGAGCGAACCGGCCACCGCCGCAAGTGCGGTCCCGGCAGGGGCCGTCACGAGCACGTCACAGGCCCGCGTGGGGTGGCCGCTGCGCGGCCCGAGGACGGTCAGCCGGATCTGCATCGCCGTCAACGGTCCCTTCTGCCCGGGGAGTTCGGCAGGGGCCCCGATCAATCCCCCACCGCGCCCGAGCGCGTCGGCTCGTACAAGTCCCAAGTGCACGGTGCGACCGAGAGCGCGCTCCCCCTCCGCATGCGTGCTGGATGCATCCTCGCACCTGCCACTGACAACACGCCCGCCGACCGGCACTCAATGATCTTGCCGGTTGCCGGCCGGACAGGGAAACCGCGGGCCCGCGGCGTGCGCGGTTTCCCCGTCCGGCCGCCCGAGCGGGCCGCGAAGATCGCCTGCCGCCCCGCGGCAACCATCCGTCCGGAACGGGCGTCTTCCCCACGAGCCCCGCACGATCCGCCACGCCGACGGGCTTGTACGTCGGCACTACAGTGGGGCGACGGGCCGCGAGCTGACCCAGCGGGCCGGACAGAGTTCGATCACGACCAGGGAGCGCATGACGTGCGGCCGGTAGGCAGCAAGTACCTGCTTGAGGAGCCGCTGGGACGCGGCGCCACGGGCACCGTCTGGCGTGCGCGTCAGCGGGAGGCGGCGGGGGCCGAGGCCGCGGTGGCCGGCGAGCCCGGCGAGACGGTCGCGATCAAGGTCCTCAAGGAAGAGCTGGCGCACGACGCGGATGTGGTGATGCGCTTCCTGCGGGAGCGCTCCGTCCTGTTGCGGCTCACCCACCCCAACATCGTGCGGACCCGCGACCTCGTGGTCGAGGGCGACATGCTCGCGCTCGTCATGGACCTGGTCGACGGCCCCGACCTGCACCGCTACCTCCGGGACAACGGTCCCTTCAGCCCGGTGGCGGCCTCCCTGCTCACCGCGCAGATCGCCGACGCGCTGGCCGCCAGCCACGCGGACGGCGTGGTGCACCGCGACCTCAAGCCCGCCAACGTCCTGCTCGCCGGGTCCGACGGCGGCGGCGAGATGCACCCGATGCTGACCGACTTCGGCATCGCCCGGCTCGCCGATTCCCCGGGCCTGACCCGCACCCACGAATTCGTGGGCACCCCCGCGTACGTCGCGCCGGAGTCCGCCGAGGGCCGCCCGCAGACCTCGGCCGTCGACATCTACGGCGCCGGCATCCTGCTGTACGAGCTGGTCACCGGCCGCCCGCCGTTCGCCGGATCGACCGCCCTGGAGGTCCTGCACCGTCACCTCAGCGAGGAACCGCAGCGTCCCGGCTCGGTGCCCGAACCGCTGTGGACGGTCATAGAGCGCTGTCTGAGCAAGCAGCCCGAGGGCCGGCCCAGCGCCGAGAACCTCGCCCGCGCGCTGCGCACCGTCGCGGCCGGCGTCGGCGTGCACGCCACCCCGGCCCAGGCGGAGGCGGCGCTCGGCGTCGCCGCGCTGCTCGCCCCCGACCCGGCGCCGGCGACGGTCCCCGGCACGGAGAACGGCGGCCCCGGTGCGGGCGACGCCGACCCCACCCAGGTCCTGCCGTCCAATGCCGGCTCCTTCGATCCGGCGGCCGCGACCAACGTGCTGCCACAGACCGGCGCTCCCGGCGGGCCGAACGCCGATCCGACCCGCGTGATGCCGCCGGTGCCCCCGATGCCGGGCGGCCCGCCCGGTGGCGGCCCGCAGGACCCTGACGGGCCGCATCCCTGGGAGTCCCAGATGCGGGCCGCGCGCGACCGCAACGACCAGACCCAGGTGCAGTACCTGGAGCCCGGCGACGACCCGCTGCGCCGCCGCCCGCAGCGCCGCCCGGCCGCCCCGCAGCAGCCGCCCCAGCAACAGCCGCAGCAGTACCGCCCGCAGCCTGCCCCGGTGCCGTACGCGCAGCAGCAGCCGCAGGCCCCGCAGCGCCGCCAGGAGCCGCCGCCGCAGCACTACGAACCGCAGCGGCCGCCCGCCCCGGAGCCGCGGCCGCGCCGTGAGCCCCGTCAGCGCAGCGCCAACCCGATGCGGATCCCGGGCCTGGGCTGCCTCAAGGGCTGCCTGTTCACGATCGTCATCCTGTTCGTGGCGAGCTGGCTGATCTGGGAGCTGACCCCGCTCCAGGAGTGGATCGGCACCACCAAGGGGTTCTTCACTCAGATCGGGGACGTCGTCGCCGGGGTGCGGGACTTCATCGAAGGACTGGGCAACAAGTTCTAGGCCGGGCCCGAACGGCTCCCGGGGACACCTCGGGAGCCCGCCTGCCCCGGAGGGCTCCGCAGGCCGGAGGTCTCCGGGGATCCCCGCCGGACGACCCTGTGGATTTGTCGACTTCCGGCGGCGATTTCTCCCACAGAAGTGAAGGTTGCCGCCTTCCGGGGCACGGAACCCCCCGGTACCCGCGTAGCTTTGACGCCAACTTCAGCCTCCGCAGGACGCTCGGGGGCCCGACACGTCGGAGCAGTCTTGGCACGGAAGATCGGCAGCCGGTACACCGCCCACCAGATCCTGGGACGCGGCAGTGCCGGCACGGTATGGCTGGGCGAGGGCCCCGAAGGGGCCGTGGCCATCAAGCTGTTGCGTGAGGACCTCGCATCCGACCAGGAACTCGTCGGCCGCTTCGTACAGGAACGTACGGCGCTGCTGAGCCTGGACCACCCGAGGGTCGTCGGCGTGCGCGACCTCGTGGTCGACGGCAACGACCTCGCCCTGGTCATGGACCTCGTACGGGGCACCGACCTGCGGACCCGGCTGGAGCGGGAGCGGCGGCTGCCCCCGGAGGCCGCCTGCGCCATCGCCGCCGACGTCGCGGACGGGCTGGCCGCCGCGCACGCCGCCAGGATCGTGCACCGCGACGTCAAGCCGGAGAACGTCCTCCTGGACATGCAGGGCCCGCTCGGCCCCGGAGGGGCGCACCCCGCGCTGCTGACCGACTTCGGTATCGCCCGCCTCGTGGACTCCCCCCGGAGGACCCGCGCGACCAAGGTCATCGGCACCCCCGACTACCTCGCCCCCGAGATCATCGAGGGCCTGCCGCCGCGCGCCTCCGTGGACGTCTACGCACTGGCGACCGTCCTGTACGAGATGCTGGCCGGCTTCACGCCGTTCGGCGGCGGGCACCCCGGAGCGGTGCTGCGCCGCCACGTCACCGAACGGGTGGCGCCGCTGCCCGGCATCCCCGACGAGCTGTGGCAGCTGCTTCTCCAGTGCCTGGCCAAGGCCCCCGCCTCCCGGCTGCGCGCACCGGAGCTGGCCACCCGGCTGCGCGAGCTGCTCCCCGGGCTCGCCGGCATCCCGCCGCTGGACATCGACGAGCCGGGCAGCGAGGACCCGGAGGACGAGCAGGACGCCGCGGCCTCCGGAGGCCAGGAGGAAGGGCTCTATCCCCCGGTGGCGCCGGCCGATGCCGCCCCGGCCAGGGGAGCGGTGCCGCTCGTACAGGGGTCGGTGCCCGACTCGAACCGCGAGACGCACACCAGCATGCGGGTGCCGGGCCCCGACGAGCTGGCCGGCGGCGCGCACGGCACCGCGCGCACTCCGCGGGCGGCGGGCGAACGCCGGGCGGGATCGGCCCGTCACCGTTCGTCACCGGAGGCGGTGCGCAAGCGCCGCATCAAGCTCGGGGCGGCGGCCGCCGCGCTGGTCGTCGCCGCGGGCCTCGGCGGCTGGCTGGCCTCGGGTGACGGCGACCACGGGGACGCCGGGCCGGGCATCGAACAGCCGGATCCCGCCGCGCCCTGATCCCCTCCGGTGACGCGGGCCGCCCCCGGCCGTGGCGCTGCGTGACGGCCGGAGGGTGCCGGTGCCGGGCGGCCCGGGGTGCCCGGCCGGTCGCCGTGACGGGGCTTGGGCACGCTGTCGGCGGCAGCCGTTAGGCTGGGTGCGTGGCAGTCGTCGATGTTTCCGAAGAGCTGAAGTCCCTCTCCTCGACCATGGGGTCGATCGAGGCCGTCCTGGACCTCGACAAGATGAGGGCCGATATCGCCGTGCTTGAGGAGCAGGCCGCGGCGCCGTCCCTGTGGGACGACCCGGAGAGTGCACAGAAGATCACCAGTCGGCTGTCGTACCTCCAGGGCCAGCTGCGCCGTGCCGAGGAGCTGCGCGCCCGGGTCGACGACCTGGAGGTCCTCTTCGAGCTGGCCGAGGCCGAGGACGACGAGGACACGCGCACCGAGGCCGAGGCGGAGCTGAACGCCGTCCGCAAGGCGGTGGACGAGCTGGAGGTCCGCACCCTGCTCTCCGGTGAGTACGACTCCCGTGAGGCCCTCGTCAACATCCGGGCCGAGGCCGGCGGAGTGGACGCCGCCGACTTCGCCGAGAAGCTCCAGCGCATGTACCTCCGCTGGGCCGAGCGGCACGGCTACAAGACCGAGGTCTACGAAACCTCGTACGCCGAAGAGGCCGGCATCAAGTCGACCACCTTCGCCGTCCAGGTGCCGTACGCCTACGGAACCCTCTCCGTCGAGCAGGGCACCCACCGCCTGGTGCGCATCTCGCCGTTCGACAATCAGGGCCGCCGCCAGACGTCGTTCGCCGGCGTCGAGGTGCTGCCGGTCGTCGAGCAGACCGACCACATCGAGATCGACGAGTCCGAGCTGCGGGTGGACGTCTACCGTTCCTCGGGCCCCGGCGGCCAGGGCGTCAACACCACGGACTCCGCCGTCCGTCTGACGCACCTCCCCACCGGCATCGTGGTCTCCTGCCAGAACGAGCGCTCGCAGATCCAGAACAAGGCGACCGCGATGAACGTCCTCCAGGCCAAGCTGCTCGAACGCCGCCGCCAGGAGGAGCAGGCGAAGATGGACGCGCTCAAGGGCGACGGCGGCAACTCCTGGGGAAACCAGATGCGTTCGTACGTCCTGCACCCCTACCAGATGGTCAAGGACCTGCGGACGGAGTTCGAGGTCGGCAACCCGACCGGTGTCCTGGACGGCGACATCGACGGCTTCCTGGAGGCCGGGATCCGCTGGCGCAAGCAGCAGGAACAGGGCAAGTAAGCAGCGGTATCGGCCCGTTCCGACCCGGAAACAACTGTCCCCCACGAGGGGGCAGTTGTTTTTGCTATGGCGGTTAGGTCACAGTCGTACGTCCACGTAACGTCCAATTCTTCAGCAATTCGGGCGTAAAGGCTTTATTCGGCCTTGACGTTGCTGGGAGAACTGGGAAGGCTGGGCGCGGCATGCGTCTGTCTGGGGCGCGCGTGTGTGAACGGGGAGATGAGCGGCCCGCCTGTGAGCGGAGCCGTGTACTCGCGTGAACCCCTGACGCCGTGGCCCCGAACAGAGATGCTCCATTGACGAGTTCAGCTACTGGGGGTAGCAGACACATGACCAAGAAGACGCGGCTGCGCGTTGCGCGTATTGCGGCCAGCGCGGTGATCGCGGCCGGTGCGTCGCTCACCGCTGCCGGCGCGGCCTCCGCGGCCACGCCCGGCGGCCAGGACGG
Source organism: Streptomyces pinistramenti (assembly GCF_020564935.1). Classification (GTDB taxonomy): domain Bacteria; phylum Actinomycetota; class Actinomycetes; order Streptomycetales; family Streptomycetaceae; genus Streptomyces; species Streptomyces pinistramenti. The sequence continues at coordinate 7,265 of NZ_JAJCXB010000051.1, forward strand.
CGCGAGCCAGTGCAACCCGCTGGACCCGCTGCACCTTTTCTGTGACGACAACGGTGGCGACACCGGCGGCGACAACGGCGGCCAGGACAACGGCGGCACGGACGGCGGCCAGCAGGACGGCGGCCTGATCGGTGGTCAGGAGACCGGTGGTCAGGAGACCGGCGGTCAGGAGACCGGTGGCCAGGAGACCGGCGGTCAGCAGACCGGTGGCCAGGAAAATGGCGGTCAGGAGAACGGCGGCCAGACCGGCGGTCACGAGAACGGTGGCCAGACCGGTGGCCACGAGAACGGTGGCCAGACCGGTGGCCACGAGAACGGTGGCCAGACCGGCGGCCACAGCAGTGGTGGTCAGACCGGCGGTCACGACAACGGTGGTCAGACCGGCGGCCACAGCAACGGCGGCCAGACCGGCGGCCACGACGGCAGCACCACCGGCGGCAGCGGCAGCACGGGCGGCAGCACCAGCGGTGGCGGCACCACCGGTGGCGACGGCACCGGCACCGACAACGCCGGCAGCAAGCCGATCGAGCAGCCGGGCCAGTCCAAGGAGCAGATCGCGGACACCCCCGGCCAGGCCAAGCAGCAGGCCAAGGGTGGCGAGCTGGCCGAGACCGGTGCTTCCGGTACGACCTTCCTGCTCGTCGGCGCGGCGACGATGATCGCCGGCGGCATCGGCTTCCGCCTGCTGCCCCGCCTGATCAACAAGAACGGTGGCGGCGCGGCAGCGGCCTGACGCCGACCCGTTCCACAGTCGAGGGGCCCGGAGTGTGCACACACTCCGGGCCCCTCGGCCTTGCGTCGATGCGGCCGGATATGGCCTTATGCGGCCGGAAACGGCCTGGTGTGGCTGAATGGGCGCCGTACGGTTTCCGCGCCCTGCCGGTGGGTGCTCAGACGGCTTGGTGCAGCAGCAGGGCCACCGCGATCAGGGCCACCAGGAGCGCCAGCAGCATGGCCGGATTGAGGTGGGCGAACATTCCGCCCGCCTGCTGCTGCAGCCGCTCTCTGTTCGCGCGGCACACAGGGCAGCGGCCCTCACTCACAGGGGCCGCGCAGTTGGCGCACACCAATCGGTCGTACGTCATGCGACCTCCTTCTCCACAGCCCCAACGCTCGGGGAAGCGCGAGTGTTCCCCTTACCACTGTGCCAGCTCCGTAACGGAACGGCGCGCCCCGCCGGAATGCGCAGCTTTTGTCCCGTAGGCACCGTGAATAAACGCACCAACCATGGTCGCCGACTGCGCCGCCGTCGGAGGTTCGCGTAGGGTCACGCACACCGACGGGAGCCGCAACCCGGCAACCCGTGTCCCTATCCAGGTCGACCGTGGTGCATCAGTGATCCGATTCGACAACGTCTCCAAGACTTACCCGAAGCAGAACCGCCCCGCACTCAGGGATGTCTCCCTGGAGATCGAGCGCGGCGAGTTCGTCTTCCTGGTGGGGTCCTCGGGCTCCGGTAAGTCCACTTTCCTGCGCCTGCTGTTGCGCGAGGAGCGCGCCAGTCATGGTGCCGTACACGTCCTGGGGAAGGACCTTGCGAAGCTGTCCAACTGGAAGGTGCCGCAGATGCGGCGCCAGGTGGGCACGGTCTTCCAGGACTTCCGGCTGCTCCCCAACAAGACGGTCGGCCAGAACGTCGCGTTCGCCCTCGAAGTCATCGGCAAGCCGCGCGGCCAGATCCGCAAGACGGTCCCCGAAGTCCTCGAACTCGTCGGCCTCGGCGGCAAAGAGGACCGGATGCCGGGCGAGCTGTCCGGTGGTGAGCAGCAGCGCGTCGCCATCGCGCGGGCGTTCGTCAACCGGCCGATGCTGCTCATCGCCGACGAACCGACCGGCAACCTCGACCCGCAGACCTCCGTCGGCATCATGAAGCTGCTGGACCGGATCAACAGGACCGGTACGACGGTGGTCATGGCCACCCACGATCAGCAGATCGTCGACCAGATGCGCAAGCGGGTCATGGAACTTGAGAAGGGCCGGCTCGTACGCGACCAGTCGCGCGGCGTGTACGGCTACCAGCACTGAAAGGACGCCATGCGCGCCCAGTTCGTCCTGTCGGAGATCGGCGTCGGTCTCCGCCGTAACCTCACGATGACCTTCGCCGTCATCGTCTCCGTAGCCCTCTCGCTCGGCCTGTTCGGTGCCTCGCTGCTGATGAGTGACCAGGTCGACACCATGAAGGGCTACTGGTACGACAAGGTCAACGTCTCCATCTTCTTCTGCAACAAGAACGACGACTCCGGCGGCAATTGCGCCAAGGGAGCGGCGACCGCGCAGCAGAAGGCGGAGATCAAGGCCGACCTGAACCGGCTGCCGCTCGTGGAGAGCGTGCAGTACGAGTCCAGTGACCAGGCGTACAAGCACTACAAGCAGCAGTTCGGTGACACTCCCGTCGCCGGCCTGGTGACGCCCGACCAGCTTCCGGAGTCCTTCCGGGTCAAGTTGAAGGACCCGACGAAGTTCGCGGTCATCAAGTCGGCGTTCTCCGAGCGGCCCGGCGTCCAGGAGGTGCAGGACCAACGGGGAACCGTCGAGCCCCTGTTCAACCTCCTGGACGGCATGCGGATCGCGGCGCTGTGCGTGATGGGGCTGATGCTGGTCGTTGCGCTGTTGCTGATCGTCAACACCGTGCGGGTGTCGGCGTTCAGCCGCAGGCGGGAGACCGGCATCATGCGGCTGGTGGGAGCGTCCAGCTTCTACATCCAGATGCCGTTCATCATGGAGGCCGCCATCGCGGGCCTGATCGGCGCCGTGTTCGCGTGTGTGCTGATCGTCGGCGGCAAGTACGCGCTCATCAACAACTGGCTGGCGCAGAAGATCAAGGTGGTCGACTTCATCGGCTGGGACTCGGTCGCGTCGGTGCTGCCGCTGGTTCTGCTGATCGGCCTTGTGATGCCTGCGATTGCCGCGTTCTTCGCGTTGCGCAAGTACCTCAAGGTGTGAACTTCTCCCAAGGCGCCGTACGGTCAACTGCCCGTGCGGCGCCTTTGTGTCGCCTAGACTCGCGGCCATGTCGGACACGCCATTGTTCGTCCGGCCCCGCCGCAGCCGCCGCGGGGCGGCTCTGACGTTGGTCGTCGCGAGCGTGCTGGCCACCGGTGCCGCCGCGGGCAGTTGGCAGGCCGGACGCGAGGGCCGCTCCCACGGCAGACCGGCCGCGGCGCCCGCGCCCAAGAGCCGTACGGCGGACCGCGAGGCGGTCGAGGACGCGGCGGCGAAGGCGATGGCGGACGGCAAGTCGGGCGCGCAGGCCGCGGCCGATGTCGTCAGCCGCAGCGGCGACCGCTGGTCGACGATCTACACGGCCGGCGAGTTCGAGGACTTCCAGCGGCAGCTCGACGGCGACTACGTAGGGGTCGGCCTGTGGCTGCGGCAGGCGGCGGGTGGCCGGACAGTGGTCTCCCGGGTGCGGCCCGGCGGGCCCGCGGCCCGCGCCGGCATCACCGCGGGCGACCGGCTGCGCGCCGTCGACGGCCGGCCGTCCCGCGGCCGTCCGGTCACCGAGACCGTCGCCCGGCTGCGCGGCGGCGGCGAGGGCACTCCGGTGGAGCTGGACCTGCAGCGCGGCGCCCGGCAGTGGAGCGCCGCCCTGCACCGCATCCGGCTCAGAACCGATGACGTCCGCACGGACCGGCCGGCCGGCGCCGCCGGGCCGACCCGGATCAAGGTCGCGGCGTTCACCAAGGGCACCGGCGCGCAGATCCGGGACGCGGTACGCGCCGCGGCGCCGCACGGCGGGCTGCTGCTCGACCTGCGCGGCAATACCGGCGGCCTGGTCACCGAAGCCGTGGCCGCCGCCTCCGCCTTCCTGGACGGCGGCCTGGTCGCCACGTACGACGTGCACGGCAGTCAGCGGGCGCTGTACGCCGAGGGCGGCGGCGACACCCGTATCCCCCTGGTCGTCCTCGTGGACGGCGGGACGATGAGTGCGGCCGAGCTGCTGGCCGGTGCGCTCCAGGACCGTGGCCGCGCGGTGGTCGTCGGCTCACCGACCTTCGGCAAGGGTTCGGTGCAGATGCCCAGTGAGCTGCCGGACGGTTCGGTGGCCGAGCTGACCGTCGGCCACTACCGGACTCCGGCGGGCCGGGCGGTCGACGGCCGGGGCATCACACCGGACCTCATGGCGGGTGACGGTGCCGAGGAGCGGGCCCGCACAGTATTGAGTGGCCTCGGGGGCGGTGCGTAGTGCGAAAATGGCCGCACTATGGCTAAGCAAAAGGGCAAGGACAAGGATCCCGGGCGCAAGCTCGTCGCGCAGCACAAGAAAGCGCGGCACGACTACCACATTCTGGACACCTATGAGTGCGGCCTGGTGCTGACCGGCACCGAGGTGAAGTCGCTGCGGCAGGGCCGGGCATCGCTGGTGGACGGCTTCATCCAGATCGACGACAACGAAGCGTGGCTGCACAACGTCCACATTCCGGAGTACGCGCAGGGCACCTGGACCAACCACAGTGCCCGCCGCAAGCGGAAGCTGCTGATGCACCGGGTCGAGATCGACAAGCTGGCGGCCAAGAGCCAGGAATCGGGCCACACGATCGTGCCGCTGGCGCTCTACTTCAAGGACGGCCGGGCCAAGGTCGAGATCGCGCTGGCCAAGGGCAAGAAGGAGTACGACAAGCGGCAGACGCTCCGCGAGCAGCAGGACCGCCGTGAGACGGACCGCGCGATCTCCGCGGCGCGGCGGCGCCAGCGGTCCTGAAGGGGGCCCGCGGAGGGCGGGCCCGGGAATACGCTGGCACCCTCGGACGTTGGTCACGTACGATGGCAACGCACCCCACGGAGGGTGTGCAGCAGGTAGCCGCAGCTCAGCTGTCAGGGGTTCGGCTATTTCTTGAAAAAACAACATGGGGATGATCGGTTTCGACAGCGGATGTCGAAGCAGGGGAAGCGAGTCGAGGAAGCGACAATGATCTCGTTAACCATGTGTCGCAAACAATAATCGCCAATACCAAGCGCGATTCCTTCGCCCTCGCTGCCTAAGTAGCGACTTGCGAAGTGTCAGCCCGGGGGTGTTCCCGACCCGGATCCTGGCATCAGCTAGGGAACTAAACTTCTAAACTCGGTCACGGGGTGTAGAAGGAAATCAAACAGTGGCTGGGCCCGTCGGAGACTTGTTCGCGTGATCTCCGGGGCCGAGAAAATCGCAGCGAACTGCACTCGGAGAAGCCCTGATTCTGCACCGTTGGACGCGGGTTCGATTCCCGCCATCTCCACAATTCCCATGTGAGGCCCAGGCCCCGTGTGTCCGCCAGGACACCGGGGCCTGAGTCATGTCCGGAGCCCGGCAGGGCTGCCCGTCGTCCCCGGGGCGCGTACGAGGAGCAGCGGCGCGGCCAGGGCGAGGGCGGCGACGCGGGACGGCACGGCGTAGCCGAGGGCGGATCCGGGCGGCAGCAGGTCGACGGCCCTGCCGCCGGCTGCCGCGCCGGCCGCGCTGCCGGTGAGCAGGGCGGTTGCGGCGAGCGCCAGGCCCTCGTTGAGCCGGTCCGCGGGGGTGCGGGCCTGGACTCGCCCGCCAGGCCGCAGGATCCGGCGGCCTGGCGGGCGAGCGGGGCGCCCGCGGCCGGTCGGGCGCCGTGGCCAAAGGGGTGCGGCATCCGGGGCCCGACGCGCTGCGGGCCGCCGCCAGGCAACTGGCTGATGAGGCAGGCTGGTTGGCCGTCCCGGAGGCCGTGTGGTGGCTGCCGTCGGAGGACGCGGAGGCGATGGGTGCTGCGTAGGGGGAGCGGGGTTCCGGTGCCGGGGCGGTTACATCAGATCCAGCGCGCAGGAGAGGGCGAGAAGGGCGCCGCCGGCCGGTGTGCAGGCCCAGGCGAAGACGCGGAAGACGGCGTGCTTGCGCTGCTCGGCGGCGATCAGGTCCTGCTCGGACACGGCGGCCATCAGGAACGGGCTGCCGTCCGCGGGTGCGCTCACCGCCAGTTCGCCGCGCTCGTCGTCACGGGCCTCGCCGCGCGCGTAGAAGCGGGCCCCGGGGGCGACGGCCCACTCCTCCTGCTGGAAGCCGAGGGTGCGCTGATTGCGGGTGATGCCGGGGATGTTGGGCCCGCTGAGCGGCGGGTTGTCGCCGGGACGGTACGGCTCGAACCTGTCGTGGGTCTTCGGCGCCCGGTCGATGAGGTGCTCCCCGGGGAGTACGGCGGTGCGGCCCGTCGCGTCCTCGACGTGGAAGGGCGCGGGGCTGAGGAAGTCGGACACCACCTCGCTCTTCTTGCGGAGCTGGTTCGGGCCGTTGCCGCGGGTCTCGTACGAGCGGGTGATCCGGGTGCGGAACCACACGCACTCCGTCCGGCTCAGCTGCGAGGTCAGCGGGCCCGCGGCAGCGGCGCGGGTGACGCCTGCGACCTCGGCGAGCTGCCGGAACGCGCCCGCGCCGACCGCTTCGAGCGCCGCCCGGTGCAGTTGCCCGAGTTCCTGGGCCGACAGCGTCTCGGTGGTCACCATGGTGTGGATGCGCTTCTTCGCGCGCAGCACCTGGAAGGTGCTCAGCACGCCGAAGCCGACGAGGAAGATTCCCAGGAACGGAATCAACGCGGCCCCCTTTCCTCTCGACGCGCGGCGGTGGTCAGCGGAACATCTCGCGCAGCCTGTGGACGGTCTCGGACAGCGAACCTGCCGTCTGCAGCAGCGATCTGACGAGGCTGCCGACGGCGAACCAGCCGAGGCACACCAACGCAAGGGCGACGAGCGCCCCTTCCCACCAGCTCACGCGCTTCCCTCTGTGTGCGGCCTTGAGGCGCGGAGTCTACCGGCCGGGTGCTCACGGGGCCGTTCCGCGTCCGGTGAGACCACGGTTTCGTCTGCGTCACGGGGCGGCACGGGGGCGGAAATCCGGCCCGGCTACCTTCGCTGTCCTGTGACCTGACCCTGGGAGAGGCGATGACGGACGAGGCCGCGGCGGATGGCCGCGCGGGTACCGGTGGCCGTACGAGGCGAGGCGGGCGGTGGATCGAGCGGTGGGATCCGGAGGACGCCGGGTTCTGGGCGGCGTCCGGGGAGCGGGTGGCCCGGCGGAATCTGGTGTTCTCGGTGCTGTCCGAGCACATCGGGTTCTCGGTCTGGAGCCTGTGGTCGGTGATGGTGCTCTTCATGGGGCCCGATTACGGCATCGATCCGGCCGGGAAGTTCTTCCTGGTGGCCGTTCCGACGCTGGTCGGGAGCGTGCTGCGGGTGCCGTACAGCTTCGCCGTCGCGCTGTTCGGCGGCCGCAACTGGACGGTGATCAGCGCGCTGTTGCTGCTGGTGCCGACGGTGGCGACGGCGTGGGTGATGACGCCGGGGACGTCGTACGTGACGTTTTTGGTGGTCGCGGCGCTGGCCGGGGTCGGGGGCGGCAACTTCGCCTCGTCGATGACGAACATCAACGCCTTCTACCCGCTGCGGAAGAAGGGCTGGGCGCTGGGCCTCAACGCGGGCGGCGGAAACGTCGGGGTGCCGGTGGTGCAGCTGGTGGGGCTGCTGGTCATCGGGACGGCGGGGGCCGCGCAGCCGCGGCTCGTGCCGCTGGTGTACGTGCCGCTGATCGTGCTCGTGACGGTGCTCGCCGCGCGGTACATGGACAATCTGGGGCCGGTCGCCCACGACACCGGGGCGGCGCGCGACGCGGCGCGTGAGCCGCACACCTGGGTGATGTCGCTGCTGTACGTCGGCACGTTCGGGTCGTTCATCGGGTACAGCTTCGCGTTCGGCCTGGTGCTCCAGAGCCAGTTCGCGCGCACCCCGCTCCAGGCGGCGTCGCTGACGTTCGTCGGGCCGCTGCTGGGGTCGCTGCTGCGGCCGGTGGGCGGGCGGCTGGCGGACCGGTTCGGCGGGGCGCGGATCACGCTGGGGACTTTCGTGGCGATGGCGGCGGCGACCGGCGTGGTGATCCGGGCATCCGCGGCCTCGTCGCTGCCGGTCTTCCTCGCCGGGTTCACCGCCCTGTTCGTGCTGACGGGCCTCGGCAACGGCTCGACGTACAAGATGATCCCGGGGATCTTCCAGGCCCAGGCGGTGCGGCGCGGGCTGGCCGGCGAGGCGGCGGTGGCGTACGGGCGGCGGCTCTCGGGGGCCGCGATGGGGCTGATCGGCGCGGTCGGTGCGCTCGGCGGCCTGGGGATCAACCTGGCGTTCCGGCAGTCGTTCGGGACGACGGGGTCGGGGACGCCGGCCTTCGTGTCGTTCCTGGCCTGCTACGCGGTGTGCTCCGTGGTGACCTGGGCCGTATACCTGCGGCGGGCCGGGCGCGGGGCGCAGGCCGGCCCGGTGGCGGGGCATGAGACGCCGGTGCGGGTCCGTGCGGAGGTCTGATACACCGGCTACCGGAATCGCCAGGTAACAGCCGGGAAATGCGGTGGGACCTCGGGTGTCACCTGCCGTTGGCAGGCTCGGCGCTCCGGTACCGGCCGTGGCCGCGGGCGGTACCGGAGCACCAGGCACCACACCACTCGGGGCGGAGCGGGACGAGGACCATGCAGGCTGAGCACGGGCAGGCAGCGCCGGCGGACGGCGGCACGGACGGTCGCGGGGCGGGCGGACACGAGGCGGACGGGCCGGAGCAGGCGGCGGCCGCCCCCGGCGCCGTACCGCCGCTGGCCGGGTTCACCGTCGGGGTGACCGCGGCCCGGCGGGCGAAGGAGCTGGGGACGCTGCTGGAGCGGCGCGGCGCGCAGGTGCGGCACGCGCCGGCCCTGCGGATCGTGCCGCTCGCCGACGACTCCGAGCTGCTGGCCATCACCCGCGACCTGATCGGCCACGCCCCCGACGTGGTCATCGCCACCACCGCGATCGGGTTCCGCGGCTGGGTCGAGGCCGCGGAGGGCTGGGGGCTCGGCGGGGAGCTGCTGGCGCGTTTCGCAGGGGTGGAACTGCTGGCGCGCGGGCCGAAGGTGCGCGGCGCGATCCGGGCCGCCGGGCTGACCGAGAAGTGGTCGCCCGCATCGGAGTCGATGGCCGAGGTGCTCGACCGGCTGCTGGAGACGGGCGTGCAGGGGCAGCGGATCGCCGTCCAGCTGCACGGTGAGCCGCTGCCCGGCTTCGTCGAGGCGCTGCGGGCCGGTGGGGCGGAGGTCGTCGGGGTGCCGGTCTACCGGTGGATGCCGCCGGAGGACCTGGGCCCCGTGGACCGGCTGCTCGACCTGCTGACCGGGCACGGCCTGGACGCGGTGACGTTCACCAGCGCGCCGGCCGCCGTCTCGCTGCTGCGCCGGGCCGAGGAGCGGGGGATCGGCGACGCGGTGCTGACGGCCCTGCGGCGGGACGTACTGGTGGCCTGCGTGGGCCCGGTGACGGCGCTGCCGCTCCGGGCTCACGACATCCCCACCCACCAGCCCGAGCGCTTCCGGCTCGGGCCGCTGGTGCAGCTGCTGTGCCGGGAACTCCCGGTCCGGGCACGGACGTTGCCGGTCGCCGGGCGGGAGCTGGAACTGCGCGGGCACGCGGTGCTGGTGGACGGCGGGCTGCGGCCGGTGCCGCCGGCCGGTATGGCGCTGCTGCGGGCGCTGGCCCGCCGGCCCGGCCGGGTGGTCTCGCGCGCGGATCTGCTGCGGGCGCTGCCGGGGGCCGGGCGGGACGAGCACGCGGTGGAGACGGCGATGGCCCGGCTGCGGGTGGCGCTGGGCGCCCCGAAGCTGATCCAGACGGTCGTCAAGCGCGGCTACCGGCTGTCGCTCGATCCGCACGCGGACACGGACGAGTGCGGCGGCTGACCGCGGACGGCCCGGGGCGGGCGTACGGGGCGGCCTCGGGGGAAGGGGCCGCCCCGTACGGGCTGTTGTCCCGTCTCAGGACGGGTTGTTGACCCGGATCTTGGACTGGCCGTGCTTGCGGGTCTCCCAGTCGTCCATGAAGCGGGCTTCGAGTCCGTGCTTGCGCGCCAGCTTCAGCAGCGTCTCGGTCCGGTAGTAGAAGTCCTCGCGCAGGACCTGGTGTTCGGTTCCCTCGGTGCGGTCGAAGGTGAAGTCGAAGAAGCCGCCGGGGGCCAGGACGCGGCCGACGTGGGCGAAGCACTCGTCGATGACGCCGATCGGCGAGTGCGAGAAGACGCTGTGCGCGTGCACGACGTCGAAGTGGGCGTCCGGGAGGAACTCCAGCTTCAGGTCCTGAACGATCGTCAAGTGCGGCAGCTTGTCCTGGAGTTCGTACGTCGTCAGGGTCTGCTTCGCGGATATCAGGATGTCGGGCGAGATGTCGATGCCGTAGTAATTGCCGCTGTCGAGGTGCGCGATGAAGCGCCAGCCCGCCCGGAGGTTGCCGCAGCCGATGTCGAGCATGCGGTGGCGCGGGGTGAGGCCGTGCTCGGTGAGGTAGTCGAACTGCATCTTGCCCAGGGCCAGCCAGCGGTCGTGGGTTTGGCTGCCGACCGCGGCCTCCGGGTTGCGGCCGGCGTCGGAGGCCATCACGGCGCGGTAATAGTCCACGTGGTTGGGGTGCTTGACCCGCAGCCAGGTGTCCCGCGCGGTGCGCTTGACGTACGGGGTGATCTTGGCCGGGTTGCGGACCGCGTAACCGATCTTGTGCGTGATGCTGGAGCGGTTGGTGTTCAGCGATGTGCGCGACATGGAGACCTTCGTCCTGAGGAGCCGGGCGGGCCGGGCGGGGCCGACGGGCGGCGCGGGGGCCGAGCGGACTGGCCGCGGCGCCACGCCGGGGACTATACAGCAGTTGTATACGCAGAATGTATAGATAGGGGGTGTATGAGGGGACAGGAGACGAGCGGACCAACGCGCCTCGCGACGCGGGGAGTCGGCAGGGTTCCGGCCGGACCGCACGGCGGGGCACTCTGGAGGACGACGCACCGAGGGCGCGGGTTGGTTCTCCGGGCTCCCCGTCGTCGGGCAATTTCTCGCGCACAGTCCGTCCCGCTCGCACGGTTCGTCCAAAAGGAGTGACAGGAACATGGCGGCGCCTGGCGACCTGCGGTTCGACTGCGGGCGGATCTGCCTGGACCTGATGGCCACCGACGGCCCGCCGGCCGAACGGCTCACCGGGCCCGAGCAGTTGCGGACCTGGCTCGCCGGAGCCGGCGTGGTGCCCGGAGCCGCACCGCTGGACGGCGTCGACGGCCGCTGGGTCACCCGCTTTCGCACCCTGCGCGCACTGCTGCGCCGCGTGGTGCAGGACGAACTCCGCGGCCGGGCGGCCACCGGGGACCTGGACCTGCTCAACCGCACCGCGGCCGCCGCCGACCCGCCCGCCGTCCGCGCGGTCCGCGGCCCGGACGGCACCCTCGTCCGTGCCCTCCCCGGCCCGCCCGACTGCGCGGCGCTGCTGGCCGCGGTGGCACGGGACGCGGTCACGCTGCTGACCGACACCGCCGCCCGCGGGCAGCTGCGCCGCTGCGAGGGCGAGAGCTGCCCGCTGGTCTACCTGGACACCTCACGGGGGCGGCGCAGACGCTGGTGCTCCAGCTCGGCGTGCGGAAACCGCGCGCGGGTGGCCCGGCACCGGCGGCGGACGGCCGGCTCCCGCTGAGCGCCGGTGCCGGCAGGCCGGTGAGCCGCACCACGCCGGGGACCAGGTGCGCAGGCTGCTCGGTTCGCGTACGGTTGACGGCTGCCCTAGGAACAGCAGAAGGGGGCCTGGGTGGCCGCGCAGAACGCCACGCACGCACCGGATCACGCTTCGGACTCACTCGGCGAAGGAGTGCCGTCCGGCATCCGCGACCGCGAGATCGAAGCCGAGCAGACGCATCTGGACCGCGTCTACCGGCGCCTTGAGGAGAAAATCCACGAGGCGGAATTCCTGATGGACGACGCCGCCAAGCGCGGCCAGGTCGGCACGCCCGGCGCGTTCGCCGAGCGCGACGCGCAGGTCTTCCAGGCCGGCGTCCATCTGAACCGCCTCAATTCCGAGTACGAGGACTTCCTCTTCGGCCGGATCGACCTGCTTCTCGGCAAGGACGGCAAGAAGGGCCCGGACGGGGCGTACACCTCCGTCGAGCCCGCCGACGGCACGATCGTGAACAACCGCGCGACGATCGCCGAGACGCTGCACATCGGGCGCCTCGGAGTCCTCGACGCCGACTATTCACCCCTGGTCATCGACTGGCGGGCACCGGCCGCCGCGCCCTTCTACCGGGCCACCCCGGTGGCCCCGGGCCGGGTCGTGCGCCGCCGCGTCATCCGCTCCAAGGGCCGCAGGGTCCTCGGCGTCGAGGACGACCTGATGCGCCCGGACGTCACGGCGACGCTGAACGGCGAGGAGCTGCCCGCCATCGGCGACGGCGCCCTGATGGCCGCGCTCGGCCGGGCCCGCAGCCACGCCATGCGCGACATCGTCGCCTCCATCCAGGCCGAGCAGGACATGGTGATCCGGGCGCCCGCCGCGTCCGTCACCGAGGTCGAGGGCGGCCCCGGCACCGGCAAGACCGCCGTCGCCCTGCACCGCGCCGCCTACCTCCTCTACCAGGACCGCCGCCGCTACGCGGGCGGCATCCTGATCGTCTCGCCGACGCCGCTGCTGGTCGCCTACACCGAAGGCGTGCTGCCCTCGCTCGGCGAGGAGGGCCAGGTCGCCATCCGGGCGCTCGGCTCGCTCGTCGAGGGCGCGGACGCGTCGGGCGGGGGCGGCCCGAAGGGCCTCGATGAGGGGCGGCGGTCGGGCGACGGAGGGGCGTACGACCCGCCCGAGGTCTCCCGGATCAAGGGTTCGAGCCGGATGCAGAGGCTGCTGCGCAAGGCGGCACGCGGGGCGCTGGAGGCGGCGGCGGGCGGCGAGGGTGCCAGGCCCGCGCGGCCGCGGTCCGGCGCCGCCAGGGCAGGCGAAGCGTCCGATGCGGGCGGCCAGTTGTCCCTGGAGGGCCTCTTCGCGTCCGCCGGCGACCCGGAACCCGGCGAGGACGCCGCGCCGGGCCGAACCGCGGCGCCCGACCGGCTGCGGGTGGTGGCCTTCGGCGGCCGCATCGAACTGGAGGCGGCCGAGCTGCGCCGCATCAGGCAGGCCGCGCTCGGCGGCACCGCCCCGGTCAACCTGCTGCGCCCGCGCGCCCGCAGGCTGATCCTGGACGCCCTGTGGACCAAGTCGGGGGCCGACCGGCGCCACGCCGACCCCGAACTGGCCGCCGAGGCCCGCCAGGGCTTCGACGAAGACCTCCTCACCGAACCGGACTTCCAGCACTTCCTGGACGCCTGGTGGCCGGAGCTGACCCCGCGCGGGGTGCTGGCCGCGATGGCCGACGAGCGCCGGCTCGGCCGCTGGGCCCGTCGCATCCTCACCCCGCGCGAGGTGCGCCGGCTGGCCCGCTCGCTGCGCCGCCTGGACCCCGCGGGCCAGGGCCCGCTGTCGGTGCACGACATCGCGCTGCTGGACGAACTCCAGCTGATCCTGGGCACCCCGGCCCGCCCGGCCAGAGCGCGCGAGGCCGACCCGCTGGACCACCTGACCGGCCTGGAGGAGCTGACCACCTACGCGGACCGCAGCTCATCGGGCCGCAGCCGCCGCGAGCGCCTGGAGGAGGAGCGCACCGACTACGCCCACGTGATCGTCGACGAGGCACAGGATCTGACGCCGATGCAGTGGCGGATGGTCGGGCGCCGCGGCCGGCACGCCACCTGGACCGTCGTCGGCGACCCGGCGCAGTCCTCGTGGTCCGACCCGGACGAGGCGGCCGAGGCCCGCGACGAGGCGCTCGGCACCCGCCCGCGCCGCCGCTTCACGCTCACCGTCAACTACCGCAACCCCGCGGAGATCGCCGAACTGGCCGCCAAGGTGCTGGCGTTGGCGATGCCCGGCATGGAGTCGCCGGCCGCGGTCCGCTCCACCGGGCTCAGGCCGCGGTTCGCCGTCGCCCCGGTGGCGGGCAAGCGCGGCGCGGCCGCCGACGAGGCGCTGGCGCGGGCCACCGTCGAGGAGGCCGGGCGGCTGCTCGACGAGGTGGAGGGCACGGTCGGGGTGGTCGTGGCGATGCAGCGCAGGGAGCAGGCGCGCGGCTGGCTGGCCGGTCTCGGCGACCGGGTGGTCGCCCTCGGCTCGCTGGAGGCCAAGGGCCTGGAGTACGACGCGACGCTGGTGGTCGCCCCCGCGGAGATCGCCGACGAGTCGCCGGCCGGGCTGCGGGTGCTCTACGTCGCGCTGACCCGGGCCACCCAGCAGCTGACGGTGCTCTCCGGCAGCCGCGACGAGCCGGACGCCCAGGGGGTGCCCGACCTGCTGCGGGACTGAGCCGCGTGCCGGGGCACGGCGGTGCCGCGGAAGCCTGCCGGAGCGGCCGTCCGAGGGGTCTTGGAAAAGGCGGCCCGGGACGGGATTCGCTTCTCGGGATGGTTTGTTAGCCTTGGTGACGGCACCGGCCCGATCCAAGCCCCCGGGCCCAACCATCGTCGCTACGAGCGACCACTTGCCGCGAGGCGAGCATGGCGGGTCGGTGTCGTCAGATCGTGTCAACGGGCGCTTCTCCTCCGGGAGAAGCGCCCGTACGCGTTCCGGGGCCGGCTGGGCGGGGCGCCTTCGGCCCGCGGCCGGAAGCCGGTGCCCGGAAAGGGTTCCGCTCGGCAGAACACCTCTCGTATGGTGGAAGAGTCTTTTCGTTATTTGTGGCTGGTTACCGTATACCGGCTGGTAGGTGGGACGATCGGACCACGCGCTCCGGATTCGGTACCCCCGAGTCACGGAGCGGCGCGCAGAGTGAAAACCAGGGAAAGCAGAGGAAGTCGGCCATGGCAACGGCGCCTAGCGTCTCGTATTCGATGACGGTGCGACTGGAAGTTCCCGCGAGCGGCACCGCCGTCAGCCAGCTCACCACGGCCGTGGAGTCCTCCGGCGGGTCGGTCTCCGGCCTCGACGTGACCGCCTCCGGCCACGAAAAACTCCGGATCGACGTCACCATCGCCGCGACCTCCACCGCGCACGCCGACGAGATCGTCGGCAAGCTGCGCGGCATCGAGGGGGTTTCGCTCGGCAAGGTCTCGGACCGTACGTTCCTGATGCACCTCGGCGGCAAGATCGAGATGTCGTCGAAGCACCCCATCCGCAACCGCGACGACCTCTCGATGCTCTACACGCCTGGTGTCGCCCGCGTCTGCCAGGCCATCGCGGACAACCCCGAGGACGCCCGCCGCCTGACCATCAAGCGCAACAGCGTCGCCGTCGTCACCGACGGCTCCGCCGTGCTGGGCCTGGGCAACATCGGCCCCAAGGCCGCGCTGCCGGTCATGGAGGGCAAGGCGGCCCTGTTCAAGCGGTTCGCCGGCATCGACGCGTGGCCGCTGTGCCTGGACACCCAGGACAGCGACGCGATCGTGGAGATCGTCAAGGCCATCGCCCCCGGCTTCGCCGGCATCAACCTGGAGGACATCTCCGCGCCGCGCTGCTTCGAGATCGAGGCCCGGCTGCGCGAGGCCCTCGACATCCCGGTCTTCCACGACGACCAGCACGGCACCGCCATCGTGGTGCTCGCGGCCCTCACCAACGCGCTGCGCGTGGTCGGCAAGAAGACCGAGGACGTGCGGGTCGTGATGTCCGGCGCCGGCGCCGCGGGCACCGCCATCCTCAAGCTGCTGATCGCGGCCGGCGTGCGCCATGCCGTCGTCGCCGACATCCACGGCGTCGTGCACGCGGGCCGTACGGACCTGGTCGACGCCGACCCGGATTCGCCGCTGCGCTGGATCGCCGACAACACCAACCCGGAGGGTGTCACCGGCACCCTCAAGGAGGCCGTGGTCGGCGCGGACGTCTTCATCGGCGTCTCGGCCCCGAACGTCCTGGACGGCGACGACGTCGCGAAGATGGCGGACGGCGCGATCGTCTTCGCCCTCGCCAACCCGGACCCCGAGGTCGACCCGGCCATCGCCCGGCAGACCGCGGCCGTCGTGGCCACCGGCCGCTCCGACTTCCCGAACCAGATCAACAACGTGCTGGTCTTCCCCGGCGTCTTCCGCGGCCTGCTGGACGCCCAGTCCCGTACGGTGAACACCGAGATGATGCTGGCCGCGGCCGGCGCGCTCGCGGACGTCGTCCTGGAGGACGAGGTCAACCCGAACTACATCATCCCCAGCGTCTTCAACGACAAGGTCGCGGGCGCTGTGGCCGATGCGGTGCGGGAAGCGGCGAAGACCGCGGATCCGACTGTGACGGCTGCCACGGCGCTCTGAGTACGGCGCGTCGCGTGACACGCCGTAGCGGACGCGCCCATAGGCTGGCGGGCAGCAAACGGCACCCCGCCCTGTGGGGCCGGCCGGCCCGGAGCGGCACGGTGCGGAACGTCACCAGGACGAGGCGGTGACGGCTTTCCGTGTGACCCTCCAGGGTGCCGGATTGGCTTTACCGCCGCAGGTGGGGGCAGGATGCGTAACCGGGCGCGAGGGTCTGGCAGCAGACCCGGGTCCGGGGACTGTCCGAGGGCCCTGGCAGCATCGGCTTCGATCTCACGCCTCATTGGCAAGAAGAACACGGGAGTACAAACATGAACCGCAGTGAGCTGGTGGCCGCTCTGGCCGATCGTGCCGAGGTGACCCGCAAGGACGCCGACGCCGTTCTGGCCGCCCTCGCCGAGACCGTCGGTGAGGTCGTCGCCAAGGGCGACGAGAAGGTCACCATCCCCGGCTTCCTGACCTTCGAGCGCACGCACCGTGCCGCTCGCACCGCTCGTAACCCGCAGACCGGCGAGCCGATCCAGATCGCTGCCGGCTACAGCGTGAAGGTCTCCGCGGGCTCCAAGCTCAAGGAAGCCGCCAAGGGCAAGTAAGTCCTCAGCACGGCACTGAAGGGCGGCCGCCCCCTCCCCGGGGGTGGCCGCCCTTCTGCATGCGCCCGTACGGACCGCTGGGAGCGCCGCTCAGGCCGCCGGGGCGAAGGGGAGGGCCGCCAGGTCCACGTCCTCCAGAGAGGCGAGCACGGCGGTCCGTGGCCCCGGTGCGATGCCCGGCACGGTCGGCACCGCCAGCAGCCGGCAGCCCGCGGCCAGCGCGGCGGCGGCGCCGGTGGGGGTGTCCTCCACGGCCAGGCAGTCCGCGGGCGCGACGCCGAGGCGGGCGGCCGCGGCCAGATACGGGTCAGGGTGCGGCTTGCCCAGCGGTGTCTCGCCGGAGGTCACCGACACCGCGAAGCGGTCGGCGCCCAGCGTGCGCAGCACCAGATCCGCCACGTGCCGCTCGGACGCGGTCACCAGGGCCGCCGGTATCCCCAGCGCACGGGCCCGGTCCAGCAGCCGCAGCGCACCGGGCCGGACGGTGACACCGGCAGCCACCCGGGCGGTGAAGTCGCGGTCCAGGAGTGCGGCCGTCGCCGCCGGGTCCGGGCCGATGCCGTAGCCGTCCGCCAGCAGCTCGGCCGCGGTGTCCACCGGGGCGCCGGCGAACGGGGCCAGCGCGTCGGGCCCGTCCGGGGCGCCGTGTGCGCGCAGCAGGGCGGCCACCGTCGCCAGCCACTGGTGCTCGGTGTCGACGAGGGTGCCGTCCATGTCGCACAGCAGGGCTGCGGGGAGGGCGGGGCCCGGGGCGTGGGGAGAGGACATGCGGGCTCGCAGTTCGCTGGGGGGACCGGGGGCGGGAGACGGTGACCTGGGCGGTCGGTCGGCCGGGGTGCGGGCCAGGGGGTTGGCCTGGGTGGAATTGCGCACGGTGCAGACCGCGGCGCCCGGATGGTAGCGGTCGTCGGAGGTCTCGACGGGGCGGCCCTCGGCCGTGGTGGTGGTGCGCCGTACCCGCAGCAGCGGGCTGCCGCGGCGTACCCGCAGCCCACGTGCGTCGACGGCGCCGGCGGTCACCGCGTCGATGTGGTGCTCGCCGTGCGCGAAGACCAGGCCGGGCGACTCCAGGTCGAACTGTTCGGCCGCCGGCTGCCGGTCCACGGCGACGCACCCGCGTCGGGGCGCCGAAGTCGATGTCCTGCTGCGCCCCGAGGGCCTCGCCGTCCGCCCGGAAGCGAGCACGGGCGGGGGAGCGGACGCAACGGCGCGTGCGGACGGAGGGGCGGCGCGTGCGGACACGGCGGGCGCGCCGGCGACCGTACGGGTCGCGACCTTCCTCGGCGCCACCACCCGGCTGCATCTGACCTGCGAGGACGGCACCGGCGTCAAGGCCGACCTGCCCAGCTGGGAAGCCGGCGGCCTGGCTCCCGGGGCACGGTGCGTGCTGCTGCCGCACGACAACCCGGTGCTGGTGGCCGAACGCGGGGCGCGGTAACGGACGGTGGGGCCGGGAGCCGCTCGTCGGCCCCGGCCCCACCTGCGTGCCTCAGTCCCGCAGCGCGCCGTTCGGCAGCTCGACCTTGGCGCCCAGGGTGACGAGCTTCTCCATGAAGTTCTCGTAGCCGCGGTTGATCAGGTCGATGCCGTGCACCCGCGATGTGCCCTGGGCGGCCAGCGCCGCGATCAGGTACGAGAAGCCGCCGCGCAGGTCGGGGATGACCAGGTCGGCGCCTTCGAGCTTGGTCGGTCCCGAAACCACCGCGGAGTGCAGGAAGTTGCGCTGCCCGAAGCGGCAGGCGGAGCCGCCCAGGCACTCGCGGTAGAGCTGGATGTGCGCGCCCATCTGGTTCAGCGCGGAGGTGAAGCCGAGCCGGGACTCGTACACCGTCTCGTGGACGATGGACAGGCCGGACGCCTGGGTCAGCGCCACGACCAGCGGCTGCTGCCAGTCCGTCTGGAAGCCGGGGTGGACGTCGGTCTCCAGGGCGATGGCGTCCAGCGAGCCGCCCGGGTGCCAGAAGCGGATGCCCTCGTCGTCGATCTCGAAGGCGCCGCCGACCCGGCGGAAGGTGTTGAGGAAGGTCATCATCGACCGCTGCTGTGCGCCGCGGACGTAGATGTTGCCCTCGGTGGCCAGCGCCGCGGACGCCCAGGAGGCGGCCTCCAGGCGGTCCGGGAGGGCGCGGTGGGTGTAGCCGTCGAGCTTGTCGACACCGGTGATCCGGATCGTCCGGTCGGTGTCCATGGAGATGATCGCGCCCATTTTCTGCAGGACGCAGATCAGGTCCTCGATCTCCGGCTCCACGGCCGCGTTCGACAGCTCGGTGACGCCCTCGGCCAGGACCGCGGTCAGCAGCACCTGTTCGGTCGAGCCGACCGACGGGTACGGCAGCCGGATCTTGGTGCCGCGCAGCCGCTGCGGGGCCTCCAGGTACTGCCCGTCGGCGCGCTTCTCGATCGTCGCGCCGAACTGGCGCAGCACGTCGAAGTGGAAGTCCACCGGGCGGCCGCCGATGTCGCAGCCGCCCAGGCCCGGGATGAAGGCGTGGCCGAGGCGGTGCAGCAGCGGGCCGCAGAACAGGATCGGGATGCGCGAAGAGCCCGCGTGCGCGTCGATGTCCGCGACGTTGGCGCTCTCCACGTGCGACGGGTCGAGGATCAGCTCACCCGGCTCCTCGCCGGGGCGCACCGTGACGCCGTGCAGTTGCAGCAGCCCGCGCACGACGCGTACGTCGCGGATGTCGGGGACGTTGCGCAGCCGGCTGGGACCGCTGCCGAGCAGGGCCGCGACCATGGCCTTGGGCACGAGGTTCTTCGCACCGCGAACCCGGATCTCGCCCTCCAGCGGGGTGCCGCCGTGGACAAGGAGTACGTCGTCAGTAGAGACGGTCATGGATCTCGCGTTCCTGGAGACGGGCAGGGGCCAATGAGAAATGGTACGGGGGCCGGAGGGGGTGCCCGTAGGGCCGTGCGGGCTTCGGGCTTGTAATGGCTTTGTCACAACACGCTCGGCTACGAGCCGCCTTTGATCTGTAATCGCCATTTGGCCGAAAAGGACGGCGAATGTCTCGAATGCGCCTTCTGTCGGCGGGAATGTGCGCCGGTGCTGCCGCCGTACGCCCTGCCCTGCTCTCGCACGGGTCCTGGCGTTGACTCCCCGCTCCGGGCCGAAGTGCGGGATCATGTCGCCATGACCGAGGTGTCCTCGCTCACAGGCCGGCTGCTCGTCGCGACGCCCGCGCTCGCCGACCCGAATTTCGACCGCGCGGTGGTGCTGCTCCTCGATCACGACGAGGAGGGCTCACTCGGCGTGGTCCTCAACCGCCCCACCCCGGTGGGGGTCGGCGACATCCTCGCGCCCTGGGCCGCGCTGGCCGGCGAGCCAGGAGTGGTCTTCCAGGGCGGCCCGGTGTCGCTGGACTCCGCACTCGGCGTCGCGGTGATCCCCGGCGGCCTGTCCGGCGCGGACGGCGTCGCCACCCTGGAGAGCGGCGTGCGGCCCGGAGCGGCCGAGGCCGCGGCGGCCGGGGCGCGGGCGGATGCCCCGCACGGCGGCCTGCCGGAGGAGGAGCCGCTGGGGTGGCGCAGGGTGCACGGCGCGATCGGCCTGGTGGACCTGGAGACCCCGCCGGAACTGCTGGCCACGGTGCTGGGCAGCCTGCGGATCTTCGCGGGCTACGCGGGCTGGGGGCCGGGGCAGTTGGAGGAGGAGCTGGTCGACGGTGCCTGGTACGTCGTCGATTCCGAACCGGGCGATGTCTCGTCGCCCGACCCCGAACAGCTGTGGCGCGCGGTCCTGCGGCGGCAGCGCAACGAACTGGCGATGGTGGCCACGTATCCGGACGACCCGTCGCTGAACTGACGGATCCGTCAGGGCGGCTCCCGGAGCGCCCCGGCGTCCTTCAGGCCGCGAGGGCGAGCGCGGAGAAGCACTCCGCCGGCGGGTGCGCGTCGCGGGCCGGGAGGGCGAGGCGTACGGGCACCGGCGGCGCGTTCTTCAGGCGCAGATAGCGGATTCCGGGGTGGCTGTGCCGCCGGGCGACGGGCTCCGGGGCGACTCCCACGCCGTGTCCCGCGGCGACGGCTTCCAGCCACTCGTCGAAGTTCCCTGCCGTGCGGGCCAGTTGGGGGCGACGGCCCGCGGGCCACGGTTCCGGGCGGGTGCTGCCGTTGACGGTGTTGACCACCAGCGGCAGCTCCGCCGGCTCCGCCCGGTCCAGGACCCGGCGTCCGGCCGCGGCCCGTACGGCGGCCGCGTCGCCCGTGCGCGTCTTCTGCCGGGCGGTGGCCGCCGCGCGGGAGAGCGCGGCGACCCGAGGTTCGTGCAGCAGCACCGTGGGGTGCGGGCGGGGTGCCCGGCAGTGTGCCGGCCGGGCCGCTGGTGGACCGTACGGGACGGGTCCGTGTGCTGGTCGGCGGGGTGTTGGTGGTGCTCGTCGCGGCGCAGGCGCTGCTTCCGTCGCCGACGTCGGCGGCGCTGCCCGGTGCGGTGGTCGCGCTGGTCGCCTGGGGAGCGGCGGGCTGGGCGCTGCAGGTGCCCCCGGCAGCACCGGCTGGAGCTGGGCGCGGACCGCGGCCCGATCGTTCTCGCGCTGAACGCCTCGGCGCTCTACCTGGGCAGTGCGGTCGGCTCGGCGCTGGGCGGCCTCGCGCCGGTCGGGGGCTCGCGCCGTACGCGCTGCCGTGGGTCGCGGCCGGGGTGGCGGCCCTGGGTCTCGCCGTGCACGGGGCGGCGGACCGACGGTCCCGGGTCGCCGTGCGCGTGAGTACCCTTGGCAGTTATGACCACTCCTCTTGAGCCCGAGCGCGGGGCAGGTACGGGAACCCTCGTAGAGCCGACACCGCAGGTGTCGCACGGCGACGGAGACCACGAGCGCTATGCCCACTATGTCCAGAAGGACAAGATCATGGCGAGCGCCCTCGACGGCACGCCCGTCGTGGCGCTGTGCGGCAAGGTCTGGGTTCCGGGCCGCGACCCGAAGAAGTACCCGGTCTGCCCGATGTGCAAGGAGATCTACGAGTCCATGAGCGCCGGTGGCGACAAGGACAAGGGCGGCAAGGACGGTAAGGACGGCGGCAAGAAGTAGCCGTCGGGCCCGCCGCGGCGCGGTGGGCCGCGCCGTGCGGGCCCGCGCACTCCGCCTGTGGGGGTGAGCGGCCGCCGGTGTGCAGGTGTCGGGCCAGGGCCCGGGTCTTTCGTGGACCCGGGCCCTGCGTCGTGCCCGGGGGCGGGTGCGGCCGGTTCCGGGTGGTGTGCCGGGCCGTCGGTCACGGAGTGGTGGAGACCTCTGGTGATCCCTTGTCCGGCCGGGCAACCGCCCTTAACCTCCTGTGGATTGTGCACTGCGAAACGATCGTTGCGTATGTTGCAACAACGAGTCGGAGGGTTCCGCCATGCACCTTTCTGCCCGAACATCCGCCGCAGCCACGGCACTTGCCCTGGCCACGCTCACCGCCACCGCCTGCGCACCGTCCACCGCAGGCCCCGGCGCCTCCGGCGACGCCGCCACCGGCACCGTGCGCGTCTGGCTCTTCCGCGAGGTCGACAACGCCCCCAAGGAGAAGGCGGTCCAGCAGGCCGTCGCCGCCTTCACCGCCGCTCACAAGGGCGTCAAGGTCACCGTCGACTACATACCCGTCGATACCCGCGCCGAGCGCATCAAGGCCGCCTTCAACGATCCCGCGAGCGCCCCGACGTGATCGAGTACGGCAACACCGACACCGCCGGCTACGTCAAGGACGGCGGACTCGCCGACGTCACCGAGGAGTTCGGCGCCTGGCCGGAGGGCAAGGACACCGACGCCACCGCCAAGCGGTCGGTGACCGTGGACGGAAAGATCTACGGCGCGCCGCTGTTCGTCGGCGTCCGCGCGCTCTACTACCGCACCGACGTCTTCAAGGATCTGCACCTCGCGCCGCCCGCCACCCAGGCCCAATTGGCCGCCGCAGCACGGAAGATCCACCGCGCCAGGCCCGGCATGTACGGCCTGGCGGTCGGCGGCGCGTACACCTACGGCGCGCTGCCGTTCCTCTGGGCGGCGGGCGGCGAACTCGCCACCCGCAAGGGCGGCGGCTACACCGCGGCCGTCAACAGCCCCGCCGCGAAACAGGGCATCGCCGCCTACACCGGCCTGTTCGGCGACGACAACTGCCCGGCGTCGAAGTGCGCCGACATGGGCGGCAACGACACCGTCACCGCCTTCGCCGCGGGCAAGGCGGGCATGGCCATCGGCGGCGACTTCAACCACCAGGCCATCGAGGCGGGCCAGGCCAAGGGCCGGTACGCGGTCGTCCCGCTGCCCGGCGTCCGCAAGGGCGAGATCGCGCCGGCCTTCGCGGGCGGCAACAACATCGGCGTCCTCAAGAGCAGCGGCCACCGCACCCTCGCCGTCGGCCTGATGAAGCAGCTGGCAGGCAAGAAGACCCAGCGCGCGCTGTTCGACGCGATGGGCTTCCTGCCCACCTACACCGACGTACGGGCCGAGGCCGCCGCCCGCCGGCCCTATCTCGCGCCCTTCGTCAAGACCCTGGACGCCGGCGCCGAGTTCGTCCCCGCCTCGCCCGGCTGGGGCGCCATCGACGCCTCGCAGGTGCTGCCGACCATGTTCCAGCAGATCGTCAGCGGCCGGAAGGACATCGACGCCGCCGCCGACGCCGCCGCGCAGGCGATGGACGAGGTCTTCCGCAAGTGAGCGGCGCGAGCACCCTGAGCCACGCGCGCATCACCCGTACCGGGAAGAGACGCAGCGGCGGCTGGACGCCCTGGCTGTATCTCGCCCCCGCGCTGGCCGTCCTCGGCGGACTGCTGGTCTACCCCATCTACCAACTCGGCCTGATCTCGTTACTCGAATACACCCAGGCACAGGTCAGCGGCGGCGAACCGACCACCTTCCAGGGCCTGGCGAACTACGCCGAACTGTTCGGCGACACCCGGTTCTGGCAAGTCCTGCTGGCCACCGTGCTGTTCGCGGCCGCCTGCGTCCTCGCCACCCTGGCCGTGGGCTGCGCCCTCGCCGTCCTGCTCACCCGGATCCGTGCGCTGCCCCGGCTCGCTCTGATGCTCGCCGCGCTCGGGGCCTGGGCGACCCCCGCCATCACCGGATCCACGGTCTGGCTCTTCCTCTTCGACCCCGACTTCGGCCCGGTCGACAAGGTCCTTTCGGCCCTCGGCCTGAGCGGCTTCGCCCACTACTCCTGGACCTACGACCGCTACACCGCCTTCGCGCTGGTCCTCCTCGAAGTCGTCTGGTGCTCCTTCCCGTTCGTGATGGTCACCGTCTACGCCGGGATCCGCGCGATACCCGGCGAGGTACTGGAGGCCGCGGCCCTGGACGGCGCCTCGCAGTGGCGGACCTGGCGCAGCGTGCTGGCACCGATGCTGCGGCCGATTCTCGTCGTCGTCACCCTCCAGTCGGTGATCTGGGACTTCAAGGTCTTCACCCAGATCTACGTCATGACCAACGGCGGCGGCATCGCCAAACAGAACCTCGTCCTGAACGTCTACGCGTACCAGACCGCCTTCGCCTCCGCCCAGTACAGCCTCGGCTCGGCGATCGGCGTCGTGATGCTGCTGATCCTGCTCGCGGTGTCACTCGGCTATCTGCGGCTGCTGCGGCGCCAGGGGGAGGAGCTGTGACACCACCCCGTCCACGGCGCATCCGCAGGCCCTGGCGGCTTGCCGCGGAGGCCGGTGCGCTGCTCATCGCCGCCGCCGTCGCCTTCCCGCTCTACTGGATGGTGCTGTCGGCCTTCAAACCGGCAGGAGAGGTGCAGTCGGGCACGCCGCGCCCCTGGACCCTCGCCCCCTCGCTCGACGCCTTCCGGCGCGTCTTCCAACAGCAGGATTTCGGCCGCTACTTCCTCAACAGCCTGTTCGTCGCGGGAGTCGTGGTCCTCGCGTCGGCCCTGATCGCGTTCCTCGCCGCCACCGCGGTGACCCGCTTCCGCTTCCGGTTCCGTACGACGCTGCTCGTGATGTTCCTGGTCGCGCAGATGGTGCCGGTCGAGGCGCTCACCATCCCGCTGTTCTTCCTGATGCGGGACCTCGGCGGGGTGGTGCCCGGTGTCGGCCTCAACACCCTCGGCTCGCTGATCCTGCCGCACCTCGCCTTCTCCCTCCCGTTCGCCATCTGGATGCTGCGCGGCTTCGTCAAGGCCGTACCGGAAGCCCTGGAGGAGGCCGCCTACCTGGACGGCGCGAGCCGAGCCCGCTTCCTGTGGCAGATCCTCTTCCCGCTCGTCCTCCCCGGACTCATCGCGACCAGCGTCTTCTCCTTCATCTCCACCTGGAACGACTTCCTGTTCGCCAAGTCCTTCCTCATCAGCGCCACCGAGAACTCCACGCTCCCCATGGCACTGCTCGTCTTCTTCAAACCGGACGAGAACGACTGGGGCGGCATCATGGCGGCATCGACCGTGATGACCCTCCCCGTGCTCGTCTTCTTCGTACTCGTACAGCGCCGGCTGGTCTCTGGCCTCGGCGGCGCGGTGAAGGACGGTTGACATGAACGACACCGAAGGCACCACGACGCACCACGTCATTCCGCTTCCGCGGCGGGCCGACGGCACGGCGGACGGCGGCGCGGGCTGCCTCCTGGACGAGGGCACCGGGATCGAGGCGCAGCCCGGCACCGCATGCGTCGCACAGTGGCTGCGGGCCACCGTCGGAGCCGCCACCGGCCTGCCGCTGCCGCCCCATGACGTCTCCTGCACCAGCCGCATCCTGCTGCGCATCGCACCGGAGACCGGGCGTGAGCTCGGCCCCGAGGGCTACCGCCTCGTCATCGGGGACGGGCTCGTCACCCTGGAGGGCGGCGGCGAAGCCGGGCTGTTCTGGGGCGCCCAGACCCTCCGTCAACTCCTCGGCCCCGACGCCTTCCGGCGGGCCCCGCTCGCCCCTGACCTCCGCGCCTGGCCGCTGCCTGCCCTGCGCATCGACGACGCGCCCCGCTTCGCCTGGCGCGGCACGATGCTCGACGTGGCCCGGCACTTCACGCCCAAGGACGGCGTCCTACGCTGGATCGACCTGCTGGCCGCGCACAAACTGAACGTCCTGCACCTGCACCTGACCGACGACCAGGGCTGGCGCATCGAGATCGCACGCCACCCCGAACTCACCCGCACCGGCAGCTGGCGCGAACGCACCAAACTCGGCCACCGCGCCTCCCCGCTCTGGGACGAGCGCCCGTACGGCGGTCACTACACCCAGGACGACATCCGCGAGATCGTCGCGTACGCCGCCCAGCGGCATATCACCGTCGTCCCGGAGATCGACATCCCCGGCCACTCGCAGGCCGCCATCGCGGCGTACCCCGAACTCGGCAACACCGACGTCATCGACACCACCTCCCTGAAGGTATGGGACACCTGGGGCGTCAACCCGAACGTACTCGCCCCCACTGACAACACCCTCCGCTTCTACGAAGAGGTCCTGGAGGAGGTGCTGGAACTCTTCCCCTCGCCGTTCGTGCACATCGGCGGCGACGAATGCCCCAAGGACCAGTGGAAGGCGTCCGCCACCGCGCAGGCCCGCATCGCCGAACTCGGCCTGGACGGCGAGGACGGGCTGCAGAGCTGGTTCATCCGGCACTTCGACCGCTGGCTCGCCGACCGCGGCCGGCGGCTCATCGGCTGGGACGAGATCCTCGAAGGCGGCCTCGCCCGGGGTGCCGCCGTCGCCTCCTGGCGCGGCTACGCGGGCGGGGTCGCCGCCGCCCGCGCGGGCCACGACGTCGTCATGTGCCCCGAGCAGCAGGTCTACCTGGACCACCGTCAGCACCCGGGCCCCGACGAGCCGGTACCGCTCGGCTTCGTACGGACCCTGGAGGACGTCTACCGCTTTGAACCGCTGCCGCCGCAGCTGACGGACAGCGAGGCCGCGCACGTGCTCGGCACCCAGGCCAACGTCTGGACCGAGGTCATGGAAAGTCAGCAGCGCATCGACTACCAGGTCTTTCCCCGCCTCGCCGCGTTCGCCGAGGTCGCCTGGTCGCAGCTGCCGGCCCCCAAGGACCGCGACTACCAGGAATTCACCCGGCGGATGACCGTCCACTACCGCCGGCTCGACGCCCTGGGGGTCGCCTACCGCCCGCCGACCGGCCCGCTTCCTTGGCAGAAGCGCCCCGGACTGCTCGGACGCCCGATCGAGGGGGCGCCCCCAAACGTGTGAGCCCGAGTGCAAGGAGGGCGCCCGTGCGGCCGGTCCCTGGGACCGTGGTCCGCGCACCGCCGCACGGGCGGCCCGCACCGTACGACGACCACGCCCGACGCACCACCAGGAGGGCCATCGCGCCTTCTTCGGGGCTCCTCGGCACGGCGGACGAAACCGGACCAGCTCACCCGTCGGGGGCGGAATACCGCTTCGTGGACCCTCGCGCCGTGGGCCCGGGAAGATGTGCCAGAGTTGCCACGTCCGGGCCGTGAGCACGTACCGTACGGCGGAGCGGAACTGCCGGGACACCGGGGAAGGGGCAGCTGGCTTGACCATGCACGCACCGCAGGCGTCGCACACGGTGACGTTGCCGGCCTCGCTCGACGAGGCGGTGGCGGCGCTCACCGCCATGCCCGCCGCCGTACCCGTCGCGGGCGGCACCGATCTCATGGCGGCGGTCAACGCCGGACTCCTCAGACCGGCCGGTCTGGTGGGCCTCGCCCGGATCAGCGAAATCCGCGGCTGGCAGTACCAGGACGGCCACGCACTGCTCGGCGCCGGACTCACCCTCGCCCGCATCGGACGCCCCGACTTCGCCGCGCTGATCCCGGGACTCGCCGCCGCCGCCCGCGCGGCAGGCCCCCCGCAGATCCGCAACGCAGGGACGCTCGGCGGCAACATCGTCAGTTCCGCGCCGACCGGCGACACCCTGCCGGTGCTCGCCGCCCTGGAAGCCACCCTGATCATCGCGGGCCCCGGGGGCGACCGGCGCGAGATCCCGGTCAGCCATCTCCTGGCCGGCCGCGAGATGCTGCGGCCCGGTGAACTCGTCGGCTACGTACGGGTGCCGCTGCTGCACGCCCCGCAGACCTTCCTCAAGGCCACCGGCCGCACCGGACCGGGCCGCGCCACCGCGTCCGTCGCGCTGGTACTCGACCCGGCCAGGCGCGGCGTGCGCTGCGCGGTGGGCGCGGTCGCCGCGATGCCGCTGCGCCCCCTGGAGGCCGAGCAGTGGGTGGCCTCCCTCATCGACTGGGACGGCGAACGCGGCCTGGTACCGGAGGCGCTGGCGGCCTTCGGTGACTACGTCGCCGCCGCCTGCATCCCCGACCCGGCGCCGCCGCAGGACGGCTCCGAGCCGCAGACCCTGCCGCCCGCCGCGCTGCACCTGCGCCGTACGGTGGCAGCCCTGGCCCGCCGCGCACTTGGGAGGGCGCTCTCGTGAGCGACGACAACCGCAGGCAGCAGCCTGAACAGGGCTGGCAGCCGCTGCCGCAGGGCGGCGAGTACGAGCAGGAGGCCACGGCCTTCGTGCAGCTGCCCGAAGGCTTCACCACCGGCGCCCTGGGCGGCACCGGGGCACCGGGCGACTACTACGCGCCCGGCGCCGACCCGCTCGCCGCCCCCGGCCACGGCTACGTCCCGCCCGCCTCCTTCACCCCGCCGATCCCCGGCGCCGGCACCGACCCGTCGGCCACCGGCCAGTGGACGATGCCGTTCGCAGGCCCCTCCGCCGGATACGCCGATCCGTCGGCCGGCTACCCGGCCCAGGACGCCGCGCACCAGGGCCCGTCGGCGGGCCACCCGGCCAACGCGCCCGGAGACGACCGGCAGTGGGGCGGCGACCGGGTCGACTGGCCGGTCGCGGGCAGCGCCGAGGCGGCAGGCACGGGATCGTGGTCGGTGCCCGCCGCACCGGACGACGTCCTGGACGAATCCGGCGAATACCTCGTCGGCAACGACGGCCTGACCGCACATCCGGGCCACCCGGGACAGGGCGGCCACCAAGGCGGCTACGGCGACCCGGGCCAGGGCTACGCCCGCTCCGGCGACACGTACGGCCAGGGCATCAGCTACGGGGCGTCCGGCGACACCTACGGCGGCCAGGCCGGCGGCTACGGGCACTCCGGAGACACCTACGGCGGAGCGCACGGCCTCTACGGCAACGCGCCCGGCACCCCGCAGGGCACCGGGCAGGACACGGTCCACGACGGCGGCGCCGCGCACGACGCGGGGCACGGCACCGGAGCCGGACACGGCGCAGGGCACGGCCCTGACGTCGGCACCGGGCAGCCCGACCACCGGCACTTCCCCATCGGGCAGCCGCCCGCCGGCGGCCACGCCCCGGACGGCACGGACCTCCCGGCCGCCCCGGAGCCCGCGGGCCACCCCATGGCACAGGACCCGCTGTTCGGCGGCATCGCGGACGAGGCGTACGCACCCGGCGGCGGCCTTCCGGGCCAGGACGGCACGCACCGGGCGGACGCCCCCTACGGGACCGGTCCGGCCGTCCCGGAGGCCCCGGCAGGCGGCGCGACCGGCCACTGGTCGCTGCCTGCCGACGCCCTGGCCCAGTGGCCGCCGGCCGCCGATGCCGCACCCCGGCACGACACCCCCGATGCCCCGGACCACGGCCCGGCGGACGGCACCGAAGGCGGCGCGCCGGTCGGCGGATCGCCGTGGACGGTCCCGGCGCCTCGCGACGAACAGCCGGACGCAGCGGGCCGGTTCACGGCCGACACGGCGCGCGAGACCGGATACGGGACGTACCCGGCGTACGAGGCCGCGCCCTACGAAGGACCGCACCCCGGCACGGCGACGCCTGCACCCGGCATGACGCCGGAGGCCCTCGACGGGCCGGACGCGCCCCAGGCCGGGCCCACCGGGACGGCCACGGAGCAGGAACAGGACCGGGAGCAGGAGCACGCGGACGCCGTCCCGGAGACGCACGCGATTCCGGAGACGCACGCTGTCCCGGAGACGCACGCGACCCCGGAGACACACGCTGTCCCGGAAGCGGCCGTGGCCCCGGAGGCGGATGCCCCGGAGGGCGACGCCGTCGGTGGGACCTTCGCGTCGGCCCAGCCCCCGGTTCACGGCGGGCCCGAGGACGCCGCAGGTGCGGCAATCGCGGCGGCGGGCGCGGCTGTTGCCGCCGACGCCGGCCCGGCGGACACCGCGACCGGCCCGTCCGCCCCTGCCGCCCCGGAGGCAGTGGCGGCCCCCGCCGCACCCGGTGGTGACCTTCACGCCGCGCCGGAATCGGAGCCAACCACCGCCAACGGCCCGGCAGTTCCCGTCGAGCCCCACGGCCCGGCCGCCGAGCACGGCGACCCGTCCGACCCGGCAGCCCTGGCCACCGACCCGGCACCCGGCACCCCGGAGTCCACCCCGCACTCCGACCCCGAGAACGCCCCCCAGGACAGCCCCCAGGGTGCCCCCGAAGGCACCCCCCAGGTCGTCCCGCACTACGACCCCGACCTCGCCGGGGGCTCCGACGCCTACGCCGAGGAGCATCCGCACGCCTCGTACGTGCTGCGGGTCAACGGCGCCGACCGGCCGGTCACCGACGCGTGGATCGGCGAGTCGCTGCTCTACGTCCTGCGGGAGCGGCTGGGGCTTGCCGGGGCCAAGGACGGCTGTTCGCAAGGGGAGTGCGGGGCCTGCTCGGTCCAGGTGGACGGCCGGCTGGTCGCCTCCTGCCTGGTGCCCGCGGCCACGACGGCCGGGTGCGAGGTCCGCACGGTGGAGGGGCTCGCGCAGAACGGCGCGCCGTCCGACGTGCAGCGCGCGCTCGCCGCTTCCGGTGCGGTGCAGTGCGGCTTCTGCGTACCGGGCATGGCGATGACGGTGCACGACCTGTTGGAGGGCAACCACGCTCCCAGCGAGCTGGAGACCCGTAAGGCGCTGTGCGGCAACCTCTGCCGCTGCTCCGGCTATCGCGGGGTGCTGGACGCCGTCGACGCGGTCGTCCAGGCCCGTGCCCAGGTATCCGAGGCGGCGGCCGCCCCCCAGGCCCCGGCCGACACTGCCCGCATTCCCCACCAGGCGGGCCCCGCCGACCCCGAGGGCCGTGCCCCGCACGACCCGGCAGCGTACGAGAACGAGCACACCGGCCACCACCCCGGCGACCCGCACGGGCCGCACCACCAGGGGCCGGGTGCCGATCCGCAGACGGGAGGCCCCGCATGAGCGGTACGACCGACGGAGCCGGAGCCGCCACCGCGACCCCCCCGGCCGGCATCCCGATTCCCCCCGTCGAGCCGCCGCCGCACGGTCTGGGCGTCTCCCTGCCGCCCGCCGACGCCCCGGCGAAGACCCAGGGGACGTTCCCGTACGCCGCCGACCTGTGGGCCGAGGGACTGCTGTGGGCCGCGGTGCTGCGCTCCCCGCATCCGCGCGCGCGGATCGTGTCCCTGGACACCCGGCAGGCCGCCGAGATGCCCGGGGTGCGGGCCGTCATCACGCACGAGGACGTCCCGGGCGACGCCGGGCACGGCCGGGGCACCGCCGACCGGCCGGTGTTCGCCAAGGACGAGGTGCGCCACCACGGCGAGCCGATCGCCGCGGTCGCCGCCGACCACCCCGACACCGCCCGGCTCGCCGCCGCGGCCATCGCCGTCGAGTACGAACTGCTGGACGCCGTCACCGACCCGCAACTCGCCTTCGAGGCCGAGCCGTTGCACCCGGACGGCAACCTCATCCGGCACATCCCGCTCCGCTTCGGTGACGCCGAGGCGGTCGGTGAGGTGATGGTCGAGGGGCTCTACCGGATCGGCCGCCAGGACCCCGCGCCCATCGGGGCCGAGGCCGGGCTCGCCGTGCCGCGCCCCGACGGCGGGGTGGAGATCTACACCGCGTCCACCGATCCGCACACCGACCGCGACCTGGCCGCCGCCTCCTTCGGCCTCGACCCGGAGCGCGTCAAGGTCGTGGTGACCGGCGTGCCCGGGGCGACCGCCGACCGCGAGGACCCCGGTATCCAGCTCTCCCTGGGGCTGCTCGCGCTGCGCACCGGCTGCCCCGTCAAGCTCGCCGCCACCCGCGAGGAGTCCTTCCTCGCCCACGCGCACCGCCACCCGACCCTGCTGCGCTATCGCCACCATGCCGACGGCGAGGGCCAGTTGGTGAAGGTGGAGGCGCAGATCCTGATGGACGCCGGTGCCTACGCGGACACCTCGGCCGATGCGCTGGCCGCCGCCGTCTCCTTCGCCTGCGGCCCGTACGTCGTGCCGCACGCCGTGATCGAGGGCTGGGCGGTGCGCACCAACAACCCGCCGTCAGGACACATGCGCGGCGAGGGCGCGCTTCAGGTCTGCGCGGCCCACGAGGGCCAGATGGACAAGCTGGCGGCCAGGCTGGGGCTCGAACCGGACGAGATCCGCAGGCGCAATGTGATGGCCACCGGTGACCTGCTGCCCACGGGACAGACGGTCACCTGCCCCGCCCCGGTCGGCGAACTGCTGCGCGCCGTCAAGGAAGCGCCGCTGCCGGACCTGCCCAAGGACACCCCCGAAGCGGAGTGGCTGCTTCCGGGCGGTCCCGAGGGCGCGGGGGAGCCGGGCGCGGTGCGCCGGGGCGTCGGGTACGCGCTGGGCATGGTGCACATGCTGGGCGCCGAGGGCGCCGACGAGGTGTCCACCGCGACGGTCAAGGTCAGCGGATCCGTCGCCACCGTCATCTGCTCCGCTGTCGAGACCGGCGGCGGATTCTCCACCCTGGCCCGGCAGATCGTGCAGGAGACGCTCGGCGTCGACGAGGTCCACGTCGCCGGTGTCGACACCGACCAGCCGCCCGCCGGGCCCGCCTGCCACGGACGGCACACCTGGGTCTCCGGCGGCGCCGTCGAGCGGGCGGCCAAGATGGTCCGTACGCAGCTGCTCCAGCCGCTGGCCCACAAGTTCGGGATGTCCACCGAGCTGCTGCAGATCACCGACGGCAAGATCACGTCGTACGACGGGGTGCTCAGCACGACCGTCGCCGAGGCGCTGGACGGCAAGGAACTGTGGGCCACCGCCCAGTGCCGGCCGCACCCCACCGAACCGCTCGACGACACCGGGCAGGGCGACGCCTTCGTCGGGCTCGCCTTCTGCGCGATCCGCTGTGTCGCCGATGTCGACATCGAACTGGGCACCATCCGGGTCGTGGAGATGTCGGTCGCCCAGGATGTCGGCCGGGTGCTCAACCCCCGGCAGCTGCGGGCGCGCATCGAGGCCGGTGTCACGCAGGGCCTGGGCGCCGCGCTCATGGAGAACCTGCGGACCACCCGCGGCCTGGTGCGGCACCCGGACCTGACCGGCTACGCGCTGCCGACGGCACTGGACGCGCCGGACATCCGGATCGTCAAGCTCGTCGAGGAACGCGACGTGGTGGCGCCGTTCGGTGCCAAGGCCGCCAGCGCCATCCCGGTCGTCACCTCGCCCGCCGCGGTGGCATCGGCGGTCCGCGCGGCCACCGGACGCCCCATCGGCCGCCTCCCGATCCGCCCGCAGGCGGCGGTGGCGCAGGCGACGACGCAGGCTAACTGAGACGGCAACCTGGCCGAACAGCGGACAGGGCGGTCCACCCGTAGGTGACCCGCCCTGTCCGAAGCCCCTGTTGAGGGGCGCTGGAGGCCGTGGCGGGAATCGAACCCGCGTAACCCGCTTTGCAGGCGAGTCCCTCAACCACTCGGGCACACGGCCGTGATGACGCGATGCCCCGACTGTAGGCCGGGCGGTGGGGGGCGCGGCAAGGGTGCGGGGCGGGCTGCCATGAGGCTGCAATGTGCGGTTCATGAACGGCCCGGCGGCTCACGGCGGCCGGGGTCGGACACGCCCTAGGACCGATGGCCTAGGTGAATCCCGTCCTGCGACAGGGGTGTTCCGGATCTGCGGCCCTTACGCTGGCCCGATGAGTGCCGATCCCTCGCCCGAAACGGATGGTGCCGATGCCGTCGCCGATACCGCCGCAGCGCCGGTGGCCGCTGGTGCCGCGGACGGCGACGATCTTCCCGGCATAGCCGGCCGGTCCCCGGAGGCCGATGACGGAGCGGGGGTTCTCGGGCGGGCCCACCGGGCGCTGACCCTCGGCATCGTCTCCGTCGTCTCGCTCATCGCCTTCGAGGCGAGCGCCGTGAACACCGCGATGCCGGTCGCCGCCCGCGCGCTGCACGGCATCGAGATGTACGCCTTCGCCTTCTCCGCGTTCTTCACCGCGAGCCTGTTCGCCATGGCGCTGGCCGGTGAATGGAACGACCGGCGCGGCCCGCTCGCCCCGCTGTTCACCGGCATCGCCGCGTTCGGCGCCGGGCTGCTGACCGCGGGCGGCGCGCAGAGCATGGGCATGTTCGTGGCGGGCCGCGGCGTCCAGGGGCTTGGCGGCGGGCTGGTCATCGTCTCGCTGTACGTCGTCGTCGGACGGGCCTATCCCGAGCGGCTGCGCCCGGCCGTCATGGCGTCGTTCTCGGCCGCCTGGGTGCTGCCGGTGATCGTCGGGCCGCTGGTCGCGGGGACGGTCGCCGAGCAGGCCGGCTGGCGGTGGGTGTTCCTCGCCATCCCCGTGCTGATCCTGCTGCCGCTCGGCGTGATGCTGCCCGCGCTCCGCGGCCTGCCGAAGGAGGCGGCCGCGGCGGGCGGTATCGGCCGGGTGCTGCGCAGCCGGCGCGCGCTGCTCGCCCTGGCCGTCGCGGTGGGTGCCTGGCTGCTCCAGTACGCGGGCCAGCACCCGGACCGGTACGCGCTGCTGCCGGCCGCCGCGGGGCTCGCGCTGCTGGTGCCGGGGGTGCTGCGGCTGCTTCCCCGCGGCACGTTCCGGGCGGCGCGCGGGCTGCCGACCGTGGTGCTGATGCGGGGGCTCGCGGCCGGTGCGCTGGTCGCGTCCGAGAGCTTCATCCCGCTGATGCTGGTCACCCAGCGGGGCCTGTCCGCCACGCTCGCCGGCCTCTCGCTCACCGGCGGCGGCCTGACCTGGGCGCTCGGCTCGTACGTGCAGAGCAGGCCGCGCATGGAGGCGTACCGGGAGCGGCTGATGGGCCTCGGCCTGTTCTTCCTCGGCTGCGCCATCGCCGCGGTGCCGCTGGTGCTGCTGGACGGGATGCCGGTCTGGGTCGTCGCCGCCGGCTGGGCGCTCGGCGGCTTCGGCATGGGCCTGAACATCTCCAGTGGCGGGGTGCTGCTCCTGAAGCTGTCGCGGCCCGAGGAGGCGGGCAGCAACTCCGCGTCGCTCCAGATGGCGGACGCCCTGGGCAACGTCGGTTTCGTCGGCCTGAGCGGGGCGCTGTTCGTGGCCTTCGGCGGCGGCGCAATTGCCGCGGGCGGGCAGGCCGCGGCCATCGGCGGCCCGGCGGCCCGGCCCGCGGCCTTCGCCGCCGTCTTCGCCGCGATGGCGGCGGTGGCCCTGACCGGCGCGTGCCTGGCGGGCCGGCTGAAGCCGAAGGCGCCGTAGGCGGACGGCGGGTGGCGGCGCCGGATGTGACCTCGGTCCCACCGCCGGGTCACCCGGCTCCGGACCCCGGAGCGCGGCGGCCCGCACCGGTAGGCTGACGCGGTTGCCGATCGCCGAGCCAGCCGACGGAGACCGTGACTACCACCACCAGCGCCACCAACCGCCACCACCTGTCCCCGGCCTTCCCGGGCCGGGCCCCCTGGGGTACCGCAACCAAGCTGCGCGCCTGGCAGCAGGCGGCCATGGACCGGTACATCCAGACCCAACCGACCGACTTCCTCGCCGTCGCGACACCCGGTGCAGGCAAGACCACCTTTGCGCTCACCCTCGCCTCGTGGCTGCTGCACCACCCCGTCGTGCAGCAGGTGACCGTCGTCGCACCCACCGAGCACCTGAAGAAGCAGTGGTCGGAGGCGGCGGCCCGGATCGGGATCAAGCTCGACCCGGAGTACAGCGCGGGCCCGTTGGGCCGCGAGTACCACGGCGTCGCGATCACCTACGCCGGTGTCGGCGTGCGGCCGATGCTGCACCGCAACCGCATCGAGCAGCGCAAGACCCTGGTCATCCTCGACGAGATCCATCACGCAGGTGACTCGAAGTCCTGGGGCGAGGCGTGCCTGGAGGCGTTCGAGCCGGCCACCCGCCGCCTCGCGCTGACCGGTACGCCCTTCAGGTCGGACACCAACCCGATCCCCTTCGTGACGTATGAGGAGGGCAACGACGGGATCCGCAGGTCGTCCGCCGACTACACCTACGGCTACGGCAACGCGCTGTCCGACGGCGTGGTGCGGCCGGTCATCTTCCTCTCCTACAGCGGCAACATGCGCTGGCGGACGAAGGCGGGCGACGAGATCGCCGCGAAGCTCGGCGAGCCGATGACCAAGGACGCCGTCTCGCAAGCCTGGCGCACCGCGCTGGACCCGCGCGGCGACTGGATGCCGAACGTGCTGCGGGCGGCCGACCAGCGGCTGACCGAGGTCCGCAAGGGCATCCCGGACGCGGGCGCGCTGGTGATCGCCTCCGACCAGGAGCAGGCGCGCGCGTACGCGAAGCTGATCCGGGAGATCACCGGGCGGGGCGCGACCCTGGTGCTCTCCGACGACGGCGGGGCCTCGCAGCGCATCGACGACTTCGCGCAGTCCGACGACCGCTGGATGGTCGCGGTCCGGATGGTGTCCGAGGGTGTCGACGTGCCGCGGCTCGCGGTCGGCGTGTACGCCACGACCATCTCCACGCCGCTGTTCTTCGCGCAGGCCGTGGGCCGTTTCGTACGGTCGCGCAAGCGTGGTGAGACGGCGTCCGTCTTCGTGCCCACCGTTCCGATGCTCCTGGAGTTCGCGAACGAGATGGAGGTCGAGCGCGATCACGTGCTCGACAAGCCGAAGAAGGACGGCGACGAGGACCCGTACGCGGAGTCCGAGAAGGAGATGGAGGAGGCCGAGAAGCAGCAGGACGAGGACACCGGCGAGCAGGAGCAGTTCTCGTTCGAGGCGCTGGAGTCCGAGGCCGTCTTCGACCGGGTGCTCTACGACGGCGCCGAGTTCGGCATGCAGGCGCACGCGGGCAGCGAGGAGGAGCAGGACTACCTCGGCATTCCCGGGCTGCTGGAGCCCGACCAGGTGCAGATGCTGCTCCAGAAGCGGCAGGCGCGGCAGATCGCGCACAGCAAGAAGAAGCCGGACGCCGAGGCCGATCTGCTGGAGCTGCCGGCCGAGCGGCGTCCGGTGGTCTCGCACAAGGAGATGCTGGAGCTGCGGAAGCAGCTGAACACTCTGGTCGGCGCGTACGTGCACCAGAGCGGCAAGCCGCACGGCGTGATCCACACCGAGCTGCGGCGGGTGTGCGGCGGGCCGCCGAGCGCGGAGGCCACCGCGGGGCAGCTGGGCGAGCGCATCAAGAAGGTCCAGGAGTGGGCCACGCGGATGCGGTAGCAAAAGGGGCGAAGCGGGGCGGGGCGGTGCGCCGGGAGCGTGCCGCCCCGTGGCGTTCGCGCCCGGCTCCGCCGGCGTAACGGAATGGTCAACTCCCGCTCGTAGCCGAAAGATTACTGGCGCGTACGGTCGGGACGTGGTGGACATTCCGGGCAGGAAAGACCGGATTCTGGACGGACCCTTCCGCTGACCGGACTGGCTCGCTACTGTCCGGTCACGCACACGCCCCGTGGCAGCGCCGCCGCGGAGCGCAGCCGGTGCGATGCGGCCGGCGGCCTCTTGCGCGCGCTGATCCGGGACGACAGCGCGCCGCGTCCGAGCCCGCCACTCAGACCAGGAGGGGGCGTCGTGACCGCGGAGACCTCCCAGACGCTCGACCGAGGACTGCGAGTCCTGAAACTGCTTGCCGATACCGATCACGGGCTGACCGTCACCGAGCTGTCCAACAAGCTCGGCGTCAACCGCACCGTGGTCTACCGGCTGCTGGCCACCCTGGAGCAGCACGCTCTGGTGCGCCGCGATCTGGGCGGCCGGGCCAGAGTCGGCCTGGGCGTCCTGCGCCTGGGCCGCCAGGTTCACCCGCTGGTCCGGGAGGCCGCGCTGCCCGCGCTGCGCTCGCTGGCCGAGGACATCGGGGCCACCGCCCATCTCACGCTCGTCGACGGCACCGAAGCGCTGGCCGTCGCCGTCGTGGAGCCGACCTGGACCGACTACCACGTCGCCTACCGGACCGGTTTCCGGCACCCGCTGGACCGCGGGGCGGCCGGCCGGGCGATCCTCAAGGCCCGGCAGGGCCGCACCCAGGATGCCGGACTCGCCCTGACCCACGGGGAGTTGGAGGCCGGTGCGAGCGGGGCGGCGGCGCCGCTGCTCGGGGTGAGCGGCATCGAGGGGAGCGTGGGGGTGGTGATGCTCGCCGACACCGTCAACGACCGGATCGGGCCGCGGGTGGTCGACGCCGCCCGGGAGGTCTCCGAAGCCCTGCGGTGAGCCCTCGCGTACGGGGCGTTGCCGCCTGCGGTGGCTCGTACCGTGCGGGGTTCCTCTAGGGTGGCGGGGTGTCCTCACGCGCCCGTGCCCTGACGATCTGTGCCGTCCTCGTCCTCGCCCTGCTGCTGACGGCGGCCCTCGCACCGCTGCCGTTCTCGGTGGCCTCTCCCGGGCCGACGGCGAATGTCCTCGGGGACAACAAGGGGAGACCGGTGATCACCCTCTCCGGCGCCGAGGTCCGCAAGACCAGCGGGCAGCTGCGGATGACCGCCATCGTTGCCACCGGACCCGACGCCCCGGTCCATCTGCCGGACGTCGTCAGGGGCTGGTTCCGTACGGACCAGGCCGTGATGCCGCGTGAGGCGGTCTATCCGGTGGGCGACAACACCAAGGAGATCGCCGAGCACAACGCGGCGCAGATGAAGGACTCGCAGAACTCCGCCACCAGCGCCGCACTCGGCCACCTCCACAAGTCCCCGAAGGACGTCAAGGTCACCCTGCGGCTCGCGGACATCGGAGGGCCGAGCGCCGGCCTGATGTTCGCGCTCGGCATCATCGACAAGCTGGACGGGGACGGCGCGGGCCACGACCTGACCGGCGGCCGGACCATCGCCGGCACCGGCACCATCACCGCCGACGGCACGGTCGGCCCGGTCGGCGGGGTGCCGCTGAAGACGCAGGCGGCGCACCGCGACGGCGCCACCGTCTTCCTCGTCCCGCAGAGGGAGTGCGCGGACGCGCGGGCCGAGCTGCCCCGCGGGCTGCGGCTGGTTCCCGTCACCACGCTCGACGGTGCGGTGGACGCCCTGAAGGCCCTGAAGGACGGCGGCAAGGTCCCCGCCTGCTGAGCGCCTGCGCCCGGCCCGGCGCGGTGCCCGCGTGGCCCGGTCAGCCCTCCTTGACGAAGCCCGCCTCGACCAGCCAGTCCAGGGCGACCTTGTGCGGGTCCTGCCCGTCCACGTCCACCTGGCGGTTGAGCCGCTGGGCCACGCTGTTGTCGAGTGCCTTGGTGATCGGCGCCAGCACCTCGGCGATCTCCGGGTGCTTCTTCAGCGACTCGGCGTTGATCTCGGGGGCGGCGTTGTAGTTGGGGAAGAAGTGCTTGTCGTCGGCGAGGACGTGCAGGTTCATCGCCTTGATCCGGCCGTCGGTGGTGAAGACCTCGCCGAGTTTGCAGGTGCCGCCCTCGGCGGTCTCGGTGTAGACGACGCCGCCGGTCATCTTGCGGATGCTGGCGGCCGGGATCTTCATGCCGTACGCCCGCGCCATGCCGGGGTAGCCGTCGTTGCGGGCGGCGAACTCGTTCTCGACGCACATCGACAGCGCGCCGGGATCCTTGCGGGAGAGCCGGGCGACGTCCGAGAGGGTGTGCAGGCCCAGCTTCTTCTGCTGGGCGGTGTTCAGCGCCAGCGCGTAGGTGTTGTTGAGCTTCGACGGCGGCAGCCAGACGATGCCGTTCTTCCGGTCCTCGTCCCGCACCACCTGCCACTGCCGCTGCGGGTCGGCGATCGGCTTGGTGTGGCCGAGGTAGGTGATCCAGCCGGTGCCGGTGTATTCGTACGCGGCGTCCGCCGTACCGGACTTGACGGCCTCGCGGGCGCCGATCGACCCCTGGATGCTGGTCTTGTCGATGACCGTGGCGCCGGCCGCCTCGAAGACGATGCCCATGATCTGGCCGAGGACGATCTGCTCGGTGAACTCCTTGGAGGTCACGGTCAGTTGGGCGCCCTTGAGCGGACGGCCCGGGTAGCCGGCGGGGCCGGGGGAGACGGTGTCGCTCATCGCGCTGCCGCTGACCAGGCCGCAGCCGCCGAGTGCGGCGGCGGTGAGCAGCGCGGTGGCGAGGAGGGCGGCGCGGCGCGGCCAGGTCCCGCGGCGGCCGTCCGGTATCCGGTGGGTGCTCACGTGGTTGCCTCCAGGCCGTGCGGCCGCAGCAGCAGTTCGGCGAGCGATGCCAGCCATTCGACCAGCAGGGCGAGCGCCACGGTCAGGACGGAGCCGAGAATCAGTACGGGCATCCGCTGGGTCACGATGCCCGCCGAGATCAGGTCGCCGAGACCGCCGCCGCCGCCGAAGGTGGCCAGCGTCGCGGTGCCGACGTTCAGGACCAGCGCGGTGCGGACACCCGCCAGGATCAGCGGTACGGCCAGCGGCAGTTCGACCTTGCGCAGTACGCCCATGGGGGACATGCCGATGCCGCGGGCGGCCTCGGTGAGCGTGGGGTCGATGCCGCGCAGCCCGGCGATGGTGTTGGCCAGCACCGGCAGCACGGCGTAGATGACCATGCCGACGACGGCGGAGCCCGCGCCGATGCCGAGCCAGATCACCAGCAGGATCAGCAGGCCCAGCGCGGGGACGGCCTGGCCGAGGTTGGCGAAGGCCATCGCCACCGGGGTGGCCCGGCGCAGCTTGGCGCGGGTCAGCGCGATGCCCAGCGGGATCGCGATGATCAGCACGAAGAAGGTGGAGACGACGGTGAGCTGGATGTGCTGGCGCACCGCGAGCCCCACCTTGCCGTTGTCCACCGCCTGGTGGGCGATGGAGTCGAGACGGGCGCCACGGAACCACAGCCAGGTGATGAGCAGCGCGACGATCAGGAAGGCCGGCATGAAGGTCCACTTCTGCCAGCTGATCCGGCGGGCGCCGCCCGCGGCGACAGGGGCGGGCGCCTCGCCGGTCGCGGTCGCCCGCTCCTCGGCCTGGACCACGTCGCGGAAGGCCAGCCCGTGCACCTCGTGTTCGCCCGGCGGCCGTTCGTCCCTGCGCGGGTGGCTCTCGTCGCGCGGCGTCATGCCGTGGCTCCACGGGAGCCGCCCGCGCCCTCGATGCCCTCCTGCGCCAGGTGGGTCTGGCGGGCCCGTTGCTCCTGGAGCTGGTGCTGGTGCTCGACGGCGTCCAGCCGGTCCGCCTCAAGGAGTTCGTGGACGTTGTTCATCAGGGTTTCCATGTCGACGACGCCGATGTATTCGCCGCGCCTGCCGGTGACCGCGACCCGTCCCGCGTTGTCGGTCAGGACCGCCTCAAGCGCGTCGCGCAGGGTCGCGTCCCGGGTCACCGTGTCGTGTACCAGCGTCCCGGCCCGTGCCAGCGTCCCCTTGGCGCGGGAGAGGTCACCGCGGCGCAGCCACTTGTAGGGGCGGCGGTGCCGGTCGAGGAGCAGGACCTCGTTGGTGGTGCCGGAGCGCAGCAGGTCGAAGATGTCCTGGAGCGGGTCGTCCACCGCCGCGGTGGCGAAGTCGACGATGCCGACGTCGCGTACGCGGGTGAGGTTGAGGCGTTTGAGCGCGGCGCCCGCGCCCACGAAGCCGGACACGAAGTCGTCCGCCGGGTTGGTGAGGATGGCTTCCGGGGTGTCGAACTGGGCGATGTGCGAGCGCTCGCGGAGCACCGCGATGCGGTCGCCGAGCTTGATGGCCTCGTCGAAGTCGTGGGTGACGAAGCAGATGGTCTTGTGCAGCTCGTGCTGGAGCCGGATCAGCTCGTCCTGGAGGTGGTCGCGGGTGATCGGGTCGACGGCGCCGAACGGCTCGTCCATGAGCAGGACGGGCGGGTCGGCGGCCAGGGCGCGGGCGACGCCGACGCGCTGCTGCTGGCCGCCGGAGAGCTGGCGCGGATAGCGGTGGTGGAACTCGGCCGGATCAAGCCCGACGAGGTCGAGCATCTCCTCGACCCGGCTTTTGACCTTCGCCTTCGACCAGCCGACCATCTTCGGCACCAGCGCGATGTTCTGGGCGACGGTCATGTGCGGGAAGAGCCCTGACGACTGGATGGCGTAGCCGACCTTGCGGCGGAGCCTGACCGGGTCCATGTCGGTGACGTCCTCGTCGCCTATGCGTATGCGCCCGGATGTGGGCTCGATCAGGCGGTTGATCATCTTGAGCGTGGTGGACTTGCCGCAGCCCGAAGGGCCGACGAACACGACCAGTTCGCCGGCCTTGATCTCCATGTTGACGCTCTCCACCGCCGGGCCCTGACTGCCCGGATAGATCTTCGTCAGGTTCTCCAGCTGTATGCGGGCGCCGGAAGCGGTGGCGGCGTCGGACGTCTCAGGCACGGATCCCCCTGGGGATGGTCAGGCGTCCGATCAGGACGTAAACGGCGTCGAAGAGCAGGGCCAGGATGGCGATTCCGAGGGTGCCGGAGAGCACTTGGTTGAGGGCGTTGGCGCTGCCCAGGGAGGCGATGCCGCGGAAGATTTCGTTGCCGAGGCCGGGGCCCGATGCGAACGCGGCGATGGCGGCGATGCCCATCAGCATCTGGGTCGCGACGCGGATGCCGGTGAGGATCGGCGGCCAGGCCAGCGGCAGTTCGACCCGCAGGAGGCGGGCGGTGCGGGACATCCCGATGCCCTTGGCGGCGTCGACGAGGGTGGGATCCACGCCGCGCAGCCCGACGATGGCGTTGCGGACGACCGGCAGCAGCCCGTACAGCGTCAGGGCGATGACGGTGGGGGCGACGCCGAGGCCGACGATCGGGATGAGCAGGCCGATCATGGCGAGCGACGGGACGGTCAGGATCGTGACGGTGGCGGTGGTGGCGAGGTTGCCCGCCCAGTTGCTGCGGTACGTGAGGACGCCGATGAGAACCCCCAGCACGGTGGCGATCACCATGCACTGGAAGACCGCGCTGGCGTGCTGCAGCGTATCCGTCAGCAACTGGGCGTGCCGGTTGCCGACGTACTCCCAGAAGCTCACTCGCGCTCCCCTCGGTCAGTCCCCCGACGCCTGCTGCACCAGAGGGATGATGCGTAGCGGA
The DNA here is from genome assembly GCF_020564935.1 of Streptomyces pinistramenti. Classification (GTDB taxonomy): domain Bacteria; phylum Actinomycetota; class Actinomycetes; order Streptomycetales; family Streptomycetaceae; genus Streptomyces; species Streptomyces pinistramenti. The sequence continues at coordinate 49,902 of NZ_JAJCXB010000051.1, forward strand.
ACCGGATTCTCCATAACGATTGCCGTCGAAGCTCGCACGATGCCATCAAAACCTACGACCCGGTCGATCACACGTTGGAGATCGGCGTTGGACCGCGCGACGAGCCTGCAGAGCATGTCCCCATGTCCCGTCGTTGTATGCAGCTCCAACACTTCAGGAACGGTCGTCAAGTGAGCGCGTACGTCCGCGCCTTGACCTTGTTTGATCTCAAGCGTCGCAAATGCGGTCACCGGATAGCCCAGTGCGGCCGGGTCGACGTCCGGGCCGAAACCTCTGATCACTCCATTGGACTGAAGGCGGTCGAGCCGCGCCTGCACCGTCCCGCGTGCCACGCCGAGCCGCCGCGACGCTTCCAGGACACCGATCCGCGGCTCCCGGGCCAGCAGTTCCAGCAGCGCCCCGTCCAAATGATCGATCGCCATCGCCGCGTCCTCTCTTTTCGATGGTCATCCTGTACAGATAGCCCGGCAGTACCCCCACCTCGCTATACATAATGCCCAGAGAATGCACAAACTATTGCGCACCTTGTGGATCGGAGGGAATCTGCGGCCATGGCAGACACCACGATGCATACGCAGCCCACCCCCGGCACGGCCCGACAGGCGGACCCCTTCCCGGTCAAGGGGATGGACGCGGTCGTCTTCGCCGTCGGCAACGCCAGGCAGGCCGCGCACTACTACGCCACCGCCTTCGGCATGAAGAGCGTCGCCTACTCCGGACCGGAGAACGGCAGCCGCGAGACCGCCAGTTACGTGCTCGAATCCGGCAGCGCCCGGTTCGTGTTCACCTCCGTCATCAAGGCCACCACCGACTGGGGCCGTTTCCTCGCCGATCACGTCTCCGCCCACGGCGACGGCGTCATCGACCTCGCCGTCGAGGTCCCCGACGCCCGCGCCGCGTACGCCTACGCCCTGGACCACGGCGCCACCGGCATCGAGGAGCCGTACGAGACCAAGGACGAGCACGGCACCGTCGTACGCGCCTCCATCGCCACCTACGGCGAGACCCGGCACACCTTCGTCGAGCGCACCGGCTACACCGGCCCCTATCTGCCCGGCTACGTCGCGGCCGCGCCGCTCGTGGAGACCGGCGCCCGCCGCTTCCAGGCCATCGACCACTGCGTCGGCAACGTCGAACTCGGCAAGATGAACGAGTGGGTGGCCTTCTACAACAAGGTCATGGGCTTCACGAACATGAAGGAGTTCGTCGGCGACGACATCGCCACCGAGTACTCCGCCCTGATGTCGAAGGTCGTCGCCGACGGCACCCGCAAGGTCAAGTTCCCGCTCAACGAGCCGGCGATTGCGAAGAAGAAGTCGCAGATCGACGAGTACCTGGAGTTCTACGGCGGCCCCGGCGTCCAGCACATCGCGCTGGCCACCAACGACATCGTCGCCAGCGTCCGGGCGATGCGCGCGGCCGGCGTGGAGTTCCTGAACACCCCCGACTCCTACTACGACACCCTCGGCGAGTGGGCCGGCGAGACCCGGGTGCCGGTCGAGACGCTGCGTGAGCTGAAGATCCTGGTCGACCGCGACGAGGACGGCTACCTGCTGCAGATCTTCACCAAGCCGGTCCAGGACAAGCCGACGGTCTTCTTCGAAATGATCGAGCGGCACGGCTCGATGGGCTTCGGCAAGGGCAACTTCAGGGCCCTCTTCGAGGCGATCGAGCGCGAGCAGGAGCTGCGCGGCAACCTGTGAGCCGGCGGCTCCTGGGCGCCGCCCGCCTCCCGGCGGCGCCGGCCCGGCGCGATGCCCCTGCGGCGTCGCGCCGGGCCGCTTCACGAGCACCGCCGCCGCGCGATCTTCCCTGCGGCGCCCACGGATGGGACGCTGGACGCTATGGACCTCATCGCACGCCTGCGCGCAGGACTTCCCGGGGAAGCGGTCCTCACCGACCCCGACGTCACCGGCTCCTACGCCCGTGACATGGCGAGCTTCTGCGCGGCCGGCACACCCGCCGTCGTCGTCCTGCCACGCACCGTCGAGCAGGTCCAGCACGTCATGCGCACCGCAACGGAGCTGCGCGTCCCGGTCGTCCCGCAGGGCTCGCGCACCGGCCTGTCCGGCGCGGCCAACGCCTCCGACGGCTGCATCGTGCTCTCGCTGTCCAAGATGGACGCCATCATCGAGATCAACCCCGTCGACCGGATCGCGGTCGTCGAACCGGGTGTCATCAACGCCACCCTCTCCCGCGCCGTCAACGCACACGGCCTGTACTACCCGCCGGATCCCTCCAGTTGGGAGCAGTGCTCCATCGGCGGCAACATCGGTACCGCGTCCGGTGGCCTGTGCTGCGTCAAGTACGGCGTCACCGCGGAGTACGTACTCGGCCTCGACGTCGTCCTCGCCGACGGCCGGCTTCTGACGACCGGCAGGCGCACCGCCAAGGGCGTCGCGGGATACGACCTCACCCGGCTGTTCGTCGGCTCCGAGGGCAGCCTCGGCATCGTCGTCCGCGCCGTCCTCGCCCTCAAGCCGCAGCCGCCCCAACAGCTCGTGCTGGCCGCCGAGTTCCCCTCCACCGCCGCCGCCTGCGAAGCGGTCTGCGAGATCATGGCCCGCGGCCACGCCCCCTCGCTGCTCGAACTCATGGACCGTACGAGCATCCGCGCCGTCAACGCCATGACGAAGATGGGCCTGCCCGACACCACCGAAGCGCTGCTGCTGGCCGCCTTCGACACCCCGGATCCGGCCGCCGACCTCGCCGCGGTCGGCGCGCTGTGCACCGCGGCCGGCGCCACCGACGTCGTCCCGGCCGAAACCCCGGCCGAGTCCGACCTGCTGCTCCAGGCCCGCCGGCTGACCCTGACCGCCCTGGAACAGCTCAAGTCGGCCACCATGATCGACGACGTCTGCGTCCCCCGCTCCCGACTGGCCGCCATGCTCGAAGGCACCGCCGCCATCGCCGAGAAGTACGACCTCACCATCGGCGTCTGCGCGCACGCGGGCGACGGCAACACGCACCCCACCGTCTGCTTCGACGCGGCCGACCCCGACGAGTCCCGCAGGGCCCGCGCCTCCTTCGACGACATCATGGCGCTCGGCCTGGAACTGGGCGGCACGATCACCGGCGAGCACGGCGTCGGCGTCCTGAAGAAGGAGTGGCTGGCGCGCGAACTGGGCCCGGTGGGGCTGGAGTTGCAGCGCGGTATCAAGGGCGTCTTCGACCCGCTGGGCCTCCTCAACCCGGGCAAGCTGTTCTGAGGGGCCCGGCGTCCCCCGCCGCCCTCGTAGAGTCTCCGTCCATGAACACCACCTTGATGTCCGTCACCGGCCTGCTCATCCTCGCCATCCTGCTGCTGATATCCGCCGCCGACCGCCGTGCCAAGCTCCAGAACCGCCGCATCGCCCGCCTGGAACGGAAGATCGAGCTGCTGTCCGCGCACACCGGCCTCCAGGAGCCCGAGGACCCCGCGTACGCCGAGATCGACGAGCTGCTGGGGCAGGGCAAGAAGATCCAGGCCATCAAGCAGTACCGCGAACTGACCGGCTCCGACCTCGTCGAGGCCAAGACGGCCGTCGAGCGCCGGATGCGCTGACGCCGCGGCGGGCCCAGGATGGGCCCTGGGAAGCCTCCACCAGGCCCCGGGCATCCGCACGGGGCCCCGCCGAGCCATCCAGGGAGCGAAGGCCGATGGCAGCCAGCGCAGCGACCGCCGACGAAACCTACGACGTCATCGTGCTGGGCGCGGGCCCGACCGGCGAGAACGTCGCCGACCGGGCACACGCCGCCGGGCTGAGCGCCGTCGTCGTGGAGAGCGAACTGGTCGGCGGCGAATGCTCCTACTGGGCGTGCATGCCCAGCAAGGCCCTGCTGCGCCCGGTCACCGCCCGATCCGAGGCCCGCCGGGTGCCCGGCCTCAAGGACGCCGTGGACGGCCCCCTGGACGCTGCCGCCGTGCTCGCCCACCGCGACGCCTTCGCCTCCCACTGGAAGGACGAAGGGCAGGTCCGCTGGCTGGAGTCGGCCGGTATCGGCCTGGTCCGCGGCAAGGGCAGGCTGGCCGGGCCGCGGCGGGTCGTCGTCGACGGCCGGACCCTGGCCGCACGGCACGCGGTCGCGGTCTGCACCGGCAGCCGCGCGGTGCTGCCGCCGGTCCCGGGGCTCGCCGAGGCCGGGCCCTGGACCAGCCGCGAGGCGACCAGCGCGGGAACCGTCCCCGGCCGCCTGGTGATCATCGGCGGCGGCGTGGTCGGCGTCGAAATGGCCACCGCCTGGCGGGCCCTGGGCGCATCCGTGACGCTCCTGGTGCGCGGCGACGGGCTGCTGCCACGGATGGAACCGTTCGCCGGATACCTGGTCGCCGAATCGCTCGCCGAGGCCGGAGTGCTGCTGCGCACCGGCGTCGAGGCCCGCGAGGTGCGCCGGGAGGCCCCGGGCGGCGCGGTCACCGTCGTCCTGGACACCGGCGACGAGATCATCGCCGACGAGATCCTGATCGCCACGGGACGCGCGCCGCGCACCGACGACATCGGCCTGGAGACCGTCGGCCTGGAACCCGGCAGCTGGCTCGCGGTCGACGACAGCTGCCTGGTCGCCACCCCGGGCGGCGACGGCTGGCTCTACGGCGTCGGCGACGTCAACCACCGCGCACTCCTCACCCACCAGGGCAAATACCAGGCCAGAATCGCCGGCGCCGCCATCGTCGCGCGCGCCCAGGGCGTACCGGTCCTGGAGTCCGACCGCTGGGGCGCGCACGCCGCCACCGCCGACACCGCGGCCGTCCCGCAGGTCGTCTTCAGCGACCCCGAAGCCGCATCGGTCGGGCTGACCGCCGCCGAAGCGGAGCGCGCCGGGTACCGGATCCGCGCCGTCGACCAGGACCTGGGCGCGGTGGCCGGCGCCTCCCTGTACGCCGACGGCTACCGCGGCCGGGCCCGGATGGTCGTCGACCTGGACCGCGAGATCCTGCTCGGCGCGACCTTCGTCGGCCCCGGCGTCGGCGAACTGCTGCACTCCGCGACGGTCGCGGTGGCCGGCGAGGTCCCCGTCGAACGCCTCTGGCACGCGGTGCCCTCCTACCCGACGATCAGCGAGGTGTGGCTGCGGCTGCTGGAGGCGTACCGCGACACCGAGGGCACGGCCTAGCGGGCGCCCCGGTTCGCGTCCCCGCCCAGCGCCGCCGCGATCCGCAGATGGCCGGCGGCGTCCTCGGGGCGGCCCTGGCGCTCCAGGGTGCGGCCGAGCATCAGACGGGCGTAGTCCTCGACCGGATCGAGGTCCAGGATGTCGCGCAACTCGGTCTCGGCGCGGCGCAGTTGGGCGGAGTGGTAGTAGGCGCGGGCGAGCAGCAGGCGGGGGCCGACCCGGGCGGGCGCCTCGTCGACCAGGTCGCGCAGGATCCGGGCGGCCGCGGTGAAGTCCTTGGCGTCGAAGAACAGCTGGGCGCGCGCCCAGCGTTCGGCCGGGGCGCCGTGGGTGAGGTAGGTGTCGTCGCGGGGCGCGCGGGTGCGGCCGGGCACGTCCGCCGTGCCGTCCGCCGTTCCGTACGCCCTGAAGTCCTGGGGGTCGTGGTGCGCTGCGGTCATGACGGCGGAACGCCATGGGTTGGTTGAACATTCCAAGAATGGG
>NZ_JAJCXB010000052.1 GCF_020564935.1 Streptomyces pinistramenti
CTGGTCGCCGACCTGGACCAGACGGAGGTCTCGCACCGGCAGCGGCTGACCCTCGCCGCCGCGCAGGCCCTGCTGCCCGGCGGCGCGGGACGTCAACTCCACGCGCCCGCGGGCCTTTCGTGGTCGGGGCAGGTGAGCGCGGCGAGCACCTTCGCGGGCGAGCCCTTCGGCCCCAGGGCGGGCCGCCCGGCCGTTCCTTCGGGCGGGCTGCTGACCCAGACGTACGACACCGGCGTCCGTCCGGCGGGCAGTTACGGCGCGGCCCGCACCACGCTGCGCATCGGCGCGGCCCACCCCCCGCACGGCCCGTTGCCGGCCGTCGCGACGGACGGGTACCTGCGCGACAGCGGCTCGAAGACCGGTTCCGTCATCGAGATCCCGGTCAACGGCCGGCCGCTGAAGGCACGGATCGTGCGGGCGGTACGGGCGCTGCCGGGGCCCGCCGACCAGCAGTCGGCGGGCGCCGGGCTGCTGGTCGACTTCGGCACCGTCAACGAAGCGCTCGGCGACCAGGATGCCGCGCCGCTGGCCGCCACCGAGTGGTGGATCAGGCCGCGGGCGGGCGCGGCCGGGCAGGTGGTGGCGGCGCTGCGGGACCGTGCGGACACCGATCCCGGCCAGGTGGTGGCGCGCGACGAGATCGCCGGCCGGCTGCACGACGACCCGCTGGGCCTGGGCCCGCAGGCCGCGCTGGCCGCGGCGGCCGTGGTGGCGGCGCTGCTGGCGGCGGTCGGTTTCGCGGTGAGCGCCGCCGGGGCGCTGCGCGAGCGCGCCCGGGAGTTCGCGGTCCTGCGGGCACTGGGCGCGCCGCGGCCGCAGCTGGCCCGGATGATCGCGGCGGAACAGGGCGTGCTGATCGCGCTGGCGCTGGCCGTCGGTACGGCGCTGGGGGCCGTGCTGACCCGCGCGGTGGTGCCGCTGGTGGTGCTGACCGAGCAGGCGACGCGGCCGGTGCCCGATGTGCTGGTGGAACTGCCGCCTGGGCAGGTCGCGTTGCTGCTGGCCGCGGTCGCCGCGGTGCCGCTGCTGGTCGTCGCCGCGGTGGGCCTGCGGCGCGGCGACCCCGTCCAGGCCCTGCGCAGCCAAGGAGCCGTGTGAGATGAACCGTGCCGACCACGAGGTCCGGTGCCGCGCCGGGGCGGCCGTGCGAGGTGAGGACCGGTGACCGCGTTCGCCGGGACCGGCGCGCTCCGGGCCGGGCGGCACGGGCCCGCGCTGGGTCTCTGCGTCCTGGTGCTGGTCACCGCGTTCCTCGCCGCGGCGTTCCCGCGCGCGGTGGACGCGTACGAGACCCGGGGCGCGCGGGATGCTCTGACGTCGGTCACCGCCGAGCAGCGGACCTTGCAGATCTCGCTCGGCCGCGACGACGTGACCTCCCAGGCCCCCGGCACCGCGTTCGCCGCCCCGGAGACCGACCGCCAGGACCGGGCGCTCCGCGGCCTGTTCACCGCACCGCTGCGCGTCGCCGCGGACCGTTCCGCGCACGGCGTGCGCACCACCGCGCCGCTCGGCGCCCAGGACACCTGGCTGCCCCGGCCCGACGGGGTGGCGGCCCACTTCACGCTCGCCACCGCGTCGGAACTCGCGGCGCACAGCACCCGCGTCACGGGCCGGCTGCCGCACGCCGCGGCGCCCGGCGCCCGCACCCTGGAGGCCGCGGTCAGCGCGGCGAGCGCCCGCACACTCGGCCTCCGCGTCGGCAGCACCCTGCACCTCGACGGCCTGACGGTGCGGATCTGCGGCCTGTTCACCCCGCGGGCCCCCCAGGACGCGTACTGGTCCGTCGACGCGCCGCTGGCCGCCCCGAGCCAGGCCACCACGGGCAGCGCCCCGGCGCTGCGGTACTGGCAGGCGGGCCTGCTGCTGAACCCGGGCGACGGCCCGCGGCTCGCGGAGGTCGCCCCCGGCAAGCCGGAGAAGTACTGGTGGTACGAGCTGGACGGACGGGCCCTGACCGCGCAGCAGGCGCCCGTCCTGCGGGACCTGCTGCTCTCCGTCGAACACGGCGCGGGCCTGGCCCGGATCCGTTCCGTCGCGGGCGCGGGCGCGGTCACCGACACCCCGGCCGACGGCCTCATCGACGCCTTCGAGCGGACCCGCGCCACGGTCGCCCCGGTGATCGCGGTCGCCGCGTTCGGCATCGGCACCGTCGCCGCCGTGGTGCTGCTGATGACCGGCGCGCTGACCGCCGCCAGGCGCCGGCCCGAACTCGCCCTGCTGCGGGCCCGCGGCGCCTCGCTCGCCGGGCTGACCGGACGGCTCGCGGCGGGCACGGCGGCGGCTTCGCTGCCCGCCGCGGCGGCCGGCGGTGGCCTGGCACTGCTGCTGGTGCCCGGCGGGCGGACCGCCGTCCCGGTGCTCGCCGCGGCCTGCGTCGGCGTGGTCGGCACCCTGGCGCTGCCGCTGCGGGCCGCGGCCGCGCACCGCCGCCCGCGCCCGGCAGGCCGCGATGACCTGGCCACCGCCCGCCCCTCCCGGCGCCGTACGGTCGCCGAACTCACCGTCGTGGTCCTGGCGTTCGGCGCGGTGCTGGCGCTGCGCCGCCGCAGCACCGCGGCCGGCGGCGTGGACATCCTGGTGAGCGCGGCGCCGGTGCTGATCGGCGTGATCGCCGCGCTGCTGCTGCTCCGCCTCTACCCGCTGCCGCTGCGGCTCGCCGCGCGGCCCGCGGCCCGTACGGCGGGGCTGCTCGGCTTCCTGTCACTGGCCCGCGCGGGCCGCGCCCCGGCCACCGCCGGGCTGCCGCTGCTGGCGCTGCTGGTGGCGCTGACCACCGCGTCGTTCGGCGGTTCGGTGCTGGCGGGGGTGGCGCAGGGCAGGGATCGCGCGGCGCTGGCCGCGGTCGGCGCCGAGGCGCGGATCTCCGGTGCCGAACCGCTGCCGAAGGGGCTGGCCGCCGCCGTGGCGAAGGTGCCGGGTGTCACCGGCGCGGTGCCTGTGCAGCTCGGCATTCTGGCGGCGTCGGACAGCGGGCCGCCGCTGACCCTGGTGATCGCGGACGCCGACCGCTACGCCGGGCTCGCCCGCGCCACCGGCCTCGGCGCCTTCCCCGCAGGAATCCTGACCGACCAGGGCGGCAACAGCCCGCTGCCCGCCCTGGTGTCCCCCAGCTTCCTGGCCCGTTTCGGGCACTCCCCCATGACCCTGCAACCGGAGGCGGGCCAGATCACGGTCCGCCCGGTGGCGGTACGCGCGGACACCCCGGCACTGCCCGGCGGCGACTTCATCGTGATCGACGCGGCCGGCGTGGCCCGGCTGCACCCGGACAGCGTCGCCGACCAGGCGTCCGGGCCCACCCTGCTGCTGGTGTCCGGCAGTTCACCCGGCCCGAAGGCGCTGCGCGCCACCGTCCGCGCCCACACCCCGGCGGGATCGTCCGTCCGCACCACCCTGCGCGCCGAGGCGCGGGCGCGGCTCGCCGATCCGCCGCTCCAGGAGGGCGCGGAGCGTCTGTACGTGGCCGCCGTCGGCGCGGGCGCCGGGTTCGCGCTGCTCGCGCTGCTGCTCGCGCTGCTCCAGGCCGCGCCGGAGCGCACCCAACTACTGGGCGGGCTAAGGACATTGGGCCTGACCGCGCGGCAGGGGCGGCGCCTGATGGTCCTGGAGGCGCTGCCGCAGGCGCTGTTGGCGGCACTGGGCGGCGCGCTGGTCGGCGTGGCCGCGATCCGTCTGCTGGGGCCCGGCACGGACCTCGCCCCGCTCGCCTTCCCCGGCGCGTCCGGCGGCGAGGCGGGCCCCGTACACCTGCGCGCCGACCCCGCGTCCCTGCTGCTGCCTTCGGCGGCGGTGGTGGTCCTCGCCCTGGCCGTGGCACTGACCCAGGCGTGGCTGAGCGGACGGCGACGCGAGAGCACCGAGTGGAAAGCGGGGGACACCCGATGACCCGGCCCGAACGAACAGAACCGACGGAGCCGACGGAGCCGAACGAACCGGCCGCAGGTCCCGCGAGCCTCGCCGAGCTGGAGCGGCGGGCCGCGTCCCGGCGCGGCCGGCCCGCCTACGGTCACGACGCGCTGATCGCCTGCGACCGCCTGGTCCGGGTCTTCTCCACCGACGGGGTGGAGGTCCAGGCGCTCCAGGGCCTCGATCTGCTGGTCGCCGAGGGCGAGTTGATGGCCCTGGTGGGGGCGTCGGGCAGCGGCAAGTCGACGCTGATGAACATCCTGGCCGGGCTCGACGTGCCGACCGCGGGCGCCGCCCGGGTCGCCGGCCGTGACCTGCTGACGATGGGCGCAACGGCCCGCCTCGGCTACCGCCGCGACGTCGTCGGCTTCGTCTGGCAGCAGACCGCCCGCAACCTCCTGCCGTACCTCACCGCCCTCCAGAACATCACCCTGCCCATGCAGCTGCGCGGCGGCCTGCGCCGGGCCGAGCGGACGAAGCGGGCCGAGCGGCTGCTGTCGATGCTCGCCATCGGCCACTGCCGCGACCGCCGCCCGCACCAGCTCTCCGGCGGCGAGGCACAGCGCACCGCCATCGCCGTGGCCCTGGCCAACACCCCGTCGGTGCTGCTGGCCGACGAGCCGACCGGCGAACTCGACTCGCACACCGCCGAGCAGGTCTTCTCGGCGTTCCGCACCGCCAACGAGGAACTGGGCACCACGATCGTGATCGTCACCCACGACCAGGCCGTCGCATCCGAGGTCCGGCGCACGGTCGCCATCCGCGACGGCCGCACCTCCTCCGAGGTACTGCGCCGCACCGAACGGGACGCCGCGACCGGCCAGGAGTCGCTGGTCGCCCAGGAGTACGCGATGCTCGACCGCGCAGGCCGGCTGCAACTGCCCACCGATTACACCGGCAGCCTGGGCATGGAACACCGGGTGCTGCTGGAGCTGGAGAGCGACCACATCGGCGTCTGGCCCGACCGCACGGCCGACGGCGCGGCACGGGAACGGGACGGGGAGGACGAGGGTTAGGGCGGATCCGACGGGTCGCCCGCCGGACGCTCCGGGTGACTCAGGTCGGCGTGACCGTCAGCCCGGAAAGCCCGGTCAGCTCCGCGGGCCCCGCCGTGCGGACCGCGATCGAACCGTAGGCGGTGCTCAGCCGCAGCCAGCCGCCCGCGGTCAGCAGGGTGGGCGGCTGCGCGGCGGGCGCGGTCAGTACCCCGCCGCCGGACCCGGCCGCGACGTGCGCCGGGCGCAGGAAGCCCAGCGACTGGGCGGCGTGCACGGCACGCAGCGGGAGATGGGTGTCGCCGAGCGTGCGCGACCAGATCTCCCTGCCGATACGGTCCCGGGCCGCGCGGGTGCGTTCCTGCGGGGCCAATGCCTCGTCACGGGCGCGGAATTCGGCGACGGCCGCGGCCACCGCGCGGACCAGCGCCTCGGGCGCGGGCAGCCCCGGCACCCGGCGCCAGCCGCCGCGCGGCGGCAGCACCCCGGCCCACGGCGGACCGGTGACGGCGGCGGGCACCGTCAGCGCGTCCGCCGTCTCCTGGATCCCTTCGAGGAATTCCCCCGCGGAGACGGTGACGTCCAGGGTCACCCGCTGCCCGGCGGCGAGACGGGCGGTGCGGACCGCCAGCACCTCGAACGACGGCGGCCGGCCGAACACGGCCAGCACACCGTCACCGGCCTGGAGGCGCACCGCGGCGGCCCTGTCGTAGTGGATCAGTCGGGCCAGGAAGGCGGCGAGATCCGCCGCCTCCCCGGCGTCGGCCAGGCGCAGCACCGTCATCAAGCGACGGCCCCCTTCGTCTGCGCGGCGTCGTCCAGGTACTCCTTCAGGTACGTCTTCTCCTCCGCGGTGAGGCGGCGCGGGCGCTCCTCGGCGAAGTCGTAGGGGACGACGACGGTCGTGGCGCGGAGGTAGAGCGCGTCCTCGTCCTTGACCTCGTAGCCGACGGTCATCGACGCGGCACTGATCTTCGTGACCCACAGCTCGATGGTCACCGGGGCGTGCCGGTGCACCAGCGGGCGCAGGTAGTCGATCTCGTGGCGGGCCACGACGGACCCGCCGGTGAACGACACACTGCCGCCCCCCGGCGCCAGCCGGGCCATGAAGTCGATCCGCGCCTCTTCGAGGTAGCGGACGAAGACCGCGTTGTTGACATGGCCGAAGGCGTCCATGTCGGACCAGCGCAGGGGGCAGGAGTAGTGGTGTCGCACGCGGCTCAGCCCCGGGTCAGCTTCTTGTACGTCGCGCGGTGCGGCCGGGCCGCGTCCGCACCGAGGCGCTCGACCTTGTTCTTCTCGTACGACTCGAAGTTGCCCTCGAACCAGAACCACTTGGACTCGCCCTCGTACGCCAGGATGTGCGTGGCGACGCGGTCCAGGAACCAGCGGTCGTGGGAGACGACCACGGCGCAGCCGGGGAAGTCGAGGAGCGCGTTCTCCAGCGACGACAGGGTCTCGACGTCGAGGTCGTTGGTCGGCTCGTCGAGGAGCAGGAGGTTGCCGCCCTGCTTGAGGGTGAGCGCGAGGTTGAGGCGGTTGCGCTCACCGCCGGACAGCACCCCGGCGGGCTTCTGCTGGTCCGGGCCCTTGAACCCGAACGCGGAGACGTACGCCCGCGAGGGCATCTCGACCTGGCCGACGTTGATGTAGTCCAGCTCGTCGGAGACCACGGCCCACAGGGTCTTCTTGGGGTCGATGTTCTCGCGGCTCTGGTCGACGTAGGAGATCTTGACGGTGTCGCCGACCTTGATCGAACCGCCGTCGGGCGTCTCCAGGCCCTGGAGCATCTTGAACAGCGTGGTCTTGCCGGCACCGTTCGGGCCGATGACGCCGACGATGCCGTTACGGGGCAGCGTGAACGACAGGCCGTCGATCAGCACCTTCTCACCGAACGCCTTCGAGAGGTTCTCGACCTCGACGACGATGTTGCCCAGGCGCGGGCCCGGCGGGATCTGGATCTCCTCGAAGTCCAGCTTCCGCATCTTGTCGGCCTCGGCGGCCATTTCCTCGTAACGCGCCAGACGCGACTTGGACTTGGCCTGCCGCCCCTTGGCGTTGGAGCGGACCCAGTCCAGCTCTTCCTTCAGACGCTTCGCGCGCTTGGCGTCCTTCTGGCCCTCGACCTTGAGACGGGCCTGCTTGGTCTCCAGGTACTTGGAGTAGTTGCCCTCGTAGCCGTGCAGGCGGCCGCGGTCGACCTCGCAGATCCACTGGGCGACGTGGTCGAGGAAGTACCGGTCGTGGGTGACGGCGACGACGGTGCCGGGGTACTTCGCGAGGTGCTGCTCCAGCCACTGCACGGACTCGGCGTCCAGGTGGTTGGTGGGCTCGTCGAGGAGCAGCAGGTCGGGCGCCTCAAGGAGCAGCTTGCACAGCGCGACGCGGCGGCGCTCACCGCCGGAGAGGTTGGTGACGGCCCAGTCGCCGGGCGGGCAGCCCAGCGCGTCCATCGCCTGCTCCAGCTGGGTGTCCAGGTCCCACGCGTTGGCGTGGTCCAGGTCCTCCTGGAGCTTGCCCATCTCCTCCATCAGCGCGTCGGAGTAGTCGGTCGCCATCAGCTCGGCGACCTCGTTGAAGCGGTGCAGCTTGCCCATGATCTCGGCGGCGCCGTCCTGGACGTTCTGCAGCACCGTCTTGGACTCGTCGAGCGGCGGCTCCTGGAGGAGCATGCCCACGGTGTAGCCCGGGGAGAGGAACGCGTCGCCGTTCGACGGCTGCTCAAGACCGGCCATGATCTTCAGCACCGTGGACTTACCGGCGCCGTTCGGGCCCACAACACCGATCTTCGCGCCCGGCAGGAAGCTCAGCGTCACGTCATCGAGGATGACCTTGTCGCCGTGCGCCTTGCGCGTCTTGCGCATCGTGTAGATGTACTCAGCCAAGAGAAACCGTCCGGCAGTCTGGATCTAGCAGGTCTGTATGCGGCTCCGCCGCGTGGGCCATGGTGCGGCGTGGCCGCGCGAGGGCAGATACACCCATCTTGCCGTACGGCCACGCCCTGAAGAAAACGAGTAGCCGAGAGCGCAGCCCCGAAAGCCCCCGCCCCCGCCACGACTGCCCCTTCCCGGCCCCGCCGACCTGCGGCCTTCCCGGGCCGTCCCCGGCGGGCTCTCCGCAGCCTTCAGCTTGCGGCCCCTGCCCGGCCGCCCCTTTTCCGGCCCCTCCCTGCCACCGCCCCTCACACGGCGGCGGCGACCCGCGCGGCGGCCCGCCCGTCGGCATCGGCCACGTCACGCCGCGCCATGACGTGTCACGCCGCCCACGCACGCCGGCGGCCCCCGAGCTGTCCTACGCTCCGGGGCCGCCGGGGTGGTGGCGCAGAACCGGCAGGCCGTCAGCCGGTCGGCAGGGTCCGGCCGGCCTGCGCCGGCTCCCCGGGCCGTCCGCCCGCTCGCCTACCTCGCCTGCACCACCGTGGTGTCAGCGCCCGATCACTACGCGGTGCCGGACTTCCTCTTGCGGAGGAAGAACACCGAGCCGCCGCCGACCAGGACCAGCACGACCGCGATGCCCGCGATCACCGGCGTGGCACTGCTGGAACCGGTCTCGGCGAGGTCACCGCCGCCGGTGTCACCACCGCTGGTGCCGCCGACCGAGGCCGGGCTCGGCTGCGGGGAGGGCTTGCCGCTGCCGGAGCCCGCGGTCTTGCAGTCGAGGACGCCGGAGAAGGTCTTCTTGAAGCCGCCCTCGCCGTTGACCGCGATCTTGTACGGCTGGTCCTCACCCACCGGCACCGTCACGGTCTGCGACCCACCCGGTGCGATCTCGTACTTCTTGCCCGACAGCTCGAAGTGGAACGCCTCGTCGCCCTTGTTGGTCGCCGTGACATCCACGCCGCCCTTGGAGCAGTTCTTCTCGGCGGTGACCGCCGGGATGGCGCCCTGCTTCTTCCACGAGGCCGTCGCGGAGGCCGAGACGGTGGACTCGCTGGAGCCTGCCAGGATCTGGGTCTGGCTCTTGGCGTGCTCGCCGATACCGGTGAAGGCACGGCCGACCGGGACCTTGGTGGCGGCCTGGGCGGTCAGCGAAGTGGAGCCGTCGGCCGCGCCCGCGGGCACGTCGAAGAACAGCTGGCTGCCGTCGGCGGCACCGGTGACGGGCTTGCCGTCCTTGCCGACGACCTTGACGCCGGACGGCGTACCCGCGGCGGGGGCGACCGTGACGCTGTCCGCGTTGGTGTGCACGGTCACCGGGCCGATGCGGCTGCCGGACTTACCGGAGACGGCCGGCGGGGCCAGCGTCAGCGATGCCTTCGGCTCGGTGAGGTTCTGTGCACTCTTCTGCAGGTAGTCGGCGAGCTTCTCGGCCGCCGGGTCGACCGCGTCCACCTTGGCGTGGTCGGAGAAGCGCCAGATCGCGACCTGGGTTCCGGCCGCCGCGGTCTTCTCGGTGAGGTTCCCTGCGTCGGCCTTATGGGCCAGCGCCTCCAGGTCGTTCACCTGCGGGTAGGAGTTCTGCAGGATCCAACGGATCTTGCCGGCGTCCGCGTTGTTGTGCAGCGACGACGCGCTCCACGGCACTTCCTGGTACTTCGCCTGCTGCTGCGTCGGGTTGTGGATGTCGATGCAGTACGTCTGCAGCGTGCCGCCGTTGTCGACCGACATCTCGAACAGGCCCGCACCCAGGCGCTGGTCCCCGCCCTGGCCGTGCACGACCGCCTGGTCGTAGACCTTCAGACCACCGAGCGTGGCGGTGGCACCCCCGTGTGCGGAGGTCGTGTCATCCGCCGCGGCAGGCCCCGCGGTGGCTATCGCGCCCGCGGCGACCAGGCCGGAGGCCATGACCGCTGCGGCAAGGCGGGCTGCGCCCCGCCTCTTCTTCGAAAGCATGAATTTCCCCTCTGGGCGAGGCGGTCGAGTGGGGAGGAGCCTCGCCGGAAAGATCCCAAAGAACTCAACAGCTGAACACATCAGCCCCCGTGAGTACTCGTCGGATCCTAGAGAGCAGGCGCAGGACGGTCCCCAGGATTGGCTTCCCGCACTCGATCCGAATCGCAATCGTTACCGACTGCCGTACGTATGACCTGGCATTATCGACAAATCGCCGGGACTTTTCAGGGCACTGCCACCTTCTCCGGCAAACCACCGGGGCGCGCCTGGCCACTTGAGGCACCCAGCTGCGGTAAAGCGCCTCGCACGCGCCACGCCACACCCTCGATTACGCGATCAACCACCTCCCGCATTTCCCATAAGGACCGCTCCACCGGTCAACTGCCGTGCGCTATCCCGGAAAGTTGGGAATTCAACCGGCGCCCGTCCTGATCCCCCGCCCTCTCCACCGCAGCGCCTTCGCCCGCCACACTCCCCTCCCGCGAGGCACCTTCCGCACACGAGGCCGCACCCAACGGGTCATCCGCAGGCGGACGGTCCGCCGCCCGCAACGAATCCGCCGCACCCGAGGAACCTGGCGCACCCGCGCCCGCGCCGGCATCCGGGATGCCTTCAGCCTCCGACACCCGCCCGCCCTGGGCCTGTTGGATCGGCACCTGATCCGTGCGCCCCCGCGGGGACCGACGGAAGGCGGCGGTACCCCGGGAAAGATCGTGGCCGATCGCCAGCGCATCGACCTCCGCCGCGAACCAGCGCGCCCCGCCACGCTCCGGAGGCTGCTCTCCCTCCCGCAGCCGCAACCGCCCCTGAACCAACAGGGGTTCCCCCACCGCCACCGACGCCGCGACATGGTCGGCGAGCGCCCGCCACGCCCTGACCGTATAGAAACTCGTCTCGCCATCCGTCCAGCGCTCCCGCGCCTTGTCCCACCGCCGGGGAGTCGCCGCGAGCCGGAATCGTGCCACCGCCACACCCGCCGCGGTCTGCCGATGCTCCACCGCCGTCGCGGCATTCCCCACCAGCGTCACCAACGTGTCGTTCATCGAACCCACTTCCCCCGTCCGCGCCGCGTCGTACGGCGCCGTCGTCCGCTGTCACCCACCGCTCTCGCCGTGCGTTGATCTCATGCTGCACGCATCCCGCAATCCCCGCTCCGGCCTGTGGACGACCACCCGTCTGTGGAAAACCCGGTCACCCGAACGAGGGTTGAGCGGGGCAAGCGGGGCGAGGGAACGGCAGGGGAATGCGGGACGAGGGCACGAGTACCGCGGTGGTGGAGCGGGGAGGCGACGGAACCCGCCCCCAACAGGCGGAAAACAAGCCGGAGATGACAAGCGGCAACACGGCCCCGCCGCCCGCCCAACAGGCTCAGGCCCCCGACGCCACCGCATACTGCTCGCGCACCTCGCGGTATCGCAGCAGCTCGGCGGCGACCGGTTCGAGCACCCGGGCCCGCCCGCACCCCGCAGCCGTCTCCCGCAGCCTGCGCTCGGTCTCCTGACCGTGCCGCCGGGCGGGGCCCCGCGCCGCCACCCCGCACAGCCATGTCAGGGCGGGCCCGCCCACCGAGCCGACGACCGCAGGCAACAGAGCGGCCCCCCACTCTTCCGCAGCCGCCAGCCCCGTGAGCACCCCCAGCAGCCACAACAGGCCCACGACCTGGAGGACGAACATCAGGCCCTGCAACGCCGCCGCCGCCATCCACCACCGCGGCCGCACCGTCGGCCCGTCCCGCAGCGCCTCCTCCGCGTCCGCCGCCACCACGTCCAGCGCCACCGGCAGCCCTTCCGCTCCCCGCACCGCCGCCTCGCGTACGGCCTGCGCCCACGGACCGGGCAGCCCGCGGGCCGCCTCGCCCGCTACCGCCCGCACCGCCTGCTCCACAACAGGCCGCGCCGCCGCCCGCCCGTCCATCTCCCGCGACGCTCCCGCACCAACAGCCACCCCGTCCCCACGTGCCGCCCCACCACGTCCCTTCCGCCCTCCACACACACCAAACGCCGTTCCAGCCGTTCCAGCCGTTCCAGCCGTTCCAGCCGTTCCAGGGTTGCCCACCGTTCCCGGCGTTCCACCCCCGTCCGGCTTCCCCCGCTTCGCGGACTTCCTCAGCTTCCCCGGCTTCCACCGCAAGCTGCCCGCCCCCCGCGCAGCCGCCGAGCGCGCTCCCGCATACGTCCCGGGCCGCCCCCCAGCCTTCCCGCCGGCCGTCCCATCCGCTGTCCCATTCGCTGCCCCGTCGGCTGTCCCATCCACCGTCCCGTCGGCCGTTCCACCCGGCCTCCCGAACGCGCCGTCCGGCCGTTCCCCGCCCGGCCACCGGGCCGGGCCCCGGCTGCGCAGCCGTGTCCACTGTGAACCGCAGGCGCGGTCCGCGTGCCGCAGCCAGTCGCGTTCCGCCGCGCGTCCCATCGCCACCGCGCCGACCGCGTCGGCCAGCCGGTCGTCGAACTCCTCGCGGGCCCGCTCCGTCAGCCCGACCCGCCGCTCCGCCACGTACACGGGACGCAGCCGCTCGGCAGCCGCGTCCACATCTGCGGCCAGCCGCCGTTCCGCCGCACCCCGGTCCGCCACGAACTGGCCCAGCGCGTCCCGCAGTTCTCCGACCCCTGCCCCCGTAGCGGCCGAGAGGGCGAGCACCTGCGCCCCGGGCTCACCGTGTTCGCCGAGCGCAAGACCGTCCTCGTCCAGGAGCCGGCGCAGGTCGTCCACCACCTGGTCGGCGGCATCCCCGGGCAGCCGGTCCACCTGGTTGAGCACCACGAACGTCACCTCGGCATAGCCGGCCAGCGGCCGCAGATAGCACTCGTGCAGCACCGCATCCGCGTACTTCTCCGGATCCACCACCCAGATCACCGCGTCCACCAACTTCAGCAGCCGGTCCACCTGTTCGCGATGTCCGGTCTCCGCCGAATCGTGGTCGGGCAGGTCCAGCAGCACGAGCCCCCGCAGCCCGTCATCACCCGCACCGCCTTGCCCACCATCACTGTTGGCCCCACCGTCCTCAGCGCTCCTCTCCACCGCGGCACCGCCCCCGTGGGTACCCGCTTCCCAGGCCGCCTCCCCAGGGGCGTGGCGGCGGCGCGGCGGACCGCCCAGCCGGTGCAGCAGCCCTTCGGCACCGGGGCCGCCCGGCCAGACGCAGGCCACCGGTTCGGACGTCGTCGGCCGGCGCGCGCCGACCTGCGAACGGTTCGCCCCGGCAAGCGCGTTGAACAGCGAGGACTTGCCGCTGCCGGTGGCGCCGGCGAGGGCGACGACCGTGTGCTCGGCGGACAGCCGGTTCCGCTCGTCGGCGGCGTCCACGACCCCGCCCGCCTCCTCAAGCGTCTCGCCACCCAGCCGGGTCCTGGACAGCGCGATCAGCTCCCGCAGTGCGTCCAGCCGGGGCCGCAGCACGTCCCCGGGAACGCGCCGTTCCCCACCCGGCGCCGGCACGTATCCGCCGCCCCCGTCGTCAGCCGCCATCTCGGCCTGTGCACGCCGCTCATCCGACGGCACATCCCGCTGGGCCCCGACCCGCACCGCGCCCCGCACCGCCTCCTCGTCCGCCGGGCGCACCGCCCCGCGCCCCGCGCCCCATGCCGCCTCCCACTCCTCGTAAAGCGCCCCCTTCGCCCCGGCTGCGTCCCCGCAGCCGGCGGGCGCCCCGATACCCGCAGCTGTCCCGGCCCCTGCCGGATCGGCCCCCACCGGGTCAGCCCTTCCCGCCGTATCCGCACCTTCCCCTCCACCACCCACGTCGTCCATCGCACGGAGCGCTTCCGCCGCTGCTTCCGCTTCTGCCGCACTTGCCGCGGATTCCCCCTGGGCCTCGCGCCACCGCGCGCCCGGCCGCGGGAACGCGCCGGTCCGCACCCGCCGCGCGATCAACCCGTCGTCCCAGGGCGCGTCCCGCGGGAAGCCCCGCCCGTCCGCCCCTGCGCCCGTCGGCTCCGGAACGCCGGTCTCCTCCGTCTCGCCTCCCGGCTCCGGTACGTCCTCGTCCGGATCCAGGTCATCCACCCTCTCGCCGCACGCACGGCACGCCCCACACATCCCGGAGACCCCACACACCCCGCAGGCAGAGCCCTGTGCCGATTTCCCCGGCCCCTCGTCGGCCCCAGATGTCCCCGAGCCCTCGGAACTCACACACTCCCCAGGGCCTTCAACGCTCTCGCCGAGGCCGTCAGCGCTCCTGGAACACACTCCCCTCCCCTGTCTCTCGGAACTCCCCTGATTCCTGGGGCACTCGGGACTCTCCGGGCCCTCCGTCTCCTCCGGACGTCCCGTGAACCCGCTCACCACGACACCTTCTCCCTCTGCAATACGGACAGTGCGGCGATCAGTTCGGCCTGCTGGTCCGGCGGCACGGACAGTTGATCGAGCGGCGCCAGGCGGCGCTCGCGCTCGGCGTCGAGCGCGCGTTTCAGGTGCCTGGTCAGCAGCCTGCTGCCGCGTTCGCACAGCCGCAGCGCACTCTGCGCCCCGAGCAACTCGGCGAGGCTCTCCCCCGCCGTACGCGCCCGGCGCCCGCCGAGCAGTGCGGTGGCCAGCAGCGCCGCCGACTCCTCCGGCGCCACGGAGCCCGGACGGTCACCGGCGAGGCCACCGGATGCCTCTCGGGTCTCCTCGTCGGCCAGTTCCTCCAGGCAGCGACGCCAGCGCCGTACGACGACTCCGAGCCGCGCGGACGCACCCGCGGCGCCGGCCGCGGCCGACGGCGACACATCCGCGGCGGCCGGGTCGCGGCGCCAGGCGTCGGCGACCCGTTCGTCGGCCTGCTCCACCGCGCAGTCCAGCAGGGCGGCGAGCCCGTGGGTCAGCGCGTCCAGCAGCTCGTCGGGGCGGCCGCCGAGTGCGTGATCGCGCCAGTGGGCACGCGCGTCCCCGGACAGCACCTCGCCCGCCGCGACCTCCCCACGGACCCGCCCGGCGGCCTCCTCGTACGCCTCCTCGACCCGGCCTGCCAGTCGCAGCGCCGCGGCGTACTGGGCCGCGGCCTCGCCCGCGAGTGCCGGCAGCCGGCTGCGCAGCGAGGCGATCACGCCGGCCGCGGTACGGTCCGCGGCGGCCGACCGGGCGAGCGGGTCCTGGGCATGCCGTGCCAGCCAGTCGCGCAGGGCGGCGACCGCGGTGGCGGGCAGCAGCCCGCTGCCGCCGCCGGCCGACTCGGGCAGCTCGGGGATGGTGAAGCGCGGCACGTGGCCGAGGCCGGCGCCCTGGAGGAGCGCGGCGTAGCGCCCGGAGATGTCGGCGGCGATCTGGTGCGGCACCCGGTCGAGCACGGTCACCAGCGTGACGTCGTACTCCTTGGCCGTACGCAGCAGATGCCAGGGCACCGCGTCGGCGTACCGGGCGGCCGTGGTGACGAGCACCCAGACGTCGGCGGCGCAGATCAGTTCGGCGGCGAGTTCGCGGTTGCCCGCCACCAGGGAGTCGATGTCGGGAGCGTCCAGGAGGGCGAGCCCGCTGGGCAGCGACGGGTCGGTCTCGATCCGCAACGTCGGCATCCCGGGCTCCCCATAGGCCCCTTCCGCCCCTTGCCCGTCCCCTTCGCTGCCCTCCCGGTAGTCGTCATACGCCTCGTACGGGCCGTAGCCGCCGGCCGCGGCGCCGTACTCGCTGCGCCGGTGGCCCCGGCCGCCCGGTGCCTCCGGGCGGCCGCCGTCCTGTTCCGGCACCCAGACCCGGGCCAGTTGGGGCAGCACCCGCCGGCCCGCGAACCAATGGCGGTCGTCGGGGTGGCAGACCAGCACCGGCGTCCGCGTCGTCGGGCGCAGCACCCCGGCTTCCGACACCCGCCGCCCCACCAGCGAATTGACCAGGGTCGACTTGCCGGCTCCGGTGGAACCGCCGATGACGGCGAGCAGCGGAGCCTGGGGTGCGCGCAGGCGGGGCATCACATAGTCGTCGAGCTGGGCGAGCAGCTCGGCTCTGCTGCGGCGGGCGCGTGCTGCGCCTCTGAGCGGCAGCGGGAAGCGTGCGGCGTCGACGCGGTCCCGCAGTACGGACAGCGCGTCGATGAGCCGGGGTCGTACGTCCAAGGTCGCCACATGTGCAGAATGCCCAATTTCGTTGGGTTTTTGAAGCGTATAGCCCTGTGTGCGCGCCGTAAAAAACGGTACAGAACGGGACGAGTGATGCGTGAGACGATCGAGACAAGTGGGGCACAGGCATAACGACTGCACAACACCCGCTGCGCGAGTGGCCAAAACCGGTGCAGGATTCGTACCCGCCTGCGATTATCGAGATCGCTTCACGGAATCTCCACAACGTGCCACGGAGGTGAAGCAACCGGGACGAGGCACCCGGACCCCTATCCTTGTCCGCGGTCCGTGATCCACGTCCACCACCGGCCCCCGTAGCTCAGTGGATAGAGCAGGTGCCTTCTAAGCACTTGGCCGCAGGTTCGAGTCCTGCCGGGGGCACTCTTCTCCGCCCGTTCCTCAGCCCTCCGTCGCGGAGGGCTTTTTTGCAGGTCAGAGGCCATTTAGCGGGTGCGGTGCGGCGACTTTGGCAGGGCCAGTCCAACTGCTGACGGCGGAGGCGGGAGTCCGGCTGACGCCGGTTTTGCACGGCTCTCGGCGGCTGTTCTTCCCGAAAACTTCCCGAAGTTTTCGGGCGGCCCCTTCGAGGCCGCGCGTCCCGCAGGCAGCTGCTGGGGACCTTCGATCCGCCCCTGGAGCTCGGTCAACTGTCCGGTGATGCAGCGGGCGTAGGTGGACAGAAGGACGGGAACACTGTTGCCCGCCCACTCGGCGACCTGGGCCGGCGGAACGCCGTTGTTGAGCCAGGTCGTCAGACAGGTGTGGCGCAGATCGTACACGCGCTTGCCGACGGGCGAGTGGTACTCGTGCGCGTCGAGTACCGCCGCGCGGGCCTTGTTCCAGGCCCGGCGGAAGACCGATCCGGCGAGCAGGCCGCCCTTCTCTCCGGGGAAGAGCAGGTCGCCGGGCTTGAGGCCGTCCTCCTCGATCAGTTCGCGAAGGATCACGACGAGCGCGGGATGTGCGGGCACGGGCCGGGTGTCCCCGGCGGCACGCCCCTTGAGGCCGCGGGTCTCATGGGGCTCGCGATCGTCGGTCCACTTGCTGCCGACCTCAGGCTCGGCGGTGTGGACCAGGAGCTCTCCCCACCCGGCGGTCGGCAGCGTGGCGGCATCGACCCGCAGCGCGACGGCTTCCTCCGGACGCAGGCCCGTGTAATAGAGGGTGGCGAAGAACGCGCGGAGACGGTAGCCGGTGCGGGGGCGGTCACCGATCCAGGCCAGGAGGCCGGCGACCTGGCCGGGGTTGAGCAGAGACCGCTTGTCGACAGCCCCGGCCGCCTTGGGCGCCGCGCTCTCGTCCTTTCCCTTGGGTAGCGGGTTGGTCTTGAGGATTTTCTGCCGGACGGCGTGCTTCAGCGCCACGTTCGTGATGCGCCGGCCCCTGTTGACGGAGCTGGCCGCGGCCCGCGACCCGTCCAACCGGGTGCTGAGCGCGAGCATCACGTTGTCGACGTGCTTGGTGTCCTCCCAAGCGCGCATGGGCAGGGAGTTGCGCCGGATCCAGGAAAGGATCGTGCGCATTTCGGGAGGAGCCTCGTCGCGTCGGTTCTTGTTGAACGCGTACTCGCGCAGGGCCTTGCGGACCTGAACCGGGTCGAAGGGCGTCGGATGGGCGTGCAGCAGGGCGAGGGTGACCTTCGTGAGGGCCTTGGCCGTGCTCTGGCGGTTGTTCGCCGAGATGCGGGGCCACTTCATGTCGACGTACTGGAGGGCGAATTCGTACCAGGTGATCTCGGCCGAGGGCACGGCGTGGGATACCGGTCGTCCGGTCTCCAGGTCGAAGGGTTCTCCGTTGTTCGCAGCGACGAGCAGCGTCGCGCGGAAGGATTCCGCCAGCGCGCCGGTCTTGAAGGTCTCGCCGCGGCGCCTGCCGTTCACGGACCAGCGGACGGTGTGGGTGGTGCCGCGCTTTCCCTCGTAGACCTCCGTGTCGTAGAAGCGGATCTTGAAGGACCGGTCCGTCACGCACGGTCCTCACAGTCGGTGAGCCAGTTCTCGATGTCACCGCGTCGTATGCGCAGAGCACCGTTCGGTATGCGTATGCAGTGGGGCGCCCGGCCTTTCTGCCGCCACTCGTAGAAAGTCGAGCGCGAGATGCGGAGTTCGCTGCAGAACTCGTCGACGGTCAGCTTGTCGCCGGGATTTCGGGGGTTGTGGGTCAAGCCGATGCCTCCCTCGCGGCGGGGGTGGCGGAGGCGCTGGGGCCGACGGGTGTGCTGTGAGCAAGGGGTATGGCGGTGCGGTGCATGGGTCCTCACTTGGCGCCGGGCGCAGGAGTGCCCCGGTATGCCGTTGCAGGGGTAGGGGATTCGCCCGGCGCGGCTGTTGCGCTCAGGCGTGGGTGGGACTCAGCAGGCGCGCTCGCTGGCTCCTTCGCCTCCTTTCACTTCGAGCGCACGTCGCTGATCCCGCCACCTCCGCACGGGCTGCGCCACCACAGGCAGTCGTCGTGCGGATCTGCTCCATCTTCAGAAGAACCCCGGATTTCCGAAGTCCGGGATCTGCTGGTAGAGGCGGCGCCGCGCACAGGACCCAGGGCTGTTGCGATGCATTCGTCGAGCCCTCGTCAAATTTCGATGAGGGCTCGACGAGGGCTCGCGCAATCCGCTTTGTCACGGTTCAGTCGGATGGGCAGGCCACCGTCCGCCAGCCAACGCCTGATCACGGTGCCCTCAACCGAGACTTCACGCGCCTCACCGCACGCCCACAGAAAGGTGCAGGTCAGGGCACATTCGACGAGCCCTCGTCAAAATTTCACGAGGGCTCGTCGTCTGGACCTAGGATCTAGGATCCTGGATCTTTCCCTTCGGGGCGCGGTGCGCCCACACCGTCCCCGGCTCACCTGAAGCCCGATCGACGCCGAGCCTCTCGGAGGCGATCGCTTCACCAAGACTCGGCCGCGAGAACACATCGATGCCGGCCTCGGATCGGCACCACGGCCACGACGTGACCAGTCCGGATTCTCGGGTTACGGTGTTCGCCAGCCACCACGCCTCCACCCGCCGCATCCTGGAATCCGATCCCGGCCACAGCCCGAACGCCCCTCCTGCCACACCCGTGTCGGCGCGTCAGAGCATTTCGGGGCATGGCCAGCACCGAGCCCCAACAAGCTCGCCAACGGCCCCCAGATCACCGCTGAGCGCTTCTGGCCTCGCCGGTCACCACGCCGCAGATCACGCGCAAGCTTCGCAGCGTCGGCTAGGGCGCTATCAACTCACCACGCGCACCGTGGCCGACCACCGGCCACCGGCCCCGGAAGCACTCTCAGCAGCGGCCAGACCGCTGGGCACCTGGCGGATCAACCACACGCTGCGGACTGCCGTCGGTCCTCGGCTGGCCTGGCCCAGCCCAGCCCGCGGGTCATCACAGCGTCATCCCGCTCCGCGACAACCCACCCACCCCGAGGGCAACGAGCACCTCACGCCCCGCACCGAGGAGAAAGCCGCCCTGCCCCAAAGCCCCGTCACAACCCGCCGCCCGCCGCCTGACCGGATATCCGGTCACCTGCACGGAACGGCTCCGCCCACCGCCGGCACGCGTCACCTGCGAGCGCACAGCAACCCAGTCCCACCCCAGAGCAACGCCGTGCCCGCCTGCACCAGAGGGTCGCGTACCTGATGGCCATCGCCCCTAACCGCCGCCTGCGCACCTGCCGCGAAGGCAACTGGCCGCCCGCACCTCGTCCCGTGCCGACGGCCGCCCGCCGACGCCGGGCCAAACCAGCAAGGAACCAGTCATGCCCGACAACCTCGGTGTAACCACCGCCAAGGCCGATGCGTGGATGGACGTCATCCTGCGCCACCGCCACCTGCCCACCGCTTTCCAGGACACCCACGACACACGGGACCGGCAAGAAATACTCGCCGAGACCGACGGGGACACCCGATGACCGACCAGCGCGACAACACCCACCGCCCACCGCAAACCGCGGCGACCAACCCGGCCTCACCGCGAGCAAGTTGTCGGGTAAGGAGTCCTTCCCCGGCCTCCGCCCCGCAAGGGGCGGAGGCATCCGGCGCCCAGGGGGCGCCGGAGTCGGCCGGCCCGGGGGAGCCGACCGAGGGAGGGACCAGCCAGCCTCCGCCGTCGAGCGCGCCGCAGATGCGTACGCCGCGTCGTCGCCTGCGTCAGCCTCAACTGCGCGAGCGCCGTGTCCATCCGCGCTACAGCGACGACGAGTTCGCACTCCTTCAGAAAGCCGCCGACCTGAGCCGTGTGCAGGTGGGCGGATACGTCGCTGAGGCGTCGCTCGCCGCCGCCCGCGCCGACGATCCCACCGCCGCGGTGGCCGACTACCGAGCCATGGCCAAGGCTCTGATGGCCGCCAACGGACAGCTCGCCAAGATCGGCAGCAACCTCAACCAGCTCACCCGCCACCTCAACCAGGACGGCACCTGGCCACAACCCGATCTGGTGCAGCGGCTGCTGGAGCACGTCGAGGCGTCGATCGCCGACGTGGACACCGCCATCGCCCAGGTCACCGAGGGGCGGTGACCTGGTGATACCGAAGATCATCCTCGGCAGGGGCAAGCGCGCCATCCGCCGCCTGATCGGCTACCTCTACGGGCCGGGCGACGCCAACGAGCACACCGACCCGCATCTGGTGGCGTCCTGGAACGGCTACGCCCCCGACCCCGGCCGCAGCCCGAACCGCGACCCCAAAGAGGTGGAGGACCAGCTCGCCACACAGCTCGAACAGCCCGTGACCATGCTGGGCGACCGGGCACCGAAGACCACCATGTGGCACTGCCCCGTCCGCGCCGCTCCTGACGACCCGATCCTGACCGACGAGCAGTGGGCGGACATCGCCCGCCGCATCGTGGCCGCCGCCGGCATCGCCCCCACCGGAGACGACAAAGCCTGCCGCTGGGCCGCAATACGCCATGCCCCCGACCACATCCACATCGCCGCCACCCTCGTCCGCCAAGACGGCCGCCGACCACGCCGCGACCACGACATGCGCGCCGTCCAGCGAGAAGCCCGCAAGATCGAAATCGACTACGGACTCAGGCAGTTGAAGCCGGGCGACGGGACGGCCGCCAAGCGCCCCACCAGCAAGGAGCACTTCAAGGCCAAGCGCCAGGGCCAGGACACGACGGCCCGCGAGATCCTGCGCATGCGCGTCCGCCGTGCGGTGGCCGCCGCGTCCGACGAAGCCGAGTTCTTCACGCTGCTGGAAGCGACCGACGTGACCGTACGCCCCAAGACCGGGCCGTCCGGCGACGTCCTCGGCTACAGCGTCACCCTGCCCGGCGACACCAACAAACACGGCGAACCCGTGTGGTTCTCCGGCTCCACCCTCGCCGCCGACCTCTCCCTGCCCAAAATCCGCCAGCGCCTCACCACCACCAGCCCCGAACCGGCCACCGCCCGACCGGACAATCCGTGGCACCAGGCCACCGCCGCCACCGAACGCATCCCCCACCACCTCATCCACGGCGACGACCACGTCGCCCAAGGACAGCTGGCCGCACTCGGCACAGCACTGGACCTGCTGCCCCTCGCGGCACCAGCCGCGGTGAGGGCTGAACTCGAACAAGCCGCGGCGGCCTTCGAGCGCGCCACCCGCTCCCGCATCACCGCCGATCTCGACAGCACCAGTGCCCTACGCCGCAGCGTCCAGGCGATCTGGCGCGACCCCGCTCCGGCAGGTGACGGGTCAGGGCTGGCGATACTGCTGGACGCCACGCTCACCGCGGTCGCCTTCGCGATCCACTGGCACCACAAACACCAGCACGCCCAGCAAGAAGCCGCAGCCCAGCAGGCCCTCGTCCACCTGCACACCGCATACACCCAGGTCACCGAACCGATACTCGACAACCTCGCCCGCAGCGCCCCCAGCCGGCAGACGAAGCACCGCTACGCCCACCACCTACAACAGGCCGCCCCCGAACACGCCGAACGCATCCTGAAGGACCGAGCCTGGGACGCACTCACCACCGCGCTCGCCAAGGCAGAAGCACGAGGACACAACGCAGCCACCGTCCTCGACCAGGCACTCACCCAGCGAACCCTGGACGACGCCCGCAACCCCGCCCGCACACTGACCTGGCGCATCCAACGCCTCGGCCAACGCCACTCCCCCAGCCCCCGAGCCCAGGCCGCAAAGAACCGCAGCGCCACCGCGCGACAGCCCGCCGGGCCGGCCCACCCGACGGCAACCGTTCCGCCCCCGCAGCCGCCACAGGCACACCGGCGCTGATCACGTCCGCTTAGAACATGGGTTGCCTCACGAGCCGTTGAGAATCCGGTCCCGTTCTGCCACCCAGTCCAGGGAATGGCGGATGCCCTCTGCGATCGAGTACTGCGGGTGCCAGTCCAGGAGTGTGCCGGCGCGGTCGCTGAGGGTGTAGGCCCCGGCGACGTCGCCGGGGCGGCGGGGGCCGTGTTCGATCGTGATGGGCGTGTCCACGGCGGCGTTGAAGGCGGTGGCGAGTTCGAAGACGGTGGTGCCGGTGCCGGTTCCCAGGTTGACGGCCGTGGAGGTGGCGTCGGCGAGGACAGTGTCGAAGCGTTGGAGGGCGGCGATGTGTGCGGCGGCCAGGTCCCAGACGTGGATGTAGTCGCGGATGCCGGAGCCGTCGCGAGTGGGCCAGTCGGTGCCGGTGACCGTGAACGGGACGCCCTCGTCGTGCGCTTCGATGAGTTTGCCCAGGGCGTGGCTGGGGCGGCGCAGTTGGAGGCCGGTGCGCATCTTGGGGTCGGCGCCGATGGGGTTGAAGTACCTCAAGGACAGGATCTTGAGGGGCTGGGTGGCGGCGATGTCGGCGAACATCGCCTCGCACACGGCCTTGGTGCGGGCGTAGGGGCTCTGAGGTGCGTGCGGCGAGGCTTCGTCCACGGTGAAGCTGTCGCCGTCGGTCCGGTAGATGGATGCCGAGGAGCTGAAGATCATTCGCTGGCAGCCGTTGCGCAGCAGGTGGGAGACGAACGACAGGCTCTTGGCGACGTTGTTGGTGTAGTAGCCGACGGGGTCGGCGACCGAGTCGGGGACGACGATCAGCGCCGCGCAGTGGACGACCGCCTCGATGTCGGGGTGCTCGGCGAAGACGCGGTCGACGAGCGCGCCGTCGGCGATGTCGCCCTCGTAGAAGTCGCGGTCGCGGGTGAACTCGCGGCGTCCGGTGGCGAGGTTGTCGAGGATGACGGGGTGGATTCCGGCATCGAGGCAGGCGGAGGCGATGGTGCTGCCGATGTATCCGGCACCCCCGGAGATGAGGATTTTCATGCGGCGAGCGTAGCTCCAAAAGTGGGTGGATTCGGGCACGCGGGAGGGTGGTGACGGGCCTGTTCCCGCGCGCCCTTGCCATGGCCAAATCAGCTGCCTGTCAGCGCTGTTGAGGCGCAGCGGAAGCCGATGGCGTGGTTGGAGTAGGCCGGGTCGGTGGTGAACCGCTCGGTGGTGCGGGTCTGGTGGCGGAAGTGCATCCAGCCACCGCCGCGCATGGCCCGGTAGCGGTGGGCCGCGGCGTGGTAGATCGGCTCGTAGGCGCGTTGTGGGTCGTAAAGCTCGTAGCGGTCGGCGGTCCATTCGCCGACGTGGCCGGCCATGTCGCCGACGCCGAACGGGGAGTCGCCGGCCGGGGAACGCGTCCCGACGGGGGACGTTCCGGGCACCGTTCCCTGGCGGGCGAAGTGTCGCGCCCACCAGGCGCGCCACTGAGGGAAATCGGCGCCAGGTGCGTGGATGCTGTCGCAGGTGAGGGCATTGTCGGGCTCCCAGGTGTTGCCCCAGGGCCAGCTGCGCCAGGTCGTGCCGTGGGCGGCGTACTCCCACTCGGCCTCCGTCGGCAGACGTTTGCCGGCCCAGTGGGCGTAGGCGGTGGCGTCCGCGTGGTCGACGTGGACGACCGGGTGGTCCATCCGGTCATCGATGACGTCGTGCGGGCCGCCGGGGTGCCGCCAGCAGGCGCCGGGCTGGGGCAGCCAGTAGGTCTCGCCGTAGACGAGGCCGAAGCCGCGCCGTTCCGCGGCCGTGCGGTAGCCGGTGGCTGCGGTGAAGGTGGCGAACTGGGCGTTGGTGACGGGGTACCGGTCGATGAGGAACGCGTCGAGGCGGACCGTGTGCTGGGGCGCTTCGTCCTCGAACCAGGAGCGGCCGTAGTGCTGAGCGCAGGCAAGCTCATCGAGGTGCTGGTCCGGCGCGCCGATGACCACCTGGGCAGCGGCGATGTGGACCATGCCGGTCGTGGTCACGGTCATGGTCAGCCGCCCGCCATCGCCGGCAGAACGGTGAGCGTGACGTCATCGGACAGCGCCGTCTCCAGCCCGTCGATGTCGCGCACGTTGGTGTCGCCGAGGAAGACGTTGGTCCAGGGCACGAGTTCGCCCTCCGGGCTCAGAAGCCGCGGGGCGAGTACCCGGTGGGTTTCGGTGAGCCACCTCAGCGCGTCGCCGACCGTGGCCGCCTCGCACCTCAGCTTCGCGGCGCCGGGGACCAGGGTCAGCCACGCCGTGGGGACGTCGAACTCCACCGTCGCGCCGCGTGCAGGAGGTGCCGTCGCGCGCATCGCCTCGACGGTCGCGCGGATGCCGTCCGCCAGCGAGGTGGTGGGCGCCCAGCCGAGTACGGTGCGGGCTGTGGTGATGTCGGGGCAGCGGGTCGTGCCCTCGGCGTGCCGGGCCGGAACGACGGTGACGGTTCCGGAGCCGGCGGTTTCGACGACCAGCTCAGCCAGATCAGCGATGCTCGTGCCGCTCGCAGCCCCCAGGTTGATGGGCCCCGGGGCGTCACTGTCGAGCATGGTGATCAGCGCGCCCACGAAGTCGTCGATGTAGCACAGGCTGCGCACCCCGTTGCCCTGGACGGTGAGTTCGCCGTCGGCCAGAGCCGCTTCCACGAAGGCGGCTACGACACGGCGGTCGCCGCGTAACATCCCGGGCCCGTACACATTGAAGGGCCGGATGATCCCGGTGTTCACCCCGTATTCGCGGCGATAGGCGAACGCCATCGCCTCAAGGAACCGCTTGGCTTCCGCGTACCCGGACATGGGGCCGGTCGGATCGACGTTGCCCCAGTAGGTCTCGGGCTGCGGCTGAACGGCGGGTTCCCCGTACACCTCGGCGGAGGAGGCGAGCACGATGCGCGCCCTGTAACGGCGGGCGATCTCCAGTGCGTTGACGGTGCCGGACGATCCGGCTTGGAGAGTGCGGACGGGGTGATTGCGTACGTGGGCGGGGCCGATGGGGCTGGCGAGATGCATCACGCCGGTCACGGGCTCCGACCAGTCCAGCGGCTGGGTGATGTCGTGCTCGATGAGCGTGAACCGCGGGTGCTTTTGCAGGTCGTCCAGCGCCGGGAGCCGGCCGGCCGTGAGGCTGTCCACGGCGGTGACTCGGGCGCCGCGCTTGAGCAGGGCTGAGCAGAGATGGGTGCCGATGAATCCGGCACCACCGGTTACGAGTACGTGCTCATTCATGGGAATTCCCTTCGTGGGGTTGGCATGGAGACGGTCTCCGGGGCGGTCAGGGCGGTCGGGGCGCTGGGGGGGGCTACCTGCGTTCGTGACCGGGTGTCCCTTGGTGTCGTGGGTGGCCGGTCGCAGCGGCGGGTGGGGCAGTCGCCAGGCGTCCTGTCAGGTGGATGCCGGAGTGATTCGGCGGCGGGGTGGAGTGGCGCGCGGGTGCGGCTCCCTCCGACGGGCTCATGAAGGCCGCGCAGGCTGCGACTCCGAGGCCGAAGCCGGTGAGCCACACCTTGATCTCCCGTTTCGGTTTGTCCCACCGACTGGTCTTGATCTCCGTGAGCTCGAATTTGGTGGTCACGGGGTGGTGGGCCGGGTCGAGGGGGCATCGGGGCCGAGTGAGAGTGTCGTTCCGCCGATCGGTCGGTGCGGCGCGATGACCTGCCCATTCGGCGACAGCTCGCCGGTGTCCTCGAACAGCACGACGCCGTTGCACAGCAGGCTCCAACCCTGCTCCGGGTAGCCGGCCACGAGGTGCGCGGCCTCTGCGTCCGGCGCGGTGGCCGCCGGGCACGGCGACCGGTGTTGGCACATGGACTTCTCCTCAGCAGCGGTTCGGATAGGGACGAGGTGGGTGCGTGGGCCGGCCGCCGCCGAGGGCCACCGGGCGGCGCCGCACACCTTCAAGGTCACGGGCAGGCGCTGCGCCGGAGGGCCGTCACGAATCGCCGGGCGGTACGCACCGTGAGATCTCCCAAGCTGACGACGGGGTCCTCGTCGCATCGCTGGCAGTACGGGTGGAAGTACATGTCCATGAACCCGCCGCCCGTGGCCTTCTTGAACGCGGAGTGAAGACGGTCGAGGAGCTGCTGCCCCTCGGGCCAGTCGGGGATCTCCTCCAGCACCGGCTGCGGCGGCGCGCCAAGGGCGCAGGCGAGCCGGTCGGCCGTGGGGATCGAGAGGTCACCGAGATGGATTCGGGCGTTGTGGACGGAAGGGTTGGGGAAGTCGTCCAGGCCGTGGGCACGCGCCGCTTCACGCAGCTGGGCGGCCACCTTGTAGGTGCCGCGCATCCCCTTGCGGATGAGGCGCGCGAGTTCGGTCGCGTCCACGGCGTCGGTGCGGTTCAGCCTGACGTAGGGGGCCGCCCCGGAGTCGTCGAACACCGGCCTGATGCCGCTCAGGCCCGCGGCGCGCAGCTCGCGGTCGAGTGCGAGAGCCGCCGTGTTCGTCTCCTGGCGGGTGGGACGGGGTGTGAGGAGCCCGGTTTCATGCTTCGTCGGGGCAGGGGTCTTGCGGGTCATGCGGATCTCCGGACGGTCGTTCGCGGGCATTGGGGACAAGGGCGGTCGCTGTGCCACAGGAGGCCACCGGTTACGTCGGAAGGAACCGAATGGCGGTCCGACGTGGCGGAGTTGGGGCAGTTTGAGGTGAGCGGCAGGGCGAAGACGGGGTAAGCGCTCCAGTTCCAGCGGCTGTCGCCAGTCGGGAGGGTGAAGGTGACCGACCGTCCCTGGTGCAGTTCCTGGACTGCGGTTCCGGCTGCCTGCTGGTCGCTGAGCCACGCACACGCGATCCCGAGCGCCTCGCTGTCGAGGCCGGACAGGATGCCGCGGACCGAGTCGCGCATCCAGACGACCGCGCGGCCCGGGGAGAGCGTGAGGGTGCGCTGAGGGTCGAGGCGTTCGAAGCCGGGCCCGTGGTAGCTCCGTTGGCACCAGTAGGTACGCGGCAAGGGCTGGAGCTGGGTCACGCCGACCGCCTGCGCTGACCGGCATTGGCGGAGCCGAAGGTGGGCAAGGGCTCGTCGTCGCCGCCGGCCAGCTGCTCCAGCAGATCCAGCGTCACCATCGCCAACCGCCTCAGGTGCGCCTGCTCGACGTTGCCCTCGCACACCTGGCGAGCGCGAAGCCGGTCAGCTCGGCTGATCGCTTCAGCAAGACCGGACTCGGGCGCCCCGCCGGATCGCTGCTGCGCGATGGCCACGAGCTGCCCCAGCATGCGGCTCAGGTGATCGGCACTCCGGAACATCTCGGCCACCGCACCGCTCGGAGCTTCGGCCGTTCGTCGAGGAAGGAGGGCCGCGAGCCGCCCCAGCAGCCGGGGCCGACGCGGTGGCCGTCGGCAGCTCCCGGCGATCCCAGTCGGTCCTGCCGCAGCTCCAAGGACCGCCTCCAGAGCGTCGTCCAGGTCCGTCTCGACGAAGGAATCCCGCAGCTTGCCCAGGACACGCGCCATGACATCAACGCTGTTGTCAGCATGGCCGGGAGGAAGAACGGAAGCGGAGTTCACGCAGGAGCCCACGCCCCGGATCTCGACCCAGACGTCCTTGCCCGTGTCCGTAAGGGCAGCGCCCCACTCGTCGGCCGTCCTGCTGAGGATGTACATCCCCCGACCGCTCTCGCTCCTCCAGTCCGGCTCACGAACGACGGGCAACTGCCGGCTGCTGTCGCTGACGACGATCCGGATGCCGGACGGCAAGGGCTGGATGAGCAAGGAACAGACGCTGGAGCCCGCGTGCTGATAGACGTTGGCGAGCATTTCCATCACGCACACCACGGCCGGATCGACCAGCTCACCCCACCCCCAGCCCTGCACGTAGGCAGCGGCGGTCCGACGGATACGCCCGAGGTACTTCGGGTTGACGGTCAGCTTCTGCCGGTACTGCTGTGTGATTGCCTCTGCCATGAGGGGCACGGCTCCTCCATCGCCCGGACATCGAATTCCCGGTGGACCGACCTGCGCCGTCCCGAAGGTCGAGCTCAAGGTGGCGAGGGGAGATAAAGGTTTCCGCCGCTGCGAAGACTCCGCCATGTCACGGCGAATACCACCTCGATATCAGCGGGTGACTCGCTGATCACCGACATGTCACCTGAGCACCACTTGCACCCAAGGTCTCTACTGCTGAGTGGAGTTGGGCAATAGTGGGGTGCGAGGGCTTCCCCGGATGCTGACGCCCCGACCGTGAACGGATCAGCTCGAAAGGACACATCCGTCATGAACTCGCTGACGCTGCTCCAAGCCCTGGTCCGGGAGCGGGGATGGACGTACGACGTGTTCAGACGGGCCTACGAGAAGGCCGCGCGAGAGGTGGCAGCAGCCGCCGGGGAGCCGCCTTCCACTGCGACAGTGGAAGAGCAGACGTTCCGCCGATGGACCTCAGGGCGCGTCAAGGGAATCCCGAACCAGCCGGCACCGCAGGTCCTGGAGCACGTATTCGGGTACACCGCGCGCCAGCTCTTGAGCCCGCCACCCGAGCTGCCTCCGGCCACGCTGGGAAGCCCAGTACCGACGCTCAACGAAAGTGACCTTGCCATGACTGCTCGGGATGCAGCCGCGCACGCCGGTGACGCCGCCTCCCTCAGCGTTCCGGATATGACGCTCGACCAACTGGACGACGACGTCATGATCCTGGCCCGCGACTACAACCGCACCTCACCGATCGAGGTGTACCGCCGCGCCAAGGAACTCTTGAATTCCGCCCAGACCCTGCTGGAAAGGACCCAAGTACCGCGCCAGCGCACACGCGGATATCTCGCCGCAGGCCAGTCCGCTTCCCTCCTCTCCGCCATCTGTTTCGATCTGGGCTCCCTGCCCGCCGCCGTTTCACTTTCCCGAACCGCGGCGCTGTACGGCCAGGTCATCGAACACGGCCCCCTTCAGGCATACGCCCACGGAGCGCTCGCCTTCCTCGCGTTCTGGGGCGGCCGTCCGTCGGAATCCGTACGGCTCGTGCGCACTGCGCAACAATTCGGCGGTCTTGGTGACACTGCCCGAACTCGCTTGTCCGTCATCGAAGGACGGGCATACGGGCACCTGGGAAACCAGCCGGCAGCGAAGCGCGCCATACACAACGCTCTTGAGCAGAGCACCGATGGACGCGACGACCTGCACGACGACATCGGCGGCGAGTTCGGGTTTCCGGGCGAACGGGTAGCGATGAGCAACGCCACGACCTACCTGCTGCTGCGCGACGCAGAGGGCGCCGAGGCAGCAGCGGAGAGCGCTCTACACCTGATCGGCTCCAAGCCCGATGACCAGCGGCCGTTGCTCATTTCGGCCCAGGCTTCCATCGACCTCGCCCGCGCCCGCCTGCTGCGCGGCGAACTCGAAGGCGCTCACGCCGCCTTGGAGCCCGTCTTCTCCATTCCGACCGAATGGCGAGGCGCAGGAATTCTGGAACGCATGGCCGCGGTGCGATCCGGGCTTTGCCACCCCGACTTCAGCGGGGCGGCCGAAGTAGGCACGCTCGGTGAACGCATCGAAGAGTTCGGCGCGGCAGCGACAGCACACACACTCGGGGCCGCAGCGCCACTGGCCATTGAGAGCTGACCGTCAGCCGCCAAGCCTCGCCAGAATCTCGGCCTCCTTCGCCGACGAGATGCCGTGCTCGGCCCAACGGGGATGTTCCACCGGCATCCCGCCGGCCTCCAGCCACTCCCACGTATCAGCGACTGTCTCCGCGAGAGGGCGGCACCGCAGCCCAGCCGCCTGCGCCCCGGTGGAGTCGATGTTCCACACACCGGCGTGCGTGCGCCACAGCGGCAACTCGGTCCACTGCCGCACACCGTGCTCCAGCAGAACGTCGTCGGGTGCCCACACTAGGCGGCTGTCCTGCCCCGTCGCCTCCAGGCAGGCCGTGAGGAGACCGCTCATCGTCGCGTGCCCGATCGGCGCCGTCACATTGAACGCTCCGCCGACCGAAGAAGCGGCTCGATCGAGAGCGAATTCCGCAACGTCCCGGACATCCACCGGCTGAATCGCTTTCCGCGGATCCCCAGGAGCAAGAATCACCCCACCCTTCTCCGCCCGCCGCAGCCACCACGGAAGCCGCCCCACGTACTCCCCCGGCCCCAGAATCACCCCAGGACGGAGAATCGAAGCCCGCGCTTCCCCAAAGGCCAGCACCGACGCCCGCTCAGCACCCGCCTTCTGCCGGCCGTAATACCAATCCGGCCCATCCCAGTTCGCGGGAAGCCGCCCATAATCAGCATCGGCGTCTGCAGGCCCATCGAGCACCTGCGAGGACTCCGTCAACGGCTCGTCCGGCCAGCCCCGATATGCGTTAACCGTGGAGATGAAAACGTAACGGCCCGCTACGGACTCCAGCTCCTCAGCCCCGGCAAGAACGTCACGAGGTGCCAACTCCGAAGCCGATGTATCGATCACGGCATCCCACGGCCCGTGCTCCGCCAGCCTCCGCAGGTCTCCTCGCACCATGCGGTCCCCGCGGATCTGCCGCACCCCTTCCGGCGCGACGCCGGACACCCCCCGGTTGAAGGCCGACACCGACCACCCCCGCCCAAGTGCCCCCTGCACAACGGCCCGCCCGAGGAACCAAGTCCCGCCCAGCACAAGAATCTTCATGCCACCGATCCTGCCCGCCAAGGCCCTGACCGCGCCACGCCCCCCGCATTACAAGTCTTCCGGTAGAGCAGCACCGTCCGTAGGGCTGCCCCCAAATGATCTAGGGGAAGCTGGTTGCCCGGCTTTCTCTGTCACCTGGCAGGGTTGCAGCCATGCAGCCGGGCGATGCCGAGCTTGGCGTGGTGGACGCCGCCGACCTTCCCCACTCGTGCATCTCGACAGCCGCTTCGAGCCACAATCCGTCATCACTCAGAACGGTGAGTAGCTACCCCAGTTCGCCTACAGCGCTGCTTCGAGGTTCGCGAGGACAGGAATATTTGACGGCCGTGTCCTTCCGTGCAGCCTCTCCATTTCGCCAGTCACCTGCGCAGAAGCGTGTAGAGGGAAGCCTTAGCGCCGCGCCTTCCACAGACCCTCGACATACACATGCTTGGTGCGCTTGGTGAAGTGCATGGAGCCCGCTCCGTGGAACGAATCAGGTCACCCTCGCCAGAGGCCGTTGCAGCCACCTTGACCCGCCCTCATCCTGGAGCGTTCGTCAGCGGTTGAAAGGAGAATGGTGAACCATCCGCGAGGCCACGCCAGTGATCCCGACGTCATCGGACAGACGGTGGGGCTGGTCAACTTCCTGCGTGACGTGGTCCACAGCAGCCACCAACGACAGCGCAATGACCGAGGTCGTGAGCACCAGTGGCTGGCACAACTGCCGGAGTCAGTCCGCAGGCCCACTCCACGCAACGACGGTGTGCTGCTAACGCTCGACCACGTGCCGCAGAGCACGCCGCCCGACCTCCCCACCTCGCTCGACGGCTGGGTGGATCCGGCGCTCTGCCTGGATCCGGACGGGGGTGATCCACCTCTTACGGAGCAGGGCCCGGGGCATGAATTGGTGCATGTTGCGGACAGTGAGGAACAGCAGGAAGGAGAAGGCGTCCTCCGCCGTGAAGAGGCCGGTGACGTACTGCGGGTCTATGGCACATGGCTGGACCGGTGGCGCAGATGGGCGGAGCGGGAACGTGCGGAGCGGCCCCTGCGTGAACTCTACGACCGGCTCTACGCATGGCACCAAAAACTGGTCCAGGAGGACGACCAGACGGAACTCGTCCTGGCTGTTGGGCTGTTGACCTCGGTCGGGCCGAATGAGGACGTGGTGCACCGGCACCTGCTCGCCCAGCGGGTGGAGACGTCGACAGATCGCCGTACCGCGAAGCTGACCGTGCGACTGTCACCGGAGAGCGCCCTGCGGCTTGAGGACCAGGACTTCCTGGACAGCGATGACGGATGGGTACGCGAGCGTGGGGCCGCCCTCTCGGAGGAGATCACCGCTCGGGCGATGAATCCGCTGAGTCCGGAGGCTCTGGAGCAGCTGGCGCAGTGGCAGGAGCGTGCGACCACCCGTCCCATGGGCTTCAGCGCGGAATGGGAACCGCCTCGTGCCCAGGAGCCAGGGGCCCGGCTCACGTACGCGCCGGCCTTGGTCATGCGCCCGCGCAATCTCAATTCGCTGCTGCGATTCTACGACCAAATCGCAGAGACAGTGGCTTCGGAAGGGCACGCTCCGCTCGGCCTGGCCCAGATGGTCCGTACGCTGGAGGCCGAGGAGCGTTCGGCCTGGGACGGGGCCGGCAAGGCGCCGTTGTTCGGCGACGATCCGCTCTTTCCCGGCAAGACGAACGCGCAGCAGCGCAGCGTGCTCGGACGTCTGGAGCACGACACTGGGGTGGTGGTCCAGGGGCCACCCGGTACGGGCAAGACCCATACGATCGCCAATCTGGTCTCCGCACTGCTCGCACAGGGACAGCGGGTGCTGGTGACCAGTGCCCGCGATCAAGCACTGACTGTGCTGCGGGAGAAGCTCCCGACTGCGGTGCGGGACTTGTGCGTACTGCTGCTCAGCTCCGCCCGTCACGACGGAGCGGGTGAGTTGGAGCGCACCATCAATGCTCTCATCGACCAGGTGGCCGGCAGCGACCCCGACGAACTACGTGCCGAAATCCGCCGCCTGAGTGGCGAACGCGACGAGGTCCGCGGGCACATCGAGACGATCACAGAACAAGTGATCTCGCTCCGTGAGGCCGAGTACCGCCACCGAAGCGTGGCGCCGGGGTACGCGGGAACGCTCGCCGAGATCGTGGAACGGGTGCACGTCGGCACCGAGAAATACGCATGGATCGCCCCCGTACCGGACACTGCGGGAGACGTCCCGCCCCTGGCCGTCGAGCAAGCCCAGGAACTCCTTCTGCTGCTGCGCGACGGCGCGGGTGAGCCGCGTGCAGAGGGTGCGCTCCCGGACCCTGGCGAACTGCCTTCCCCTCAACAGGTCGCGAACGTCTTCGCTGCCAGCCACCTCAGCGACGAAGGCCTGTCCGCGGAGACAATCGAGATCCGAGACACTCTCGCCGGCCTCGACGCGTCCGTGACGGCCGAGCTGGCCTCCCTTCTCGATACCTGCAAGACGGCCCTGCACCACCTTGGCGCCCCCACGGACGCCACCCGCTGGGACCTGGACTCGTGGACCACCCGGGCGCTGACGGACCGACTCTCCCGGGCCGACCTGGCTCTCTGGGGGCGTGTGGCTGCCGCTGCGAACGAGATCCGGGAGGTCGCACGGGACGTGGACGCGTTGGGCCTCCGTCTGGTGTCCGTGCCCGAGGACCTGACCGCTCAGAAGGCAGGCCAGTTGATGGCCACCGGAACTGCGCTCCGGGAGCATCTGGCCGAAGGCAAGTCTCTGCGATCCCGGTTTCCGAGCAAAGCGCAGAAGAACGCCCAGGAGTTGCTGAACTCTTGCACCGTAAACGGTCGTGCACCACAGACGGCCGAAGATCTGGACGCCGTGATGGTGCATCTCCGGGCCCACGCCACACTCGCGGGAGCGGCCACGCGCTGGCAACAGGTGAGCGCCGTGGTCGGCGCAGGGGACTTGGAAGTACGACTGGCCGAACTGACCTCACGGGCAGAGCAGCTTGAGCACGTTCAGAGCTTCGGCACGGCCCGGGAGCACATTGATGCACTCCTGGTACGTCACGGGATTCGTCTGACGATCACC
Source organism: Streptomyces pinistramenti (assembly GCF_020564935.1). Lineage (GTDB taxonomy): Bacteria > Actinomycetota > Actinomycetes > Streptomycetales > Streptomycetaceae > Streptomyces > Streptomyces pinistramenti. The sequence continues at coordinate 33,579 of NZ_JAJCXB010000052.1, forward strand.
TCCCGCCGGGCGTGGCAGGACTTCAACGCTGCTGTGGCCGCACTCGAGGGGCGACGCGCCGCCGACGAGGCGACCGCGCAGCTCGCCGCGTGGGACGAGCTCCTTCGTGCACCTGTCAGCGGTTCACACCCGTCCACGGAGGCCCTGGTCCTTGTACAGGCCCTACGGGACCAGACTGTGGATGCCTATGCCGAGGCGTTGGAGGCACTGGCCGCCGCACACCGACGGGAGCATCGAACGCACCGGTGCATGGAGTTACTCGGTCTCCTGCACAGCGCGCACCCTCTGCTCGCAGACCGCCTCGTGAACAGCGCCGACGATCACTCCTGGGAGGAGCGGCTGGGGCTCCTGGAACAATCCTGGGCATGGGCAAAGGCCTCGCAGTTCGTACGCGAGCAGCGTACGCCTGGGCTGGAGCGCAAGCTCGAAGGCAAGCTGGGCGAACACGAAGCCAGGCTGGAGTACGTAACAGGCGAACTCGCAGCCACCTGCGGCCGGTTGCGGTGTCTGGAGCGGATGACACAGGAACAGCGTTCGGCACTGCAGGCATACCGGACGCATATGACGTCGTACGGCAAGGGCAAGGGGCGGCATGCGGGACGCTTCCGGGCCGCTGCGCGCGATGCGATGTCCGTGGCCCAGGGCGCGGTCCCTGCGTGGGTCATGCCCATTCCCCAGGTCGCCGAGATGCTGCAGGCGAAGCGGGACGCCTTCGACGTCGTGATCGTGGACGAGGCCAGCCAGGCGGGCATGGACGCACTGTTCCTCATGTGGCTGGCACCCCGCGTGATCGTCGTGGGCGACGACAAGCAGTGCGCACCCTCAGTTGCGGGCAAGGGACGTCTGCGGGCGATCCAGGACAAGCTTGCCGCCCACCTGCCCGACATGCCCGCCCGGCTGCGGGAGCTCTATACACCACACACCAACCTCTACCAGTTGCTGTCCACCTTCTTCCCGAAGGTGGTCCGCCTCGAAGAACATTTCCGCTGCGTGCCCGAGATCATCAACTGGTCCTCAAGCACGTTCTACGACAACAAGCTCCTACCTCTGCGCCAGTACGGGGGCGAACGGCTCGAACCGCTGCGCACGCACTTCGTCGAAGGCGCCGTGGCCACAGGCCGCGACAGTCGCGTCCACAACCCCAAGGAAGCCGAGGAGATCGTCGAGTGCCTGACCCGCTTGGTTGAGGACCCTGCCTACCAGGACAAGACCATGGGTGTGATCGTGCTCCAGGGATTCGGGCAGACCAGGCTCCTGCAATCCCTCATCGAGCAACGGCTGCCGGCCACTGTCCGTGAGCACCACCGGATCCGCGTCGGCAACGCGGCGTCGTTCCAGGGCGACGAGCGCCACGTCATCTTGCTGTCCATGGTCGTGACGAACCCGGCGCGCGCCGCCGGCGGTGCCAAGAGCGACCAGCAGGCATACAACGTCGCCGCCAGCCGGGCCCAGGATCAGATGTGGCTCTTCTACTCGGTGCCGCCCGACCGCCTCAAGCCACACGACATCCGACTCAACCTCCTGACATACATGGAGAACCCGCCCGCAGCGCTGGAGGCCGCCGACAGCATCGGGCCAGTACAGCCCGACATCCGGACGGCTCCCTTCGACTCCCTCTTCGAGCAGCAGGTGTACTTGCAGATCAAGGAACGGGGCTACCACGTGGTCCCGCAGTTCCCGGCTGGCAGCAAGCACATCGATCTGGTGGTCGTCGGAGCCCGTGGCCGTTTGGCCGTCGAGTGCGACGGAGACCCTTTTCATCGCGCCACGCGGGAGCAGATCGAGAACGACCAGCGACGAGACCGCGAACTGCAGCGTGTGGGCTGGACGTTCTGGCGTGTCCGGGACAGCGACTTCCGCTTCGATCCCGACGCTGCTCTCCGCGGCCTCTGGGAAGAACTCGACCGCCAGGGGATCCGGCCCGCGAACTACACGCGGTCCGCGAGCAGCACGCCGCCCGCCGAATCCACCGCCGAGTGGAAGCCCCTCGATCTCTCCTCGGACGAGCCCCTCGCCGAGGACGAGGAGACCGAGGATGAACAGACCGACGATGACATCACAGAGGATGCCGCATGACGCAGGAAACCATTCTGGGCCGACTCGACGGCAACACCCTGAAGGAATTGGCCCGCGTCATCTGCGGCGACGAGCACCTGTACTACCGCAGAGGCTTCGAGATCGCCCAGTTCCTGGAAAACGCCGGATGGCGCAACGTACCCGAGTACGACGGCGAGTACCGCAGCGACTGGGCACTCCAGCAACTCACGGAACGCCGCGACAGCCCCACCGAGTTGGAGAAGGTGCTCATCAGGCTCGCCGACGCACGTGAGTACCTCGAAGAACCCCACCTCCTTCCGACCGTGATCAGCTCGGTCAACACCTTCCTCGTACACGAAGGTTTGCGCCTGGAGAACCCGGGCGGTCGGCCCAGGGTCGTCGTCTGCGACCCCGCCATGGCGCACCCGGGTCAGCAGGCGCCGATCGAGCTCAAGGCCACCATGACCGACATCATCACCGAGCCACGGATGGCGGCTCTCCTCCAGCGCCGCCTGGATGAAGCGCTCACCTGCTATTCCAACGGTGCCCATGTCGCGGCCATCATCATGCTCGGAAGCCTTCTCGAAGGCGTCTTGTTCACGGTGATCGAGGAACGCGACGCCTCGCTCCTACGCAACAAGAGGGGAAAGTTCATCAACCTCAAGGAGCTCATCGACATCTGCCACAAAGCAGGTTGGATCGATGTCGACGTCGAACGATTCAGTCAGGCGCTTCGCGAGTACCGCAATTTCGTTCATCCACGCCGTGAGTTCGTCGAGGCCCACACTCCCGACCGCGACACGCTCACCGTGTCCTGGTACGTCGTGAACGGCGCACTCAACGACCTCGCGGCCAGTCAGCCCCAAGCCAGCACATAGAACGAGAACGGTCGAAATTCGCAGCACTCATAACCGGCACAACAGACGAAAGAGAATACAGGTTGAAGAAGCGCGCGGCAGAGGTGCTGACAGACCTTGCGGAGTCATCGAACCTCGCAGCCCACTCGAGTTCAGAGCTGGCCGGAGACGTGAGTGCCGCGGCAAGGGACGACGATAAACAGAGGAAGGAAAAAGAGCTCGACCAGCTTCGTCGAAAGTCTAGGCTGCAGGCCCTGCCAGCAAAGGACCTCAGCCGGGTCGGACAACTCACGCCCTGGGAAGTGCTGCACACTTTCGGACGGTCAATTTCCTTGGCCCGGCGTGGAGCGGGTCGTGGCCTCGCCGAGCACTGGGGCTGCCTGAAGTACAACCAGGCTCTTTCCGGAAGCTCAAACTTCTTCATGACCCTCTCGGCCGAGGGCCGCGAAACCGCGGAGCACTACAAGGCACTTCAATCGGGAGAACTCGGCACCGGTTTCGCACTCGCGCTCGCTGAACGTCTCTTGAAGCGACGCTACCCAGATCACTTCGTCTCCATCGTTCCGGCCGATACCACCATGCGTGCAGGGTGGGCCCTCACCAGCCGGGATTCAGGCCCGAAATCTGGGTACCGGTACCGCCCGCACTTCCTCGCCGAGGTATGGAAGCCCGGCGAGCCCTCTCGCGTCTTCCCCATCGCGAGCAAGGGCAATCACAGTGGGCCTTCCGCTTCGCATAATCAACTCGCTTCGGCTTCGGCTCACGTAGAGGCGTTACACATAGGAGAATGGGGCCAGACACCGTGCCTAGTGTTCAGCACGGAACTCCCGCTCGATGGGCCGCTCACTGTGCACGCACTTGAGGCCCAGGGGAGCAGCGGTTGGCTCGACGCCCCGGCACGCGTTTTCGACCACGCGTTGGAGGACGAAAACATCTACCCCGGCATCCAACCACCCACACAAGGCGATAGCCCCTCGGAGCTCGAACCCGGCTATCACGTGAAGCCGGAACTCTACGCATGGTTCCAACATGCCCTCGCCCGCACAGCCGCAGCTAGCCTCACCGCCTTCGCAGGGGATGACAGGGCGACCGCTCCGTACCTCACGAAGAGGCAAGGACAGCGACACTTCACAGGCTTGACACACGCGGCCACGGACAGCGTCCAAGATGCGCGTCATAAGCTCCTTGGAATCGACTTTGTCGGGACGGACCATGTCTTCCGGCTAAACCGAAAGCGAGTCGAGGCATTCTCCGGAGTCGCGAAGGACCTCTTCCATCACCTTGAGGAGGGGAGGGTGGATCAGTACCGCCGCGAGACCTACGCACGCCGGTCCACCTGGCCGAGCGATACCTGGGACTCACGTTGGAACGGCCCCGTCTCCGTGCACCCTGACGGATCGGTGCTGGCTATACGCCTACTCCCCCGTTCCCGTTAACTGCTCGGTGGTAATTCCCCAAGACCGGCTGGAACATACCCATGCCTGCCCCACAACGTGGGCAGGCATGGGTAGCGTCCTGCCTCTCAGTGTGGACGCCCGTCGGGCCGCGGCTCATCTCTGCGTCACGGCCTCCGTCGGCCAATGCGGGATTTCCCCCCTTTGGTTCATGTCGCTTGCGTGAGCAGGCAGAGGAAGATGAAACGTCCAACTACCCCAGCGTCAAGCTGAGTACTGCTTGCCCGTGGGCCCGCTCCCCGCGAAGGCGAGGGAGCATCAGTTCGAACCTGCCAGGAGTACTACTCAGGTCCCGAGGCCCCCTGCGAAGCCGCAGCCTGATCACCGATGCGAAGGGCGCCGCGGCCTCTCGCTCCTGAGCAGCGCCGACGGGCTGTCAGCAGAACGTCTCTCCCGCCGCGATGCCCGCGATCGCCCGGGGAGACGTCGGTCGGCGACTGATACGCCGCTCCTCCAACGCACGGAGGTGGCCGGATGCCGCTCCTCCCCTCGACCCCGGCTATCAGCAGCGAACGTCCTCGTGCCAAAGTCGCTGAACGGATCGGACAAGCACATAAGCGAACGCGAGGAGCAGCACATGCGCGACGGGGGACCGCAGTGGACACTCACCGTGCCCACAGGCGGCGACACGCTCCGGCAGGAGCGCCTCACCCGGGATCTGCACGACAGCCTTGAGAGGGCAGACGGTCTCGTCGTCGGCTTTCATGACGCCGAAGGGCCCGCCGAACCGGGCCGTAAGGGTACGGGCGTGGGCGAGGTAGCTCTCTGGGCCGCTACCACTGCCACCGTCGTTCGCCCGGCGTCCCAGGTCCTGATCACCCTGATCAAGGAGTGGTGCGCCAAGGAACGACACCGCAAGGTCGTGGCCACCATCGGGGGTGACTCCATCGAGATCACTGGACGCCCTGATGCCGCGCAGGAACGCATGGTCCGCGAGTTCCAGGACCGGATCTCCGGTGACGGCGGCCCCGGACCGGATGACAGCGCGGCGTGACCCGCCTCCATAAGCGCCGGGCTCTTCTGATCGGCAACGAGCACTACGACGACGGCCGCTTCTCGCCACTCGCCTCGGTCCGAGCGGACGTATGGGGACTCGCCCAGGTCCTGGAGCACCGCAACATCGGCAACTTCGTCTCGGTCCAGAGAGAATCCGATCTCACCGCGGACGACATGCGGGCGGTCATCGGTGAGTTCCTTCAGGATCGCGACGAGGACGAGCTCGCGCTCGTATACGTCTCCGGGCATGGTGTACGCACGGTGCGGGACGGCGGCGAGTTCCACTTCATCGCCAAGGACACCGACTACGACAGAGTGGCCGCGACCGGTGTCAGCGCCGGGTTCCTCAACGACTCGCTGGAAGAGTGCGTCGCACCGCAGAAGATCGTGATGATCGACTGCTGTCGCAGCGGCGGGTTCGCCATGGGGCTGCGTACGTCGGACCGACGACCTGACAGCTCCGTGGCGAAGTCCGGCGAGCAGCCTCCGCTGACCAGCAGGGGTGTGTACGTCCTGTCGTCCTCACGGGCCGGGGAAGACTCGTTCGCCGACACGGGCGACGGCGATGACGTGAAGCCGTCGGCGTTCACCGGTGAGGTCATCGAGGCGCTGCGCACGGGGAAGGTCAGCAAGGACGGCGGTAGCGAAGTACAGGTCAGCGACCTGTTCCACTATGTGAACCGGCGTATGCGTGCCAAGGACGGTGGCCGTCAGGTGCCGGTGCACTCCGCGCTCGGCGTCGACGACCGAATCGTCATCGCGGACAGTCCATTCGGCCGGGCCCCCGCCCTCGAACCCTTGAGTCCGCGCCCCCTCCCCAGCGCCGAGGAGCCGCCACGGCCGCACGCCGCGAAGTCTGCTCATACGCAGCCCACCTGGGCCGGCCTGCTGGACTACTACCGCGAGTGCGTCCTGGCCGAAGGCGCCGAGACGCCTCTGATGGAGGTGGGCCACCAGAACACGTCGTACGTATGCCTGGATGGCGCGGAGAGGTTCATCTCCGGCGACGTGGACGACGATGGATGCACCGCGCTACCGGAGGAAGCGGCCTCGCTGGTGGATGCGGCGGCCGAGGAAGACGCGGAGCTCTGGGCGGGCTACCCGGCCGTGGTCCTCACCGGGCCGCGCTCCGGAAGCCCCTGGCGGCACCCGAAGTTCGCGCCGCTTCTGGTACGCCGTGTCGAGATCGTCCAAGGCGAGGGCAAGGTGAGGCTGAAGCCGTACGGTCCGGTCCAGCCGCATCCTCAGCTGGCTCTCGACTGGCTCGGCGAGGAGGAGGCCACCCAGCTCATCAACACGTTCCAGCCGTCCTGGCATCGAGGGCAGCACGACCGTATGGCGTTGGAGGCACGCAACCTCCTTACGCAGGAGTTCGAGCTGCCGTGCGTGCAGGAGCTTCGGCCCGACCAACTCGCCGACCGCATCGACGTCCGCACACCCGGCCACGGCGCCCGCAACACCGCAGTCCTTTTCTCGGCGCGCCCCCAGACAGGCTTCACCAAGCGCCTGCTCAACGACTTCGCCGACATCGCCAAGCGGACCGACCAGATCGAGAAGACCGCCCTCGGGGCCCTCGCGCCCGAAGCCTCGCAGCGTGACCGAGTCCTCAGGCACACGGAACCAGAGCCAAAGCGCCTCGTGACGCCACTGCCCTCCAACGAGGCGCAGACGGCGGTGCTCCGGTCCGCCATGACCCGCCGACTCACGGTGGCCACCGGCCCGCCCGGCACCGGCAAGAGCCAGTTGGTCGCCAATCTCGTCACCACCGCGATCTCCGCCGGTCAGACCGTACTGGTCGCGTCCACCAACAACGAGGCCGTGGACGAGGTCTGGCGCCGCTGCGACACACTGGTGCCCGGCAGCATCGTACGCACAGGTTCGGCGCGGAAGAACGCCAAGAACAACGCGGAGAACGAGGCCGCCGCACTGCACAGACTGCGCACCGGCCCGGAGCCATCATCCACCGTGGCCACGGCGTCCATGGAGGCCACCCTGGCGGCCGACCGGCTGACAGAAGTACGGCGGAACCTGGCGCACATCGCGGAGACGGAGCTGCGGCTCCGCCGGGCAGGCGAAGCGCGCGACCACCACGCCGAACAGCTCGGGGCCGCCGTCGCCGCACTCCAGGACCTACTCGGTCGTCTGCCCCGGCCGAGGGAGTTGGAGGACAAGGCGCGCCGTCTCTCCCACGCGCGCTTCCTCGGGTCGTGGCGCCGGGCCCGGTTCCTGCGCAGGGCCGGCCTGGACAGGTACGACGGTGATTCCGCCGCGGGCTGCCTCGCACTCGCGGGCTTCGCCGCAGCCGAGAAGGAATGGCGTGACGGGCACGAGCACGCGGCCTCCGTGGACGACACAGCGCTCTCGCAGGCACTGCGCGATGCCGAGAACAACGTTCAGGACGCCTCACGCACTCTCCTCGCCACCACGGTGCAAGCCGCTGCTTGGGCAGGGCGCCGCCGCATCCTCGATCTGCTGACCGCTCAGGAGGACGGCAAGCGCAGCGACTGGCCACAGATGCGGAGGGTTCTCGGCCGCTCAAACAGCGCGACGGATGCGCCCGCGGTGGCCGGGTGGGCCGTCACCAGCCTCTCCGCCCGGCGTTTCCCCCTGGGCCCGGCCCTGTTCGATCTCGTCGTCATCGACGAGGCCAGCCAGTGCGCGATCCCGCATGTCCTGCCGCTGCTCTTCCGCGCGCGGCGCGCCCTCGTCATCGGCGACCCGATGCAGCTCACCCACATCACGAAGACCAGCCCGCACCACGAGGCGCTCATTCGCCGCGGCAACGGGCTGCGGTCCGACTGGCTTGAGAAACACCGCCTTGCCTACCGGCGCCACTCCGCCTTCCACGCCGCCGAACGCGCCGCGGGCGGCACGTTGCTTCTCGACGAACACTTCCGCTGCCACCCGCACATCGCCGCGATCTCCAACGACCTGTTCTACGACGGAGGACTGACCGTCCTCACCGACACCCGCGGCCGCCCCGCTCTGCAGCGTCCCGCCGTCATCTGGACAGACGTGCCCGGACGGGCCACCCGCCCCCGGTTGGGTGGCTCCTGGGTCAACGAAGACGAGATCCAAAAGGCGCAGGACAGCGTCAAATATCTGCTGGACCAGCTGCCGCCCGAAGCCACCGTCGGCGTCGTTACTCCCTTCGCACCGCAGGCCGAAGCCCTACGGAAGCGGTTGCAACCGTACGACGAGAAGCGTCTGCGCATCGGTACGGTGCACACTTTCCAGGGCGGCGAACGCGATGTCATGGTGTTCACCCTCGTCGCCGGGGACGGCATGCATCCCGGCGCCGTCCAATGGGTCGGCGGACAACTGAACCTCTGGAACGTCGCCGTCACCCGCGCGCGAAGTCACCTCATCGTGGTGGGGAACAAGGAGCTCTGGCGGAAACGAGGAGGCGTGGCCGCCGCGCTGCTGGAGACCGCGGAGCGCGACGGCGTTCCCTCGCGTGACAGCAGCGAAGACGTGCTGCACAAACGCCTGTACGAGGCACTGTCCCGCGAGGCGGGAACCACTGTCACGCTGGGCAAAACCCTTCACGGGCATCCGGTGGACGCTCTGGTGGAAGGCGTCGACACCGCCCCTAAAGCTGTACTGCTCGACGAAGGAGTCGAAGAGGGCGCCGACGCGGCACGCCACCTCCGGCTCATGCTGCACCGGCGGAATCTGCTGAGCAGCGGGGACGGCGAAGTCGAAGCCACTCGATGGCCGGCATGGAGGCTGTACGAGACGGATGAGCAGCGGGGGTGAGCTCAGGCCCCGCGACCTGATCCGGCGGGGGCTCTCGCTCTCCGTACGCCCGCCTCCAGCGCGTCCGGTGGCGAGGATGCCCCTGTGTCCCGCCACGGATGGCCGTCCGGTCGCGGCGGAAGAAGACCTTTATGAGGCCCACGGGCTGGGGCCCGGCCTATCAGGAGGGCACGCGATGGAACCGAGAAGTGCTGCGGCGGCGGGAAGCGAGTTCCCCTACACCGCTCGGACCACCTGCTACATCGAGATCCACAAAGACGGCAGCGTCGCCCACGGGACAGACCGGGCGACGTACGAGAGGGCAGTTGCCGGCGAGTCGAGACTGTACGCGGTGTGGCCCGGGAAGTGGTCCAGCCATCTGTTCGTGATCGACGATCTGGACGAGTACGCCAAAGCCCACGGCATCAAGCACGACGTACAGCGGACCGGGCTGGCCGAGCATGTGCACCAGGTCCGGTGGACCAAGTCGGGCGGCGAGCAGAATCCCCGCAGTCCGTACATCGGCATCGAGGTAGTGCTGGACTGCGGGTGCAAGATCGACAGCCTCGGCGTGTTCGCCGCGCAGATGCGAGAGCAGAAGGGCTGGGCTGTGGCCACCTCGGTCGGGTGGAGCCGCTGCAGCGGACCCGAGGGCACCACGTACTCCCTCAGAGTCCGCCGCAAGAGCCTGGCTTCCTGAACTATCCCGGTCAGGACCCTCAGGGACGCTGCCTGACGATCAGCGACGGAATCCGCGGTGGGGATCTCGCGCCTGGACATTCAGGAACGGTTCGAACCAGGCCGCGGCACGGAGATCACCGATGCCCATGTGCTGGTTCGTCTCACCGGCCGGGTCCTCGATCCCGTCGAGGCTAGCGTTGTAAAGCATCAACACGTCGGTGTCCTGGAAGAACACTTCGGAGCACATGTCGAAGTCGTAGTCGTCACGGTGGGTGGGCAGCCTCCCGTGGTCGCCAGCGGCATCGCCTTCATCCCTACTGTCTCCCGCGTCACGGATGGCGAGATGCAGGGCAAGTTCCTCGGCCGTGCAGGTGGGCTCCGGCCACTGCCCGCGTTCGAGGTCACCGGCGAGGTCGTCGGCGGCCCGGGCGAACCGGCGGCGCCACTGGAGGTCGGCCGAGAAGGTCAACTTCGGGAGATAGGCGAACACTCCCCAGTGGCCGTCGTGCTCGTCGGGCACCACGGGCCTGTCACCGAGCTCCTCGCTGTCGTCGTACGCCTGGTCGGCGAGCACGCACAGCTCCGTGTAGAGGACGTCGGCGGTTCGAGGGGTGAGTTGCCACTGGCACTGCTCGTCTTCGCACTCCGGGTCATCGCAGTGCGGTGCCTTCATCGGGAACAGCTCCCCGAAGTCCAGGTCCTTCCCCTTCGTAGACGGATTCGCCTGCTCCCCTCGGCGGACAGCCGCCGAGTACCGCCAGCCTGCACCGAAGTTGGCGACAACCGCTTCCTCGCTCCAGTCGGCGACCTCGTGCCCCTTCTCCGTGCGCAGCCTCAACCCCTGAGAGGCGTCCGTGACCGTGTCCGCGCCCTCGATCTCGCTGTCGGATTCCCCAAGCCACATGACGGCTCCGACGATGTCCTGAGGGTCGTCGCCCTCGGGGTCCTCGTCCGCCAGGGGCTCCCAGCCCGCGCTCCTGGCCGCCTTCAACACGGCCTGCTGGTCATGTACGTGGAACTCTCGGAGTACTTCTACCCGAATGACGGGACCAGCCAGGTCAGCAAGCCGGGCGTCGTCCCGGGTGCGCACGGCGCGCGTGACCGCATCGGCGTCTTCCTCGTCCGGGTCGTCGTCAATGCCATCGGCGATCTGCTCCCACTTCAGGAAGCTGCCTGAAGACATGGGCCAGACGCCCGCGAGCGCGTGGCGTACGGCATTGCGAAGGGAGGAGGCCGGAGCATCAGGCATCTGGGCACACAACTTCTCCAGCGGCTCGGGCTTCCAAGCGTCGGCAGAAGAACTGATGGCCCGCTCAAGGATGGCCACTGCCTGCTGCGCGAGCTCAGGTTGCCTGCAGGTGAGAACGGCTTGCAGTGAGACAGGCCCCTCTCGGTGGTGAACGAGAGCGAGGATGCGGCTCTTGCTTGGGGTGTGCTCGCAGTGGAAGCCGCGGAGTGCGGCCAAGGTCGGCTGAGCAGACATGCGGAGGACTCCGAATGGTGGGCGCACGAGGGCCGTGCGTGGAAGCGAGTGGAGTTCCGCTGGTGGGCACGGTGCTGACGCGCCTCCGGACGGCGAAGACTGGGTGCGCTCGGTTGGTTCCCCCGGTACTACCGGGGGTCCGGACCTGGCTTCCACAGTTTACTCACACGAAGCGGCCGAGAGCGATGGAAGGGGCTGGTTCCGAGATCAGGGTTCTCCGTAGCGATCTCGACTCAGCCGGGGTGGGCCTTCCCTGGATGTGGGCCCACCCTTTCCTTGGCTGACTATGTGGTCAGGCCTTCCGGCCTATGGACGTTGCCGGTGGCCTCATCGCGGCAGTCTTGCCGAGACCTGTACCGCTTCTGTCTCCGGAGAAGCCGGCAGCCGTACGAATGTCCAGCGCGTCAAGGATGGGCTGTAATTGTTTGGACAGCAGGGTTGCCGTGAGAAGCTCCTGGACTTCGGAGAAGTTCCTTCAGCCGACGGCCTGACCAGGTGCTCGATCTGCAAGAAGGCTGTCTGACTCCCGAGGAACCCCGGCAGTGCGCGTTCCGATACCGGCGAACCGGACCTCGCGCGAAGGAGCAGGAGCGGTCCCCGCCGGCGGCGAGGGCTTTCGGCCCCAGCAACATGAGACATGGTCACCCCGCGGACAGTAGAAGCACAGATAGCGGAAGTAGGCGTTCTTGGTCAGCAGTTGCTCCCGGGCATACGCAATGAGTCGGATCGCCCGAAGAGCGATCTCCTCCGCTCCCCGCTCACCAGGCGCCGTCGCGAAGGGCTCGATCGACTGCGCGGACCGGCCTTGGATCTCGGCATCGGCCAAGAGCCCGAACACCCACTTCGACAGCTCGGCATCCAGCTCGTCGAGCGAGGCGATACCACTGTGCCCATCATCGATGGTTCGCGTAACAGAGGAGAGCCATGCGTGCTCCTGATAGGTAGCGATGAGGTTGTTACCTACAGGCCCGAGACAAGCCCACAATGGCAAACATTCCCTTCCAGTACATAGTGACATGCGCCATACGGGGGTTGGCTTCCCCCGCCAGGAGAGCTCTCGCATCCGCCCCTGCACACTTGCGTGCTCCGGCTATCGACCCCATAACTTCGCCGGGTTCGTGAAGCGCCCGCCCAAGCCGTAGGGGACGCATTGAAGCCCGCCAAGAACGTACTTCTCGACCTCGACGCGTCGTCGAACATCTCCGTCCGATCCAACGAGGAACTGCTCGGCAAGGTGGAATCCGCCGTCGCCGCGGACGACAAGGCACGCAAGAAGAAGGAGGCTGAGCCGCTCCGCCGCAAGCCGGTCCTGTCCCAGATCCCAAGGAATGAACTCGACCGCCAGACGAGGGTCTCCATGTGGGACGTCCTGCACACGCTCGGCCGGGCGACGACCCTGTCCTGGAAGGGAGCCGGTCGCGGCCTTGCGGAGCACTGGGGAGCCCTGAAGTACAGCCAGGCCCTGGCAGGCGGCCCCGACTCCTTCCTCGGACTGACGGCCGAAGGACGGAAGATCGCCGAACGGTACAAGAACATCCAGTCGCACGAGCTCGGCATCGCCTTCGGACTCACACTCGCCAAGCAGGTTCTCCGGCGCAGGTACCCCGAGCACTCCGTAAGCATCGTCCCCGCCGACGCCGTCCTGCGCGCCGGGTGGGCTCTCACGAGCAGGGAGAAGGGCAACAAGGTCAGGTACGGGTACCGGCCGCAATACTTCGCGGAGGTCTGGCGCCCCGAGGAGCCGTCCCTCGTGATCCCCATCGCCACTAAGGGCAACCACAGCAACGCGGCCATCTCGGCCGGGCAGTTGGCGTCCGCATCGGCACACGCCGAGGCCGTGCACATCGGCGCGTGGAACGAGACCCCGAGCCTGCTGTTCAGCACGGAGCTGCCCGCAGGCGGCACCGTGACCGTCCACGCACTGCAGGCACCGGGCCGGGACGGCTTACTCGCCGTCCCCTCTGGCGGGAGCAGGGCCGACCTGGACTCCGATCCGGTGCAGGAGAACCCCTTTCCGGGAATCCAGCCGCCCCGGGAAGGAGGTATGGGCCGCGAGCCCGTGCCCGGCTGCCACGTGACCCCCGAGTACTTCGGATGGTTCCAGCAAGTTCTCGGGCATACGGCGGCGGCCGGGCTCATGGCCTTCACCGGCTCCGGCCAGGGCACCGCCCGCTACCTCACCGAGCGGCAGGGCAACGACCGCTTCGACGATTTCGAACACGCCGCTGCTGGCAGCGTCCAGGACATCAGCCACCGGCTCCTCGGACACACCTACGCCGGCACCGACCACGTGTTCCGGCTGAACGGACCTCGCGTCGAAGCCTTCTCCGGTATGGATGAGCAACTCTTCCACCTCCTCATGGCAGGGAAGGCCGAGGAGTACCGCGTCCGCGTACACGCGGCCCGACACACCCGTCCCAAGCTCGCCTGGGACAAGAAGTGGGGTGGCCCCGTCTCCGTCCATGCGGATGGGTCCGTCCTCGCCATCCGTCTGCTGCCTGGTCAGCGAGTGAAGCGCAGCTAGCGGACCGTCCCGAAATAGCCGGAAGGTCGAGCGCGGGATCTGCGAGAACTGCCGAAGACGCAGGCCACGGGCCCTATCCCGCAGATCACACCAGGTGCCTTCTAAGCACTTGGCCGCAGGTTCGAGTCCTGCCGGGGGCACCACTGGTGCATCGTCAGTTTAGCGACGTTTTCGCAGGTCAGGCTGCATCCGCTTGCCTGCCCAGGCGAAACGGACCACCTCCCTCCACTGAGGGCAGAGTCCGGCTGACACCGGCGAAAACCGGGCTTCTACGGGTATCCGTCGCACATACGTCCCACAAAATTGAGGCCCCGGAACCACCCGCGAGCCCCCTCCGAGTGCAAAACTGAGTGGCCTCGGAACCGTCTTCCCGGCTCCGAGGCCACTCTCTTCACGTCGCCACCTTCGGCAGGTCCTGGACGCCTTCGATCCGTTTCAGGTAGTCGCCCAGTTGGCCGACGACGCAGCGCGCATAGGTGGCCAGCAGTACCGGCACGCTGCTTCCGGCCCACTCGGCCGCCTGGGCCGGAGGGATGCCACTGTTGAGCCACGTCGTCAGGCAGGTGTGACGCAGGTCATACACTCGCCTGCCGGTCGGCGACTTGAACTCGTGCTCGGACAGAATCGCCTTACGGGCCTTGCGCCAGACACGCCGGAACACCGAGCCTGCCAGCATCCCCCCCTTCTCTCCGGGGAACAGGTAGTCCGTCGGCTTGAGATTGCACTCCTTGATGAGCTCACGGAGGAGTGCGACGAGGGAGGGGTGGATGGGTACGGGGCGGGTGTCGCCTTCGCCTCGCCCCTTAAGGCCACGTTCCTCGTGGACGTGGCCGGTATCGGTCCACTGGCTGCCGACTTCGGGCTGAGCTTCATGAACGAGGAACTCGCCCCACCCACTCTCCGGCAGCGTAGCGTCGCCCACACGTAGGGCGACGGCTTCCTCGGGACGAAGCCCCGCGCAGTAGAGGGTGGCGAAGAAGGCCCGGTAGATGCGTCCGCGACGCGGACGCTTACCTATCCAGTCCAGCATCTTCGCGACCAGGTCACGGTTCAGCAGGCAACGCTTGTCGACGGCCGGCGCCGTCTTCAACGCCGCGCGCGCCCCCTTGCCTTTGGGGAGGGGGTTGATCTTGAGGTAGCCGTGCCTGAGCGCATAGCCCATAGCCAGGTTCGTGATCCGCTCATTGCGCGTGACCGAGCTGGCGGCTGCCGCGGTTCCGTCCAGCCGGGTGCCAAGAGCCGCGACGACCCGTTCGACCGTCTCGGTCTTCTCCCAGGAACTCATCGGGAGGGAATTGCGCTGAACCCAGTCGAGTATCTTCTGAACCTCGGCCGGTACGGGCTTGTCGGGATCAGTGCGGCTTCTGCTGTTGAAGGCGTACTCCCGTAGCGCCCTGCGCACCTCTACTGGGTTGAAGTGGCTCGGCGGCGGCTGGCGCAGGAGAGCAATGGTGGCAGGCGTAAGCGCCTTGGCCATGCACTTCCGGGTGTTGGCGGACGCACTGGGCCATTTCCAGTCAACGTACTCGACCGCGAAGTCGTACCAGTTGACCTCGGCCGCCTTGGACGACCAAGACACCGGAAGCCCCGTTTCGATGATGAACGGCTCGCGATTCCTGTGCGCAGTCATCAGCTTTGAGCGCTCGTCATCGGCTACAGCACTCTTCTTGTAGGTCTTGCTGTGCTTCTTGTGGGCGACCTTCCACCGGACGGTGTAACTGTTGCCCTTGGCCCTCTTGTTCGTCTCAATCGCGTAGAAACGAACGTCCAATGAGCTTTTATCCATCAGGAAGGGGCCTCGCAATCCAAAAGCCAGTTTTCGAAATCGTTGCGCCGTATTCGGAGAGATCCATTAGGCAGACGGATACAGCGTGGTCCGCACCCCTTCTGCCGCCAGTCGTAGAAGGTCGACCGGGCAATCTGTAGCTCGTCACAGACCTCGTCGACGGTGAGCTTCTCAGCAGATCTGGTCACTACAGCCATGACGCCACCCCACTGAAAGGGGCGATCTCATCGCCTACGCGAAACCCAGAAGAGGGCACCCGCCCTAGCTGAATGAGGGCAGGCGGTATTACGGATCGGCACATACGAACGGGTATTCCTTGCGGAGGGGTGCGCTGGATGACGGGGCTGGTCCAGCGAGCACGGAGCCCACTCCGAGGGCGGAGCGCTCTCCAACGAACAGGGGCTGCGGGCTATAGGGCAGCAGCAAGCAGCGACCGCTCGTCCTCCTTTGCGAATTCATGCGGATCTGCCTACTGCGTCCGCTACGGCTCCACCGCCAAGCACAGCCGTGTGCGAACGACTTAAATGCTCCGGATGATCCCCGGTTTGGCTAACCGGGGATCATCGGCTATATAGGGGTGCCGCATGAAGTTCGCTGCCGAGCACTGAGCAGGAAATCGTCAGGAATCGGGGTGGCCGCCGCCGAGGCTGTACGTCGCGCTGTCCGCGGCCAGGGCGAGGAGGCCGTCGTCGGCGAGGCGGCCGAGAGCACGGGCAATTGCCGGCTCGCGGATGCCGAGGGCGCGCGCGATCTGTTGTGCCGTCAGGCCGGGGTGGACGGCGACGTGGGCGAGGACCACTCGGTCACGTCGGTAGTCCTGTTGCGACAGGCCCTCAGCGAAGAGCCCTGCTGCGCAGACGCACAGGCACAGGGCGGTGGCGAGGGCGCCGTGATCCTGACCGCGTTGTGCGGTCCAGGCGTTGATGCTTCCGAGGGTGAAGAGGATCGGCGCAGAAAAGCGCAGGGAGAATCGAGTGGCATCGTGCAGGTGGACTCCTTGGGTCGGTGCCTCGGGCGAGGCGGGTCAGCGAAGGGGCCAGTCTCTGTGCATGCATGGCAGGCGCGGGTAATTTCCGGTTGGGCTGAGCCTCAGGCCCCTTCGCTGACCGGGTGTTTCGGGGACGTTGTACGTTGACATGGTCTCGGGGGCGTATTCCAGTCCCTTGGGGCTTTTTCTCGTCTGCCGTGGGCGAATGCGCTCTATCGAGAAACTGATCGTTACCCGGCGCCGAGGAGATCTCCGGCTCCTCGGTCGTGCAGTTGCTGGGCAACGCGGACGATGACGGCTGGGTCGTCGCCAACCTGCTGAACAACCGTCGTGCCCACGGAGTGCCTGCCGTCAGGACTGAATACGAACGCCTCGACGCGTACGTGGGTGCCGGGTTCGTCGTAGGCGGCGTGTACGGAGCAGGCGGTGTGGCAGTCGCCGCCCAGGGCGCCCAGGATGCCGCGCTCGATCCGCAACAGCCGCGCTGCTGCCGGATCGTTGACGGCGGCGAGCAGCTGGGCCGCGAGGGCGTCGCCGGCGCGGTGTTCGACGATCACGAATCCGGCGCCGGTGGCGGGCAGGAAGGCGTCGGCGGGAAGGACTTCGGCTGCGCGGTCGGCGAGTTCGATGCGTTGCAGGCCGGCGTAGGAGACGACGAGGGCGTCGAGGTGCGGGGCGGTGCCGGGTGCGTCGAGGCGTGCGATCCGGTTGTCGAGGTTTCCGCGCATCGGCGTGACGGTCAGGTGGGGGTGGCGGGCGCGGAGTTGGGCGGTGCGCCGGGGAGCGATGGTTCCGACGATGGTGCCGGCGGGGAGTTCTGCGAGGGTGGTGGGCGGTGTTCCGGCCGGGAGGACCAGGGCGTCGCGGGGGTCTTGGCGGGTGAGGACGGCGCCGATCTCGATGAGGCTGCTGCGTTCGTGGGGTCCGGGGAGGTCCTTGGCGCAGGAGACGGTGAGGTCGGCTCGGCCCTGGATGAGGGCTTGGTCGAGTTCGCGGACCCAGGCGGCTTTGCCGCCGATGGTGTCGAGGGGTCCGGTGTGCCGGTCGGCTGTGGTGGTGATCTCGGCGAAGTGGGTGGCGAGGCCGGGGTGGGCGTCCTTCAGCAGGCTGGCGACGTGGGCGGCCTGGGTCATGGCCATGGTCGACGTGCGGGTGCCGATGATGGTGCGGCTGGGGGTGGGGAGGTTGGTCACGGGTGCCTCTGGGGCCGGAGGCGGCAGGTGCTGGCCTGGCCGCCTGAGCGGAATCGGTCGGAGCGGGCGCGCTGTTCACCGGCGGGTGGCCGGGGCGGCTCGCGCTGCCTGTGACCGCGGCAGAACCGGAGCCCGTCTCGGGCGATGCCGGACACCTTACCTACCTGCAGCCCGGACAGCGGCTCACCCCGGCGGCGGCGACAGCGGACGAACTGCTGGAACTCGACGTGCCCGACCTCGACATGGAGTTCCGCCGCGGCCGGGTCGGGGAGAAGGGCGGCGACAACGCGTACGTGCACTGGGAGACCCCCACCGCCCGCCTGCTGCCGCGCCTGCTCCAGGGCCGTATGACCGGTCCGGTGTTCCTCGCCGACCGCCGGGCCCCCGCCTCTGGCAAGCGCGCCCCCGCTATCGCCGACATCGACCCCGCCACGGGCCGGGGCCGGCTGTCCTATCCCCGGGCGGAGTACCTGTTCAAGGCCGCGTCCAAGCTGCACGACCCGCACGGCAGGGGCTACACGCTGCACCAACTGCGGCACTCCGGGCTCAAACACCTCGCGGAGAAGGGCCGTTCCGCCCCCGAGCTGCAGGCCAAGTCCCGGCACAAGCACCTGGGGACGCTGGGCCACTACGTCAAACTCGGCGAGGAGACTTCTGCCCGCGTCACCGCCGAGAATGACGAGCACAACCGCCGCCGTCGGCGCTGACATCCGCCCGGCCGCGCCCGCCACGAGATCAAGGGAGCCCCATAGAATTCCGGCCGATTGAGCGCGTCCCGCAGGCGTTCCAGCAGTCGGTGAGCACCGAGGAGATCGGGAAGGTCTGCCGACGGGCCTTCGGGGGCGCCGCCGCACCGGTGTCCGCCGTCGAGCTGGGCACGGGGATGTACAACAACGTGTACCGCGTGAACCTGGCCGGGCGGGACCGGCCGGTGATCCTGCGGGTCGCGCCGGAAGAGGGCCGCCAGTTCCACAGTGAGCGCCACCTGATGCGCAACGAGTACGGCAGCGTGCCATGGCTGGCGGTGATCGCGCCGCTGATGCCGCAGGTCCTCGCCGCGGACTGGTCACACAAGGTGATCGGCCGGGACTGGATGCTCCAGACCCACCTGGACGGCGTCCCGGCTCCGGAGCACCTGGGGACGTATCCGCGCACGGCGTGGCCGGCGTTCTTCCGGCAGATGGGCACCATCGCCCGCTCCGTGCACGACGTGCGGGGACCGCACTTCGGGCCCGTCGGCAGCCCGGGGTACGGGACGTGGAGCGAGGCGGTGATCACGTCGCTGGAGGAGATCGCCGCCGACCTTGACGGTGCCGGCCTGGACGCGGCCGACGTACGGAAGGTCGCCGCGGTGGCCGCGCACGAGCGGGCCGTGCTCGACGAGGTCACCGAACCGAGGCTGCTGACCGGGGACCTGTGGACGGTCAACGTGATGCTCGACGCCGAGGCTGCGGAGCCAACGATCACCGGGGTGCTCGACATGGACCGCACCTGGTGGGGCGACCCAGCCGCGGACTGGACGATCCGCATGGCACTGGCGAAGCAGGACGAGCGCGTGGCGTTCTGGGAGGCGTACGGGGAGCGGGACGACTCTCCCGCCGCAGTATGGCGTTCACTGGTCTACGAGATCCGGCACCTCGGCGCCGTCCGTCTGGAGCGCCACCGGCTGGGCAACGCCGCCGGGGTGAAGAACACCTACGACGCCGTGGCCGCCGTTCTGGCCGACTTGGGCTGACGTTCCCACACCACTTGTGCGCCGGGTCGGTTGGAGGGCTCAGGCGGATACGGCGGTGACGGCGACTCTGCGCAGGAGGTGGGCGGTGGGCAGGCGTCGGCGGGCTTCGCTTTGCAGTCCGGCGAGCGCGGTGTCCGGGCCCGGTTCGCCGAGCTGGAGCGCGACGCGGTAGATGTTCTGGTAGGTGTCGGTCCAGGCCGGACGGGCGTGGCAGTGCACGGCGGTGAACCCGGCAGCGTGCAGGACCGCGGGCCAGTCGCTGTGGCGGTGCCGTTCGGGGAGTCGTGGGTCGCCGGGGCTGAGCGGGTGCCAGCCGGTGACGACGAGACGTCCGCCTGGGCGGAGAATCCGGCGGGCTTCCTGGGCTGCTGCTGCGCGGTTGTCGGCGTACTGGAGAGCGTCGATAGAGACGGCCGCCGATACGCTCGCGTGGGAAAGCCCGGTGGTGGTCAGGTCGTTCACCACGAAGTGCGCCGTGCCTTTCATCGCGTAGGTGGCGGCCCGTTGCCGGGCTTGGGCCACCGCGACCGGCGCGAAGTCGATACCGACCAGGTCGGCGTGCGCCGCACGGGCCAGCCACAGACCGGGGCCGCCGCGCCCGCATCCGAGATCGGCCAGCACCTGGCCCTCCTCCAGGGCCAGTTCGGCGGCGATATGGTGCAGCAGATCGACGCAGAGGAAGGAGAACGGTTCGGCCTCCGGCGGCAGCGCCGGATCGACGATCCGGGTCACCCGGCTGAAGCCTCCGGAGCGGGCTTCGTCGTGGAACAGCGCGTCGAACTCGCCCGGCAGGATCGCCGAAGGGTCCTCTCGCCCGATGTGCGGGGTGCCCGGCTCACGGTGCACGGGTTGCCTCCCTTTCCGGGCCCGGCCCGGGGACAGCGGGTGATCCCGCGCGGTGCGGCGCGCGGTCGGAGTCGACCACGACGGTGATCCGGGCGAGTGTCTGCTCGGCTTGGCGCTCGACGGCGGCGGGATCAGGGCCGGTGACGATGAAGTGGCCGAGGCGCCCGCGGTTGGCCTGTGCCGGTCCTACGGTCTGGCCGACGGCCGTGCGCAGGTGGACGGCGGGCACCCCGGGGCCCTCCTTGGGCAGGCCGGTCACCGCGGCCAGGCGGCCGGTGCGCGGGCTGGTCAGGAACCGTACGCTCGCGTACGCGTAGCGGGCCGGGGTGAGGTGCGCGGGGCGGCCGAGGGCGGTGTCCAGGAGGGCCGTCCACGGGTCGATTCCCAGCGCGTGCCGCAGGAGGACGCCGATGTGTCCGGCACCGAGGCGGGCACCAATCTCGATGACCGCGCACCGCCCGTCTCCGCCGACGATGACCTCGGTGTGCGAGGCGCCGTTGCGGATGCCCACCGCGGCGATCGCCCGCTCCACCTCATGGTGCACGGCCCGCTCGGTGCCCGGGGGCAGGGCTGCGGGCAGGCTGTGACCGACTTCGACCCGGTGGGCGCCCGGGGTGACGGTCTTCCGGGTGGTGCACAGATGCGTGGTCGTCCCGTGCTGCGTGATCGATTCGACGCTGTACTCGGTGCCCTCGACGTAGTCCTGGACCAGGACACGCGGGTCGGGCGGCAGGCCGTACATGCCGCGTGGGGAGCGGGCGACCCGATCGAAAACCCTGGTCGGCCGGATGGGCTCATCCCCGCAGGCGCGGGGAGCGGCCTGGTTGGGGCTGGCGAGTGCACACCCCGTTCGGCTCATCCCCGCAGGCGCGGGGAGCGGGTTCGCCTCCAATGCCCAACGGCACGCGCGGCGGGCTCATCCCCGCAGGCACGGGGAGCGGGTCCATATTCAATTGCCCCTTTCGTGAGGGTTGGGCTCATCCCCGCAGGCACGGGGAGCGGGCCGGTGCATTCCTCCGGGACGCGCCCGACTGGGGCTCATCCCCGCAGGCACGGGGAGCGGCAGAACGCGACCGCGGTCACCGCCTTCTCGTCGGGCTCATCCCCGCAGGCACGGGGAGCGGTCCGGCCATCCGGTGATCCGGGCGGTTGCCGCGGGCTCATCCCCGCAGGCACGGGGAGCGGGACTGGATCCACCAGCAGGATCCCGACCTGCTGGGCTCATCCCC
>NZ_JAJCXB010000053.1 GCF_020564935.1 Streptomyces pinistramenti
ATCCGGGGCGGGTGGCCGGGGCGTGGCGGGCCGCGGGCCGGATGGCGTGGCGGGTGCCGGGTCATGGCCGGGGGCCGTGGACAGGGCTGCCAGGCAGGCGAGCAGCGAGGCGGACATCGTTCCCCCGGTGGGGTGCGTGGTGCGGAGCGAGGAGCCGGCCGCGGCCCGGGCCGGAATCGTACGCGCGGCGCCTGCGGGCCGTGGCGGCGGCCGCCGGAAAGCCCGATGGCCGGGCATCTCCCCAGATGCCCGGCCACTCGTGCCGTCCGCCGCACCCCCGTCCCCACGGGGTTGTCGGCCGGAGTCCCCCGTCCCGGGCCGCTCTCCCGGGACCGGGACGCCTCAGCGCCCCAGCATTCCGACCACGGACGACGCCTGTGTCAGGACGGCTTCCCAGCCGCCGAAGACCACTGCCAGGAGGATCGCCAGCGGCAGCACCATCGCCACGGCGACGAGGGGATGGCGGGTACCCGAGGGCTGCCGGCCGAGCGCGGTGGCGGTCTTGCGCCCCTGCGCCCTGAGGCCCGTACGCCCGGGGGTGTCCGGCATCACCTGACTCCTGTCCTTATTTGGAGCGGCGGGCGGGTGACCTCGGGGGACGAGTGCTGCGCCCGCCGCTTGACCCCCACAGTAGGCAACCGGCGGTGGACCGGCGTCAGCCCGTCGTATCGATGACGGGCCTCCAGGAGGATGACGGCAGGGGGCCCTGTGTACTCCCCTGGTTGGAGAGCGGGATGAGGCAACCCCGAGGTGACCCCGAGGCGGCTCGGGGCGCTGCGTGGATCGGGGAGCGCCGGGTGCCCCCGGGGCCGTCGTCGCCGGGTTCTCCGACGGGTGACTTCTCTCACTCCCGCAACTCCCCTCCCTCCTCCGGGTCATGCCTCGCGCGCTCCGCACCCGGCCCGTACCGCGGCGACTTGGGAGGCCGCGGGCCGGTCCCCGGCGCTTCCCGCGCGTCTGACCTGGCGCCCGTCCCCGGCGCCAATCCCCGTTCCAGGACGCGGGATTGGGCACCCGGGCCGGGCGGCGGGCCGCGGGCCTGCCCGCACCGGGAACGCCGTGCCCGGATCCCGCCGGCCGCCCGGTAATCCCGATGCCGACGCATGCGCGGCCTCGCAGCGCAGCGGGCCGGCAATCCGTAAGCTGTGCCACGTCAGACGGTTGGCAGTGTGGGGCCTCCCCACCGCAGGTAGGGGACGGACATGGCGATGATGCGGCTCCGGCGCGAGGACCCGCGTGTCGTCGGCACGTTCCGGCTGCACCGCAGGCTCGGCGCGGGCGGGATGGGCGTCGTCTATCTCGGCTCGGACAAGCGCGGGCAGCGGGTGGCGCTGAAGGTGATCCGCCCGGACCTGGCGGAGGATCAGGAATTCCGCTCGCGGTTCGCGCGCGAGGTGTCGGCGGCCCGGCGGATCCGCGGCGGCTGCACGGCGCGGCTGGTCGCGGCCGATCTCGACGCGGACCGGCCGTGGTTCGCCACCCAGTACGTGCCGGGCCCTTCGCTGCACGACAAGGTGAACGAGGAGGGTCCGCTGTCCCCCGCGCAGGTCGCCTCGATCGGCGCCGCGCTGTCCGAGGGGCTGCTGGCCGTCCACGACGCGGGAGTGGTCCACCGCGACCTCAAGCCGTCCAACATCCTGCTGTCCCCCAAAGGGCCGCGGATCATCGACTTCGGCATCGCCTGGGCCACCGGCGCCAGCACGCTGACGCATGTCGGCACCGCCGTCGGCTCCCCCGGATTCCTCGCGCCCGAGCAGGTGCGCGGGGCCGCGGTCACGCCGGCGACGGACATCTTCGCGCTCGGCGCCACCCTCGCCTACACCTGCACCGCGGACTCGCCCTTCGGACAGGGCAGTTCGGAGGTCATGCTCTACCGCGTGGTGCACGAGGAGGCACAGCTGGCCGGGGTGCCGGACGCGCTGGCGCCGCTGCTCGCCTCCTGTCTCGCCAAGGACCCGGCGGACCGCCCCAGCACGCTGTCGCTCTCGCTGCGCCTGAAGGAGATCGCAGCCCGCGAGGCGCACGGTCTGTCGGGCCCGGCGGAGAGCGCGCCGGGCGGCCCGAATCCCGGGGCCGGCTGGGCGCGTACGGACCGCCGTCCCTCCGACCGGCCCACCGGGCAGCGCGCCGAGGAGTACGCACGCCAGCGCACCGAGCGGCGGCCGGCCGGCACGCCGGCGCCGCGTCCGCAGGCCGCCAGGCCCCCGGCGCAGCGGGAGGGGACGTCCCGGCCGTCCGGTCCTGCGTCGTCGTCGGGCGGCAGCAGCGCAAGGGCCGGCGGGTCACATTCGGGACGTGTGCCGGCCGTGGGTCCTGCCGGGCGCAAGGGGCGGCGTGCCCCGGTGCGTACGGGGCCGGGCGGCCGGCGGCCGGGGCCCGACCGACGGCTGCTGCGGCAGCGCATCATCGTGTTCGTGACGGTGACGCTGCTGGTGGCGCTCGGTATCGCGGCGGCGCAGGGCTGCCAGGGGCCGAGCCACGGACTGGGTGTGGAGCGAAACGTTCCGGTCAGCCGTGCCACGGCGGGAGCGCCGACTGCCGGGCCTGCGGCGGAGGATGACGGTACGGCGGCGGCCGGTGGCGGTGCCGCCGGGCGGGCCCGCTGACCGTCGTCCTCTCCTGGGCGGCCCGGCCGCTCAGTCCTTCGGGCGGCCGGTGGCGACCGCGTAGAACGCGACGGCCGCCGCGGCACCGACGTTGAGCGAGTCCACGCCGTGCGCCATCGGGATCCGCACCCACTCGTCGGCGGCCCGCAGCGCTCCGGTGGACAGTCCTTCGCCCTCGGCACCCAGCATCAGGGCGGCGCGCTCCAAGGTGTGCGGGGCGGCCTCGTCGATGGCGGTGGCCTGCTCCGCGGGAGTCAGCGCGAGCAGCTTGAAGCCGGCTTCCCGTACGGCCGCCAGGTCGCGGGGCCAGCTGTCGAGACGCGCGTAGGGCACGGAGAAGACGGCGCCCATGGAGACCTTGACCGAGCGCCGGTAGAGCGGGTCGGCGCAGTCCGGGGAGAGCAGGACGGCATCCATGCCGAGGGCGGCGGCGCTGCGGAAGATCGCTCCGATGTTGGTGTGGTCGTTGACCGCTTCCATGATCGCGATCCGCCGGGCGCTGCCGAGCAGTTCGGCGGCGTCGGGCAGGGGTTTGCGCTGCATGGAGGCGAGCGCGCCGCGGTGGACGTGGTAGCCGGTCACCCGCTCGGCGAGGTCCGGACTGACGGCGTAGACGGGGGCCGGGACCTCGTCGATGACATCGCGCATGACGTCGACCCACTTGGCCGAGAGGAGCATCGAGCGCATGGTGTAACCGGCGTGCCCGGCGCGCCGGATGACCTTCTCACCCTCCGCGATGAACAGGCCCTCGGCGGGCTCGCGCCGACGCCGCAGCTCGACGTCGGTGAGGCCGGTGTAGTCGCGCAGCCGCGGGTCGTCCGGGTCATCGACGGTGATGATTTCTGCCACGGGGAGATAGTGCCTTGTCGGTGTCGAGGTGCCAATGCCGCTTACGGAATCGGCTACTTACGGGTAGGTGAGGCGATGGCGACGACGTCTCCGACGACGATGACCGCGGGCGGGCGTACGCCTTCGGCCCGTACCGTCTCGCCGAGTGTGGCGAGGGTGGCGTCGACGCGGCGCTGGGCCGCGGTGGTGCCCTCCTGGATGACGGCGGCGGGGGTGTCGGCCGGGCGGCCGTGCTCGATGAGCTTGGCGGCGATGGCGCCGCTGTTCTCCACGCCCATCAGGACGACGAGGGTGCCGCGCAGCTTGGCGAGCGCGGGCCAGTCCACCAGCGAGCGCGCGTCGTCGGGGGCGACGTGGCCGCTGACGACGGTGAACTCGTGGGCGACGCCGCGGTGCGTGACGGGGATGCCGGCCGCGCCGGGTACCGAGATGGTGCTGGAGATGCCGGGGACGACGGTGCAGGGGATGCCGGCCTCGGCGAGTGCCTGGGCCTCTTCCATGCCGCGGCCGAAAACGAACGGGTCGCCGCCCTTGAGCCGGACCACGGCCTTGCCGGCCTGCGCGTGCTCGATCAGCGCCTGGTTGATCGCCTCCTGGGCCATGAAGCGGCCGTAGGGGATCTTCGCCGCGTCGATGACCTCGACGTGCGGCGGGAGTTCGGCGAGCAGGTCGCGGGGGCCGAGCCGGTCGGCGATGACGACGTCGGCCTCGGCGAGCAGCCGCCGGCCGCGGACGGTGATCAGGTCGGGGTCGCCGGGGCCGCCGCCGACCAGGGCGACGCCGGTGGCGCGGCTGCGGTGGTGCGGCGCGGCGAGGGTGCCGTCCCGCAGTTCTTCGACGATGGCGTCGCGGACGGCGGCGGAGCGGCGCGGGTCACGGCCGGTGAGCACGGCGACGGTGACGCCCTCGCTGTGACCGGTGGCCGGGGTCCAGGCGGTGGCCGCCTCGGCGTCGTCGGAGCGTACGCACCACACGCGGTGGTCCTCGGCCTCCTGGGACGCGGCGGCGTTGGCCTCGGGGTCGTCCGTGGAGATCAGCGCGTACCAGGCGTCGGCGAGGTCGCCCGCCTCGTAGCGGCGGCGCTCCCAGCGGATCTCGCCGGTGTCGGCCATCGCCTCGACGGAGGGGGTGGCGGACGGGGAGATCAGCAGGACGTCGGCACCGGCCGCGATGAGCGAGGGGAGCCGGCGCTGGGCGACCTGCCCGGCGCCGAGGACGACCACGCGGCGGCCGGACAGGCGCAGTCCGACGGGGTAGGCGGCGTGTTCGGCGGCGTGCTCGGCCATGGCGGTGTGGCTCCTTGTGCGGAAGGTGCGAGTTCAGCGGCGGCCGCTGCGGCGCTGGAGCGGCTGGTGAGGGGTGGGACGGCCGGGGTGCCGGTGCGGGGCATCCTGGCCGCCAGCCTAGATGAGCGCCCCCGCGAGGCAGGCACCCGCTCATCTCTGTGGCTCGCGGCCCGGCCTACCGGGGCGGGGTAACGACCTGGGGAGCAACAGTCCTCGGGAGAAGGAGCGGCCGTGCCGGACGCCGCGACGCCGCGGACTGTTGCTCCCCAGGTCGTAAGGCCCCGGCCCGCAACGTGAAGAGCTGCGGGCCGGGGGTGCTGCGCGGGCGGTGCCGGTCAGCCCTTCTCGGTCACTCCGGCGGAGTCGAAGGTGGCGACCTCGTGCATGGCGCGGGCGGCGCTCTGCACGATGGGCAGGGCGAGCAGCGCGCCGGTGCCCTCGCCGAGCCGGAGGTCGAGGTCGACCAGCGGGCGCAGGCCCAGCTTGGTCAGGGCCGCGACGTGTCCCGGCTCGGCGCTGCGGTGGCCCGCGATGCAGGCGGCCAGTGCCTCGGGGGCGATGGCGCGGGCGACCAGGGCGGCCGCGCCGGCGCTGACGCCGTCGAGGATGACCGGGGTGCGCAGCGAAGCGCCGCCGAGGATCAGGCCGACGAGGGCCGCGTGCTCCAGGCCGCCGACCGCGGCGAGGACGCCGATCGGGTCGGCCGGGTCGGGCTGGTGCAGCTCCAGCGCACGGCGGACCACCTCGACCTTGCGGGTGTGCGTCTCGTCGTTGATGCCGGTGCCGCGGCCGGTGACCTCGGCCGGGTCGGCGTCGGTGTAGACGGAGATCAGGGCGGCCGATGCGGTGGTGTTGGCGATGCCCATCTCGCCGGTCAGCAGCGCCTTGTTGCCGGCCGCGACGAGGTCGCGGGCGGTCTCGATGCCGGCCTCGATCGCCTTGAGCACGTCCTCGTGGGACATCGCGGGGCCCACGGTGAAGTCCGCGGTGCCGGGGCGGACCTTGCGGGGCAGCAGGCCCGGCGTCGCGGGGAGTTCGGCGGCCACGCCGACGTCCACGATGCAGACCTCGGCGCCGACCTGGTTGGCGAAGGCGTTGCAGACCGCGCCGCCGCCCAGGAAATTGGCGACCATCTGGCCGGTGACCTCCTGCGGCCAGGGGGTGACGCCCTGGGCGTGCACGCCGTGGTCACCCGCGAAGATCGCGACGGCGGCCGGCTCCGGAATCGGCGGCGGGCACTTGCGGGAGAGTCCGCACAACTGCGCGGAGATGATCTCCAGCATGCCCAGCGCCCCGGCGGGCTTGGTCATCCGCTTCTGCCGCTCCCACGCCTCGCCGAGCGCCTTGGCGTCCAGCGGGCGGATGCCGTGCAGCGTCTCCTGGAGCAGGTCGTGCGGGTCCTCGCCGGGCAGGGCGCGGCGGCCGTACGTCTCTTCGTGGACGACCCAGGACAGCGGGCGGCGCTTGGCCCAGCCTGCCTGCATCAGCTCGGGCTCGTCGGGGAACTCGTCGACGTAGCCGACGCAGAGGTAGGCGACGACCTCCAAGTGCTCGGGCAGGCCCAGCTCGCGGACCATCCCGCGCTCGTCGAAGAAGCTGACCCAGCCGACGCCCAGGCCCTCGGCGCGGGCCGCCAGCCAGAGGTTCTCGACGGCGAGCGCGGAGGAGTACGGGGCCATCTGCGGCTGGGTGTGCCGGCCGAGCGTGTGCCGGCCGCCGCGGGTGGGATCGGCGGTGACGACGATGTTGACGGGCGTGTCGAGGATGGCTTCGATCTTCAGCTCGCGGAACTGCTTGGCGCGGGCCTTGGGCAGCGACTTGGCGTACGCGTCCCGCTGGTCCATCGCGAGCTGGTGCATCCGCTCGCGGGTCTCGTCCGAGCGGATGACGACGAAGTCCCAGGGCTGGGAGTGGCCGACGCTCGGCGCGGTGTGCGCCGCCTCCAGGACGCGCAGCAGCACGTCGTTGGGGATCGGGTCGCTGCGGAAGCCGTTGCGGATGTCGCGGCGTTCGCGCATCACGCGGTGGACGGCGGCGCGCTCGGATTCGTCGTAACCGGTGGCCGGGGCCTGGAGCGGAGCGCTCTCGGACGCGGGTGCGGGCACGGTGCCGTCGTCCGCCGGGGCGTCCTGGGGGGTGGACGCGGGGGCGGGGGCGGCCTCGTCGGTGGGGGCGGTGGCCTGGGCATCGGCGGGGGGCGCGGCCGGGGTGTCCGGGTGGCCGGTTTCGGCGGCGGCGCCGGTGGTCTGGCCGGACGTCCCCGTCTCGTCGGCTGCGGCGGGGGCGGTGGCCTCGGCCTGGCTCCCGCCGTCGGGGGCCTGGTCCGCGGCCTGGTCCGCGGCCTCGGTCTGGGGCTCGGCCTCCGCCTGGGGCGCCGCCTCCGCCTCGGCCTCGCCGAGCTGGACGAGTTCGGCGCCGTCCTGCTGCTGCGGCGCGGGACCGTCGGCGTCGTCAGGCGCGGCGTCGCCGGGCGCGGGGATCACGGCGGCGGGTACGTTCCCGGGCCAGCCGTCGATCGGGGTGCCGACGGCCGGGGTGCCGTGGACCGGGATGGCGACGGGGAAGGCGTCGGTGGCCCGGTCGGCGGGCTGCGGCTGTCCGGGGATCTCCTCGGCGGGCGCCTGCTCCGGGAGGTTCGGCGCGACGGCCGTCTCTTCCGGGGTTGCTGCGGCTTCCGGCTGCGCCTCGGCAGCCGACGGCTCCGCGGCTGCGGGTGCCTGGCCGTTGACGTCGGCTGCCGGGGCGGCCTCCGCGTCGGGGGCGGTGCGGTCGCCTGCGGCATCCTCATCGGCATCGGCCGGTGTGCCGTCCGCCGTCCGGTCCGCGGGCTGGTAGGCCGTCGGCTCCTCGGCCTGCCCGGCCTCCTGGGCCTCGGCCTGCGGCGACGGCTCGGCCGGGGCTCCGGCGTCCTCTGCGGCCGGCGGCTCCACGGCTTCGACGGCCACGGCCTCCGGGACCTGGTCGCCGACGGCGACCGGCGGCTGCTGCGCCACCGGCTGCTCGGCGGGGGAAGGCTCCGCGGCGGCGGCCTGCTCGTCTTCGGGGGCGGCCGGTGTGCCGTCAGCGGTGGGCTGTGCCGGGTCGGCAAGCTCCGCGTCCTGCGGCGCAGGCTCGTCGGCCGCGTCCGCAGCGGCGGTCGGGGCATCGGCCGCCGGCGGTTCCTCCTGCGGCGCCTGTTCGGCGGCGGGCTGTTCCGGCGCGGCCTGTATGACCGGGTCGGCGGTCGCCTGGAGCGGTGCCTGCGGCGGCTGGGCCTGTGTATCCGGGGCCACCTGCGCGGGAGTTGCCCCGTCGGCGTCCGGCGCTGCGGGGGCCGTTCCGGACTCCGGCAGGTCCCGCGGCGCGTCCTCGGCCGACTGCGGCACGGCGGATCCGGCGGCCGGCTCATCGGCGCCCGGGGCGGCCTGCGGGACCGTCTCGTCCGGTGTCTGCTGCGGTTCCTGTGCGTTCTGAGGTGCGGCCGCGCCGTCGGGCGTGCCGCCCTGACCGACCGTTTCTGCGACCGGGAGGCCGACGGCCTGGGCCGACGCCTCGCCCCACGGCGGCGCCTGCGACGGGATCTCGCCGAGCTGCGGGCCGGGCAGCGGGGCACCGCCGGGCGCGCCGTACGCGGTGAGGCCCTGGGCCTGCGGGCCGAACGACCGGCCGTCGTGGGCGGCATCGCGCGGCTGCCCGGCGTACGCCTGGACGGCCTCCGGCCCGGCCGGGGCCTCGGTGGCGGGGCCCGCTTCGTGGACGTCGAGGTATTCGGGGCCGACGGTGGGCGGGCCCGGCTGCCGTACGGGCATCGGCTGGGGCGGGTGCGCGGGGCCGCGGTCGGCGAGGGAGCGGACCACGCCGCCGGTCGCGTCGGGCACCGGCGGGCCCATGTGGAGCGGGCGGCGCGGGGGCGCGGGCTGGGCGGCCGCCGGCACCTGCGGGGCGGCCTGCTGGAGGCGGACGGCCTCGAAGTCGACGGAACCGGTGTCGCGGCCGCCGCTCTCGTGGTCACCGGCCTGGGCGGGCAACTGCGCGCCGGCGGCGGCTTCCTGGGGCGCCGGGGCAGCCGCCTGGGGCTGCGGGGACGGCTGCGGCGCCTGGTGTTCGCTCCAGGCGCCCTGGGCGCCGGGCATCAGCAGCAGATCGTCGTCGGCCACGGCATCGACCGGGTCGACGTAGGGGTACGCGTCCGCGGGCGGCAGCACGCCCTGCTCGATCGGTCCGGAGCCGGCAGGGGAGGGAACGGCCGCCGGCTGCGGCTGTCCGGGATGTCCGCCTGCGTTCTCCGGCAGTCCCTCGCCCGGGACCTGGCCGGTGTCGGTCATGCGTACCCCTCGCCCATTGGTAGTTCCTTCCCACCGCTCGTACGACGCGCTCGACCGGGACGCGTCGTCCGCCCCGATAGCTAGAACGAGCGAGCACGCCTCGCGGCACGTCCGCCCTCTAGAGCTTCATTTTCAGCCAAAACCGCGGCATTTTCCGGATATTGGTGCACGAAGCCGAACGCAGCACGGCGGCGCAACGATCCGCCAGCCTACCTGCCGCCGGTTACCTTCCTGGTCACGGGTGAGGAACCCGGTATCCGCTCAGCAGAAAGACGACGGAGCGCTCGCGTTCGACCCAGGCCGATGTGTCCAGATCGACCGATTGCAGCAGCGCGCACTCGACGTCGTACCCGCCGTCGGCCAGGGCCCGGCCCAGCGACTCGGCCTCGTCACGGGTCGACGCGTGGGTGACGATCCGCTCCGGACGGCGGGCCGCGCAGGCGGTGACCACCGCCGCTCCCCCGCCGCCGACCCGCACCACGTCGGGCTCGGGCAGGTCTTCGAGGATCTGCGGCGCGCGGCCGTGCACGACCTGGAGCTGGACGCCGTAGCGGCGGGCGACGGCGGTGGTGCGGGCGCAGGCGTCCGGGTCGGCGTCGACGGCGATGACGGCGGCGCCGAAGCGGGCCGCCTCCACCGCGGCCGCGCCGCAGCCGGAGCCGATGTCCCAGACCAGCTCGCCCACCTGCGGCCCGAGCCTGGCCAGTTGGGCGGTGCGCAGCTGGACGGACTCGCCCTCGCCGAGCACACCTCCGTAGGCGCCGGCCGGCAGCCCCCAGCCGCGCGGCCCGGCCGGGTGCCCGACGTCGTGGCCGGCGATCCAGCCGCTGCCCTGGGCCGCCGCGCCGCCGGCCGAACCGCCGACGACGATGACGACGTTGGGGTCGCGCCAGTCGTGGTCGGCCGCCTTGTCCGACGTGAGAACCGTCACCCGCTCGCGGTCGGTGCCCAGCGCCTCGCAGATGACGAACGTGCGGTGCACGCCGCCCAGCAGCAGGGCGAGTTCGGCGGGGCCCGCGCCCGGTGCGGTGAGCACCGCGACCTTGGGGTGGGCGCGGCAGACGTTGACGGCGCGGCGCAGGTCGCGGCTGTGCGCGACGACGATCTGGGCGTCGTCCCAGGGCATTCCGGCGCGCGCGAAGGCGGCGGCGACGGAGGAGACGGCCGGTACGACCTCGACCTCCAGGCCGTGTTCGGGGGCGCGCAGGGTGCGCACGACGCCGAAGAATCCGGGGTCGCCGTCGGCGAGGACGACGGCGGTGCCGCGGTGCTGGGCGATCCGGCGGGCGGCGAGTGAGACGCTGCCGAGCCGGATGCGTTCGGCGGCGGGCGGCACTTCGGGCAGTGCGAGGTGGTGGGCCGCGCCGGCCACGAGGGTCGCGGCCCCCAGTGCTGAGCGGGCGGCGGCGGTGAGCGGCGAGCCGTCCCAGCCGATCACCGTGACCCGGTCGGCCATGCTTCGTCAGTCTCCTGTGGCTGGTGGGGTTGCGCGGGCGGGTGCGGGGTGTCCGCGGCGCCGCAGGTCCGCGCGGTGGCGGAGGGTGGCGGCAGGCCGAGACTACCCCCGGCGGGTCCGGTCCCGGGATCGGACCCGGTGCCGGGTCAGTTCCACTCCGGGTGGGCGAAGCCGTTGGCGTCGACCGTCCTGCCGGGCAGCACTTCGAGGTCTTCGGGCAGCAGGCTCCAGACGATGAGGTCCGTGCGGATGTCCGCCCAGCCGCCGTCCTCGGTGCGGCTGCGGGCTATCCAGGCGTTGCGCAGGACGCCTTCGCTGATGCAGCCGACCTTCTGGGCCACTTGCTGGGAGGCGGTGTTGTCGGCGGCGATGCGCAGCTCGATGCGTTCGAATCTCTGGTCGTGGAAGAGCCATTGGGCGACGGCCAGCACAGATTCGGAGGCATAGCCCTCGCCGCGTGCCCAGGGAGCGGTGACGTAGCGGACCTCGGCGCTGCGCACCCTCCAGTCGGTGCGGTCGACATGGATGGTGCCGACCAGGCGCTGGGTGAGGAATTCGGTGACGGCCAGGGCGATGCCGCGGCCTGCGCTGCGGACGGACGCCGCCTTGCCGTTGGCCCAGGCACGGGCGTCGGCGGTGGTGTACGGCTGCGGCACCGCGGTCCACGCGGCCACCAGCTCGTCGTTCATCATCTCGGCCAGCGCGGGGGCGTCGGCCTCGTCGAAGGGGCGCAGGACCAACCGCTCCGTGCTGATGGAGATGTCCGGAAAGGTGGGTGTCATGCCGCTGCTCCAACGCCGTTGACCGTAGAACTCCGGGAAGTTACGGGTCGTTTTCGATCATCTTGGTGACCTCGTGAGTGCACCAGCATGCAGCATCCGGACGTGGATGTGCCAAGCACGACGGCCCGTGCGCAGCGCTGAGCTGCGGACGGGCCGTCGGGATGCCGACGCGGGGTCAGTTCTTGGGCTTGCCGAAGGACGGCAGGGCGGAGCCGTCGCTGTAGGTCTTCTCGATGTACTTCTTGACCGCGTCGGAGTTGAGGAGCTTGGCGAGCTTCTTGACCCGCGGGTCGTCCTCGTTGCCCTTCTTCACGGCGAGGAAGTTGGCGTACGGGTTGCCCTGGACCGGCTCGATGGCCAGCGCGTCCTTGGACGGCTTGAGCTTGGCGGGGATGGCGTAGTTGCCGTTGATCGCCGCGGCGTCGTAGTCAGGCAGGGAGGACGGCAGGGTCTCGGCCTTGGCCTCTTCGAACTTCAGGCCCTTGGCGTCCTTGATGTCGTTGAGGCCCGGGTTGTCGGCGTTCTTGTCCTTGAGGACGATCAGGCCCTTGGACGCGAGCAGCTTGAGGGCGCGGCCCTGGTTGCTGGGGTCGTTGGGGACGCCGATGAGGCTGCCCGAGCCGAGTTCCGAGAGCTTGGTGTGCTTCTTGGAGTAGAGGCCCATGGGCTCCAGGTGCACGTTGACCACCGGGACGATGTGGCCGTTCTGCTTCGTGTTGAACTCGTCGAGGTATTCCTTGTGCTGGAAGTAGTTGGCGTCCAGCTCCCCGTTCTCGGTGGCGGGGTCGACAAGCGTGTAGTCCTCGAAGGTGCGGACGTTGAGCTTGAGCCCTTCCTTCGATGCCAGGTTCTTCTTGACGTAGTCGAGTATCTGGCCCTGCGGGACGGACGTGGCCCCGACGGTGAGCGGCGCGTTCGCGTCGTCCTTCTTGCCGGTGTCCGGGTCGGAGGGGGCGCTGCAGGCGCCGAGTCCGAGGGCGAGGGCTGCGGCGGCCGCGACCGCCCCGGTGATCTTGATGGTGTTACGCACGAAGAGTGCCTTTCTTGCGGGTGTGTCGTCCGGCAAAGGGTCCGGACTCCGGGTCACAGAAGATGCGTCAGGTCACGGGTGATCTGCTCGGACTGCTTGCGCTGCCGGGGCAGGCGCAGCAGCCGCACGGGGCTGTCGGCGCGCGAGGAGCGGCGGGACAGGATGCGCACCGCCAGGTCGCCGATGAGCTGGACGGCGGTCACGATGACGATGATGAGGATCACCGTGACGACCATGAAGCGGGTGTCGAAGCGCTGCTGGCCGTAGGTGATGGCGACGCTGCCGAGGCCGCCCGCGCCCAGTGCGCCGGCCATCGCGGAGTAGCTGATGACGGTGATGACGGTGTTGGTCAAACCGGCCACGAGCGAGGGCATGGACTGCGGGAGCAGGACCTTGAAGACGATGGTCCAGGTGCCGCCGCCCATGGACTGGGCCGCCTCGACGAGGCCGCCGTCGACCTCGCGCACCGAGGTCTCCACCAGCCGCGCGAAGAACGGGATGGCGCCGATGGCGAGCGGGACGACCGCGGCGCTCGGGCCGATCGAGGTGCCGATCACGAAGCGGGTGAAGGGGATCAGGGCGATCATCAGGATGACGAAGGGCAGCGAGCGGCCGATGTTCACGACGACGCTGATGACCTTGTTGACCACGGCGTTCTGCAACTGTCCGCCGCGCTCGGTGAGCACCAGCAGCACGCCGAGCGGCAGGCCGCCGATGACGGCCCACACGGTCGCCCACCACACCATGAAGAAGGTGTCGAGACACGCGTTGTAGAGCAGCGGCTGCATGTCGCTCCAGCTCACTTGGCACCTTCCTTCTGGGACGAGGCGCCGGGCGCCGGGGACTGGGAGGGCTCATCGGCGACGTCGGCGACGTCGACCTGGAGCCCCTGTTCGCGGAGGAAGCCGATGGGGACGACGTTCTCCTCGAAGGGGCCGGGCAGCTCGATCCTCATCCGGCCGATCTGCTTGCCGCCGATGGTGTCCATGGCGGCGCCGAGGATCGAGATGTCGACGTTGTAGGTGCGCGACAGCTCGGAGATGACCGGGCGGGTGGCGGCGTCGCCATGGAAGGTGACGTCCACGACCGTGCGGCCTTCGGCGGAGGGTTCGCCGCCGACCGGGAACAGCTCGCGGGCCAGTTCCGAGCCGGGGGTGGCGAGGAGTTCGGCGACGGTGCCCTGTTCGACGACGCGGCCGTTCTTCATCAGGGCCGCCGAGTCGCAGATGGTCTTGACGACGTCCATCTCGTGCGTGATGAGGACGACGGTGAGGCCGAGCTGCTGGTTGAGGTCGCGCAGCAGCTGGAGGATGGAGCGGGTGGTCTCCGGGTCCAGGGCGCTGGTGGCCTCGTCGGAGAGCAGCACCTTGGGGTCGCCTGCCAGGGCGCGGGCGATGCCGACGCGCTGCTTCTGGCCGCCGGAGAGCTGGGCGGGGTACGCCTTGGCCTTGTCGGCGAGGCCGACCAGGTCGAGCAGTTCGAGTGCCTTGCGGGCGCGTTCGCGGCGGTCGACCTTGAGGATTTCCAGCGGCAGTTCGACGTTGTCCTGGACGGTGCGCGAGGACAGCAGGTTGAAGTGCTGGAAGACCATGCCGATGTGGCTGCGGGCGGCGCGCAGGGCGGCGCCCGCGCGCTTCTGGTTGCCGGCGAGCGCGGTGAGGTCCTGGCCGGCCACGGTGACCGTGCCGGAGCTGGGGCGTTCCAGGAGGTTGAGGCAGCGGATGAGGGTGGATTTACCGGCGCCGCTCTGGCCGATGACGCCGTACACCTCGCCCTCGCGGACGTGCAGGTCGACGCCGTCCAGGGCGGTGACTTCGCGGTCTCCTGAGCGGTAGACCTTGGTCAGGCCCGTTGTGGTGATCACAGGGAATTCCGTCACTGTCGAGTGCTCGGCGGCTCGCCCGCCGGGCACGGGGCATTCTTGCGAGTGCGGCATGGGGGAACCGGGGAAGGCGGGCTCGGGGCCGGGCTTCGGGTTCCGGTGACGCGCGGGGCGGCCGGTTCCGTGGGGACGGACGTATTCGGCACATGTCAGCGGGTCTCGCTTCGGGGCGCGAGGCTCAGGCGGGGGCCCTCAGCGGTCACACATTCGACACATGCAACGAGCACCGGGCGTCGTGATCGCCTCGGTCGCAGGGGTGCGGCTGCTCGTCGTGGTCATAGCGGCCAGTAAACCAGACGGCTCCCCGCGCCTCCCCAGGCTGTCCGTATAACGGACGCGACCGACCAGCGGGTGGACGGCGGGCCGGTCCTGACGCGCGCCGCCGCTCCCCTGCTGGCCTGCGCGGATACCGCCGTCCTGCCGGGACGGCCGCACCGGCAGGACGGGTGCCGCACCGGCAGGCTGTGGCCAACACCACGGCCCTCGTCCCGGCGGCAGGACGCCGGCGGTCCTTGGCCGGCCCTACCGTCCCGGGTCACCGTGGCGCGCCGGGGCCGGACGCAGCCGCCCGCCGGACGCCGATTAGCATCGCCTCATGCCCCACAACCCCACGGTGCGCCGCCGTGCCGCGCGGAGGTCCCGGTGATCGACGCCCTGACGATCGCGGTCGCCGTGACCGCTCTCGCCCTGGCCGCCTGGTGCGGTTTCGCCACGTACCGCGACGAGCCGACGAAGGACTGGCACTTCATCGGCATGGCCGTCGTCTCACTCCTCGGCGTCGTCCAACTGATCGTCGCCGTCGTGCAGTTGGCGCGCGGCCGGTCGCCCGATCAGGGCACCGCGATCTTCGTCGCGTATCTGATCGGAGCGGCGGCCTGCATCCCGGCGACCGGGTTCATGTCGCTCTCCGAACGCACCCGCTGGGGTTCGGCCACCGTCACGGCGGGCGCCGTGGTGCTGGCGGTGCTGGAAGTAAGGCTTTTCGACATCTGGGGAGGCGGCAGTGCCTGAGACCTCTGCGACCAGCGCGGCGGACACCGCCGCCCCGGCCGGGCAACGGCGTTCGCTGGGCACCGGACCCGGGCGGCTGCTGGTCACGCTCTACGGCGTCTTCACCGTCGCCGCCGCGTCCCGCTCGCTCTACCAGCTGATCGCCCAGTTCGACCTGGCCCCGATGCCGTACATCCTGTCGGCGGTCTCCGCCGTCGTCTACGGCTTCATCACCTTCTCGCTGGTGCGCGGTGGCGAGGGGGCCCGCAGGGCGGCGTTCGCCTGCTGCGCCCTGGAACTGCTCGGGGTGCTGGGCATCGGCACCTGGACGCTGGTCGAACCCTCCGCGTTCCCGGACGCCACGGTCTGGTCCGACTACGGCATGGGCTACCTCTTCATCCCCGTCATCCTGCCGGTCACCGGCCTCGTCTGGCTGCGCAGGTCCCGTACCGCATAGCCGACGTGGTGCGGGGCCCGCGGCGCACCGCCGTACGGACCCCGCACCCTCGTCGTCAGGCTCCGGCCGCGTACGCCACGGCCGCCGCCGGCTTCTCCAGCGTGATCACGCGGAGCCGGCGGGTGACCTCCTCGGTCCCGACGGGCACGTAGCCGTGGCTGCGGTAGAGGCGCAGGCCGGCCTCGCTGCGGTGGCCGGTGAACAGGCGGTAGCGCTTGGCCGCCCGCTCCTCGCCCAGCCGGGCCTCGACCGCGGCGAGCAGCCGGCCGCCCAGGCCGTGCCGCTGGAGCCGCGGGTGCACGATGAGCTTGGCGATGTCGGCGGTGCCTTCGGCGTCGACCGTGCCGCGTACCGAGCCGACCACCTCCGCGCCGAGCCTGGCCACCAGCACGCAGCCGCCGCCCAGTTCCGTGCGGAGCGCCGTGAGGCTCTGGGTGAGCGGCTCGATGCCGTAGTCGTCGTAGAGCGCGGCCTCCGGCTGGTAACAGAGGTACTGGAGTTTGAGGATCTGCTCGGCGTCCTGATCGGTCGCCGCAGAGATGGTCACGCTGGTGCCCATGCGCGTCTGCCTCCCCTTTTCGGTTCGCTGTGGCCGGGCGCGCTGAGGGTGTTGGGGGTACGCCCGGAACGAATGGCCCTGACCGGCGGCGCCTCGGGTACGCGCCGCCGCCATGGCGTGACGGACACTGCTGCACTCCGCACTCCCCGGATTTCGGCAGCGGCAATCTCCGCAGCGAGCATTCTGCGTCGGCAAAGGGGACAACCGGAACGGACCGGCCCCAAGCTCCCCTGTGACATTCCCAACTCCGATGAGCGGGGCAGGGGATGGGGCCGGTCCGGAAACGGAACCGGGCGCACCGGCCGGGGCGGTCAGCCCTTGCGGAACTCCGCGGCGGCCAGCAGCGCGGTGTCGGGGTTGTCGGAGAACAGCCCGTCGATGCCGGTGCCGAGGTACGCACGGAAGACGGCGAGGGAGTCGCCGTACGCCTGGGGGTCGCTGCCGCGGCGGTGGTCGGCGGGCAGGAAGGGGTTCTCGTTGCGGACGGTGTAGGGGTGCAGCACGAGCCCGGCGGCGTGCGCGTCCTTGACGACCGCGGTCGGCTTGCCGAGCTTGTCGTCCTTGTCCCACGGGATGATCACGGTCAGGTCCGGGCCGATGCCCTCCGCGAAGCCGGCTATCCACGTCAGGCCCTTGGGCGTGATGAGGTCGGCGACCGTCCGCGGGTCGCCGGCCTCGACGAAGTCCCACGGCTGGGTCTCGGGCGTGGAGAGCAGCACGACCTTGGGGCAGTCCACCAGCTTGCCGAGCCGCTGGAGGCTGCTGGGCTCGAAGGACTGCAGGAAGTTCGGCGCGTGCTTCTTGTGCCGGCCGTACGCGCGCAGCAACTTGGCCAGCCGCTCCTCCAGGCCGAGGCCCAGCTTGCGGAAGTAGGTGGGGTGCTTGGTCTCGATGTGCAGCCAGACCCGGCGGCCGCGCTTGCGGCCCTCGCGCTCGGCCCACTGGAGGACCTCGTCGAAGGTGGGCACCTCCCACACCCCGTCGTACAGGGTGTTGTGCTGCCGGTTGCCCGGAATGCGCTCCTTGGCGCGCAGCGTCTTGATCTCGGCGAGCGTGAAGTCCTCGGTGAACCAGCCGGTGAGCTTGACGCCGTCGACGGTCTTGGTGGTCTTGCGGCCGGCGAACTCGGGGTGGTCCGCGACGTCCGTGGTGGCGGTGATGTCGTTCTCGTGCCGGCAGACCAGATGCCCGTCCTTGGTGGGGACGACGTCCTGCTCGATGACGTCCGCGCCCATGTCGAGGGCGAGTTGGTACGAGCCGAAGGTGTGCTCGGGGCGGTAGCCGCTGGCTCCGCGGTGGCCGACGATCAGCGGCACCGGAAGTTCGTGGCCCGCGCCGCCGTGCCTGCCCGCGGTACGGCCTCCGGCCGCGGAGCCGCGCCCGGCCGCACCCGCCTGTCCGGCCGCGCCCAGTACCGCCGCGCCCGCGCCCAGGGCCGCGGCCCCCAGTACCGTCCGGCGTCCCGGCTGCTGCCGCTTCTGCATCCCCGCTCCTTGCTCCGTGCTGTATCGGTTGTCCCTGACCTGCCTGTTGGGACGGTCCGATCGTATGCACGGCCGGCCGCGTCCGGGGAGACGGGCGGCGGTTTCGGGGGGAACATGGGGGAAACGCGTGTCAACTCTGCGTATCCGTCCGGTGAACCCGATGTGCGGGCGGAGGTGACCCGCGAGTATCGTCCAGAGCCGCTGAGTGGTTCTGCACTTGCTCGCTTCGACCAGCCACGCCCGGAGGGCCCGTTGTCCCGCATTCTGCTGAAGGCGATTCTCGGATTCGTCATGCGCGTCCTGTACCGCCCGACGGTCGAGGGCAGGGAGCACATCCCGGACACCGGACCCGTCATCATGGCCGGCAATCACGTCACCTTCATCGACTCGCTCTTCCTGAGCCTGGTCGTCAAGCGCCCCGTCTACTTCATCGGCAAGGACGAGTACGTCACGGGCAAGGGCATCAAGGGCCGCCTGATGGCGTGGTTCTTCACCAGCTCCGGGATGATCCCGGTGGACCGGGACGGCGGACGCGGCGGCGTCGCGGCGCTGATGACCGGCCGTCGGATCCTGGAGGACGGCCACGCCTTCGGCATCTACCCCGAGGGCACCCGCTCCCCCGACGGCCGGCTCTACCGCGGCCGTACCGGCATCGCCCGGCTCGCGCTGATGACCGGCGCGCCCGTCGTGCCCTTCGCGATGGTCGGCACCGACAAGGTGCAGCCCGGTGGCAAGGGCCGGCCGCGCATCGCCCCGGTGACCGTCCGCTTCGGCGAGGCCCTGGACTTCTCCCGCTACGACGGCATGGACCGCGACCGCTACGTCCTGCGCGCGGTGACCGACGAGGTCATGAGCGACGTCATGGAGCTGTCCGGCCAGGAGTACGTCGACGTCTACGCCACCAAGGCCAGGGCCGCCTGACCGGCCTTCCGCCGCACGGGCCGCATCCCTTATGGATGCGGCCCGTTGCCGTGCCGCGGACGGCTGTCAGCAGGGCACCCGGAAGCCGCCGGGCGCGCGCTGCCCCTGCGGGCCGCCGGTCCGCGCGGCGCGCAGGGCCGCCTCGGGCCGCGGCATCGCGCTGCCGTCCGCCTGCCGCAGCTGCGCCCGTTCGGTGACGGTGCCGACGCGGGCGCCGGGCGCGGCGGCGTTCTTCACCCGCACCCGGTCCAGGGCGGCCGGCTTGAGCGTCTTCGTGGTCCGTACGTAGGAGACGAAGCTCTCGAAGTCCCTGGTGTGCCGGACCGGTGTGGTGAAGCCCAGGAAGGCGCTGAAGCCGTCCTGGTTGATGAGGG
The DNA here is from genome assembly GCF_020564935.1 of Streptomyces pinistramenti. Classification (GTDB taxonomy): domain Bacteria; phylum Actinomycetota; class Actinomycetes; order Streptomycetales; family Streptomycetaceae; genus Streptomyces; species Streptomyces pinistramenti. Next base: position 18,981 of record NZ_JAJCXB010000053.1, read on the forward strand.
TGTACGAGGGGGCGGCGATCCGGTAGGTGCGGGCCTCGTCGAGGGCCTTGCCGTCGATGAAGACCTCGGCGGGGTCGACGCGTTTGCCCACCGGGCCGGCGGCGTCGAAGGTGTAGCGGACGTTGCCGGAGACGGCCAGCGGCGCGTAGGCCAGACCGCCGCCCTGGGCCGGCGCCCACTGTTCCTCCAGCGCGTCGTGGATCTGCCTGCCGGTGACCGTCACCGTCATGACCGGGTCGCCGAATCCGACGGCGTTCCATGCCTGCCCGAACGTGACGGTGCCGCCGGAGGCCGCGTCCCGGACCAGGTCGGCGGCGATGACGGCCTGCCCGGTGCGCGGCGCGACGGCGATGACGGCGAGGTCGGCCGGGGTGTTGGCGGGCCCGCCGGGGTCGGCCGTCGGGTCGAGCGGCTGCCGGCCCGCCCACAGTGCCCAGTCGGCCGCGAGGTCGCCCATGGTGCTCTCGCCCGCGGCGTTGCGGGTGCGGATGAAGGATCCGGTCTGGGTGCCGAGTGCGGTGGCGGCGCGCCGGGTTCCGTAGCCGGCCCAGTAGTCGGCGATCTCCCGCAGCTCCGGATCGGGGGTGATGTCACGGGTGTTGGGGTGGTTGGTGGTCGTGGTCAGGGACCGGACGACGGCTCCGGTGGTGGGGTCGAGGCGCAGGTTGATCTCGTTGATGAGCTGTCCGTAGCAGCCGGCCTCGACGAACGGGCGGGGGGTGCCCTTGGGGTCGGGCAGCATCATGTTGAAGGCGCAGTGCCAGTGCCCGGTGACGATCGCGTCGATGTCGGGCGAGGCGCGCAGGGCCAGTTCGTAGGCCGGTCCCGAGGGGTTGCTGCCGCTGTTGAAGTCGCTGCCCGCCACCGCGCCGTCGTGCATGCTGAGCACGATGGCGTTGACGCCGCTCGCCTTGAGTTCGGCGGCGCGGGCGTTGGCGGTCTCCAGTTCGTCCAGGGTGCGCAGGCCGGGCTGGTAGGAGCCGGGGAAGGTTTCGGTGCCGGCGGCGGTCAGGTGGATGAAGCCGACCGGCAGCGTGCGGCCGCCGCCGGCGTCGACCTGCACGATGTTGTACGGCGGCAGCACGGTCTTGCCGGTGCCGGACCAGACCATGTTGGCGCTGTAGTAAGGGAAGTCGGCGCCGTGGAACCGCTGTCCCGTGGAGTCCTTGAAGGCGTCGTCGCGGTCGATGACGGGGAAGGACGTGCCGGCCTCCATGTGCGAGGTGAGGAAGGTCGCGGACTTGTCGAACTCGTGGTTGCCCGCGGAGGCGAAGTCCAGGCCCATCGCGTTCAGTGCCTCGATGGTGGGCTCGTCGGCGAGCGAGGAGGCGTCGAACTCCCAGCCGGAGAAGAGGTCACCGGGCGCGAAGAAGACGGAGTTGGTGCGGCCTGCCCGCAGCGCCTTCAGGTGCGCGCCCATGTAGGCCACCCCGCCCACCGTGTAGGTGCGGCCGCCGGCGCCGGTGATGACGGAGTTGCCGCCGGGGGCGCCCTGGAGGTAGCCGTGCAGGTCGGTGATGCTGAGCAGTTGTACGTCGACGTATTCGGTGGCGGTGGCCGCGCCGCGTGCGTGGTCGGTGGCATGGGCCCGGCTGCCGATGGCGCCGGTGGTGGCCAGGACTCCGGCCGCGGTGAAGAAGGAGCGTCGTCCGATCTCGCGCACTGCGTCACTCTCCTGAACGGGCCCGACCGAAGGGGAACGGACGGAGAGTCAAACGGGCGGGTCGGGCCGGCCGGCCTCCGGGACGCGTCCCGGACGTGAACGGGCGGCGGACAGCGGTCCCGGCGGCGTGCCGTATGGATCATGGCGCCCGCACCGCGCGCCGCCTCGCAGGACACGCCCCGCCGGCGCGCACCGGGCGCCGCCGTCCCCCGTCCGCCACAGACCGGCCTGCTCAGCGGCCGTGAGGGCCGCCGTTCGCCGGAGCGTGCGGCGGCCCTCACGGCCAAGTGACGGGGGCGGTGCCCGGGTTACGCGGATCCGGCGGGGCGCTCGGGGACGGTCTCCGGCTCGGGCTCCGGACTGTCGCCCAGCTCCTGGCCGTGCAGCAGGAACCACGCGGCCACCGACGCGGCCAGCAGCACCGCGGCGCCGACCCCGGCCGCCACGTCGAGCCCTTCGACGAAGGCGTCCTGCGCGGTCTTCAGCAGCGCGGCGGCCTGGTCCTGCGGCAGCGTGGCGGCCGCGTCGACGGCGCCGCCCAGGGATTCCCTGGCCGCGTCGGCGGGGCCCGCCGGCACGCCGGACGGGGTGGCGAAGCCGCGGTAGATGCCGGTGACGATGGAGCCGAGCAGCGCGATGCCGAGCGCGGCGCCCAGTTCGTAGGCCGTCTCGGAGACCGCGGACGCGGCGCCCGCCTCCTCCCTGGGCACGCTGGAGAGAATCACGTCGGCGGTGACGGTGAAGGCGAAACCGGCGCCGACGCCGACCACGAACAGGATTGTGGCCAGCGCGAGGGTGCCGGTGTCGGCGTGCAGGGTGACGCAGCCGGCGAGCGCGAGCCCGACGATCGCCAGGCCGCCGGCCACCACGATGCGCACGGACAGCCGCCGGGCGACGTATCCGGCGGCCAGGCCGGCGCCCACCGCGCCGATCGCGGCGGGGAGTTCGGTGAGTCCGGCGTTCAGCGGCGAGCGCAGCTGCACCATCTGGAGGAACTGGGAGAGGAAGAAGACGAGTCCTGACAGGCCCAGGATGGTCAGCAGGTCGGCGAGGACCGCACCGGAGAAGCCGCGGTGGTGGAAGAGCTTCATGTTCAGCAGCGGCGAGGGCAGCGAGAACTGGCGGCGGACGAACACGACCAGCGCCAGGATGCCGATGACCGCGGCCACCGCGATGTCCCAGCGGAAGCCGTGCACCGCGGCTTCCTTGATCGCGTAGACCAGGCCGACGATGCCGATCAGCGAGAGGGCGACGCTGGGGATGTCCCACGGTCCCGGGGCCGGGTTGCGGGATTCGGGGATCACCCGGGCGCCGACGACCACCAGCAGCGCCATCACCGGCAGGTTGATCAGGAAGACCGAGCCCCACCAGAAGTGACCGAGCAGGAAGCCGCCGAGTACCGGTCCGACGGCGGTGCCGGCCGAGGCCATCGCGCCCCAGATGCCGACCGCGAGGCTGCGTTCCTTGGGGTCGTGGAAGAGGTTGCGGATCAGCGCGAGGGTGGAGGGCATCAGGGTCGCGCCGGCCACGCCGAGCAGCGCGCGGGCGGCGATCATCATCTCCGGGCTGGTGGCGTACGCGCACAGCGCCGACATCGCGCCGAACGCGACGGAGCCGATGAGCAGCAGCTTCTTACGGCCGATCCGGTCACCGAGGCTGCCCATCGAGACCAGCAGTCCGGCGATCACGAAGGAGTAGATGTCGCCGATCCACAGCAGCTGGGTGCCCGAGGGCTTCAGGTCCTCGCTGAGGAAGGGGGTCGCCAGGCCGAGGACCGTGGCGTCCACACCGACCAGCAGTACGGCGAGGACGAGGACGGCGAGCGCAAGCCAGCGTCCGGGGCGGGGGTGGTCCTCGTGGGCCGAACCTGCCGGTCCCGCCGCTACGGTCTCGCTCATTTCTCCATGCTCCGTCGGATGCCGCCGAGCAGCAGCTCGGCGATCGAGTGGGTGAGGTCGTTGCGGGCGACCCGGCCGTCCTGGACGGCCCACGCGCCGGCGCCGACGAGTCCGTAGAACGCCTCGGTCAGCCAGGTCGCGCTCAGGTCGATGCGGAAGTCGCCCTCTTCCTGGCCGCGGCGGAACAGCGCGTGGATGCGGGTGTCCAGACGGGCCCAGCCCGCGTTGACCTCCTCGCCCTCGAACAGCTGGTTCTCGGTGAACAGGAAGGCCAGCACGCCGGCGACCTGCTGGGCCTCGGCGACCAGCCGGCGCAGTGCGCCGGCGGCGTCGCCCTCGTCGAGCCGGGCGGCGTCCATCGCCTGGGCGAGCTGTTCTATGCCGAGCTGTTCCAGGGCGCGGATCAGCGCGTCCCGGCCCGCGAAGTGCCGGTGCAGGGTGGCGCGGCTGATGCCGGCGGCGCGGGCGATCTCGTCCATGGAGGAGGTCGACCGGCGCGCCAGCAGCGCGGCGGCTTCTTCGAGTACGCGTGCACGGTCCACGGCCATGAGACGCACCTTAATGGAATGAGACGTGAATGTCTCATCCAGTACGTGGGGCGCTCCCTTTGGAGGGGTGCCGGGCCTTGCGCCGATCGGACACGGCGGCGGCCCCCACCCGGTCCATCGGGTGGGGGCCGCCGCACGTGCCGGGAGGGGCGGCCGGCATCGCACCGCCCGCCTCCGTACCGTCCCTACGTCGTCGGCTGCTTCGCCGTGGCCCAGGCCCGCTGCGTCGCCAGGTCAGCCGTCACCTCGGCGAGCTGGACGGCGACGGCGGACGGCGCGGTGCCGCCCCGGCCACTGCGCGAGGCGAGCGCGCCGGGCACGTTGAGCACCGTGCGGACCTCGGGGGTCAGGTGCGGCGAGATCTTGGCGAACTGCTCGTCGGTCAGCTCGTCCAGCTCGATGCCGTGCGCCTCGCACTCCTTGACGCACTCACCGGCGACCTCGTGCGCGACCCGGAACGGCACGCCCTGCTTGACCAGCCACTCGGCGATGTCCGTGGCGAGCGAGAAGCCGGCGGGGGCCAGCTCCTCCATCCGGGCGCGGTGGACGGTCAGGGTGGCCATCATCCCGGTGAAGGCGGGGAGCAGGACCTCCAGTTGGTCGCAGGAGTCGAAGACCGGCTCCTTGTCCTCCTGGAGGTCGCGGTTGTAGGCGAGCGGCAGCGCCTTGAGCGTCGCCATCAGGCCGGTCAGGTTGCCGATGAGGCGGCCCGACTTGCCGCGCGCCAGCTCGGCGATGTCCGGGTTCTTCTTCTGCGGCATGATCGACGAGCCGGTGGAGAAGGCGTCGTGCAGGGTCACGAAGGAGAACTCCTTCGTGTTCCAGATGATGACCTCCTCGGCGATCCGGGAGAGATTGACACCGGTCATCGCGGTGATGAAGGCGAACTCGGCGACGAAGTCACGGGAGGCCGTGCCGTCGATGGAGTTGCCCGCACTGCCGTGCTCGAAGCCCAGGTCGGCGGCGACCGACTCCGGGTCGAGGCCCAGCGAGGAGCCGGCCAGCGCGCCGGATCCGTACGGCGAGACGGCGGTCCGCTCGTCCCACTGCCGCAGCCGTTCGGCGTCCCGGGACAGCGACTGGACGTGGGCCAGCACGTGGTGGGCGAAGAGCACCGGCTGGGCGTGCTGGAGGTGGGTGCGGCCCGGCATCGCGACGTCCGGGTGTGCCTTCGCGAGGCCGACCAGCGCCTCCTGGAGTTCGACGAGCAGGCCGCCGATGATCCGGGCGTGGTCGCGCAGGTACATCCGGAAGAGCGTGGCGACCTGGTCGTTGCGGGACCGGCCGGCCCGCAGCTTGCCGCCGAGGTCGGCGCCGAGCCGCTCCACCAGGCCGCGCTCCAGGGCGGTGTGCACGTCCTCGTCGGCGACGGTGCCGGTGAAGGAGCCGTCGGCGACGTCGGCCGCCAGCCGGTCGAGACCGGCCAGCATCCGCTCCAGCTCGTCGGCGGTGAGCAGTCCTGCCTTGTGCAGCACGCGGGCGTGGGCGCGGGATCCGGCGATGTCGTAGGGGGCCAGGCGCCAGTCGAAGTGGACCGACGCGGACAGCTGGGCGAGTGCCTCCGCCGGTCCGTCGGCGAATCGGCCGCCCCAGAGCCGGACGTCGCCCGTGCTCTTATCGATCGAATCGGCGCCGTTGCTCACTGCTGCTCCTCAAGGACTGTGACGGTGCGACCACCGCCCCGCGCGGGGCGGGGAGGCGGGGTGGTGCGGGAATGTGCGGTCCTGTGCTCGGCTCTGGTCGCGTCGGGCTACGCCCGCAGTTGACGCTGCGCGGCGATCTTGCTGGACATTCCGAACAGCTCGATGAAGCCCTTGGACAGCGACTGGTCGAAGGTGTCGCCGGTGTCGTAGGTCGCCAGGTTGAAATCGTAGAGCGACTCGGCGGACTTCCGGCCGGTGACGACCGCGCGGCCGCCGTGCATGGTCATCCGGATGTCGCCGGTGACGTGCTGGTTGGCCTCGGCGATGAAGCCGTCCAGGGCGCGCTTGAGCGGCGAGAACCACAGGCCGTCGTAGACCAGTTCGCCCCAGCGCTGCTCGACCTGCCGCTTGTAGCGGGCCAGTTCGCGCTCGACGGTGACGTTCTCCAGCTCCTGGTGCGCGGTGATCAGCGCGATGGCGCCGGGGGCCTCGTAGACCTCACGGGACTTGATGCCGACCAGCCGGTCCTCGACCATGTCGATCCGGCCGATGCCCTGGGCGCCGGCCCGGACGTTGAGCTGCTGGACGGCCTCCAGGACGGTGACGGGCCTGCCGTCGATCGCCACCGGGACACCCTGCTGGAAGGTGATGACGACCTCGTCCGCCTCGCGCGGGGTGGCCGGGTTCTCGGTGTACTCGTAGACGTCCTCGATCGGCGCGTTCCAGATGTCCTCCAGGAAGCCGGTCTCGACGGCCCGCCCGAAGACGTTCTGGTCGATGGAGTACGGCGACTTCTTGGTGGTCGCGATCGGGAGGTTCTTCTCCTCGCAGAAGGCGATGGCCTTGTCCCGGGTCATCGCGTAGTCCCGGACCGGGGCGATGCACTTCAGGTCGGGGGCGAGGGAGGAGATGCCGGCCTCGAAACGGACCTGGTCGTTGCCCTTGCCGGTGCAGCCGTGGGCGACGGTGGAGGCGCCGTGCTTCTTGGCGGCGGCCACCAGGTGCTTGACGATGGTCGGCCGCGAGAGGGCGGAGACCAGCGGGTAGCGGTCCATGTAGAGGGCGTTCGCCTGGATCGCCGGGAGGCAGTATTCGTCGGCGAACTCGTTCTTGGCGTCCGCGACCTCGGCCTCGACGGCGCCGCAGGCCAGGGCGCGCTTGCGGATGACGTCCAGGTCCTCGCCGCCCTGGCCGACATCCACGGCAACGGCGATGACCTCGGCGCCCGTCTCCTCGGCGATCCAGCCGATACAGACAGAGGTGTCCAGGCCGCCCGAGTAGGCGAGTACGACGCGCTCGGTCACGGGGCTCTCCTTACGGTGCATACGCTGATAGGCATAAGTATGCACTCCACTGTATGTTTCGTCAACGCGAGAGCGAAGTCGCAGGTCAGCAGCGGTCCTACGGAGTGTCGCGGGCCCGTCAGCCGGCCTCGCGCAGCGCCTCCAGCAGGATCTGCACATGGCTGTGCGGCAGGTCCTTCGTCGCGGTCAGCAACGTCAGCGGGCCGTCCGCCGCCAGCTCGCGCAGCCGCCGCAGCGCCACCTGCGGCTGCGGCTCACCCAGCTCCTCGCGGTAGCGGCCGGCGAACTCGTCGAAGCGCCCGGGGTCGTGGCCGTACCAGCGGCGCAGGTCGGGCGACGGCGCGGCGTCCTTGCACCACTCGGTCAGCCGGGCGTCCTCCTTGGAGACGCCGCGCGGCCACAGCCGGTCGACCAGGACGCGGGCGCCGTCGGCGGGCTCGGCCGCGTCGTAGATCCGGCGCACCTGGATGTCGCTCCCGGAGCCGCCGTTTCCCGGGTGTCCGGTGCCATGCGATTCCTTTGCCATAGCCTCATCGAAACACGTCAGGCACCGCTCCGCCGGTGCGCGCGGCACCCCCGTACGACCGCCTCCCGCGGGCCGTCGGAACCCCCGCTTTGGATTCAGGGCACCGGACAGGGTATTTTTCTTCTGCACGCACCGACCGGAGGTCATCCGGCCGGAACGAGCACCGGGACGTGGCGCAGCTTGGTAGCGCACTTGACTGGGGGTCAAGGGGTCGCAGGTTCAAATCCTGTCGTCCCGACGGTGCGAAAAACCCGCTGACCGGAGAGAAATCTCCAGGTCAGCGGGTTTTTTCCTGCGCGCCCCCGATCAGACCTGCGCGCCGTTCCCGGGCCGTTGCCCCGGACCACGGCGGGTGCCTGCCGCTCTCCGCCCGCCGGACCTGCGGCCGGCCGGACGCGGCGCGGGGCTGCCGCTGCGTGCCTCCAGCGCGATGGCCAGCGGCGTCGCGGTGAACATCGAGGAGTACGTCCCGACGCCGATGCCGATCAGCAGCGCCACGGCGAAGTCGGTCAGCGAGTCGCCGCCCAGGACGGCGAGCGCGGCGAGGATGAAGACGGCGCCGATGCCGGTGTTGACGGTGCGCGGCACGGTCTGGAGCAGGGCGGTGTCGGCGATCTGCGGGAACGGGGTGCGACGGGCGGCCGCCCACAGCTCGCGCACACGGTCGAAGACCACGACGGAGTCGTTGACGGAGTAGCCGATGACCGTCAGCAGGGCCGCGAGGAAGACCCCGTCGACCGGCTTGCCCAGCCAGGCGAAGACGCCGACGAGGATCAGCACGTCGTGTGCCATCGCGGCGACCGCGGAGACCGCGAACGTCCAGCGGAAGCGCAGCGCCAGGTAGGCCATCTGACCGGCGAGCGCCACACCGAGGGCGATCAGCGCATTGCGGCGCAGCTCGTCGCCGAGGCTGGGCCCGATCAGCTCGTCGCGTACCTTCTGCGCGCCGCCGCCCAGTGCGTCGACCACCTCGCCGACCCGGTCCTCCTGTTGGCCGGTCAGCCGCTCGGTGCGGACCGTCAGCTCCCCGTCGCCCGAGGTCTGGACGACCGCCCGCGGGAAGCCCGCGTCGCCCAGGGCGGTACGGGCCCGCTCGGCGTCGACGGGGGATTCCGTCGTGTAGGCGATCTGCCGGCCGCCGGTGAACTCCACCCCGAAGTCGAGGCCGCGCAGCGCGATGCCGCTGGTAGCCAGGATCAGGGCGGCGGCGGATCCGGCGAGCCAGCGGCGCCGGTGACGCATGAGGGACGGGCCGCGGCGGACGAGCAGGCGGCGCACCCGCCCGTGACCTGCGATGCCGGACAGCCGCGGTCGGCGCTCCAGGGCCTTGCGGGTCACCGCGTACTCGGCCAGGACCCGGGTGACGAGCAGGGCGCTGACCATGGAGGCCAGCACGCCGACGGACAGCGTGACGCCGAAGCCGCGGACCGGCCCGGAGGCGAACAGGAACAGCAGTCCTGCGGCGAGCAGGGTGGTGACGTTGGAGTCGGCGATGGCGCTGAAGGCGTGCCGGAAGCCGGCGGTCAGTGCGGTGCGCAGGCTCCGGGGCGCGGCCGCTGACCCGTCGCTGCGGGTCGCGCGCCCGCTGCCGCCGGCCGCGTACTCCTCCCTGGCGCGTTCAAAGACCAGCACATTGGCGTCCACCGCCATCCCGACGGCGAGCACGAAACCGGCGAGCCCGGGGAGGGTGAGGGTGGCGCCGACGGCGAGCAGTGCCGCGTACGAGAGAAGCGCGTAGCAGGCCAGGGCGAGCGTGGCGAGGAAGCCGAGCAGCCGGTAGACGACGGTGAGGAACACGGCGGTCAGCGCGATGCCGAGGGCCGCCGCGCGGGCGCTGGAGTCGATGGCGGCGGCGCCCAGGGTCGGGCCCACGGTCCGCTGTTCGACGACCTCGACGGGTACCGGCAGCGCGCCGCCGTTGACCAGCAGCGCCAGTTCGGCCGCCGCTTCCTGGTCGAATCCGCCGGTGATCCGCGTCGAGCCGCCGGTGATCCCGGTGCCGCAGGCCACCGAGGTGTCGACCTGCGGCGAGGAGATGACCTTGTCATCCAGGACGATGGCGGCCCGCCGGGCCGGATCCCCCGGCGGCGCGCAGGCCGCCTCGCCGGTCAGCCCGGCCCAGGCCCGCTCCCCCGTGCCGCGCAGATCGAGGCCGACGAACCAGCCGGCCCCGGTCTCCGCGTCGAACTGCGCATCGGCCCGGTCCACCTCGGCGCCGGTGAGAGCGGGCGGCCCCAGGCGCAGGTGCGCGCCGGATGCGTCGGGGAGGACCTTCTCCGCCGGGTCGGCGGTCTTCTTCTCCTTCCGGTCCTGCTGCTGCGGACCGGGGGCCGTGCCGAGGACCGGGTGGACGGTCAACTGGGCGGTGCGGCCGAGCACTTCGGTGGCCTGCTCCGGATCCTGGACGCCGGGTAGTTCCACGACGATCCGGTGGTCCCCGGAGCGGGCGATGGACGGTTCGGCGACACCGAGGGCGTCCACCCGGCGGCGCAGCACCTCCAGTGTGCGGTCGGTCGCGTCCCGGTCGGCATCGGCCGTCGGGGAGTCGCGGGTCTCCAGGACGATCTGCGTACCGCCGCGCAGATCGAGACCGAGCCGGACGGGCTGTGTCACGGCGAGAAAGGCGGACAGGGCTAGCAGGGCGAGCGCGAGCAGCGCCCGCACCCTGGTGGCGCGGGTCATCAATGCCTCCAACAGGCATACCGCGGCCGGGAGTTGCCGGACGCGGCGGAAAGCGACGGGGACGTCGGTCAGCTGCTGGAGTGGGGCGGAGCGCGGTCCAGGCACCGTCCGGCGTACCGGAGGCGGTCCTGGCGGGCGGGGCGCAGGCGGGGCAGGCGGGGGCCGGCGCGCAGCGGGGGCGCCCAGCGGTACGCGGATGCGGTGCCGGGCGCGGGCAGGTGCGGGTGGCCGGGCTCGTTCCCGCACGGCGTGCCCGGCCGCAGCGCGGAGAGCGGGGGCCTGGCGGAGGGCGCGGCCCGCTGCGGGGTGCCCGCGCAGGGGGTGGCCTTGTGGCGGATGCCGAGGTCTGGGGTGCGTGAGTGTGGGGTGTCCGGGGTGGTGCCGGAGTGCCGGGTGTCCGGGTGCGGTGCGGTGGCGTGGAGAGCGGGCGCGGTGGCGGCCGTCGCCGGGGACGCGGCCGGGAGGAGGCCGACGAGCAGGGCGGTGAGCGTGAGCAGGGTGTGCAGCGCGCGGCCGCCCCGGATACGGAGCGCGCCGCCGGGCCGCCGTACGGTCCGCCGCGCCATGCCCCCTCCTCGTATCCGGTGTGTCCCCGTCCGCGCCCCCGCCCGCCCGCGCTCGCGGCGCGCTACGGCTCGATCAGGCCGACCCTGATCGCGTACCGGGTCAGCTCCAGGCGGTCCCGCATGCCGAGCTTGTGCAGCATGTTCGCGCGGTGGCGTTCGACCGTCTTGACGCTGATGACCAGGGTGCGGGCGATCTCCTTCGACGAGTGGCCCTCGGCGATCAGCTTGAGGATCTCCTCCTCGCGCACGGTGAGCACCTTGTCGGGGACGTCGTCGCCGCGCCGGACGCGGTCGAGGTAGTTGCGGATCAGGGCGGTGACCGCGCCCGGGTAGAGGAACGGCTCGCCGCGGATCGCGGCGCGGCAGGCTTCCACCAGGTCCCGGTCGGCGACCGACTTGAGCACATAGCCGGAGGCGCCGGCCTTCAGCGCCTCGAAGAAGTACTGCTCGTTGTCGTACATCGTCACCATCAGGATGCGCAGGCCCGGTTGGAGCGCGGAGAGTTCGCGGGCCGCCTGGAGGCCGGTCATCCGGGGCATCGCGACGTCCAGGATGGCCAGGTCGGGGCGGCTGCTGCGGGCCAGCGCCAGCGCCTCGGCGCCGTCCCCGGCCTCGGCGACGACTTCGAGGTCCGGCTCCCCGTCCAGGATGAGCCGGATGCCGCGGCGGACCAGCGCGTGGTCGTCGGCGAGGAGGATGCGGGCCGGGCGGAGCGTGCGCGCGTCCGCGGGGGACGCGTCCGGGCGCGACGGGTGGGTGCGGGGCGGGTGCGTCATGCGGCGTCCCGGGGCAGCGGAACGGTCAGCCGGACCCGGGCGCCGCCCGTGGGACCTGCCCCGATGTCCAGGCCGGCGTCGATGAGCAGCGCACGCTCGCGCATCCCGCGGATACCGGCGCCCTCCCATGCGTGGCCCAGGCCGCGGCCGTCGTCGCAGACGTCCAGCACGACCTCGGTACGGGAGTGCCGCAGGGTCAGTTCGACGTTCCTGGCGTCGGCGTGCCGGGCCGCGTTGGTCAGCGCCTCCTGGGCGACGCGGTACAGCACCAGCTCCGTCTCGGGGCCCAGGGCCGGCAGGTCGGGGGCGCAGCGGCGGTGCACGGCGAGGCCGGTGTGGGTGGCGTAGTCGGTGGTCAGCGCGGTCAGCGCGCTCACCAGGCCGAGGTCGTCGAGGACGCCGGGGCGCAGTCGGCGGGCGAGCCTGCGGACCTCGTCCAGGCTCTGCCGGGTGGTTTCCTGGGCGTGCTGGAGGTCGGCGCGCAGGGTGTCCGGTGCGCGGTCGGCCGCGCGTTTGAGTTCGAGCAGTACGGCGGTCATGCTCTGTCCCACCTCGTCGTGGAGTTCCTGGGCGATGCGGCGCCTTTCGGCCTCCTGGGCGGAGAGCACCCGGGCGGTGCTGGTGGCGCGCTCGGTTTCGAGCCGGTCGAGCATCTCGTTGAAGGTGCGCAGCAGTTGGGCGACCTCGCCGTGTCCGGCGACCGGCAGCCGGTGACCCTGCCGCAGCAGGTCGACGGTGGTCATCTGCTGGGTCAGCCGGTCCAGCGGGGCCAGTCCGATGCGCAGCAGCGCTGCGTTGGCGACGAGCATGACGACCAGGCCGCCGATCAGGACGACGGCCTCGGTGAGCACGACGGGGACGGATACGGTCACCGGCGCCCACAGCAGCAGCGCGGTGGCCGCGCCCAGCACCACCGCGTTGAGCCCGAAGATCCGCCAGAACAACGACACGGCCACAGCGTGCAAAACCTCCTCGTTTCGGCCACTCTCCCATCCACCGCGCCCACGGGGACGGCCGGGTCCTGACCGCCGACGACCCGGTACGGCCCAGCCTGCCGGTGCCGGGGAGGCCACGTCGATCGGGTACGGCAGCCATCCGCCGCACCGGATACGCGGGGCGCGGGCAGGCGGTTACAGCTCAGGCGCCCCCGGAAATGGGTGCCGGCCCCCATGGCAGGAACCGGCACCGGCGGCCAGGGTGGGGCCAGTCCGTCCGTCCGCCCTCGACCCCGCACCACCTGCCTCGCCCCGCCCCGGTGCCCCTCGATACGGCGTTCCGGGGCCGTGACGGATCCACCGCGGATTCGCTACGTGCCGGAATCCGCAGCGGATCCGGCCGGGGTGTACCGGAAAGGAACCGTCCGTCATGTCGCCAGAAGCGGCCCACGCCGATCCCCGAGCCGAGCGGCTCACCGCGCACGATGCCCGCGGGCGCCTCGCGCACGAGCGTCATTCCCGTCTGACGCAGCTCGCCGCCATCGAGGAGAGCGCGCCGCCCGGTACGGACGCGCTGCTGGCGGTGCAGACCCGGGCGATCCGGCAGGTGCTCGCCGAGATCGACGCGGCGGTTGCCCGCCTGGACGCGGGGACGTACGGGGACTGCGGGCGGTGCGCGAAGCCGGTGCCCGTCGAGCGGCTGGAGATCCTGCCGTACGCCCGCTGCTGCGTCGGCTGCCAGGAACGCACCGTCTGACCGGCGCCGGACGCGCCGCTCTCCCTTTCGCCTCTCCCGGAGGATGTGACGTCGTGCCCCACCAGCTCATCGATGCCGGTCCGGCAGGTCTGGATCCCGAGGAACTGGCCGCGCTGCGCGCGAACCTGGAGGACCAGCGCCGGTTCCGCCACGATCAGCTGCGGGAGTTCGAGCGGTCCGCCGCCTCGCGGGATCTGCGGCCTGGCGAACGTGCCTCACCGGGGCAGCTGGAGGTGCACGTCCAACTGGCGGCCTCCGCCCGGATGGTGCTGGTGGACGTGGAGGCCGCCCTGGAGCGGATGGACCGCGGCGGCTACGGCCGGTGCCACCGCTGCGGTCTGCCGATTCCGTTCGCGCGGCTGGAGATCGTGCCGCAGGCCCGGTACTGCGGCGGCTGCCACCGGGTCAAGGAGACGGCGCACTGAGCGCAGGCCCGCTCAGTGCGCCTTCTGTGCCAGCCGCAGCAGATGGTCGGCAAGCGCCTGGCCGCCCGCGGGGTCGCGGCTGATCAGCATCAGGGTGTCGTCGCCCGCGATGGTGCCGAGGATGTCGTGCAGTTCGGCCTGGTCGATGGCCGAGGCGAGGAACTGCGCGGCGCCCGGCGGCGTGCGCAGCACGACGAGATTGGCCGACGCTTCGGCCGAAATGAGCAGTTCGCCGGAGAGCCTGCGCATCCGCTCCTCCTTGGCCGACTCCCCCAGCGGCGCCCGTGGCGTGCGGTCGCCGCCCTCGCTGGGCACCGCGTAGATCAGCTCACCGCCGGTGTTGCGGATCTTCACCGCGCCCAGCTCGTCCAGGTCGCGCGAGAGCGTCGCCTGGGTGACGGTGAGCCCGTCGTCGGCGAGCAGCTTCGCGAGCTGGCTCTGGGAGCGGACCGCCTGCCGGTTGAGGATGTCCACGATCCGGCGGTGGCGGGCGGTGCGGGTCTGCGGTACGGCCTGGCCGCCGACCGGCGTCTCGTTGTCCTGCGCCTCGGTCATCGTTGTCGTCAGTCTCCGGATCGTTGTTCCCCGTCGGCCCCTTCGCGGACCGTGTCGAGGACGGCGGGGAGCCTGTGGAGGAACGTATCCGCATCGTCCTCGGAGAGGATCAGCGGCGGGGCGAGCCGGATGACGTCCGGCGCGACCGCGTTCACCAGCAGGCCCGCGTCCTGAGCCGCCTGCTGCACCTGGGGCGCGAGGGGCTCGGTCAAGACGATACCCAGGAGGAGGCCCGCGCCGCGGACTTGGTCGACCAGAGGGTGCACCGACGCCTCGATGCCGGCCCGCAGCCGCTCGCCGACCCGCTTGACGTGGTCGAGCAGCCCGTCCGCCTCGATGGTGTCCAGCACGGCGAGGGCGCCGGCGCAGACGATCGGGTTGCCGCTGAACGTCGAGCCGTGCGAGCCGGGGGTCAGCAGCTCGGCGGCCGGGCCGAAGGCCAGCGTCGCGCCGATGGGCAGGCCGCCGCCGAGGCCCTTGGCGAGGGTGATGATGTCGGCCTCGACACCCGGCGCCTGGGCCGCGAACCAGTGCCCGGTCCTGCCGATGCCGGTCTGGATCTCGTCGAGTACCAGCAGGGTGCCGGTGGCGGCGGTGATCTCCCGAGCGGCCTGGAGGTAGCCGGGCGGCGCCGGGACGACGCCGTTCTCGCCCTGGAGGGGTTCCAGGATGACAAGGGCGGTGTCGGTGGTGACGACGGCGCGGAGTGCGTCGACGTCGCCGTACGGGACGTGGTCGACGTCGCCGGGCAGCGGCGCGAAGGGGGCCTGCTTGGCGGGCTGGGCGGTGAGCGCGAGGGCACCCATGGTCCGGCCGTGGAAGCCGCCGGCCGCGGAGACCATGTGCCGGCGCCCGGTCAGCCGGCCGATCTTGAAGGCGGCTTCGACGGCCTCGGCGCCGGAGTTGGAGAAGTAGACCCGCCCCTGGCGGCCGGCCAGCGCGAGCAGCCGTTCGGCGAGGGCGACCGTCGGCTCGGCGACGAAGAAGTTGGAGACATGGCCGAGGGTGGCGACCTGGTCCGACACGGCGCGGACCACCGCGGGGTGGGCATGGCCGAGCGCGTTGACGGCGATCCCGCCGAGGAAGTCGAGGTATTCCTTGCCGTCGGCGTCCCACAAGTGGGTGCCTTCGCCACGTACCAGGGCCAGGCGGGGGGTGCCGAAGTTGTCCATCATGGCGCCCTGCCAGCGCCGTTCGAGGCCCGCGTTGTCCATCGGCTCGCTCATACCGTCCCCTCGATCGTGTCCGTGTCCGGCACGACCATCGTGCCGATTCCTTCGTCGGTGAAGATCTCCAGCAGAATCGAGTGCTGGACCCGCCCGTCGATGACCCGGGCGTTGCGCACGCCGTTGCGGACGGCGTGCAGGCAGCCCTCCATCTTGGGCACCATGCCGCTGGCCAGGTCGGGCAGCAGCTTCTCCAGCTCCGTGGCGGTGAGGCGGGAGATCACCTCGTCGCTGTGCGGCCAGTCCTCGTACAGGCCCTCGACGTCGGTGAGGACCATCAGCGTCTCGGCGCCGAGCGCGGCGGCCAGCGCGGCGGCCGCGGTGTCGGCATTGACGTTGAAGACACCGGATGCGTCGCCCTCGTCGCTGCTGCGGGCGATGGAGGAGATGACCGGGATCCGGCCGTCGTCCAGCAGCGCCTGCACCGCGCCGGTGTCGATCGCGGTGACCTCGCCGACCCGTCCGATGTCGACCTGCTCGCCGTCGATCACCGCGTAGTGCTTGGTCGCGCTCATCAGCTGGGCGTCCTCGCCGGTCAGGCCGACGGCGAGCGGCCCGTGCCGGTTGAGCAGGCCGACCAGCTCGCGCTGCACCTTGCCGGCCAGCACCATCCGTACGACGTCCATCGCCTCCGGCGTGGTGACCCGCAGGCCCGCCGTGAACTCCGACTCCAGTCCGAGCCGGTCCAGCTGGGCGCTGATCTGCGGGCCGCCGCCGTGCACGACGACCGGGTGCAGTCCGGCGTGCCGCAGGAAGACGACGTCCTGGGCGAAGGCGTTCTTCAGCTCCTCGTCGACCATGGCGTTGCCGCCGAACTTGACGACGACGGTCTTGCCGTGATGGCGGGTCAGCCAGGGCAGCGCCTCGATGAGGGTGCGGGCCTTGGGCAGTGCGGTGTGCTTGCGGGTCGCGCCGGTGGCGGCGGGGGAATCGCTCATGACGAGTACGCGCTGTTCTCGTGGACGTAGTCGGCGGTCAGGTCGTTGGCCCAGATGACCGCGGACTCGCTGCCGGCCGAGAGGTCGGCGGTGATCCGCACCTCCCGGTACCGCATGTCGACAAGATCACGGTCCTCGCCCACCGAGCCGTTCTTGCAGACCCAGACGTCATTGATCGCGACGTTCAGCTGGTCGGGCTCGAAGGCCGCCGACGTCGTGCCGATGGCGGAGAGCACCCGGCCCCAGTTGGGGTCCTCGCCGTGGATGGCGCACTTGAGGAGGTTGTTGCGGGCGATGGAACGGCCGACCTGGACGGCGTCGTCCTCGCTCGCGGCGTTGATCACCTCGATGCGGATGTCCTTGCTCGCGCCCTCGGCGTCGCCGATCAGCTGCCGGGCGAGGTCGTCGCAGACGGCCCGTACGGCCTCGGCGAACTCCGTGCCGTCCGGGACGACGCCACAGGCGCCGGAAGCGAGCAGCAGCACCGTGTCGTTGGTCGACATGCAGCCGTCGGAGTCGACCCGGTCGAAGGTGGTACGGGTCGCCGCCCGCAGCGCCGTGTCCAGCTCGGCGGCCGGTACGTCGGCGTCCGTGGTCAGCACCACGAGCATGGTCGCGAGGCCCGGCGCGAGCATGCCCGCGCCCTTGGCCATCCCGCCGACCGTCCAGCCCGCGCCGCCGGCCACCGCCGTCTTGTGCACGCTGTCGGTGGTCTTGATCGCGATGGCGGCCTTCTCGCCGCCGTGCTCGGTCAGTTCGGCCGCGGCGCGCTCGACTCCGGGCAGCAGCTTGTCCATCGGCAGCCGCAGCCCGATCAGGCCGGTGGAGGCGATGGCCACCTCCCCCGCGTTGTGGCCGGCGAGCACATCGGCGGCCTTCTCCGCGGTGGCGTGGGTGTCCTGGAAGCCGAGCGGGCCCGTACAGGCGTTGGCGCCACCGGAGTTGAGGACGACGGCGGAGACCCGGCCGCCCTTGAGCACCTGCTCGGACCAGACGACCGGCGCGGCCTTGACGCGGTTGGAGGTGAACACCCCGGCGGCGGCGAGGCGCGGCCCGTTGTTCACCACGAGGGCAAGGTCCGGATTGCCGTTCTGCTTGATCCCGGCGGCGATACCCGCCGCCGTGAACCCTTGTGCTGCGGTGACGCTCACTGCTTCTTCTCCTCCATCGCTTCTCCGGCCCCGCCGGTCACGCCCTGCTGCCCCGTGCCCTTCCGTGTCACGGGGCGACCCCGACCTTCGGGAGCCCCGTGTCCTCGGGGAGGCCCAGGGCGATGTTCATGCTCTGCACCGCGCCGCCTGCGGTGCCCTTGGCAAGGTTGTCGATGGCGCAGATCGCGATGATCCGGCCGGCCGCGGGGTCGAGGGTGACCTGGAGCTGCGCGATGTTGGACCCGTACACGGCGGCGGTCGCCGGCCACCGGCCCTCGGGCAGCAGGCTCACGAACGGCTCGCCGTCCAGCGCCTTCTCGTACGCGCTGCGCACCGCCGCCGCGTCCACTCCGGGCTTCGCCTTCGCGGTGCAGGTGGCGAGGATGCCGCGGGCCATCGGCGCGAGGGTCGGAGTGAAGGAGACCCCGACCCGCTCGCCGGCCAGCGCGCTGAGGTTCTGGATCATCTCCGGGGTGTGCCGGTGCCCGCCGCCGACGCCGTACGGACTCATCGAACCCATCACCTCCGAGCCCAGCAGGTGCGGTTTGGCCGCCTTGCCCGCTCCCGAGGTGCCGGACGACGCGACGATCACCGCTTCGGGCTCGGCGAGCTGCGCCACGTAGGCGGGGAACAGCGCGAGCGAGACGGCGGTCGGGTAGCAGCCGGGGACCGCGATGCGCTTGGTCCCCTTGAGCGCCTCGCGCCCGCCGGGCAGTTCGGGAAGCCCGTACGGCCAGGTGCCCGCATGGGCCGAGCCGTAGAACGCCTCCCAGTCGGCGGCGTCCTTCAGCCGGAAGTCCGCCCCGCAGTCGACGACGAGAACCTCGGGCCCCAGCTCATCGGCGACCGCCGCGGACTGCCCGTGCGGCAGCGCGAGGAACACCACGTCGTGGCCCGCCAGCGCCTCGGCCGACGTCGGCCCGATCTCGCGCTCGGCCAACGGCAGCAGATGCGGCTGCACGGCACCCAGTCGCTGCCCGGCGCTGGAGTGCCCGGTCACCGCGCCGATCTCCACCTCCGGATGCCCCAGAAGCAGACGCAGGACTTCACCCCCCGCGTACCCACTCGCACCGGCCACTGCTGCTCGCACCGCCATGGTCCCTCCTCCTCGATGGCATGACTATACGGAGTGTGGCAGTTTTATGCAATCTGCGCGCGGAGGATCCCTCACACTCCGATCACATCAGCGGGATCCTTCTCCGTCGTACGCACAGGGCCGCTCCCCCGAGGACACGTACGCGGATGCCGGAGCCGTGGCGCGCCCGGACCGGTGCGGGCCGGAAGGGCTGATCGCCCCGCACGTGATCACCGATTCGGTACGCGGCCGGCCGTGGTCGGACGGGGGCCGGACGCGTTCGCTCACGGCTCCGGAGCCGTGGGCTTCAGCAGTCGGCCAGGGTGCGGTCGAGGAGGGGGAGCAGGCGGTCCCAGTGGCGCTGCAGTGCGGCGGGGTTGAAGGCTTCGGTGTCGGACATGGTGAAGCCGTGGATGGTGCCGGGGTAGATCTCGGTGGTGTAGCCGACACCTGCGGCATCCAGTGCCTGGTTGAGCTCGCTGATCGCCTCGGGCGACATGTCGCCTTCGGCGAGGCCGATGTGGACCTGGGCGGTGAGCTCGGGGATGCGGCGGTGCGGACTGTCGGGCGCGTCGGTGACCAGGAAGCCCGGGTGGAATCCGGCGACGGCGGCCACCTGGCCGGGGTGGGCCGTCGCGGTACGCATCGCCAGGACGGCGCCCAGGCAGTAGCCGATCGTGGTGACCGGTCCGGCGCCGACCTCGGGCTGGGCGGTGAGGAACCCGAGGTAGGCATCGGCGTCGCGCAGGACACGTGCGGTGGTGTGCGCCTCGATCAAGGGCATCAGCTGGGCGATGACCGCGGGCCGGGCCTCTTCTCCGATGTGCTCGGGAAGTTCGATCACCGGCGCCGGGCCCTGCCGGTAGTAGAGGTTGGGGACGAGCACGTAGTACCCGTGCTCGGCCAGTTCGCGGGCCATCTCCTTCAGCACGGGCCGCACGCCGAAGGCGTCCGGGTACAGCAGCACCCCCGGGTGCCGCTCGCCACGGTCGGGGAAGGCGGCGAAAGCGTCGGCCTGGCCGTCCGCGGTGGGAATCTGCAGAGTCTTGGTGGGCATGGCGGATCATCTTTCCTGGGACTGACGCCGGCGCACAAGGGACGAGATCAACCAGAGATCAACCCGGCGATGACCGACGAACACCGGCAAAACGGCGCGAACCGTAGTAATGATGATCAAGTCAGCCGCCATCAGGCGGCAGACCGCGACCTGCCACGACAGCACAACCAACCTGACCGATGCCCCACCGCCCACGGCCACGGCTGCGCTCTCAGCCGGCGGCGCCGAACCACTGGGGCAGCCGGTCGAGCAGCTCCTGCTGGTCTTCGCCGGCCCACGCCACGTGGCCGTCCGGCCGCAGCAGTACCGCGGGCGCGTCCAGTTCCTCGCTGACGTCGACGACGTGATCGACCCGATCCGCCCAGCCCGCCACCGAGAGCCGGCCGGTCTGGTCGAGCAGCAGTCCGCGGCCTTCGTGCATCAGCTCATAGAGGCGTCCGCGCTTCAGCTCCACGTCCCGCAGCCGCCGGCCGAGCAGTTCGTGGCCCTCGCCGAAGTCGTAGCGGACCCCGACCGCGGTGATCATGCCGGTCACGTACCGGTTCACCTCATCGAAGTCCATCAGCTTCGAGAACAGCTCCCGCAGCGCGGTCGCACCAGGATCGGTTCCGAGGAGCGTGATCTGCGCGCGGGTGTTCTCCAGCACGCGGGCGCCCACCGGGTGCCGTTCGGCGTGGTAGCTGTCCAACAGCCCCTCCGGCGCCCAGCCGTTGACCGCGGCGGCCAGCTTCCAGCCGAGGTTGAACGCGTCCTGCACGCCGAGGTTGAGCCCCTGACCGCCGGTCGGCGGGTGGATGTGCGCCGCGTCGCCGGCGAGGAGTACCCGGCCGACCCGGTAGCGCTCGGCCTGCCGGGTGGCGTCGCCGAACCGGGAGAGCCAACGCGGCGAATGCACGCCGAAGTCGGTGCCCGCAACCGCCCGCAGCTGCTGCTTGAACTCTCCGAAGGTCGGCGCCGCGGTCGTACGGTCCTCGGACACGCCGTCGGCGGGCACGATGACGCGGTACGTGCCGTCCCCGTTGGGGATGGTGCCGAACCGCAATTGGGTCTTGCGGACTTCCTCGACAACGGCGGCGACCGTCGCCGGATCCTCGGCCATCTCCATGTCGCCAAGGAGCGTCTCGACCGTGGCGGGCTCACCGGGGAAACCGACACCGAGCCCCTTGCGCACCGCACTTCTGCCGCCGTCGCACCCGACGAGGTAGCGCGAGCGCAGCTGCGCGCCTCCCCCGCCGACCACGCCCTCACTGGCGGGGGTGACCCCACCGGCCAGCTCGACGGTCACACCGTCCGCATCCTGGCTCAGCCCGACCACTTCGCAGCCACGCCGGATCTCGGCACCGAGTTCGACGGCACGCTCGTTGAGCAGCCGCTCGGTGACCGGCTGCAGGGTGGAGAGGCCGTACGGGTGTGCCGTGTCCAGCCGCTCCGGCCACGGCTTGAGGATGCCGCCGAAGAAACCACCGACCTGGAACTTCTCACTGACCGCGAGGAACCGGTCCAGCAGGCCGCGCTGGTCCATCAGCTCGACGCTGCGCGTGTGCAGGCCGCGCCCGCGCGACTCCCCGGTCGGCTCGGTCAGCTTCTCCAGCACGACCACGTGCACGCCGTGCAGCCGCAACTCGGCGGCCAGCATCAAGCCGGTCGGCCCGCCGCCGACCACGATCACGTCGATCACGAAATCCCCCATTTGGCAAGGTTGAATTCAACAAGGTTGGGTTCAGGCCGGCCGCCCGCGCGGTCGGACGGCGCGCAGGTCCGCGACGCCACGCCACGGCGCCACCGTGCCAAGTGCCGCAATCACGCCGCGAGTCCCACCATCGGTGCGGTCGGCGCGGTCGGTTCGGCGTCTCCGCGCGCCCCGTATGCCAACAACAGCAACGACAGCACACGTACTTCGTGAATCTGTTATTTCCCCAGGTACTGGCCTTGGCCGACCATTCTGCGGCACCACCCGGGCCTTGCCGCAAGGCCCCCGGTGCGCTATACGTTGAGAGCGGCAAGGAGAGAATTGACCTCCTTGCCTTTGCCTTTTGCCTTTGCCTTTTGGCCTTGCCTTTTGCCGTCCGCTGTCGCCGCGCTGCGCGGGTGCTCTCAAGCGCTGAAGGGGCAACCGCCGGTCGTCCGGCTTCCGCCGGCGCTCGCCCGCGACGGGCATTTCTGTCGTCCGGCTTCCGCCGGCGCTCGCCCGCGACGGGCATTTCTCCGGGCCGTCCCGCAGATCGTGGTTGGTAGCCTCCCGGGATGACTGCGACCTTCGACGAAGCCGTCCGCGCCCGCCTGCAAGCCGCCAACATCTGGTACGTCGGAACCGTGTTCGCCGATGGAGCGCCGCAGGTCAGTCCTATGTGGGTGGATCTGGAGGGAGAGCGGGAGCTGACGTTCAACACCTCGGTGGGCCGGGTGAAGGAGGAGAATCTGCGCCGCGATCCCCGCGTCTATCTGTCGCACGCCGATGCCGCCGATCCCTTCGACCGGGTGCAGATCAGTGGCGAGGTGGCCCGCTTCATCGAGGGCCAGGAGGCGCACGACCGGATGGACCGGCTGGCCCGGAAGTACCTGGGCAGCGAGCGGTTCGAGTGGATCATGCCGCGGGAACAGCGGGTCGCGGTGATCGTGCGCCCGGTCAAGGTGCGGCACATCGTCGGGGTGGAGCGGTTCCGGCCCGGCGGCCCCGTCCCCGCTCCCTGACCGGCCCGCCCGAGCGCCGCCCCACGGCTCCGCCATGGCTCCGGATCGCGTAACTCCGCCGATGCGCGGCGGTGGCTGCGGCATGATCTCGTGCCATGGATTATGAGCAGGCCCAGAACCTCACCACCGGCCCCCGGGCGACGCGGTTACCGGTCAAGAACTATCTCCCTCCGCTGCTCGATGCGCTGGAGTGGCCCGGCCAGGAGCTGCGGGGCATTCTGGTCGCCGGTACCAACGGGAAAGGGTCGACCTGCGCGTTCGCGGTATCGGGTCTGGCCGCGTGCGGACTGCGGGTCGGCAGCATGCCGGGCCCGCACCTCCAGGAGTCCACCGAGCGCATCCGCGTGAACAACGTCCCGGTCTCGCGCTCGGCGTACACCTCCGCGTACGCCGAGGTCGACGCCGCGGCCCGGCGGCTGAGCGAGCCGCTCGACGCGCCGGCGCTGCGGGCCGCCGCCGCGGTGGTGCACTACCGGCGGGTCGGCGTCGATCTGGCGGTGATGGAGGCGAGCGCGGGCGGCCGGGACACCGCCGTGAACTCGTTCGATCTCGGCGTGAAGGTCCTCACGAATGTGGCGCTGGATCACATGGAGATGCTGGGGCATTCGTACGCGGAGATCGCTTGGGCCAAGGCCGGGGTGGTCAGGGACGGTGACCATGTCGTTCTCGGCGAACTGCCGCCGGAGGCCGAGCAGATGGTGCGTCGGGTTCTCGCCGAACGCAGCGGGCTGACGGTGTGGCGCCTCGGCGAGGAGATCCGGGTCACCACCCGGCCCGCCGACGCGGTTCCCGGACCCGCGGGCGGTGCGGCGGCGGGTGACGGGCCCTCGTCCGTGGTCCCGGCGCGCCGGGAGGTGGCGCAGGTGAGCACGCCGCTCGGCATCCACCGTGACCTGCCCTGTCCCCTGCGCGGCGCCCATCAGGAACGCAATCTCGCGCTGGCGGTCGCGGGCATCGACGCGCTGCGCCAGCGCGGCCTGGTGCCCGGCTTCACCGAGAGCCGGCTGCGGGAGGGCCTGGCGGCCACCACGTGGCCGGGCCGGCTGGAACTGGTGCGTCCCGCCCGGCTGGACGACTGGTCCGGTTCGGTCCTCATGGACGGGGCGCACAATCCGCACAGCATGGCCACCGTGCTTCCGGAGATCCGGCGGATAACGGATGCGGGGCAGGCCCCCGTGCTGGTCTTCGCGGCGGGCGAGAACAAGGCGGCCGCCGAGATGCTGGACGAACTGCCCGCGGACTGGCCCCTGTTGGTGACGCGTACCGGATCGCCGACGGCGGCCGATCCGGACCACCTCACCCGCTGTGTCGCCGACCGCCCGCACACCCACCGCGCGCCGGACGTCCCCACGGCACTGCGGCACGCGGCCCGGCTCACCGGACCGGGCGGCCTGATCGTGGTCATCGGTTCACTGGCCCTGGTCGGCGAGACCCGTACCCTGCTCGGCCTCCCACCGGGCTGAGGCCGGACCGGAGAACGCGGGGAGGAGACGAGGGTGGAACGGGGTGAACTTCCCCTTTCCGTGGCTCATTTGGATGCGTCAGGTGACGACTGCACGGCGGGCCCGGCCGGTAATTCCGTGGCGGGCCCGGCCCCGCTCTGCCAGCATCGCCGGATGACCGGGTCAGGGGCAGAGGCAGGGCGGACAGCGGAGCGGGACAGCCGGGTGCATACCGCCGCGCGCAACAATGCGGAGTGGTGTGAGGCGGTCTGCCGGGCGCACGGCTCCCCCGGCGTGTTCGGGGACACCGCGTGGACCCAGTCACGCCGCACACCGCCGCTGTATCCGGATGCCGTGACGCTGTCCCCCGCCGCCTCGGCCGCGGAGATCCTGGCCCGGATCGACACCACCTCGCCGGGGTGTTCGGTGAAGGACAGCTTCGGCACGCTGGACCTGTCAGGCGCGGGATTCGACGTGCTCTTCGAGGCGGAGTGGATCCACCGGCCGCCGGGCCCGGCCCCGCGGCACCCGGACACCGACCGGACCGGCGTCCGCTGGGACGTCGTACGGGACGCCGATGCGCTGGCCGCCTGGGCGGCGGCGTGGAGCGGTGCCTCCGGGACGGGCGGCGCGGGCGGCGGACCCTTCCGTCCTGAACTGCTGGGTGACGGGCGGACGTTCGTCCTCCGCGGCAGGGACGGTGACCGTGTCGTGGCGGGCGCGGTGGCCAGCCGCAGCGCGCAGGCCGTCGGGCTCTCCAACGTGTTCGCCGCGGACGGCGGGTCGGGCGCCGCCTGGGCCGGGGCGCTCGGCGCGGTGTCCGAGCGGTGGCCCGGCCTGCCGGTCGTCGGCTACGAGTCCGGCGAGGACCTGGCGGCGGCCGTCGCCCACGGCTGCCTGCCGGTCGGGCCGCTGCGGGTGTGGCTGGCCACGGACCGCTGACGGCGCCGGGTACGCCGCCCGGGGGGGGCGGCGCCGGGTGTCAGTGCCGGCCGCCGCCTCGGGTGGCGTGCCGCCGGCAAGTGGCCAGGCCCCAGCCGACCGCGCCGGCCAGCAGGGTGCCGCCCAGCACCGTGGTACCCACGCCGGTCCCGGACGCGCCGCCGACCCCGGCCTCCGAGCCGCCCTTGGGCACGTCCTCGTGCCCGCCCTTGTGTCCGCCTCCGTGTCCGCCCTTGTGTCCGGCGACGACCGTCATGGTCCCGGTGAGCTTCATCTTCCGTCCGGATGCCGCCGCCACGGCCCGCTGCACGGCGCCCGTGGGCCCCGCCTGAGCGGTGGGTGACCCGGGCGCAGGTGCCCGCTGTTCACCAGGCGGGAGGCTTCCGGCGCCCGTTCCGGGGAGCCCGCCGTCGGCCCCGGCCCCGTAGTCGGGCGGCTCGGCGCCCGCCCCGTCACCGGGCATCGGCATCCCCAAGTCCCCCGCGTCTCCCGCACCTTCCGCACCTTCCGCACCTTCCGCACCGTAATCGGGCAGCTCGGCACCGCTGCCGTCACCGGGCAGTGCGCCGCCCGGTGCCGCCTGGCGGCCGTACGCGCCCGTGCCGCCCGCACCTCCGTCCGGGGACAGGCCGTCCTGCTGCCCCTTGGGGACCACGCCGTCCTGCTGCCCCCGCGGCGGCTTGTGCGTACCGCCGCCCCAGGAGCCGGAGCCATCGCGGCCCGCGCCGCCTCCCCCTCCCCCGCCGCCTCTGCCTCCGCCGCAGGTGATCGTCACGGTGTACGAACCGGGCTTGGTGGTCTTCGGCACGGTGCCGGTGCCGCCCACCTGATCGCTCAGCATGGACAGCTTCATCTTCGGGATGCCCGCGCCGCCGAACGTCGCCTCACCGGTCCCGCCCGGACACCGGCCGCCGTCGAAAACGGAGAACTCCTCGCCGGGGGACACCGGAGCGGGTTGGACGATCACCGAGTCCGCGCCGCCGGACGCGAGGGCGGGCCCCGCGCCGATCAGGGCCACGGACGCCGCCAGGGCGCCGGTCGCCGGTGCGTGCCGGAGGACGTGCTGTATCTGCATACAGCGAGCAGAACGCGGCGGTTCGCCCGTCGCATGTCGGGAGCGGGCGCCCCTGCTGTCACGGTCCGGGCCCCGGCCGGGGGCCGGACCGTGCAGACAGGTCGGGCGGACGGGTACGCCGGTCGGGTGGCCGCTGGGCCGGATGGGGCAGGCGAGGTCGGTCCTTGCGGCTGGTCACCCGGCGGGCGGGCCCGGGTCGGCGAGGCCGAGGGTCATCCACTGTTCGGGGGCCGCCAGGGCACGGAAGCCCGCCTTCTCGTACATGCCGTGCGCGTCGTTGGTGGCCAGGGTGATCCGCGGCAGGCCGCAGGCCGCGAGGCGGTCGGCGACGGCCTCGACCAGGGCGCCGCCCAAGCCCTTGCCGCGGTCCTCGCGCCCGACGTAGACGTCGCAGAGCCAGGCGAAGGTGGCGTGGTCGGTGACCACCCTGGCGTACGCCGCCTGGCGGCCCGAAGTGGACTCGTACAGGCCGAAGTTGAGCGACCCGGCGATGGCCAGCTCCTGCTTCCTGCGGTCGCGGCCCAGGGCCCAGTAGGTGTCCGTGGACAGCCAGTGGTGGATCAGGTCCGTATCCAGGCGGTCCGGGTCGGTGGAGATCTCGTAGCCTTCGGGAAGGTGAGCGCTCATGCCGGGAGGTTCGCAGATCCACGGGGCGCCGTCGAGCCGTTTGTGCGGGCGGCGCGGGAGGCCGCCGCGCGCCGCTCAGCTGCCGGTGACCTCCGCGCAGGCGGCGGCCAAGCGGCGTACGCCCTCGGCGAGTTCGGCCGTTCCGGTGGCGGACGCGAAGCCGAGCCGCAGGTGGGGAGCCGGTGGTTCGGCGGCGAAGTACGGGCGGCCCGGCGCGACGGCGACACCCGCGCGCAGGGCGGCACCGGCCAGCGCCGGCTCGGAGGTGCCGTCCGGCAGCCGCAGCCAGAGATGGCAGCCGCCCTGCGGGATGCGCAGGCCGCGGCCGTACGCCTCGCCCTGCGCCGGGCCGGGTGCGGCGAGGCCGGGCAGCAGCTCGTGCAGGGCGGTGGCCAGGGCGTCCCTGCGGGCCGCCAACTCCCGTGAGATCAGCCGGAGATGACGGCCCCAGGACGGCGATCCGACCAGCTCCAGGGCGGCCTCCTGGAGGGGGCCCGAGACGAAGAAGCTCTCGACGACCTGGATGGCGCGCAGCCGGTCGAGGACCGGGCCGCGGGCGGCCAGCGCGCCCACCCGCAGGCTGGGCGAGGTCACCTTGGTGAGCGAGCAGACGTGGACGACGGTGCCGTCCTCGTCGTCCGCCATCAGGGTCGGCGGCAGTGCCGGGGCGTTCTCGTGGACCAGCCGGCGGGCGAAGTCGTCCTCGACCACGAATGCGCCCGCGGCACGCGCCACCCGCAGCACGTCCCGCCGCCGCTCCCCGCTGAGCACCGTGCCCGTCGGGTTCTGGAACAGCGGCTGGCAGACGACGAGCCGGGCGCCGCTGGCCCGGAAGGCTTCGGCGAGGAGGTCGGTGCGGATGCCGTCCCCGTCCACCGGCACCGGTACCGGGCGCAGGCCCGATGCGCGGGCGGCGGCCAGGATGCCGGGATAGGTGGGCGCTTCGACGAGGACCGGGGCGCCGGGTGCGGCGAGCGCGCGCAGGGCGGCGGGCAGCGCGCTCTGACCGCCCGCGGTGACCAGGACGTCGCTCGCCGCGACCGCCCCGCCGGGCCCGCCGATCTCCCGCCCGAACCACGCACGCAGCTCCGCGACGCCTTCCACGGGCGGCCGCCGCCACGCCCCGGGGCGCCGCCCGGCCCGCGCGAGGGCGGCGGCGAGGGCGCGTTCGGGCTGGAGATCGGGGTGCAGGTAGCCGCCGTTGAGTTCGATGACGCCGGGCGGGGGCACGGCGAGCGTCGCCAGCACCCCTTCGGCGTCGACGCTGCGCGGCACCTGGTCGGCGGCGCCCTCGGCGCTCAGCGCAATCGCCTGCCAGGAGGTGTCGACGGGGCGGGCCGACCGGGTGGGCGGCTCGGCACGGAAGGCACCGGCACCGGGACGGGTGGTGACCAGGCCCTCGGCGGCCAGTTCGGCCAGCGCGCGGGAGACCGTCACCGGGCTCACGTGGTACCGCTCGACGAGCACCCGGCTCGACGGTAGCTTCTCACCTGGTGAGTAGCGGTTCACCTCCCGGCGGAGGGCTGCGGCAAGATCGGCGACACTGCTACGCTCATGCATGAGAGACAACGATAGCGCTACCGCCTTGCTCGCGATAGCAGTCGATGACGGTGCGGCTCCGGCCGACCGGCCCGCCCTCGAAGGCCACCGGACGGCACACGGCCCGGCGGATGCGGCCGCGGACCCGGCCGCGGTCCCCGGCCACACCGCCGGCCGTGGCGCGCTGCTCGCCGCACTCGGCGTCGCCGCCTTCTCGCTCACCTTCCCCGCGACCGCCTGGGCCCTGGAGGGCGCGGGCCCCTGGACCGTGGTGATGCTGCGCAGCGTGCTGGCCGCCGCCGTCGCCGGGGCCTGCCTCGCACTGCGCCGCGTACGGATACCGGAGCGGCGCCACTGGGCGGGCATCGCCGTCGTCATGGGCGGGGTCGTCCTCGGCTTCCCGCTGCTCACCACGCTCGCCCTGCAGACCTCGACCACCTCGCACGCGGCCGTCGTGGTCGGCCTGCTGCCGCTGACCACCGCCGTCTACTCGGCGCTGCGGACCGGCGCGCGCCCCTCCCGGACGTTCTGGATCGCCTCGCTGGCCGGTGCTGCGGTCGTCATCGGCTTCGCGGTGCAGCAGAGCGGCGGGCGGCCGAGCACCGGCGATCTGTATCTGTTCGGCGCGCTGCTGGTCTGTGCGGCCGGCTACGCGGAGGGCGGCAGGCTGGCCCGCCGGATGCCGGGCTGGCAGGTGATCGGCTGGGCGCTGGTCCTCGCGCTGCCGGTGACCGTGACGGGTACGGCCATCACGCTGGCCACCGAGCCGCTGCGGCTGACGCCGCACACGGTGGCCGGGGTCCTGTGGCTCGCGGTCGGCTCGACCTTCGTGGGCATGGTCGTCTGGTACCGCGGGATGGCGGCCATCGGCGTCGCGAAGGCGAGCCAGGTGCAGCTGGCGCAGCCGCTGCTGACGCTGGTGTGGTCGGTGGCCCTGCTCGGCGAGCGGCTGCCGCCCGCGGCCCCGGTGGCGGCGCTGGCCGTGCTGGCGTGCATCGCCGTCACCCAGCGGTCCCGCGTCTGACGGTCCCGGAGCGGCGGGCGCGGGCGGCGGTGCCCGTGCCCGGATGCAGCGTTCGCCCCCGGACGTAAACTTGCCGCAACGGCATGTACAGCCGTCCGGGCCGTTCCCGGCCCGTGATCCGTTGGCCGTTCCACCGCCCGGCCGTCGCGTTGCCGGCCGTACGGTCACCCGGCCATCCCAGGCGGGAGGACCCTGATGCACGCCACCACGGGCGACCAGCTGCTGGTGCACGGCAGGACCGTCGGACAGCACGACCACGTCGTCAAGATCATTGAGGTGCTGGGCGAGAACGGCACCCCTCCCTACCGCGTCCGCGGCGAGGACGGCCATGAAAAGATCATGTCGCCCGGCCCCGACACGACCGTCCGGCACGAAGAGCCGGGCAGCCCCATGAAGTAGGGCGCGCCCGCCGCGTCCCGGCCGCCGCATCCCGTCCACCGCACGAGGACGGCACGGGCCCCGCCGCCGGGCAGCGGCGGTGCCGCCCGTGCCCGCGCACGCCCCGCTTCACCTGGGCGGCCGGGACGCCGTCTTCCCGTAGTGGTCGGCGACGACCCGTGCCATGGCGCCCGAGCGGTCGGCCGCGACTTCCTTCGCCGAGAAGAAGATGTGGCCGCCCACCTGTGGATACCGGCCGGCGAAGGTGAGGTGGCGGGAGAGTTCGGCGGGGTCCTGCCAGGCGGCGGGCTGCGCCGGGTCGCCCGCCTTGTAGAGCGCCTCGCCGATGAAGAGGTCCACTCCCGTGCCCGCCACCGTCCGCGCCCACCACCGCACGATCTCGGCATAGTCGGCGGCCTCGAAGCCGAGGTTCCAGTACGCCTGGGGCGCGACGTAGTCGATCCAGCCCTCGCGCACCCAGCGCCGGGTGTCGGCGTAGAGGTCGTCGTAGGTCTGCACACCGGCCCGGGTCGCCGAGCCCGCCGGGTCGCTCGCGCGGTTGCGCCAGACGGCGAACGGGCTGACGCCGAAGCGGACGCGGCGGCCGGTCCCGGCGATCCGGGCGGAAAGCTCCCGCACCAGCAGGTCGGTGTTGGCCCGCCGCCAGGCCGCGCGGTCCGCGAAGCCGCCGCCGTGCGCCGCGTACGCCGCGTCGTCGTCGAAGGTCTGCCCGGCGACCGGGTACGGGTAGAAGTAGTCGTCGAAATGCACGCCGTCGACGGCGTAGCGCCGTACCGCGTCCATGATCGCGTCCTGGACAAAGCGGCGGACCCGCGGCAGGCCGGGGTTGTAGTAGAGCTCGCCGCCGTACGGCAGCGCCCAGGCGGGATGGCGGCGTACGGGGTGGGTGGGGGCCAGCAGGCCGCGGTCGGTGTGGTGGGCGACCCGGTACGGGTTGAACCAGGCGTGCAGTTCCAGGCCGCGGCGGTGGGCCTCGCGGACCGCGAAGCCGAGCGGATCCCAGCCGGGATCGCGGCCCTGCCGCCCGGTGAGGCAGTCCGACCACGGCTCGTACGGCGAGGGCCACAGGGCGTCCGCGGTGGGGCGCACCTGGAAGAAGACGGCGTTGAGGCGGCGGGCGGCCGCGGTGTCGAGGTGGGCGAGGAGTTCGCGCTGCGCGGCGGCCGGTGCGAGACCGGGCGCCGACGGCCAGTCCCGGCGGGCGACGGTCGCCAGCCACATGCCGCGCAGCTCGCGGTGGATCTTCCGGGGGCCGGGCCGGCCGGTGGCCGTCGCCTCTCCTTCGGCGAGGAGTGACGAGGCGGCGCCGAGTGCGGCCACCGTGAACCCCCGACGTGTGATTCGTCTCATGAAAAGCCCCCAACTTGTCCGGTTCATCCCATTCTTCGAGGTCAGAATGCCCGCCCCGGGGCCCGGTGCCTCCTACCGCTCGGAGTAACGTCGGGACCGAGGCGGTCGTCGGAACCCTTGGAGCCCGCCTTTACCCCCCGGTTGGATCAGCTCGTGGCCCGAGCCCGGCCTGCGCGGGTGAAGGCGGGCTCCTGCGACGCGCTGCCGGTCCTGAAGATCAGCGAAAGGCACGAGGTGACGGACTCTTTCACCGACATCGCACGCGTCGGAGTGGTCGGCTGCGGCCAGATGGGCGCAGGCATCGCCGAGGTGTGCGCCCGCGCCGGGCTGGACGTCATGGTCGCCGAGACCACAGGCGAGGCCCTGGAGCTGGGGCGTACCCGCCTGACCAACTCCCTCGGCAAGGCAGCCGAGCGCGGCAAGATCACCGCCGCGGAGCGCGACGCGACGCTCGGCCGGCTCAACTTCACCACCGACCTCGGGGAGTTCGCCGACCGCGACCTCGTGATCGAGGCGGTCGTGGAGAACGAGCAGGTCAAGACCGAGATCTTCCAGGTTCTCGACCAGGTCGTGACCCGGCCGGACGCGATCCTGGCTTCCAACACCTCGTCGATCCCGCTGGTGAAGCTGGCCGTCGCCACCTCCCGCCCCGACCAGGTCATCGGGATCCACTTCTTCAACCCGGCGCCCGTGCAGAAGCTCGTCGAGCTGATTCCCGCGCTGACCACCGCAGAGGAGACGATCAACCGCGCCGAGACGCTGGTGCAGGACGTGCTGGGCAAGCACGCGATCCGCGCCCAGGACCGGTCCGGCTTCGTCGTCAACGCGCTGCTCATTCCGTACCTGCTCTCCGCGATCCGGATGTTCGAGTCGGGGATGGCCAGCCGCGAGGACATCGACCGCGGCATGGAGCTGGGCTGCGCCCACCCGATGGGCCCGCTCAAGCTGTCGGACCTGATCGGCCTGGACACCGTCTCCTCCGTCGCCGCCTCGATGTACGAGGAGTACAAGGAGCCGCTGTACGCCGCTCCCCCGCTGCTCGCCCGCATGGTCGACGCGGGACGTCTCGGCCGTAAGTCCGGTTCGGGCTTCTACTCGTACTGAGCCTTCGCGCCGCCACGACGGCCCGCTCCCCTCGGGGACGCGGGCCGTCGTGCTGCGGCGCACCGGGCGTACGGGCCGTCCGCCCGCCGTTCGGGGGAATCCGGCGGGCGGACAGCGGCCGGCGGGCGCCCGTCCGCCGGCCGCTCCCCCCTGGCGCCTTCCAGTCAACTACCGCGCGGGCGGCGGCATAAGCGTGTGAAACGGCCAACCCGGGGTGCACGGTTCGCACCCCGCGTGAACCGGCCGCCGCCCGCCCCGAATCTCACTCTCCGTCACTTCACACGGGGTGTGCGCCGGTGACCCGCATCTCTCCCGCACACACGCTCCCGCCTTTTCCTCCTGGGCAGTTGACTGGTGTCGTACGGATCCACAGACGATTCCGGAAACGGAAAGAGGAGCGGAAAGTGACCGCCCACCCCAAGCCCGAGCTGGTAGCCACCGACATGGCGGAGCTGAGGCGCTGCCTCGACGTGCGCACCGCCCGTGTCGACGGCGAACTGGCGCTGCTCGCCCAGCGTTCCGCGCAGTACGAGCGGGACGCGGGCGAACTGCAGGCCCGCGTCAGGCAGTTGGAGAGCGGCCGCTGGCCACTTCCCTCGCTCGCCGCGCTCACCGGCCTGGCGGCGCTCGCGGTGGCCGTCTGGCAGGTGCTGGCCAGGTGACCGCCCGGTGGGCCCGGCGGGGTGACCCCTGCCGGGCCCACCGGTGGCCGGGGCTCAGCCGAGCCGGAGATGGTGCAGCATCAGCAGAGCGGCCGCCATGTTGGCGGCCGGCACCTCTCCCCTCGCCACCATGTCGGGCACCAGTTTCAGCGGCACCCATTCCCGCCGGTCGGACTCGAAGCCGTCCTCGGGCGGGCCGGTGTAGGTCCCCTCGTCGGACCAGTAGATGTGGTGCCGGGCGTCGGTGAGGCCGTTGGACGGCTCGACCGACAGCAGATGGGTCAGCGGGCCCGGCCGCCAGCCGGTCTCCTCCTCCATCTCCCGTGCCGCGGCCGCCGCGATGTCCTCGCCGTCCTCGACGACGCCGGCGGCCAGTTCCCAGCCCCAGGTGTCGGTGATGAAACGGTGCCGCCACAGCAGCAGCACCTCATTGGCCTCGTTGACCACCGTGGCCACGGCCACCGGCCGCATCCGGATCAGGTAGTGATCCAGGTGCCGGCCGTCAGGGAGCCGCACATCGGCGAGATTGACCCGGAACCAGCGGTTCTCGTATACGGTCTCTTCCGCGAGATTGTTCCAACGCACTGTCTGCCACCTTCCGCGGTTTGTCCGGCAAGGTGACACGCAGCCCGGTCAGAGCAGGTCGCGCCCTACAGCGGTACGCGCAGCACCTCGTCGATGAGATCGGCCGCCGCGTCCGTCGCGGAGCTACCGGTCTCCGCCAGATGTTCGCGCACCGCCCGCAGCCGGTCCCGCAACCGTTGCGACTCCACTCCCCTGGCCCGCTCGGTCATCTGCGCGGCATTGGCCGCCGCCCGGTCGGCATCGCCCTGGCGCAGCTCGATATGGGTGAGCATGGCCAGCCGGTGGACCCGTCCCCGGTCGTGTGCGGGCGTGTCCACGGCGGCATCCGCCTGCTCCCGCGCGGCCCGCAGATCACCGAGGCTCAGTAACGCCTCCGCGACCTGCACGTTCACCAGGCCCGGCTGGACGTAGCCGGTCTCCGCCGGTTCGAGCCCCGGCCTGATCCGCTCGGCCGCCGCCTCCGCGCGCCGGATGCAGGCCAGCGCGCCCGTGCCGTCGCCGAGCCGGGCATAGGACTTGGCCTGCATCGCGTAGAGGTCGGCGGCGAGCGCCGAGGTGATCTGCGGTCCCGCGGCCCGCAGCGCGGCCTCCGCGAAGGCCACCGCCTGCCGGTACTCCCGCACGAAGAGGGACTGGTTGACGAGCAGGGCGATGATGTAGGCGCCGAGGCCGCGGTCACCGCTGGCCTTGGCCAGGCGCAGTGCCTGGTGGAAATAGCGCTGGGCCAGCCCGAGCGCGTCCGAGTCGTAGGCGCAGATGCCCGCGACGGCCACCAAACCGCCGGTGGCGCGGTGCAGTTGGCGTCCCGTCGCGTCGCTGTAACTGCCGCGCAGCAGCGGCGCGGCCTCGGTGTTGAGGAAGCCGACGATACGGGTCCTGGTCGCGACGCCGCCGGCCTTGCGGTACAGGTGCTCGTAGTGGGTCCTGGCGGCACGCAGCATCTCGATGTCGGCCATGCCGACCCGCGCCACGCCGTCCCGGGAGACGTCGGAGTCCTCGGGCGGGTTCTCCCACTCCCAGACGGGGATGACCGCGGACGTGCCGGTCAGCGCGGGGGCATCCACGACGTGCGCGCGCTGCTGTTCGTCGGAGCGCCACAGCGCGGTGGCCCGCTCGACGAAGCCGGAGAGCGGGGTGTCGGAGGTGGTGCGGCCCAGGCCGGGGCGGCTGAGGCCGATGTCGTCCAGGCCGACCGCGCGGTGCAGCCGTTCGCCGAGGATCTCGCAGATCAGGTCGGGGACCTGGCCGCGCGGCCGCTGGCCCTTCAGCCAGCGGGCGACCGCGGTGTGTTCGTAGCGCAGGGCGAGGCCGCGGCGGCGCCCCAGATGGTTGATGCGCGCCGCGAGCCCGGCGTGCGAGATGCCCGCCTCGTCGAGGATCGCGTCGAGCAGGGTGTTGGGCTCCATGCCGGCCTCCCGGTGAGCCGGGCCCGCGCACGGGCCGGCGACTCATGACTGGATTTCCAGTCGGCGTACTGACTCCGTGCCGTCAGGGTAGTGAACCGCGCTTCACACGGGGTGTGAAGGGAGCCGGAGGGAGGGAGCCGGGCAACTGCCCTGCGGGGCAGGCCGGTTGGGTGCCGCCCCGCAGAAAAGGGGCGAGGGGGCGCGCGCCCACGCG
>NZ_JAJCXB010000054.1 GCF_020564935.1 Streptomyces pinistramenti
GCCGTGGCGTCGCGGCGCCCCATCGGACACGCCCCGGCGGCCCGTACCGCTCCCGCATCGCCGCCGCGCTCGCCCTCTGCGCGGCGCTGGTGCTCCCGGCGCCGCCCGCCGCCGTGGCCGCCGTACGCAGCGCCGCCGCGCCCTCGGCGCAGGTCTCCGAGCAGGAGGCGGGCACCGGCGGCACGGTGACCGTGACCGGGCGCGGCTGGCGGCCGAAGGTGCTGCTCACGCTGCTGATCTGCGGGCAGAACATGATCGGCGGCACCAACTCCTGCGCCAACGGCGACGGCCGGGCCACCACCACCGACGCACACGGCGCGTTCCGCAAGCGCCTCCCGGTCGCCGAGCCGCCCAAGCCCTGCCCCTGCGTGGTGCACGTCGCGACGGTGACCGGCGATGCGGCCGCGGCGGACGTCGCGTTCAAGGTGGCGGGCCATCCCGTGGCGCCGCTGCCCAAGGAGGGCGCGGGCGGCCGGCTCGCGGTGGTCGACCGGCCGGAACTTGCGGGCAGCAGCGGCCTGTTGACCTGGTTCGGCGCGCCGCCGCAGCGCAGTCTGACCTTCACGGTCGGCAATCTCGGCTCGGCACCCGCGAAGGATCCGCTCTTCAAGGTCGGGACCTCGCACGGCGTCTTCGCTCCCGAGTGGGAGGAGCAGCAGTGGCGCGGGACCGTACCGGCGGGGAAGAAGGCCAGGGTCACGCTGCCGGTGGAGCTGGCGGCCGGTGCGCACGGCGACTACCTGGTCTCCCTGGAGTACGGCGGCAAGCTGCTGGCCGAGCAGCCCTGGGGGGTCGGCAGGCCGTGGGGCGTGACGCTCTTCTGGGTGCTGCTGTGCGTGGTGATCCCGACGGCGGTCTTCCGGATCGGCATGGCGGTCGTCGACCGGATCCGCCCGCGCCTGGCCCCCGCGCCCCGCGCCCCCGCCGCGCCCGGCCCGCGCTTCCGGGCCCGCGTGTCCGCCGGGCGGCCGCGCGGGAACGGCACCGTACGTGGTGGCCCGGCCGGCCCGTCCGCCCCGGCGGACGCCCCGGCCGCGCTGCCCTGGTTCACCCCGGACGCCGCACCGTCCACCACCACATCCACGCAACGACCGACGTCGAAGGGGCCCATGTGATGAGGCAACGGAGGAGAGCGGGTGTGGCGGCGGGAGCCGCGCTGATGCTCGCGGGGGCGGGCATCGTGGCCACGGCACCGGCCGCCCGCGCGGCGGACGTCGCGTACAGGACGGAGTGCAAGCCGCCGCCGATCTCGGGGCTGCCCGCGATCAAGGGCACCACGAAGGTGACGGTGACGGCGCCGGCCACGGCGAAGGTGGGGGACGAGGTCGAGGTGGTGTGGAAGACGGTCGAGGCCGCCTCCAAGAACCCCGACATCCTCGACCTGGACAAGGACACGGTGCAGCCCACCGGCACGGTCAAGGTGGCGGGCGCGCAGACCGGCGACCTGGCGATGCAGGGACCGCGGCAGAATCCGCCGATCCCCAAGAACAGCCCGATGAAGCTGCCGGACATGAAGGGCACGCTGAAACTGGAGAAGCCCGGCGAGGTCACCCTCGCGCCCGGCTTCTACAACATCAACGTCAACAAGCCGATCTCCACGGACACCAAGTGCACACCCGAGGAGGACGTGCCGCCCGCGGCCACGATCAAGGTCACCGGCGGCGGGGACAGCGGCGGCACGACGGCGGGAACGAGCGGCGGGGCATCCGGCACGGGCGGGACGGACTCGGGCGGCACGGACGCCGGGGGCACGACGTCCGGCGGCACCGCGTCCGGCGGTGCGGACTCGGGCGGCAGCACCGGCGGCGGGACGAGCGGCGGCACCAGCGCCGGAGCCACGGGAGGTTCCGGCGGTGACCCCGACGGCACCGCATACCAGGGCAAGGAAGTGCAGGTGCCGTACGCCTGCAAGACACCCATCGGGGACAAGAAGGCGACCTCGCCGGTCAGGATCAACGGCGTGAAGAAGGGCGGCGGGTACGACCTGACGGTGAAGTTCGGCAAGTCCGTGATGGACAGCCCGGCCGACATCCCCAAGGGCTCGGTCGTCCCGTCGATGGACGTGAAGGCGGGCGGCGCGGACAAGGGCACGGTGAAGGTGACCGGGCCGGCCAACGCCGCGCCGATCAAGTCCGGGCAGCCGATCGAGATCCCCGACCTCAAGGGCACCTACAAGCCGGGCGCCACCGGCAAGGCGACGCTGGCGCCCGGAGTGCTCACCGTCAAGGCGCTCGGGACGACCACCACCTGCACCCCGGAGAAGGACCCCGGTGTCTCCCTGACGCTGGACACCTCGGCCCAGCCGGGCGGCACGTCCGGCGGGAGCTCCGGCGGCGCGGCGTCATCCGGCGGCGGCACGGCGGGCGGCGCGCAGGCGGCCGGCGGCAGTGCGGGCGGCCTGGCGGAGACGGGGGCGAGCGACCACGGCGGCCTGACCGCCCTCGGCCTCTTCGCCGGCACCGTCCTCCTGCTCGGCGGCGCGGTCTTCACCTTCACCCCGTGGCGGCGGCTGCGCCGCTGACCTGCGGCTTCGGCAGGGCCAGGCAGGCAGAAGGGCCCGGCACGCAGCAGCGTGCCGGGCCCTTCTGGTGTGGCGCGAACGTCAGTGCACGTCGCCCATCAGACCCGTGATCTTCTTGCGGTTGATCCAGATCGCGACACCGGCCAGGGCCGCCAGCGCGGCCTCCGCCGCCAGGACGCCCACGCCGCTCAGATCGGCTCCGGCCGTGGACAGCAGGCTGACCACGCAGTCACCGGCGGTGACGGCCAGGAACCAGACACCCAGCATCTGGCTGGCGTACTTCTGCGGGGCCAGCTTGGTGGTCACCGACAGGCCGACCGGGGAGAGGCACAGCTCGCCCATGGTCTGGATCATGTAGACCACGATCAGCCACATGGGGCTGACCTTCGTGCCGTCCGCCGACATCTGCATCGGGAGGATGAAGACGAAGTACGAGATGCCGATCAGCACCATCGCCATGGAGAACTTGATCGTGGTGCTCGGCTCCTTGGCGCGCTTGGCCAGGGCCAGCCACAGCCAGGCGAAGACCGGGGCCAGCGCCATCACCCAGAGCGGGTTTATCGACTGGAACCAGGTCGAGGGGAAGCCGAGGCCGAAGACGTTGTCCGCGGTGTTCTTCTCCGCGAAGCCGCTCAGCGTGGAGCCGGCCTGGTCGAAGATCATCCAGAAGACGGCGGCCGCGACGAAGAACCAGACGTAGCCGCTGACCTTGGTCTGCTCCTCGTCCGACAGCTCCTTGTCGCGCTTGATGCGGACCAGCACGGAGATCGGGATGACCAGACCGAGCAGTGCGATCGGGATGAGCGCCCAGTTCAGCGTGAAGGTGCCGGTGCCGATGACGATGCCGTAGAAGACCGCGGCGACGATCAGCCAGATCAGGCCCTTGCGCAGCCAGGCCATCCGCTCCTGGGACGCGAGCGGGGTCGGGACCGCGCTGCTCTGCGGGCTCAGGTGGCGGGTGCCGAGCAGGAACTGCACCAGGCCGAGGCCCATGCCGAGTGCGGCGGCGGCGAAGCCCAGGTGCCAGTTGACGCTCTGGCCGATCGTGCCGACGACCAGCGGGGCGGCGAAGGCACCGACGTTGATGCCGATGTAGAAGAGGGTGAAGCCGCCGTCACGACGCGGGTCCTGCGGACCGTCGTAGAGGTGCCCGACCATCGTCGAGATGTTGGCCTTGAGCAGGCCGGATCCCAGGGCGACCAGCGCCAGACCGGCGAAGAACATCCCCTGTCCGGGGATGGCCAGCGTGAGGTGGCCGATGATCACGACGCCCGCGCCGATGGCGACCGTCTTGCGCGGACCCCACACGCGGTCACCGAACCAGCCGCCGGGCATGGCGAGCAGGTAGACCATCGCGAGGTACACGGCGTAGATCGCCGACGCGGTGGCCATCGTCATGGCCAGGCCGCCACCCTGGGCCCCGGGCTTGGCATCCGTGCCGCCGGAAATCAGGTAAAGCACGAGCAAGGCCCGCATGCCGTAGAAGCTGAAGCGCTCCCACATCTCGGTCATGAAGAGAGTGGCCAGTCCGCGGGGGTGGCCGAAGAAGGTCTTACCGCCTTGTGCAGGGTTCCCCTGCGGGGCGGCGTCCTTCGTCAGGCTGGACGCCATGGTGCTTCCTTGGTCTGCTCGGGACGCGCTGACGAGGCGTTACGCGCCCGGGTGGGGGTGACCGGCACCGGCGTACGCCTTGCCCGCCCCCACGTCCGAGGGGTTCGACCCCACACGCGGAGGAATCGGCAGGACGGTCGTACACCGGGATCCACGCCCCCCGTGCTTCTGGCGCGGCGGACCCGGTCGACAGGTCGATCACTGTGTAGCGGGGACGGTGGTACCGGCCCTGCACACAACAGGGACCGATGACACCAGTTCAGGGTCACGGGCCCCAGCGGCTGTGCGATGGACGTCCGGCCACCATACGTCCCGTATACGCACCGTTGGGAGGGGTGAGACAACGCTCACATTCACACAGGGAACCGTTCGCACCGCCACCACCCGCGCCGTCCCGGCTCACGGCACAGATCCGCGTGACCGTCACCGGCCGCGCCTGCTCGGCCCGATGGTCCAACGCATCGGACTACCATCGGGCCATGACCCGTGTACTGCTCGCCGAGGATGACGCGTCCATCTCGGAGCCGCTCGCCCGCGCACTGCGCCGCGAGGGTTACGAAGTCGAGGTGCGCGAGGACGGCCCCACGGCGCTCGACGCCGGTCTCCAGGGGAATATCGACCTGGTCGTGCTCGACCTGGGCCTGCCCGGAATGGACGGCCTGGAGGTCGCCCGCCGGCTCCGTAACGAAGGCCATTCCTTTCCCATCCTGGTGCTGACCGCCCGCGCCGACGAGGTGGACACCGTCGTCGGCCTGGACGCCGGCGCCGACGACTACGTCACCAAACCCTTCCGGCTCGCCGAACTCCTCGCCCGCGTCCGCGCGCTGCTGCGCCGCGGCTCCACCGCCGAACCCCAGCAGCCGCCCGCCACCCACGGCGTGCGCATCGACGTCGAGTCGCACCGCGCGTGGATGGGCGACGAGGAACTCCAGCTCACCGCCAAGGAGTTCGACCTCCTTCGGGTGCTGGTGCGCGACGCCGGCCGGGTCGTCACCCGCGACCAGCTGATGCGCGAGGTCTGGGACACCACCTGGTGGTCGTCCACCAAGACCCTGGACATGCACATCTCCTGGCTCCGCAAGAAGCTCGGTGACGACGCCGCCAACCCGCGCTACATCGCCACCGTCCGCGGCGTCGGCTTCCGCTTCGAGAAGAGCTGACACCCCCAGGGGGCGCGCCACGCTCCCCGGGCCCGTCCGCGGCCCGGCCGCCGGGCGGGAAGCCGAGTGGGGGCCTGGCGTGCGGATCAGGCCCCAGACCACCGCAATTCCCGCCCGGAGGGCACCGTGCGCCGCCGCCTCATCAACTCCACCCTTGCCGTGGTGCTCGTCGTGATCGCCGTCTGCGGCGTCTCGCTGGTCATCGTCGAGACCCGCACGATCCAGGCGGGCGCGGAGGAGAGCGTGGCCTCCGAGGCGGTCCGGCTGGTGGGGATCGTGGAGAGCCGTCTCGGCAGCGGCGAGAAGATCACGCCGGAGATCCTCTCCGAACAGATCACCGCCAAGCGGTACGCGCAGATCAGGGTGCCGGGCAAGGGGCCCATCGAGATCGGGAAGCGGCCCGCGGGCGATGTCATCGCCTCACGGGTCGAGGGGGACCGCGGCGAGGTGGTCACCGTCCAGGAATCCCGCGCCACGGTGAACGAGGAGATCGGCCGGACGCTCCTGATCATCCTGGCCGTCGCACTGCTGGCGATCATCGCCGCCGTGATCCTGGCCATCCGGCAGGCCCGCAGGCTGACCGCGCCGCTCACCGACCTCGCCGAGACCGCCGAGCGCCTGGGCTCCGGCGACCCGCGCCCGCGCCACCGCCGCTACGGCGTGCAGGAACTCGACCGGGTCGCCGACGTCCTGGACGCCAGCGCCGAACGGATCGCACGGATGCTGACCGCCGAGCGCCGACTGGCGGCCGACGCCTCCCACCAGCTGCGCACCCCGCTGACCGCGCTGTCCATGCGCCTTGAGGAGATCACGGTCACCGACGATCCGGACACCGTGAAGGAAGAGGCCACCATCGCGCTGGCCCAGGTGGAACGGCTGACGGACGTCGTCCAGCGGCTGCTGACCAACTCCCGCGACCCGCGCTCCGGATCCGCGGTCGCCTTCGACCTGGACGAGGTGGTCAAGCAGCAGATCGAGGAGTGGCGGCCCGCCTACCGCAGCGCGGGGCGGGCGATCGTCCGGTCCGGCAAGAAGGGGCTGCGGGCGGTCGGCACGCCGGGCGCGGTGGCGCAGGTGATGGCCACCCTCATCGAGAACTCGCTGATGCACGGCGCGGGCACGGTCGCGCTGCGCACCCGCGTCACCGGCAACCAGGCGGTCGTCGAGGTCACCGACGCCGGGCCCGGTGTGCCGCCGGACCTCGGCTCGCGGGTCTTCGAGCGCACCGTCTCCGGCCGCAATTCGACCGGCCTCGGACTCGCGGTCGCCCGTGACCTGGCGGAGGCCGACGGCGGACGGCTGGAACTGCTCCAGCAGCACCCGCCGGTGTTCGCACTGTTCCTGGCCCGGGAGGCGGAGCCGGTCGACCTGTGAGGGCGAGACGGCCTAGCGGGGCGAGGTGCCGTGCGGCTGCGGCCGGCGTTCGGGTTCCCCCGCGAGGATGGTCTCGGCGCTCTCCACGGCGGCGCGCGCCGGGAGGGTGCGGAAGACCCAGGTGCGGTACGACCAGAAGCGGAAGAGGGTGGCGATGGCGATGCCGAGGAACTTGA
This sequence comes from Streptomyces pinistramenti, assembly GCF_020564935.1. Lineage (GTDB taxonomy): Bacteria > Actinomycetota > Actinomycetes > Streptomycetales > Streptomycetaceae > Streptomyces > Streptomyces pinistramenti. The sequence goes on from NZ_JAJCXB010000054.1 coordinate 6,843, forward strand.
AGACGTTGCTCTGCAGCGGGGTGTCCCAGTCGAAGCCGTACGTCGCGACGTAGAGCACGCCGTTCTCGATGACCAGGCCGATGACGCTGAACAGCAGGAAGAGCGTCAGCTCGCGGGTGCGGCCCTGTTTGTCGCGGTCGCGGTAGGTGAAGTAGCGGTAGCCGAGGTAGTTGGTGACCGTCGCGACGACCGTCGCCACCACGCTGGCCCGGACGACGGGCAGCTCCGTCAGATGCCGTACGAGGTTGAACACCGCGAAGTTCACGACGACCCCGGCGCCGCCGACGGCGCCGAATTTCACGACTTCCCGGGTGAGCGCATCCAGTCGGGACCGCAGTGCGCTCCGTTCACTCATGGTGATCGTTCCGCTCCCTGTCGGTGGCGGATCCGCGCACCGACATCCCGGTCCGCCCCCACATGCTAACCAGCGTCCGGTGGCCGTGTCCGCGCCCGGTCGCGGGCCGCAACGGCGTCACTCCACGGTGATCCGGAAGTTCAGGCTCCGGGCGCCGGGTTCCTCCGCGGCGCCGGGGCCGCACGTGCGGCAGCGCAGCAGCCGGAGGTCCGTACGGCCGGAGCCGACCGCGTCGAAGTCCAGGTAGCGGGTGGTGGCGGGGTCGGCGGGCGGTGGGGCGCCCGTCGTGACGTGGCCGCCGGCGGACCGCAGGACGGCCGGGTCGGGGGCCGGGGCGGCGATGATCCAGCGGGAGCCGTCGGGGGTGGCGGGCAGCTGCACCGAGAAGTGGTCGCCGGGCGAGACCGTGACGTCGGTGCTGTGCGGGCCGAAGACCATCGGCCCGGTCAGCTGGGAGATCACCGTGTAGACCGCGATCAGCAGCGCGGCGACGGCCATGGCCGGCACCAGCAGCCGGGAATCCCACGCCATCCACTCCGGCCACCCCGGTATGCCGTCCTTTCCGCCCCGCCCGTTCCTCGCCATCCCCGTTTCCCCCTCCGCCGTCGCCCGCTCCGCGCCCGTGCACGTCCCGTACGGGTGGCTCCGCCCCTCCTGGTGATCTTCCCGCGGCGCCCGCCGCCACCCCTCGCGCGCCCGCCCTTGGAGGATCCCCCAAGGCGCTGTCGGGGCGGCGCGGCCGGGCGGATACCCTGGGGGCGTGACGTTCCCGGTAGTCGGCATGGTCGGTGGCGGTCAGCTCGCCCGTATGACCCACGAGGCGGGTATCCCCCTCGGCATCAAGTTCAAGCTCCTCAGTGACACCCCGCAGGACTCGGCGGCCCAGGTGGTGAGCGAGGTCGTCATCGGCGACTACCGCGACCTGGACACGCTGCGCGCCTTCGCGCGCGGCTGCGATGTGATCACCTTCGATCACGAGCACGTGCCCACCGAGCACTTGAGGGCGCTGGAGGCCGACGGGATCCCCGTACGGCCCGGCCCCGGCGCTCTGGTGCACGCGCAGGACAAGGGGGTGATGCGGGCGAAGCTCGACGCGATCGGCGCGCCCTGTCCGCGGCACCGCCTGGTGACGGATCCCGCGGATGCCGCGGCCTTCGCCGCCGAGCTGGCCGGGGACGGCGCTCGGGGCCGGGCCGCGGGGCAGTGGCCCGAGGACGGCCGGGGCGGCGGCTTCCCGGTGGTCCTCAAGACCGTCCGCGGCGGCTATGACGGCAAGGGCGTCTGGATCGTGCGATCCTCCAAGGAAGCGGCCGAGCCGTTCCGCGCCGGAGTGCCCGTACTCGCCGAGGAAAAGGTCGGCTTCGTCCGCGAACTGGCCGCCAACGTCGTCCGCTCGCCGCACGGCCAGGCCGTCGCCTACCCCGTCGTGGAATCCGTCCAGGTCGACGGCGTCTGCGACACGGTCATCGCCCCCGCGCCAGGACTGGACGGCCGCCTCTCGGCGCAGGCGCAGGAGCTGGCGCTGCGGATCGCCGCCGAGCTGAACGTCGTCGGGCATCTCGCCGTCGAGCTGTTCGAGGTCACCGGCGCCGACGGCGAGCCCGCGGTGCTGGTCAACGAACTCGCGATGCGCCCGCACAACTCCGGCCACTGGACCCAGGACGGCGCGGTCACCTCGCAGTTCGCCAACCACGTCCGCGCGGTGCTCGACCTCCCGCTCGGCGACCCGCGCCCGCGCGCCCCCTGGACGGTGATGGCCAACGTTCTCGGCGGCGACTTCCCGGACATGTACTCCGCGTACCTCCATTGCATGGCACGCGACCCGCAGTTGAAGATCCACATGTACGGAAAGGACGTGAAGCCCGGCCGCAAGGTCGGCCACGTCAACACCTACGGCGACGACCTGGCCGACGTGCGCGAGCGCGCCGCGCACGCCGCCGGCTACCTGCGAGGAACGATCACCGAATGACGGCCAGCCCCGCACCCGACCGCCACCCCTCAACGAGCGCTCACGCGCGCCCCTCTGGTGGCGCCCCCGCCGCCCCGCTCATCGGCATCGTCATGGGCTCCGACTCCGACTGGCCCGTCATGGAGGCCGCGGCCAAGGCACTCGACGAGTTCGAGATCCCCTACGAGGTCGACGTCGTCTCCGCGCACCGCATGCCGCGCGAGATGATCGCGTACGGCGAGGAAGCGGCCGGACGCGGCCTGAAGGCCGTCATCGCGGGCGCCGGAGGGGCCGCGCACCTGCCGGGGATGCTCGCCTCGGTCACCCCGCTGCCGGTCATCGGCGTGCCGGTGCCGCTGAAGTACCTGGACGGCATGGACTCGCTGCTGTCCATCGTGCAGATGCCGGCCGGCGTGCCGGTCGCCACCGTCTCGGTCGGCGGCGCCCGCAACGCCGGACTGCTCGCCGTCCGGATCCTCGCCGCCCACGACGCCGAACTCCGCGCCCGGATGCGGGACTTCCAGCAGGAGCTGAACGACCAGGCGACCGAGAAGGGCAAGCGGCTGCGCAACAAGGTCGCCTCCCCGGCCGGCTTCGGCTTCGGAGGCAACAGGTGAGCGCCGAGCTGGACGCCGCGCGGGAACTGCTGGCCCGCTGGCCCGTCGTCGACGGCCACAACGACCTGCCCTGGGCACTGCGCGAGCAGGTCCGCTACGACCTCGACCGGCGCGACATCGCCGCCGACCAGTCGGCGTTCCTGCACACCGACATCCCGCGGCTGCGGGCCGGCGGCGTCGGCGCGCAGTTCTGGTCGGTGTACGTACGCGCCGACTACGCGGGCGACAAGGCGGTCAGCGCCACCCTCGAACAGATCGACGTGGTGCGGCAGTTGGTCGCCCGCTACCCGGACGAGCTGCGCCTCGCGCTCACCGCCGACGACATGGAGACGGCCCGCGCCGAGGGCCGGATCGCGTCCCTGATGGGCGCCGAGGGCGGCCACTCCATCCACAACTCGCCGGCCACCCTGCGGGCCCTGCACCGGCTGGGCGTCCGCTACATGACGCTCACCCACAACGACACCATCGACTGGGCGGACTCGGCGACCGACGAGCCGCGGCACGACGGCCTGACCGCGTTCGGCGAAGAGATCGTGCGCGAGATGAACCGCTGCGGCATGCTCGTCGACCTCTCGCACGTCGCGGCCACCACCATGCGCGACGCGCTGCGGACCAGCCGGGCGCCGGTGATCTTCTCGCACTCGTCGTCCCGCGCCGTCTGCGACCACCCGCGCAACATCCCCGACGACGTACTGGCCCAGCTGCCGGCCAACGGCGGCGTCGCGATGGCCACCTTCGTCCCGAAGTTCGTGCTGCCCGCCGCCGTCGAGTGGACCCGGCAGGCCGACGAGAACATGCGCGCGCACGGCCTGCACCACCTCGACACCACCGAGGAGGGCATGGCCGTGCACCGCGCCTTCGAGGCCGCCCACCCGCGGCCGAAGGCCACCGCCGCCACCGTCGCCGACCACCTCGACCACATGCGCGAGGTGGCGGGCGCCGACCACATCGGCATCGGCGGCGACTACGACGGCACCGCCTTCACCCCGGACGGCCTCGCCGACGTCGCCGGATACCCGCACCTGATCGCCGAGTTGCAGCGCCGCAAGTGGTCCGAAGCCGACCTCGCGAAGCTCACCTGGAAGAACGCGGTCCGGGTGCTGCGCGCCGCCGAGGACGTCGCCCGCGACGAGCAGGCGAGCCGCCCGCCGTCGGCTGCGGCGAGGACCGCTCAGCGCAGGGACAGACAGAACGGATGGCCCGCGGGATCGAGGTAGACCCGGAAGGCCCGCTCGGGTTCGTCCGGCTGCACCAGTTCGGCGCCGAGGCCCAGTACCCGGCGCTCCGCCTCGTCGATGGCGGCGCGGGCCACGTCGAAGTCGAGGTGGAACTGCTGCGGTTGCTCCTGCCCCGGCCAGCGCGGCGGCGTATAGCCATCGACGCGCTGGAAGGCCAGCTGCCACCCGGCGGGCCCGGTGGCCACGGCCCAGTCGTCGTCGCCGCCCACCTCCCAGTCCAGCGTCGCGGCGTAGAAGCCGGCGAGCGCCTGCGGGTCGGGGCAGTCCAGGACGACGGGGCCGGGGACGATGAGAGTCATCGTTACCTCCTGAATGGGTTAACCGGTAACTGTGTTACTGCATCATTGCCCGCGCAGGTAACGTCATACACATGGCCGACCGCACCGCACCCGGCCAACTGCTCCTGGTGCAGCAGCTGGTGAACACCCTCGACATCGCGTCCGGGCAGGACGCACTGACCGCCGATGGCGGCCTCGCCGCGTTCCTCGACGGCCACGGCCTGCCGCGCGGCGAGGGCCGGGCGGACGACGGGACGGACGAGGCGTGCGTGCTGCGGGAGGCGCTGCGGGCGGCCTGCCTCGCGCACACCGGCGCCGCCCTGCCCCACGCGGCCGCCCGTGACCTGGAGCGGCTGTTCGCCCGCGCGCCGCTGGTCCTCACCGTGGACACCGACGGCGGCGCCGCGCTGCGCCCCGCGCCAGAACTGACCGGGACCGCCGTGCTCACCGCCGCCGTCGCCGCCGGAATCGCCGCCGCCACGGTCGACGGAAGCTGGGCGCGCCTGAAGGCGTGCGAGGCCCACGACTGCTTGTGGGCCTTCTACGACCGAAGCCCGGCCGGCCGCGGCCGCTGGTGCACCATGGCGGTCTGCGGCAGCCGGGCGAAGATGCGGACCTACCGCGCCAGGCGCGCGGAGTCCGGCTGACGGGCGGTTCCCGCCTACGCCTGCGGGCGTCCCAGTGCCCGGTAGGTCCAGCCGGCCTTGCGCCACAGTTCCGGGTCGAGCGCGTTGCGGCCGTCCAGGATGCGGCGCTCGGTGACCACCTCGCCGAGCGCCGCCGGGTCCAGCTCGCGGAACTCCTGCCACTCCGTCAGGTGCAGCACCGCGTCCGCGCCGCGCACCGCCTCCAGTGCGCTGTCCGCGTAGCCGAGGGTCGGGAAGAGCCGCCGGGCGTTCTCCATGCCCTTCGGGTCGTAGACGGTGACCTGGCCGCCCTGGAGGTGGATCTGGCCCGCGACATTGAGCGCGGGGGAGTCGCGTACGTCGTCCGAGTCCGGCTTGAACGTGGCGCCCAGGACGGCCACCCGCTTGCCGAGGAAGCCGCCGCCCACCGCGTCACGGGCCAGCTCGACCATGTGGCCGCGGCGCCGCATGTTGATCGAGTCGACCTCGCGCAGGAAGGTCAGTGCCTGGTCGGCGCCCAGCTCACCGGCGCGGGCCATGAAGGCCCGGATGTCCTTGGGCAGGCAGCCGCCGCCGAAGCCGATGCCGGCCCGCAGGAACTTCTTGCCGATCCGCTCGTCGTGCCCGATGGCCTCGGCCAGCTTCACCACATCGCCGTCGGCCGCCTCGCACACCTCGGCCATCGCGTTGATGAAGGAGATCTTCGTCGCGAGGAAGGAGTTGGCGGAGGTCTTGACCAGCTCGGACGTCGGGTAGTCCATGACGATGAACGGCGAGCCCTCGCCGACCGGCGTCGCGTACACCTCGCGCAGCAGCTTCTCGGCCTGCTCGCCGGCCACGCCGACGACGATCCGGTCCGGGTGCAGGGTGTCCTGGACGGCGAAGCCCTCGCGCAGGAACTCCGGGTTCCAGGCCAGCTCGGCCGCCGCGCCCGCGGGCGCCGCCGCGGCCAGCAGCCCGGCGAGCCGGGCCGCGCTGCCCACCGGCACCGTCGACTTGCCGACGACCAGCGCAGGCCGCGTCAGATGCGGCGCCAGCGACGCGAAGGCGCTCTCCACGTACGACATGTCGCAGGCGTACTCGCCGTGCTTCTGCGGTGTGTTGACGCACACGAAGTGCACATCGCCGAAGGCGCCCGCCTCTTCGTAGGAGGTCGTGAAGCGCAGCCGGCCACTGGAGCCCTCGATGCCCGCGACATGGCTGCGCAGCAGCTCCTCAAGTCCCGGTTCGTACATCGGGACCTCGCCGCGCTGGAGCATCTCGATCTTCTCGGGGACCACGTCAAGGCCCAGCACCTCGAAGCCGAGTTCGGCCATGGCGGCGGCGTGCGTGGCGCCGAGGTAGCCGGTGCCGATCACGGTGATCTTGAGGGCCATGGGTACTCCAGACAAGTGGTGTCGGCGCGGGGCCGCGGGTGCGGGTCGGCGGTCGGTGACGGGCGGGCTGTGACCGCGCTGTCCCGGGCGGGAAAACAGCGCTGACCGAGCATAGTCGGGCCTGCCGCGGGCCCGGTCGGGCGGCGACCGCCCCGGGGCCGCAGGCTGTCGGCAACCTCACGTATCCCGATGGGCCACCGGCGCCTAGAATCCGATGGAAGTAACGGGTTACTTAACGGTAGTTAGCACTGCAGTCAGCTCTCAGGGGAGTGAGAAACCTTGGCGGGAACCGCTGATTTCGATCTGTACCGGCCGTTGGAGGAGCACGACATGCTCCGTGAGTCGGTGCGCGCGCTCGCCGAGGCGAAGATCGCACCGTTCGCCGCCGCCGTGGACGAGGAGGCACGCTTCCCGCAGGAGGCGCTCGATGCGCTGGTCGCCAATGACCTGCACGCCGTCCACGTACCGGAGGCGTACGGCGGCGCCGGTGCCGACGCGCTGGCCACCGTCATCGTCATCGAGGAGGTCGCCCGGGTCTGCGGCTCGTCCTCGCTCATCCCGGCGGTCAACAAGCTCGGCTCGCTGCCGGTCATCCTCTCCGGCTCCGAGGAACTGAAGGCGAAGTACCTCGGCCCGCTGGCCAAGGGCGACGCGATGTTCTCGTACTGCCTGAGCGAGCCGGACGCCGGCTCGGACGCGGCCGGCATGAAGACCAAGGCCGTCCGCGACGGCGACTTCTGGGTGCTCAACGGCGTCAAGCGCTGGATCACCAACGCCGGTGTCAGCGAGTACTACACGGTGATGGCCGTCACCGACCCCGAGAAGCGCTCCAAGGGCATCTCGGCGTTCGTCGTGGAGAAGGGCGACGAGGGCGTCTCCTTCGGCGCCCCGGAGAAGAAGCTCGGCATCAAGGGCTCGCCGACCCGCGAGGTCTACCTCGACAACGTCCGGATCCCCGCCGACCGCATGATCGGCGCCGAGGGCACCGGCTTCGCCACCGCGATGAAGACCCTGGACCACACCCGCATCACCATCGCGGCGCAGGCGCTCGGCATCGCCCAGGGCGCCCTGGACTACGCCAAGGGCTACGTCCAGGAGCGCAAGCAGTTCGGCAAGCCGATCGGCGACTTCCAGGGCGTCCAGTTCATGCTCGCCGACATGGCCATGAAGCTGGAGGCCGCCCGCCAGCTGACCTACGCAGCGGCCGCCAAGTCCGAGCGGATCTCGGCCGGCGGCAAGGCCGAGGACCTGACCTTCTTCGGCGCCGCGGCCAAGTGCTATGCGTCCGACGCCGCCATGGAGATCACCACGGACGCCGTCCAGCTGCTCGGCGGCTACGGCTACACCCGTGACTACCCGGTCGAGCGCATGATGCGCGACGCCAAGATCACCCAGATCTACGAAGGCACGAATCAGGTCCAGCGGATCGTGATGGCCCGCAACCTGCCGTAGGGCGGATGCGCGAGCGGCCCCCGGCTTCGCGCCGGGGGCCGCTCGCAGGTCAGGGGCGGGCCCGTAGGCCGCCGCCCGGGTCACTGGCCGTCGGAGACCGTGACCTTCTCGTCGTTGTTCAGCTGCTGGACGAGCTGCGCGAGCTTGGGCTTGTCCCACAGCAGGTTGCCACCGGTGCTGCCGGAGATCGGCATGTTCAGGGACTTGCCCTCGCCGCCGGTGACGCCCTTCATCGCGAAGAACATCTGGCCCAGGTCCCACAGGCTCATGTCCTTGTCGACGATCAGGGTGCCAAGGCCCGCGCTCATCGTCGGATAGAGCTTGAACGGGTTGAGGATCGTGCCAGGCGTCGCGGTCTGGCTCGCCAGCGCCGCCAGGAACTTCTGCTGGTTCTTGGTGCGCGCCAGGTCGCTCGCGGCGAACGCGTGCCGGGCGCGGACGAAGGCCAGCGCCTGGGTGCCGTTGAGCGTCTGCGTGCCCGCCCTGAAGTCGGAGCCGGAGTCCTTGTCCTTGAACGCCTTGGGGATGTCCAGTTCGACGCCGCCGATCGCGTCCACGATCCCGGCGAAGCCGGCGAAGCCGATCTCGACGTAGTGGTCGATGTGCAGCTTGGTGTTGAACTCGATGGTCCGCACCAGCAGTTCGGCGCCGTCCTCGGCGTAGGCCGCGTTGAGCTTGGTGTGCCGCCCCGTGTCCGGGTACTTCTTGCCGGAGTCCGAGCCGACGAACGACGGTATCTCCACGTCCGAGTCGCGCGGCAGCGAGACCAGCGTGGGGCCGTTGCTGCCGTCGTGCAGGATCATCATCGAGTCGGTGCGCTTGCCCTCGGCCGATCCCGTGTGCAGCTTCTTCTTGTCGTCCGCGGTCATGCCCTCGCGGCTGTCCGAGCCCACGATCAGGTAGTTCGTGCCGTCACCGGCCGCGGGACGGTCGATGACCTTGCTGAGGTCGACCTTCCGGCGCAGCTGGCCGTCGGCCCAGAAATACGTGGCGACCGACGTGACGGCGAACACCACCACCAGCGTCAGGACGGTCCACTTGATGCGCCGGCCCCAGTTGGGACGCGGCCGGGCGCGGTAGCCGTCGGGGCCCGCGCCGCCGCCGCGGCCGCCGCCGTCACCGCCGTAGACCTGCCCGGTGTTGTAGCCGCTGTAGTCGTCGTAGCCCTGGGACTGCTGCGGCACGGTGCCCCGGTGCGGGGACATCTGCGGCGGCAGCGGCGGCTCGGACCGCCCGTACCCGGACCCCGCGTCGCGCCGCACCTGCGGCATGGCGCGTACGCCTTCCGGCTGGGTGCTGCCGCTGCCGCGTCCGTACCCGTTCCCGCTCCGGTCGCGGGATCGTCCACCCCCGGCACCGTGCGGGCGGGAGGTACCGCCTTGCCACTCATTCATAGGGGGAAGTGTGCCTGCCGGAGGGGGCCTCCTTACAGGCCGGGTGCAGGATCGGGCCGGTGCTGTTGCAGAGCTGATGCAAAGGGTCCGGGCATACCGCAAGGGGACGTGACCATTCCGGCGATACCGGGGCAAAACCGCATTCCGGACGCCGCGCGCCCGGCCGCGGGTGGCCGAGATTAGGGTGGTCGCATGACCGAAACCGCCGCGACCGGCGAGGAGGGTGCGCTCGCGGGCAAGCCCACCTCCGTATCCCGCACCACGCTCTCGCACATCATGACCGCCGGGGACACCAACCTCCTCGGGACGGTGCACGGCGGCGTGATCATGAAACTGGTCGACGACGCCGCGGGCGCGGTGGCCGGACGGCACTCCGGCGGACCCGCCGTGACCGCGTCCATGGACGAGATGGCCTTCCTGGAACCGGTCAGGGTCGGCGACCTCGTCCATGTGAAGGCCCAGGTCAACTGGACCGGCCGGTCCTCCATGGAGGTCGGCGTGCGGGTCCTGGCCGAGCGCTGGAACGAATCCACCCCGGCCACCCAGGTCGGCTCCGCCTACCTCGTCTTCGCCGCCGTCGACGCCGACGGCACGCCCCGCCCGGTGCCGCCGGTCGTCCCCGAGACCGAACGGGACAGGCGCCGCTACCAGGAGGCGCAGATCCGCCGCACGCACCGCCTCGCCAGGCGGCGCGCGATCATGGAGCTGCGCGAGCGACGCGCCGCCGAGGGCCTCGACGACGCATGAAGGCGGCGGCCAGCCGGGCCAGCCCCGCGAGCCCCAGACCGATGCCGGTTCCGGCGGCCCCGCACAGCACATCGTTCACATCGGCGACCCGCCCGGCCCGCATCATCAGCTGCCCCACCTCGATCAGCACGCACAGGCCCACACCCGCCAGGAACGCGGCGGCCACCGACCGGCCCGGCAGCGCGAACCGCAGCAGCATCGGCACCGGCAGGAACAGCGCGGCATTCGCCAGCTGCTGCCGCACCAGCATCGACAGCTCCAGCGGCAGCAGCGGCGCACCCGGGTCGAACAGGCCCTCGCCCGGCAGCCACCACACCGTGGCATCGCCCGAACCGATCGGCTGCGAGGGCGCCAGCGTCGCCACCAGGACCACCACCAGCCAGCAGCCCAGCAGCACCCCTGCGGTACGCCGCGGCGCCGCACGCTCCGGCGCCCGGCCCGCCCACAGGGCGAGCGCCAGCGCCAGCGCCATCGCCGCCAGCAGGAACAGCGTCACCGTCGCCGGCGTGATGCCCAGTACGACCTGCCACACGATGCGACCCTCCGGAAACGTGCTGTCGGCCGACCCGGGGATCAGCCGCAGCTCCACTTGGTGACGAAGACGGTGTCCCGGTGCTCCATGAGCCCCCGGATGCACTCCCCGGGCAGCATCTCCACCCGCCCGCCCAGCTCGGCGGCCCCCCGCACCGTCCGCCGGAAGCCGAACCACCCCGGGAACGCCGTGATCCTGACGTCCTTGCGCTGATATCCCAGCCGTACGGTGATCTCGCCAGGACCCGCCGCACCGCCGCGCCGGTAGCTCGCGACGTACCGGCCCGCCGCGCCGACCGGGCCGCGCAGGCACAGCTGCCCGCCCGTCAGATCACCGCAGCCGGTCGGCGCGGCCGGGGCCGGCGGGGCCGCCGCCGCGGTCGCCGCGATCAGGCACAGGGCGGCCGCCGCCACCCCGGCCCGCCGCAGGTACACCGGCCCGGCAGGAGGCCCGGGGACCGTACGGCGCTCCGCCCCGCGGGGCGTGGGGACGCTCATGGGCACACGGCCTCGTCCCCGGTGATCGCGGCAAGCCCCGGGGAACCGGCCGGCGGCTCCTCCGCCCGCACCGGGTGCAGCCCCTTGTAGTCCGCGCCGACGGTCACCTTCAGGACCGGCCCCTGCCGGGCCGCCTGGCGCAGCTCGGCCCCCGGCAGCGCGGCGGCGAGGGTACGGACCGAGCGGTCCCAGCGCGGGTCGTAGGAGATGACCGTGCGGGCGAGCGGGTCGCCCGGCGCGGTGCCCGGGACGCCGGCGGCGACGAACCCGGCACCGTGCAGTGCCTTGGCGGCGCTCCGGCCCAGGCCGTGCTGCCCGGAGCCGTTGTCGACGTGCACCCGGATCTGGTTCGGCGGCACGTCCACCACCGTGGCGGGCGGCCGCTTCGCCGCGGACTTCGACCGGTGCACGGCGAACGGCCTGTCGTCCTGGACCGCCTGGAAGAGCTGCCGGGACCTGGCCGGATCCCAGCGCACCGTCGAACCGCCGCCCGGCAGCCGCACCCCGTCCTTGGCCAGCGGCACCGAGACGAACTCCGACGACGACGGGGAGAAGCCACGCATCGCCTGCCCGAGGTCCACCATGTCGTCGGCGTCGAACCCCGCATCGGCCCGCACGGACGCCAGCATCGTGTCGGCGACCTCCTTGAAGCGGACCGGGTTCATCAGCACCCCCGAAGAGGTGACCTTGTGGATCAGCGAGGCGAGGAACCGCTGCTGGCGCTGCATCCGGCCCAGGTCCGCCGACCCGTCGATGTGCCGCGAGCGGACGTACTGGAGCGCCTGACCGCCGTTGAGCTGTGCCTTTCCGGCCGGCAGGTTCAGGCCCGTATAGCTGTCCTTCAGCGGCCGCACGGTGCAGATCTCCACCCCGCCGACCGCGTCCACGCTGCGCATGAAGGTGGTGAAGTCGACCTCCAGGTAGTGGTCGATGTGCACCCCCGTCATGTGCTCGACGGTGCGCACGGTGAGGTTGGGGCCGCCCTCCGCGTACGCCGCGTTCAGCTTGATGGCGTGCCGGGGCCGCTGCCGCCCGGTGGCCGCGTCCCGGTGGGCGGGGACCTCGGCGTACGAGTCGCGCGGCAGGCTGACGACGCTGGCGCGGTCCCGCCCGGCGGACAGGTGGACCAGCATCACGGTGTCCGTGCAGTGACAGGGCGCGCCGCCCAGGTGGTACTTCTCCTTCTCCTCTTTGGTGATCTTGTCCCGGCCGTCCGTGCCGACGACCAGGAAGTTCAGCCCTTCGCCGCCCCCGGGACGGTTCTGCATGCCCTGGAACGCGTCCACCCTGTCGATGCCGCTCTCGACGCCGCTGACCATCGCGTGCCCCACCCCGCTGGTCGTCATCAGCAGCACCGAGACGGTGGCGGCGATCCGCAGCCCCCAGCGCTTGCGCGGCGGGCGCCGGCGGCCCGGCCGCCGGGCGGGCCGGCGCGCAGCGGTGCGGGCGGAGCGGGACGGGGCGGTCACGGGGGGACACCTCCGCGGCGGGACGGGTGCGAGTGGCGGCCGGCCACAGCTGCGGGGCGAAGGGTCGGGGCGAAGCCGGCGGGGACACCGTAGGCCGATACGATCTGCTGCAAAGCGCCACACGCCGGGCACCGGCCGCCCTGCCACCCGGCTGCCGTCCGGACGTGTCCCTCGTTCGCGGTAACGTGAGACGGAATATCGCAGTCTCCCGGCGAGCGCTGCCGTCGATGGCGGCTCCGCCGCGGGCCGTCCCCCCGAGGAACCATGCCCCAGCAGCAGCCCCCGGCCGTCTCCGTGATCATGCCGGTGCTCAATGAGGAACGTCACCTGCGCAACTCGGTCCGGCACATCCTGGAGCAGGAGTACGCCGGCGAGATGGAGGTGGTGATCGCCCTCGGCCCCTCCGCGGACCGTACGGACGAGATCGCCGCCGAGCTGGTCGCCGAAGACCCGCGGGTGCACACCGTGCCCAACCCGACGGGCCGTACCCCCGCCGCGCTGAACGCCGCGATCAAGGCGTCCCGGCATCCCGTCGTGGTCCGCGTCGACGGCCACGGCATGCTCTCGCCGAACTACATCGCCACTGCCGTGCGCCTCCTGGAGGAGACCGGCGCGCAGAACGTCGGCGGCATCATGCACGCCGAGGGTGAGAACGCCTGGGAGGACGCGGTCGCCGCCGCGATGACCTCCAGGATCGGCGTCGGCAACGCCGCCTTCCACACCGGTGGCGAGGCGGGCCCCGCCGAGACCGTCTACCTCGGCGTCTTCCGGCGCGAGGCGCTGGAGCAACAGGGCGGCTACAACGAGGAGTTCATCCGTGCCCAGGACTGGGAGCTGAACTTCCGGATCCGGGAGGCCGGCGGCGGCGTGTGGTTCTCGCCCGAGCTGAAGGTGCAGTACCGGCCGCGGCCCAGCATCAAGGCGCTGGCCAAGCAGTACAAGGACTACGGCAAGTGGCGGCACGTCGTCGCGCGCTACCACTCCGGCTCGATCAACCTGCGCTACCTCGCGCCGCCGACCGCGGTGTGCGCCATCGCCGCCGGTGTCGTCGTCGGCGCCGCCGTCACCCCCTGGGGATTCGTCGTCCCGGCCGGCTACCTGGCCGCCATCGCGGCGGGTTCGGTACCGGCGGGCAAGGGGCTGCCGCTCAAGGCGCGCGTCCAGATCCCGGTGGCGCTGGCCACCATGCACATGGCGTGGGGCGTGGGCTTCCTGACCAGCCCGCGCGCGCTCGCGAAGAAGGTCATCGCCAGCCGCCGCCCGGCGGTGACCGCACAAGCCGAATAACCGGCGCTGACGCAGCGGAAGGGGGCGGGCCCGCGCGGGCCCGCCCCCTTCCGCTTCCCGCTCGCGGCTCAGAAGGTGTACATCGGATTCACCTTCATGCACGCCTTCTTGTCCTCGCCGTTGAGCGCGTCGGCGCTTTCCGGGGCCTTGTCGGAACCCTTGTCCGCGCCCTGCTTCGGGTACGTGGGCCCTTCGCGCCAGTCGTTGCCGACGACCAGGCGCAGCCCGTCGGCCGAAGCGGACTGCTTGACCGCGCTCTTGGGCAGGCCGAGCGCCTTGGCCAGCGCCAGGGCGTCGCCGCGCTGCTTGTCGTCCGGGTAGCCGATGGTGGTGTCGGCCTGTGTGACGAGCGTGGAGTCGGTGCCGGCCGTGGTGTAGCCGAGCTGCGCGAGCTGCTGCTGGATGACGGAGGCGCGGTGGGGGACCGGGCCCGACACGGTGCTGTTGGTGCCGTTCTGGACGACAACCTTCAGCTGGTCCTTGGCCGTTGACGGCTTGGGGTCGGGCGTCGGCTTCTTCTTCGCGTCCTTGCCGTCCAGCGAGGTGTCGTTGCGCAGCAGCGTGAAGGTCTGCTCCGCGTCACCCGGCTTGGGCAGCACGTACTTCTCGCCGGGGCCGTACTGCCAGGGCATGGTGACCATCGTGATGCGCTTGGTCGGCACCCGCTGGAGTTCGCCCGCCAGGTCGTAGAGCTTCTTGGGGGAGCCCAGGCCGTCGTCGACGGTGAGCGCCTTGGTGGCGGCCTCGGCCAGGTCGTACAGCTTGCCGGGGTCGGTGAGCTTGGTGCCCGACTTCAGCTGCCTGACCATGGAATTCATGTACATGTGCTGGGCCTTGGTGCGCCCGATGTCGGTGTTGTCCTCGAAGCCGTAGCGGGTGCGCAGCCACTGGAGTGCCTGCACGCCCTTGACGGAGTGGGTGCCCTTGGTCAGCTTGAGGCCGCTGCCGTGGCCCTTGCTGTCGTGCGAGTAGACGTTGTTGTCGACGCAGACGGGGACGCCGCCGATGGCGTCCGCCATGTCCACCACACCGGAGAAGTCGACCATCATGAAGTGGTCGATGTAGATGCCGGTCAGCTCTTTCCACGTGGCGACCGTGCAGCCGGGACCGCCGTGCTGGAGCGACTGGTTGATGGCGGCGGTGTCCTGCAGATAGACCTTGCCGTCGTCGGGGTCGGTGCACTTCGGTATGGGAACGCGGGTGTCGCGCGGTATGGATATCACCGACATGTTGCTGCGGTCGGCGGAGACGTGCAGCAGCATCTGGACGTCCGCCAGCGGCTTGCGGTCCGCGTCCTCGCGGGAGCCGCCGAGGTCGATGTTCTTCTCGCTGTTCCGGCCGTCGGAGCCGATCATCAGGATGTTGAGCGGACTCTGCCCGAAGGCGTTCGGCTCGGGCTTCTGCAGACCGCTGCTGCCGAGGTCCAAGTGGTCCTTGCGCAGCAGGCCGTTGAGGTGCTCGTAGTAGAACCAGCCCGCGCCTGCGCCGCCGACCAGCAGCACGCCGAGGGCGAGCGCGCTCCAGCGCAGGATCCGGCCGCCCTTGCGGCGGCGCGGGCGGCCCGCGCGGCGGCGGCCCCGACGGGACGTGCCGCCGCCTTTGTCCGAACGGCCCGCGCGCGTACCGGAGTCGGCGCCGGAGCCGACCTCGTCGTCCGGGGTCCAGCCGGGTGCGTCCGGGGGCGGGCCGCTGCTCCCCGACGGGCTGTCGTACCCGCCCAAGTCCTGTGCGTCGGCCTGTTGTCGTCGTCGCGGCCGGTCACCACGCACACTGCTCTGGCGCATTGGGCCCTCTCCCCGTAGTCGGTCGTGGTGCGGTCGGCGCCGGGTCGGGGCGGCCGGATTCGCTCAGATCACTTGGCACAGATGTTCTTGTCATCTGCATTGACGTTCTGAACCCCGTCCGGGGTTTCAGTCGGCGCCTCAATAGGTGTGCCGGCTCCCTTGAAATCCTTGCCGAGGGTCAGCTTCATCGGCACGCGCGAACCCGCGTCGGCCGACGCCTTCTTGAGCGCGCTCTTGGGCAGGCCCATCCAGTCGGCGAGGGTGGCCGCCTGGTCGGCTTGGTTCGGGGCGTATTCGAGCCGGGTCGCGGCCAGTTTCGCCGGGGCGTTGCCCGCGTTGGTGGAGAGCTTGGCCGCCTTGGTGTTCTGCAGCCAGTCGACGGTCTCCTGAGCGGAGCCGAACGGGCCGCCCCCGTTGGTGACATCGACCCGGACCAGTTCCGGCGGGGCCTTCTTGACCGGCGCCTTCTTGCCCTTGCTCTTCGGCTTGGCGAGGGTGTGGTCCGCCTGCACCATCCGGAACAGCGGGTCGGCCTTGGCCTTGTCCAGGATGACGTTGTTCCGGTTGGCCGGGTTGTCCAGGACCGGCACCGTAGCGAAGGTGATCTTGTCGATGTCGACCTTCTTCAGGTCGTCGGCGAGCCGCACCAGCTTCGTCGCGCTGCCGATGCCGGTGTCGACGGTCAGCGCCTTCGTCGCGGCCTGGCTGATGTCGTAGAGCTTCGACGGGCTGCTGAACGCGTCCGACTTCATCTTGCGGATCATCGAGCTGAGGAACTGCTGCTGGAGCTGGATCCGGCTGAGGTCGCTGCCGAAACCGACGGTGTGCCGGGTACGGACGAACGCCAGCGCCTGCTCGCCCTTGACGATGTGCCGGCCGGCCGACAACTTCAGGTGCGACTTGGGGTCGTTGATGTCCTTGCCCGCGCACACCTCGACACCGTCCACCGCCTCGGACAGCTCCTTGACGGCGTTGAAGTCCGCCATCATGAAGTGGTTGATCTTCACGCCGGTCAGCTTCTCGACGGTGCGCCAGGTGCAGCCGGGATCGCGGCCGTCCTGGCCGAGGCTGGTGTTGAACAGCACCCCCTGCTGCCCGGGGATGTCCTTCGTCGAGCCGTCCTTCTGCTTCGTCGGGCAGTTGGGGATGTCGGTGACCAGGTCGCGCGGGATGCTCAGCGCGGTCGCGTTCGTCCGGTCCTTGGAGACGTGCATCAGGATCGTGGTGTCCGCGTGCCCGACGCTGCCGGCGTCGCCGTAGCCCTGATTGCCCTTGCCCGAGCGGGCATCCGTCCCGAGGATGAGGATGTTCACCGGGCCGTCGGTGACCGCGTCGTTCTGGATGCCGACGTCGACCTTGGCGATGTTCCCGTCCAGCTGCTGGAACAGATAGAACGCGCCACCGCCGCCGGCGACCAGGACGAAGCCCAGGACACCCGCCGTCCAGTAGAACGCCTTCTTCTTCCCGGACTTCCGCGGCTTCCGCTTGCGCCGGCTCGCCGGGCCCTGGGTGTCGGCCGCGGCCGCGCGGCCCGCCGTACGGGCCGCCGCCCTGCCGCCCGAAGGCCGCCCGCTCTCCGTACCGTTACCGGCCGCAGGGGCGGCGCCGGCCGCACGTCCGCCGCTGCGGCCGCGCTGGGTCGGCAGCTCGCGCGTATCGGTGTCCCCGCCCGCGCCCGCCGGAGGGCGTGATGCGGCCCCGGAGCCCGGCGCCTCGGGGGTGGAGGGCGGGGCCGCCGCTCCACCGGCAGGGTCGAGGCGCAGCTCGTAGTTGCCGGTTTCGGGGTTCAACACCCATTGATCGGCGGGATCGACGTTGTCGTCGCCCGCCTGCCCACGGCCTTGCGCGTCCACGGTGCCTTGAGTCCTCCGTCGGTGCCACGCAGCGCCTCCCCCTCGGGCGCCCGGGTCGGTCGGTCGTGCAGTTTCGTGGTCGGTCGCTCAGTTGGTCGAGCGACCGGATCGCTCACACTATCCGCCCAGTTCAGCGCGGAACGCCGACCGTGACAAATTCCACTTACCTACAACTGGGCATTCCGCCCAATCCATTCGAGTCGTTGAGAGTCCTTTGCGGCATCTTTATTCGCAGATCCCGCGGTCTGCGGTGGTTCCGGGAAACGTCAGCCCCGAACCGCCGGGCGGAGAGGGGGAACTGCCCGCCTTCTCACCGGAGGATGCCGCATGGGACGCGTTCGGTGAAGGGGTGTCACCCGACGGATCCGAATCCGGCCCGCCCGCCGTGCGCCGCGGTGGCTCCACGGAAACCGGCTGGTCCTTGGCCAGTCTGCGGAACAGACGGTCGGCGGACGGCTGCACCAACTCGTCGCGATTGGCGTCGTAGCGGTACTCCCTGCGCGGCACGGTCATGAACTGCACATGGTCGGCAGGAATGCTGCGCATGCTGCGCACCAATTCGTACAGGCCGGTGAGCGAAGCCAGGCCCTTGTCGGTGGTGAGAGAACTCGTCGCGGCATCCAGCAGTGGATAGAGCCGGGCCGGATTGAGCAGCACACCATTGCTCTGCACTTTCTTCACGAGAGCGCCAAGGAACTGCTGTTGGCGTTCCATACGCTGCGTGTCACTGCCGTTACCCAAGCTCTTTCGGACCCGTACGAATCCGAGCGCGTCCTCGCCGTGCAGCGTCTGCCGGCCGGCCGGCAGATCCAGCCGGGCCTCACGGTCGTGGATCGGCCGGGGCACACAGACCTCGACGCCGTGGACCGCGTCCACCACCTTCTTGAACCCGACGAAGTCGATGATCATGTGGTGGTCGATG
Source organism: Streptomyces pinistramenti (assembly GCF_020564935.1). Taxonomy (GTDB): domain Bacteria; phylum Actinomycetota; class Actinomycetes; order Streptomycetales; family Streptomycetaceae; genus Streptomyces; species Streptomyces pinistramenti. The sequence continues at coordinate 25,218 of NZ_JAJCXB010000054.1, forward strand.
CGGATGCCGGTCATCCTCTCGACCGTACGGATCGTGCAGGCGGCACCGGCGAACTGGAACGCCCAGTTGAACTGCGTGGTCTGCGCCGGCATCCGCTTGCCGTCCGAGCGGGTGCAGGACGGCACCTTCACCATCAGGTCGCGCGGGATGCTCACCGCGGTGGCGCGGTGCCGGCCGGCCGCGAGGTGCAGCAGGATCGCGGTGTCCGAGCGCTGGGTGCCGTTGTCCGCGCCGTACGCGCCGTTGCCGTCGCCGCGGGTGTCGGAGCCGATCAGCAGGATGTTCTCGGCGTCCGTCGGGCCGCCCTTGGGCCGCTCGGCCTCGTACTTCTCCAGCTCGGCCTGGGTATTGATGTCGGTGCGGATGTTGCCGTTGAGCTTGCTGTAGAGCACGTAGCCGGTGCCGGCCAGCGCCAGCAGCACCACCGCCACACCGAGAGCGGCCCAGCGCGGCCAGCGGCGCCTGCGACGCGGCGGCCGTCCCTGGCTCGTCTCCCCGGGATCCGCGTCCGTCTTCCCGGGCCCTGGCTCCGCCCCTTCCGGCTCTGCGCCCGTCCGCTCCGGCCCCGCGCCTGTCCCCGGCGCCGGCTGCTGCGGCGTCGGCCCGGTGCCCTCGTCGGGGTTCTCGGGGTCGGACGGGTTCTCGGGGCTGTTGGTCACGTGTGCGTCCGTCCTTCCCGGAGCCGGCGTCGTTCCCCCACCCCCGAAGCCACCCCCACCCCTCCTCCGAAGGGGGAGAGCCCGCACCCGGAGCCCGAGCCGGGGAGGCGGCCCGGTCCGACCCCGCGCAGGGTGGTGCGTACTCAAGATCATGGCCCCGAACCGGCGGCGGGGCCGTCCCGGCGGACCTCCCTGTCCGCCGGACGGGGGACGCGGGGCGCGAGGAGGAGTCCGGGGCTCAGGAGGCGGCGGGCGCGGTGAACGTGATCTTCTCGGTGGCCTTGCGGGCAGCCGCGCTCTCCTGGTCCAGCCGCTCGGGATGGCGGCAGAGCACCACGGAGCCGCCGGTGGCCAGCGGCGCGTACAGGCCGTACGACAGGCCCTGCCAGCCGTCGTACCCGAGGCCCGACAGCACCCTCGGTGTCTCGGGCATCCCGGCGGCGGCCGCGTCGGCCAGTGCGCGGGCCGCGATCCCGGACCCGGTCAGCTCCTCGCCGCCGACGGCGAGCGCCGGGTCGGCGGCCCGTACCGGGGCGAACGGCGCGAAGCGGTCGCCCTGGCCCGGCACCTCCACCGCGTAGTCGGCGAAGCCCTCCGGCGGCTGCGGGAAGCGGCCGCCCAGCGGGCGCAGGGCCAGCGCCACCCGTTCCCCGGAGCAGGCGCGGGCGGCGGCCAGCTCGTCCGGTCCGCTGACGACGAGGTCGGCGGCGGCCGGGTCGCCACCCACGTCCGCGAGTACGCCGACCGACGAACACGCCACCAGCCAGACGGCGGTCTGCCAGTGGGCGGGCAGCAGCAGCGCCAGCCGGTCACCGGGCTCGGCGGCCAGGTCGCCCTGGAGGTAGTTGGCGGTCTTCGCCACCCAGTTGGCGAAGGTCGCGACGGAGAGTTCCACGCGCTCGCCGGTGGCGTCGTCGTAGAAGGTCACGAGCGGGCGGGCCGGGTCCGCGGCGAGCGCGGAACGCAGCAGGTCGGCGGGGGTGCGATCGGTGGCGTTCACCGTCGCAAGATTACGCGGGCGCCGGCCGGCCGCCCGGCGGAGGCGGAGAGGCGTCCGTACGGTGCGGCCGACGGCCCGTCAAGCCGCGGGCAGGCACCGGCGTCCGGCCCGGCCGGGCCCCGCGGCTCACGGTCCGTCAGCGCGGGCGGCAGGCCGGCGGCTGCGGTGAAGTGGCGGGCGAAGTGAACCGATGCACCGCCGGCTACGTCCTACCGACCACGGCTGCGGCCGGGCCGCCACCTCGGCTTCTCCGGCCTCCTTGGCCCCGCCCGTCCCGCCGCCGTCGCCCGTCCCGCTGACCCTGACCGGAAATCCGTCTGCCTACACTGGTCCGCCGATCGGCCGACCCCAGCAGGAAGCAGAGAAGACAAGGTGACTGAAGCGATCCTCCTGGTCGGCGGCAAGGGCACGAGGCTGCGCCCGCTGACGGTGCACACACCCAAACCCATGGTCCCGGCGGCCGGTGTGCCGTTCCTGACCCACCAACTGGCGCGCGCCCGCGCCGCGGGTGTCGACCACATCGTCCTCGCCACGTCCTACCTCGCCGAGGTCTTCGAGCCGTACTTCGGCGACGGCTCGGATCTGGGGCTGCACCTGGAGTACGTCACCGAGGAGGAGCCGCTGGGCACCGGCGGCGCGCTCCGCAACGTCGCCTCCCGGCTGCACTCGGCGCCCGGCGACCCGGTCCTGATCTTCAACGGCGACATCCTCACAGGACTGGACATCCCGGCACTCGTCGACACCCACCGCACCAGCGGCGCCGACGTCTCGCTGCACCTGACCCGGGTCGACGACCCGCGCGCCTTCGGTCTTGTGCCCACCGACAGCACCGGCCGGGTCAGCGCCTTCCTGGAGAAGCCGCAGACCCCCGAGGAGATCGTCACCGACCAGGTCAACGCCGGCGCCTACGTCTTCAACCGCTCGGTCATCGACACCATCCCCGCGGGCCGCCCGGTCTCCGTCGAGCGCGAGACCTTCCCCGGGCTGCTCGCCGACGGCGCTCACCTCCAGGGCATGGTCGACTCGACCTACTGGCTCGACCTCGGCACCCCGCAGGCGTTCGTCCGCGGCTCCGCCGACCTCGTCCTGGGCCGCGCCCCGTCCCCCGCCGTGCCGGGGCGCTGCGGCGAGCGGCTGGTCCTGGAGACCGCCGATGTCGCACCGGACGCCAAGCTCACCGGCGGCAGCGTCGCCGGGCCGCGCAGCCGGATCGGGGCCGGCGCCCGGATCGACGGCAGTGCGGTGCTGGCGGACGCGGTGATCGAGCCGGGCGCCCGGATCCGTGACTCGCTGATCGGCGCGGGGGCCAGGATCGGGGCGCGCACGGTGCTGGACGGCGCTGTGGTCGGCGACGGTGCGGTGGTCGGCGCGGACAACGAACTGCGCGACGGCATCCGCGTGTGGTGCGGCGCCGCCATCCCGGCGGGCGCGGTCCGCTTCTCGTCGGACGAGTAGCCGGCCGGGCGAACGGCGAATGACCGGTCGGCCCGGCGCACGGCGAACGGGCGGCCGCGGGGCGGGCCCGCGGCCCCCCCCCGACGCCCGCCGCCCCACCCGCCCTATCGCCTACCCTGGCCAGATGCCCGCCCGCACCTGGGTTCCGCCCGGCCCGTACGACCTGCACCGCACGCTCGGTGTGCTGGCGCGCGGCCCCGGCGACCCCGCCTTCGCGGTGCGCGGTGACGAGATCTGGCGGGCCTGCCGCACGCCGCAGGGCCCCGGCACGCTGCGGTGTGCGGCCCGTCCGGCGGCCGGCGCCGTCGACGCCGAGGCGTGGGGCCCTGGCGCCGACTGGCTGCTGGAACGACTGCCCGAGCTGCTGGGGGAGTGCGACGACCCGGCGGCGCTGACCCCGCGGCACCGCATCGTGCACGAAGCCCGCCGCCGCCACCCCGGCGTCCGGCTGGCCAGGACAGGGCTGGTCCTGGAGTCGCTGATCCCCTCGGTCCTGGAACAGAAGGTCACCAGCGACGAGGCGTACCGCGCCTGGCGGCTGCTGCTGCAACGCCACGGCGAGCCCGCGCCCGGCCCCTGGGACCGGATGCGGGTGATGCCCGATCCGCGCGGATGGACGCTGATCCCGTCCTGGGAGTGGCACCGCGCGGGGGTCGAGGACAAGCGCGCGGCGACGATCCTGCGCGCGGTACGCGCCGCCCGCCGGATGGAGGAGGCGGCGGGTATGGACCTCGCGGCCGCCACCCGCCGGCTGACGGCGATCGAGGGCATCGGCCCGTGGACCGCCGCCGAGACGCTGCAACGCGTTCTGGGAGCCCCGGACGCGGTCACCGTCGGCGACCTGCACCTGCCGAAGATCATCGGCTATGCGCTCACCGGCCGCCGCGGCACCACCGACACGGAGATGCTCGACCTGCTCGCGCCGTACGAGGGCCAGCGGCACCGCGCGGCCCGGCTGGTCCTGCTCTCCGGCCGGACCCCGCCGCGCCGCGCGCCGCGCTTCCCCGTGGGCGACATCGCCAGGCTCTGACCCGGGGACGGCGGCCCCGCCCCTGGACGCCTGGGCCCTCAGCGCACCACCACGAAGTCCGCACTCTCCCTGGCGGGCCGTTCCTTCGGCGCCGCCGCCGGACGCCCGATGGCCACCGCGCCCATCGGATCCCACTCCGCGGGAAGCTCCAGCACCTCGCGGACGACGTCCCGGCAGAACATCGTCGACGACACCCACGCCGAGCCGAGCCGCTCCCCGGCCAGCGCGACCAGGAAGTTCTGGATCCCCGCGCCGTTGGCGACGACGAACATCTCGCGCTCGGCCGCGTTGCGCCGCGCGTCCGGGTAGGTGTGCGCCCCGTCCGCCACCAGGCAGGGCACCGCCAAGTACGGTGCCTGCCGCAGCACATCGCCGCGCCTGACCCGCTTGGCGACGGATTCCTCGGAGAAGCCGTCGCGGCGCAGGTCCGCGATCCAGGCGTCCCGCATCGCGTCCAGCAGCCGCAGCCGGCTCGCCTCGGACTCCAGCAGCACGAACCGCCAGGGCGTGGTGTGGTGCGGGGCCGGTGCGGTCACCGCCGCGGCGACGGCCCGGCGCACCGCGCCGCCGTCCACCGGATCGTCGGTGAACTCACGGACCGTTCGCCGCAGCGTCACCGCCTCGCGCACCGCCTCCGACGTGCCCAGCCGGAACATGTCGTCGTCGGCACCTCGCACCAGCGCCCGCGCCCCTTCGCCGTCGCCCGCTTCCTCGACGACGTGCGGCAGTCCGCGCACCACGGCGACCGGCAGCCCGTCGGCCTTGCCCTTCACCAGGTCGCCGGCCGCGGCCAGTTCGTCGGCGGTGGCCACAATCGTCGCGCTGAGCGGATTGCCGTACGCGTCCGTGCCGCCGCGCAGGTCGTCAAGGACCCGGACGCCGGCCGCGCCGATGGCGACGTCGGTCAGCCCGGAACGCCAGGGCCGCCCGAAGGTGTCGCTGATGACGATCCCCACGTCGACGCCGAGCACCGCACGCAGCCCCGCGCGCAGGGCACGCGCCGAGGCGTCCGGGTCCTCCGGCAGCAACAGCACCGTCCCCGCAGGGGTGTTGGAGGCATCGACACCGGCGGCCGCCATCACCAGACCCAGCCGGTTCTGCACGATCCGCAGCCCGCCGCGCCGGGCGACGACGCGTACGGTCTCCTGGTCGATGGCGGCCTCGCGGTCGGCCGCCTCCAGGACCCGGCCCTCCGCCTTGCTGACGATCTTCGAGGTCACCAACAGGACGTCGCCGTCGGCGAGTCCGGGCAGTCCGTCGGTGGTGGCCGCCGCGGCGATCACCTTGACGAGGTCATCGCCGGGCCGCACCTCGGGAATCCCCGGCAGCGCCCAGACACGGTATCCAAGTGGCGTACCGCTCATGCCCGTACCTCCTCGGCCAGCGCCAGCGCCTCGCGCACCATCGCGGCCGTCGCGTCCACGTCCGTCATCATCAGCGGGACGGCACGGCAGCGGATGCCGGCCGCCTCGACCTCGCCGACCGACCCGGCGTCGACGGTGTCCACCAGCCAGCCGTCCAGCAGCCCGGCGCGCTCGGTCTGTGCGACGGAGCGCCCCTTCGCGCCGTAGTACCGGGCCACCGCTGCGGCCGTGGACTCGACGTCGACCGCGGCCAGCACCTTGTCGGCCATGCCGCGCACCGGCGCGTCACCGACGATCGGCGACAGGCCGATGACCGGCGCACCGGAGGCCGCGACGGCGTCCCGGATGCCGGGCACCGCGAGGATGGTGCCGATGCTCACCACGGGGTTGGACGGTGGGAAGAGGATCAGGTCGGCGTCGGCGACGGCCTCCAGCACGCCGGGCGCGGGCGTGGCCTGCTCGGCGCCGACAGGCACCACCGCGTGGGCGTCCACCGAGGCGCGCATCCGCACCCAGTACTCCTGGAAGTGGACCGCCCGCCGCTCCCCGCCCTCCCCGATGGCGACGTGCGTCTCGACGCGGTCGTCGGTCATCGGCAGCAGCCGCACCCCGGGCTGCCAGCGGGCGCACAGCGCCTCGGTGACGGCGCTGAGCGCGAAGCCGGCGTCCAGCATCTGGGTCCGCACGATATGGGTGGCGAAGTCCCGGTCGCCGAGCCCGAACCACTCGGGCCCGACGCCGTACGCCGCCAACTCCTCCTTCACCCGGAACGATTCGTCGTCCCGGCCCCACCCCTGTTCCTCGTTGATGCCGCCGCCGAGCGTGTACATCACGGTGTCGAGGTCAGGACACACCTTGAGCCCGAACAGATGGATGTCGTCACCGGTGTTGCCGATGACGGTGATGTCCGCTTCCGGAGCCGCTGCCTTCAGTCCCCGCAGAAAGCGGGCGCCGCCGATACCGCCGGCCAGAACCACAATGCGCATAGAAACAGTGTGTCAGCCGCAGGCTGTCGTTGAGGGGTGGTGGTCGGGCGACGGGAGGGCCAGTGTGTCAGCCGCAGGCTGTCGTTGAGGGGTGGTGGTCGGGCGACGGGAGGGCCGGTGTGTCAGCCGCGGACCGCTGCTGAGGGGCGGTGGTCAGTGGTCGACGGGTTCCGCGGCGGGGGCGGCGCAGCGGGCACTGTGCATGGGCATGTCCGTCAGCCCGGGGAAGTAGATGTGCAGGCTCACGGCCGGCGTCAGGGAGTCGTTGACGACCTCGTGGACGTAGCCGGGGGCGAAGACGCGCTGCGCGCCGGCCCGCAGGGTGTGGTGGCCGGCCGGGGCGCGTTCGGTCAACTCGCCTTCCAGCACGGTCAGTACGCCGGACGACTGCCCGTGATCGTGCCGCCCGCTGCCCTGCCCAGGCACCCAGCTCAGGAGCCAGACCTCGTAGCCGAGCGGGGCCTCCTCTGCTCGGGCGGAGCCGAGAGCCTGGGGGACCGCGCGCAGCCGGTGGTACCAGCGGGTGGTGGTGTCGTAGCGGACGAGCGGGGCCCACGTGCCGCGGTCGGCCGCGATCTTGTTGGCCAGGCCCACGAAGCCGGCGACGGTGGCCGGATGGGCGGGGACGGGCGGCAGCAGGTGGGGGATGGCGAGCGGGTCGCCGGCGATCTGGACGTCGCTGTTCATGTGCTTCGGGTTCCTCGGCGGACGAGCGGGGATGACGCGAACGGGGTGCGGCACGACGCGGTGGAGTCCCGGTAGGGGTACAGCGCGGTGCTCACGGAGCAGGAGTGCTGCGGGGGGTGGCGCGAGCGGAAAGGCTGGAGCTCGGTGGCTTCAACAGCTGGAACAGCGACAGCGGGCCTGAGCAGCGCAGAGCGACCCGTAGGCACGGGTCGGTCCGGGTGCGGAGGTCGCTGGCATGGGAACAAGCAGACCGGGTCCTTCGCGGGATGTCAACCGGATGCCGGGTTTGCAGGAAATGTTTCACCTCATCCGGTTACTCCGTACGGCGAAAGGTTTGTGCAGCGAGAGGTCCGGAGAAGTCGCCCTTCAACCGCGCCCGCAAACGTCGTTGCCGTCTTGTGATCACCCTGTGATCTTCTTCGCTTCGGCGCGCGGGGTGCAACGGGAGTGCCGTCGGTCACGTCCCTGTTGATGAGAGGGGCGCACAGTTCGAATGCGCCCTGGGAAGTGTCCTGGTTTTTGGTGATTTGAACACTTTCCGCATACGCTTGGTTCCGCAGAGTGAATAAGAGGCCCAATAGCAGATCTCGGCTTGACTGGCCCGGATCCGCGCACTTGTAATTTCACTCGTGTCGTTCAGCCGTTATCGATCACGGCAACATCACGGGGACGTAAAGACAGACGAGGGGCGCACATGACCGAGCTGTTCGAAGAATTGCTGGTCGAGGAGGCGGACGAGGAGCTCGGCTGGCAGGAGCGCGCACTGTGCGCCCAGACCGACCCGGAGTCCTTCTTCCCCGAAAAAGGCGGCTCCACCCGCGAGGCCAAAAAGGTCTGCCTCGCGTGCGAGGTCCGCTCCGAGTGCCTGGAATACGCCCTCGCCAACGACGAACGCTTCGGTATCTGGGGCGGTCTGTCGGAGCGCGAGCGGCGACGACTGAAGAAGGCCGCCGTCTGAAGGCGGCCCGGCGGTCCGCCAGGCCGACGGCGCGCGGACCCGCAGGCCCCGCCGCCGTGCCACGCCAACTCCCCATATCCCCCAATAACGAACAGTCCGCCTCCGGTGCGCTGCACGCCGGGGGCGGACTGCTGCGTACGGAGCCGGTCGGTGCCCCCGCGCGAACCATTAGTGTGGGGCCCCGTCCGAGACGTGCCAACGCCCCTTGGGGGCGCGCGCGTCCCTCGTAGTCCGTCGCAGTGTCTTCCGGGGGTGCCGGCCCAGAGCGGCTTCGCCGCGGGCCCGAACTCCCGGGTCCGGAGGGCCCGTACCTCGATGTCCGTGCACAGCCAGTCGGCGGCCCAGGCCGCCGCACCATCCGCCGCCGCACCGGAGTTCCCGCGGCATGTCGTCACCGCCGTGCTCGTCTCCCACGACGGCGCCCGCTGGCTGCCCGATGCGCTCGCCGGGCTGCTCGGCCAGGAGCGCCCGGTGCAGAACGTCATCGGTGCCGACACCGGCAGCGCGGACGACTCCGCCCAGCTGCTCGCCGCCTCCATCGGGGACGAGCGGGTGCTGCACCTCGCCCGCCGCTCGGGATTCGGCACCGCCGTCGACGAAGCGGTCCGCACGGCAAGCGTGCTGACCCCCGACGACCTGCCGTACCTACGGCGGCCCAGCGGCTGGGATCCGGTCAGCCGCAGCTGGCGTGACGACGCGTACGATCTGCCGGAACTGCCGCACGGCGAACCCGTCCAGTGGCTCTGGCTGCTGCACGACGACTGCGCCCCCGAGCCGACCGCGCTCGCCGAGCTGCTGCGGGTCGCCGACGCCAGCCCGTCGACCGTCATCGTCGGCCCGAAGCTGCGCAGCTGGTACGACCACAGGCAGCTGCTCGAAGCCGGTGTCAGCATCGCGCGCAGCGGCCGCCGTTGGACCGGACTGGACCGGCGGGAGCAGGACCAGGGGCAGCACGACCAGGTCCGCCCGGTCCTCTCGGTCTCCACCGCGGGCATGCTCATCCGGCGCGACGTCTACGAGGAGTTGGGCGGCTTCGACCGCCGGCTGCCGCTGATGCGCGACGACGTCGACCTGTGCTGGCGCGCCCAGGCCGCCGGCCACCAGGTCCTGGTCGCCCCGGACGCGGTGCTGCGGCACGCCGAGGCCGCGGCCCGCGAGCGCCGCACCGTCGACTGCGTCGGCCGCCACGTGGCGAGCCCGCACCGCGTCGACAAGGCCGGCGCCGTCTACACCCTCCTCGCCAACACTCGCGGCGCACTGCTTCCTTACGTCCTGCTGCGGCTGCTGATCGGCACCGTGCTGCGGGTGCTGGCCTACCTCGTCGGCAAGGTGCCGGGGCAGGCGCTCGACGAACTCGCCGGGCTGTTCGGCACCTTGCTGCGGCCGGGGAAGATCCTCGCGGCGCGCAAGCGCAGAGGCCGGTCCGCCGTCGAGGCGAGCGAGCTGCGGCCGCTGTTCCCGCCGCCCGGCGCGACCGTACGCGCCACCGTCGAACAGGTCGTGGGCAACATCGGCGGCCGGGCGGCACCGGACGTCGCATCGGCGGGCCGGCACGGTGCGGTGGAGTCGGGGCCCGGCGGTGACGACGCGGACTTCCTGGAGATCGAGCAGTTCGCCCGGCTCAAGCGGATCGCCCGCAGGCCGGCGCCGGTGCTCTTCGCGGTGCTGCTGCTGGTCTCGCTGGTCGCCTGCCGCGGGCTGCTCGGCTCCGGTTCGCTGACCGGCGGCGCGCTGCTGCCGGCGCCCGCGCACGTCTCCGAGCTGTGGGCGTCGTACCTCGACAGCTGGCATCAGGTCGGCGTCGGCGACACCGCGTCGGCGCCGCCGTACCTCGCCGTGCTCGCGCTGCTCGGCACGCTCTTCTTCGGCAGCACCGGCTTCACGCTCACCCTGCTGCTGGTCGCGTCCGTGCCGCTGGCGGGCCTGACCGCCTACTTCGCCTCCCGCCCGCTGGTCGCCTCCCGGCTGCTGCGGGCCTGGGGCGCCATCGCCTACGCGTTCCTGCCCGCGGCCACCGGCGCGCTGGCCGGCGGCCGGCTCGGTACCGCGGTGCTCGCGATCCTGCTGCCGTTGATGGCCCGCGCGGCCGTCGCGGCGAGCGGGCTGCGGCTCGCGCCCGGCGCACGTCCCAACTGGCGGGCGGTCTGGGCGCTGGCGCTGCTGGTCACCTTCACCATGGCGTTCACACCGGTCGTCTGGCCGATCGCGGTGCTGCTCAATCTCGCGCTGCTGGTACTGCGGGCGGTGGACGGCAGCCGGAGCCTGCTCCCCGGCTATCTGCTGCGTTTCCTGGCCGTCGCGGTGGCCCCGCTGCTCGTGCTCGCGCCGTGGTCGCTGTCGCTGCTCGCGCACCCCGCGCGCTTCTTCCAGGAGGGGGGCCTGGAGTTCGGTGCGGGCTCCGCGTCCGTGCTCGACCTGCTCGGCATCAGCCCCGGCGGCCCGAAGGCCGCGGGCGGCCTGCTGCTGATCGGCGTGGTGCTCGCGGCGCTCGCCGCGACCCTGCGCGACCAGCGGCAGAAGGCGATCCGTACCGCCTGGGCCGTCGCGCTGGCCGGGCTGCTGTTCGCCGCGCTGGGCAACGGATCCGGCTGGACCGGGCCCGCGACGCTGGTCTACGGCCTTGCGCTGCTGTGCGCGGCGGCGGTCGGCGCGGAGGGCATCCGCACCCGGATGGCCACGCTCGGCTTCGGCTGGAAGCAGCCGGTCGCCGTGCTCATCGCGCTGGCGTCCGTCGTGGCCCCGCTCTACGCGGCGGTCAGCTGGATGCTCACCGGTGCCGCGGGGCCGCTGGAGCGGCGTGACGCCGTCCAGGTCCCGGCGTTCGTCGCCGAGGAGTCCGACACCGCCGACCGGGCCCGCACGCTGGTGCTCGACGGCAGCGCGGGACACGTCGACTACTCCCTCGTCCGCGGCTCGGGCGCCCGGCTCGGCGACGCCGACCTGGCCGCTTCGGCGGGCGGGGACGCCAGGCTCGGCGGCATCGTCGCCAACCTCGTGGCCGGCTCAGGCGCCGACCAGACCAACCAGCTCGGCGGCTACGCGGTCCGCTACGTCCTGGTACGCGACGGCGCCCCGCACGAGATGAGCCGGGTCCTGGACGCGACCCCGGGACTGACCCGGCTCAGCCAGGACGACGGCAGCGCACTGTGGCGCGTCGACCGCCGGGTCTCCCGGGTCTCGATCGTGCCGGGCGAGGCCAAGGACGGCACGCAGGCCGGCGAGGCGGCGGCGCCGATTCCGGTCGCCGCCGGGCCCGTCGATGCGCACACCCAGGTGCCGGACGGCGCCGAGGGCCGGGTGCTGCGGATCGCGGATGCCGCGGACGAGGGCTGGCAGGCCACGTTGAACGGCACCCCGCTCAAGCCCGTCACGCTCGACGGCTGGGCCCAGGGCTTCGCGCTCCCGGCCGGCGGCGGCCGCCTCGACCTCACCCACGAGAACGCGCTCGGCCACAACCTCTGGCTGGGCGCCCAGGCGCTGCTCGCCGTCGTCCTGGTGGTCCTGGCGCTGCCGGGCCGCCGCCGGGAGATCGACGACGACCTGCCGGAGGAGACCGCTGCGGCGGCCGCGGCACAGGCGGCGGCCGCCACCGGTGACGGCCGCCGGGCCCGCCGGCTCCGGGCCGCCGCGGAGGCCGCGGGCACCGCTCCCGAGACGCCGGAGTCCGGCATTCCGGAGCCCAGGGACGGCACGGCGGATCCGGCGGCCCCGCCCGCCCCCGCAGCGGCACCCGGCCAGGAGGCCGCCGCGCACGACCCGTATGCGGCGGTGCCCCCGCAGGCGCCCTACGACACCTGGCAGGGCGCCCCGCACCCCGGCGACCAGCAGTCCTATGCGCCTGCCGACCCCTACCAGGCGGGACAGCAGCCGTACGGACAGCCGTACGCGGCCGACCCGTACCAGCAGCCCGCCCCGTATCCGGCCGATCCCTACCAGGCGGGCGGCTACGACCCGTACGGCTACGGACAGCAGCCCTACCAGGGGGCGGGGGAGCAGCAGTCCTACCCCGGTGCAGGGCAGCAGCCGTACGACGGCAGCGGTCAGCAGTACGCCGACGGCCTCCCGCAGGTCCAGCCTCAGCAGCCCTACGACGACGGCACGACGTTCCACGGCTCCTACCCCGAGCCGCGCCGTGACGGGAGCGACCAGCAGTGAAGCGCACCATGATGTCCCTCATCGGCGCGGGCGTCGCGCTCGCCGCCGTCACCGGTGTCGCGGCCGTCGCGGCGCCCGGCGGCACGGAGCGGGGCGCCCCGCAGGGCGCCTCCCGGATGCCCGTCCAGCGCTCCGCGCTGCTCTGCCCGGCCCCGACCTCATCGGAGGTCGGCGAGACCACGTACACCGCGTTCGCACCCAAGAGCGCCGCGGACGCCGCGGGCAAGGACGCCGCCAAGGGCACGGCCGAGCTGCTGCCGGCCGGCACCGTCAAGGACAGCGGCGGCACGGGCAAGGGCGACAAGGGTGACAAGGGCGACAAGGGGGGCAAGGACGGCAAGGGCGGCGCGGTCGAGGGGCCGCAGGCCGTGCCGCCGCACGACCGCAAGCCCGTCGTGCCGCTGAAGTCCGCCGGCACGCCGGTCACCGCGACCACCAGCAGCTCCGCAGCCCCCGCGCTGGTGGGCACCGCCGACGGCGCGCTGGCGCCCGGCTGGAGCGTCCAGCAGACGACGTCGGTGGCGGCGGGTGCGGGCCGCGGGCTGTTCGGGCTCAGCTGCGTCGCGCCCGACACCACCTTCTGGTTCCCCGGCGTGAACACCGGCAAGGACCGCCAGGACTACGTCCACCTGACCAACCCCGACTCCACCCAGGCCGTCGTCGACCTCGAACTGCGCGGCAAGGACGGCAGGCTGGCCGCGGGCTCGGGCGAGGACATCTCGGTGCCGCCGCACACCACGGTCCCGGTGCTGCTCTCCACCCTGGTCTCGTCCCCGGGGTCCGCGGACACCGACGCGGCGCTGCACGTCACCACCCGTGAGGGCAGGGTCGGCGCATCCGTCCAGGCCACCGACGCCGAGACGGGCGGCGACTGGCTGCCGGCCGCGGCCGACCCGGCGCCCGGCGCGGTGCTGCCCGGCATCCCCGCCGACGCCACGTCCGTACGGCTGACCGCCGTGGCCCCGGGCGACGACGCCGACCTGAAGGTCCAACTGGCCACTCCGACCGGCCTGATCACCCCGGCCGGCGTCCAGACGCTGCACGTCAAGGGCGGCATGACGACGACCGTCGACCTCAAGGACATCACCCAGGGCGAGGCCGGCTCGCTGGTCCTGACCCCGGCCGACGGCGGCTCGAAGGCGCCCGTCGCCGCGGCCCTGCGGGTGATCCGCGGCAAGGCAGGTCACCAGGAGATGGCGTTCATCCCGTCGGCCCGGCCGGTCGAGGAGCGCGCGACGGCCGCCGACAACCGCGCCAAGGGCAGCACGCTGTCGCTGGTCGCGCCGGAGAAGGGCAAGGACGCGAAGGTCACGGTCACCGCGTCGGCCGGCAGCGGCGGCGGCGCCCCGGCGAGCAAGACGTACACGGTCAAGGGCGGCACCACCATGGCCGTCGAACCGCCGCGCCCGCAGGGCCTGAAGGGCTCGTACGCGCTGACCGTGGAGCCGGTGGACGGCAGCGGTCCGGTCTATGCGGCGCGGACGCTGGCGCAGCCGCAGGGCGGCATCCCGGCGTTCACCGTGCAGACGCTGCCGGACGACCGTGGCTCGGTCGTCGTGCCGACCGCGGGCCAGGACCTGTCCCTGCTGACCGACTGAGCCGGCGGACCCGCGCGGTGTCAGTCCTGGCCGTAGCGCGGGTCCACCGATTCCGGTGCCAGGCCGAGGAGTTCGGCGACCTGCTCGACGACGACCTCGTGGACGAGCAGGGCGCGCTCGTCGCGTGACTTGGTGCGGATCTCCACCGGGCGCCGGTAGACCACGATCCGGTCGCGATCGGGTCCTTGGGCCGGCAGTACCCGGCCCAGCGGGACCGTCCCGTCGTCCGTCTCGTCCGCTCCGCCGGCGTCCGGGCCGAAACCCGGCACCTCCAGGATCAGGAAGTCGACCTCGGAGAGCTGCGGCCAGCGCCGCTCCAGGCGGTCGCGCGAGTCGTAGACGAGATCCACGAACGCGTCGGCGCGGCTGACGGACAGCGGCACCTGCGGCGGGGCGATCGGGCCGCGCATGCCACGGCCGTGGCGGTCACGGCGGCGCGGGCGCGGTTCCGTCGGGCGGGGCGGTACGGACATGTCCATCAGCATCGAGCCTAGAGGAGTACGCCCGAAGTCGTGCCTCTCCGGCGGCGTCCGGCGCAGCTGCCCGCGCCGCTCCCGCGACTGCGCGCGGAGCGTCCCGTCCCTGTCGGCAGATGACCGGTCCGATAACGATTGTGTTCGTTCGGTGGCGCATCCCGGATCGTGGACAACCGGTGGAATGACGCGAATTATGCCGTGCGGCAGCGGGATCCCCGGGCCCGCAGGGCCTGTTCCGGGCTGCTCGGTGCAGGCCGTCCCGAGCAGGTGCAGGTCAGACGCACCGGACGAAGCGGGACGACACGGTCGGGTGAGCCGGAGGTGAGTCGTCGCGGCCCGGTCAAGAGTGCGGTACCGTCCAACGTCGTGAGCCCTGTACGTCGCTGTTCGCGCACTGCGTGCGGCCGCCCCGCCGTCGCAACGCTGACGTACGTCTATGCGGATTCGACCGCCGTGCTCGGACCGCTCGCCACCTACGCCGAACCGCACTGCTACGACCTGTGCGCCGAGCACTCCGAGCGACTGACCGCCCCCCGTGGCTGGGAAGTCGTCCGGCTGGCCATCGATCCCGGACCCGTCCGTCCCAGCGGTGACGACCTCGAAGCGCTCGCCAACGCGGTGCGCGAGGCCGCCCGTCCGCAGGACCGGCCCTCCGGCGGCCCCGGTGGCGAGCGGTCCGCAGGCCGCGAATCCCGGCCGACGGAGGTCGCCCGCCGCGGCCACCTCCGCGTGCTGCGCTCGCCGGACTCCTGACCGCCGGCTCCGTCGTCCGCAGGTCCGGCCCGCCGCCTCCCGCCCGAGCCGCCGATCCGCTCAGCAACCCATCGGTGACAGAGGGTTGACGCCGCCTGGCGTGGACACGACCATGCCTCCACTCCCGCAAGATCCGCTTCCGTATCGCGGAACCGGCAAGGGGAGTCGTCCACGCCTGGAGGCCCTGTGTTCGTCCAGCAACTGGAGCCGGTGGCGGACTCGCTCGCGCTGTCCGCGCTCGTCGCCGCACTGCCCCTGGTCACCGTCCTCGTCCTGCTCGGCGCCGTCCGGACGCCCGCCCACCTCGCAGGGCTCAGCGGCCTGGCCGCCGCCCTCGCCGTCGCCGCACTCGCCTACCGGATGCCGGCCGGCCAGGCGCTCTCCGCCGCCGCCCAAGGCGCACTCTTCGGCCTCTTCCCCATCCTGTGGATCGTCGTCAACGCCCTGTGGGTGTACCGGATGACGGTCCGCACCCGGCACTTCGACGTGCTGCGCCGCTCCTTCTCCCGGCTCTCCGCCGACCCCCGCATCCAGGCGCTGGTCATCGCCTTCTGCTTCGGCGCGCTGCTCGAAGCGCTGGCCGGGTTCGGGGCGCCCGTCGCGATCAGCGCGGTGATGCTGGTCGCCCTCGGCTTCGACCCGGTCAAGGCCGCCGTCGTCGCCCTCGTCGCCAACACCGCGCCCGTCGCGTTCGGCGCCATGGGCACCCCCGTCGTCACCCTCGCCCAGGTCACCGGCATCCCGCTGGACGACGTGGCGTCCGTCGTGGGCCGCCAGACGCCGCTGCTCGCGCTCGTCGTGCCGCTGCTGCTGGTCTTCCTCGTCGACGGGCGGCGCGGGCTGCGCGAGACCTGGCTGCCCGCGCTCGCCTGCGGATCCGCCTTCGCCGCCGTCCAGTTCGCGGCGTCCAACTACGTCTCCGCGCAACTCGCCGACATCGGCGCCGCGCTGCTCGGCGCCGCGGCACTGGTCGCGGTGCCCGCCGCCCGCCGCCCCGCCACCGAAGCGGTACGCACCGCGGTCCTCACCGGCGTACGCAGCCAGGACCTGGACTCCCGCGACACCCGCCGCGAAACGGCCCGCGCCTACGCGCCCTACGCGCTGATCGTGCTGACCTTCTCGCTCGCCCAGATCCCGCCGGTCAAGGGCCTGTTGGACACCGCGACCCGGACCTTCGACTGGCCCTTCCTGAACGTCGCGGACCCGTCCGGCGAGCCCGTCGGCGGCAACCTCTTCGCCCTGCCACTGCTCGCCACCGGAGGCAGCCTGGTCCTGCTGGCCGGCATCCTGACCGCCGCCGTGCTCGGTGTGCGGGCCGGCGCCGCGGCCAGGGAATGGGCCGCGACCGTATACGAGTTGCGCCGGGCGCTGCTCACCGTCACCTCGGTCCTGGCGCTCGCCTACGTCATGAACCTCTCCGGACAGGCCGCCACCATCGGCCACTTCGTCGCCGCGGCCGGTGCCGGGCTCGCCTTCCTCTCGCCCGTACTCGGCTGGTTCGGCGTCGCCGTCTCCGGCTCCGACACCTCTGCCAACGCCCTCTTCGGCGCCCTCCAGGTCAGCGCCGCCCGGCAGTCGGGGCTCGCACCCGAACTCCTCGCCGCCGCCAACAGCGCGGGCGGGGTGCTCGGCAAGATGATCTCGCCGCAGAACCTGACCATCGCCTGCGCCGCCGTCGGCCTCGCCGGGCGGGAGGGAGACCTGCTGCGCAAGGTGCTGCCGTGGAGCCTGGGACTGCTGCTGGTGATGTGCCTGATCGTCACCGGCCAGAGCACCGCCGCCCTCGGCTGGATGCTGCCCTGACCGCCCCGGGACGGCTCAAGAGGCCCGCACGCCGGGGGCGTCAGGGCCGCCTGGCCCGTACCCGCCGTCCACGCGGCCGTGTCCCGCACGGCCGGGTAGGTTGGGGCATCCGTAGAGACTCCAGGAGGGCTGGCTGTGGCTGATCTGTCGCAGATCGTGAAGGCGTACGACGTGCGCGGTGTGGTCCCCGACCAGTGGGACGAGAGCCTCGCCGAGCTGTTCGGCGCGGCCTTCGTCGAGGTCACGGGGGCGGACGCGATCGTGACCGGGCACGACATGCGGCCCTCGTCGCCGGGCCTCGCCGGTGCCTTCGCCCGTGGCGCCGCGGCCCGCGGCGCGGACGTCACCGAGATCGGCCTCGCCTCGACCGACGAGCTGTACTTCGCCAGCGGCGCCCTCGGGCTGCCGGGCGCGATGTTCACCGCCTCGCACAATCCGGCCCAGTACAACGGCATCAAGATGTGCCGGGCGGGCGCCGCCCCGGTCGGCCAGGACACCGGCCTCGCGGACATCCGCGCCCTGGTCGAAGGCTGGTCGGACGAGGGCGCCCCGCCGCCCGCCGACCGCACCGGGACAATCGTGCAGCGCGACGTACTCGGCGACTACGCCGCCCATCTGCGCTCGCTCGTCGACCTCTCGGGCATCCGCCCGCTCAAGGTGGTCGTGGACGCAGGCAACGGCATGGGCGGCCACACCGTGCCGACCGTCTTCGAGGGCCTGCCGCTCGAACTGGACGCCCTCTACTTCGAGTTGGACGGTTCCTTCCCCCACCACGAGGCCAACCCGCTCGACCCGAAGAACATCGTGGACCTCCAGGCCCGGGTGCGGGAAGTCGGCGCCGACATCGGCCTGGCCTTCGACGGTGACGCGGACCGCTGCTTCGTCGTCGACCAGAACGGCGACCCGGTCGCGCCGTCCGCGATCACCGCCCTGGTGGCCGCCCGCGAGCTGGCCAAACACCCCGGCGGCACGGTCATCCACAACCTCATCACCTCGTGGTCGGTCCCCGAGGTCGTCGAGGAGAACGGCGGCCGCGCGGTGCGTACCCGGGTGGGCCACTCCTTCATCAAGGAAGAGATGGCGAAGACCGGCGCCATCTTCGGCGGCGAGCACTCCGCGCACTACTACTTCCGCGACTTCTGGAACGCCGACACCGGCATGCTCGCCGCGCTGCACGTGCTGGCGGCGCTCGGCGGGCAGCAGGGAACGCTGTCGGAGCTGGTCGCGCAGTACAACCGCTATGCGGCGTCCGGCGAGATCAACAGCACCGTCGACGACCAGGCCGGCCGCCTCGCCGCGATCCGGGACGCGTACGAGGGCCGCGAAGGCGTCACCCTCGACACCCTCGACGGCCTGACGGTCACCGCCGCCGACTGGTGGTTCAACCTGCGCGCCTCCAACACCGAACCGCTGCTGCGCCTGAACGTCGAGGCCCGCGACATCGCCACCGTCGAGCGGGTACGCGACGAAGCACTGGCGATCATCCGGGGCTGAGCCCCCGAAGGGCGGGGCAGCCCACGGCCGCCCCGCCCCGGCAACCCCCGCCGGACAGGCCCCGCCCCCCGGTACGGCGGTACGCTGGCGGGGCCGCAACCACCCTGAAGGAGCAGACCCCATGCCGGTCGAAGCCAGCCTGATCGAGATCCTCGCCTGCCCGGCGTGCCACGCCCCGCTGGCGGACAGGTCGGCGGCCGACCCCGCCGAACTGGTCTGCACCTCCGGAGACTGCGGCCTCGCCTACCCCGTACGGGACGGCATCCCCGTCCTCCTCGTCGACGAGGCCCGCCGCCCCGCCTGACCGGGCGCCCGCCGGGCCCGCCCCGGCACCGCCCGGCGTTCCCCGCCCGTACCGGCGATTCGGAGGCCGCGCCCACCATGCTCGACGAGTCACTCCTCGACACTCCCGAGGCGCTGGCCCGCGCCGACCGCTACGGTCTGCTGCGCGGCGTCGCCGAATCCGGCGCCCGGGTCCGCACCGCGGCCCGCAGCGCCACCGAGGCCGGCATCCCCGACCTGGTGCCCGACGGGCGGCCGCGCGCCGTCCTCGTCGCAGGACCCGGCCCGGTCGCCCCCTGCGTCGCCGACCTCTTCGGCGCGCTGGGCCGCGGCAGCTGCCCGGTCACCCTCATCCCGTCCACCGGTGTCGCGCCGCTGCCCGGCGCCCTGCGGTGGGCGCTGCCCGGCTGGAGCGGTCCGCTCGACCTCGTCCTGATCACCGGACCCGACGGCTCCGACAGCGGCCTCGCCGAACTGGTCGAACAGGCATACCGCCGCGGCTGCTCCGTCGTCGCCGTCACCCCTGCGGGCTCCCCGCTGGCCGAAGCCGTCACCCAGGCCCGCGGCCTCGCCGTCCCGCTGGCGACCACCGCGTACGACGACCAGTTCGACGTCGAGGGCGCCCCGCCCGCCGCCCCCGGCACCCTCTGGTCGCTGCTCATCCCGATCCTCGCGCTCGCCGACCGGATCGGGATGCTCAGCGCCCCGCCCGAGGCCCTGGCCCACCTCGCGGACCGCCTCGACGAGCTGGCCGAACGCTGCGGCCCGGCCGTCGCCACGTACTCCAACCCGGCCAAGATGCTGGCCGCCGAGGTGGCCGACGCGCTGCCGCTGATCTGGACCGAAGGAGCCGTCGCGGGCGCCGTCGGCCGGCACTTCGCCGGCGAACTGGCGAGCCTGGCCGGCCGCCCCGCGCTCGCCGCCGAGCTGCCCGAGGCGCTGACCGCGCACCGCACGCTGCTCTCCGGGCCGCTGGCCGCCGACGCCGACCCCGAGGACTTCTTCCGCGACCGCGTCGAAGAGCCGGCCGCCCTGCACGCCAGGATCGTCCTGCTCCGCGAAGGGCCGCCGGGACCGCTGTCCGCCACCGGCGCCGCGCACACCCTCGCCGACGAGCGCGACACCGCCGTCAGCGCACTCGAACCGGCGGGCGGCACCGATCTGGAGATCGCCGCCGAACTCCTCGCCATCGCGGATTTCGCCGCCGTTTACCTCGCGCTCGCCGACACCGAGTGATCATGTACGGCCGGGGCGTGGGCCGGAACGGACCGCGCCCGGCGCCGGCCACCGACCGGTGACCCCGCCCGCCCGTACGACGTCAGGAAGCAGCAGCCCCATGGACCGCCTCGTCAACACCGTGCGCCCCTATGCCTGGGGCTCCACCACCGCCATCCCCAAACTGCTCGGCACCGAGCCGACCGGAGAGCCCCAGGCCGAGATGTGGATGGGCGCCCATCCCGGCGCTCCCTCCCGCATCGACCGCGGCGCCGGCCTCGTCCCGCTGTCCGAAGTGATCGCGGCCGCCCCCGAGGCCGAACTGGGCGCCGCGTCCGTACGGGCCTTCGGCCCCCGGCTGCCGTTCCTGCTCAAGCTCCTCGCGGCCGGATCCCCGCTCTCCCTCCAGGTCCACCCCGACCTCGCCCAGGCGGCGGAGGGCTTCGCCGACGAGGAACGCCGCGGCGTCCTGCTCGACGCCGGGCACCGCAACTACAAGGACACCCAGCACAAGCCCGAGCTGATCTGCGCCCTCACCCCGTTCGAAGGGCTCTGCGGCTTCCGCCACCCGGCACAGGCCGCCGACATCCTGGAGGGCCTGGACGTCGACGACCTCAAGCCGTACGTCGACATCCTGCGCGCAGGACCCGAGGACGCCGCCCTGCGCGAGGTGCTGACCGCCGTCCTGAGCGCCGAGCCCGCCGCGATGGCCGAGACCGTCGAGCGGGCCGCCGCGGCGGCGGACGAACGGAGCGCGGAGGGCGGTCCGCACGCCGCCGCATACGCCGCGTACGCCTCCCTCGCCCACCACTACCCCGGCGACCCCGGCGTCCTCGCCGCCATGCTGCTCCACCACGTCCAACTCCAGCCCGGCGAAGCCCTGTTCCTCGGCGCCGGCATCCCGCACGCCTACCTCGACGGCCTCGGCGTCGAGCTGATGGCCAACTCCGACAACGTGCTGCGCTGCGGCCTCACCCCCAAGCACGTCGATGTCCCCGAACTGCTGCGTATCGTCCGCTTCGAGGCAGGCGACCCCGGCGTGCTGCGCCCGGAGGCGGTGGACGGCGAGGAGATCTACGAAACCCCCGTCGACGAGTTCCGGCTCTCCCGCTTCGTCCTCGCCCCCGGCGCCGCCCCCCGCCCGCTGGAACCCGGTACGCCACAGGTGCTGCTGTGCACGGCGGGCACGGTCGAGGCGCACACCGCGGGCACCACGGACGGCGGGACGCTGACCCTCGCACCGGGAGAGTCGGCGTTCGTCCCGGCCGGCGAGCAGGTCACCGTGTCCGGCGACGGCACCCTCTTCCGCGCGAAGGTCATGGCATAGCAGGGTGGCCGGGCGAAGGCCCCGCGGCGGCCTCATGCCACCGCCCATGGGCGGGGCTGCGACAATGACCGCCGCACTGAACTAAAAGGCGGGTAAAGCCCGGCCGACGGAAGGGACATGCGGCACCTATGAGTGCATCAGGCGGAACCAAGGCGATCGTCGCGGCGCTGGGCGCCAACCTGGCCATCGCCGTAGCGAAGTTCGTGGCGTTCGCCTTCAGCGGCTCGTCGTCGATGCTCGCCGAGGGCGTGCACTCGATCGCCGACTCCGGCAACCAGGGCCTGCTCCTGCTCGGCGGCAAGAAGGCCAAGCGCGCCGCCACCGCGGAACACCCCTTCGGCTACGGCCGCGAGCGGTACATCTACGGATTCCTCGTCTCCATCGTGCTGTTCACCATCGGCGGCGTCTTCGCGCTCTACGAGGGCTACGAGAAGATCCAGCACCCGCACGAGCTGGAGAACTGGTACTGGCCGGTCGGCGTCCTCGTCTTCGCCGTCATCGCCGAGGGCTTCTCCTTCCGTACGGCCATCAAGGAGTCCAACGAGCTGCGCGGGCAGCAGACCTGGGCCCAGTTCATCCGCCGGGCCAAGGCACCCGAGCTGCCGGTCGTCCTCCTGGAGGACTTCGGCGCGCTGATCGGCCTGGTCCTCGCCCTGTGCAGTGTCGGGCTCACCCTCGCCACCGGCGACGGCATCTGGGACGGCATCGGCACGATGTGCATCGGCACGCTGCTCGTGCTGATCGCCCTCGTCCTCGCGGCCGAGACGAAGTCGCTGCTGCTGGGCGAGGCCGCGGGCCCCGAGCAGGTCGCCAAGATCCGCGCCGCGGTCGTCGACGGCGACGTCGTCACCCGCGTCATCCACATGCGCACCCTGCACCTCGGCCCCGAAGAACTGCTGGTGGCCGCCAAGATCGCGGTCCAGCACGACGACACCGCCACACAGGTCGCGGACGCCATCAACGCCGCCGAGGCCCGCATCCGCGAGGCCGTACCGATCGCCCGGGTCATCTACCTGGAGCCCGACATCTACAACGAGAACGCCGCAGCCGCCGGCGCCAATCCCGCGAAGTCCCCGGGCGACCACTGACCGCTGCGCCGCCACCGGCCAACGGGGCGAGCGGCATCCGCAATGAGGTCCCGGAAGAGGCACCTGGGGAAATCCCGGGCGAGGCCCCGCGCCCACCGATGGGGGAGCGGGGCTTTTCGCCGAACGTCCTCGGACGGCAGACGGCCTCGGGCGGCCGTCGGACGGCCCGGCCTCGGGCGGCTCCGCGCGTCGGCGCGCCCGTGCTCCGCAGCTCCGGTGCCGGCTCCCCCGCGCCCGTCCCTTCCCGGGTGCCCACGGCGACGCCATCGCCCCGTCTGGCGCCGCTGCCGGACAGTACGTTCTCAGCCCCGATCGACCCTCGCCCCTCCACCACGGCAAGCAGCTCCAGCCCTCGCCCGCCGCTCCCGCACCCGGAACCACGTGCAGTCCCGGGCAAGGACCCGGACACCACAGGCTCGGCCGCGACCGGAGGCCAGGGGGCGAGCGCCCGCCCCGCCCGCACCGAAGCGCACAGAACCAGCCGACGCGGGCTGGGGTCACAGAGCCTGTCGGTGTAGATTCGTGCGCAGTGCCAGACGTCGCTGCTGATGGCGGTCGGGCGGCCCGCACCGCGGACCGGCCGAGGGAGAGAGGGCCTCCGACGGACTGCGCTGCGGCCAGGGGGAGAGGTGTGTCCGCTTCCGCGTACGCTCCTGCCTGCCCGCGCCGCAGACTGCCCAGCCCGATATCCACCTCGACGCTCGAGGAGCAGCCCGTATGACGACAGCAGCCACCGGCCAGGACTTCAAGGTCGCCGACCTGTCCCTCGCCGCCTTCGGCCGCAAGGAGATCACCCTCGCCGAGCACGAGATGCCCGGCCTGATGGCGATCCGCAAGGAGTACGCCGCCACCCAGCCGCTGGCCGGCGCCCGTGTCACCGGCTCCCTGCACATGACCGTGCAGACCGCCGTGCTCATCGAGACCCTGGTCGCCCTGGGCGCCGAGGTCCGCTGGGCCTCCTGCAACATCTTCTCCACCCAGGACCACGCGGCCGCGGCCATCGCCGTCGGCCCGAACGGCACCCCCGACAGCCCGCAGGGCATTCCGGTCTTCGCCTGGAAGGGCGAGAGCCTGGAGGAGTACTGGTGGTGCACGGAGCAGGCGCTGACCTGGCCCAACTCGCCCACCGGCGGCCCGAACATGATCCTGGACGACGGTGGCGACGCCACCCTCCTCGTCCACAAGGGCGTCGAGTACGAGAAGGCCGGCAAGGTCCCCGCGATCGAGACCGCGGAGAGCGATGAGCACCGCGCCATCCTCGAACTGCTCACCCGCACGGTGGCCGAGGCCCCGCAGAAGTGGACCCGCCTGGCCTCCGAGATCCGCGGCGTGACCGAGGAGACCACCACCGGCGTCCACCGCCTGTACGAGATGCACCGCGACGGTGTGCTCCTCTTCCCGGCGATCAACGTCAACGACGCCGTCACCAAGTCGAAGTTCGACAACAAGTACGGCTGCCGCCACTCTCTGATCGACGGCATCAACCGCGCCACCGACGTGCTCATCGGCGGCAAGACCGCCGTGGTGTGCGGTTACGGCGACGTCGGCAAGGGCTGCGCGGAGTCGCTCCGCGGCCAGGGCGCCCGCGTGATCATCACCGAGATCGACCCGATCTGCGCCCTGCAGGCGGCGATGGACGGTTACCAGGTCGCCACGCTCGAAGACGTCGTCGAGACCGCCGACATCTTCGTCACCACGACCGGCAACAAGGACATCATCATGGCCTCCGACATGGCCCGGATGAAGCACCAGGCGATCGTCGGCAACATCGGCCACTTCGACAACGAGATCGACATGGCCGGCCTCGCGAAGCTCGACGGCATCGTCAGGGATGAGGTCAAGCCGCAGGTCCACACCTGGACGCACCCGGACGGCAAGGTCCTGATCGTGCTCTCCGAGGGCCGTCTGCTGAACCTCGGCAACGCCACAGGTCACCCGTCGTTCGTGATGTCGAACTCCTTCGCGGACCAGACGCTGGCCCAGATCGAGCTCTTCACCAAGCAGGAGGAGTACCCGACCGACGTCTACGTCCTGCCCAAGCACCTGGACGAGAAGGTCGCCCGCCTCCACCTCGCCGCGCTCGGTGTCAGGCTCACCGAGCTGCGCCCCGAGCAGGCCGCCTACATCGGCGTCCAGGTCGAGGGCCCGTACAAGCCGGACCACTACCGCTACTGAGACACGACTGAACCACCTCAGCAGCCGGTGAACCCAGGCCCTCGCCACCCGCGGCGAGGGCCTGGCCCGTACCGGACAGGCATCAGCACCACCCCCGGCCCGCGCCCCTGCCCGGAACCCGTCATCCGCACCCGCCGGCGCATCCCCTCCCCACCGCACCACCACGAGCCGGAGCCAAGTCCCCCGCACCCCTGCGGCCCCACGCTCCCGGGGACGCGTACACCCGAACCCCCGCACGGCCCCGCCAGAAGGACCCCCATGCCCCGCGGCCATTACTCCCTGCACGACCCGCACGATCACACCCCCCTGGGTGAAGAGCACTTCCACTGCGCCCCCGGCCCCTCCGGCTGGCGCTACGTCTCCCAGATCACCTCCCCCTCCGGAGACCACGCGGGCTCCGTCGACCTCACCCTCGACGCGCTCGGCCGCCCGATCCGACTCGAACTCCACGCCTCCGCCTGGCAGGTACGCGGCGCCGCACTCGAAGGCGTCACCTGGGTACGCACCGACCCCACCGGCGAACACGCCACCGAAGGCAACGTCCCCGCACACGCCTTCACCGGCGCGTCCCCCGCCTTCCTCATCGCCACGGCCCGCCTGCTGCGTCCCGCCCCCGGCGCCGGAGCCGTCCGCACCCGGCTCGTGGCCTTCACACCCCCCGTCCTCGCCCCCCGCACCCTCGATCAGTCCTGGGCCCTGGTCTCCAGCACAGCACACGCCACTGACAACGCCCCGCTGATCGATGACGAATACCAGGTCAACGACCTGGAGACCGGTGAACAGCACACCGTCCACATCGCCGGCGACGTCGTCCTCTCGGCCCCCGGCATCGAACTCGAATCCCTCGAATCCCCACCGTCGACCTTCGACTGACCGCCACCGAAACAGCCCGCCGCGAACCCCGCCGCTCAGCCCCGCCCCGCCCCAACTCCCCGTCCACCACAGCGATCACCGCAGAAACCCCACGACGAGACGGCCGTCAGCCACATCCCCACACCCCCGCCCGCCCTCGTCTCACCCCGGCGCCACGAACCCCGTACGCGCCGCCCCCTCATCCCCACAGCCACCAGGACCCTGGCCCTCCACCGCCCCGGCCTCTCCACCACCCCGGTGACCACGGAACTCCCGCCCCCCGGCGACATCGGCACGACCGCCCACGCCACCCGCCCCACCAGACACAGCGCCCCCGTTCAGCACCGCTCCGGGCGCCCCCAACGGAGCCCCGAAGGCACGCTGCGCCTCCCGGGACTGCCGTTCACCGACCACCGCGGCCAGGTATGCCGCCGGGTGCACCCCCTCCGGCACGGACACCCCGGTGAACCCCCGCAGATCCTCCGCGAGCCGCCCCGCCATCGCCCCGCCGATCTGCGGATCCAGCTGCCTCAGCCGCGACAGGAACTGCCGCACGGTCAGCCACCACCCGTCCGGCACACGGGAAAGATCGAGTGCCCCCAGCTCCCCGGCCATCCACGGGGGCGGCGGCGGAAACGCCGCGCCCTGACGCGCCACAGGCAGCCGCTCCCGTACGACCAGCGTCCCCGCGAAAACGTCCCCCAGCCGCCGTCCACGCGCCGACACCAGGGACGCGACGCACGCCACGACCCCCATGGTCAGCACGATCTCGATGGCTCCCATGGCACCGCGTACCAGCGCATGCCGGAACCGGATGGGGCCGCCGTCCTCCCGCAGCACCCGCAGCCCGCACATCAGCTTCCCCAGCGAGCGGCCGTGGCTCAGTGTCTCAATGACGATGGGTATCCCGATCTGCACCAGGACGAACGTCGCCACCGCGACAGCGGCGACCGCCGCCCCGTCCATCGAAGAGGTCCCGCTCATCAGCAGCAGCGACACCACGATGTACGTCCCCCAGGACACCGCGAGGTCGACGACCACAGCCAGCGCCCGGCTCGGCAGCCTGGCCGGCCGCAGCCCCAGCACCACCGCCTCACCCGTCACCAATTCGCTCACGTGCCCCACTCCCTCTCGCGTCCCGCTCGGTCCCCAATACCCCGCCCGCCCCACGCCGGGCGCGGCCAGTCTGCCAAGCTGACCGCGGACCCCACCTCACGGCGCTGCGAGGAGCGACACCGTATGGACCTCGATGTCTTCGTCTCGGCCCACGGCGCCGAATGGGACCGCCTCGAAGCACTCCTGCGCCGCAAGCGCCGCCTCACCGGCGCCGAGGCCGACGAACTCGTCACCCTCTACCAACGCGCCACCACTCACCTCTCGCTGCTCCGCTCCAGCGCCCCCGACCCCGTCCTCGTCGGCCGGCTCACTTCATCGGTGGCCCGCGCCCGCAGCGCCGTAACGGGCGCCCGCAAGGCATCCTGGCGCGATGCCGCCCGCTTCTTCAGCACCGTGTTCCCGGCGGCCGTCTACCGCCTGCGCCACTGGTGGATTCCCACGGCGATCCTGTCCACCGCGCTGGCCGTCCTCCTGGGCTGGTGGATAGCCGCCCACCCGGAGGTGCAGGCCACCATCGGCGCTCCCGAGGATCTCCGCGCCATGACCCGCCCAGGCGGCGAGTACGAGACGTACTACTCCAGCCACCCGGCAGCATCCTTCGCCGCCCAGGTATGGACGAACAACGCCCAGGCCGTGGCCCTCTGCCTGGTACTCGGCGGCTTCGCCGGCATCCCGGTCCTGTGGATCCTCTTCCAGAACATGCTCAACCTGGGCGCCGGCATCGGCCTGATGGCCTCGGCGGGCCGCCTCGACACCTTCCTCGGGCTGATCCTGCCGCACGGCCTCCTCGAACTGACCGCCGTCTTCATCGCGGCCGGCATCGGCCTGCGCCTGGGCTGGACACTCGTCGACCCGGGCCCGCGCACCCGCCGCACCGCCCTCGCCGAGGAGGGCCGCTCCGCCCTCGGGGTAGCGGTAGGACTCGCCGTGGTGCTCTTCGTCTCGGGCGCCCTGGAAGGCTTCGTCACCCCCTCCGGCCTGCCCACCTGGTCCCGCATCGGCATCGGCGTCGCCGCCGAGCTCGCCTTCCTCCTCTACGTCTACGTCCTGGGCGGTCGCGCGGTACGAGCGGGGGAGACCGGCGACGTCGAGGCCACCGACCGCGATATCCAGGTGCCGACCGCAGCCTGATGTGCATCGGCCCCCGCTGACCTGCTAATCTCCTCTTCGCCCCAAGTAACCCGTTGACACGGGTCACGACGGGAGGTAGATTCGAACGGTTGCCACGAACTGGACAGGTTCGACCGCGACGGTTAGTCTCATATCTGCTTCAGCCGGAAACTCAATTCGGCGAAGCCATTCGATCACTTAGCAGGAGAATCCGGTCGATTCACTCGATCAAATTACTTCTGATAAAGTTCGAATCAGCCGAAAGGCAAAACCCCTCCGACGGGGAATCGGAAGCGAATTCGGACCGGAAACGGCGAGAATCGGATCTGATAAAGTCGGAAAGGCCGGAAAGCGAAAGCTGGAAGGCCAACCCCGCTCCAACGGGGGGCCGGAGACGGAAACGGATCTGGTAAGGTTGGAAACGCGAAAAGGCCGAAAGGCCGGATCGCACCGGCGAAAATCGGGACCGCGAGGATCTGATAGAGTCGGAAACG
>NZ_JAJCXB010000055.1 GCF_020564935.1 Streptomyces pinistramenti
GGCCCGGCGGGACGGCAGACGGCCCCGGGCGGTTCAGAGCCGGGACAGGGACGCGGTCGCGAAGAGCACGTCCCGGATGGCCTCGCGCTCGCCGTGCTGGCCCGCCGCGGCCTCCTCCGGAGAGATGTGCCCCGCCGCCAGTTGGCAGAACTCGGCGCCGTCCAGTGCGATATGGGCGACGGTGCGGTCCGGCGTGCCCAGCGCTGCGGGGGAGTCCAGCGCTATGTACCAGTGCCCGCCGCCGTCACCCTCGACCTCCAGATGGAGCGTGCGGCCCGGGGCGCCCGCCTCGACCAGCCGCTGCGGCGGCGCCGCGAGACCGGCGCGCCGGCGGTCGGCCAGCGCGCTGGGCAGCAGCCGGGCCGCGAGATCGACGAGGTCGTGCAGGTGCCCGGCGGCCGGGACGCGGTACGGATAGTCCACCGCCTCCGCGATGTCGCCCGCGTGCACCCAGCACTCGAAGGCCCGGTCCAGGAACGCGTCCCGCAGCGGGAGCCCGAACTCGCCGTAGGAGACGGCCAGTTCGCTCGTCCTGCGGCCGGCGAAGGACGCCGTTCTGATCAGGGCGTGGCTCTGCTCGCGCCAGGGTTCGCGGGTGTCCTGCGGGGCGGGGTGCCCGTCCACCGTCCGCCAGAAGGCGTGGGTGCGGTCGGTGGGCCCCACCCGGCCCGGAGAGACGGCGGCGCCGAGCGGGTCGGCGAGACCGAGCGCCGTGGCGACCAGGCCGTCGACCGCCATCAGATGCCCGATCACCCCGGCGACCGTGGTCTTACGGTTCACCGGCCGTTCGCCGTCGAACCAGCGCAGCCGCACCGGCGCCCGCCACTCGGCCTCGCCCATGTCCCGCAGCAGCGCGTCGAGTTTGGCGGTCTCCGCGTCGTACGGAGCCGCCCACTCGGGGACGGGTATACGGGCCGGGCGGCGGCCCAGGCAGCCTTCCAGGACCCGCGAGCGCAGCAGCGGATCGAGGTCGAGGTTGTCGGCGGGATGCAGCAGGCCGACGGCGTTGCGCAGCCGCAGTGCCTCGTCGGCGCAGGAGGCGCAGTCCGTGAGGTGCGCCTCGACCGCCGTGGTCTCCTCGGTCGAGCATGCGGCCAGCGCCCAGGCCCCGAGCAGTGATTTCAGTACCCGGTGCGGCAATTCGGACTCCACGGGCGCAGTGTCGGCCTCTCGCGGGTGCCCGGCCCCGGCCGCATCGGTCTGCGGGCGGGCGGCATCACCGGGCGGCCGGGGGGTGTCGCCCTGCGGTCCGGCGGTCCCGGGCTGCGCCGCCGCTTCGGGGGCCCCGGGAGCGGGGCCGGACGGGGGCGGCAGGTCGGGCAGCGGGCCGTGGTCCTCGGCGGCCGTGCGGGGTGCCGGTATCCGCGGCCGGGCGGCAGGACCCGGTGCGCCGCGGCCACCGGACGGGTACGGGCCGTCGCCGGGGCGGCCCGGTGTGCCGGGCCACTGCGGGGCGTGCGTCTCGCGGCCGCCGTGCGTCTCGTGGTCATCGCCGGTGTCCCGGGCGTCCTCGCGCGCCTCGCCTGGATGCGTACGGTCCGATTCCTCCTGGCCGTAGCCGTCGCACTCCTCCGGGCCGTTCACAGTGACCGTCCAGGGCCTGAGCCGGGCGGCGGGGTGCTGCCGGGACCGGGGTGCGGTGCCGTGCGGGGCGGGCACGGGGTGGCGTGGGGGTGCGGCGGCCGGGACGGGCGGGACGACGGTGCGGGCAGGGCGGCGCGCGGCGGTCCCGGCGGGAGTGCCTGGTGGTTGTGGGCCGTCGACAGCAGCTGCAGGCCGAGCCGGAGCCTGCGCCGCGCCTCGTCCTCCGTGACGCCGAGATCGGCCGCGGTCTGGCGGTAGTTACGGCGCTGGAAGTAGGCCAGCTCCAGGGCGTCGCGCAGCGGCGCGGGCATGGACGTGACGATGTAGTCGGCGCGGGCGGCCGTGGAGGCTTCGCGGATCTTCTGCTCTATCTCTGCTGGTTCGGGGGCGTCGGCGCCGCCGCCACGGGCCGTCTCGGCCTCGGCCTGGCGCAGCCGGAGTACGGCCTGGTGCTGGGTGAGCGTGGCGACCCAGGAGCGCAGCGAGCCCTGCTTGGGGTCGTAGGAGTCGGGGTTCTCCCAGATGTAGCCGAAGACCTCGCGGGTGATGCGGTCGGCGGCGTCCTCGTCGGCCAGGACGCGGTGGGCGAGGCTGTGCACCAGAGAGGCGAAGCGGTCGTACAGCTCGCCCAGCGCGGCCGCCTCACCGCGAGCGAGCCGCTGTTGCATCCGCTTGTCCCAGCGCGGCGGTGCGTCCTTTCCCATCGGACCCCCTCCCTGTCGGTCACCGCTGTTGCCGCCGTCACACGGCCGACTCCGCACCCGCGGGGTCAGCCGTGCCCCGGCCGTGCCATCGAATGTAGTCCGAGGGTCCGACAACGCATGCTCCTTTACGGCAAACCCCTCCGGTGGGCGGGCGCTGATGGTAAGGGAGTCGTCACTTTGCGGTGGTAATGCCCGTTCCTGGGAGATCGATGCGGATCGTTCCTGTCGCAATTGAGCAATGCGTTATCCGGGTGTGACCGAATTCTGGCAAAGGGCGACCTGGCCCTGGGCATAGCCTTATGGGAGATCGGCCCAGTGCGCCCAGCATCCGCGGTGTTTCAGGGGAGAGAGGCCGGGCAGTCGAGCCGGGGAAGGGTGAGTTCCGGGTATCTCCGGGGGCATCCGGTCCGAAAGCGAGCGAAAGGCTTCGAGCGCGTGTCGTTGAAGGTCGCAGAAGACGAACAGGGCCGGTGGGCCGTACTCCAGGTGTCCGGCGAAATGGACCTGGTCACCTCGCCCGCGGTGCGCCAGCACGTGCACGACGCGGTGGCCGACGGCCGGCGCAGTCTCGTGCTCGACCTCTCCGACGTGCGGTTCTGCGACTCCAGCGGGGTCGGCGTACTGATCGCCGCGCGCCGCCTGATGCGGTCGTGCCAGGGCCGGCTGCGGCTGATCCTCCCCGCCCAGGGTGCCGTCGACGGCTCCCACGTCAACCGCGTGCTCGCGGCGCTCGGCGTCCGCCGGCTCTTCGAGGTCTACCCCGACCTGCACACCGCCGTGGACGAGGCCGCCGCGCCGCTCTCCGCCTGACCCGCCCGGACACCCCGCCGCCGGATTCACCCCGTCCCGTACGGGAATTCCGCCCGTACGACGAAGCCGCCATCGGACGTGTGCCGCGTCTCCAGCGTCCCGCCGAGGCTCTGGGCCCGTTCGCGCAGCCCCACCAGGCCGTGCCCGCCCCCGGGCAGCGCGGGCGCCGTCGCCTTCTCGTCCGGCGGCCCGTTACGGATCTCCACCCGCAGACCGCCCGGCCCCGGATCGCCCGCCGTATCCGCCTCCACCGGGCCCGCGTCCTCCACCGGGTCCACCCGCACCCGCACCCGCGCCCCCGGCGCGTGCTTGCGGACGTTCGTCAGCGCCTCCTGGACCGTACGGAACGCCGCCCGCTCCACGGTCTTCGCGCCGCGCGCACCACCCGAACCCGCCACCACACCGCCCTCGTACGTCACCTCAAGCCCGCTCATCTCGATCAGCCGCGGCAGTTCGGCCAGATCGGGCTGCGGCGCCGGCCCGCCGGACTCCTCCGTACCGCCGGCCGCCCGCAGCACCCCTACCATGTGCCGCAGCTCCTCCAGGGTGCGCACGGACAGTTCCCGTATCGTCCTGGCGCCCGCGCGGGCCGCCTCGTCGCCGGTGCTGACCTGCACGGCGCCCGCCTGGAGGCTGATCAGGCTGACCTGGTGGGCCACCACGTCGTGCATCTCACGGGCCAGTCTGGCGCGTTCGGTGGCCTGTACCCGGTCGGCCAGCAGCCGGTCCTCGCGGCGCAGGCTGCGGGTCAGGTCTTCGACGCGTACGGCCAGCTCACGGCGGGTGCGGACCAGCAGCCCCAGCGCGATCGGCGCCGCGCAGGTGACACAGGCGTCGATCAGCACCAGCGTGTTCTCGCGGTACGCGGTCGGTTCGAGGTCCGACATCGGATACGGGAAGAAGTGCGCCGCGATCAGCAGCGCCGCGCACACGCCGAGCCGCGCCCGGCCCGGCCGTCGCGCGGCGAGCGTGTAGAGCGCGATCATCGGCGCGAACCAGATGTAGCCGATGTAGAGCCCGGGGAGCGTGAAGAGGAAAACCAGCAGCGGGAAGCGGCGGCGCAGCAGCAGCGCGGTGGCGGCGACCAGCGACACGGCCAGTTCCAGGAGGAGTTCGAGACCGTTGACGAGCAGCGCATCGACGACGGCGAGCAGCACCGGGACCGCCACCGGGCCGGCCCGCCGCAGCCACCGCCCCGCGCGGCCGGTGCCGAGTATCCGCGGCCAGGGCGCGGCCTCCGGAGCCCCCGGGCCGGCCATCGTCAGCACGTCCCTCGGGGTATCCCGGAGACCAGCCCGGCACGGTCGGCGACGATCGCGGCCTGGATGCGGTTGATCCCGCCCAACTTCGCCAGCAGTGCACGGACATGGTCCTTGACGGTGCTGGACGCCAGCCCGATCCGGTCCGCGATCTGGGCGTTGCCGAGCCCCTCGCCGAGCAGCGCGAGCACCTCCGACTCCCGTGGCGTCAGGCCGCGTACGGCCTGCGCGGCGGCCGCCTGGTCCTCGGCCGTCAGATAGCCGCCGATCACCGCCCGGGTGACACCGGGGTCCAGCACGCTGCCGCCCGCCGCCAGAGTGCGCACGGCGCGTACGAGCTGCTCCGGGTCGGAGTCCTTGAGCAGGAAACCGGCCGCACCCTCGCGCAGCGCCGCGGTCAGGTACTCCTGGGCGTCGAAGGTGGTCAGCATCGCGACGGCCGGCGGTGCATCGGCCGCGCGCAGCCGGCGCAGCACGGTCAGGCCGTCCACGTCCGGCATCCGGATGTCGAGCAGGACGACATCGGCCCCGCTGCTGCGCACCGTCCCGACGGCGTCGGCGCCGCTGCAGTCCGCGACCATCTCGATGTCCGGGGCGGTCCCCAGAATCATCCGCAGCCCGGACCTGACGAGCCGCTCATCGTCCACCACAGCGACACGGATCACCGGCCGCCCCCTTCTCATCGCACCGTTCCGGGGCGAGCGGAGCCACCCTGCCCCGCCCGCCTCCGCCCGCCTCCCGGGGCCGGCCCGCCCTCCGGCGGCCCCGCACCCCCGCCGACCGGCGGGGGTGCGCCCGCGACCTGCGGACGATGCCCCCCGGTGACACTCACGGGCAGAGTGCCTCTCATGCTGCACCACTGACGAGGCCACAAGCCCCCTACGCGTTGCAGTTCACAGTGACGGCCGCCGCGACCCCCACACGCGACGGCCGTCACTGGCGTGTGCGCACGGGGC
Organism: Streptomyces pinistramenti; assembly: GCF_020564935.1. Classification (GTDB taxonomy): domain Bacteria; phylum Actinomycetota; class Actinomycetes; order Streptomycetales; family Streptomycetaceae; genus Streptomyces; species Streptomyces pinistramenti. The sequence continues at coordinate 5,314 of NZ_JAJCXB010000055.1, forward strand.
CGGCGGGCCGCTCACCGGCTGCCGAAGCGCCCCGTGGCCGCGGCCCGGAGCGCCTCGCCCCGGGCGCCGCCGTACGGCCCGCACCGCCCGGTGGACAGCACCACCACCGACGTCATCGCCGCCAGGCCGTACGCCGTCGTCGCCAGCGACAGCGCGCCCGTCGTCGTCTCCAGCGACCGGTTGAAGAAATCCGTCACCGCCAGCCCCACCACGTCCCGCACCGTCAGATAGAGCTGCACCGCGGCGAACAGCAGCAGGGCGCCCCGCACATCCCGGCGTCCCCGGTAGGCGAGCGCCCCGAGCACCAGCAGGGCGAGCACCGTGCCCGGGGTGGTGAACTCGATGGTGGCGGCGATGTGCAGGGCGCCGAAGGCCGAGGCGTCGACCGTTCCGCGCAGATACCGGCCCGGTTCCGTGGTGGGCGGCAGCAGGCCCTGCACCAGCCACGCCAGCTGGGCGAGCCCCAGCACCAGGAACAGCACGCCGCAGATCCGCGAAGGCCGACGCCGCCACATGCCGGGGCCCTCGTCCGTGACCGGCCCGAGGCCGTCGTCCGATCCGGGGCCCCCGTCCACGTAGTCGCAGACGGGCGGCGGGGCGTCGGCGGGGCGTCCGCGGCGCCCGCCTGCCGGGAGCAGCGCGCCCAGGACGACCAGCGCCGTCAGCAGGCCGATACCGCGGGTCGCCAGCAGCCAGCCGCCGAGCGGATCGGAGCCGCACTGGTGGCGGTAGTCGGCGTCGAACAGGCCCACACCCTCACGCAACGCGATTGCCAGCAGCACGAACGCGAGCAGCATCGCGGCGGACCTGGCCATCCGCCGCTGGGCCAGCATGAGCCCGGCGACGGCCAGGAACGCGACGGCGAGCGCCCATTCGTACGGGCCGAGCATCGGCACCTGGCCGGCCCCGCGCGGGTTGAACAGCTCCTCGACGAAATCCCAGACGCTGCCGTCCCCTTGGACGAAGTCGCTCAGTGTCCAGGCCGTCAGCGTGAGGCCGTACAGGGCCAGGCTCAGGCCGGCCGCGAGATAGCCGCCGCGGTGTTCGGGGGCCGCGCGTCCCGCGTCGGGCCCCGGGCGGACGTCCACCGCACCACCGTCCTGCATCACCATGACCGCGACCCCCGCTCTGCCCGCACCGGCCGGGTACCGGACCGTCCCGTACCGCAGCATCACTGTGTCAAGGACGGTAGGAGTGGCGGTGGAGGTTCCCTCCCGTGTGTCGTCCGCGACCGGAACGGGACACAAGCGGGACGGCGGTGGGACGCGAGCGGGGCGCGGCGGGACGTGAACGGGACGCCGCAGGGCGGGAAGTGGGAGGCAGCGGCGCGGAAACGGAACGGAAGGGGACGGGCTCGGAACGGTGGCGGGAGGGCGCGGAACGGCGCTGGGACGGGAGTGGAACGGTGGTGGGGCGCGAGCGGGACGGGGAACGGGTGCGGGGTGCGGGTGCGGGGTGCGGCCAACCCGGGTCACGGCAGGAGCTGGTGGGGCAAGATGGCTGTATGGGGAGCTTCGGGGGTGAGGGCCGGCTGATCGCGGGCCGCTACCGCCTGGCCCAGCGGCTGGGGCGCGGCGGCATGGGCACGGTGTGGCGCGCGGCCGATGAACTGCTCGGCCGTCAAGTGGCCGTGAAAGAGCTGCACTTGGACGACGGGGTGAGCGATCCGGAGGCGCAGGTGCAGCGGGACCGGGCGATGCGCGAGGCCCGTACGGTCGCCGGGATCAAGCACCCCAACGTGGTGGTCGTGCACGACGTCGTCGAGCAGGACGGCCGGCCGTGGATCGTCATGGAGCTGGTGGAAGGCCCCTCGCTGGCCGACCGGCTGTCCGCAGGCGGGCCCGTGGCGCCGCGCGAGGCGGCCAGGATCGGCGTCGCCCTGCTGGGCGCGCTGCGCACCGCCCACTCCCGCGGCGTGCTGCACCGCGACGTCAAACCCGCCAACGTCCTGGTGGAGTCCGGCACCGGACGGATCGTGCTCACCGACTTCGGCATCGCCCAGGTGCCCGGGGTGACGACGCTGACCGAGGCGGGCGGCTTCGTCGGCTCGCCGGAATACACCGCACCCGAGCGGATGGCGGGCCACGGCACGGGCCCCGAAGCGGACCTGTGGTCGCTCGGCGTCCTGCTGTGCGCCGCCCTCAGCGGCGAATCCCCGTTCCGCCGCGACTCGTTGGGCGGCGTCCTGCACGCCGTCGTCCACGACGAGATCGACATCCCCGAGGCGGCCCGCCCGCTGCTCGCCGTCGTCCGCGGCCTGCTGGAACGCGACCCCGCACAGCGCCTCGACGCAGCCGAGACCGACCGCCTGCTCCGCGGCTACCTGCACTCGGGCCGGGCCCCGGAACGCGGACATGGCCACGGCCACGGCCACGGCCTCGGGGTTTTATGGGGGCACGGCCCCGGCACCCCAGGCCCGGGAGCGGCCGCCGCGGCGAGCGCGAGCCCACCGGGCGGACCCGGAAATCCCGGCGGCCCCCATGGCGGGGCCACCTCCGGCCGAAGCTCCGATGACGACGACGCCCCGGCCCCGGCCACCTCCCCCGGCCCGGCCGGCACGCACCCCGACGCCCCGGCCGCAGGCCCCGGCTCGCACAGCCCGTTGCACGACGGCCCGTACGACAGCCTGCCGAGCGGCCATCCGCCCAGCGAGGAAACGCCGAGCGGCCGCACCCCGGCGAGTGCCCGCCCCCTGGTGGGCGGCCCGCCCTTCACCCCGCCCCCGCCCGGCCACGCACCCCCGGGCAGCACCCCGCCGGACGGCGAGTACGCCACCCGCCGCCGCGCCCTCTCCAGGCGCTCCGGAGGCCGAACAGGGCGCCGCGCACCAGGAGTTCCGCTCCCCGGCACCCTCGCCGACCGCGCGCTGGCCGCCGCGGCCCGCCCGCACACCGGCCGTACCCGCACCGTCCTGCTCGTGGCGCTCGCGGCGGTCGTGCTCTTCGGTTCGGTGACCGGCATCGTCGCCCTCCTCGTGAACATCGACGACGCCGGGCACTCCCCGTCGGCGCCCGGCACCCGCCCGGCATCGACCCCCGGCGGCCCGCCCCGCCCCACCGTCAGGGCGCCCGATGGCTACAGCATCGTCAGCGACCCGCAGGGTTTCGCCCTCGCCGTACCCGAAGGCTTCACCCGCTCCTACGAGAAGCCGCGGGTCTCCTACTGCTCCGCCGGACGACGCTTCCGGCTCGGCATCCAGGCCCGGAAGCAGAAGGCGGACGGCCCGCTCGGACAGCTGCGGACCGCCGACGCGCACGGCCCCGCCCACTACCCCGGCTACCGCGCGGGCGAGGTCACCGAGACCACGCACAACGGATTCCCCGCCGCACTCTGGGAGTTCGTCTGGGACGGCGGCCCGAAGGACGGCGGTCCGCGGCACACCTACGACCTCAGCTGGGACGAGGACGGCAAAATGTACGACGTCTCGATCTCCGCCCCGGTCGGCCAACGCGCCGCGGCCAAACGTCACTTCGACACCGCGATCGACACCTTCCAACGCCTCGCCCCGGGCGGCGGCAGCGGGCGGCGCTGAGCCGTCATCCGGGGCTGGCATGATGCGGCCATGACGCATTCGGGGGAGGGGAGCAGGCCGGGCCGCCACGGCCGCCGCACCCGCCTGACCCGCCGTGGACGCCTCGTCGTGGCGGCCCTGGGCGGCATGGTGGCGGCGGCCGCGGCGGGGGCGCTGCTCGGGCTCGCGGGCCCGTTCGCGGCGCAGCCACGGCAGGCCGCCCCCGGGACCTCGCACCGGCCGGCGCCGCCCACCGGTACCGAAACCGGCCCCGGCACGCCGACTCCGGACGCCCCGATGGTCCTCGACTGGAAGGTCCGCCACGAGCGGAAGCTGAAGGCGCGGCTGGCCGTCCCGACCGCGTACCGCACCGTCGTGCACGACGACCAGGACGCCGTCTACCGCCGCCGCGGCAGCCGGATCGTCGAGTACGTCGTGCCGGGCGAGGACACCAACCGGCTGCGCCTGACCTCGTACGCGGCGCGCCCGCGGCGGCTCTCCGCGTGGGCGGCACGGCATACCGCGAAGCTGAAGGGCTACTGGCCGGACGCAGAGGTGCACGCCGCCAGGACCCGGTTCCACGGCCATGGAGCGGTGCTGCTGGACACCACGTACACCTCCGATTCGCAGAGCCGCACCAAGACCCGGCGGCGGCAACTGCTCATCGCCACCCGGGGTGGCTCCTACGACCTGTACGTGGAGATGCCGAAGAGGGCGGTGGCCGAACGCGACGGCCTCGCGGTGTTCCGTGGCGCGCGCGAGAGCCTGCGCCTCGACGGGGTGCGCACGGCCCGCTGATCCGCCGTCGGCGTGCGCCTCCCGCCGCTTCCTGACCGCCGCCGATCCGGCCGGTATCGTCGCTGACGAGGGGCGATGTGGCCAGCAAACGCTGGCGCGAACTGCCCCGTGGGCCAAAACCTGTTACCGCCGGGTACACAAAGTGCCCGGGGAGGAATACCCTCGCCGACATGACGGACTCGCAGGACACCGGAACAGCCGCATCCCCCGCCGCCGAAACGCCCGCCGACGCCCCCGGAGCCTCCATAGCCACGGCGCCCGCCGAGCCCCCGGTGGCGCCTGCCGACGGCAACCCGGTCATGCCCGCCGCGCCCGGCACCCGTACCGCGGCCGACGTGGTCACCCCCGAGGTGGCGGCCCGCCTCACCCGTGGTGTGGTCGGCAGCGGCCGCACCGCCAACCACGCGCCGTTCACCGGCGAGAAGCTGGCGGACCTGCCCGAGTCCACGCCCGAGGACGTCGCCACCGCCTTCGAGCGGGCCCGCGCCGCGCAGGAGCGCTGGGCGAAGGTCCCGGTCAAGCAGCGGGCCGCGGTCCTGCTCCGCTTCCACGACCTGGTGCTGCGCCGCCAGGCCGAGGTCCTCGACCTCATCCAGCTGGAGACCGGCAAGGCCAGGCTGCACGCCCACGAAGAGGTGCAGGCCGTCGCCGTCGCCGCCCGTCACTACGGACGCAAGGGCCCCGCCTACCTCAGGCCCAAGGGCCACACCGGCGTCGTGCCGACCCTGACCAAGGTCACCGAACTCCGCCAGCCCCGCGGAGTGGTGGGCCAGATCGCCCCGTGGAACTACCCGTTCGAACTGTCCGTCGGCGATGCCCTGCCGGCCTTCGTCGCGGGCAACGCGCTGGTCATGAAGCCCGACACGGAGACCGCGCTGACCGCGCTGTGGGCCCGTGAGCAGCTGATCGAGGCCGGGCTTCCGGAGGACGTCTGGCAGGTCGTGATCGGCGAGGGCCCGGTCGTCGGCCCCGCCGTCGTCCAGCACGCCGACTACGTCTCCTTCACCGGCTCGACCCGCACCGGACGCGAGGTCGCCCAGGGCGCGGCGGCCCGGCTCGTCGGCGTCTCGCTCGAACTCGGCGGCAAGAACGCCATGGTGGTGCTGCACGACGCCGACGTGGAGAAGGCCGCGTCCGGAGCCGTCCGCGGCTGCTACTCCTCCGCGGGCCAGCTGTGCATCGCCATCGAGCGGCTCTACGTCCACGAGTCCGTCGCCGATGACTTCGTCCAGCGCTTCGCCGCCCGCACCAAGGCCATGCGGCTCGGCAACTCCCTTGCCTACGGCGCCGACATGGGCTCGCTGGCCGGCGCCCGCCAGCTGGCGGCCGTCAGCCGGCACGTCGACGATGCCGTCGCCAAGGGCGCCGAAGTGGTCGCGGGCGGGCGCGCGCGCCCCGACATCGGCCCCTACTTCTACGAGCCGACCATCCTCGACGGCGTCCAGGCCCCGATGTCGGTCTGCGCCGAGGAGACCTTCGGCCCCGTCGTCTCCCTCTACCGCTTCAGCGACGAGGACGAAGCGGTCGCCCTCGCCAACGCCACGCCCTACGGCCTGAACGCGAGCGTCTGGACCAAGGACGGCCGCCGCGGCCGCGCCCTCGCCGCCCGGCTGCGCACCGGCACGGTCAACGTCAACGAGTCCTACGCCGCCGGGTACGGCAGCGCCCAGTCGCCGATGGGCGGCATGGGCGAATCGGGCCTCGGCCGCCGCCACGGTTCGGAGGGCATCCTCAAGTACACCGAGGCGCAGACCGTCGCCCACCAGCGGCTGATGCCGCTCGCCCCGTCCTTCGGCATGACCGACGAGAAGTACGCCCGGTTCATGAACCGCAGCCTGCGCGCGATGAAGGCTTTCCGGCTGCGCTGACCGGCGGCGCCGAGAGGCCGGGGACCGAGCCCACCGAGAACTCAGGAGAGCCAGTGCCGCAGGAGAACTCTGCCCGAAACCAGGCCCCGGAGCAGCGAAGGGACCACGACGAGAACCGCGCCTACGACTACGACGTCCTGATCGTCGGCTCCGGCTTCGGCGGTGCGGTCTCCGCCCTGCGGCTGTCCGAAAAGGGCTACCGCGTCGGCGTGCTCGAAGCCGGCCGCCGCTTCACCCGGCAGACGCTGCCGAAGAACTCCTGGGACCTCCGCAACTACCTGTGGGCGCCGGCCCTCGGCTGCTACGGCATCCAGCGCGTCCATCTGCTCGGCAACGTCATGGTCCTCGCGGGCGCCGGCGTCGGCGGCGGCTCCCTCAACTACGCCAACACCCTCTACGTGCCCCCGCAAGCCTTCTTCGACGACCCGCAGTGGGGCCACATCACCGACTGGCACGCGGAGTTGACGCCCTACTACGACCAGGCCAGGCGCATGCTGGGAGTCCGGCTCAACCCGACGATGACGCCGTCCGACATCCACCTCAAGGCCGCCGCCGAGAAGATGGGCGTCGGCGACTCCTTCCACCGCGCGCCGGTCGGCGTCTTCTTCGGCGACGGACGGGACGCCGTCGCCGGGGACGAGCAGAACGGGAGCGCGAAGGCGGCGCCGGGCGGCGAGGTCCCCGACCCGTACTTCGGCGGCAGGGGCCCGGCCCGTACGGCGTGCACGGAGTGCGGCGAGTGCATGACCGGCTGCCGGCACGGCGCCAAGAACACCCTCAACGAGAACTACCTCCACCTCGCCGAGCAGGCCGGCGCCGTCATCCACCCGATGACCTCGGTCGTCACCGTCACCGATGACTCCCGTGGCGGCTTCGCCCTCGCCACCCTCCCCACCGACAACAAGCGCAAGGGCAGGGCCCGCACCTTCACCGCCCGCAAGGTCGTCATCGCCGCCGGTACCTACGGCACCCAGACGCTGCTGCACAGGATGAAGGACAGCGGACTGCTGTCCGGCATCTCGGCGAAGCTCGGCGAGCTGACCCGCACCAACTCCGAGGCGCTGGTGGGCGCGCAGACCAGCGACCGGCGCTACCGCAAGAAGTACGGCACCAAGGCCGACTTCACCCGCGGCGTCGCCATCACCTCGTCGATCCACCCCAACGCCAACACCCATATCGAACCGGTGCGTTACGGCAAGGGCTCCAACGCGATGGGGTCCATGTCGATCCTCCAGGTACCGCTCGCCGCCCGCCGCGGCAGGCGCGCCCTGGCCTGGGCGAGGCGGTGCGCGCGGCACCCGGTCCAGCTGGCCCGCTCGGTCTCCAACCACCGCTGGTCCGAGAAGACCATCATCGGCCTCGTCATGCAGTCGCTCGACAACTCCCTGACGACGTACCGGAAACCGGGCGGCGTGGGCAAGGGCCTGCTCACCGCCCGGCAGGGCCACGGCGCACCCAACCCCGAGCAGATCCCGGAGGCGTACGAAGCGGCCACGGTCATCGCCGGCGAGATCAACGGTTTCCCCGGCAGCAACGTCGGCGAGCTGATGGGCACCCCGCTGACCGCGCACTTCCTGGGCGGCTGCCCGATCGGCGAGGACGCGGCACACGGCGTCATCGACCCTTACCACCGCCTCTACGGGTACCCGGGCATCTCGGTCGTCGACGGCGCCGCGGTCTCCGCCAACCTGGGCGTCAACCCGTCCCTGACGATCACGGCGCAGGCCGAGCGCGCGATGTCGTTCTGGCCGAACAAGGGCGAGACGGACCCACGGCCGCCCCAGGGAGCGGCATACCAGCGGCTCACCCCGGTCCGGCCGGTCAGCCCCGCCGTCCCCCAGGAGGCATTCGGCGCGCTGAACCTGCCGTTCCTGCCCGTACCTGCGGTCCCGCCCAAGGACGAGCCGACGAGCGGATCCTGACCCGGCCCTCGTCGTGCCCCGGACAGAGCGAAGGGCCCCGGTACGCCGTCCGCGAGGGGGGGGTGCGGACGGCCACGGGGCCCTTGGCTTTCGGTGCCGGCGTCAGGGCAGCGCCGGCACCGAGGGGCGGCGCTGGGGGGGGGGTAGCGCCGCTGGCTTGGGGTGCGCGTCGCACTCGTACGAAGCGCGCGGGTCGAGCAGGGTGTGCGGGACGAGTCGACGGGGCCAGTGGTGGAGCCCATGGCAGTGGCGATGCCCACACCGGACGGGCTGGATGCTTCGTCAAGCATCGTGCTGGATGCGCCTCGTGCGGCGCAACCGTTTCGACGGATGCGGTCGGTCCCGGGCGTCCCCAGGACCGACCACCCCATCGGATGCGACCGGGCTGCTGTCCCCTGCTGACCGGTCACAGCACCGGGGCGAGGTCCCACGACGCGTGCCGCGGCAAGCGGCCGGCGTCTCATCGCTCCGGCAGTCCGCCCGTGGGGCGGCGTCTACGCGTAGTCCTGCAGGCCGCGCCTGGCTGGCGTGGCACCGGGAACAACGAAGCCGTTCAGCGGCCGGTCACGCGCCGTACGGGTGAGAGGCCACCCGAACTCAGATCCGGCCGCTGCGCCCGGCGCGTGCGGCCGCTGCGCGCCCCGCCGCCGCGCTGTTCCGCCGCCCCCGCGAGGACCGTCCCAGGGGCGGTGCGAGGACGGTCAGATCTGTCCGCGGGACAGCTCCAGGAGCGTCATCGCCAGCGCGGTGCCGGGCTTGCCCAGCTGGCCGCGGTAGTGGTCGAGGATCTCCATCTCGCGGGAGAGGCTCACCCGGCGCCCGCCGGACTCGATGCGCTCGCGCTGGATGACGGCCGATACGGCCATCCGTTCCTGCACGAGGCCGATGATCCGGCCGTCGAGGTCGTCGATCCGGCCGCGGGCGTCGGTGATCACGCCGACCGCCTCGGGGGTGCGGGCGCCGGTCTCGGCCGCCGGGACGACGGTGCCGGGGGTGGTGGTGACGGTGCCGATGTCCGTGCTCATTGCGTATCTCCTGGGGTGTGCGGACCCCGGAGCCGATCGCCGGCCCGGACAACGCAGGCGCCCCGGGCCTGGTCGGCCCGGGGCGCCTGGGAAGTCGCTTGTCAGTGGTGGATCAAGCAGCACGTCCATGGCAGCCGGCCGGGCCGGTGCCATAGGTAAAGACGAAGGTCAGCTGCTTGGACATGGCGCTCAGTATGAGCCCGTTAGAATCGAAAGTCCAACCCCTGCTCCACACCGCCGGAAGGCCGCCGAAGTGCCATCAGCACCCCCTGCCGCCGCCCCGGACGTCGTCCTCGTAGTCGACTTCGGCGCGCAGTACGCCCAGCTCATCGCCCGCCGCGTCCGCGAGGCCCGGGTCTACAGCGAGGTCGTCCCGTCCACCATGCCGGTGGCCGAGATGCTCGCGAAGAACCCCGCGGCGATCATCCTCTCCGGCGGCCCCTCGTCGGTCTACGCCGAAGGCGCCCCCAGCGTCGACCGTGCCCTGTTCGAGGCCGGTGTCCCGGTCTTCGGCATGTGCTATGGCTTCCAGCTGATGGCCACCACCCTCGGCGGCACCGTCGACAACACCGGCGCACGCGAGTACGGCGGCACCCCGCTGACCGTCTCCCGCCCCGCCTCCACCCTCTTCGAGGGCACCCCCGCCGAGCAGTCGGTGTGGATGTCGCACGGCGACGCCTGCTCCGCCGCCCCCGAGGGCTTCTCCGTCACCGCGTCCACGGACGTCGTGCCGGTCGCCGCCTTCGAGAACGACGAGAAGAAGCTCTACGGCGTCCAGTACCACCCCGAGGTCATGCACTCCACGCACGGCCAGCAGGTCCTGGAGCACTTCCTCTACCGCGGCGCCGGCATCGAGCCGAACTGGACCACCCGCAGCGTCGTCGAGGAGCAGGTCGCCGCGATCCGTGCGCAGGTCGGCACCAAGCGGGCGATCTGCGGGCTGTCCGGCGGCGTGGACTCCGCGGTCGCCGCCGCCCTCGTGCAGAAGGCCATCGGCGACCAGCTGACCTGCGTCTACGTCGACCACGGGCTGATGCGCAAGGGGGAGTCCGAGCAGGTCGAGAAGGACTTCGTGGCCGCGACCGGCGTGCAGCTGAAGGTCGTCGACGCCGAGGCCCGCTTCCTGTCCGCGCTCGCCGGGGTCAGCGAACCCGAGGAGAAGCGGAAGATCATCGGGCGCGAGTTCATCCGCGTCTTCGAGCAGGCCCAGGCCGAGCTGGTCGCCGAGGCCGGTGCCGAGGGCGAGGAAGTCGCGTTCCTGGTCCAGGGCACGCTCTACCCGGACATCGTCGAGTCCGGCGGCGGCACGGGCACCGCGAACATCAAGTCGCACCACAACGTCGGCGGCCTGCCGGACGACATCGAGTTCGAGCTGGTCGAGCCGCTGCGGCAGCTCTTCAAGGACGAGGTGCGGATGGTCGGCTCCGAGCTGGGGCTGCCCGACGCCATCGTCCAGCGCCAGCCGTTCCCCGGCCCCGGCCTGGGCATCCGGATCGTCGGCGAGGTCACCAAGGAGCGGCTCGACCTGCTGCGCGAGGCCGACGCCATCGCCCGCGATGAGCTGACCGCGGCCGGTCTCGACCGCGAGATCTGGCAGTGCCCCGTCGTGCTGCTCGCCGACGTCCGCTCGGTCGGCGTCCAGGGCGACGGCCGCACCTACGGCCACCCGATCGTGCTGCGCCCGGTCTCGTCCGAGGACGCGATGACCGCGGACTGGACGCGGATGCCGTACGACGTGCTGGCGCGGATCTCCACCCGCATCACCAACGAGGTCGCCGACGTCAACCGCGTCGTCCTCGACGTCACGAGCAAGCCGCCGGGCACCATCGAGTGGGAGTGACCCGCTGAACCGGCCCGCCGATCCGCCGGTCCTCCCCACAGCCTGACGCCGACGCCGTCGCTCTTCCCGGAGCGGCGGCGTCGGTGCGTTCGGAGGGAAGAGCGACGGTGCGTTCCCGTGGGTGGCGGGCGGCGATTGACGGGAGGGGTGTCGCGTCGCATGATGACCCTGGATGGCGGATTCCGCATGATGGCATTATGAATCCACTATTCGGAAGGAATGGTGAAGATTCTTCGCGGCGAGTGAGGAGTGGCGCGGCATGAGCACGATCGGATTCATCGGCCTCGGCATCATGGGCGGCCCGATGGCGGTGAACCTCGCCAGGGCCGGGCATGACGTGCGCGGCTGGAACCGCAGCCCAGGGCGGGCGGACGCGCTGGTCGCGGCGGGCGGCCGGGCAGCGGACTCGATCGCCGACGCGGTGCGCGGAGCGGACGTCGTGATCACCATGGTTCCGGCATCCCCGCAGGTCGAGGCCGTGGCGTACGGACCGGACGGCATCCTGGAGAACGCCGGCGCGGGCGCGCTGCTGATCGACCACTCCTCGATCACGCCGCAGACCTCCGTCGAGCTGGCGAAGGCCGCGGCGGGCAGGGGCGTACGGGTGCTGGACGCGCCGGTGTCGGGCGGTGAGGCGGGTGCCGTCGAAGGGGTGCTGTCGATCATGGTCGGCGGCGAGCGGGCCGATTTCGATGCCGCGCGGCCGCTCTTCGACGCGGTCGGTACGACGGTGGTGCACTGCGGTCCGCACGGCGCGGGCCAGACCGTCAAGGCCGCCAACCAGCTGATCGTCGCGGTCAACCTCCAGGCCGTCGCCGAAGCCGTGGTCTTCCTGGAGAAGTCCGGCGTCGACCTGGAGGCGGCACTGGACGTCCTGGGCGGCGGGCTGGCCGGCTCCGCGGTGCTGGCCCGCAAGAAGGACAACTTCCGCCACCGGGAGTTCACCCCCGGCTTCAAGCTGGAGCTGCACCACAAGGACATGGGCATCGTCACCGACGCCGCCCGCGCGGCCGGCGTCCCGCTGCCCGCCGGTGCGCTCGCGGCCCAGCTGATCGCCTCGGCGGTGGCCCGCGGAGACGGCGCCCTGGACCACTCGGCGCTGCTGCGCGGCGTGGAACTGCTCAGCGGCGGGAGCGAGCGGGGGTAGGCGGGGCGGGTACGGCCTCGGGCCAGTCATCTGATGGCGGGGCCGATCACCGGTCTGGCTGCGGGTCTGGCTGCGGGTCTGGTTGCTGTCGATGCAGGGCTAATTGCGGGCGAGGAACGCGCGGGCGGCGGTCACGAAGTCGGCGCGCGCGGCCGTATAGGCGCTCCAGGCGGCGTCCGGCACCTCGTTCAGCCGGTGGAACGCGCGCAGGTGCTCCATCAGCGCCCTGGCCTGTTCGACGGGGCCCACGCCCTCGACGTCGACCACGTTGAACGCGGCCTGGGTCGCGGCGTACGAGTCCCGCGTCGCGGCCAGTGCCGCCTCCTTGTCGTCGTAACGGCCTTCCAGGCGGCGCCAGATCACCGCGCCTTCGGCGTCGCTCGCGGTGAGGAAGGCTGCGTACGCGTCGCGGCGCGCGAGGTACATCAGCGGATCTTTCGTCAACTCGGCCACCTCCACCGTGCAGGGGTCAGGAGTCAGCGGTCACCGGTTGGCGGCCAGGGGGACGAAGTATCGGGTGTGGCGGGCGAGTGTTGAAGCCCTTGGGGCGTGGAGGTTCGGACGCGGTGGGGGAGTTGGGGTGAGCCGGGGGCGCGTCGGCGCGGGGGCGGGGCTCTGACCTGGGGCGGAGTCGGGGCGTCAAGGCCCCGGTGTGCGCCGTCGCCGCCCACCAGCTGGACGTTCGACGGTGCGCCCCGGTTTCTGCGGCACAATTCCCCTTCGGAGAAAAGAAGTTGACGACGGTGCCACTGCCGAGGCCCGGTGCCGGGGAGCGCCGCCGCGGACGCGGATGCGATGCCCCGGTGGGGCCGGTGAGGGCGTCGGCGCGAGTGTCGTGGCGAGTGTGGCGGGCGGTAGTGAAGTGGCGGTTGATGCGGCGGGCGGGGTGGCGGGTGCGCTCGGTGGTGAGCCGCCGGGCGGGCCGGAGGACGAGGGGGCCGGGTGCCGGTGCGGGCGGTGCCCGCAGGGGGCCCGCGCCGGGCACCGCCATGCGGTCGCCGCGTTCGTGGCGCTGCGCGAGGAGTTCGCCGCCGGCCGCGGGGTGCCGGCCGGGCTCGCCCGCTCGGCGGGAGCCGCCCGGCAGTGGGTGTCCGACGAACTGTCCCTGTCCGCACAGGCGCTGGCCGAACGGAGCGCCGGGACGGAGACCGGCTGGCTGGTGTCGGTGCGTCGCGGCACCCTGGCCGTGGTGTGGGGCGGCGTCGCCGCACTGCTGCTGGGGCAGGCGCTGACGGCCATCGGGACGGGCTGGACCGTGCACCGTACGGCGGGGCTGATCGCCGCCGTCGTGGCGGCACTCGGCCTGACGGCGACGGCCTGGCGGCACCGCGCGCACGGCGGCGTGCTGGCGCCGCTCGTGGGGGAGGACCGGCGGCTGTCCACGTCACGGACGGTGGCGGCGGGGTGGCTGGGGATCGTGGTCTATGCGGTGCTGGTGGCGGGGGTGCGGGTGTTGCTGGAGGGGGCGGGGGGTGGTGCCGGTGCGCGGGTAGGCGCCGGTGCTGGGTTCGGGGGCGGTGGGTGGTCGGTGGGCCGGGGCGCGTCCTCCGGGCAGGAACTGCTGCTCGCCGTACCGGCATTGCTCGTGCCGGCCGTCGTGTACGGGGTCGCGGTGACGGCGCGCGTCGTGGTCGGCGCGCGGGTCCGCACCGGGCGGCTGCAGAAGCCCGCCGCCGCCTGCCCCCGTGCCGTGGACCTGCTGGCCGACGACGCGGGACGGGGCAGCTTGGCCGATGCTCAGTACCTGGTGGTGAACGCGGCGGTGGCCGCGTTCGCGCTGGTCTCCCTGGCCGCCGCCCCCGAGGCCCTGCTGCTGTCGTGGGGCCCGGTCCTCCTGGTGGCCGTGTCCGCCGCCGGCTACCTGGCGGGCAAGTGCACCGAGGGCGGCCGGCCGGTCATCCTGTCCGTCGTCCGCGCACGGGAGCTGGGCGATCTCGCCGCACCGGTCCGCACCGGCGACGACATCGAGATCCGCGGCGCCGGCTTCCTCCCGCCAGGCGCCCGGACCCCGGACCGACTGGCCCAAGTCGTCGTACGGATCGGGGCGGTGCATGTGCCGGTCCCCTTGGTGCCGGTGCCCGGAGGCTTCGTCAATCCGGCGGACGGAACGCTGACCGTCCCGGTACCGGCCGACGTCGAACCGGGCCGGGCGGAGGTCCGGGTCATCACGGCGGCCGGTGTGGAGACGGATGCGTATGTCATTGAGGTGCAGGAGTGATGCCGGGTGGTGGGTGTGGCGTGCCTGTCGGCAAGGTGTGTCCGTGCCCGGTGTCACCTCCCTGACGGGCCCGGCGCGTGTGGGCGGCCCGCGGCAGGGGAACGGGCGGCGGTCTGCGGCGGCCTTCGGTGTTCTGATGCGGCGGGTCCGCGGCACGGCAGCTCCACCGCGGTGGGCGGGCGGATGCTCAGGAGTCCGGTGGGCTTCGGTTACGCCTTCTGCGTCGCCGAGTTGACGGGCGGCAGTGCGTCGGGATCCTCGTCGGCCTGCCGCCGCGACTCGTGGCTCGCGGAGCCCGGCTGCGCCCTGATCCCGATGGCGTTGTGGCTCACCGTGGGCCGGCCGGGGCCGCCACAGCCGCCCCGCTCTACGGCCGGCCGCTCGTGTGTCTTCGGCGGGCGATGGCCCAGGCGGCGGCGGTGATGCCGGAGGCCAGGAGTCCGGCGGGGATGGCGAGGAAGAGCCAGGGGCCGGGGGCGTGCCAGAGGCCGACGGCGTCGAGACCGTATGCGGTGCCGACGGCCGTGGCGGTCAGGCCGACGATCAGATGGGCCGGCTCGAACGGATGGCGCTTCACGGGTGACCTCCCTGCTGGGCCGGGGTGGCCGAGCCGGGGTGCGGTCCGGACGGCACGGTGGCGGACGGTATGCCGGCGTTGGACGCCGACGGGGGGGCGAGGCCGGGAGCGGCCGCCGGGTGTGCGGCGGGTGCCGGGGGTGTGCGGCGGACATCCACCTGGCCGACGCCGACCCGGAGCTCCAGGACGAGGGAACCGCGCGGCCTCTCGCCCTTCTTGAGGCCGTTGGCGGGCAGGGTGACCGTCAGGTCCCGCGCACCGGCCGAGATGTGGACGTCGTCGGCCGCCTCGCCCGGCAGCCGGACGTCGCCGAACCCCAGCGAGATGCGCACGGTTGCCGCCACCTGCGGGGGGAGCCTGACCTCCAGGCGGCCCGCACCCACCTCCGCGCCGGTACGGACCGTGCGGCCGTCCTTGACGGGCAGAGCGCTGAGGTCCAACCTGCCTTCTCCGGAGCCGAGTTCGTAATGCCGCTGGACGGCGGAGATGCTGGTGGGGGTCCAATGACGGTTCTGCCAGTCGGGGCTGATGGTGTCGGGCAGCGCCGTCGACACCGCCAGGAGGACGGACGTCAGCACGACCATGAACACCGTGCCGCCTCCGGTGCGCCCCACCCAGGCACTCAGCACCAGGGCCAGCCCGAACACGACGAGCGAGCACGCCAGCCCGGCCTGCAGCGCCTGGGCGAAGTGGTCGTGCCGCGCGACCGCGAGGGCGGTGCCGGTACCGGCGAGCAGGGCCGTCAGGAACGTCCAGCCACCGATCCGGCGGCCCGCCCGTGGCCTGCGCCGCGGCGCATCGGAGCGCCCGGCGGGGCCGCGGTCCCCAGGCCCGGGGACGCGCTGCCCGGCGGCTTTGGCGCCGGAGCCGTGCTCGGATTCGTAGGTGATGTCGATGCCGGGGTGCTCGGGCCCCCAGAGATAGTCCACGCCGACCGGCGTCCCCTTGAGGCGCGCATCGCGCCACCAGGACGGGGCGTTCGGCGTGGGCGGTGCCTTCGTCTCGGGCGGTGCGTCGGCGACGGCCTGGGCGCTCGCCGCGTCCATCGACTCCGGGCTCTCGCCCTCCGCGTGGCGCTTGCGCGACCAGTAGGCGGAGCCGGCCACCGCCAGCGTCAGCATGATGGCGAAGGACATGACGCTGCCCTTGCCGACCGTCGTCATGAACAGGCCGCAGCCGGCCAGCGCGCACAGCAGCGCGGTCAGCGCCGATCCCTCGACGCGGCCGGAGAGCAGCCTGCGGCCCTCGTTCTCGTCCTCGCCGTCGAGCGGGATGAGCAGCCAGGCGAAGCCGTAGACGATCAGCCCGAGGCCGCCCGCGACGGAGAGCACGGCCAGCACGATCCGGAAGATGACCGGGTCGAGATCCCACTGCCGGCCGAGGCCGCCGCAGACCCCGGCGACCACCTTGTGCCGCCGGCTGCGGCGCAGCGGCGCCGGCGGCTGGGTGGTGCCGTCGGCGCCGGGCGGTGCCGGATCCTCGGCGGGGGCTGCATCGTTCATGGACCCATGGTGACAAGAGCGGTGGAACTCCGGCATCCGTGGGAACCCTGGCAGATCCCTGAGATCGGCCCTGAGTACCCCCGATATCACCCGAGCGTTCTCATATCCACCCCGGTGAGCCCCGTGACCATGCCAACCCGTGCCCTGGGGCGACGGGCGGAGATCGACAAGCCGAGCCCGGAGACTATCGTTGCGCCCTGGATACGTACGGGTTTCCGAAGGGGCGTGCGGTGACGGAGGCGGCGTCGGTGGACGAGGGGCGACTGGTCGCCGGGCGGTACCGCCTGGTCGAGCGGATAGGCCAGGGCGGTATGGGCACCGTCTGGCGCTCCCGGGATGAGCTCCTGGGGCGTCAGGTCGCCGTCAAGCGTCTGCACGTCTCGCCCCAGCTGGGAGCGGACGAACTGGCCATGCGCCACGAGCGCACCACCCGTGAGGCGCAGGCCGCGGCGCGCATCAATCACCCCAACGTGGTGGGCGTGCACGACGTCGTCCACGACGAGGGGCTGCCGTGCATCGTCATGGAGTACGTGCCGTCGTCGACGCTCGGCGACGTCATCAAGGAGGCGGCCCGGGAGGACAGTTCGGTCTCGCCCCGGGAAGCCGCCCGCATCGGCCGCGGCATGATCGCCGCGCTGCGGGCCGCCCACTCGGCAGGCGTGCTGCACCGGGACGTCAAACCGGGCAACGTCCTGCTCGGCGAGGACGGCCGGGTCGTGCTCACCGACTTCGGGATCGCCGTCGCCAGCGGCACCTCCACCCTCACCAAGACCGGCGAGCTGGTGGGATCCATCGACTACTTGGCGCCCGAACGGGTCAAGGGCGGCACTCCGGGGCCGGCTTCGGACCTGTGGGCGCTGGGGGCGACGCTCTATCAGGCGGTCGAGGGAAGGCCGCCGTTCCGGAAGACCACCGCTGTCGAGACGGCCTACTCCATCGCCGTCGACCCGTTGGACCCGCCGCGCAACGCCGGGCCGCTGGCGCCGCTGATCGAGGCGCTGCTCGCGAAGGAGCCCGGCGACCGGCCGACGTCCGAGGCCGCCGAACAGGCCCTGCGGGCGGCCGAGGAGGAAGCGGAGACGGCGCCGATCAGCTGGCCGACGCTGGCCCTGGGCACGGTCAGCCGTGGCGCGGCCGACCAGGCCACCGGGTCCGAGGCCCTCACCCACCCGGTCACCCCGGCGGACACCGGCAGCGGGTCCGTGGCCAGGGGGACGGGCGCCGGCACGGGGGCGTACTCCGGTGCGGTCCCGGGTGCCGGAACGGGGACGGGGACCGTCACGGGGACGGGCGCCCCCATGGGCGCCGGCGCGCCGGGCACTGGGACGCCGGGCGTCGGCACGACAGGTACCGGCCCGGCAACGGGCTTCGGCCCTGCGGCGGTTGGCCCCGCGGCGGTGGGCGGGGCAGGCGCCGCGGGCGGGCTGCCCGATAACGACCGTACGGGCGTCGTGGCCGTGACGCGGCCGCCCCGTAAGCGCCGCGGTCGCGTCGTGGTCTGGAGCGCCGTCGGCGTGCTGGTGGCCGGCGGCGGCGCGGGCGGCGCCTGGTACGCGCTGCACCACAACGACGGCTCCTCGCAGGCAGAAGGGAACACCGCCCCGGTGCAGCCCGGCACACCGGCAAGCAGCATCGGGCCGCCGCCACCCCTCCCCGAGGGGATGCACCGCGTCAAGGAGAAGGATCTCGGCGTCTCGTTCCCGGTACCCGACGGCTGGAAGCGTCAGGTCAAGGACGGCGGTCGGCAGATCGTCTACATCTCGCAGGCCGAACTCGCCCAGCTGACGGTCAGCGTCCTGGACTTCTCATCGGGCGACCAGGTGCAGCACTTCAAGGACGTCGAGGCGGACCTCAAGAAGCTCTACCCGATCTACGTGCGCAAGCGGCTTCAGGACACCGTTTTCCAGAGCGATCCTGCCGCGATCTGGGAGTTCACCTTCCAGGGGCGGGCGCGCGAATACCACGGCATCGACCTCGGGTTCGGCCGCGAGGGCAACAAGGAGTACGCGATCTACGTCTCCGCGCCGAGCGCCGACTGGGAGAAGTACCGGGAAGTCTTCTCCCAGGTGAAGGACGGCTTCCGCAAGACCGATCCGGCGAGTTGACCCGGCGATCGACCCGGCGATCGACCCGACGGGCCGTTCCGACGGACTGACCTGCCGGGCCGACCGCTGAGCTGACCGCCGGGCCGGACGCCGGCGAAGGGGCAGGGCTCAGGGATCCTCAGGAAACCTCAGGGGTCGCTTCAGGGTCGACCCTGATGTCGTCGGCGCCCGCCGCGTGTGACGATCGGTGACATGACCACAGCCCCGCCGCGCGCCGGGACGAGCTACGCTCCGGCGCCCGACCCCGAGCCGCCCGTGCGCAAGCTCTACCGCAGCGCCGACGGGCGGATGCTCGGCGGTGTCGCGCGCGGTCTTGCCGGGCACCTCGGGCTGCCGGTCTCCTGGGTTCGGGTCGTCTTCGTCGCCCTCTTCCTGACCGAGGGCATCGGCGCGCTCCTCTACGCCGCCTTCTGGTTCTTCGTCCCGCTCGGTGTCGGCGGCGTGGAGGAGCGCCGGCCGGCGGCAGGGGAACCGCGCAGGCTGCTGTCCCGCAAGCCGGACAAGGGCCAGGTCTTCGCGCTGATCGCACTCCTGGCGGGCGCCCTGGTCGTCGCCTCCAGATTCCAACTGGGCCGGGGGAACGGCTATCTCTGGCCGGTCCTGCTGATCGCCGCCGGCGTCGCCCTCGTCTGGCGCCAGGCCGACAACGCCCGCCGCGCGCAATGGCTGGAGCTGGGCCGCCGCAAGGGTGTGCTGCCGGCGCTGCGCGGAGCGGCCGGGGTGGTGCTGGTCTGTGTCGGAGTGACCGGCATCGTCGTGCTCCAGGGCTCGGTGGCGCACCTCGGCTCGATCCTGCAGGCCGCGCTCGCCGTGGTCGTCGGCATCGCGCTGCTGGCCGGCCCCTATCTCGTGCGGCTGATGCAGGACCTCTCCGAGGAACGGCTGATGCGCATCCGAGCCCAGGAGCGAGCCGAGGTCGCCGCGCACGTCCACGACTCCGTGCTGCACACCCTCACCCTGATCCAGCGCAACGCCGACGAACCCCGCGAGGTCGCCAGGCTGGCCCGCGCCCAGGAACGCGAACTCCGCGCCTGGCTGTACAAGCCCGAGGGCCGCGGCAAGGAGGAGGCCGAGGAGCCGGCCACCCTGGCCGAGGCGGTGCGTACAACGGCGGCCGAGGTCGAGGACCACCACGGCGTCCCGATCGACGTCGTGGTGGTCGGCGACTGCCCCTTGGACGAGGCGCTGGGCGCCCAGATGCAGGCCGCACGCGAGGCGATGGTCAACGCCGCCAAATACGGCGGCGAAGGAGGCGCGGTGCAGGTGTTCGCCGAAGTGGAGGGCCGCACGGTCTTCGTCTCGGTGCGCGACCGCGGGCCCGGCTTCGATCTGGACGCGGTCCCCGAGGACCGGATGGGCGTCCGCGAATCCATCATCGGCCGGATGGAACGCAACGGCGGCACCGCCCGGCTGCGGTCGGTCCCCGGAGGCGGCACCGAAGTCGAACTGGAAATGGAGCGCGCCGAATGACCACCACACCGCGCGGCCCCACCCGCCCCGGACCCGGTGGCCCAGCGCGCTCCCGGCCCGGTGGCCCGTCGTGCCGCCGTATCGCCGTACGGCAGGAACCGTGCGGGGGCACGGGCCGAGAACGACACGGCGGCCCGCGCCGCGCGATGATGACCAGGCAGACCCCGACGGACGGACGGACGAGATGAACAGCGACGGCGCACAGCAGGGCGCGAACAGCGACGGCGCTCCCCAGGGCGAGGCGGCAGGGCCCGCAGGACCGGCGGCGCTCGGCGAGCCGGCCGGCGGCGGGGCGGCCGAGGGCCGGACCGTGCGGGTCGTCCTGGTCGACGACCACCGGATGTTCCGTACGGGCGTGCAGGCCGAGATCGGCGAGACCGACCGCACGGGTGTCGAGGTCGTCGGCGAGGCCGCCGACGTCGACCAGGCCGTCACGGTCATCACCGCCACCCGCCCCGAGGTCGTCCTCCTGGACGTGCACCTCCCCGGTGGCGGCGGCGTCGAGGTGCTGCGCCGCAGCGCCGCCATGATGGCCGACGCCGACCGCCCGGTCCGTTTCCTGGCCCTGTCGGTCTCCGACGCGGCCGAGGACGTCATCGGCGTCATCCGTGGCGGGGCCCGCGGCTACGTCACCAAGACCATCACCGGCAAGGACCTGGTCGACGCGATCTTCCGGGTCTCCGACGGCGACGCGGTCTTCTCCCCGCGGCTGGCCGGCTTCGTCCTCGACGCCTTCGCCTCCACGGACGCCCCGCCCGTGGACGAGGACATGGACCGCCTCACCCAGCGCGAGCGCGAGGTGCTGCGCCTGATCGCCCGTGGCTACGCCTACAAGGAGATCGCCAAGCAGCTCTTCATCTCCGTGAAGACCGTCGAGTCCCACGTCTCCGCGGTGCTGCGCAAGCTCCAGCTCTCCAACCGGCACGAACTGACCCGGTGGGCCACCGCCCGCCGCCTGGTCTAGGGCCTCTCGACAGCAGGGCCGGGTGCGGACGGTCCGCAGGCGGCGCCCCGGCCGACCGGAACGCCGCCTGGAACGCCCGGAACGTCCGCCGGACCGACCCCCGAGTGCGCCGGATCACCTCACCCGCGGAAAGAAGGGCTCGAAGAGGGGCAACCAGGACGTCGCCGTTCGCCATCTAAAGGCGCGGAGAGGCCCGCTGCCGACGCCGGGGCCGGAACCACGCCCCCGTCGCCGCGTACATGTCCTGGAAGCGAGATCCCGATGAGCCTGACGGGCACGCCCTTCTTTCTCACCTCGATCGTGCTGCTGCTGATCGCCGTCGCGCTGCCGCTGGCACTGTGGGGACGGATACCGGGCCCGCGCCTGGCGCGCGGTGCCCTGCGCCTGGTCATGCTGCTGTTCGCCCAGGTCACGGCCATCACGCTGGTATTCGTCCTGGTCAACAACGCGAACAATCTCTACGACACCTGGGACGACCTGCTGGGCACCGGCAGCCATGTGGAGGCCGCCCACGACCTCGGCCCTGACGGGCTGGGCGGCCGGCAGATCAAGAACGAGCCCCGCCAGGTCCAGCCGTTCCGTCCCGCCGACGACCCGATACTGGGCGCCGGGGTCCAGATGACCGACCTCAAGGGCCGGATCTCCGGGGTCAGCGGCGAGGTGTACGTATGGCTGCCGCCGCAGTACCACGACCCCGCCTACCGCAACACGAAGTTCCCGGTCGTCGAGGTGCTGCCCGGCTACCCCGGATCGGCGAAAGCCTGGTTCGGCTCTCTCAAGGCCGACGAACAGCTCCGTCCGATGATGATGAACGGCGAGGTCAAGCCGTTCATCCTGGTCGCCCCGCGCACCAACCTCGTCACCGGTTCCGACACCGGATGCGTCAACATCCCGGGGAAGGTCAACGCCGACAGCTGGCTGACCGTCGACGTGCGCCAGATGGTCATCGACACCTTCCGGGCCTCCGGCCACGCCCGCTCCTGGGCCCTGGCCGGCTACTCGGCGGGCGCCCACTGCGCCGCCAAGCTCGCCCTGTCGCACCCGGACCGCTACCACGCGGCGGTCGCCATGTCCGGCTACAACGACCCGGCGATGGAGGCCAGTTCGCTCGCGGGCAAGGACCCGAAGCTGCGCATCGAGTCGAACCCGCTGCACATCCTGAAGTCGGCCAACGCGGCCGGAAAGCCGCCGCGTACCGCGCTGTACGTCTCCGGCGCATCGGGCGACGGATACCAGGCAGGCGTCGGGCTGCGGCAGCTGGCGCAGCGGCCGACGACGGTGACCGTGCAGCAGATTCCCGCGGACGCCGGCGGGCACACGAGCGCGGTCTGGCGGCAGCAGATCCCCGAGATCTTCCGCTGGCTGACGCGCCACGTCACCGCGTGAGACGGGCGGACGCGGCAGCGCAGCTCGTGCCGCGTCCCCGTTCGCTGCGGGTCACCGCGGGCGGACCGCCGCCGTGACCGGCGCGCGCAACTCCCAGCCCAGCGCCTCGTAGAGGGCGCGGCCTTCGGGGCTGGCGACCAGGACGCCCTGCGTGGCGCCCGCCGCGGCCGCGCGGGCGGCGAGGGCCGCCATCACCAGCCGGCCAAGACCCCTGCGGCGGTGTCCTGCCGCCGTGCCGATCATGTCGAAGACGGCGGACCGCGGTCCGGGCACGGCGCCGGACGCCCCGCCGGTGAGCGCGGCCAGGCCACTGGCGGCCGGGGGTATTTCCGGGCCCATTTCCGGGTCGGCCTCCGGGCCCGCCTCCGGGCTTCCCGTACGGACCGGACGAGGCGTAGGGGCCGGATGAGGCGTACGGGAAGTGCGGGCCCCAGGGTCCGTGCCGTCCAGGACGATGCGGGCCTCGATGAGGCCGCCGTCCGCGTCGTGGCGGACGGTGAGGCGGTAGCCGGGCGGCGGCGTGAGGTCGCCGGGCGGTTCCAGCGGGGCCGTCATCAGGTATTGGGGCTCGCTGAACTGCCAGCCGGGAGGCAGCAGCGGCTCGATCCGCTCGCGCGGCGCGCAGACCTTGAGCCACAGGCCGGGCGCGTCGATGCCGCGGACCAGCTCGCGCAGCACGTCGGGGTCGGCTGCCGGAAGGACGTAACGGGCGACGTGGCGCGGCTGCCCGACCTCGATCCGGAAACCGCCGGGCACCGCCAACGGCACGGCGGTCCGCCGGGCCCGCGCCCAGCCGTCGGCCCAGACGCCGACGAGCCGCGCGAGTTCGGACGGCGGGGCGGGCGGGGGAGCCATGGCGGGATCCATGGGGCAGAGCGTAGGCCGCGCCCGTGATCTACTTCAGCCGGATTTTCCGGGCCGGAACGGGCGCACGGTACGGCCCCTGCGGGCTCCCGCTGCCGGGCCGCCGGCCGGCGGCCGCGAGAGCACACAGGCGTGCGGAACGGTGCAGCGCCCTGCCCGATGGGTCGTGTTTTGGGCGGGCTACGATCCAGCACTATGGACGTAGTAATCAACATCTTCGTCGGCCTGCACATCATCGGTATCGCCTCCCTCCTGGGCGGCTTTCTGACCCAGATGAAGGCGATGAGCGCGGGCACGGCGCGCTTCGTGCCCGCCATGCTGCACGGCGCGCTGACGATGCTCGTCACCGGCATCGTGCTGGTCGGCCTGAACCAGGCCCAGGGCAGCCCGGTCGACAACATCAAGATCGGCATCAAGCTGGCCGTCCTGGTGGTGATCCTGGGCCTTGTCTACGTCAAGCGTGACGAGGAGAAGATCGCCAAGCCGCTCTTCGGCACCGTCGGCCTGCTCACGATGGTCAACATCTTCATTGCGGTGCTCTGGACCTGAGCCCGCCGGGCCGGGCCCGCCCAGGATGCCGCACGGTGAACCGCGCGGCCCTCGCGTCGTCGGTCGTTCCGACCGTCCGGGGGCCGCGCGGTTCCGTGCTGCGGGGGGGGGGCCTGGGGTGCTGTGGGTGTTCCTGGGGTGCCTCGGGGGCGCTAGGCCGGCCGGATGCTCCCGTAGACCGGCATGTAGTAGATCGACTCCACCCGCACGCTGGCGCCCGGCTTCGGGGCGTGGATCATCTTGCCGCCGCCTATGTACATCCCGACGTGGCTGATGTCCTTGAAGAAGAACACCAGGTCGCCCGGTTGCAGGTCCTTGGTCGCCACCCGCTCGCCGGTCTTCACCTGGTCCCACGTCGTACGCGGCAGGCTCACACCGGCCGCCTTCCAGGCCGCCTGCGTCAGCCCTGAGCAGTCGTACGAGTTGGGGCCGGTCGCGCCCCAGACGTACGGCTTGCCCATCTGGGCGCGGGCGAAGGCGAGCGCCTTCTTGGCCTTCGTGAGGGACGTGCCGTCGCCGGATCCGCCGGCCGATCCGTCCGTCGAGCCGTCACCGGACCCGCCGTTCCCCTCCGGGTTCCCTTTGTGCTCCTTCTCGGCCTGCCGGCGCGCCATCTCATCGGCCTTGCGCTGGGCCGCCTCCTCCTTCTTGCGGTCCAGCTCGGCCAGGCGCGCCTTCTCCTGGGCGGTCAGCCGGGACAGCAGCTGCCGGGCCTCGGTCAGCTTGGCCTGCACCGTCCGCTTGGACTCCTGGAGGGCGGTCTGGGACTCCTGGAGCTGCTCCAGGCTGTGGACGGCCTCGGCACGTTCGTGCGCGGCCGCTGCCTGCTGCTCCTGGTAGTCCGCGACCGCCTGCTGCTGACGTCCGGTCAGCCGCTCCATGAGGTGGCTGCGGTCGGCGAACTGCTGCGGATCCTTGGCGAGGATCAGCTGCGCCGTCGGGCTCATGCCACCGGTGCGGTACTGCGCGGCGGCGTACGTGCCCAGCTCCCGCCGGGACGCGTTGAGCTTGTCGGTGCGGTGCGCCGCGGAGTCCTGGAGCTGGTTCACCTTGTCGCGCCGCTGCTCGGCGCGTTCCTTGACGGCGTTGTACTTCTGGGTCGCGACCTCGGCCTGGCGGTAGAGGTCGTCGACGTTCTTCTTGACCTCTTCGACGGTCGGCCTGGGGCTGCTGGGCGCCGCTTCGGCGGACTGCGACAGCAGCGTGACCGAGGCGAGGGCTGCGGTGGTGATCCCGACCGCCGTGCGGCGGCTTCCGGGTGAGGCGAGGACGCGGGTGCGCGGCTTGCGATGCGACGCCAAGGCCGGCGACTCCTTCCGTGGACCGCCTACCGGGTTAGCTGTCGGGTTCGGGCGGTGTCGCAGACGGAAGGCTTGCCCTACGGTCCGTACGTCCGCGCGCGGCGGCCGTACCGATCGATTCACCCCGGTGGTGCTGGTGGGTTCCCGGCTCCGGGTGCCGTGGGGCAGGCCGGACTCGGCGGGAGCGGCCCGTGCGCACGCTGTCGTACGCGGGGATGCGGGCTGCCCGAGCGAGCACGGTAGCCAACTCGTGTGGCTCCTGTGAAGGCTGATGTTCGAATTGCCCGAAACCTTTTTGTGACCTGAAGGTGAGGCGATGGTGATTGCGCGGGATGTCGGTTTCGGGCAGTGCCGGGACGTCCCCGGACGGCTCGTAGGAAACCGGCCCCGGGCGGCCGCGTGAAGACGCCCCGGTACGGCGTCCCCGGTGTCTCTGTGCGATACCACCGGACGGCTCCTGTGAAGACGGCTCCACGTCTCCGGGACGGTTCCTGCACGCCCGGGACGCTTCACGTCAGGCCGTTCCCGGACTTCGGGACCGGATGTCAGTGGGGCCGCCTAGACTCGGTGGGCGATGAGCAGCCTCTTTGACGACAGCTTCCTGGCGGATCTCGGCCCGAAGGGCGAGCACCCCCCGCCCCCTCCCGAGGACGAGCACGGCCCGGCCCCGGAGGAGGTCCCGCACGACCTCTTCGACGGGAAGTTCGACGCACCCGTGCCCCGGGAGGCGTACTACCGCGACGGCGCCGCCCGCCCGGCGGTCGACCCTGCCGCCCTCCTGGAGGGGCTCAACGACGCCCAGAAGGCGGCCGTGGTGCACACCGGCAGCCCGCTGCTGATCGTCGCGGGCGCCGGATCCGGCAAGACCCGGGTACTCACCCACCGCATCGCGCACCTGCTCGGCGCGCGCGGCGTGCACCCCGGCCAGATCCTCGCGATCACCTTCACCAACAAGGCCGCGGGCGAGATGAAGGAGCGCGTCGAAGAACTGGTCGGCCCGCGGGCGAACGCCATGTGGGTCTCCACCTTCCACAGCGCCTGCGTCCGCATCCTGCGCCGCGAGTCCAAGCAGCTCGGCTTCACCTCGTCGTTCTCGATCTACGACGCCGCCGACTCGAAGCGCCTGATGGCCCTGGTCTGCCGCGATCTGGACCTCGACCCCAAGCGCTTCCCGCCCAAGTCCTTCAGCGCCAAGGTCTCCAACCTCAAGAACGAGCTCATCGACGAGGAGACCTTCGCGGGGACGGCTGCCGACGGGTTCGAGAAGACCCTGGCCGAGGCGTACGCGATGTACCAGGCGCGGCTGCGCGAGGCCAACGCCCTGGACTTCGACGACATCATCATGACGACCGTCAACCTCCTCCAGGCGTTCCCCGACGTCGCGGCGCACTACCGCCGCCGCTTCCGGCACGTCATGGTCGACGAGTACCAGGACACCAACCACGCGCAGTACACCCTCGTACGCGAACTGGTCGGCCCGCCCGAGTCCGCCGCCGAGCTGTGCGTCGTCGGCGACGCCGATCAGTCGATCTACGCCTTCCGCGGTGCCACGATCCGCAACATCCTCCAGTTCGAGGAGGACTATCCCAACGCCACGACGATCCTCCTGGAGCAGAACTACCGCTCCACGCAGACGATCCTCAGCGCCGCCAACGCCGTCATCGAACGCAATGAGAACCGCCGCCCCAAGAACCTCTGGACGCAAGCCGGCGAGGGGCCCCGGATCACCGGCTACGTCGCCGACACCGAGCACGACGAAGCACAGTTCGTCGCCGACGAGATCGACCGGCTGACGGACGCGGGCGACGCCAGGGCCGGCGACGTCGCCGTCTTCTACCGCACCAACGCCCAGTCCCGTGTCTTCGAAGAGATCCTCATCCGGGTCGGGCTGCCCTACAAGGTCGTCGGCGGCGTCCGCTTCTACGAGCGCAAGGAGGTCCGCGACGTCCTCGCGTACCTGCGCGTGCTCTCCAACCCCGAGGACACCGTCCCGCTGCGCCGGATCCTCAACGTCCCCAAGCGCGGCATCGGCGACCGCGCCGAGGCGATGATCGACGCCCTGTCGCTGCGCGAGAAGATCAGCTTCCCGCAGGCCCTGCGCCGGGTCGACGAGGCGTACGGTATGGCCGCCCGCTCGGCCAACGCCGTCCGGCGCTTCAACACGCTGATGGAAGAGCTGCGCACGATCGTCGAATCCGGCGCGGGCCCGGCCACCGTCCTGGAAGCGGTCCTGGAGCGCACCGGCTACCTCGCCGAACTCCAGACCTCCACCGACCCGCAGGACGAGACCCGGATCGAGAACCTCCAGGAACTCGCCGCCGTGGCCCTGGAGTTCGAGCAGGACCGCGGCGAGGACGATCCGGGCACGCTCGCCGACTTCCTGGAGCAGGTCGCGCTGGTCGCCGACTCCGACCAGATCCCCGACGAGGAGGAGGACGGCAGCGGCGTCATCACCCTGATGACCCTGCACACCGCCAAGGGCCTGGAGTTCCCCGTCGTCTTCCTGACCGGCATGGAGGACGGCGTCTTCCCGCACATGCGCTCGCTGGGCCAGACCAAGGAGCTGGAGGAGGAGCGCCGGCTGGCGTATGTGGGCATCACCCGCGCCCGCGAGCGGCTCTACCTCACCCGCTCGACGATGCGCAGCGCCTGGGGCCAGCCCTCGTACAACCCGCCCTCGCGGTTCCTGGAGGAGATCCCGGAGGCGTACGTCGACTGGAAGCGCCTCGGGCCCGCGACACCGTCCGCCACGATGGGCGGGCTGTCATCCGGCGGCGGCATCGGCTCCGGGATCGGCTCCGGCTTCTCGTCGTCGCGTGCCAAGGGCCCGAGCGGATTCGCGACCCGACGCTCCTCCGACCGGCAGGTCGTCGCGCTGGCCGTCGGCGACCGCGTCACCCACGACAGCTTCGGCCTCGGCACGGTCGTGGGTGTCAAGGGCAGCGGCGACAACGCCGAGGCGACGATCGACTTCGGCGGCGAGAAGCCGAAGCGGCTGCTGCTGCGGTACGCGCCGGTGCAGAAGCTCTAGGGCGCTTGGCGACGGTCCCGCCGTCCCGCCGCCGTCAGGGCGTCGGGCCGTGCGGGGCCGGTCAGTTCGGGTTGAGGCCGTGGCTGTGCAGCCAGGGCAGCGGGTCGATCGGCGAACCGCCCCCGGGGCGCACCTCGAAGTGCATGTGCGGTCCGGTGGAGTTGCCGGAGCTGCCGGAGTACGCGATCTGATCGCCGGCCTTGACCGACCCGGAGCGGACCTTGGTGCTGCTGAGGTGGCAGTACCAGGTCTCGGTGCCGTCGGGCGCCGTCACGATCGCCATGTTGCCGTACGCGGAGTTCCACTGCGTGCGCACGGTGCCGTCGGTCGCGGCCATGACGGGGGTGCCGTAGCTGACCGGGAAGTCGATGCCGGTGTGCACGGACATCCAGTTGACACCGGCCTGGCCGTAGAGAGCGCTGAGCCCGTGCTGCTTGACCGGCAGCAGGAACTTCGGGCGTTCGGCCTCCTTGCGCTTCGCCTCCTTCACCTTGCGTTCCTTCTCGGCGGCCTGCCGCTCCTTGAGGTCGATCCGCTCCTGGGTGCGGCTCGCCCGGTCGGCGAAGTCGTCGGCGCCCGCGCTGAGTCCGGCGAGCTGGGTGTCGAGCTTGTTGTTCGCCGCGGACGGTTTGACACTGCCGGCATCCGGCGCGCCCTGGGTGGCCGCCTCGTCCTTCTCGTCCCCGCCGAAACCGCCGACGGCAGCCGCGGCGACGGCGCAGACACCCATCGCGGCGACCGACGGCACGGCGACGGTCAGCAGCGCCGACCGCTTGGCCGTGCGGCGGCGGCCCCGGCCGCGGACGGCCTTGGGGCCCTCAGGAGTGTCCGCCGCGACTGCGGTGACGACCGGAGTGGCCTGGGTCAACGCCTCGGCCATCGCGGCCGATCCGCCGCGCGGGCGCCCGGCGGGCGCGGGCGGTCCGGAGTCGGCCTGCGGCGGGCCCGCCTGGGCCGGGATGGTCGCGGTCGGCGCCTGGTCCACCGTCGGCCACACCGCGGTGGCGTCATGGCCGACGGCCTCCTGGACGGCGGTGGCCTCGTAGCCGCCGGTTCCGTAGGCGGTGCCGTGGTCGTAGCGGACCTCGTCGGCGCCCGGCGTGCCGTACGCGCCGGTGCCGAGGTCGTCGTCGCCGTAGGCGCCGGTGTCGTAGGCGCCCGTGTCGTACGTCCCGGTGCCGTATGCCGCAGGGCCGGTGGCGGCCTGATAGGCGCCGGTTTCCTGGCCGTTGGGGTGGTAGCCCGGTGCCGCGTAGCCGTGGGTGTCGTGGCCCGGTGCCTCGTAGGCGGTGTGGGCGTACGGGTCGTAGCCGCCCGGCTGCGCGCCGTACGCGTCGTTGCCGTAGGCACCGGTGTCGTAGGCGCCCGTGCCGTACGTCCCGGTGTCGTAGGACGTGGCGGGGAACGAGCCGGTGTCGTACGCGCCCGCCGGGTAGCCGCCGGTGGCGTCGGATCCGTAGGGGGCCGTTCCCGGGCCGACGCCGTGCTGAGCCGTGCCGTACGAGCCGGTGGCGTACGGGTCGGCGCCGTACTGGCCGGTGTCGTACGCGCCGGGGAGGGAGCCGAAGAGCGGGTCGCCGCCGCCGTATTCGGCGCAGCCGTTCGCGGCAACGGTGTGCTGCTGTCCGTAGGAGTCGTAGGCCGGATAGTGCGCATACGAGGCGTCCGGAGCGGGACCGGTCGGAAGGGGAGTCTCCGACGGGTGACGGTCGTTCACCACCAGCTTCTCTTTCGCCTCGGCAGCAGGAGAATTAGCGGCGACTGTACCCGGCGGTACACGACGGCGACAATCTTCCACGGGTTTCGGGCTCGGCGAGACCGGGCATTTGGCTGCCTTTCGGAGGTGCGGGCGCCCGCTCTTGGCGTCGCGTTCGAGGCTCGTTCGACGTCAACGCCGCATCAGGCCACCGAAAGGCCGTCGATAGGCCGCCAACAGGTCACCGGCAGGCTGCCTTTGCCTGCCGAAGGGCATCTGATTCAGGCCACCGAAATGACATCTATGGCGTGATCGGGCTCTTCTCTTACGGTCAAAGCCTCATGTATTCCGGCAGTCACCCCGGCATTGACCGGTAGCGCGAGATGTCCGACACCGGAGATCTGCACGTTGTACGCGATCAAATCCGGGTGATCGATTCGCGCCGTGGCGGGCGGCACCATGATCTGGTCCTGATCACTCCAAAACGCAACGAATTGGGTCGGGCAATTCGGCGCCGGAAGCGCCAACTCCGTGATCACCGTGGAATCCGGGCGCAACTGACGTACGAGGGGGTGCGCCGACATCAGCGGCGCGACGCGGGTGCCGGAGTGCGGGGTGCCGAGGGTGACGACGGTGCGCACGCGGGCGGCGCCGCCCAGGCGCTGCACGTAATACCGGGCGATCAGCCCGCCGAGACTGTGCCCCACGATGTCCACCCGCGGCTGCCCGGTCCGAGCGCAGACCTCTTCCACGTGCCGGCCCAGCAGCTCGGCCGCCTTGCGCAGATCCCGGGTCAGCGGCGAGTAGTTCAGCGCTTCGACGTGCCGTGGGCCCCGGCGGCGCAGCGAGCGGCGCAGGAGAACGAAGACGGAGCGGTTGTCGATGAAGCCGTGGAGGAGGAGAACGGGCGGGGGAGCGTGTGCGGGGGGTGCCGGTGAGGAGGGCGTGGGGTGCTCCTGGGTGAGGCCGGTGGGGTAGAGGGCCAGGTGGCCGGCGAGGACCACCAGTTCCGTCAGCGCGCTGCGCAGTGAGAGGGCGTGCGGACGGAGCAGACGGCAGAGATCCGGTGTGGTGAGAAAAGGCGTGGCAGCCATGGCCGACCTCCCGAACGGCAGGGGAGGCTGCGTGCCCCCGTATGCCCTTGTGGGAAGCCGCGTGTGAAGTGGTGAGCCTGTGGTGCGTGTGCCCTGGCGGGTGCGCGTGCCCGGTGGTGCGACCGCGCGGCTCGGCGGCGCGGAGGCGGAACGGTGCGGAGGCTCGGCTGCGACTTCCCTTGCGCCGCCCCGCGAGGGCTCCGCCGCCCGGCCCCGGCGTGAAGTCCCGCGGAACACGGCGCGTGGCGAACGTGTCCCGTGTGTGATTTCCCCCTCCCTGCATGTCACGAAACGGCGGGGTACGGGATGCTGGCGATAACGTTCGTTCACTCGTGGCCGCCGGATCGGGCGGCCACGCGATCGATTGTCGGCTCGGCGGCACCGCCCAACGGGTGCCGTGCATGGCTTGGAGGCAGTTATGGGTGTGGCGCGGCATGACGGAACGCAAGCGGGCGGCCAGGGCTCGGCCGGTACGGCGGGGCCGATCCGTGTCGTGGTGGCCAAGCCGGGTCTCGACGGTCACGACCGGGGCGCCAAGGTCATCGCACGGGCCCTGCGGGACGCCGGCATGGAGGTCATCTACACCGGCCTGCACCAGACTCCGGAGCAGATCGTCGACACCGCGATCCAGGAGGACGCGGACGCCATCGGCCTGTCGATCCTGTCCGGCGCCCACAACACGCTCTTCGCCAAGGTCATCGAGCTGCTCAAGGAGCGCGATGCGGACGACATCAAGGTCTTCGGCGGCGGCATCATCCCCGAGGCGGACATCGCCCCGCTGAAGGAGCTGGGCGTCGCGGAGATCTTCACCCCCGGCGCCACGACGGCCTCGATCGTCGAGTGGGTGACCGCGAACGTCCGCTCGCTCGCGGTGTGAGACCCGGGCAGCCCGCCACGCCGGCGGCCGGTGCCCGACGGGCGCCCGCCGGCCTGCCGCTGCCCCTGCCCGCCAACGGGCGGCCACCTTCGGCCTCCTCATCGGCCGCTACCCGGCCGCGCCGGTGGCCGCGCCCGACAGGCGGTCGGCCCCGGACGGAGCCACGAGGCGGGCGGAGGCGGCCAGTTCGGCGTGCATGGTGGCGCGCAGGCGCAGGGTGCCGACCAGGCGCTGGAACGCCTCGGACCAGTAGCCGCCGGAGCCCGGTGAGGCGCCTTCCGGCTCGTCCGTGACCGCCGTGAGCATCTCCAGCCGGTCCGCGGCCGCCGGATCGAGGCAGCGCTCGGCCAGCCCCATCACTCCGCTGAAACTCCACGGGTAACTGCCCGCATCCCGAGCGATGTCCAGCGCGTCGACGACCGCTCCGCCCAGCGGCTCGGCCCAGGGGACGGCACAGACACCGAGCATCCGGAACGCGTCGGCCAGGCCGTGTGCCGCGATGAACTCCGCCACCCACTGCGCCCGTTCCGGCTCCGGGAGCACGGCCAGCAGCTTCGCCGGATCACGCGACGAGCCGCCTGCTCCGGTTTCGGCGCCCTGGAGCGGGGCGGCGGGGGTGCCCAGCAGCGCCCGCGCCCACGGGGCGTCCCGCTGGCGCACCGCCGCCCGGCACCAGGCGTCGTGCAGCTCGGTGCGTCGGCCGTCGGCCACCGGCAGGGCGGTGATCGCCGCCGGCTCCCGGCCCCCGAACCGCTCGGCCCACCCGCCCAGCGGCGCCGCTTCCACCAACTGCCCGAACCACCAGGACCGTTCACCGCGCCCGGACGGCGCTTTGGCCACGACGCCGTCGCGCTGCATCCCCGCGTCGCACTCGTGCGGCGCCTCGACGACGATCGTTGGTGTGGAGGGGGCCGCCGGGGCGTCGGATGCCGACGGGGTGGCCGTGCGGTCCAGGGCGACGCAGCTGCGGGCGCGGACGGCCATCCTGGTGGCGAGCGCGGAGCCGGGCAGCGCGGACAGCAGTTCGGCGGCCGTGGCACGGACATTGCGGCTGCGGTCGGACAGCGCCTGCTCCAGGAACGCCTCGTCGGCCGGGGACAGCCCCTGGCGCAGCGCGTCGAGGAACATCAGCCGGTCCTCCGCACGCTCGGCCTGCCAGGTGCGGGACAGCAGCTCCCGGCCCGCGTCCGGAGTACGGCGGCGGAGCGCCGCCAGGACGGCGATCCGTTCCGCGAACAGGCCCTCATCCCAGAGGCGTTGGAGGGCCTCGGGATTTTCGGCAGTGTCCGCGCCGGCCGCTCCCGGGTCGCCGCCGATGCCTCGCAGGGCGAACTTCCAGTCGTCGTTGAGCCGCGCCAGCCACCGGGCGCGCGGGCCCGCCAGCGCGAGCGCGGCGGGCCGCAGGTCGGTACGGCCCCGAGCCGCGTCGAGCAGCGCGGGCAGCAGTGCCTCGGGGGCCCGGTAGCCGTGCTCGCCGGCTGCCGTCAGCCATTGGGGGAGCAGTTCCGTGAGGTCGGGGGCGGTGCCGCGGCGGCTGCCTCCGGTACCGCCGCGGTCGGCCAGCAGCAGCGACAGGCGGCGGCGGGCGGCCGGTGGCAGCGGGGGCCGGGGGTCGTCGGGGGCCCGCCGGGGGCGCTCACCGGCCGGTGCGGGGCGCAGGGCGGCGCGGCGGCGGACGGTGCTCAGCGCGGCCGCGTCCAGCAGCCCGGCCGCCCCGGTTGGGCCGCCCCGCCCTGCTGTGGGCGGCGTCCGGCGCTCGGCTCCCAGCAGGGCGGCGCTCACCAGCTCGGGCCAGGGAGGCGTGTCGGCCGGCGGGGGCGTGCTCGCGGGAGGGGCCGTGCCGGTGGTCAAGGGGTCGGTGGTCAACGTGTCGGCTGTGGTGGGGGGTTCGGTGGGTTTCATGGCGGTCCTCCGGGGTGGTGAGAGGGGCCGGGGCGGCACAGGGTGGGCCGGAGCGGGACGGGGCGGTCGGCGGGGTGAAGGTGGGCGTCCTGGGGGCTGGGGGTGACAAGTTGGGGGATGCGGCAGCGCTGGCGCGGTGGTTCGTGGGGTTACAGGGACACCGGGGACGGATCCCAGACGGTCAGTGGGAGGAAGCCGCGGTGGCCGCATTCGCCGAATACCGTTATGGGGGCGCCGCCCGATATCGCGGCCAGCTGCCACCGGCCCGGACGGTCGAGGCACCGCGGATCGAGGGGCAGCGCCGACTCGCCGTCCGCGTCGGCAAGTTGCCACCCTTCGCCGTCCACGCCGGGTATCGGAGTGACGTCCGTCAGGACCACGGGCCAGGAGTCGAGCCAGGGGTCGTGGCGCAGCGCGTCTCCGTAGGCGGCCAGGGCGGCGTCGATGCCGCAGCCCGGCGGGACGGGGCCGGGGGCCGCCGGGGCGTGCCGCTTGCCGAGAGCGGCGCGCAAGGGGCGGGCGCCCGGGTAGTAGGCCAGCTCGGCGTCGAGTACCAGGCCGGGCGGCAGGGCCGGCTCCAGGGGGCGGTGGGCGCCGCCGTAGGAGAGGTGCAGGGCCATCCTTCCGGTCCTGTCGCCCCGCAGATAGATCCGGCGGCTGGCCAACCTGCCGTCATCGCTGTCGTGTTGGGCCAGCACCAGCCAGCGGTCCCGTACCGGCGTGGCGTCCAGCCCGGTCAGGAGGGCGGCGGGCTCGGTCGTCAGGCCGACGCGGGTACGTACCGTCGCGGCGAGCGGCGCCGGGAGGTGGTCGATGCCGAGGAAGCCCTGGTCGAGAAGGTGCAGCAGGGCGCACTCCTCCAGGAGGCGGGCGGGCCAGTCGGGTCCGGAGGCGACGATCGAGCCCAACTCGCGTACCCGGGCGGCAAGTCCGGGGGCCTGGGCGTCGACCATGCGGGCGGCCGTTTCGTCCCAGGAGCCGTAGCCGGCGCCGTCCGTCGAGGCGAGCCCGGAATGGAGCAGATCCTCCAGGCGCTGTTCCAGCTCCGTTGCTCCGGCGCGGATCCGCTGCGTCCGCCGCTCGGCGCGGCGCCCGGCGGCCTCCGGTTCGGCGGGTGCGGGCGACGGCGTGCTGCCGGCCGCGTCCCGCCCGTCCCGCTGCTGCCGGGCGGCCAGCCACTCCGCCGCCCACTGCGGCGGCTCGCCTGCCGCCACCGCGTCCCCGCCGCCCGCCCAGAGCAGCAGCAGCCCCAACGCGTGCTTGCACGGGAATTTCCGGCTGGGGCAACTACAGCTGAAGGCAGGCCCCTTCGTGTCGATCACCGCCTGATACGGGGTCTTGCCGCGGCCCGTGCACCGCCCCCACACCGCACCGTCGCCCGCGCCCGCATCCGACCACGGTCCGGG
Source organism: Streptomyces pinistramenti (assembly GCF_020564935.1). Taxonomy (GTDB): domain Bacteria; phylum Actinomycetota; class Actinomycetes; order Streptomycetales; family Streptomycetaceae; genus Streptomyces; species Streptomyces pinistramenti. The sequence goes on from NZ_JAJCXB010000055.1 coordinate 40,367, forward strand.
CCCGGCGAGCTTGCCTCCGGCCGTGCGTGATGCCTCGTCAGGTGCGAGCGCGAGCACCTGATCCGTCGTCCAGCGTTCCCCCTGCGAATTCATGCTCACGACGCTACGGCCCACCACTGACAATCGCCCGGAGAGAGCGGTTAAGTCGCAGGTCAGGGGCGGTTTTTGGAGGCGTTGTCAGTGGTGTGGTGCAGGGTGGGAACCGCAAGCGAACGGCGACATGCGAGGCGCCGGACGCACACCTTGCGATGAGGGGGAGCCATGTCGGAAAACACGGTGCGGGCGGCGGGCGGCGAGGCGCGGGAGACGGTCGGCGCCGAGCCGCTGCGGCCGCACGCGGAAGAGACGTTCGCGGCGGAGCTGGCGGCCCTCGCGGCGGCCGACGACCGGCCGCGGCCGGAGCGCTGGCGGCTCTCGCCGTGGGCGGTGGCGACGTATCTGCTGGGCGGCACCCTCGCGGACGGCACGGTCATCACCCCCAAGTACGTCGGCCCGCGCCGGACCGTCGAGGTCGCGGTGACGACCCTCGCGACGGACCGGGCGCTGCTGCTGCTCGGGGTGCCGGGCACGGCCAAGACCTGGGTGTCCGAGCATCTGGCCGCCGCGGTCAGCGGTGACTCCACCTTGCTCGTACAGGGCACCGCAGGAACGCCGGAGGAGGCGATCCGGTACGGCTGGAACTACGCCCAGCTGCTGGCGAACGGCCCCAGCCGGGAGGCGCTGGTGCCCAGTCCGGTCATGCGGGCGATGGCGCAGGGCATGACCGCGCGGGTCGAGGAGCTGACCCGCATTCCGGCCGACGTCCAGGACACGCTCATCACCGTCCTGTCGGAAAAGACCCTGCCCATACCGGAGTTGGGGCAAGAGGTGCAGGCGGTACGCGGCTTCAACCTGATCGCCACGGCCAACGACCGCGACCGGGGCGTCAACGAACTCTCCAGCGCGCTGCGCCGCCGCTTCAACACCGTCGTCCTGCCCCTGCCGCAGACACCGGACGCCGAGGTGGACATCGTCTCCCGCCGGGTCGAGCAGATCGGCAGGTCGCTGGGCCTGCCGGCCGCGCCCGAGGGACTGGACGAGATCCGCCGGGTCGTCACGGTCTTCCGCGAGCTGCGCGGCGGCGTCACCGCCGACGGGCGGACGAAGGTCAAATCGCCGTCCGGGACGCTCTCCACGGCCGAGGCCATCTCGGTGGTGACCAACGGCCTGGCGCTGGCCACGCACTTCGGGGACGGCGTGCTGCGCCCGGGGGACGTGGCGGCCGGGATCCTGGGCGCCGTCGTGCGCGACCCGGCCGCCGACCGCGTCGTCTGGCAGGAGTACGTGGAGACGGTCGTCCGCGAGCGCGACGGCTGGAAGGACTTCTACCGCGCCTGCCGGGAGGTGAGCGCATGAACGGGACGGAGCCGGTGCTGCTCGGGGTGCGCCATCACGGCCCCGGGTCCGCGCGGGCGGTGCGGGCCGCTCTGGAGCAGTGCGCGCCCGCCGCGGTGCTGATCGAGGGCCCGCCGGAGGCGGACGCGCTGGCTCCGCTGGCCGGACGGCCGGACATGCGGCCCCCCGTCGCCCTGCTGGCCCATGTACGGGACGACCCGGGTCGCGCCGCGTTCTGGCCGCTGGCCGAGTTCTCCCCGGAGTGGGTGGCGCTGCGCTGGGCCCTGGAGCACGACGTCCCGGTCCGCTTCATCGACCTGCCGGCGGCGCACTCCCTGGCCTGGGCGGAGCCCGAACCGGCCACCGGACGCGGCCCGGCCGCGGATGTCGCCCCCGGCCCGGCCGCCGATGCCGTGCCCGGGAGCCCTTCTCCCTCCGGGCTGCACGTCGACCCGATCGGTGTGCTGGCCGAAGCGGCGGGCTACGACGATGCCGAGCGCTGGTGGGAGGACGTCGTCGAGCACCGGTCCGCGGACGGCACGGCGGCGGACGCGCTGGCGCCGTTCGCGGCGCTGGCCGAGGCGATGGCCGCGCTGCGCGAGACGTACGGCGACGGCGGGCACGACCGCGATCCCGTGCGCGAGGCCCATATGCGCCTCCGACTGCGGGCGGCCCGGCGGGAGTTCGGGGACGGTGTCGCCGTGGTGTGCGGCGCCTGGCACGTTCCGGCGCTGACCCGCAGGACCACCGTGACGGCCGACCGGCAGCTGCTGAAGGGCCTGCCCAAGGTGAAGGCCGATCTGACCTGGGTGCCGTGGACGCACCGTCGGCTTTCCCGGAGCAGCGGATACGGTGCGGGAATCGCCTCACCGGGCTGGTACGGCCACCTCTTCGGCGCCCCCGACCGGCCCGTCGAACGCTGGATGACCAGGGCCGCCGGGCTGCTGCGGGCCGAGGACTACGCGGTCTCCCCGGCGCACGTCATCGAGGCGGTACGCCTGGCCGAAGGGCTCGCCACGGTGCGCGGACGCCCGCTGGCAGGGCTGGCCGAGACCATGGACGCGATCCGGGCCGTCATGGGCGACGGATCCGACGCGCCGTCCGCGCTGATCCACGACCGGCTGGTCGTGGGGGACGCCCTGGGCGAGGTGCCCGACGAGGCCCCCGCGGTCCCGCTCCAGCGCGACATCGCCCGTACTCGGCGCACGCTGCGGCTCACACCGGAGGCGTCGGCACGGGAGGTCGAACTGGACCTGCGCAAGGAGACGGACGCCGGGCGGAGCCGGCTGCTGCACCGGCTGCGGCTGCTGGGCGTCCCCTGGGGCGAGCCCGTGCATGCCCGCGGCAGTACGGGGACGTTCCGGGAGACCTGGCGGCTGTGCTGGGAACCGGAACTCTCCGTACGCGTCGCCGAGGCCGGCATCTGGGGCACGACCGTGCTCTCCGCCGCCACCGCCAAGGCGGTGGCCGACGCCAATGCCGCCACCGCGCTCGCCGACGTGACCGTACGCGCCGAGAACTGCCTGCTCGCCGGCCTCCCGGACGCGCTGCCCGAGGTGATGCGCGCCCTGGCGGACCGCGCCGCGCTGGACACGGACGTCGGCCGGCTGGCCCAGGCGCTGCCCGCCCTCGTACGGTCCGTGCGCTACGGCGATGTGCGCGGCACGGACGGCGCGGCGCTCCGCGAGGTGGCGACGGGCCTGGCCGAGCGGATCTTCGTCGGGCTGCCGCCGGCCTGCGCGGGTCTTGACGCGGACGGTGCGGCCGCGATGCGCCGCCATCTCGACGCCACCCAGCAGGCCGTGGCGCTCCTGGGACAGCCGGAGAACGCCGCGGCGACCGGCCGCGGCGACCGCACCGTCCCGGGTGACGGGCTGCGGGACCGGTGGGCGCAGGTGCTGCGGACGGTGGCGGAGCGGGACGGTCTGCCGGGGCTGCTGCGGGGCCGGGCGGCGCGGCTGCTGCTGGACGACGGCCGGCTGGGGGAGGGCGGGGTCGAGCGGCTGATGGGGCTCGCCCTGTCGCCGGGCGCCGAGCCCGCCGAAGCGGCGGGCTGGATCGAGGGCTTCGCCGGCGGCGGGGACGGCGGCGGCATCCTGCTGGTGCACGACGAGCGGCTGCTCGCGCTGGTCGACGGCTGGCTGACCCGGGTACCCGCCGCGGCCTTCACGGACGTACTGCCGCTGCTGCGGCGAACGTTCGCCGACTATGACGAGGGCGTACGCCGCACCCTCGGCGAACTCGTCCGCCGCGGCCCCGCGGCCGGCGGGCCAGGACCTGCGGGCAGCGGGCCCGACGACGAGGTGCCGATACCCGGCTTCGGCCCCGGCCTGGACCGGGACCGTGCCGCCGCGGTGCTGCCCACCCTGCACCTGCTGCTCGGAATGGGCCGGGAGGGATGCGATTGCGGACGTGGCCACGGATGTGACCACAGACGTGACCGGGTTCAGGGCCGGGATCGGGGTGGTGACGAGGCGGGCGGGGCAGCGGCCGTGGGTGCCGGGCAACGGAGCAACGAACCTGTGGGGGCGGGGAGATGACGGGGATGACGACGAGCGGGACGGCGGTGGACGGGATGGCGGCGGGCCAGGAGGCCGCCGCGGCCGGGGTGGGCCAGGCTCCGGTCTGCGGAGCGGTCGGCGGCGTGAGTGGTGCGGAGCGGTTGCGGCGCTGGCGGATGGTGCTCGGCGGGGCCGGGGCGGACGGCACCGGGTGCGTGTTGCAGGGGCGGGACGCGGCGATGGACGGTGCGCTCGCCGCGCTCTACGGGCAGGACGGCGGACGGCGGGGGGACGGCGGCGGGGGCCGCACGGCCGGGCTGGGAGCGTCGGCACCCCATGTCGCCCGCTGGCTCGGCGACATCCGTACGTACTTCCCCGCGTCCGTCGTGCAGGTCATGCAGCGGGACGCCATCGACCGGCTCGGCCTGGCCACGCTGTTGCTGGAGCCGGAGATGCTGGAGGCGGTGGAGGCGGACGTGCATCTGGTCGGAACCCTGCTCTCCCTCAACAAGGTGATGCCGGAGACGACCAAGGAGACCGCGCGGGCCGTGGTCCGCAAGGTTGTGGAGCAACTGGAGAAGCGGCTGGCGACCCGGGCCCGCGCCACCCTCGCAGGGGCGCTGGACCGTTCGGCCCGGATCAGCAGGCCGCGCCACCGCGACATCGACTGGGACCGTACGATCCGGGCGAACCTCAAGAACTACCTCCCCGAATACCGCACCGTCGTGCCCGAGCGGCTGGTCGGCCACGGCAGGGCCGCGCAGTCGGTGAAGAAGGAAGTGGTGCTGTGCATCGACCAGTCGGGGTCGATGGCCGCTTCCGTCGTCCACGCCTCGGTGTTCGGCGCGGTACTGGCCTCGATGCGGGCCATCGACACCCGCCTGGTCGTCTTCGACACCGCGGTGGTCGATCTGACCGACCGCATCGAGGACCCGGTCGATGTGCTCTTCGGCACCCAACTGGGCGGCGGCACGGACATCAACCGCGCGCTCGCCTACTGCCAGTCCCGGATCACCCGGCCCGCCGAGACCGTCGTCGTCCTGATCAGCGACCTGTACGAGGGCGGCATCCGGGACGGAATGCTCAAACGGGTCGCCGCGATGAAGGCGTCCGGCGTGCAGTTCGTGTCGCTGCTCGCGCTCTCCGATGAGGGCGCACCGGCCTACGACCGCGAGCACGCCGCGGCCCTCGCGGCCCTGGGAGCACCGGCGTTCGCCTGCACACCCGATCTGTTTCCTGACGTCATGGCGGCCGCAATCGAAAAGCGCCCCCTCGCCATACCGGACATGGCGGAGCAACGGTGACAGGAATGCCGAGAGGTCTTGCGGGCCACCTGACCTGTTGTGCAAGGATCGGCGCATCGCTCGATCACCCGTGACGTGAGCGACACCGCGGCCCTGTGCCGCAGGTGTCCCGTCCCGCTGGGAAGGTCATCCGCCGTGTCTGCTGCGTTCGTCACGCCTGCCGCTGTGCGCCCCGTGCGCGCGGTGAGCGGGGTGCCGGGACGGCGGGCGCCGCTCGCGGGGACTTTCACCGAAGGTCCGTCAACGTGCGTGCGAAGCAACCGAGTTGACGTGGCGGGGCACCGTAGACCGGCCGCCGATGGCGTGCACACCAGACGGTGTGCCGGAGATCGTCAACTTCCCTTCTGAGACGGCGCGTTCTGCGCGTGCGTCAGGACCTGCCGCTGCGGGGGCGGGACAGGTCCGCCCAACCTCGATGCGAAGGATTCTCACCCTCATGCGTCACACCATGCGCCGTTCCCTAGCGGTGGCCGCCGCTGCCGCCGGTCTGCTGGCCCTCGGCGGGACCGCCGCCCAGGCCGCCGGCCACCCCGTCTCCCACCGCTCCGTAGCAGCCGCCGCGGACGGTGAGACCGGCCGGACACCCGTCGAGCCGCCGGTCTCCCGTGACGGCGGTGAAATCGGCCGGACTCCTGTCGAGCCGCCGGTTTCCCGCACCGCGGCCGTCGGCGGCGACGGGCTCGGCACCCCGACGCCCGCCACTCCGGCGCTCCCGGCTCACAAGCTCCCCGGTGGTCCCGCCAGTGACGACGGAACCATCCCGCGGATTCCGTCCCTTCCGACCCTTCCGCGCGTGCCGTCCGTGCCCGGTGTGCCGTCTGTGCCGTCTGTGCCGTCCGTGCCCGGGGTTCCAAGTGTCCCGTCCGTGCCGGGTGTTCCGGCTGTTCCGGGTGTGCCGTCCGTGCACGGACAGGGCGTCTGAGGGAGAGCAACAACGTAACGGTGACGGAGGGTTCGATGCCGGCGCAGACGCGGGATGTGTCCCGCAGGTGACGCCGCGTCCTTCGTTCCGCCGGGGTGGCTGAGTGCCGCCGTCCCGGACAGTCGGGTGGTCCTATGGACAGCCGGGCGGCCCTCTGTGGGGGAGGGGCGCCCGGCCTCGGCGTTTCCGGGGGAGGGGAGTCCAGGCGTCGTGCGTGGCCAGGTGCGCCGCCGGGCTTGGTGGGGGGAACCGAGCGGAAACGAAACGTCTCCGCGTCCCATACCGGACATGGCGGAGGAACGGTGACAGGAGGGCCGGGGGGACTTGCGGGTCACCTGGCCTGTCGTGCAAGGATCAGGGCATCGCTTGAGCACCCGTGACGCGAGTGACACCGAGGCCGTGTGCCCGGGTGTCCCCGTCCTTCTGGGAAGGTCTCCTCTTGTCTGCTGTGTCCGTCGTGCCTGCCGCCGTGCGCCTTCCGCGCACCGTGGCCGCGCGGCGTGCACTGCTCGCGGGGTTCTTCCTGATCGGCTTCGTGGCCCTCGGCTTCGCCTTCGGCCCCGGCGCCCACGCGGACGACCGTACGCAGGGCCTGACCGGGGCCCTCGCCCCGGCTCAGGCCGTGACGGCGCCGCAGGGCGGCCACCGGGCGGGCGCCATTGACGCGGCGTCGCCTGTTGCGGTGTCAGCCGAGGACGCGGCGTCTTCCGACCAGCCGTCGCCGAAGGTCCGGGCAACGCCCGCGGGCCGGGCGTCGGCGCCGACCGTCCCGGCTCCGGCCGAGGCGACGGCACCGGTCCGGGCCGCCACCCGGGCCGGGACGCCGGTG
>NZ_JAJCXB010000056.1 GCF_020564935.1 Streptomyces pinistramenti
GCCGACGGCCGTCTCGACCGCGCGCCGTCGTACCACGCTGCCGGTGGCGCTGCGGCTGGAAGCCACCGGGCGGTCGGACGACGGACTGTGCGGATCAACGCGTGAACATCCGCCCCGGCACGGGCAGGATCGTTCATTCGCTCATTGGTGGGAGCGGCCTCCGCCGGGGGTTTGAAGTGGCGCGGAGGGCTCGGCCAGGGGCGGCGTATGGCGTCCGTGGCGGGGAAGCGATGCGGCGGCGGACGGGGGGCGGGGCGGTGTCGGGTGGGGTGTGGGGAGGTGCCGGGACGGATCGGGTGACCTCTGGGAGGATGGCAGGAGGAAATGCCGCAAAAGGTGATGAATGGGTGAGGTGCGGCGATGCGGATAGCGCTGGCGCAGACGGACTGCGTCCTGGGGGACGTCCCGGAGAACCTTGCCGTCGCCCGGGAGCAGATCGAGCAGGCCGCAGCTCAGGGTGCGGATCTGGTGGTGTTTCCCGAACTCAGCCTGCACGGCTATCACTTGGGCGCCCTGGAGCGTGACATGTCCGTCGAGGCGCGGGATCCGCGGCTGCTGGAGCTGAGCACGCTGGGCCCGGATGTCCAGGTCGGTTTTCACGAGCACACCAGCCTGCGGGCGTACAACACGTCGGCGCACTATGCGGGCGGGGCGCTGGTGCACGCGCACCGGAAGCTCTATCTGCCGAACTATCTCGCCTGGGAGGAGCGCAAGCATGTGAGCCCTGGGCAGTCGCTGCGGGCGTACGACCTGACGAAGTCGCCGAGCGGCGGGCGGGGCGCGACGCTGGTCTGCAACGACGCGTGGCAGCCGGTGCTGCCGTGGCTGGCGGTGCAGGACGGGGCGGAGGTGCTGTTCGTGCCGACGAACAGTGCGGCCAGCCTGGATCCGGAGGCGATGGACACCGGCCTGTACTGGGACACCCTGCTGTTCCATACGGCGAAGATGCTTCAGTGCTGGGTGGTCTTCGTCAACCGGGTCGGCAACGAGAACGGGGCGTCCTTCTGGGGCGGCTCGCGGGTGGTGGATCCCCGGGGGTCGGTGGTGGCGCAGGCGCCCAAGTGGGAGCCCGCGCTGGTCACCATCGACATCGATCTGTCCGAGGCACGCCGGCAGCGCCGCTCCGTGCCGTTGGTCGCCGAGGCCCGGCTGGGGCTGATCGACCGCGAGGTGCGGCGGCTGATCGAGGAGGGTGGGGACAGCTGAGCGCTGCCGCCTCCGGGCGGCCGTGTGCGGTCAGTGGCCGGTGGCCGACTCCGGGCGCGGGGTGGTGGCGGCCGGGGTGTGCGGCTCGTCGGTCTGCCGTTCTTCCTTGAGCGCCTTGGTCTCGGACTTGAGGATGCGCATCGAGCGGCCGAGGCCGCGGGCCATGTCGGGCAGCTTCTTCGAGCCGAAGAGCAGCACGAGTGCCGCGATGATCAAGATGAGGTGCCAGGGTTCGAAGGCGTTCCGGAGCATGTCGCGCTCGCTTTCGTCGGGGGTGCCTGCGGACGTTCTGCCCAGTATGACCGGAACGGTCCGGCCGTCCGGCCAAGGGGTCGCACCCCCCGGTCCGGACGGCCGGGCGGGGGCTACCAGCTGGGCTTGCGCACTCCCGGGAGGTGGCCGGCGTGGGCCTGCTCACGCACCCTGGCGCGGGAGAGGCCGAAGGCGCGGAGGTAGCCGCGGGGGCGGCCGTCGACGCTGCCGCGGTTGCGTACCCGGGTGGCGTCGGCGTCGCGCGGCCGGCGGGCCGGTTCGTGCCGGGCGGCCAGCCGCTCCTCGTCCGGGGTCTGCGGGTTGCGGATGACGGCCTTCAGCAGGGCGCGGCGGGCGGCGTAGCGGGCCACGGTCGCGCGCCGCTTCTCGTTCTTGGCGATCTTGCCCTGCTCGGCCATCAGATCTTTTCCCCTCGTGCGCGGATCCGGGCGACGGCCGCCTCGATCCCGATCGTGTCGATGGTCCTGATGCCCTTGGCGCTCAGCGTGAGCCGGATGTGCCGGCCCTCGCTCTCCAGCCAGTAGCGCTTGCGCTGGATGTTCGGGTCGAAGCGGCGTGCGGTGCGCCGGTGCGAATGGGAGACGGAGTTGCCGAAGCCGGGCTTGCGGCCGGTCAGCAGGCAGTGGGCGGACATGGTGATGCGGTCCCTTCGGTGGGGGCTCCCGATGAGAGCCTATTGAAAATGGAAATCATTTCCGTATGCTAACCACATGGCCCGCAACGAACTACGTCAGGTGGTGAGGCTCCGGTCCGCCGCCGGCTTCACCTACGTCACCCGCAAGAACCGCCGGAACGACCCCGACCGCCTCGTGCTGCGCAAGTACGACCCGGTCGCCCGCCGGCACGTCACCTTCCGAGAGGAGCGCTGAGCTTCATGAAGCCCGGAATCCACCCCGCGTACGGGCCCGTCGTCTTCCGTGACCGGGCCGCCGACTTCGCCTTCCTGACCTGTTCGACCGCCACCGGCGACCAGACGATCGAGTGGGAGGACGGGCGGACCTATCCGCTCATCGACGTCGAGATCTCGTCGGCGAGCCACCCCTTCTACACCGGCACCGCCCGGGTGCTGGACACCGCGGGGCGCGTCGAGCGCTTCGAGCGCCGCTACGGCAAGGGCGGAGCCCGCTGATGGAGCGGCGCGCTGTCGTCCTCGTCGGCGGCCTGCACGCGGACGCGCGGCGGGCCGCCGACGAGCGGCTGCTGCGCACCGTGCCGGGCGGCGTCGCCCTCCTCCGCCGCGATCTGGCGTCGGCGGCCGACGGCACCCTCGTGCGGACCGTCAGGGACGCGTCGGGCACGTTCGGCACCGGTGAGGCGCCGCCGGTCAACGACTGCGCGTGCTGCGCGCTGTGCGAGGACCTGGTGCCGACAGTGCGAACCTCGGACTGGCCGGGGTGACCACCGCGGTCAGTCCGGCGCCGCTGCTGCCCTACCTCGGGTGCGGCGACGATCTGGCCGACGCGGGTCTCGCCGCGGCCGCCTCCGACCGGCGCACCGCCGCCGACACCTGGGCGCGGCAGCTGGGGTGCTCGCCGGTGCTCGTGCTGGTGCCGGGGGAGGAGACGGCGGACGAGGCCGACCTGGCGCTGTTACGGCAGCTGCACCCGATGGCGCGCCAAGTGGCCGTCGATTCTCCGGAGTTGGCGGCCGCGGCGGTCGCCGGGTTCGGTGTCGAGGCGGCCGCTGACCGCCAGCACCCGGCGTGCGCCCTGCTGCCGCAGGAGGCCGACGAGGGCGGGGTGGCCACGCTCGTCCGGCAGCACACCAGGCCGTTCCACCCCGGGCGGCTCCATGCCGCGCGCTGGAGGACCTGACCTGCGCGGCGGCGCGCAGCCGTGGCCGCTTCTGGCCGGCCGACCGGCCCGACGCGCTGCTGTCCTGGGACGCGGCCGGCGGCGCGCTGTGCGTCGAGAACGCCGGGCCGTGGCCGGCCTCGCTGCCGGACGCCGCCTGGGAGCTGGTGCCGCCGGTGCGCCGGGCCGCCGCCGCGCTGGACCGGCATCCGGAGCGCGGCGGCCGCGGGCAGCACCTGCTCTTCACCTCGCCCGGCCCGGACCGGGAGGGGCCGGCCTCGCTGCCGGACTTCTGCCTGCTCGCCGACGCGGAGTTCGCGGGCGGCCCGTCGGTCCGGAAGAGCCTGCCGCCCGCCTTCGACGCGCTGCTCGATCCCGTTCCGTAGCCGCGGGTTCCGCCCGTCCGCCGCGCCCCATATCCCATATCCCGTACCCCGTAAGGAAGTTCCCCGCCATGGCCCGTCGGTCCGACCCGCGCCGGACGTCCGCCCCCCCGCCCCGGTCCGCTCGACGCGGCGGGCGTCACCTGCATCGATGACAAGGAGGCCGATCTGCTGCGGAAGTTCCTCTCCGGCCGCGGGAAGATCCGGAGCCGCCGGGTGACCCGGGTCACCGCGCAGCAGCAGCGGCGGCTGGCGCGGGCGATCAAGAACGCCCGGGAGATGGCGCTGCTGCCGTACGCGTCGCGGTGAGGGAACCCGCGGGGCGTGGCGTACGTCTCTCCACCGGCTCGCCCCCGCGCCGTGCCGCCGCGCCCCGCGCCGCCGCGTCGTGCGCCGGACAGCAGGGGCGGTTACCGGCCGAATGTGCGTGCAGGTGTACGGCAGGGCAGGCGCTCGACGTGCAGTAACGGCGTCGGCACCCCCTGTCGTGCACTTGCATATGCGCATGCATCTGCATGTGAACGCAGCTATGATCCCGGGCAGTTGAACACCAGTCATCACCCGGGAGACTCCTGTGCCCCACGCATACAACGGCATGGCCGCAACGGATCTCCGTGCGGCGGCCTGGCAGAAGAGCCGGCACAGCAACTCCCAGGGCTCCTGCGTGGAGTTCGCCAAGCTTCCGGGCGGGGAGATAGCGGTACGCAACTCCCGGTTCCCGGACGGGCCCGCGCTCATCTACACGCCGGCCGAGGTCGAGGCGATGCTGCTCGGCGTCAAGGACGGGGAGTTCGACCACCTGGTGCGCGACTGAGCCCGCCGCGACTTGCGGGGGGGGGCGGACCTGCGGGCCGCCGTGCCCGTACGGGGAGCGGCCGGGCTACGGCAGCCGGAAGAGCGCCCACACGATCTTGCCGTGCGGGGCACCGGACAGCGGGTGCCAGCCCCAGCTGTCGCTGAACGAGTCGACGAGGTGCAGTCCGCGCCCGGACTCCGCGCCGGAGTCGGCCTCGCCCGCGACCGGCGAATCGTCGCTGGGATCGCGCACCGCGCACACCAGCCGCGAGGACCAGCGCATCAGATGGAGCCGGGCCGGCGGCGGGGTGTCGGAGAGCGCGGGGGCGGCGAGCAGCGCGTGCCGCAGGGCGTTGGTGACCAGTTCGGACACCACCAGGCCGACTCCGTCGAAGAGGTCGTCCAGGTCCCAGCCCCGGAGCGTCTCGCGGGTGAACTTCCGTGCACCGCTTACCGATTCGTAGTGTGGCGGGAGGATGCAGGAGGCGGATCCGGAGGCTGCCCAGGGATCGACGGGAGGAAAGCCCTGCCACAACGGCTCGAGCATGGTCAAAACCTTGGTCCCCATGCGAGGCACTCCTGGCGTTCGCGGACGTCATGACCCTGGCCGGTCAGCCGGATCTGGCGGATCTTTCACGAGCGTGCATGCGTGCGACGCCCATGGTTCCGAATGCGTACGTCAGATGCAAGGGCAGATGCACGTGCACGTGCCGCGATTGCGGGGGAGCGTTCCGGTTCGCGGGCAATTCTTCTTGGCTTCTTCTTGTGGAGAGCTAGGACGGGCCTCACATATCAGTAACCGTATGAGCACTCAACGACGTGGGAACGTGGCAGACTGCGGCGCACTATTGAGCGGGTGGGGGCCACGGGAGGGTCGGAGAGGTGTCCGCAAGTGAGTCGAGCGGGTCGGTGGTGCGGCGCATCCTGCTGGGATCGCAGCTACGCCGGCTACGGGAGTCGCGCGGGATAACCCGTGAAGCGGCGGGTTATTCGATCCGCGCATCCGAATCGAAGATCAGCCGCATGGAGTTGGGCCGGGTCAGCTTCAAGTCGAGGGATGTGGAAGACCTCCTCGCGCTGTACGGCGTCGGCGACGAGAAGGAACGCGAGGCGCTCCAGTCCCTCGCGCGCGAGGCCAATGTCGCGGGCTGGTGGCACAGTTACTCCGACGTGCTGCCCGGATGGTTCCAGACGTACGTCGGCCTGGAAGGCGCCGCATCCGCGCTCCGTACCTATGAAGTCCAGTTCATCCACGGCCTGTTGCAGACCGAGGAGTACGCCGACGCCGTCGTCAGACGCGGGATGCCGGACGCGCCGGCGGCGGAGGTGGAGCGCCGGGTCGCGCTACGGCTCGAACGGCAGAAGTTGCTGCTGGCCGAGCGGCCCGCGCAGTTCGACTGCGTGCTCGACGAGGCCGCCCTGCGCCGTCCGTACGGCGAAAGACAGGTGATGCGGGACCAGTTGAGACATTTGATAGCGGTATCGGAGCGGCCGAACGTGCGCCTCCAGATCATGCCCTTCGGTATCGGCGGGCATGCCGGTGAGAGCGGGGCTTTCACCATGCTCGGCTTCCAGGAGTCGGGCCTGCCGGACATCGTCTACCTGGAGCAGCTGACCAGCGCCCTGTATGTGGACAAGCCCGAGGAAGTGGCGCTGTACGCCCGGGTGATGGCCCGCTTGCAGGAAGAGGGCCCGAATCCGGCCGAGTCCCGGGACCTCCTCCGTGGTCTACTCCAATTGATGTGACGCGTGGGTAGGATGACAAACCATCAGGAGTCAGCACCCCCCAATGCGGCGCCCTGAGCGCCCTGTTCTCCAGATCGGGTTCGTATGTCCTTCTTCGACGACGTGGCATTTCAGTTCATCGACGGCGAGTGGCGCTCGGGTAGCGGCTCTTGGGACATCGTCGATTTCAACCCCTACAACGGGGAAAAGCTGGCCTCCATCCCGGTCGCCACGGCCGAGGAGATCGACCAGGCGTACCGTGCGGCCGAACGTGCGCAGCGCGAATGGGCCGAGGTCAATCCGTACACCCGGCGGCTGGTTTTCGAGCGGGCGCTGAAAATCGTCGATGCGCGTGAGGCTGAGCTGTCCGACGCGATAGCCGCGGAGGTCGGCGGCACCCACGCCAAGGTGGGCTTCGAACTGCACCTGGTCAGGGAATTCCTGCGGGAGGCCATGCAGCTGGCGCTGCGCGCCGAGGGCCGCATCCTGCCGTCGCCCATCGACGGCAAGGAGAACCGCCTCTACCGGCTGCCGGTCGGGGTCGTCGGGGTGATCAGCCCGTTCAACTTCCCGCTGCTGCTGTCGATGAAGTCGGTGGCTCCGGCCATCGCGCTGGGCAACGCCGTGGTGCTCAAGCCGCACCAGAACACCCCGATCTGCGGCGGCGGTCTGGTCGCGAAGATCTTCGAGGAGGCCGGGCTGCCGGCCGGTGTGCTCAACGTCGTGGTCACCGACATCGCCGAGATCGGTGACGCGCTGATCGAGCATCCGGTGCCCAGGGTGATCTCCTTCACCGGCTCGGAGAAGGTCGGCCGGCACGTCGCGACGGTCGCCGCCGCGCACTTCAAGCACGCGGTCCTGGAGCTGGGCGGGAACAGCGCGCTGGTCGTCCTCGACGACGCGGACCTCGACTACGCGGTGGACGCGGCGGTCTTCAGCCGGTTCGTCCACCAGGGCCAGGTCTGTATGGCGGCCAACCGTGTGCTGGTGGACCGGGCGGTGGAGCGGGAGTTCACCGAGAAGTTCGTGGCGAAGGTCGCGTCCCTGAAGGTGGGCGACCCGGTGGATCCGCAGACCCACATCGGGCCGCTGATCAACGAGGGGCAGGCCGAGGCGGTCTCCGCGATGGTCGGCAGGGCCGTCGCCGAGGGTGCCACCGCGCTCGTCCACGGTGAGACCCGCGGCACGCTCGTCGCGCCGAGCGTGCTCGGTGACGTGCCGCAGGACTCGTGGATCCTCGGGCAGGAGATCTTCGGCCCGGTGGTGCTGCTGGTGCCGTTCGACGGTGACGAGGAAGCGGTGCGGCTCACCAACGCGACGCCGTACGGGCTCAGCGGCGCGGTGCACACCGCGGACATCGAGCGCGGGGTGCGGTTCGCCAAGCGGATCGAGACCGGCATGATCCACATCAACGACGGCACGGTGCACGACGAGCCGATCGTGCCGTTCGGCGGCGAGAAGAGCTCCGGCGTGGGCCGGCTCAACGGCGACGCGGTGGTGGAGGCGTTCACCACCACCAAGTGGATCTCCATCCAGCACGGCAGGTCACGCTTCCCGTTCTGAGGTCACTCCCGGCCGGGTGTCCCCCGTCTCCAGGCGGCGGCCCGTACCGGGGTTTCCGTGCGACACCGGAGCCATGCGGACAGCGGCTGTCCGCATGGCTCCGTAGCGTGCGGGGGGTCGGAAGGCGGGCGGCGGACGGCCGCGCCGCACCGGGACTTCACGAAAGGCGGCTGTCATGCCGACTCACGTTCCTGCCGAGGCCCATGGTGACGAGCGGGGCGCGCTCCTGGCCTTCCTGGAGGCGCAGCGCGGCGGGCTGCGGCGCGCGGCGCTCGGGCTGAGCGAGGAGGGCGCGCGGCGGCAGCCGACCGCGGGGGAGCTGTCGCTGGGCGGGCTGCTCAAGCACGTCGCGGAGACCGAGCAGACCTGGGTGGAGACGGCCCGGGAGGTGCCGCACTCCCTCGTCAGGACCCAGGAGACCTGGCCGCTGAGCTTCCGGCTGGCGGAGGGCGAGACGGTCGCCGGAGTCCTGGCGTTCTGGGACGAGGTCGCCCGCAGGACCGAGGGGTTCATCCGGTCCGTGCCGAGCCTGAACGACACCTTCCCGCTGCCGGAGGCGCCGTGGTACCCGCCGCGGGCCACGCAGTCGATGCGCTGGCTCGTGCTGCACCTGATCGAGGAGACGGCCCGGCACGCGGGGCACGCCGACATCATCCGCGAGTCCCTGGACGGCAAGACGGCCTTCGCCCTGGTGGACGAGGAGCGGGCGGCGCAGCAGGGGGCGTAACGGGTGGCCGCCGCCCGCGCCCGGTGGGCGTCTAGGCTGGCCGCACCGGGTGCGGAGGCTCGCCCGGTGCGGCCAGGGGCGGAGGGACGATGTCGGCGATCCGGCTGCTGGTGCTGGGCGCGGTGCGGCAGCACGGGCGGGCGCACGGCTATCAGGTGCGCAACGACCTGGAGTTCTGGGGCGCCCACGAGTGGTCCAACGCCAAGCCAGGGTCGATCTATCACGCGCTCAAGCAGATGGCGAAGCAGGGCCTGTTGCAGGCGCATGACCTCGCGCCGAGCACGGTCGGCGGCCCGCCGCGCACGGAGTACGAGCTGACCGCGGCGGGCGGGACGGAGTTCTTCACGCTGCTGCGGGCCGCACTGTCGCAGCCCGACCGGAAGACCGACGAACTGAGCGCCGGCATCGGCTTCGTCGTCGACCTGCCGCGCGCCGAGGCGGTGGCGCTGCTCAGGGAGCGGGTGCGGGCGCTGGCGGAGTGGCGGGCCACGGTCACCGGGTACTACACGCCCGATGACGGCCCCGAAGCGCTCGGCCACATCGGCGAGATCATGAACATGTGGGTGCACGCGGCGGACAGCGGCGCCGCGTGGACGCGCGGCCTGATCGAGCGGATCGAGGCCGGTGCGTACGTGTTCGCCGGCGAGGGCGAGCCGTTCGTCGGGGTGCTTCCTGACGGCGCCGCCAATCCGTACGCGGCCGGGGAGCACGGCCGGCCTGGCGGCGCGGGGAGGGACGCCGAGGGGGACGACGGGCCGGGCGGGGGCTGAGCGGGACGTGGCGATGTGCCCCGGAGCCGCACCGGTCAGTGGTGGAACGCCGTCGCCACCGACTCCGGACGGTCCAACGGGCCTTCCTGGCGCCGTAGTTCGGGCAGCAGCTGGGTCAGGTCGGCGAGGAAGAGGTCGGCGAGGTCGAGCGAGAAGCCGTTGCGGCAGACCACCCGGAGCACGGACAGGTCCTCGCGGTGCGGCGGGAAGGTGTACGCGGGCACCAGCCAGCCGCGTTCCTTCATCCGCCGGGACACGTCGAAGACGTCGAAGGCGGTGACGTCGTCGGCGGTGGTGAAGGCGAAGACCGGCAGCTGGTCGCCGTGGGTGAGCAGGCGGAAGTCGCCGAGCGCGCCGATGCGTTCGGCCAGCGAGCGGGCCACGTCGCGGGTGGCCTGCTGGACGGCGCGGAAGCCGTCCCGGCCGAGCCGCAGGAACGTGTAGTACTGAGCGGCGACCTGCGCGCCGGGCCGGGAGAAGTTCAGGGCGAAGGTCGGCATGTCGCCGCCCAGGTAGTTGACGCGGAAGACCAGCTCTTCGGGCAGGGCGCCGGCGTCCCGCCACAGCGCCCAGCCGACGCCCGGGTAGACCAGGCCGTACTTGTGGCCCGACGTGTTGATGGAGGCGACCCGCGGCAGCCGGAAGTCCCAGGTCAGCTCGGGGTCGAGGAACGGCGCGACCATGGCGCCCGACGCGCCGTCCACGTGCACCGGAATGTCCCACCCGGTGCGCTCCTGGAGGCCGTCGAGCGCCGCGCACACCTCGGCCACCGGCTCGTACGACCCGTCGAAGGTCGAGCCGAGGATCGTCACCACGCCGATGGTGTTCTCGTCGCACAGTGCCGCGGCCGACTCGGCATCGAGGTGGAAGCGGTCGCCCTCCATGGGGACTTGGCGCGCCTGGACCTCCCAGAAGTTGCAGAACTTCTCCCAGCAGACCTGGACGTTGGCGCCCATCACGAGGTTGGGCCGGGCGCTGCCGGGATAGCGGTCCTTGTTGCGCAGCGCCCAGCGCCGTTTGAAGGCCATCCCGGCGAGCATGCACGCCTCGCTCGATCCGGTCGTCGAGCAGCCGACGGTGGCCGACGGGTCGGGCGCGTGCCAGAGGTCGGCGAGCATCGCCACGCAGCGCTTCTCCAGCTCGGCGGTGCGCGGGTACTCGTCCTTGTCGATCATGTTCTTGTCCCGGCACTCGTCCATCAGGACCCCGGCCTGCGGCTCCATCCAGGTGGTGACGAAGGTCGCCAGGTTGAGCCGGGAATTGCCGTCCAGCATCAGCTCGTCGTGCACGAACTGGTAGGCGGTGTGCGGGGAGATGGGGCCTTCGGGCAGGGTGTGCCGGGGCGGCGAGCTGCTCATGCCGGCGACCGGGTCGGCCTCGCCGTAGAACGGGTTGACCGGGCGCCCGGCCCGGTCGCGGTCACTGCCGGGCGTGCCTTTGTGGAGAGTCATCTGCTGCGGCTACCCGTCAATCCGTCGCGGAAAGGCCGGACTTGAGGGCCCGGGTGAACTTCACCACCCGCCGGGCCTGGATCGCGGCCGCGGCGCGGGCATCGTCGTCGAGCGGGGTGTCGGGGCCGCCGACGTGCGAGGTGCCGTACGGATTGCCGTCGGTGAACTTCGCCGGATCGGTGTAGCCGGGGGCGATGAGGATGCCGCCGAAGTGGTGGACGGTCTGGTAGAGCGCGAGCAGGGTGGATTCCTGGCCGCCGTGCCGGGTCGCGGTCGCGGTGAAGCCGCTGTAGACCTTGTCGGCCAGCCTGCCCTGCTGCCAGAGGCCGCCCAGCGTGTCGATGTACTGCTTGAGCTGGGACGTCACGTTGCCGAACCGGGTCGGGCTGCCGAAGATCACCGCGTCCGCCCAGAGCATGTCCTCGGGGACGGCCTCCAGGATGTCGGCGGTGGCGGCGGCGTTGGCCGCCCAGGCCGGGTTGGAGTCGATGGCGGCCTGCGGCGCCAGCTCGGTGGCCCTGCGCAGCCGTACGTCGGCCCCTGCG
Organism: Streptomyces pinistramenti; assembly: GCF_020564935.1. Taxonomy (GTDB): domain Bacteria; phylum Actinomycetota; class Actinomycetes; order Streptomycetales; family Streptomycetaceae; genus Streptomyces; species Streptomyces pinistramenti. The sequence goes on from NZ_JAJCXB010000056.1 coordinate 11,232, forward strand.
TGCTCGGCGGCGTCCGCGATGAGCTGGGCGAGCTGGGCGACGGTACCGGTCGACGAGTAGTAGATGACCGCCACGTTCACGGCGGGACCGTCGTGTCCTTCAGGGGCGTCGGGCGGGGACATGGCGCACCTCCTGAGCCGAACATAGGGGCGCAGGAGGTGCGGTGGCCTGCGGTGTACGGCCAAAGGGCGCAGGCCCCGGGTCAGCCCGCGCCGGCCATCGACAGCTTCGCCGCGAAGCCCAGGAACGCCGCGCCGGCGCCCGCCGACAGGCCGGCCGTCAGCTTCCGGCGGCGCCGGAAGGTCGCCGCCAGGTACGTCCCGCTGAAGATCAGGATCGACAGGTACGTGAAGCTGAACAGCTGCGCCCAGGCGCCCAGCGTCAGGAACGACAGGACCGGGTGCGCGTAGGACGGGTCGACGAATTGCACGAAGAAAGAGATGAAGAACAAGATCGCCTTCGGGTTGAGCAGGCTGACCACCAGCGCCCTGCGGTACGGCCGCTCGACGGCCGCCTTCGGCCCGTCGCTCTCTTCGCGGCGCGCCTCACGGCCGCGCCACAGCGCCACCGCGCCGCGCAGCATCCCGAACGCCAGCCAGGTCAGATAGCCCGCGCCCGCGAACTTGACGACCGTGAAGAGCACCGGGCTGGCCTGGAGCAGCGAGGCCACGCCGCCCGCCGACAGCGTCATCAGCACCGTGTCGCCGCAGAGCACTCCGGCCGCCGCGCGGTACGCGACGCGCGGGCCGCGCCTGGCCGCCACCGAGACGACGTACAGCGAGTTCGGGCCCGGCAGCAGAATGATCAGCGCGAGTCCCGCCAGATACGTGGAAAGGTCCGTTATCCCCAGCATGGGACGAAGGATCGCACCCCCGGGCCCTTTCCCCGCACGCCTTTTCAGGATGCGGACTTGCACCTCACGCGGCGGGAGGAGGGAACGTGGCACACGTACCGGGAAGGGAGCGGAAATGAGCTACTCGGTGGGACGGACCGCGGGCGTCGCCGGGGTCACGGTGCGCACCCTGCACCACTACGACGAGATCGGCCTGCTGGTGCCCGGCGCGCGTAATCACGCAGGTCACCGGCGGTACACCGATACCGATCTGGACCGGCTCCAGCAGATCCTGTTCTACCGGCAGCTCGGCTTTCCGCTCGACGAGGTCGCGGTACTCCTGGACGACCCGGACGCCGACCCGCAAGAACACCTGCGGCGTCAGCACCGGCTGCTCGGCGAGCGGATCGGCCGGCTCCAGGAGATGGCCGCGGCCGTCGAAAAGGCGATGGAGGCACGACGGATGAACGTACGGCTCACACCGGAGGAGAAGTTCGAGGTCTTCGGCGACTTCGATCCCGACGTGTACGAGGACGAGGTCCACGAGCGCTGGGGGCAGACGGACGCGTACCGCGAGTCCCAGCGCAGGACGGCCGCGTACACCAAGGACGACTGGAAGCGGCTGACGGCCGAAATGGACGCCGTCCACGCGCGGCTGGCCGCGCTGCTCGACGCGGGGGTGCCCGCCGCATCCGACGAGGCGACGGCGGTCGCCGAGGAACACCGGCAGTTCATCTGCGGTGCGTACTACGACTGCACCTACGAGATCCACACCGGGCTCGGCAGGATGTACGTCGACGATGAGCGATTTACGGCCACTTACGAGGCGATCCGACCGGGCCTGGCCGTCTACCTGCGCGACGCCATCCTGGCCAACGCGGAGCGGCGGGCGTGAACTGCGGCACAGGCACAGCCGCCGCAGGGCGGTGAGGCGGACGGGCCGGGGAGCGCGCCCCCGGCCCGTCCGCGCGGGCGGCCCGTGCCGCTCCGGTCAGCTCTGCGGCGCGAGGACCACCGCGGTGCCGTAGGCGCACACCTCGGTGCCGACGTCGGCCGCTTCGGTGACGTCGAAGCGGAACATCAGCACCGCGTTCGCGCCGCGCGAGCGGGCCTGCTCGACCAGGCGCTCCATGGCCTGGTTACGGGTCTCGACCAGGGTCTTGGTCAGGCCCTTCAGCTCGCCGCCGATCATCGACTTCAGCCCGGCGCCGATCTGGCTGCCCAGATGACGGGAGCGGACGGTCAGCCCGAAGACCTCGCCGATGACCTGCTGCACGGTGAATCCGGGGACGTCGTTCGTCGTCACCACCAGGACGTCGGACTGGGGTTGCTGTCCGCCGCCGTACTCCTCGATGCCCATGTGTGCACCTCCTTGGCGATCAGCATCGCGTGGCAGGGCCCGGTGAGCCAGTCCGCCGGGGGAGGCCGCGGGGGTGCGGCCGTCCCGGGGCCGGACGGAACCACGGGGTGTCATCCGGCGTTGATAGCTTTGGGCCGCACACCGCGCCCGTATCCCCGTCGCTTCCCCGTCGCACCGCGCGATCCGGCGCCCTCGACCCAGGAGCCTGCACCCCGTGAACACTCTCGCGCTCGGCCCCCAGTGGCTGGACCCGGATTACCTGATCGCCACGTACGGCCTGATCGGCGTCCTGGTCATCGTCTTCGCGGAGTCCGGCCTGCTGATCGGCTTCTTCCTGCCGGGTGACTCCCTGCTGTTCACCACCGGCCTGCTGGTGACCACGAACAAGATCGACCTGCCGCTGTGGGCGGTGTGCGCGCTGGTCGTGCTGGCCGCGGTGCTCGGTGACCAGGCGGGCTATCTCTTCGGGCGCAAGGTCGGCCCCTCGCTGTTCAAGCGGCCCGACTCCCGGCTCTTCAAGCAGGAGAACGTCGAGAAGGCGCACGACTTCTTCGAGAAGTACGGCCCCAAGTCGCTGATCCTGGCCCGCTTCGTACCGATCGTGCGGACGTTCACGCCGATCATCGCCGGTGTGAGCCGGATGAACTACCGCTCGTTCCTCATCTTCAACGTCATCGGCGGCACCCTGTGGGGCGCGGGTGTCACGCTGCTCGGCGCCGCGCTGGGCAACATCGCGTTCGTGCACAAGAACATCGAGGCCATGCTGGTCCTGATCGTGCTGATCTCGGTGGTGCCGATCGCCGTCGAGTTCCTCCGGGCCCGCGGCAAGGCCAAGAAGGCGGCCGCCGCCGAGGTCCCCGGCCAGGCCGCCGCCCTCCAGCCGAACGGCGGCGACGGCCGCCGCGGACGGCACGCCAAGCGCTGACACCCGTACGGGCGCCGCGCCGCCCCGCGTCCTGCGGCGGCGGGCGCACCAGGGGCGCGCAGCCGTGGCCGGCCCCGCCGCCGGAGCGCGGCCCGCACCTCTGCGGCACGCCGGCGCACCCCCGAACCACCCCCGCCGGCCCGTAGGGCGGCCGGGAAACACCCCCCGGCCCGCGCGCACCGGCACGCCATCAGGCATCGTGTCCTTGACGGTCGCATGAGGCGTACGAGGAGCGAAGAGACGTGGCGTCGGACCCACAGCGCGGCCAGCGCGGCACCAACGGCACACCGCACTCCCACAACGGCTCGAAGAGCGGGCGGAACGGCAACGGCGGCACCGCGTCGGGCAACGGCCCGGAGCCGTCCGACGAGGACCGGAGGCCGTCGGCTGACGAGGCGCGCAGCGCCTTCACGCCGCCGATGGGCGTGCCGTACCCGCCGCTGCCCGAGGACGAAAGCAGCACCACATCCGAGTTCGCGCTGCCCGAGGGGCTGCGCCCGGAGGTGTCCGCGGAGCAGGAGGGCTCGGCGTTCGCGCCGCCCGGTGGCACCACCACGGGCCAGACGCCGCTGCCAGGTGGCGGATTTCCGGCCTTCACGCCGCCGCACGGTATCCCCGTCATCAGCCTCACCAAGGAGGCGCCCTGGCAGGACCGGATGCGCACCATGCTGCGGATGCCGGTCCACGAGCGCCCGGTCCCCGAGCGCGCCGAGCGGACCGACGAGACCGGTCCCGCGGTCCCGCGCGTGCTCGACCTGACGCTCCGTATCGGCGAGATCCTGCTGGCCGGCGGCGAGGGCGCCGAGGACGTCGAGGCCGCGATGTTCGGCGTCGCGCACGCCTACGGCCTGGAACGCGTCGAGCCGACCGTCACCTTCACACTGCTGTCCATCTCGTACCAGCCCTCGCTGGTCGACGACCCGGTCACGGCCAGCAGGACGGTGCGGCGCCGCGGCGTCGACTACACCCGGCTGTCCGCGGTCTTCCGGCTCGTCGACGACATCACGTCCGAGGGCATCACCCTCGAAGAGGCGTACCGCGGGCTCGCCGAGATCCGCCGTAACCGCCACCCGTTCCCCAGCTGGGCGCTGACCCTGGCCTCCGGGCTGCTGTCCGGCGCCGCCTCCATGCTGGTCGGCGGCGGGCTGCTGGTGTTCGTCGCGGCCGCGGTCGGCTCGATGCTCGGCGACCGGCTGGCGTGGCTGGCGTCCGGGCGCGGGCTGCCCGAGTTCTACCAGTTCGTGGTGGCCGCGATGCCGCCCGCCATGATGGGCGTGGGGTTCGGCCTCGCGCACGCCAACGTGCAGGCGTCCGCCGTGATCACCGGTGGGCTGTTCGCGCTGATCCCGGGACGGGCGCTGGTCGCCGGCGTCCAGGACGGCCTGACCGGCTACTACATCACCGCGTCCGCCCGTCTCCTGGAGGTCGGCTACCTCATCGTCGGCATCGTCGTCGGCGTGCTCAGCGTGCTCTACATCGGGCTCCAGGTGGATCCGGGCCTTGAGCGCCTCAACCCCGAGCAGGCGTTGCACGTCTACAACGCGCCGCTGGTGCAGATCGTCGCGTCCATGATGCTGGCGCTCGCGTTCTGTGTGCTGCTTCAGCAGGAACGTCACACCGTGGCGTTCGCGACGCTGAACGGCGGGGTGGCGTGGGTCGTCTACGGCGCGCTCGCCAACGTCGCCAAACTCAACGCGGTGCCCGCCACCGCCATCGCCGCGGGACTGGTCGGCCTCTTCGGGCAGCTGCTCTCCCGCTACCGCTACGCCTCCGCGCTGCCCTACGTCACCGCGGCCATCGGCCCGCTGCTGCCCGGTAGCGCCACGTACTTCGGGCTGCTCAACTTCGCCCAGGGCAACCTTCTCGACGGCATCTCGTCACTGATCAAGGCGGTCTCGCTGGCGCTGGCCATCGCCGTCGGCGTGAACCTCGGAAGCGAGGTCGCCCGGCTGTTTCTCCGCGCCCCCGGCATCGAGACCGCAGCCGGCGGCCGCCGCGCCGCCAAGCGCACCAGGGGCTTCTGACCCGGGGCCCGATGGCCTTCCGACGGCCCCGCCGTACGCGAACGGCGCCGGGTCCGGGGAACGGCGAAGGACCCCGGGACGGCCACCGTCAGTGGGCGCCGCCCTGCGCCTCCAGGCGCTTGTAGGACGCCTCGATCTCGGCCTCGGCCTCGGTGCGGCCGACCCAGTTCGCGCCCTCGACGGACTTGCCGGGCTCCAGGTCCTTGTAGACCTCGAAGAAGTGCTGGATCTCCAGGCGGTCGAACTCCGAGACGTGGTGGATGTCCCGCAGGTGCTCCACGCGCGGGTCGGACGCGGGCACGCACAGCAGCTTGTCGTCGCCGCCCGCCTCGTCCGTCATCCGGAACATGCCGATGGCGCGGCACTTGATGAGGCAACCGGGGAAGGTCGGCTCGTCCAGGATGACCAGCGCGTCCAGCGGGTCGCCGTCCTCGCCCAGGGTGTTCTCGACAAAGCCGTAGTCGGCCGGGTAGCTGGTCGAGGTGAAGAGTCGACGGTCCAGGCGGATCCGACCGGTCTCGTGGTCCACCTCGTACTTGTTCCGCGAACCCTTCGGGATCTCGATGGTGACGTCGAACTCCACGGGTGGCTCCTCCATGATCAACACATAGGTCTGGTGATTAAGTGTCCCCCACGCAGGTGTGTGGTGGCGAAAGGGGCTGGTCCGAGGTGCCGGAGACCGGATCGTGGCAGGTCAGATGGCAATCGGCGCAACGGTCGGCGAAGTCCGCCGCGCGCACCGCGTCGCGCACCGCACGGGCGGCCGGGCGTGACGTACAGCAGGCGTGGCGGTCCGCGCCGCTGCGTACGCGGCAGACCTGGCGGCTGACCACGGTGTCCGCCGTCGCAGGTCTGGCGGTCGCGACCGCCGCGGTGGCGACGGCCGGGCCGTGGGACTCGGGTCAGCGTACGGCCGAGCGGGCACGCGCAGGGGCGGCGGCCGGTACAGGTGGCGAGCATCACTCCGGCGCCCCCGGCCCGGGTGCGGGCCCGGGGCCCGGCACCCCGCAGGTCCTGCCCGCGGCCGGCGCCTTCGACCGGGCCGCATCAGGACGCGGCGCGGCGCCCGCGCCCACCGGAGCCGGGCTCGCCCACGCGCTCACCCCGCTGCTCAAGAGCCGGGCGCTGGGCCCGCTGCGCACCGCGTCCGTCCTCGATGTCGCCTCCGGGCGCGAGATCTTCAGCGCCAAGCCGGGCGCCGCGTCGACCCCCGCGTCCACCGTCAAGCTCGCCACCGCCGTTGCCGCGCTGTCCACGCTCGGGCCCGACCACCGCATCGCGACCACCGTCGTGGCGGGCTCCGGCAAGAGCGAGAAGGGCGAGAAGGGTGAGAAGGGCAAGGGTGCCGGGGGGGACCGGATCGTGCTCGTCGGCGGCGGCGACCCGACGCTCACCGCCCGCCCGCCCAAGGGCGACGCCGACCAGCGCCCCGCCAACCTGCACACCCTCGCCGACGACACCGCCCGCACGCTCAAGAAGCGCGGCACCACCGAGGTTGCCCTCGGCTACGACACCTCGCTCTACTCCGGGCCCCCCGAGCACCCCATCGGCCCCAACGAGAACATCGCCCCGGTCAGCGCCCTGATGGCCGACGAGGGACGGCTCGACGACAGCGACCACGGCACCGCGCCGCGGGACGCCGACCCGGCCGCCGCCGCGGCCCGCGCGTTCGCCGGCCTGCTCCGGGCCCGCGGCATCGACGTCCAGGGCGACCCGGCCGCGGCCCACGCCCCCAAGGAGGCCGACCGGATCGCCGCGGTCCGCTCCCTGCCGCTGTCCGACCTCGTCGAGCGGATGCTGACCTACAGCGACAACGACATCGCCGAAGGACTGGCCCGGCAGACCGCCGTCGGCGCGGGCGAGCCGGTGAGCTTCGCCGGCGCCGCCACCGCCGTACGCAAGGCGCTCGCCGCCCGGCAACTGCCGCTGGCCGGCGCGAAGTTCGCGGACGGCAGCGGCCTCGACCGTGACGACAAGGTCACCGCGGGACTGCTCTCCCACCTCCTCCTGCGCGCCGCCGCACCCGACCACCCCGAGCTGCGCCCGATCGTCACCGGCCTGCCCGTTGCCGCTTTCACCGGCACCCTCAGCGACCGCTACGGCCACACCGCCGGCGCCGGTGCGGTACGGGCCAAGACCGGCACCCTCACCGGCGTGAACACCCTGGCCGGCACCGTCGTCGACGCCGACGGACGGCTGCTCGTCTTCGCCTTCATGACCAGCGGCACCACCGACGCCCAGGGCGCCCAGAAGGCGCTGGACACCCTCGCGTCGGCGGTCGCCAACTGCGGCTGCCGCTGAATCCGGACGGCGCGGCAGGCGCCCGCCCGCACTGCAAAACCCCGGTCGGCTATGCCCGAGCCAACGGCCCACGTACCGTGAACGCATGACGAGCATCGGTGGTGTCGAGATGGTCGACTGGAATCTCGCGGTGGCGACCGCGACCCGGTTCGTGCGGCCCGGTCCAGAGGTGAGCCGGGACGAGGCGCGGGCGATCGTCGCCGAGCTGCGCAGGCACGCCAAGTCCTCCGAGGAACACGTCCGCGCCTTCACCCGGATGGCGCAGCCGGGCCCCGAGGGCGAGGCGCCGCACGACACCCCGGTCCTGGTCGTCGACCGGCCCGGCTGGATCAAGGCCAACGTCGCCGGGTTCCGGGCGGTGCTCAAGCCGCTGCTGGACAAGATGGAGGACCGCCGCTCCAACGTCCCCGGGGGCGCCGTGCTCGGTGCCGTCGGCGGCAAGGTGACCGGCGTCGAGCTGGGCATGCTGCTGTCGTTCCTGTCCTCCCGCGTGCTGGGCCAGTACGAGACGTTCGCCCCCGCGTCCCGCGAACTGCCCGCCGCGGCCCAGGGCGGCAGGCTGCTGCTCGTCGCGCCGAACATCGTGCACGTCGAACGGGAACTGGAGGTCGACCCGCACGACTTCCGCCTGTGGGTGTGCCTCCACGAAGAGACCCACCGCACCCAGTTCACCGCCGTCCCCTGGCTGCGCGATCACATCGAGGGCGAGATCCAGTCCTTCCTCGCGGAGACCGACATCGATCCCGGCACCCTCCTGGAGCGGCTGCGCGAGGCCGCCCAGTCGCTGTCCGGCGCCCGGCCCGAGGGCGAGGAGGGCGAGGACGGCGGCCGCTCGCTCGTCGACCTCGTGCAGACGCCCGTCCAGCGCGAGATCCTCGGCCGGCTGACCGCCGTGATGTCGCTCCTGGAGGGCCACGCCGACTTCGTCATGGACGGCGTGGGGCCCGACGTGGTGCCCTCGGTCGCGGAGATCCGCGAGAAGTTCCAGAAGCGCAGGGCCAGCGGCGCCGGGCGGCTCGACCTGGCCCTGCGCAAGCTCCTGGGCCTGGATGCCAAGCTGCGGCAGTACCGCGACGGCGAGCGGTTCGTACGCGCCGTCGTCGACGACATCGGCATGGACGGCTTCAACCGCGTCTGGACCTCGCCGAACACCCTCCCCACCAAGCAGGAGATCGCCGCGCCCGCCGACTGGGTCGCCCGCGTACGGGGTCAGGGCGCTTCTGGGGGCGGGGCACGGTAAGGCAGCTGGGAGCCGCGGGCACGTCGCACGGCAGATGAACGCCCTCTCAATCACCCTTCTGAGGGACCGTGACCGGTGGATAGGCGTGCAATGCTCGGGGAACTGCTCACCTCTGTCACCATCTAGGCACTCTGTGTGACGAATTGCTCGTCGCGCACCGAGGCTCCCCAGCTGAACGATTGGAAACGGACATGGGTCCCCATCCAGCGGTCGCCGCGATACGCCTGGCGGTCCGCCGCGTACTCCACGACGTGTTGAACCAGCACTGCACGCAGGGCACGGCCGAGCCCCCGCTCGTGCTCGTCGCCTGCTCCGGCGGCGCCGACTCCACGGCGCTCGCCTCCGCCCTCGCCTTCGAAGCGCCCAAGCTGGGCGTCCGGGCGGGCGGCGTGACCATCGACCACGGCCTCCAGGCGGGGTCCGACGTGCGCGCGGCCGAGGTCGTGCTGCGGCTGCGGGGCCTGCGGCTCGACCCGGTCGAGTCGGTGGCCGTCTCCGTCGGCAAGGAAGGCGGCCCGGAAGCCGCCGCCCGTGACGCCCGCTATGCCGCACTCGACGCGACCGCCGACCGCCTCGGCGCCGCCGCCGTCCTCCTCGGCCACACCCGCGACGACCAGGCGGAGACCGTACTGCTCGGCCTCGCCCGCGGCTCCGGCACCCGCTCGCTCTCCGGCATGGCCGCCACCACCGGCCGGCACGGTCGCTACCGCCGGCCCTTCCTGGAGCTGGACCGCCAGACCGCCCGCAAGGCGTGCCTGATCCAGTCGCTGCCGGTCTGGGACGACCCGCACAACGCCGACCCCTCCTACACCCGCTCCCGGCTGCGCCACGAAGGGCTGCCCGCGCTCGAAAAGGCGCTCGGCAAGGGCGTCGTGGAGGCCCTGGCCCGTACCGCGCAGCTCTCCCGTGACGACGCCGACGCCCTGGACTCCTGGGCGGCCGACGCGGAGCGCACGGTCCTCGTCGGCGGCGGCGTTCTGGACGTCGCCGGGCTGTTCGCGCTGCCCGCCGCGGTACGCCGCCGAGTGCTGCGCAGGGCCGCCATCGCGGCGGGTTCGCCCGCCGGTTCGCTCTTCGCCCGCCACATCGAGGAAGTGGACCGGCTGATCACGGCCTGGCGTGGTCAGGGCGCCATCAACCTCCCCGGGCGCGTCGGTGTTCGACGGCAGGGTGGCAGACTGGTCATTCGGCAGGGCTGAGCCGCAGGACTGCCCCGCTTCATGAGTCTCACGACTGACATGAACACCGAACCGAGCGAGAGTGGCACGGGTGGACGACAAGGACATGGGCTCCGACCTTCAGTCGGTACTCATCAGCAAAGAAGAGATCGACGCCAAGCTGGCCGAGCTGGCCGCGAAGATCGACGCGGAGTACGCGGGCAAGGACCTGCTCATCGTCGGAGTCCTCAAGGGCGCCGTGATGGTGATGGCGGACCTGGCGCGCGCGCTGTCCACCCCGGTCACCATGGACTGGATGGCCGTTTCCTCGTACGGCGCGGGCACCCAGTCCTCCGGTGTGGTCCGCATCCTCAAGGACCTCGACACCGACATCAAGGGCAAGCACGTCCTGATCGTCGAGGACATCATCGACTCCGGCCTGACGCTGTCGTGGCTGCTGTCCAACCTCGGCTCGCGCGAGCCGGCCTCGCTGGAGGTCTGCACGCTGCTGCGCAAGCCGGAGGCGGCCAAGGTCGCCCTCGACGTGAAGTGGGTCGGCTTCGACATTCCCAATGAGTTCGTCGTCGGCTACGGCCTGGACTTCGCGGAGAAGTACCGGAACCTGCCGTTCGTCGGCACCCTCGCGCCGCACGTGTACGGCGGCTGAGGAACGCAATCCCACTCGCCGGTCACCATCGGCCGGCGAGGGCCCGGAGCAGCTGCTGTGCCGCGGCGGGAACCCCTCGGGGCCTCCCGCCGTTGAAGCAGGGAGAACGGAATCCGAGGCTTCATTGTTAACCGTGGGCGGCGGCGTCGGGTGACAATGCTGGGGTACCGTCCGAAGGCACTCATTTTTCGGGCCAGTAATACACCGTACGCACGACCAGCCCTCCACGGGGCTGTTGTGCCTCACTGTGGCAGGAGGGACGGGGCCGTGTCGGCTCCGTATGGATGGACGTGAAGCGATACTTCCGTGGGCCGGTCATGTGGATCGTGCTGGCCGTCCTCGCCGTGGTCGTGTTGATGCAGGTCGTCGGCTCGTCCGGCGGCTACAAGACGGTGGACACCGGTCAGGTCGTCAAGGCGATCACTGACAACCAGGTGAAATCCGCCGAGCTGACGACCGGCGACGAGAACAAGATCAAGGTCGAGCTGTCGGGCGACCACAAGATTCAAGGCTCCAACAAGCTCCAGGCGAGCTACATCGGCGACCAAGGCGTCGATGTGGCCAAGAACCTGCAGGCCAAGTACCAGACCGGCGAGATCAAGGACGGTTACACCGTCTCCCCGTCGAAGCAGAACCCGTTCGTCGGTGTGCTGCTGTCGCTGCTCCCCTTCGTCCTCATCGTTGTCGTCTTCCTGTTCCTGATGAATCAGATGCAGGGCGGCGGCTCCCGGGTGATGAACTTCGGGAAGTCGAAGGCGAAGCTGATCACCAAGGACACGCCCAAGACGACGTTCTCGGACGTCGCGGGGTCGGACGAGGCGGTCGAGGAGCTCCACGAGATCAAGGAGTTCCTCCAGGAGCCGGCGAAGTTCCAGGCCGTCGGCGCCAAGATCCCGAAGGGCGTGCTGCTGTACGGCCCGCCCGGAACGGGCAAGACGCTGCTGGCGCGCGCCGTCGCGGGCGAGGCCGGCGTGCCGTTCTACTCGATCTCCGGCTCCGACTTCGTCGAGATGTTCGTCGGTGTCGGTGCCTCCCGGGTGCGCGACCTCTTCGAGCAGGCCAAGGCGAACGCCCCGGCGATCGTCTTCGTCGACGAGATCGACGCCGTCGGCCGGCACCGCGGTGCGGGTCTCGGCGGTGGCCACGACGAGCGCGAGCAGACGCTCAACCAGCTGCTCGTCGAGATGGACGGCTTCGACGTGAAGGGCGGCGTGATCCTCATCGCCGCCACGAACCGCCCGGACATCCTCGACCCGGCGCTGCTGCGCCCCGGCCGTTTCGACCGGCAGATCGCCGTCGACCGTCCGGACATGCAGGGCCGGCTGGAAATCCTCAAGGTGCACCAGAAGGGCAAGCCGGTCGCCTCGGACGTCGACCTCACGGCCGTCGCCAAGCGCACCCCCGGCTTCACCGGTGCCGACCTGTCCAACGTCCTCAACGAAGCCGCTCTGCTGACGGCCCGTAGTGACGCGAAGCTGATCAACAATCACTTCCTGGACGAGGCGATCGACCGCGTCGTGGCCGGCCCGCAGAAGCGGACCCGGATCATGTCGGACAAGGAAAAGAAGATCACCGCGTACCACGAGGGCGGACATGCCCTGGTCGCGGCGGCCTCCCCGAACTCCGACCCGGTCCACAAGATCACGATCCTGTCCCGCGGCCGGGCCCTGGGCTACACCATGGTCCTGCCCGACGAGGACAAGTACTCCACCACCCGCAACGAAATGCTCGACCAGCTGGCATACATGCTGGGCGGGCGCGCGGCGGAGGAGCTGGTCTTCCACGACCCGACCACGGGTGCGGCGAACGACATCGAGAAGGCCACCGCCACGGCCCGCGCGATGGTCACGCAGTACGGCATGACCGAGCGGCTCGGTGCCATCAAGTTCGGCACCGACAACTCCGAGCCCTTCCTGGGCCGCGAGATGGGTCATCAGCGTGACTACTCCGAAGAGGTCGCCGCGCTGGTCGACGAGGAAGTCAAGAAGCTCATCGAGACCGCGCACAACGAGGCGTGGGAGATCCTGGTCGAGAACCGTGACGTGCTCGACAACCTCGTCCTGACGCTCCTGGAGAAGGAGACGCTGGGCAAGGAGGAGATCGCCGAGGTCTTCAAGCACATCGTGAAGCGCCCGGCCCGCCCGGCGTGGACCGGCTCCTCGCGGCGTACGCCGTCGACCCGCCCGCCGGTGCTGTCCCCCCGGGAGCTGTCACCGGCCAACGGCACGGTGCAGCCGACCGCCACGGTCTCCACGGAGAAGGCGGAAGCTCCGGAGGAAAACCGACCGGAGAGCTGATCGCCAGGGCCCGACAGGACCCGGAATGAATGCCGCGCCTCACAGGTTCTAGCCTGGAGGCGCGGCATTCCGCGTGGGGGAGCCGGCGCAGAAGGAACGAGGCACCACATGACCGACCCTGTGACGCTGGACGGCGAAGGCGCGATCGGCGAGTTCGACGAGAAGCGCGCCGCGGACGCCGTCCGCGAGCTGCTCATCGCCGTCGGCGAGGACCCGGACCGCGAGGGCCTGCGGGAGACGCCGAACCGGGTGGCGCGGGCGTACAGCGAGATCTTCGGCGGGCTGTGGCAGAAGCCCGAGGACGTGCTGACGACGACGTTCGATCTCGGTCATGACGAGATGGTGCTGGTCAAGGACATAGAGGTCACGTCGAGCTGCGAGCACCACCTGGTGCCGTTCGTCGGCGTCGCGCACGTCGGCTACATCCCGTCGTCCGACGGCAAGATCACCGGCCTGTCGAAGCTGGCCCGGCTGGTCGATGTGTTCGCCCGCCGCCCGCAGGTGCAGGAGCGGCTGACGACGCAGATCGCCGACTCGCTGATGAACATCCTGGAGCCGCGCGGCGTCATCGTCGTCATCGAGTGCGAGCACATGTGCATGACCATGCGCGGCGTCCGCAAGCCCGGGGCCAAGACCACCACGTCGGCGGTGCGCGGTCAGCTCCGTGACCCGGCCACCCGCGCCGAGGCGATGAGCCTGATACTGGCCCGCTGAGCGCACGGAAAGACCGCACGGCCCGTACGGGGGAAACGTACGGGCCGTGCGGTCTTTCCGCCCGCGCGGGCGGCCGGCGGGGTCAGACCTTGAGGCGGCCGCCGAGCCATTCCATGGCGGCCGGGATCTCCCGGCGCCAGGTGTTGAAGTTGTGGCCGCCGCTGTCGAGGATGATCGACGAGACGTGCGAGGGGGACTTCGTTCCCTTGATGAACTTCAGGGTGTCGCGGAAGTTGCCCTCGCCCTGCTTGCTGCTGGTGACCAGGAAGCTCGCCTTCGGGGCCGGCAGGTTCTTCTGACGCCACAGCAGGTTGTTCTCGCGCTCCAGCTGCTTGTCGCCGCCGAAGAGCGCGCCGGTGGTGGCGTCGAGCGGGGCCTTGTAGCTGCCGGAGAGCGCGACGGCGCTGGAGAACGCCTCGGGGTGGCGCATGGTCATCTTCAGGGCGCAGTAGCCGCCGGTGGAGTCGCCCATGACGCCCCAGCTCTTGGCGTCGGGGCCGACGCGGTAGTGCCCGGCGATGTCGCGGCGCAGGTCCTTGGTGAAGAACGTCTCGGTCTGCGGGCCGCCGGGGACGTCCACGCACTCGGTGTCCCGCGGCGGGGCCACGGTCGGGCGCATCATCACCAGGACGGTCGGCTGCATCCGGCCGTGCTTGTGCAGCTCGTGCTGGGTCTGCGGGAAGTGCAGCTTCTTGTAGAGCGCTTCGGCGGTGCCGGGGTAGCCGGTGAGCACGACGGCGGCGGGGAACGTCTGGTGTGCGTGCGCGCGCTGGAAGTACTGCGGCGGCAGGTAGACGAAGGCCGGGCTGGTGATGCGGGACTGCTCGCCGCGTATCAGGACCTTGTCTATGCGGCCGGCGACGTCCGGCCGGCCTGCGCCGCGGACGCTGAAGCGTTCGCTGCCCAGCGTCTGGAGCTGGGTGCCGTCCGGTCCCGTCTTGTAGTTGGTCACCACGCCTGGTTCCTGCTCCTGGCCGAGGAGGTCGGCCCAGGAGGCGTAAAAGCCGAACGCGTTGTTGGCGAAGAGGCCGACCGCGGCGAACAGCGATATCTGGGTGACGAGCAGCAGCCCGACGCGGCCCAGGACCGGGCGCCAGCTGCGGCCGGAGAGCCGTGGCCAGACCCAGATTGTGACGATGAACAGCGCCACGGCGATGACGACAGCAAGAATCAGCACTTTTTTGCTGGTGAGACCCATGAGGTGCTTTCTTCCGAGCGGCCGGCCCATCCGTCCGCTGATGGAACCCCGAGCCCTGAAACGCCGTCATACAGGGCGCAAAAAGTCCAGATGCTGCGACAAGGCTCGCACGTTCTCTCGACCCGGGCGACGGGAAAGTGATGTCTGACAGGCTAGATGGCGAAAAGTCGGAGACGGTTGCGTGGCGCACGCCACGCTGGCTCCGCGGGCCGCGGCCCGAGTCGGTTCCGCGGATCGTCGGCACGGCCGGTGCCTTCATCGGCCTGCTCAACCTCGTGGCGGGTATCTTCCCGCGGTTCCGGCACAGCAGGATGCACGCACTGGCCGAGGTGCTGCCGGGCGCGGTCAGCCCGCTGGCGGCCGCCGCGTCCCTCGTCGTCGGCATTCTGCTGCTCCTCCTGGCGCACGGCCTCAAGCGGCGGAAACGGCGGGCCTGGGCGGCCGCCGTGGCGCTGCTCCCGGTCGGTATCGCCGCGCAGCTCGTCTACCGCCACTCCTTCATCGGGGCGGTGCTCTCGCTGGCACTGCTGACGTTCCTGCTGTGGCACCGCAAGGAGTTCGCCGCGCTGCCGGACCCGCGCAGCCGCTGGAAGGCGGTGGCCAACGCCGTGGTGCTGGGCGGCGCCAGCTTCGGCATCGGCCTGGTGATCGTCAGCTCCCACCCCGGCAAGATCGTCGGCTCGCCGTCCCTATGGGAGCGGGTGCAGCACGTGCTGTGGGGCCTGTTCGGCTTCGAGGGCCCGGTCGCCTACACGCACCGGGTCGACTACACCGTCGGCTATTCGCTCGGCGCGCTCGGCCTGCTCACCCTCGCCACCACCGCGTACCTGGCGTTCCGCCCCGAGCATCCGGCGGCCCGGCTCACCGACGAGGACGAGTCGCGGCTGCGGGAGCTGCTGGCCAGGCACGGCGGCCGCGACTCGCTCGGCTACTTCGCGCTCCGCCGCGACAAGGGCGCGGTCTTCTCGCCGACCGGCAAGGCCGCGGTCTGCTACCGGGTGATCTCCGGCGTGATGCTCGCCAGCGGCGACCCGATCGGCGACGTCGAGGCGTGGCCCGGCGCGATCGAGCGGTTCATGGAGGAGGCGCGGGCGCACTCCTGGACTCCGGCGGTGACCGGGTGCAGCGAGACCGGCGGCCAGGTGTGGACCCGGGAGACCGGCATGGACGCGCTGGAGCTGGGCGACGAGGCGATCGTCGACGTGGCGGACTTCACTCTCTCCGGGCGCGCGATGCGCAACGTGCGGCAGATGGTCAAGCGCATCGAGCGCAACGGCTACGAGACCCGGGTGCGCCGGGTGCGCGATCTGGAGCCGGCCGAGCTGGCGCTGGTCCAGCGGGCCGCGGACGCCTGGCGGGACACCGACACCGAGCGCGGCTTCTCCATGGCGCTGGGGCGGATCGACGCGGTGACCGACGGCGACGCGGTGATAGCCACCGCGCACCAGGCGCCCGCCGAGGGCGAGGAGCCCGGCCCGTTCGGCGACCTGAAGGCCATGCAGCACTACGTGCCGTGGGGCGGCGACGGCATCTCGCTGGAGTTGATGCGCCGCGACCGCAGCGCCGACCCCGGGATGAACGAGCTGCTGATCGTCGCCGCGCTGCAGGCCGCGCCGGAGCTGAAGATCCAGCAGGTGTCGCTGAACTTCGCGGTCTTCCGCTCCTCCCTGGAACGCGGCGAGAAGCTGGGCGCAGGGCCGGTCATCCGGGTGTGGCGCGGGATGCTGATCTTCCTGTCCCGCTGGTACCAGATCGAGTCGCTCTACAAGTTCAACGACAAGTTCCGGCCCCGTTGGGAGCCCCGTTTCGTGGTGTTCCGCAACAGCCGGGACATCCCGCGGATCGGCCTGGCGGCGCTCCAGGCCGAGGGCTATCTGGAGCTGGGCCTGCCGCGGGCGCTGCGCCGCCGCAAGTCCGCCCCGCCGCGGCCCTGCGCGCACACGGCCGCGCCCCGGCAGGCCGCGGGCGCCATGGAGAACGTGGCCTGAGCGGGCCGCACCGGGTGCGCGTGCGGTGGCCGGTGGCCACCGCGTAGGCGCTCGGTGCACCGCCTACGCTGGTGACATGAGTACCTTGCGTGACCGGGTGGCCGGACTTCCGGACTGGGACCGCTGTGCGGTGATGGGCGTGGTGAACGTCACGCCCGATTCGTTCTCCGACGGCGGCCAGTGGTTCGACACCGAGCTGGCCGTCAAACACGGTCTCGATCTGGTGGCGCAGGGCGCCGACCTGGTGGACGTGGGCGGCGAGTCGACCCGGCCCGGCGCCGCGCGGGTGGACGAGGCCGAGGAGCTGCGCCGCGTCGTCCCCGTCGTGCGGGAGCTGGCCGCCGCGGGTGTCGTGGTCTCCGTCGACACGATGCGGGCCGCGGTCGCCGAGCAGGCGATCGAGGCGGGGGCGCGGCTGGTCAACGACGTGAGTGCGGGCGCCGCCGATCCGGCGATGGTGCCTGCGGTGGCCGCCGCGTACGTCCCGTTCGTGGTGATGCACTGGCGCGGCCGGTCCATCGACATGAACAACCGTGCCGTCTACGCGGACGTCGTCGGCGAGGTCGTGGACGAGCTGGGCCGCAGCATGGAGCGGGCGGTGGCCGGCGGGATCGATCCGGAGCGGATAGTGATCGACCCGGGTCTCGGTTTCGCCAAGGAGGCCGGGCACGATCTCGCGCTGATCGCCCAGCTGGGCAGGCTGCGCGCCCTGGGACGCCCGCTGCTGGTGGCCGCTTCGAGGAAACGGTTCCTGGGCAGGGTGCTGGCGGGCGGCGAAGGAGCCGCCCCGCCGCCGGCCCGGGAGCGGGACGCGGCGACGGCGGCGGTGTCGGCGATCGTGGCGCGAGAGGGGGCCTGGGCGGTGCGGGTGCACGAGGTGCGGGCGAGCGCGGACGCGGTGCGCGTGGCCCGTGCGGTGGAACGCGCGGCGGGCGCCGCCGGCCGCGAGGACAAGACGGCGAACGCGACGGGAACGGTGTGAGCGGCTTGCGCCCACGTACGGACATCGAGCTGGTCGAGCAGGCGAACACGACCCTGTACGAGACCATCGAGCGCGGCGATCACGAAGCCATGTCCGGGTTGTGGCTGGACGGCCAGGTCAGCGTGGTCCATCCGGGCTGGCCGGTGCTGCGCGGGCGCGGTGAGGTGCTGCGCTCGTACGCGCTGATCATGGCCAACACCGAGTACATCCAGTTCTTTCTCACCGATGTCGAGATCGATGTGATCGGTGACACGGCGCTGGTGACGTGCACGGAGAACATCCTCAGCGGCGGGCCCGCCGAGGACGACGGATCGGTGGGGCCGCTTATCGGCCAACTGGTCGTGGCGACGAATGTCTTCCGGCGTACCGAGGACGGCTGGCGGGTGTGGTCGCACCACGGCTCGCCGGTGCTGACGGACGGCGAGGGCGAGGGCGACGAGGACGGCGAGGACGAGGACGGCGCCGCCGGGTCCGGCGGGGCTCCCGGCGTGGTGTGACGGGCCGTCGGGCCGTCGCCGTTCGGGGTCTTCGGGTGCGCGCCGGGGCGGTGACGGGCGTCAGCGGGGTGATCGGGAGCGCACCCGTTCGAGCCAAGTGAGGTGTGGGTAGGGGTGGGGAGCGCGGTCCGGGGTAACGGGGGTAGGAGGCCGCGCAGGCGGCCTCACAGCTGTCCGGGCCCGGCGTGCCGGGTGGGTTCCTAGCAGCAGCGAGGGGCCTTGTCCATAGCCCCCATGGGCGAGCGCTGTCGGTGTTCGCAGGTAGATTCGACGACGGGCGGTGTGCCGGACGGTTCGGCGCATGTCCGGAATTCCGACGAGCAGTGGCGCCAGAGGTGCCAGTGGGACCAGTGGGAGTGATTCGCGTGGATCGTGTCGCGCTGCGTGGGCTGAAGGCCCGAGGGCACCACGGGGTGTTCCCCCGAGAACGCGAGGAGGGCCAGACCTTCATCGTGGACCTGGTGCTGGGTCTTGACACCCGTCCGGCAGCGGCCACCGACGACCTCGCGAAGACCGTGCACTACGGCGTGGTGGCCGAGGAGGTGGTGGCCGTCGTCGAGGGCGATCCGGTCGACCTCATCGAGACCCTCGCGGAGCGGATCGCCTGCCAGTGCCTGAAGCACGAGGGGGTGCAGGAGGTGGAGGTGGTGGTGCACAAGCCGGATGCCCCGATCACCGTCCCCTTCGACGACGTGACCATCACCATCACCCGGAGTCGAGTATGACCAGCAGTGACCCGACCGTTCAGCCGGTGCCCGCCTCCGTGGTGGAGCAGGTCGATGCGGCGGATGTGACCCTGTCCAACCCGAAGCGCGCCGTGATCTCCCTCGGCAGCAACCTCGGCAACCGCCTGGAGACGCTCCAGGGGGCTGTCGACGCACTGGAGGACACCCCGGGACTGCGGGTCAAGGCGGTCTCCCCGGTATACGAAACCGAGCCGTGGGGCGTGGCTCCGGGCTCGCAGCCCTCGTACTTCAACGCCGTCGTACTGGTCAAGACGACGCTGCCGCCGGACTCCCTCCTGGAGCGCGGGCACGCGATCGAGGAAGCCTTCGAGCGGGTACGGGACGAGCGCTGGGGCCCGCGCACCATCGACGTCGACATCCTCGCCTACCAGGACGTGGTCTCCGACGACCCGCGGCTGACGCTGCCGCACCCGCGCGCCCATGAGCGTGCCTTCGTGCTGGTGCCGTGGCACGACGTCGACCCGTCGGCCGAGGTCCCCGGGCACGGCCCGGTCGCCGAACTGCTGGCCTCGGTCGGCAGCCAGGGCGTGCAGGCGCGCGCCGACCTGGAACTGCACCTGCCCGAGTAGTCGTTAGGCTTGCGGGTCGCGTACGGCGTCCGGGCCGCGCGATGTGGTTGCGTACGGCGTGACGCACGGCGTGATCGCCGAGGCCGCGGTGGCGCGGGATGCGGGTGTACGTGACGGACGAGTCGATCAGGACAGCGGGGCAGCCATGAGGGCGCAAGGGGCGATGGCTCGGTGAAGCAGCTACGAATCAAGGTGCTGGTCGGGCTGTTTCTGGTGGCCGGGGTGCTGGCGTGGGCCGGCGCCAGGCTGTGGGACAGCATGGGCAGCCTGCCGAGCGTGCCGCTGGCCGCGCCGATCGTGCTGGCGCTGATCGCGGCCGTGCTGGCCGCCACCGCCTTCTCGTTCCGTGCGCGGCTGCGGGCGCAGCGTGAGCGCCGTCCGGGTGCGAAGGGCGTGGAGCCGCTGGTCGCCGCCCGCGCGGTGGTGTTCGGGCAGGCGAGCGCCCTGGTGGCGTCGCTGGTCGCGGGGCTGTACGGCGGCGTCGGCGTCTTTCTGCTGACCTCGGGCATGGATGTCGCGCCGCGCCGGGACCAGGCGATCTACGCCGGTCTCTCGGTGCTGGCGGGCGCCGCCGTGGTCGCGGCGGCGATCTTCCTTGAGCGGGTCTGCAAGCTGCCGGAGGACGAGGACGAGGCGGGCGCCCCGGCCGCGTAGGCGGGCGCGGGCGGGCCGCTCGCGTACGTCCGGCGCGTATCCGGGACCGTGCGTAACCCCGGCCCGCATCCGGGACGTGCGCAACCCCGGCCTGTATCCGGGACCTGAGCCGTTCGTCAGTGGCTTCCGGGTACCGCGTCCAGGGACACCTCGTCGCGCGGGATGTTCGCGGCGTCGGCGCCGGTGGAGCGGCGCAGGGCGGCGTGCAGCCGGCCGGGGGTGAGGACGCCGCGGTAGTCCGTGCCGTCCAGGACCGCTATCCAGCCGGCGTCGTGCTGGAGCATCGCGCTGAACGCCTCCTTGAGGGGCGCGCCCAGGGGCAGCGCGGCGTCCATCGGGCGGGCGTGGTCGCGGACGGTGCCGACGGCGGACTTCGTGGTTCCGGACGGGGCGCCGGTGAGCGCGGTGGCGGACACCCAGCCGTACGGGGACGCGTCGGCGTCCAGGACGACCGCCCAGGAGGCGTCGTCGGCGGCGAGAAGGGCGGCCGCCCCGTCCGCGGGGTCGTCGAGGCGGACGACCGGCGGCGTATCGAGGTCGCCGCTCTCGACGGGGGTGACGGAGAGCCGCTTGAGGCCGCGGTCCGCGCCGACGAAGGAGGCCGCATACGGGGTGGCCGGTGCGCCCAGGACCGTTGCCGGGGTGTCGAACTGCTCGATCCTGCCCTCCCCGTAGACGGCGATGCGGTCGCCGAGGCGGACCGCCTCCTCGATGTCGTGGGTGACGAAGAGGACCGTCTTGTGGAGGGTCGACTGGAGGCGCAGGAACTCGTTCTGGAGGTGTTCGCGGACGACCGGGTCGACGGCGCCGAAGGGTTCGTCCATGAGGAGGACGGGCGGGTCGGCGGCGAGGGCGCGGGCCACGCCGACGCGCTGGCGCTGGCCGCCGGAGAGCTGGTCGGGGTAGCGGTCGCCGTAGACGGCAGGGTCCAGACCGACCAGGTCGAGGAGTTCGGCCGCCCGCTCGCGGGCCTTCTTGCGCTGCCAGCCGAGGAGATGCGGGACGGTCGCGGTGTTGTCCAGGACGGTTTTGTGGGGGAAGAGCCCGACCTGCTGGATGACGTAGCCGATCCGGCGGCGCAGTTCGACGGGGTCGATGGCGGATATGTCGTCGCCGTCGAGGTGGATGCTGCCGCCGGTGGGCTCGATGAGCCGGTTCACCATCTTCATCGTCGTCGTCTTGCCGCAGCCCGACGGGCCGACGAGCGTGACGAGTTCACCCTTTGCGACCTCGAAGGAGAGGTCGTCGACGGCGGTGGTGCCGTCGGGGTAGCGCTTGGTGACGTGCTCGAAGCGGATCATGCTTTCCCCCAAGGTGGACGGTTCCATTGTGATCAGGCAGTTGTGAACGCGGTGTGGCGGATGAATGGCGGGCCGGGCCGATTGTCAGTGGTGGGGGATAGGGTCGCAGACAGTCACCGAAAATGTGAGCGACAGGGGCGGGGGAGGTGACGACGGGTGAGTGTGCCGTGGGGTACGCAGCTGATGGCACAGCTGCCGGCGAGCCTGCCGACGCAGCTGACCGGACATCACGTGGTCTTGGCGGCCGCGCGGCCGGGCGGCCCGAGCTGCCTGGAGGCGAACGACTGGATCTGCGGTGAATATGTCCGCACCCGGAGCCAGGAGTTGCTGGACGCGACGCTGCAGCACATCGGGATCACCGCCGCGTCCGTCGTCATCGGGCTGCTGATCGCCTTTCCGCTGGCGCTGATCGCCCGGCGCTGGCGGGCCGCGGCCGGGCCGGTCCTGGGGCTGACGACGGTGCTCTACACCGTCCCTTCGCTGGCGATGTTCGCGTTGCTGACACCGGTCTTCGGGGTCTCCGTCTCGGTGGTCGTCACGGGCCTGGTGCTCTATTCGCTGACGATCCTGGTGCGCAACATCCTCGCCGGGCTCGAAGCGGTGCCCGGCGAGGTCCGGGAGGCCGCCCGCGGGATGGGGTACGGCTCGCTGCGGCTGCTGTTCGGCGTGGAACTCCCGCTGGCGATACCGGCACTGGTGGCCGGGCTGCGGATCGCCACGGTCTCGACGGTGGCGATGACGACGATCGGTTCCGTTGTCGGATACGGCGGCCTGGGGAATCTCATCGCCAGCGGCATGGAGGGCTTCTTCAAGGCGGAGGTGCTGACGGCGTCGGTGCTGTGCGTGCTGCTGGCGCTGGTGGCCGACCTGCTGCTGCTGGCACTCCAGCGGCTGCTGACGCCGTGGACGCGGACGCAGGCACGGGCCAGGTCCCGTGCGCGGCGCGCGGCACGGGTGACGAAGGCGGTGGCCTGAGCGATGGATGCGATCACGGGCGCCTGGCAGTGGCTGACGTCGGCCGCCAACTGGGCCGGGGAGAAAGGCGTATGGCACCGCCTGGGCGAGCACGTCCAGCTCAGCGCGGTCTGCCTGGTCATCTCCTGCCTGATAGCCCTGCCGGTGGCGCTCTGGCTGGGGCACATCGGCAAGGGCGGGACGCTGGCGGTCAACCTCTCCAACGTCGGGCGGGCGGTGCCGACCTTCGCGGTACTGGTGCTGCTGACGCTCAGTCCGCTGGGGAAGCAGGGCGAGTGGCCGACGGTCATCGCGCTGGTGCTGTTCGCGATACCTCCCCTTCTGACCAACGCCTACCTGGGGATGCGGGAGGCGGACCGCGACGTGGTCGAGGCGGCCCGGGGGATGGGGATGTCGGGCCCGCAGCTCCTGCTCCGGGTGGAACTGCCGCTCGCCTACCCCCTGATCATGACCGGACTGCGGTCGGCCACGGTGCAGGTCGTCGCGACCGCCACGCTGGCCGCGCTGGCCGGCGGCGGCGGGCTCGGCCGGATCATCACCGCGGGCTTCGGCAACTACGACACCCCGCAGGTCGTCGCGGGCGCCGTACTGGTGGCCGTACTGGCACTGACCGTTGAGGGCGCGCTGATCCTCGCGGACCGGCTGTTCGACCCGATGCGGGGACGGCGGCGCCGCACCAGGGGCCGCGGGCGGCGCGGCGGCCGCGGTGACGATGCGGTCGCGATAGGGAAACCCGCCTGACGCGGTGCCGGCGCTTTGCCAAGCTGCCTTCCGCACGATCCGCGCTCCATCCAGCACATCCGAACTCAACGAACCGAATGGTGAATCCCATGAGCAGCACGACGCGCATGGCGCGCACCGCGCTTGTCGCGGGCACAGTGATCGCAATAGCGACCGGGCTGGCCGCATGCGGCGGCCAAAGCCTGGAGGACAAGGGCGGAGCGCACGGCAAGGGGGGCGGCAAGGGCGAGATCGTCGTCGGCTCTGCCGGTTTCACCGAGTCGAAGGTGCTCGCCGAGATCTATTCCAAGATCCTTGACGATGCCGGATACGACGCACGCGTACAGACGCTCGCCAATCGCGAGCTGTATGAACCGGCCCTGGAGAAGGGCCAGATCGATGTCGTTCCGGAATATGCGTCCACCCTCGCCGAATTCCTCAACGCGAAGAAGAACGGCGCCAAGGCGAAGCCCGTCGCCTCCAGTGACATCGACAAGACCGTGACGGCGTTGAAGAAGCTCGCCGGGCCGCGCGGACTGACGGTGCTGCCGGTCGGTGAGGCAACCGACCAGAACGCCTTCGCCGTTACCGAGGAATTCGCCGCGGCGCACAAGCTGAAGACGCTCTCCGATCTCGGCGCCTCCCGGCAGAAGATCACCCTGGCCGCCGGCGAGGAGTGCGAGACCAGGCCGTTCTGCAAGCCGGGCCTGGAGAAGTCCTACGGCATAGACGTCAAGGGCATCGATCCGAAGGGCGTCGGCACCCCGCAGGCCAAGCAGGCGGTCAAGGACGGCACCGATCAACTGGTGCTGACCACGACGACGGACGCCACCCTGGACAACTTCGGACTGGTGCTCCTGGACGACGACAAGAAGCTCCAGAACGCCGACAATGTGCTGCCCGTGGTGAATGCCAAGAGCGCCGGCGGCAAGGAGATCGAGTCGGCCCTCGGCAAGCTCACGAGTGTGCTGACGACCAAGGACTTGATCAACTTGAACCGCAAGGTCGACGCCGAGCGACTCAAGCCCGCGGATGTCGCTCAGACATTTCTGGAGTCGAAGGGCCTGGTGAAGAAGTAACCACAGGGAAACGGATCGGTGGGCGGGGCCCCATAGGCCCCGAACGCACGGTAAGTTTCTGGCCATGCCACGAGGACGCCACCGCCATTCACCACCCCTCCACCGGCTGCTTCCTCCCTCCTCGGTCGCCGCAACGTCGATCGCCTGCGCCGCGGGCGCGTGGTTCGTCGGCGACGACCTGGTGCAGCGGGGGCTCGCAGCGGGTGCCGCGGTCGCCGCGGTCACCGGCTCCGTCCTGCTGCGCGTCTGGGACCGCAGGGCCGGCAAGCGGGTCGCCGAGTTGAGCCGCGCCCGGGTCCGTGACGAATGGCGGACCGAGGAGCGGATCGCCGAACTCGAAACGGACGTCGAGGAGGCCCGCGAGATACGCGCCGCCCTGGACACCAAGCTGCGGGCCAAGCGCGCCGAACTGGCCCGGCTGCGCACCGAACACGCCGACCTGCTGCGCCGCTATGCCACCGCCGAGACCGAGCGGGCCAGCGCCCTGGAGGGCCGTCGGCTGCTCGCGATCGAGGCGGCGGCCCCCGCCAAGGCGCTGCCCGCGCCCGGCAGCGGCCTGCCCCGGCAGCCGCACGTACCCACCGCCTCCGGTGGCCGTCACGCGGCGAACGGCCGCCCTGCGACCGACGCGCGGGCCACGGCCGGCGCGTCGGCGGCGGACGGCCGGCCCGCGGCCACCGCCACCTTCGCGCAGGCCGACCTGGCCCTCCAGCGGCTGGCCCGCAACGCCGCCCGCCAGCGCGGCAACGGCGGCACCGGCCAGGACGCACGCGGCGGCCAGGGCGGCAGCCGGAACCCCGCCCAGGACCGCCCGGAGCAGTCCGGCGGCCGGGGCGGTGAGGACGGCCAGGGGAAGCCCGCGGCGGCCGCCGCGCGCACTGCCGCGGCCGCCACCCCCGCACTCCGCCACATCCCGGCCGCGGCCGCCGCCGTCGCACCCCCCGCGGCACCCCGCCCCCGGGCGTCCCGTGCCATCGGCGGCTTCGACTTCTTCGGCAACGCGGCGCCGCGCGAGCTGCCCGCCCCGCTGGAGGAGGACCTCGCGGACGTCGTGGGCGACGAGGCCGTCGCCGAACAGTCGGCCCACGCCACCGCCCGCCTCCGCCCCGGCCAGGCCCCCGACGAGGCGGCCCAGGAGGCGCGTACGGAGGAGGCAGGGGACGGTCGTACGGCGGCCGCGCCGGACGGATCAGGGGATACGGCCGAGGTCGGCGACGGGACCGGTGACGAGGCCGGTGCCGGAGTCCCCGCGGAGGGTGTCGGCGAGGTCATCGACCTCACGGCGCACGACGAGACCGAACAGTTCGACGTGGCGGAGCTGCGCAGCGCCATCTCGTAACCGGCACCGCCCGCGGCGCCCGCCCCCGGCCCCGTCCCCGCCCGTCTCCCGGGCCGGGGCGGGGCCGGACGCATGAGCCGTACGGTCGGCCGCGGAGGGCCAAAGGCATACGGCCAAGACCCTCCCCGGAGCGGACCGTTGGCCCGGAGCCCGCGGCAAGGGCGGAGACATCCCCGCCCCGCCGCGAAAGGAAGCCCACCCCTGCGAAGCCTCCGGCCCGCGTCCCCGTCCGCATCCGGGTCCTCCGCCTTCAAGGGTGGGAAGCCGCCGTCCCAGTGCGTCAAGGGCAAGCCGCAGATGACGGCCGACCGGTTCCCGGAGGGCATCGGGAAGAAGGCCGACATACGGTGCGGCACCTGGTCGGGCGCCACGGTCGACGGCACCTTCTGCGCGTGGCAGGACAAGGGCACCGTGTTGCGCCCGGGGCCGAAGTGACGGCACGGGCGTAGGGGCGGGGCATTCGCCGCGTCGACGGCCGTTGCCCGTAAGGCCCCGACTCACCCCCCGCCGCGGCTACTTGTCGATGTCGCCGACGACGAAGAACAGCGACCCCAGGATGGCGACCATGTCCGCGACCAGCGTCCCCGGCAGCAGTTCGGTCAGCGCCTGGATGTTGTTGTACGAAGCGGACCGCAGCTTGAGGCGGTACGGCGTCTTCTCGCCCTTGGAGACCAGGTAGTAGCCGTTGATGCCGAGCGGGTTCTCCGTCCAGGCGTAGGTCGCGCCCTCCGGGGCCTTGAGGACCTTCGGGAGCCGCTGGTTGATCGGCCCCGGCGGCAGCTCGGCGATGCGGTCCAGGCAGGCGTCCGCGAGATCCAGCGAGTTGTGGCTCTGCTCCAGGAGGCACTCGAAACGCGCCAGGCAGTCGCCCTCGTCCCGGGTGACGACCCGGAGGGTGTCCTGGAGGTCCGGGTACGCGAGATACGGCTCGTCGCGCCGCAGGTCGAAGTCGACCCCCGAGGCGCGGGCGATCGGCCCGGAAACGCCGTACGCGTGCACCGCCTCGCGGGACAGCACGCCGACGCCGCGGGTACGGCCGCGGAAGATCTCGTTGCCCAGGACGAGGTTGTCGAAGACGTCCATCCGGGAGCGGACGTCGGCGATGGCGTGCCGGACCCGGCCGAGCCACCCGGCCGGCAGGTCCTCCTTGAGGCCGCCCACCCGGTTGAACATGTAGTGCATCCGGCCGCCGGAAATCTCCTCCATGACGGTCTGCAGCTCTTCGCGCTCGCGGAAGGCGTGGAAGACCGGCGTGATGCCGCCCAGTTCCAGCGGGTAGGAGCCGAGGAACATCAGGTGGTTGAGCACGCGGTTCAGCTCGGCGAGCAGCGTACGGGTCCAGACGGCCCGCTCCGGCACCTCCATGCCCAGCATCCGCTCGACGCCCATCACCACGCCCAGCTCGTTGGAGAACGCCGACAGCCAGTCGTGACGGTTGGCGAGCATGACGATCTGCCGGTAGTCGCGCGCCTCGAAGAGCTTCTCGGCGCCGCGGTGCATGTAGCCGATCACCGGCTCGGCGTGCCGGATGCGCTCGCCGTCCAGAACGAGGCGCAGCCGCAGCACGCCGTGCGTGGAGGGGTGCTGCGGGCCGATGTTCAGCACCATGTCGGTGCTCTCCGCCGCGCCGCCGATGCCGACCGTCGTCTCCGTCATGGGAACAGTCTCGCAGTTCGGCGGGGAGGGGACGGGGGGAGGTGGCAGGGACGGACGAGGGGCGCGGACGGTCCGCGCCCTACCCGTCCCCGTGCTCCCGCCGGTCCACGAGTTCGTCCAGGATTCCGGCACAGGCCGGGCCCACCGGCTCGACGAGCCAGCCGAAGCCGCCGAGCCCCGAAGGATCCGTCAGCTCCGCGGCCTCGCCGGCGGTGGCCAGGGCCCGTACGTAGGCGGCGGGGTCGGCGGAGGCGAGGGTGAGCGGCGGGCGGCGGCCGGTCACACCGAGGGCGCGCAGCGCCTCGCGCTGGGTCAGCAGCCCGGCCGCAGGGCCCGCGCAGGCGTCCAGCGCGACATGCGCGGTGATGTCGCAGCCACCGTCCGGGACCGGGGACACCTCCCGGCCCGCCCGGAACCCGGTGAGCGTGCCGAAGAGCGGACGGGCGTCCCGGTGGTGCGCGTAGTCGGCGGTGACCGCGAGCCCGGCGTGCAGCGTGCGGACGGCCCGTGCCCAGGCGGCGTCCCGCGGGCGGCCCACCTCCGCGCGGAGGCCGGGGGAGGGGGAGTCCCGGCCGGGTTCCGGGGCGAGCCCAGGCCACCAGCGGGCCAGCCACTCCGCGTCCGCGCCGTCGACCGGGCCGCCCAGCCGCTCCGTGCCGTCCGCGCCGACCAGCACCCGGCGCGGCACCCCGTCCTGATCGGCCTCGACGACGTCCACCGGAACGTTGTCCAGCCACTCGTTCGCGAACAGCAGACCACTGAGCGAACCGGGCGCCGGCAGCTCGGCCAGCCAGCCGATGCGCGGATCCAGACCGTCCGGACGCCCGGCACGCTCCACGGCGCAGGGGCGCAGCCTTGTGTGGAGGGGGGCCGGGGGGTTGGGAGTGTGTGGCGTGGCGGCCGGGGGCGACGGTGCGGTCCCGCTCGCCGACGTCTGCGGATTCGTCTGCGGATTCGGCCGGGTACGCGTCGGCCGGGTGCGGTCCGCCAGAGCGTCGAGCACGCCCGTCAGCAGTTCGCCGCGGCCCGCGCCGACGTCGACCAGCGCCAGCTCGTCCGGATGCCCGAGCGCCGCGTCGACCCGGCGCAGGAGCCCGGCGACGGCACCGGCATAGAGGGGCGAGGCGTGCACGGAGGTACGGAAATGACCCGCGGGGCCGGGGCCGCCGGGCCGGGTGTAGAAACCGTCAGGGCCGTAGAGGGCCGCTTCCGCCGCGTCCCGCCAGCCACACCACTCGCTCGTCACCGCACCACGGTACGCACGGCGGGGCGGGGCAGGGGCACTGTGGGGCGAGGGAGCGCCAGGCAGACGGCGCGGGCGCGCCCCGGGCAGGGCGGAGAGGCGCGTTCCGGTCTCCACCTTCTGGAGTAGACGCGGCCCACAGGATCGCTCCTCCGGTTGACCCGTACACCTATACGGCCTGCATACGCTGGGTTACGTGCAGCGCCTTTACGACTTCTTCCGCAGACACCCGACAGGGGTGGACACCTTCTGGGCGTTCCTCCTCTTCGGGTTCAACTGCCTGTGGGTCGTCTCGCTGCCGGGCGGAGCCGTCGCGCAGGCACTCGGCGCGCTCTTCACCGTCGGCCTGTGCACCGTCATCGCGCTGCGCCGCAGGTGGCCTGAGTGGATGCTGCTGCTGGCCACCGTGCTCGGCGTCGGGCAGCTGATCGCCGACGTGCAGAGCAACCCCGCCGACTTCGCGATGATGGTGATCATCTACACCGCGGCCTCCGGCACCACCCGCTGGGCCTCCCGGCTTGCCCTCATCGGCGCGCTCATCGGCCCCGCGCTCTCCCTGATGCGCTTCGGCGAGGCATCCGACAGCCGCGCGACCTGGGAGGGTGTCTTCCTCACTGTGCTGCTCACCGGCCCGTTCGTGCTGGCCTGGGTGCTCGGCGACTCCGTCAGGACCCGGCGCGCCTACTGGGCACAGCTGGAGGAGAAGGCCACCCGGCTGGAGAAGGAACGGGAGGCGCAGGCCCGCATCGCCGTGGCTGCCGAGCGCGCCCGGATCGCCCGCGAACTGCACGACGTCGTCGCCCACAACGTCTCGGTGATGGTCGTCCAGGCCGACGGCGCCGCCTACGTACTCGACAGCGCCCCGGAGCAGACCCGGCAGGCGCTGGAAACCATCTCGGGCACCGGGCGGCAGGCACTGGCCGAAATGCGCCGCCTGCTCGGCGTGCTGCGCACCGGGGAGCAGCCCGAGAGCGGCGAATACGTACCGCAGCCGGGCATGGAACAGCTCGCCGACCTCATCGACCAGGTGCGGGGCGCCGGGCTGCCCGTCGACTTCCGGGTGGAGGGCGAGTCGCGGCCGCTGCCCAGCAGCGTCGAACTCACCGCGTACCGCATCGTGCAGGAGGCGCTGACCAACACGCGCAAGCACGGCGGCCCCGACGCCGGCGCGACCGTCCGCCTCACCTACCGGGACGCCGACCTGGGCCTTCTCGTCGAGGACGACGGGCGGGGCGCGCAGCACGAACTGTACGAAGAGGGCGGCGCGGACGGCCTCGGGCACGGCCTCATCGGGATGCGCGAGCGGGTCGGCATGGTCGGTGGCCGGCTGGAGGCCGGGCCGCGCGAGGGCGGCGGCTTCCGGATCAGCGCCGTCCTGCCGCTCAAGCCCGAAAGGTGAGGACGGCGGACGCAGCACGCACGGCCGGGGCAGCCGCCCCGGAGCGCCCACGACCGGTCCTTTCCTCCGCCGCAGCCGCCCGGCCGCACCGCTTGGCCGCCGGGCTCGCCGCCCCGGCGGCTCCTCGATCCGCGCGCCCGCGCCGGTACGTCGGCCCGCAACCTGCCCGCTCCGTACCCTGGAGCCCCACCCCCGAAGGGATCCCCTTGCCATGACCATCCGCGTGATGCTCGTCGACGACCAGGCGCTGTTGCGCACCGGCTTCCGGATGGTGCTCGCCGCGCAGCCCGACATGGAGGTCGTCGCCGAGGCGGGCGACGGTGTGCAGGCGCTGGAAGTGCTGCGCTCCACGAAGGTCGACGTCATCCTCATGGACGTCCGGATGCCGCATCTGGACGGCGTCGAGGCCACCCGCCGGATCTGCGAAGACGGCCGGAACGAGGACGCGCCCAAGGTCCTCATCCTGACCACGTTCGACCTCGACGAGTACGCGTTCTCCGCGCTGAAGGCGGGCGCCAGCGGTTTCATGCTCAAGGACGTGCCGCCGAGCGAACTGCTCGGCGCCATCCGGGCCGTGGAGAGCGGCGACGCCGTCGTCGCCCCCTCCACCACCCGCCGGCTGCTGGACCGTTTCACCCCGATGCTGCCCGCCACGGCGGCCGAGCCGGACCGGCCCGAGCTGGGGCGGCTGACGGAACGCGAGCGCGAGGTGCTGCTGCTGGTCGCGCAGGGGCTGTCGAACGGCGAGATCGCGGCGAAGCTGGTGCTGTCGGAGGCGACGGTCAAGACACATGTCGGCCGAATCCTCACGAAGTTGAGCCTCCGGGACCGCGTCCAGGCCGTGGTCCTCGCCTACGAAACGGGCCTGGTACGGGCCGGCGGCTCGGGGTCTTAGCGGGCCGGCTCCGAGCCCAGGGAGGCGAGAGGCGCGAAGTCTCGCCGGGCACCCGGGGGTGAGGCCGGGCCGGGTGCGGGCGGCGAACGGTAGGGCAGGCCGCGTGAGCTGGGGAGACGAGCGGGAGCCGACCGGGCGAACGGTCGGCCGGGAGAGCACGTCGGGCGGGGCGCGCGGACCGGCCGAGGGCAGACTCGGGCCGGGAGAAGACTGCGCCTGGCCGGAACCGCATCACCCAAAGGGTTGACGTGGACACGTAACGGGAGCAGATTGACCCCGCTCGGTAAGGAAACCTTCCTAATAGAGAGGTTCCCCAGTGCGGACACGCATCCTGGCACTCGCCACCGCCTCCGGCGCGGCGCTCCTCGCCGCAGCCGCCCTGCCCGCCGCAGCCCAGCCGGCCACCACACCCCCGACCCCCGCAGGAAAGACGCACCGCCTCCAGGAGGGCACGGTCGGCGCATCCGACCTGCTGGCCAAGCTCAACGGCTGCAACCAGCTCTCCAAGGGCAAGTACCGCACCGACGAAGAGACTTCGGCCACCGTCCCGGTCTGCGGCAAGAACGGCGCAGTCTTCTGGAAGGCCGACATGGACATAGACTGCGACGGCCAGATCACCACCCAGTGCAACGCCGACACCGACCCCTGGTTCCAGGACAACACGGCGTTCCACCAGTCCAACGGCAAGCCGCTCAGCGCCGAGAAACTCCCGTACATCGTGGTGCCCGGCGTCAGCGACATCTGGGACTACGGCGCGGCCGGCATCAAGGGCGGCGGCGTGGTCGCCATCATCTACAACAACCAGGTCGAGTACGCGGTCGTCGGCGACACCGGCCCGAACAAGATCATTGGTGAGGCGTCGTACGCGGCCGCCAAGAACCTGGGCATCGACCCCAACCCGGAGTCCGGCGGCGCCGATTCGGGCGTCACCTACCTCCTCTTCAAGAACTCCAAGGCCGACCCCATCGAGAGTCACGCCGACGCCGTCAGCCGCGGCGACGCCCTCGCGAAAAAGTTCCTGCAGGACAACTAGAAAAGGTCCTGCGGGACAACTGAAGGCGGGGGACTGGAAGCGGGGCGGCTGGTTGGAGGGGGGAGAGGGAGGGAGAGAGCGGGAGCCTGCGGGCTGCAAGCTGCTGCTTCCCCGGGTGCCCCTCCCCCCGCCCCACCCCCTCCACCCGCCCCACCCCTAC
>NZ_JAJCXB010000057.1 GCF_020564935.1 Streptomyces pinistramenti
CGGCATGGGACTGGTCTATCTGGCGCGTTCGGCGTCCGGCCGGCGCGTGGCGATCAAGACGGTGCGTACGGAACTCGCCGAGGACCAGCTGTTCCGGGTCCGTTTCACCCGCGAGGTCGAGGCGGCCTGCGGCGGCGTCCCGATGCGGCTGACACCGGCGCCGGACGGCACCGTCTACGTCGTCGCGGGCGCCCGGGTGCTGGCCATCGACAGCGCGCGCGGCGACCTGCGCTGGCACTTCGAGGCGCCCGCGGTCTTCCTGAGCCCGCCCGCCTTCGCACCGGGACCTGCCGTCACCGGAGGCGGCGTCTATCTGGCGGACTACCTCGGCACGGTCTACGCGCTGGACGCCGCCGACGGCCGTGACCGCTGGCGGATCGCCACCGAGGCGCGGCAGTCGGCCGAACCGGTGCTGGTCGCGCACGGCGCCGTCCACCTGGGCAGCGGCAAGGCGCTCTACACCCTGGACGCCGTGACCGGCACGCCGCGCTGGCGGTTCCAGGCGGGCGCCGAGGTGATCGGCGCGCCGGTCGTCGCCGAGGGCCGGGTGCACTTCGGCTCCGCCGACCACTGCCTCTACACGCTGGACGCGATGGGCGGCCAGCTGCGCTGGAAGCTGGCCACCGGCGGCGAGATCACCGGTTCGCCGGTGGCGGTGGGCGGCGTGGTCTACGCGTGCAGCAAGGACCGCTGCGTGTACGCCCTGGACGCGGCACGGGGGACGGGGCTGGCGCGCCGGACGTGAAGCCGGGCTACTCCCGCTCGTCGTGGCGGTGTTGGGGCCCGGACTCGTCTTCCTGCCGGGACGCCGGACGCTGCACGGTGTCGTCGAGCGCCCGGTCATCCGCCGGGGCGCCGGGGTGCGCCTGCGGGTGCTGGACGGTGTCGTCGGGGTCCGCCTGTGGCTGCTGGACCGTGGGGTCGGGTTCCGGTTCGCCGGCCCCTTCGGAGGAACGGTGCGCGCCGCCGCCGTGGCCTGGCGGCAGTCCCTGCGGGTGCTGCCGGAGGGCCTGGGCCCATTGCACCGGGGGCGTGGGGTGGTGCGGCTGCGCGGCCCGGACGTCCGCCCGGTTCTCCGGGGGCTGCCGGGTGTCCTGAGGCGGCTGTGGCGGGCCCTGTCCGCCGGTGTGCGGCGCCGCGGGAGCACCGGACGGCGGGGCCCACTGCTGGGCCGGTGGCCGGCCCGGATCCCACGGCTCGGGCGGGTACGGCTCCCGCGCCTCCGGCGGCCGGCCGTCGCCGTACCGTCCGCCGCGGTGCCGGCCGCGGCCATGGCGCGGTGCGTCGTAGCGCGACGGGCGGCCGCGCATCGCCAGCGCGCCGATCAGCAGCGCCACGCCGCCGCCCAGTGCGTAGGCCACGCCCGTGCCCAGCCCGTTGTGACCTGCCGTGAGGCTGCCCGACGCCTGCCCCTGGCGGACCATCCACAGGATGGTGAAGCCGAGCACCACCACACTCGCAGCGGCGATCACGGCCCGCGCGCGCAGCGCCACCCCGATCAGCGTCAGCAGGGCGGCGAAGGCCATGGGGAGCAGCAGCGAGGCCAGGAGCGGGGCGGAGGCGGTGGTGATGCCGCCGAAGAGGTCCTCGATGCGGACATCGCGTCCGTGACGGCCGTCGTACCAGGGACGGAAGGGGCTCCAGACGGCGGCCGCCGCTCCGATGAGGGCGATCAGGGATCCGATGACGTTGCGCACCACGGGCGTCGCCTCGCTTCGGGTGGTCCTGATGTCCTCCGCAACCGACGCTACGCCTGCCCGCCGACCCCCGCGAGACATGTGCGGCACGACCGGTCAAGCCCTGTGGACGGGCGTACGGGGACGGCACGCCCTACGGGGAGCCGCCCCGGCCGTCCCGCTTCCTGGCGGCGAACAGCGCGGCCTGCCGGTCCCGCGGCAGGCTGCCCAGGGCGATCAGCTGCGGCGCCAGGGCCAACGCCCGCTCCCTGGTGGCCTCGTGGGCGGCCCAGAGGGCCCGTACGGTGCCCTGGACGGCGTCGGTCGGCTGGGCGGCCAGTACGGCGGCGCGGCGGAGCGCCGTGGCGGCGGCGGCTCCGGGCGCGGTGAGTTCGCTGACCAGGCCGGTCGCATGTGCACGGGCCGCGCTCAGCCGTTCCGCCGAGCCCATCAGCGCCATCCGGGCCGCTTCCCCGTAGGGCATCCGCTGTGCCATGAGGATCGCCTCGTAGGCGTTGACCATCCCGTAGGTGGTGTGCGGGTCGAAGAACGTGGACGTCTCGGAGGCGACGATGAATTCGGCTTCGCCCAGGAGGTAGCAGGCGCCGCCGCAGGCCATGCCGTCGACCGCGGCGATCACCGGCTTCCACAGGTCGTTGGTCTTCGGCCCGATGCGCAGCAGAGGGTCGTCGAGCGAGTACGGGGAGGACGGTTGCGGGACGTCCACGGAGCGGTCGATACCGGTGCAGAAGGCCCGGCCGCCCGCTCCGGTGACCACGGCCGCGCGTACGGAGTCGTCGAAGCGGAACGCCCGCCAGACGGCGGTGAGTTCGGCCGCCGTCGCGAGGTCGAGGGCATTGAGCCGCTCGGGCCGGTCGATGGTGACCTGCGCGACCCCGTCCGCGATCTCGGTCCGGATGCTCACGGCCGCTCCAGGAGCCAGCGGGGCACGGTCGTGCCTCCGGGCAGGGCGTGGAAGGCGACCTTCACCGGGGCGCCGATCCGCAGCCGCGCCGGGTCGACGGAGTTGAGGGCGGCGTCGGCCGAGGCGACGAGGTTGCCGACGAGCCGGATGCGCGGTGCCTCCGCCAGTTCCACGACGATCGCGTTGTACGGCGCCTGCGCGGCGTACGCGGGCAGCAGCGGCGGGTGCGGCAGGACGTACGACCAGATGCGGCCGCGGCCGCTCATCGGCTGCCAGTGGCTGTCGAACGACTGGCAGTGCGGGCAGCAGGGGCGGGGCGGGAAGCGCAGTTCGTCGCAGGACGTGCAGACCTGGATGCGCAGTTCGCCGCGGGCCGCGTACTCCCAGAACGGTGCGCCGTCGTCGTCGGGGACGGGAACCAGCAGGTCATCGGCGGTTTCGGGGGGATTGTCAGTGGGGGGTGTCACGATGGGTGACATGGAATTACGAACAGTGTGTGCGGTGGCTTTTCCGTCCGGCGCGGCGGCGGGCTCCCGGCCCGGTGCGGCGGCTTCGCGGCCCGGTGTGCCGGCGGTGTCACGAGTGCTCATCGGGTATCAACTCCTCAGCAGCAGGGCCGATGTGGGGACTCCCTCGCCCGCGGTGACCAGACAGGTGGCGGCGTCCGGAACCTGCGCCGTGCTGGTGCCGCGCAGCTGCTTGACGCCTTCGGTGATGAGGTTGAAGCCGTGGACGTACGCCTCGGAGAGGCCGCCGCCGCCGGTGTTGACCGGCAGTCGGCCGCCGGTCTCCAGGGCTCCGCCCTCGGTGAAGGCCGCACCCTCGCCGCGCCCGCAGAAGCCGTAGCCCTCAAGGGAGAGGGGAATCAGGGGGGTGAACGCGTCATAGATCTGTGCCACGTCGACGTCCTGCGGGCCGAGGTCGGCGCCCTTCCACAGATGGCGGGCTGCGGTCCAGGCGGGCCCGGTGAGCGGGTCGTCGTTCCAGTAGTTGACCATGCCGTGGTGCTGGGCGGGCAGGCCCTGGGCGGCGGAGTGGACGTAGACGGGCCGTTGGCGGCAGTCGCGGGCGCGCTCGGCGGAGACCACGACGCAGGCCAGCGCCCCGTCCGTCTCCAGGCAGTTGTCGAAGAGGCAGAGCGGTTCGCTGATCCAGCGTGCGGTCATGTACATCTCCCGGGTCAGCGGGCGTTCGTACATGACGGCGGCCGGGTTCTGGTTGGCGCGGTTGCGGCAGGCGAGGGCGACGTTGAAGAGGTGATCGCGAGTGGCGCCGTACTCGTGCATGTAGCGGCGGGCCAGCATGCCGATCTCGTCGGCGGGGCGCAGCAGTCCGAAGGGCCGGGTCCACTGCCCCGGGGTGGGCAGCTGGATCTGGGTGTTCTTCCAGGGCCTGGGGCCCGAGCCGCGTTTGCGGGACCGCCAGGCGACGCCGACGCTCGCCTGTCCGGTGGCGATGGCGGCAGCCAGGTGGGCGACCGTCGCGCAGGAACCGCCGCCTCCGTAGCCGACCTTGGAGAAGTGGGTGACGTCGCCGGCGCCGATGGCCTTGGCGATCTCGACCTCGTCGGTCTCCTCCATGGTGTAGGAGGCGAAGGCGTCCACCTCCGATGCGGCGATGCCGGCGTCGTCCAGTGCGGCGACGATCGCGCGGCAGGCCAACTCCTTTTCGGATGCGGGGAGTTGTTTGGCAAAGGGAGTCTGCCCGATGCCGGCTATCGCCGTAGCGTCCTTGAGGGTTGCCCCCATCGCCACCTCCGTGGTCGGTCGCCAGTGCTGACAGCGGAGGAGGCTACCGTTAATCTGACGGGTAGTCAGCTATCGGGCGGGCGGCACTTTCCCGGGAGGTCGGACGATGCGCGGTGACCTGGAACTGCGGGCGGACCTGAAGTACGGCTCCATCCCCCGCCTGGTGCGCGCGGCCGCGGAACGGCACGGTCCCCGGGAGGCCGTCGTCGACGGCAGAACCCGCCTCTCCTACGCGGAGCTGGGCGCCCGCGTGGAACGCGCGGCGGCGGCCTGCATCGCCTCCGGCGTCGCCGCGGGCGACCGGGTCGCCGTCTGGGCGCCCAACACCGCCGACTGGATCGTCTCCGCGCTCGGAGCCGTCACCGCAGGCGCCGTCCTCGTCCCCGTCAACACCCGCTTCAAGGGCGCCGAGGCCGCCTACGTCCTGCGCCGCACCCGCGCCAAGATCCTCTTCATCACCGGCACCTTCCTCGGCACGTCCTACGTCGCCTCGTTGCGCCGCGCGGCCCAGGAGGGCAGCGGCAGCGGCCCGCTCCCCGGCCTTGCGCACCTCCAGCGGGTGGTGGTGCTCTCAGGCGACGCACCCGCCGACTTCACCACCTGGAAGGACTTCCTGGCCGAAGGCGCCGAGGTGCCCGCAGGCACGGTCCGCGCACGGGCCGACGCGCTCCCCCCGGAGGCGCCGTCCGACATCATCTTCACCTCCGGGACCACCGGCCACCCCAAGGGCGCCGTGATCACCCACTCCCAGACCCTGCGCGCCTACGGCGTGTGGAGCGAACTGGCCGGCCTCCAGGAGACCGACCGCTACCTCATCATCAACCCCTTCTTCCACACCTTCGGCTACAAGGCGGGCATCATCGCCTGCCTGTTGCGCGGCGCGACGATGGTCCCGCAGTCCGTCTTCAGCGTCCCGGCGGCGCTCGCCCGCATCGCGGCCGAGCGGATCTCGGTCCTCCCCGGGCCGCCCACCCTCCACCAGCAGATCCTCGACCACCCCGCCCGCGACCGGCACGACCTGTCGGCGCTGCGGCTGGTCGTCACCGGCGCCGCCGTCGTCCCCCTGGAACTGGTCGAGCGGCTGCGCGGCGAGCTGAAGGTCTCCACCGTCCTGACGGCGTACGGCCTGTCGGAGAGTTCCGGGATCGTCACGATGTGCCGCCGGGGCGATGCGCCCGAGGTCATCGCCGCCACCTCCGGCCGCGCCCTCCCCGGCACCGAGGTCCGCGTCGTCGGCCCCACCGGCCGTCCGGCGGCGCCCGGCGCCCCCGGGGAGGTGCTGGTCCGCGGCTACCCCGTCATGTCCGGCTACTTCGAGGACCCGGCGGCCACCGCCCGTGCCGTCACCCCCGACGGCTGGCTGCACACCGGCGACGTCGGCGTGCTCGACGCGGACGGCAACCTCTGTATCACCGACCGCATCAAGGACATGTTCATCGTCGGCGGCTTCAACGCCTACCCCGCCGAGATAGAGCAACTGCTCGGCCGCCATCCGGAGATCGCCGATGTCGCCGTCATCGGCATACCCGACACCCGTCTGGGCGAGGTCGGCAAGGCGTACGCCGTCCGCCGCCCCCGCTCGTCCCTCACCGCCGACGACCTCATCGCCTGGTCCCGCCGCGCGATGGCCAACTACAAGGTCCCCCGCGAGGTCGAGTTCGTCACCGAACTGCCGCGCAACGCCGGCGGCAAGGTCCTCAAGACGCGGCTGCGGGACGACAGTTCGCACCCGGGGCCGCGTCCTTGAGGCGGCCGGGTCCGGCCGTGCGCCCGCCTACCGCCCCTGCGGCGGTGCCCAGGACGGGCTGCGCCCGCTCAGTGCCACCACCCGGTCCAGCAGCGGCGCATCGTCCGGCACGGGAACGGTCGGCCCGAACATGCCGCCGCGCTCCGGATCCTCGGCCGACGGCGCGAGCAGCGCGTACGAGACGCCGAGCGCGGTGGTGTCGGGCGCGTACGGCTGGCCCGTGGCGCGGGCGAGGTCCCAGCCGTGCAGCACCAGTTCGTTGAGCGCGACCCGTCCGGCGATTGCGGCCGGGAGCGTGACGCCACCCGCCTGGGTCTCGCCCTCCCACGCTTCCGGCCGGTGCCAGGCGTCCGCCATCGCCGCCAGATTCCGCTCCAGTTGCGCACGCCAGCCGGCCTGCACGTCCGGCCTGCTCGCGTCGGGTGTGGTGGCGGTCGACGGCCCCAGGTCCTTGGCCGCCGCATCCCGGAAAGAGCCGGTCAGGCCGACGAGATGGCCCAGCAGATGGCGCACGGCGTAGCCCTCGCAGGGTGTGGGCGCGTCGAGCTGGTCCCCACGGGTGTCCGCGGCGAGCTGTGCGACCAGGCGGGTCTGCGCCGTGAAGTCGATCGTCTCGGTCATGTCCTGGCTTCCTTCCGTCGTCACCGGTGCCTGGACGGGTGGGCCGCGGCCCTGCCTGCCTCGCGCAGCCGCCGTCACCCCTCCGGCCACCAGTGAAAGACGTCCCGGCCGCCCGCGCCCCCGCGCCACACCGCCGTACGCCCGACCGCCGCCCCTGGGTCCTGTCGTTCGGATCAGGCCGGGCCCGCGGCATCCGGTGCGCCCTGCCCCGCCGCGTACCGCTCCCGCAGTGCCGTCTTCAGCACCTTGCCCAGCGGGCCGCCGCGCGGGAGCCCGGCCGTGATCTCCAGCTGTTCGGGAAGCTTCTGCGCCATGAGTCCGGCGGCCCGCAGGTGGGCGGTCAGTTCGGCCAGCGTCGGCGGCGGCGCGGCCGGTTCGGCGAGCGTGACCACCGCGCAGACCCGTTCGCCGCGCGCCCGGTCCGGCAGCCCGATCACCGCCGCCTCCGCGACCGCCGGATGCGCCAGCAGCAGGTCCTCGACCTCCTGCGCCGAGATGTTCTCGCCCTTGCGGATGATGATGTCCTTGCTGCGCCCGGTCAGCACGAGGTGGCCGTCGGGCCGCAGGTGCCCCAGGTCGCCGGTGCGGAAGTAGCCGTCGGCGTCGAACGCCGCGGCGGTCAGCGCCGGATCGGTGTACCGCCGGAACACCATCGGCCCCTTCACCGTCACCTCGCCGCCCTCTCCGGCGGCCGCCTCGCTCCCGTCCGGCCGCGCGATCCGCACCCGCGCGCCCGCTACCGGCCGCCCCACGGTGTGCGCCAGCTGCTCGTCCCGGTCGTACGGCGTGCCCATCGCGATCATCGGGCACTCCGTCATCCCGTACCCGTGCACGAGCGCGCAGTCCAGCTCCCGCCGGACCTCGGCGTACAGCTCGGGCGGCAGCGGCGCGCCGCCGCCGGACAGCAGCCGCAGCGAGGGGATCAGCCGCCCGGCGTGCGGCAACTCGTGCCGATGGCGCCGCGACTCGTCCAGGAACGCCTGGTAGAACGCGGTGCTGCCGCCCGCCATGGTCACACCGTGACGCCGGTAGACGGCCGCCGCATCGCCGGGCCTGAAGACGTCGATGATGACCGCGGGGAAGCCGCTGACCAGCATCGCGATGACGTAGTCGGGCCCCGCGATGTGCGCGTAGGGGAAGGCGATCGAGCCGACGTCGTCCGCCGACATCCCCAGCGCGGTGGCCAGCCCCACCCCGCCGGCGATCAGCGAGGCGTCCGTGTGCTCGACGCCCTTGGGGGAGGAGGTGGTGCCCGACGTGTAGGAGATCCACCGGGTGTCCGCGGTGCCGTACGGCCGGGGCGCCTCCGCGAGGGCGCGCGGGTCGCCGCCCGGCAGCCCGTACCCGCCGTCCGCGGGGCCCTCCGCCCCGACGGTGATCACCCGCACCCCGTCCCCGGCCAGCTTCCGCGCCATCGCCGTGAAGTCGAAGCCCCGCCACACGCCCGGGACGAGTACGAATTCGGCCGCCGACTCGGCCAGGACGAAGCCGACTTCGCGTTCCCGGTGGAGGTGGATGACCGGCGTCTGCACGGCCCCGAGCCGGGCCAGGGCGATCGACGCGATCACCGTCCCGATCCGCGTCGGCAGCTGCCAGGCCACCCGCGTTCCGGCCCCGATCCCCAGCTCCTGGAACCCGGCCGCCGCCCGCAGCGCCTCGTCACGGACCTCGCCGAAGGTGGCGGTCCGCCCGTCCCCGTCGAAGAACATCGGCGCTCCGGGCGACGCGCCGGCCCGGTACTCGACCAGTTCCCAGAGCGTCTGTATGCGAGCGGACTCAAACACGGCGCGCCTCCTGGCTGCGAGGGGAGCGGGCGGAACCGGGGGTGTCCAGCCTAGAACTGACGCTCCGTCAGGTCCAGATGCGGGGCGGCCGCCGGTTCGGAGCCGCGACGTGCTCGGGAGGGCGCTTGGAGAAGGGCAGGCCCCTACGGGCGTGCCCTAGTGGCTCACGTCCGCAAGGCAGAGCGTGACCGTCTTGATGCGGCCCTGGCGCTCGGTGTACCGGGTGGTCCCGGCGGGGCACTCGTCGATGCGGGAGCTGTCCGCGCCGATCTTGTACTCGGCCTTCGCGGCGTCGCAGTCGATGACGAAGAGCGCCGGGTCCGCGGTCGTCCCCCGGTTCTCCAGGCACTCGCCGACGCGTGCCTCCTTCGCGGTGCGTACCGGCGTGCTGTTGCCGGTCAGCGCCCAGAGGCCGCCGCCCGCGAGGACGAGCAGCGCCACGGCGATGAGGCTGAACCGCACCGGGTTGCCGCGCTTCTTGCCCGGAGGCGGCGGAAAGCCGGGCGCCCCGGGGAACCCGCCCTGCTGCGGCCCGGCCTGCCCGTACGGAGCCTGCGGCGGCGGCCCGTACGGGGACGGACCCTGCGATCCGTACGGGGGTGCGCCCTGCTGCCCGTACGGAGCCTGCGGCGGCTGCCCGTACGGGGGCGGGGCCGGGGGGCCGTGCGGTGCCTGGCCTGGCTGGCCGTAGGGGGCGTGGCCGTCCGGCGGCGGTGGGTACGCGGACACGGTGATCTTCCTTTGCGGCAGCGATGGCGTCGCCCCGGCGGCGAAATCGCACAGCGGAACGAGGCGGACCACCGTATCCCGGCCCGCTGCCGGGGCTGCGCGGCGCGGATCGCGCTCGCTGCGTCCGCCCCGGCGACGGCCGTGCCGCGGCGTCCCGGAGGTGCCGCAACGGCCGTTCGCACCCGGCCCCGCCCAGGGGTTCGTGAACCACCGGAGTTTGCTGACGGGGAACGGGTGCGAGGCGTGACGTTCGCCGGTTACGGGGCCACGGGGAAGTGGCTGTCCTGAGTGGTGACGTCGCCGGGGGCCACGGGGAAGTGGCTGTCCTGGGCGGTGACAGCCGGGCCGGGGCCGGGAATGTGGCTGTCGGCCAGGGCGGGAGTCGCCGCGGCGCCGGCGGCGGCGACGGCAAGGGCGATGGTGACCAGCGTGCGTCGGGTACGACTCATGTCAACTCCTCCGTTGGGTACGCCCCTTGGAAGGAAGCGTTCCCTTGTGTAAACATCTCTTGCCGAACGACGGTAGCTCTTCGCCAGGCAGATGTTCGACCGGAAACAGATAACTTCCGTAAAAATCCCAGGAGTTGGGGCCATGTGCGGTGCTGCGGCGCGGCGTGGTCCGGGCATGCCGCAGGGGCCGGCGTCCGCGAACGGCGTGTGCCGTCACGGGGCCCGGCCCCTGCGATCCCCCGGTCCCGGCAGCACGGCTGCCGGGACGCCCGGTACGGACCGGTCCCTCCCCAGAGCTCCGGTCGTTCCGGTTGCCGGTCCCCCCTTACGAGCGCCGGGCGTCCTGGACCCGTGTCCCCCCACGGGTCCTGACGTCCCCGGCCCTCCCCCCTGCGGATCCCGGGCCACCGGCACGGCACGGCGGGATCCGCTGCGAAAGGACCGCGGCGCGCAGGGGCGATGCGCGACGGTCCGGTGCGCGACCTGCGTTACTTCGGGTCGGCGATCGGGCGGTTGCTGTCCTTGGTGTGGAGGGTGTCGTCGCCTGCGGCCTTGCGCACGGTGCCGTCCGCCGGGGCCGGCCCGTCGATGATGGGGCGGTTGCTGTCCATCGGCTGAATCGGACGGTTGCTGTCCATCGGCCTGATGGGGCGGTTGCTGTCCATGGGCTGAATCGGACGGTTGCTGTCCATCGGGCGGATGGGGCGGTTGCTGTCCATGGGCTGAATGGGGCGGTTGCTGTCCATCGGCCGGACGATGTCCTTGTCGTCGCCTGGCCGTGCCTGATTCTGACTGCTCACGGTGGCTCAACTCCTGTGTGTGGGCGCTGATGATTCCACCCGCCCGGCAACTCCCCCGTGGGTTGCCGGAC
Source organism: Streptomyces pinistramenti (assembly GCF_020564935.1). Lineage (GTDB taxonomy): Bacteria > Actinomycetota > Actinomycetes > Streptomycetales > Streptomycetaceae > Streptomyces > Streptomyces pinistramenti. The sequence continues at coordinate 10,551 of NZ_JAJCXB010000057.1, forward strand.
GAGCGGACCCAGGGCCTGACACCTTGACGGTGGGGCCTGGGCACCGAGCCGCTTGCCCCCCGAGGCGGCGGTTCGATGTGTAAGAGATTGTCGGGTGTCGATGAACGATCGATAAACGCCCGCGACGGAGGCCCTGACCTGGCGTTATGCGACGGCGGCCGGAAAGATGAGGTGCTGCATGCCGGTGTCGGCGGGCAGGCCCAGCTGCTCGCGGAGCGACACGACTTCCTGCCAGCAGACCTTCGCGCGGCCGGTGTGCCCTATCTGGTTGAGCGCGTGCCCCAGCGTGGTCAGGGTGTCGGCGCGCCAGCGGCCGCCGCCGATGCCGCGGAGCGCGGTGAGCGCCTGCTCGGCGTAGTTGGCGGCGCTGGCGGGGCGGTCGGCGGCGAGGTCGACCTCGGCCATCCGGAGATACGTCATCCCCTCCCAGAACCGCTGCCGGCTGTCCTGGAAGATGGCGAGCGCGGCGGCGAGCTGGTCCGTGGCCTCGTCAAGCCGCCCGGCCAGGGTGAGGGCCATGCCGAGGGCGTACATGCCGTTGCCGAGGCGGCGGGAGGCGCCGGCCTCGCGGTAGCAGACGATGCCCTGCTCGGCGAGGTGGATCGCGCTGTCGATGCGCCCGGTGTCCAGGTGGACGCGGGAGAGATTGCACAGCGCGCTGGCCTCGGACTGCTTGCTGCGGTTGTCGCGGAAGGCGACCAGCGCCTGGTTGAGGTACGCCTCCGCCTCGTCGTGGTGGTGCCGGATGCCGGCGATGATGCCGCGGTCGTTGGGCCCGTTGGACGAGCTGAACGGGTCGCCGGCCGCGAGCCCGAGCAGGGTCGCGAGCTTCGCGTGCTCGTCGGCGTCGCTGAGCCTGCCGAACTGGGTGCAGATCGGCGACAGCGCCCAGTGCGCGCGCCCGGCCGCGTGCTGGTCATCGGCCTCCAGGGCGGCGGCGAGCAGCGTGAGGTTGGCCTGTTCGTACTGGCGGTTGTTGGCGCCGGACTCGGCCATGTCCCGGGTGAGCAGCAGCAGATCGACGGCGCGGCGCAGTCCGGCGTGGCCGGTGTTCTGGAGGGCGCACGCGATCAGGCAGCGGGTCTCGCCGAACAGCCAGCTCAGCGCCTCCGAGCGGCTGGTGAAGACCAGGCCCGGGTAGTGCGGCGTCTCCATCTGGCTGAGCAGGCTGTCGCCCGGCCGCTCCATCATGTACATCTGCGCGGCGGACGCCAGGTAGAAGTCGAGCAGTCGCGACAGGGCCGCGTCCCGTTCCTGCGGCGGCTGTTCGTCGCGTTCGGCGCAGGAGCGGGCGTAGAGGCGTACGAGGTCGTGGAAGCGGTAGCGGCCGGGGGCCGCGGACTCCAGCAGGGAGGTGTCCACGAGCGATTCGAGGAGGCTCTCGGCGGAGTCGGTGTCCATGTCGAGCAGGGCCGCGGCGGCCGCCAGGGACAGGTCGGGGCCGTCGGCGAGCCCGAGCAGCCGGAAGGCGCGGGCCTGCTGGGGCTCCAGCTGGCCGTAGCCCAGCTCGAAGGTGGCCTTCACGGCGAGGTCGCCGGCCTGGAGTTCGTCGAGGCGGCGGCGTTCGTCGGCGAGCTTGCGGGCGAGGAAGGAGACGGTCCAGGTGCGGCGGGCGGCCAGCCGGGAGGCGGCGATGCGGATGGCGAGCGGCAGGAAGCCGCAGGCGCCGACGACGTCCATGGACGCCTCGCGTTCGGCGTTCACGCGCTCCTCGCCCACGATGCGGCGGAAGAGGGTGAAGGCTTCCTCGGGGCTCATCACGTCGAGGTCGATGAGGTGCGCGCCGGCCAGGTCGATCATCCGGGCGCGGCTGGTGATCAGCGCGGCGCAGCCTTCGGTGCCGGGCAGCAGCGGGCGGACCTGGGCGGCGTCGCGGGCGTTGTCGAGCAGCGTGAGCACCCGGCGGCCGGCGAGCGAGGAACGGTAGAGGGCGGCGCGTTCGTCGAGCCCGTCGGGGATGGAGGCTTCGGGCACCCCGAGGGCGCGCAGGAACGCGGCCAGGACGGTGTCGGGCTCCGAGGGGCTGTGGCCCGCGCCCTGGAGGTCGACGTAGAGCTGGCCGTCGGGAAAGTGCCGGTTCGCGGCGTGTGCGACGTGGACGGCGAGGGTGGTCTTGCCGACGCCGCCGATGCCGGTCAGCGCCGAGAGGGCCATCACGTGGCCCTCGGCGGTGGCGAGTTGCTCGCTCAGCTCGGCGACGAAGGCGGCCCGGCCGGTGAAGTCCGAGACCGTGGCCGGCAGTTGCTTGGGGCGCACGATGACCGGTTCTGCCGGGTTCCGGCCGGAAGGCGGTGCGGTCGGCGGGTCGAGATCCGGGTCCGCCCGCAGGATGCGCTGCTGGAGTTCGGAGAGCGAGGCGCGGGGGTCGACCCCGAGCTCGTCGGCGAGGAGCTTGCGGGTGTCGGCGTAGACGGCGAGGGCCTCGGCCTGCCGGCCGCTGCGGTAGAGGGCCAGCATCAGCAGCTCCCGCAGGCGCTCGCGCAGCGGGTGGGCGGCGGTGAGGGAGGTCAGCTCGGACACCGCCTCGGTGTGGCAGCCGAGTTCCAGCTCCAGTTCGAGGCGGCTCTCGATGAGGGAGCGGCGCCACTCGTCGAGCCGGGTGCGCTGGTTGTCGGCGTACGGGCCGCCGAGGCCGGCCAGCGGTTCGCCGTCCCACTGGGCCAGGGCGGATTCCAGCAGGTCACGTGCGCGTAAGCGGTCGCCGGCGGCCTTGGCCTTCTCGGCTTCGACGGCGTACTGCTCGGCGTGGTCGAGGTCCAGGTCGAGCGGGCGGCCGTCGGCGGACCTGAGCGCGTAGCCGCCGGACTCGCTGACCAGCATGTCGGCGTCGTCCCCGAGCGTCTTGCGGATGCGGGACGCGTAGGTGCGCAGGGCGGCGAGCGCGGCGTGCGGCGGCTCGTCGCCCCAGAGGGCGTCGACGAGTTCGGCGGCGGTGGCGGTGCGCCCGCCACGCAGCAGGAGTGCGGAGAGGAGCGCGCGCTGCTGCGGTGATCCCGCCGCCAGCTCCTTCGCACCGCGCCACGCCCGTACGGGACCGAGCACGGTGAAGCGCAGTCGCTCCCGCCTCTGTCCCGGACCGTCGTCCATGGTGACCCCCTGCCCTGTCCCAATCGTGCGCGGTGTGTGCCGTGTTCCGCCGTGCGCAACGGTCAGTCTGCCCTGTCAGGGCCCCTTCCGTCAGTAGCGGGCCGGAGCGTGCACAAACCCTCCCCGCCCTACCGGTGCCCGCCTGGGGTGGTGAGGCCATGACAATGGGACACGGTACGCGGAGGTGCGCTCCGTGGCGTGCGCCCGTACGGATTCGGGCCGCCGGATGCCCGTTCGGTCACGTTCCGGACGCCCCCGCGTCTCCCACCCTGCTGCACCGTGCACCGCCGAGGATGCCCCTCCGGTTCCGGGTCCGCGACCTCCCCCCGGATTCTTCACCGTTCGTTCGCGCACCGTCCTTTTCGGTGCCCGCGTTCCGTCCGGGCCATCCTTGTCCGCATTGCTGACGGGTCGTCAGATCGCGGTTACCGTACCTCCCATGGAGACCATGGAGACCTTCCCCAAGATCATCTCGGTGGACGACCACACGGTGGAGCCGCCCCGCGTGTGGCAGGACCGGCTCCCGTCGAAGTACCAGGGAGCAGGACCGCGGATCGTCCGCGCACCGGTGAGGGAAATGACGTTCGTGGGCGGCAGGTTCGCGCCGAAGATGGGCGCCCCGGGCGACGAGGGCCCGCTGGCCGACTGGTGGGTCTACGAGGATCTGCACCGGCCGCTGACCCGCCTCGACACCGCCGTCGGCTACTCCCGCGACGACATCAAACTGGAGGGCATCACCTACGAGCAGATGCGGCCGGGATCCTTCTCCGTGCCGGACCGGCTCGCCGACATGGACGTCAACCACGTCCAGTCCGCACTCTGCTTCCCCACCTTCCCGCGCTTTTGCGGCCAGACCTTCACCGAGGCCAAGGACCGTGAGCTGGGGCTGCTCGGCGTGCGCGCCTACAACGACTGGATGGTGGAGGAGTGGTGCGGCCCCGAGGCGCAGGGCCGGCTGATCCCGCTCACCCTCGTCCCGCTGTGGGACGCGCAGCTCGCCGCCGACGAGGTGCGGCGCAACGCGGCCCGCGGCGTACGGGCGGTGTGCTTCAGCGAGATACCGCCGCACCTCGGACTGCCCAGCATCCACACCGACCACTGGGATCCGTTCCTGCGCGCCTGCGACGAGACCGGCACGGTCGTGGCCATGCACATCGGCTCGTCCAGCCGGATGCCGTCCACATCGGCGGACGCGCCGGCCGCCGTCGGCTCCACCATCACCTTCGCCAACTGCTGCTTCTCGATGACCGACTGGCTGATGAGCGGCAAGTTCGACCGCTTCCCGAACCTGAAGATCATGTACGCCGAGGGACAGATCGGCTGGATCCCGTACATCCTGGAGCGCGCCGACGTCGTCTGGGAGGAGAACCGCGGCTGGGGCGGCGTCGCCGACAAAGTGCTCCGCCCGCCGTCCGAACTCTTCACCGAGCACGTGTACGGCTGCTTCTTCGACGACGCCTTCGGCCTCAAGAACCTCGACGCGATCGGCGTCGGCAACGTCCTCTACGAGACCGACTACCCGCACTCGGACTCCACCTGGCCGAAGTCGCGGCAGGTCGGCGAGGAACAGATGGGGCACCTGGCACCGGACGTCGTCGAACGCATCGTGCGCGGCAACGCCATCGAGCTGCTGGGGCTCACGGGGGAGGGGCTGTGGGAGGGCTGAGCCGAGCCGGACGGGACACTACGGAGGGGTCGTATGGTGCGGATACTGCCCGTAGGACGGCTGTCCTACGGTATGCAGCTGCCGGTGCAGGCGCAGAGCACGCTGTTCGCCGAGGAGTGGGAGGCGGACGCGGGGCCAGGGGATCTGGTGGAGATCGCGCGGGCCGCCGACCGGTACGGGTTCGCCTATGTCGCCTGCTGTGAGCACGTCGCGGTGCCGCGGCGGCTGGCCGGGGCGATGGGGACGGTCTGGTACGACCCGGTCGCCACGCTGGCGCATCTGGCCGCGGTCACCGAGCGGGTCCGGCTGCTGAGCCATGTCGCCGTGGTCGGGCTGAAGCATCCGCTGGTCAGTGCGAAGCAGTACGCCACGCTCGACCGGCTCTCGGGCGGCCGGCTGATCCTCGGGGTCGGCGCGGGGCACGTCCAGGAGGAGTTCGCGGCGCTCGGCGTGGACTTCGCGCGGCGCGGTGCGGTGCTGGACGAGACCGTCGACGCGCTGAAGGCGGCGCTGGGGCCCGAGGAGTTCGCCGAGTTCGCGGGGGAGCGGTTCGCGTTCTCGGGCCTCGGGCAGGCGCCGCGTCCGGTGCAGGTGCCGCGGCCCCCGGTGTGGGTGGGCGGCTCCTCGCCCGCCGCGGTGCGCCGGGCCGCCGAGCGCGGCGACGGCTGGCTGCCGCAGGGTGACCGGCGCGAGCAGCTGCCGGCGAAGATCGCGCGGCTGCGGAAGCTGCGGGCCGCGGCCGGGATCGCGGAGCCCGCGGAGATCGGCACCATCGCCGAGCCGCTGTACGTCGGCGAGGCGTCCTGGGCGGTGGGCCGGCGGACGCTGTCCGGGCCGCCGGAGCGGATCGCCGCCTCGCTGCGGGAGTACCGGGAGATGGGCGTCGACCAGATCCAGGTGCGGTTCCGCAGCCGCGACCGCGCCGAACTCCTCGACCAGATGGCCGCGTTCGGGGAACAGGTCGCGGCGCACCTGGAGGAGTAGGCCGGGCCCGGTCGAGCGGGGCGGTGGCCGGTGGGGACAGGGGCGCCGGGTGCGCCCACATCACGCGAGGCTGGGAGAGTGGCATGGGCAAGCTGGACGGGCGGGTCGTCGTCATCACGGGCGCGGCGCGCGGGCAGGGCGAGCAGGAGGCGCGGCTGTTCGCCGCGGAGGGCGCCCGGGTGGTGCTCGGGGATGTGCTCGACGAGCAGGGTGCGGCTCTGGCCGCGGAGTTGGGCCCGGATGCGGCGCGGTACGTACGGCTGGACGTGACGCGGGAGGAGGACTGGCAGGCGGCGGTCGGCGCGGCCAAGGACGCCTTCGGGAAGATCGACGGGCTGGTGGCCAACGCCGGGATCCTGCGTTTCAACGAGCTGGTGTCCACCCCGCTGGAGGAGTTCCAGCAGGTCGTACAGGTCAATCAGACCGGCTGCTTCCTGGGCATCCGCACGGTGGCGCCCGAGATCGCGGCGGCCGGCGGCGGCACCATCGTCAACACCGCCTCGTACACGGGCCTGACGGGCATGGCGGGCGTCGGCGCGTACGCGGCGAGCAAGCACGCCGTGCTGGGGCTCACCCGGGTCGCGGCGCTGGAACTCGCCGCGAAGAAGATCCGGGTGAACGCGGTGTGCCCCGGGGCGGTGGACACGCCGATGACGAATCCGGCGGGCCTCGCCCCGGGTGCCGACCCGGAGGAATCCCGGCGGGCCGTGGACGGCCTGTACCGGAAGCTGGTGCCGATGGGGCGGATCGGCCGGCCGGAGGAGATCGCCAGGCTCGCCCTCTTCCTGTCCTGCGAGGACTCCTCGTACATCACAGGGCAGCCGTTCGTCATCGACGGCGGGTGGCTGGCCGGCGTCGGCCTCTCCTGATGCCTCGTCAGGTATTGACGGTCCCGGATGCCGGTGGAACAGTCGACCACATTCGAATCTGACGGTACGTCAGAAAACACTGGGACGGTGAACCCCCTTGGAATTCGGGCTCTTTGTGCAGGGATACGTGCCCGCGTCGCGGGCGAGGACGGACCCCGAGGCCGAGCACCACGCGCTGATGGAGGAGACCGAGTACGTCATCCAGGCGGACCGGTCGGGCTTCAAGTACGCCTGGGCCTCCGAGCACCACTTCCTGGAGGAGTACTCGCACCTCTCCGCCAACGACGTCTTCCTCGGCTACCTCGCCCACGCCACCGAGCGCATCCACCTCGGCTCCGGCATCTTCAACCCGCTCGCGCCGGTCAACCACCCGGTGAAGGTCGCCGAAAAGGTCGCCATGCTCGACCACCTCTCCGGCGGCCGCTTCGAGTTCGGCTCCGGGCGGGGCGCCGGCAGTCACGAAATCCTCGGCTTCATGCCGGGAGTCACCGACATGAACCACACCAAGGAACTCTGGGAAGAGACCATCGCGGAGTTCCCCAAGATGTGGCTCCAGGACGAGTACCCCGGCTTCAAGGGCAAGCACTGGGAACTGCCGCCCCGCAAGGTCCTGCCCAAGCCGTACGGGGCCTCGCACCCGGCCATGTGGTACGCGGCGGGCTCGCCGTCCTCGTACGCGATGGCCGGGCGCAAGGGTCTTGGCGTGCTGGGCTTCAGCGTGCAGAAGGTCGCCGACATGGAGTGGGTCGTCGACTCGTACAAGACCGCCGTCAAGGAGGCCGATGCGGTCGGCGGCTTCGTCAACGACAACGTGATGGTGACCTCCACCGCCATCTGCGCCGAGACGCACAAGAAGGCGGTCGAGATCGCGGTCGGCGGCGGCCTCAACTACCTCCAGTCGCTGCTCTTCCGCTACCACGACACCTTCCCGCGGCCCGACGGCGTACCCGAGTGGCCAGAGCTGCTGCCCGAGTACACCGAGGAGCTGGTCGAGCTGCTGATCGCCGAGGAGCTGATGATCTGCGGCGACCCGGACGAGGTGCTCGGGCAGTGCAGGCGCTGGGAACAGGCCGGCGCCGACCAGCTCTCCTTCGGACTGCCCATCGGCATCGGCTACGAGGACACGCTCACCTCGATCAAGCTGATCGGCGAGCACGTCATCCCGAAGATCGACACCGACCCGGTGCACCGCACGACGCGCTTCCGGCAGGCGGCGGGCGGCAGCTGAGCCCGCAGGCCCGTTCCGGCACGGGCGGCGCCCCGTACGCGACGGAGCGCCGCTCGCCCCGCACGCACCCACCGAGAAAGGGATCCACGCCATGCTCGACCACCTGATCAAGGGCGCGACCGTCGTGGACGGGACGGGTGCGCCCCGCCGCGCCGCCGACGTGGGCATCCGGGACGGGCGCATCGCCGTCGTCGCGGACCGGGACACGGTCACCGAACCCGCCCTGACCAGCGAGGACGCCACCGGCCTCGTCCTCGCGCCAGGGTTCGTCGACCCGCATACGCACTACGACGCGCAGCTCTTCTGGGATCCGTACGCCACCCCCTCGCTCAACCACGGCGTGACCACCGTCGCCGGCGGCAACTGCGGCTTCACCCTCGCCCCGCTGCACCCCGACCGGCCCGACGACGCCGACTACACACGGCGGATGATGAGCAAGGTCGAGGGCATGTCGCTGGTGGCGCTTGAGGAGGGCGCGCCCTGGAACTGGCGCGGCTTCGGCGAATACCTGGACGCCCTGGAGGGCCGGATCGCGGTCAACGCCGGTTTCATGGTGGGGCACTGCGCGCTGCGCCGGCACGTCATGGGGCCCGACGCGGTCGGCGGGCAGCCCACCGAAGCGCAGCTCGCGGCGATGGTCGCGCTGTTCCACGACGCGATGGACGCCGGCGCCTGGGGCCTGTCCACGACGCAGTCCTCCACCCACTCCGACGGCGACGGCGCGCCCGTCGCCTCCCGGCACGCGTCCCCCGCCGAACTCCTGGCGCTCTCCCGCGCGGTGGCCGACCACGAGGGCACCCAGCTGGAGGCCATCGTCTCCGGCTGCCTCGACCGGTTCGACGACGACGAGATCGACCTGCTGGTGGCGATGACCGCGGCCGCCGGGCGCCCGCTGAACTGGAACGTGCTGACCATCGACGCGGCGGTGCCCGAACGGGTACCGCGCCAGCTGATACCCAGCGCCCGCGCCCGCGAGGCCGGCGGCCGCATCGTCGCGCTGACCATGCCGATCCTCACCCCGATGAACATGTCGCTGGGCACCTTCTGCGCGCTCAACCTCATCCCCGGCTGGGGCGACATCCTCGGCCTGCCGGTGCCCGAACGCATCGTCCGGCTGCGCGACGCGGACGTACGGGCCGAAATGCTGCGGCGCGCGACCAGCGAGGAAGCCGGGATCTTCCGCCGGCTGGCCCGCTTCGACCGCTACGTCATCGGCGACACCTACTCCGCCGCCAACGAAGGGCTCAGCGGCCGCGTGGTGGGCGACATCGCCGCCGAACGCGGCCAGGAGCCGTTCCACTGCCTGGTGGAGATCTGCGCCGAGGACGAACTGCGCACCGTGCTGTGGCCGATGCCCACCGACAACGCCCCGGACAGCTGGGCGCTGCGCCGGGATACCTGGCAGCACGAGGACGTCCTGCTGGGCGGCTCGGACGCCGGGGCGCACCTGGACCGTATGTGCGGCGCGCCCTACACCACCCGCTTCCTGGGGGACTGCCTGCGCGGGCGCAAGCTCGTCGGTCTGGAGGACGCGGTGCGGATGCTGACCGACGATCCGGCGCGGCTGTTCGGGCTGCGCGGACGCGGCAGGGTAGCCGAGGGCTTCCACGCCGACCTGGTGCTCTTCGACCCGGAGCGGATCGACGCGGGGCCCGCCACGCTCGTGCACGACCTGCCGGGGGACAGCCCGCGGCTCGACTCCAAGGCGCTGGGCATCGTGAGCGTACGGGTCAATGGCGTGGAGACGATCCGGCACGACGTGGTGACCGGCGCGGTGCCAGGGACGGTGCTGCGCTCGGGCCGGGACACGGAGACGGTGAGCACCAAGTGAGCCGCCGGGGCGGGGAGTTCGCGGAGCGGCTGCTCATCGGCGGCGAGTGGACCGAGCCGGACTGCGGGCACTACGACGTGCTGGACCCGGCGACCGAAGAGGTCGTGGGGCGGGCGCCGGAGGCGAGCGGTGCGCAGGTGCGGGCGGCGGCCGAGGCGGCCCGCGCGGCCTTCGGCCCCTGGTCGCGCACCGCGCCACAGACCCGCGCCCGGGTCCTGGACCGCACCGCGGAGATCATCCGGCGCAACTTCGGGCGGTACGCGGAGCTGGCGCAGGCGGAGAGCGGCGCGACGACGGCCACCGCGCGCGGGATGCAGGTGGGGGTGTCACTGGCGCGGTTCCAGCGGTACGCGCGCGGCGCCCTGGAGCCCGTCGAGACGCCGCTGCCGCCGCAGATCAACGAGGCCGGGCCGATGGGGAAGGCGGGTGTCTTCGGAGCGTTCGCGGCCCGCCGTCCGGTCGGCGTGGTCACCTGCATCACCTCGTACAACAACCCGTGGGCCAACCCCGCGGGGAAGGTCGCCCCTGCGCTGGCGATGGGCAACACGGTCGTCGTCAAACCGGCGCCGCAGGACCCGCTGTCGGTGTACCGGATGGCCGAGGCGCTCCAGGAGGCGCTGGCGGAGGCCGGGGCGCCGCCCGGCGTGGTGAACGTGGTCTCCGGCGAGCGGACGGCGGTCGGTGCGGCGGCGGTCGAGTCGCCGGACGTGGACATGGTGAGCTTCACCGGATCCACGGCCGTCGGGCAGCGGATCGCGGAGGTGTGCGGGCGCGGGATGAAGCGCCAGCTGATGGAGCTGGGCGGCAAGGGCGCGGCGCTGGTCTTCGACGACCTCGACGAGGCGGGCCTGGCCGCGGCGGTGGCCGGCATCGGCACCACCTTCGCCTTCTACAGCGGGCAGATCTGCACCGCGCCGACCCGGGTGCTGGCCCAGCGCGGGATCCACGACCGGCTGGTGGAGCGCCTGGCCCGCTACGCAGGGCAGCTCACGGTCGGCGATCCGCGGGCGCGGGGCACCGTCGTCGGCCCGGTGATCTCCGCGGCGCACCGCGACCGGGTCGAGTCGTACATCGAGCTGGGGCGCAAGGAGGGGGCCAGGGTGGTCACCGGAGGGGAGCGCCCGGACGGGCCGGACACGGCGCGCGGCTTCTATGTCGCGCCGACGCTGTTCGCGGACTGCACCGCTGCGATGCGGGTGGTGCGCGAGGAGATCTTCGGCCCGGTGGTCGTGGTGGTCCCCTTCGACGACGAGGAGGAGGGCATCGCGCTCGCCAACGACAGTGACTACGGCCTGCTGGACTACGTCTGGTCCGGCGATGTGGCGCGGGCCTTCCGGGTGGCCGGGCGGCTGCGGGCCGGCGGGGTCGGCGTCAACACCGTCGGGCGGAACATGGAGGCGCCGTTCGGCGGCTTCAAGTACAGCGGGGTGGGCCGGGACGTGGGCTCGTACGCGCTGCACGCGTACAGCGAGCTGCAGTCGGTGGTCTGGCCGGGGTGAGGGCGGGGACGGTCCGTCAGAAAAACGGACGGGAAACTTTCGGGTGAGGGGCCTCAACTGTCAGACCTCCCGGGTGGGTTGCTGTTCATGACGACGGAAGCGAAGCCGGGCGAGAGGGCCGGGCGCGCCCGGTATACCTACCGTCTTCGCCTCTCCCGCACGGCCCGTACCGCGCTCGAAACCGAGTGGGACCGGTGCCGGTGGGTGTGGAATGAGTGCGTGGCCAAGTCGAAGGCCGTGCACCTGCGCAACAGAGCGACCGGTGGTAGGGCGACGTGTGGGGCCGGTGCAGCTTGCCGCGATGCTGACGGAGGCGCGTTCGCGTACTGAGTGGCTGCGTGCGGGTGCGTGTGTGCCGCAGCAGCAGGTGATACGCGACTTCGGCAAGTCCCGCGCCAAGGCGCTGAAGGACGTCAAGGCTCGGCTTCCTCAGCGGCAGCGGGCGGGGATGCCGGGGTGGAAGCAGAAGCGCGAGGCGCTGCCGACTCTCGAATACACCAGGCGTGGTTTCCGTCTCAAGGACGGCCGTCTGCACCTTGCGGGCGGCATCGTGGTGACGGTGGTGTGGTCGCGGGATCTGCCCGAGCCCCCGTCCAGCGTTCGCGTGTACCAGGACAGCACCGGAGCGTGGCACGCGTCCTTCGTCGTACCCACCGTGACCGGGGAGCTGCCTGCCACGGGCCGTGTGATCGGCATCGACTGGGGCGTACGCGAGACCGCGACCACCACGAGCGACGAGCACGACCTCCCCCACCCGCAGCACGGCAAGACCGCTGCCCAGCGCCTGGCCAGGTATCAGCGGATGATGGCCCGCAGGAGGCCCAGGCGCGGGCAGGCCGCATCCCAGGGCTACCGCGAAGCCAGGCGGCAGACCGCGAAGCTGCACAAGAAGGTCGCCAGGCAGCGTCAGGGCACGGCCCGCAAGTGGGCCAAGAAGGTCGTTCGCGACCACGACGCCCTGGCTGTCGAGGACTTCCGGCCGAAGTTCCTCGCCAGTCGGCCATGGCCCGCAAGGCCGCCGACGCGGCGATCGGCGCGACGGAGCGAGCCCTGGTCGACATGTGCCGCAAGCACGGCCGGGCCGTGCATTTGGTCCATCCAGCGCACACCACGATGGACTGTGCGCAGTGCGGAGCGAGAACCGAGCACGCACTACCTCTTTCGGAACGAACGTATGCCTGCACCGTGTGCGGAGCCGTATCCCCCAGGGACAAGAACTCCGCGCGCGTGATGCTGGTCCGGGCTGGTCTCCACCCGGCTGGTGCTGATCGTGTAAGACCTGTGCGCCCGCCGGGCCGCAGGCGACGTGAGCCAGGAATCCCCCTGTCTTAGCTGGGGGAGGAGTCGAGGTTCAGGTAGCCCCCGGCCCCGGCCCCGGACCGGAGACACGGGGAGCGGGGAGCCCGCAGAGGACGGGCGGCCTTCGTGCGGCGCGGGGGTGCCCCGGCCGCCCGCCGGCGGGTCCGGCGGGGGCAGTGCCGCCGGACCGGTGGGGGGTCCGGTGAGCGGGCCGGCGGGTCAGCCGATCGTGAGTACGGCCTTGCCGCGTACTTCGCGGTTCAGCAGGGCGGTCGCCAGCTTGCCCGCTTCGGACCAGTCGGCGACCCGGTCCACGCTCGCCTCAAGGCGGCCGTCCGCGACCAGCCGCACGAGGTGGGCGAGGTCGTGGCCGATGCCGTCGCCGAGCTTGACGCCGCGCAACGTGAGGCGGTTGGGGACGAGTTGATAGGGGTGGATCGGCGCGGGCTGCCCGGAGGTGGCGCCGATGGACGCGACGACACCCTCTGGGGCGAGGTGTCCCAGCAGCTCCGAGAGCAGCGGCCCGCCGACGTTGTCCAGCACCGCGTCCACCGGCCTTTCGATCTCCGCGGCGCCGGTCAGGACGTGGTCGGCGCCCAGGGCCGCCAGGCCCTCGCCGCGGGCCGCGCTGCCGACCAGCGCGTAGACCTCGGCGCCCGCGAGGCGGGCCAGCTGCACGGCGAACCTGCCGACGCCACCGGACGCGCCGGTGACGACCACCCGCAGGCCGGGCCGCACACCCACCACCCGCAGGGCCCGCAGCGCGGTCACGCCGGCCACCGGGAGGGCAGCGGCCGTGGTGAAGCCGACGGCGTCGGGGAGCACGGCGAGTTCGTCGACGTGGACGGCGCGCAGCTCGGCCCAGCCGCCGCCGCGCCCGCGGGTGACGACCCGGTCGCCGGGCTGCGGGCCGCGCCCGCCGGACGCCGCCCGCTCCACCACTCCGGCGGCATCCCAGCCGGGCACCACGCCCTCGGCGGCGCCGGTGTTCGTGGGCAGTTCGCCGTAGTTGAGCGAGATCGCGGCGACGCGCACCAGGGCCTCGTCGGGGCCGGGTTCCGGGTCGGCGACGGTACCCAGGGCGAGCCGTCCGGGTGCGGAGTGATCGACAACGAGAGCGCGCATCGGGTATCTCCTCGGTAGGGCAGACGTGATGAGCCGTAACCGGCGGCCACCTGCGGTTATTCCGGCGCCGGACGCGGGCCTGGGTGCGGGCCGGGAGACTGGCCGGGCGCAGGCAGGGGTGCGGGCCGGGGCGCAGGCCGGGCGCGGGCCCGGAGTTGGTGCCGGTTCCGGTGCCCGGCATCCCGCGAGCGCTGCGGTCGCCGGCCTCAACCCCGGCCCAGGAACACCGGGTTGGTGAGGGCGGCCGGCGGGCCCGGCAGGCCGGGAGTGGTCGCCGGGTGACGTATCTCGGCCCGTATGTAGGCGGCACGGTCGGGTGTGGTGGGCCAGCTGACCGTGCCCGCACCGGACGGCGGCAGCGAGGCGGTGTGCAGCACCCCCTGGTCGGTGTGGAGGGTGACCGTGCAGCCCGGAGCGCCGGACACCTCCAGGCGGGCGGTGACGGGCGCCGTACGGGGAAGGGCAAGACGCCCGCCAATTCCGGCGTGTTCGCCGCGCGGCCCGCTGACGGAGAAGGCCAGACCGACCGCGGCGGACTCGGCGATCCAGACCCGGCCCGCCCGGATGCCGTCCTGGAGCGCACGCCGGGAGAGGTCGTCGGCCAGCACGACGGTCTGCGGCAGGCCGACGACATCGGGATCGCGGTGCGCGTCGCTGTGCCCCACCGCGGGCAGCCAGCGGTCGCGCTCGCCGCGGGCGTGCGCGACCAGTGCGTTGTCCCACTCCGCGAGGGCGATGTCGTCATCGGGGGTGTGCGGGCCGTTCCACACCTCCACCGCGTCGGCGTCGGCCAGCCCGAACTTCCAGCCGCAGCCGATGCAGGGCGCGTGTGGATGCGCCGGGATGACCAGGCCGCCGGCCCGGCGGATGGCCCGTGCGTACCGTCCGAAGGCGTTGTCGCGTGCGCGGTAGCGCCAGTCGATGAACGTCCCGGGGTCGGTGCCCATGGCCACGACGTGGCCGTTGCGGGTCGTGACCTCATCGCCGGTCAGGATCAACAGGTCGTCGCCCCACAGACCGGCCCAGGCGCGGTGCGAGGACGTGGTGTTGTGCTCCGAGGTGTTGAGGAAGTCGAGACCGGCCTCGCGGGCCAGCGCGGCGATCTCGGCCGGGGTGCGCCCGCCGTCGGAATGCACCGAGTGCAGATGGCTGTCGCCGCGGTACCAGGCACGGCCGCGGCCCCGGGCACGCTCGGGTGGGTACACCGGCGCGGGAGTGCGCCCGGGAGCGCCGCGCCGCAGCGTGACCGTGATCTCGTACGCCAGGCCCTGCGGGGCGATGGTGTACGGGCCGAGGGCGATGTGCCAGCGGCCGGGGCGCACCGGGCCCGGCAGGTAGCCGGGGGTGGCGTCGTCGGCACGCAGGAAGAACTCCGTGCGCGCCCCGCCCGACCAGCCCCGGAACCCGGCGCCGCCCGGCGCCGTACCGCGCTCGTCGAAGATGCCGATGTCGCAGGCGTTGCCGACCGTGCCCTCGGGGACCGCCGGTCTGTCGTAGGAGTACGCGACGGCGATCTCCCGCACGCCGGGCGGCACTTCGACGGGTACGTAGACGTAGTCCGGTGCGCCCGGAGGCAGCCGGCCGCGCACCTTGCGGGTCTGTGTGGCACCCGACCCGCCGTCGGCACCCGGTGCCGCGTCGGCGAAGCTCACAGGACCGAGCGTAAGCGCGCCCGCAGCCCCCGCAACCGCCGACCGTTTCACTACCTCACGCCGGTCCATTTCCGCCCCCCGTCCTGATGGATGCCGCTGCCGCCCGCGCCGCACGGCACGCTCTCACGCACCACCGCCGCGTATCGCCGTGTGTCACCGCGTGAAAACTGTTGTACGCGGGTGTGACACGGAGGGAAAGGGCTGTGGATAACCCGTGGACGGTAGGGCACCATGCGGTCACCCACACCCTTCACGCGGAGGTGCGCGCTGTATGCGGATCGCGACCACGATCTTCCTGACCGACGAGACGATCCGGCCCGTACGGCTCGCCCGCGAGCTGGAACAGCGCGGCTTCGACGGCCTCTATCTCCCCGAGCACACCCACATCCCGGCGAGCCGGGACACTCCCGCTCCCATGGGCGAGCCGCTGCCGCGCGAGTACGGCCGCACCCTCGACCCGTTCGTCGCGCTCGGCCAGGCAGCCGCCGTCACCGAACGGCTGCGCCTGGGCACCGGAATCACCCTCGTCGCCCAGCACGACCCGGTCGACCTCGCCAAACAGATCGCCACCCTCGACTTTCTCTCGGGCGGCCGCTTCACCCTGGGCGTCGGCTTCGGCTGGAACGTCGAGGAGGCCGCCGACCACGGGGTGACCTGGTCGACCCGGCGGGAGCTGACGCGCGACCGAATGGCGCTGATGCGCGCCCTGTGGGCCGACGAGCCCACCTCCTACGAGGGCGCGTTCGGCTCCGTACGGGCGTCGTACGCGCACCCCAAGCCGTGCCACGGGGCGCCGCGCACCCTGGTCGGCGGCGCCGCGGGCCCCAAGCTCTTCTCGCACGTCACCGACTACGCCGACGGCTGGCTGCCGATCGGCGGCCGCGGCCTGACCGGGACGCTGCCCGCGCTGCGCGCCGCCTGGACGGACGCCGGGCGGCCGGGCGAACCGGTCGTGGTGCCGTTCGCGGTCCTCCCGACACCAGGGAAACTGGCCTACTACCGGGAGCTGGGGATCGACGAGGTGGTGCTGCAACTGCCGCCCGCCGACGAGGCGGAGGTACTGCGCACGCTGGACGACTACGCGCAGTATCTGTGACACGTCACTCGGCGAGCAGGCGGCAGACCGGGGCGGCCGTGCCCTAAGACCAACGGCGTACGGCACGGCGTCCGAGGTGGGGACCGGAGACCGATCCGCGGGCGTCCCCGGTGGTCGTAGCGTCGTTACTGCGGGCCGTCGCAGCGCGCAAGGGCCACGTGCGCCGCGCGCGGACCGCAGGCCGCAGATCGCGGCCGCAGACGCAGGTCCAAGGAGCAGACCATGCCGCAACTCGACCACACGATCGTGCACAGCACCGACCGCTTCGCCTCCGCCCGCTTCCTCGCCGCGCTGCTCGACGCCCCCGAGCCGCGCTCGTACGGCCCGTTCGCGGCCCTCGCCCTCGACAACGGTGTGGTCCTCGACTACGCCGAGCACGTCGCCGCCGGACGCGAATTCGTGCCCACGCACTACGCGTTCCTGGTGACGGAGGAGGAGTTCGACGGGATATTCGGCCGTATCCAGGAGCAGCAGCTGGCCTATTGGGCCGGGCCCCGGCACGCAGGACCGCAGGAGATCAACCACCTCGACGGTGGCCGTGGCGTGTACATCGATGACCCGGACGGCCACGCCATGGAGTTCATTACGCGTAAGTACTCCGAGGAGTTGCTGACAAGTTTGTAAGCGCGCTCGTCCGACTGTCGGATGCCGCTCGTATGCTCGGGGGATGACTTCCAGCGCGCAGGCACCTGACCAGGGATCCGACCGAGAAGCCGACCCGTCGGCGGACGACGGAACGAACCGTTCCGAGCGGCCCACCGCGAACGCGATGCGCCGCGCGCTGCGGCGCGCCCGCGACGGTGTGGCGCTGGACGTCGGCGAGGCCGCGGTGCTGCTCCAGGCACGCGGCGACGACCTCAAGGACCTGTGCGCCTCGGCCGCCCGGGTGCGGGACGCCGGTCTGGAGGCGGCGGGCCGGCCGGGCGTGATCACGTACTCGCGCAAGGTCTTCATCCCGCTGACCCGGCTGTGCCGCGACAAGTGCCATTACTGCACCTTCGTCACCGTCCCCGGCAAGCTGCGCAGGGACGGCCACGGCATGTACCTCTCGCCCGACGAGGTGCTGGACATCGCCCGCAAGGGCGCCGAAATGGGCTGCAAGGAAGCGCTGTTCACACTCGGCGACCGCCCCGAGGACCGCTGGCCCGAGGCCCAGGAGTGGCTGGAGGCGCACGGCTACGACGACACCCTGTCCTACGTGCGCGCCATGGCGATCCGCGTCCTGGAGGAGACCGGCCTGCTGCCGCACCTCAACCCCGGCGTGCTGACCTGGACGGACCTCCAGCGCCTCAAGCCCGTCGCGCCCTCCATGGGCATGATGCTGGAGACGACGGCGACGGGCCTGTGGAGCGAACCTGGCGGCCCGCACTACGGCTCGCCCGACAAGGACCCGGCCGTACGGCTGCGCGTCCTGGAGGACGCCGGGCGCTCCAACGTCCCCTTCACCACCGGCATCCTGATCGGCATCGGCGAGACCTACGAGGAGCGCGCCGACTCGGTCTTCGCGCTCCGCAAGACGGCCCGCGCCTACCACGGCATCCAGGAAGTCATCGTGCAGAACTTCCGCGCCAAGCCGGACACGGCGATGCGCGGGATGCCCGACGCCGAACTGGAGGAACTGGCCGCGGCCATCGCTGTCACCCGCCACATCCTCGGCCCGTCCGCCCGCATCCAGGCGCCGCCGAATCTCGTCGACGCCGAGTACGCGCTGCTGATCGGCGCCGGCATCGACGACTGGGGCGGGGTCTCGCCGCTGACCCCCGATCACGTCAACCCCGAGCGCCCCTGGCCGCACATCGACGACCTGGCGGAGCGGACCGGCGCCGCCGGCTTCACACTGCGCGAACGCCTCACCATCTACCCCGAGTTCCTCCAACGCGGCGAGCCCTGGCTCGACCCCCGTCTGCTGCCGCACGTCCGGGCCCTCGCCGACCCGGAGACGGGCCTGGCCGTCGAGGACGCCCCCGTGGTGGGCCGCCCCTGGCAGGAGCCCGACGAGGGCTTCTCGATGGCCGCCACGGGCCGTACGGACCTGCACCGCACCATCGACACCGAGGGCCGCACAGGCGACCGCCGCGACGACTTCGACGAGGTCTACGGCGACTGGGAGGCGCTGCGCGAGGCCGCGGCGCCCGGAATGGTCCCGTCCCGCATCGACGCCGACGTACGCCAGGCCCTGTCGCAGGCGGCCGACGACCCCACCCGGCTCACCGACGCCGAGGCGCTGGCGCTGCTGCACGCGGACGGCCCGGCCCTGGACGCCCTGTGCACCATCGCCGACGACCTGCGCCGCGCCACCGTCGGCGACGACGTCACCTACATCGTCACCAGGAACATCAACTTCACCAACGTCTGCTACACCGGCTGCCGTTTCTGCGCCTTCGCCCAGCGCCGCACGGACGCCGACGCCTACACCCTGTCCCTCTCCCAGGTCGCCGACCGCGCCGAACAGGCGTGGGACGTCGGCGCGGTGGAGGTGTGCATGCAGGGCGGCATCCACCCCGACCTGCCCGGCACCGCCTACTTCGACATCGCGCGCGCCGTCAAGGAACGCGTCCCCGGGATGCACGTCCACGCCTTCTCGCCCATGGAGGTCGTCAACGGCGCGACGCGTACGGGGATGTCCATCCGCGAGTGGCTGACCGCGGCCAGGGAAGCCGGCCTCGACTCCATCCCCGGCACGGCCGCCGAGATCCTGGACGACGAGGTCCGCTGGGTCCTCACCAAGGGCAAGCTGCCGACCGCCACGTGGGTCGAGGTCATCAAGACCGCCCACGAACTGGGCATCCGCTCGTCGTCGACGATGATGTACGGCCATGTCGACCAGCCCCGCCACTGGCTCGGCCACCTCCGGCTGCTGGCGCAGATCCAGCAGTCCGCGCTGGAGAAGGGGGTCGAGGGATTCACGGAGTTCGTCACCCTCCCCTTCATCCACACCAACGCTCCCGTCTACCTCGCGGGCATCTCCCGCCCCGGCCCCACCACCCGCGACAACCGCGCCGTGACGGCCATGGCCCGGCTGCTGCTCCACCCCTACATCCCCAACATCCAGACCAGTTGGGTCAAGCTCGGCACCGAAGGCGCGGCCGAGATGCTCCGTTCCGGCGCCAATGACCTGGGCGGGACGTTGATGGAGGAGACCATCTCCCGGATGGCGGGCTCCAGTTACGGCTCCTACCGCTCCATCCAGGACCTGATCGCCATCGCCGACCTGGCCGGCCGCCCGGCCAGGCCCCGTACGACGGGCTACGGCCCGGTCTCCGATGAGCGGCAGGCGGCCGCGCTGTCGTCCGACGGCCATCTGCCGGAGCTGCTGCCGGTCCTGGAGTAGTCCTGTGGCCGGCCGGGCGTCTTCCAGGGGCGATACCACTTGCCCTGCAGTCTGTTGGATCCCTCCGGTGGTGGCATCGGTGCAGGTCAGCGGCGTGATCGACCGTAAAGTGCGTGGCGCCGGCCCACTGCATTAGTCGTCTGTTAGCGGAACGCCAGCCCGGTCTTCGAAGCTGGTTGTCGTCCGGGAGCAAGACGAGAGAACAGAGCTACGGGAGATCCGATGAACACCGCCACTGCCACCCGCCGCGGCCGCGGCGCCCGCCGCATCGCCGCCGCCGTTGTCGCCGCGGCGGCGCTGAGCCTGGGAGTCACGGCCTGCGGGCCCGACTCCGGGGCGGCGGGCGCCGCCGGCTCATCGGACTCCCCGGCCGCGTCCGGCTCACCGCAGACCCCGGACTCCAACCGGTCCACGGGCGGCTCCTCATCGGGCGACTCCGGCACGCAGGGCCAGGACGCCGGCAAACCCGCCACGGCACCGTCCGCCACCCAAGGCTCCGGGACCGGCGGCAGCACCGGCAGCCATCCCGCGCCCCCCGGGGGCGGCGTCGCCCACGCGGGCAACAACCTCACACTCGTCGGCAAGCTGGAATACCTCGCACCCGGCAAGCTCATCGTCAAACCCGAAGGCGGCGGCACGGACCAGGCGTTCCTCGTCGCCAACGCCACAACCGTCCTCGGCGCGGCCGCGATCTGCGGCGACCCCGACGGCAACGTGACCATTGGCAAGGACGGCTACGGCACCACGAAATGCAACGTGGACCAGCTGGAGAAAGCCGCAAAGACCAGCAGCGTGACCGTCCGCGTCACCATGGACCGCAAGAACGGCGCCGCCGACACGGTCGAGGAGAAGTACCACCCGTAAACCCCGCACCCCGCACCACACGCGCCCCGTGAGCCCGGTCCTGGATGCCGTCCTGTCAAGTCCAGGGGAAACAGGGGGAGGTGAGATGACGGGCGTGGAGGTAGCTGTCGGGCCCTGTAACAAGAGAGCTTGCTCTCTTGAATGAGAGGGATCCGCTGTGATGGGCCGCCACGCGTCCGAGGGAACCCTCGGTACACACAGTGTCCACCCCGGCCGGCATCCCCGACCGGCCGCGGGGCCGGGCCAGTGGTGCGGTTACTGCCACCACGCTCCCGGAGGGTGGATCCACACGCCGTCGAGCGTGTACGCAACGCACATGCACAAAAGGAGAGAAGACATGCGCAAGTTCAAGCGCACTGCAGTCGTCGCCGCCGGCCTCCTGGCCCTGTCCGGCATCGCCGCCGGAGCCGCGCAGGCCGCCGACCTCCAGACCATGGAAACGCAGGGCAACTACCAGTCGGACTGCCACACCGACCAGACCCAGCAGGAGCTGGACAGGGCGGTGGGGCACCACGTCACCATCGACCACTGCGAGGCTGACGGCCCCGGCAGCATGGTCATCTACTACTCCTGAGCCCGGGAGACAGGTGACGCCGAGCGCCCTCCGCTGACGCCGCCCCATCCGGCTTCCTCTGCTGGGCGCGCGCAGCAGAGGGCCGGACCGTGGAGACGAACTGCGAACGGCGGCTCCTCCGCCCCTCGGGGCCAGGGGAGCCGCCTTCGTGCTGTGAGGAAGCCTTCCCCGCACGCGCGAGGCCGGCCGCGTTCACCGGCCGTGGCCCGGCCGATCAGGACACCTCAACAAGACCGTGTGACGAGCTCTGCGTAAGTGGCCTTGCTTCTAGGGGGCGTCCGGTCCCTGGCCGCCGTCGTGCTCCGCCTCGTGCCGGAGGATGGACCGCTGCCACTGCGACAGGGCATCGGCGCGGTCGCCGCCGGTGTCCTGGGCCGCGCTGATCAGCGCGTCGGCCGCCATGGCGGCCAGCCGGACCGCGATGTGGCAGACATCGCGCTGCGGCAGCGGACGGAGAAGTTCCACCGCGCCGTCGCTGTCTCCGGCGAGCGCGGAGGCGACGACGGCCCTCGTGGTGCGGTCCCACTCGTACTCGGACATGGCAAGAGCATGCCCAGCCCGCGCCCCCGGCATCGTCGCGCACCGAAGACGGCGGGCGGCCGGGTACGGACGCCTGCGAGCGGGGGCGCGGCCGGGCGCCGCTCAGCGCAGCAGGCGCACGGGAGCGCCCGCGAGGAACGCCTGGATGTCCTCGACGGCCTGCTGGAAATACCCCTCGTAGTTGCGCCGGGTGACGTAGCCGATGTGGGGCAGCGCCAGGACGTTGGGGAGGGTGCGCAGCGGGTCGTCGGCGGGCAGCGGCTCCTGCTCGAAGACGTCGAGGCCCGCGCCGGCGATCCAGTTCTCGCGCAGCGCCCGCAGCAGCGCCGACCGGTCGACGATGGCCGCCCGTGAGGTGTTGACGAGGTAGGCGGTGCGCCGCATCCGGTGGAGTTCGGCGGCGCCCAGCAGCCCGCGGGTGCGCTCGCCCAGGACCAGGTGGACGGAGACGAAGTCACTGCTCTCCAGGAGTTCCTCCTTGGTGGCGGTGGCGCGCACCCCCACGTCCGCGGCCCGTTCGGCGGTCAGGTGCTGACTCCAGGCGAGGACGTCCATGCCGAAGGCCAGGCCGACCTTCGCCACCTGGCTGCCGATCTTGCCGAGCCCCAGCAGGCCGAGCGTGCGGCCGTGCAGATCGGCGCCGACGGTGCTCTGCCAGGGGCCGCCGGCCTGCATCGCGGCGCTCTCCGTGACGACGTTCCTGGCGAGGCCCAGCAGCAGCGCCCAGGTCAGCTCGGCCGGCGGCCGGCTGCTGCTCGCCGTGCCGCAGACGGTGATGCCGTGCCGGGCCGCGGCGTCCAGGTCGATCGCGGCGTTGCGCATCCCGGAGGTGATCAGCAGCCGCAGCCGGGGGAGCCGGGCGAGCAGCGAGGCGGGGAACGGGGTGCGTTCGCGCATCGCCACCACGATCTCGCAGTCGCCGATGGCCGCGGCCACCGCGTCTTCGGAGTGGAAGGGCGTGTGCAGCGTACGGACGTCCACGGCGTGGTCCAGGGCGGACCAGTCGGCCAGGGATCCGGCGATTTCCTGGTAGTCGTCGAGGACGGCGCACTGCATGGTCATCGGGGCTCTCCTGTGGGTGCCGGGGCGGCGGTCCCGTTGCGGGTGCGGCGGGTCGTCGGGAGGCGTGCGGCGAGTGGTCGGGCGGTGCCGGGCGTCTCGTACCGATCGTGATCTGCCCGGTCAAAAGCCACCTGATGTGCGACTGCTCGCATTATGTTCCTGCCCCGGAGACGATCATTCCCGGTCGATTACAGTGCTGCGCCAGAGGGCCCGTACGGCCCCGGACGGGCGATGTGGGGCTTCGGGAGGGACACAGTGAACGCAGCGGCAGGCAATACCGCCATCTGGGGCCGCTCCGAGCAGCAGGACTTCCGCAGCCGGGTACGCGGCTGTCTGCTCGGCGGCGCGATCGGCGACGCGCTCGGCGCGGGAATCGAGTTCGACGCGCTGGACGCCATCCGGGAGGCGCACGGCGAGGAAGGTGTGACGGACTTCGTCCCGGCCTTCGGGCGGCGCGGCGCGGTCACCGACGACACCCAGATGACCCTGTTCACCGTCGACGGCCTGATCCGTGCCCAGGTGCGCCGGGACACCGGCGCCTGGCATCCGCCCACCGATGTGCACCGCGCCTATCTGCGCTGGGCGGCCACCCAGCGCGACTGGGGCCCGGACGAGCGCAAGGAGGAGGACGGCTGGCTGGCCCGCGAGGAGTGGCTGTACGCGCGCCGGGCACCGGGCCGGGCCTGCCTCAGCGGCCTCGGCGACGAGGTCATGGGCACCCTCGACAAGCCGAAGAACCCCGAGTCCAAGGGCTGCGGCGCCGTGATGCGCTCCGCGCCGTTCGGCCTGCTGGTGGGCTGGGAGCCGCAGCTGGTCTTCCAGCTCGCCGTCGAGTGCGCGGCGCAGACCCACGGCCACCCCACCGGCTATCTGGCGGCCGGTGCCCTCGCGGTGATCAGCCATGCGCTGGCCCGCGGCGACGATCTCGACAGCGCCGTGCAGAAGGCCCTGGTGCACCTGGGCACCCGACCGGGCCACGAGGAGACCACCGACGCGCTCAAGCGGGCGCTCGGCGCCGTACGGCAGGGGATGCCGACGCCGGCCAGGGTGGAGTCGCTGGGCGAGGGCTGGACGGCCGAGGAGGCGCTGGCGATCGGCGTCTACTGCGCGCTGGTCGCCGAGGACATCCGGCACGGGCTGCTGCTGGCCGTCAACCACGGCGGCGACAGCGACTCGACCGGCGCCATCTGCGGCAACATCCTCGGCACGCTGCACGGCGAGACGGCGCTGCCGCCGGTGTGGCTGGTCGAGCTGGAGGGCCGCGACACGATCCTCCAGCTCGCCGACGACTTCGCCCTGGAGATGACCCAGGGGCCCGCCCTGCACGGCCCCGCCGGCTCGGCGCCCGGCTGGCTCGCCCGCTACCCGCGCGCGTAGCCGTCCGGGCCCGCCGGTCCCGCATCCGTCAGACGGACCGCGGCACCCCGCCCTCGTCCCCCGCGGCGCCCTGCCCGGGAACCGGCAGCGCCGCCGCGCCGCCCTCGCCGTCCCCGTCGTCCCCGGAGTTGATCCGGGCCAGTACCGCGTCACGCTCCGGTGTGTCCTCGGGCTTGAGGAGGCCGATGACGAGGTACAGGACCAGCGAGGTGGCGACCGGCGAGACGATCTGGATCTGGAGCTGTAGGCCGCTCATCCCGTAGTTCGTCAGCCAGAAGGCGAAGAGGCCGGCCGCCCAGGAGACCAGCGCCGCCGTCGGCCCGGACTTGCGGCAGGACCGCAACATCCCCAGCAGGAACGGAATGGAGATCGGCCCGACGAGACCGGCGACCCATTTGATGACGACGGTGATGATGTCCTTGAACGTCGGCGAGTTGACCTGCGTCGCTATGGCCATGGACAGCGCCAGGAACGCGACCGTCGACAGCCGCGCGGCCAGCAGCCCGGCCTTGTGCGACCACCTGCGGGCCCGTTCGCCGATCCTGGGCAGGGCGGGCGCGATGTCGCGGGTGAAGACCGCGGAGATGGCGTTGGCGTCGGACGAGCACATGGCCATCGTGTGCGAGAAGAAGCCGACCACGACGAGTCCCAGCAGGCCGTGCGGCAGCAGCCGTTCGGTCAGCAGCGCGTACGCGTCGGAAGCGTCCGGCCGCTCGGCCCTGACCAGCAGCGGGGCGACCCACATGGGGAAGAAGAGGACGGCGGGCCAGACGAACCACAGGGCCGCCGAGAGCCGCGCCGAGCGCTTGGCCTGCCGGGCGTCGCGGGTGGCCATGTAGCGCTGGGCCTGGTTCCACATGCCGCCGCTGTACTCGAAGGTCTTGATGAAGAGGTAGGCGAGCAGGAAGGTCAGCGTGTACGGGCCGACGGTGGGCTCGGTGTGGCCGGCCGGCAGCCGGTCCCACACGGTCCACAGCGAGCTGAAGCCGCCCAGTTCGCCGAGGACGGTGACCAGCATCGCGACGCCGGCCAGCAACTGGATGACGAACTGGCCCAGTTCGGTGAGCGCGTCCGCCCACAGGCCGCCGACGGTGCAGTAGATGCCGGTGATCACACCCGTGATGAGGATGCCCTGGTTGAGGGACATGCCGGTGAACACGGACAACAGGGTGGCGATGGCCGCCCACTTGGCGCCGACGTCCACGATCTTCAGCAGCACGCCTGACCAGGCGAGCGCCTGCTGCGTCGGCAGGTTGTAGCGGCTCTTGAGGTATTCCAGCGGCGAGGCCACGTGCAGCCGCGACCGCAGCCGGTTGAGCCGCCCGGCGAACAGCTGGGCGCCGATGGCGATACCGATGGCGATGGGGAAGGACCAGGTGACGTAGGAGGTGATGCCGTACTGGTAGGAGATGCCGGCGTAACCGGTGAACATCACCGCGCTGTAGCCGGACATGTGGTGGGAGATGCCGGACAGCCACCACGGCATCCTGCCGCCGGCGGTGAAGAAGTCGCTGACGTCCTCGACGCGCTTGTGCGACCACACGCCGATCGCGACCATGACGCCGAAGTAGCCGATGAGCACGGCCCAGTCGAGACTGTTCATGCCCCCTCCAGGGGTCCGCCTTGTGAACGTGGATCACTTCGCCGTGACGTCCTGTGGGGCGGTATCCCCGTGCGGGAGCGGGGACTTCGGGGATTGAACCGTCCGTCGCGCGGGCCGGTCAAGAGGACGTGTGGTCATGGATATGAACCAGGATCAGCAAAGCGAACGATTTTGCCGTCTCTTGACTCCACGGGCCGTTGTCCCGTGCCGGACGCCGCGCCCACGATGTGCGGACACTTCGCCGGGCGCCACAGGCCCGAACACACAGCAGTCACCCACACCACGCGTACGCCGTACGGGAGCGGGATCCCTGCGCCGGGCGGGCGCGGGCACGGGAGAGGGGGAGGGAAGCGGCCGTCGCAGGCGTCCGCTACCGCATCAGTTCGCCCGCGTTGACCAGCAGCGACTGCCCGGTGATGGCGCGCGCCCGGTCGGAGGCCAGGAAGACCGCGGTGTCCGCCACATCCGCGTCCGTCGCGAGTTCGGGCAGCGCCATCCGCTCCGTGAGCCGCTCCAGCACCTCGGACTCCGGCACCCCGTCGGCCGCC
This sequence comes from Streptomyces pinistramenti, assembly GCF_020564935.1. Taxonomy (GTDB): domain Bacteria; phylum Actinomycetota; class Actinomycetes; order Streptomycetales; family Streptomycetaceae; genus Streptomyces; species Streptomyces pinistramenti. Next base: position 36,786 of record NZ_JAJCXB010000057.1, read on the forward strand.
GCGGTGAAGCGGACGTACGCCTCGACCGGAGGGCCCCACATCCAGCCAGGCTGCACGGTGTTGACCCGGATCCGGTCCGGCCCCAGCTCCCGCGCCAGCGCGTACATGGCCGAGACCAGACCCCCCTTGGACGCGGCGTAAGCGGTCTGCCGCACCTGGGAGGGGGCGGCGAGCGACGACTGGGTGCCGATCATCACGACCGCCCCGCCGCCGCGCGCCGTGAGGCCGGGCAGGCAGGCACGGGTCATCCGCAGCGTGCCGAACAGGTTGGTGTCCACGACCCGGCCCCACGTCTCGAAGTCGGCGTCCCGCAGCCCGCCGAAGTGCGAGTCCAGCGCCGCCACATGGATCACCGCGTCGATGCCGCCGAACCGCTCCACGGCGAGCGCCGCCAGCGCCGCGCACTGCGCCTCGTCCCCGATGTCCGTCACCCGCCACGCCGTCCGCGCGCCCGAAGGATCGATCCGCGACGCCGACTTCGCGAGGTTCTCCTCCGTACGGGCCCCCATGACCACCCGCGCGCCGTCCCGCACGCAGGCCGCCGCCACCTGGTGGCCAAGCCCCGTCCCGACACCCGAGACGACGACGGTCTTGTCCCGCAGCAGCATGGGCGCCTCCCGGCCGGATCCGTACCTGATGGGGCGTCAGAGTAAGTCCGTGGAACGGGAATGACCAGAGAAACAGCCGGCGCGGGATCATTCCCAGGCGGAGCGCTCCGTCGCCTCGTAGCAGTACCTGACCCACTTGCCGCGGCGGTTCGGGTGCGTCGACGGCACCGCACAGAACCGGACGCGGAAGGTCGTGCCGACCGTCGCCACGTCGGTGAACTTTTCGGTGCCGTAGTCGACGGAGGCGCCGCGGGACGAGCCGCCGGTCACCTGGACGGTCACCATGCGCCGGGCTCCCCCTTGACGAGCCGGCCCCGCACGGCCCCGCAGGACGGGCTGTACCGCAGGTGCCCCGGGGCAGGCGGGCGGCGGGTCCTGGAAGAGCGGGGGAAGCACGAGCGGGGCGAGCGCGCCGACGACGGCGGTCACCACCCCCACCACCAGAGCGTGCCGCAGATGCTCCCGCAGCCGGCGGCCCACGGCCCGTATCCCGGACCGGGCGTGCCGCCGTCCGCGGCGGCGTCGGGCGGGGTGCGGCCGGTCGGGTCGGTCGGTTCTTCGTCCGAGGGCGGGCGGAGTCCACGGGGCGTGCCCGGTCCCGTGGTCGGCGCCATTACGGGACGCGGCAGGCGGACCGCGCCCCGGTTCTCCGGACCGCCCCCGACCTCCTCAGCCCGCCCTGCGGGCGCCGCGCAGCGCCGTGCCCAGCCGGTCCAGGCCCTCACGGATCTCGTCGGGGGAGTGCGTCACGAACGACAGCCGGACGGCCGCGAGGTCCGGCGGGCCCGCGAAGAACGGCGCACCCGGGACGTACGCGACGTCGTACCGCACCACATCGGGCAGCAGCGCCCCCGCGTCGTATCCGCCGGGCAGCGTCGCCCACACGAACATCCCGCCCGCCGGACGGTTCCAGCGCGAGCCCGCGGGCAGCGCCGCGCCAAGACCGCCGACCAGCGCGTCCCGCCGCTCCCGGTACGCGCCGCGCACCCGCGCCAGATGGGCGTCGAGATCCGCGGCCGCCAAGTACCGCGCGGCGGCCGCCTGGTCGACGGTCGAGGTGTGCAGATCGGACGCCTGCTTGGCGACGACACAGGCGGACCGCAGGGCGGCGGGCGCGCGCAGCCAGCCAAGGCGCAGGCCCGGCGCCATCACCTTGGAGAACGAACCGAGCAGCGCGGTACGGTCCTCGGCGCCAGGGAAGGACGCGACCCACGGCACCGGCTCGCCCTCGAACCGCAGCTCGCTGTACGGATCGTCCTCCACGATCCACAGCCCGCGCCGCGCCGCGACGGAGGCGACCGCGGCCCGGCGCCCGGCGGACAGCGTCCGGCCGGTCGGGTTCTGGAAGGTCGGCACGAGGTACAGCAGCTTGGGGTTCTCGCGCGCGGCGATCCCGTCCAGCGCGGCCGGATCCAGGCCCTCGTCGTCGGTCGGCACCGGCACCACCCGGGCGCCCGCGAGCGAGAAGATCTGGAGCGCGGCCAGGTAGCAGGGATCCTCGACGAGCACCACGTCGCCCGGCTCCAGGAGGGCCGTCGCCAGCAGCGAAAGCCCCTGCTGGGAACCGGTGGTCACCAGCAGCTCTCCGGCGTCCGTCGGCAGCCCGCGCGCGGTGGTGCGTGCCGCGACGGCCGCGCGCAGGTCCGGGTCGCCCTCGGTCGTCGAGTACTGCAAGGCGCGCTGCGGCTGCCCTTCCAGTACGTGCTGGAAGGCGGCGGCTATCCCGGCGGCGTCGAACAGCTCGGGCGCGGGCAGCCCGCCGGCGAACGAGATGACCTCGGGGCGGGCGGTGAGTGCCAGGATGTCGCGCACGGGCGAACTGCCGGTCCGCACCGCACGCGCGGCCAGGCCGGGGAGGGGGGCGGAAGCCCGGTCAAGGGGATGGTCCGTCATGGCGGCTCCAATCGCTCCTACGCGGTGAGCCCGCGTCAGCTTCGGACGACAGGGAGCTTAAGCGCGGAGCCGGCCGCGCGCAGGAGCGCCCGCATGGTGAGTGACCGCCCGCGACCCTCCCTTTCTGACGCCACGTCAGCTACACCTGTCGTCATGACCGGAAACGGAAACCCCCGCAACGCCGCACCGGACCCGGCCGGGGACACCCGCAGCGAGACCTACGGCGAACTGGCCGCCGTCGGCCCCTACGGCGTGCACCCCGGCCATGCGCTGATCACCATGGTCGAACCGCATCCGGGCCAGGAGCGCGCGTACAACCGCTGGTACGAGGACGACCACTACATCGCCGGCGCGATGGCGATGCCCTGGCTCTTCGCTGGCCGCCGCTGGGTCGCCACCCGCGACCTGCAACTGCTGCGCCACCCGCAGGACTCGGCCGTCGCCCGCCCCGTCACGGCCGGCTGCTACCTGACCACCTACTGGATCACCGAGGGGCGCTACGACGACCACATGCGCTGGACCGTCGGCATCAACACCCGCCTGAACCGCGACGACCGGGTCCACCAGGCCCGTACGCATGTCTTCACGGCCTTCCAGGACCACGAGGCGACGGTCTACCGGGACGGCGCGGCGGGCCCGCGCGACTTCCACGCGCTGGACCACCCGTACGCCGGTCTGGTCCTGGAAGTGATCGACACGGACGGGCCCGAGCGGCGGGCCGAGCTGCTGGCGTGGCTGCGGGAAAGCCATCTGCCGCGGCGGCTCGCGGGGTCGGCGGCGGCGATGGTGACCGTCTTCCGGCCGACGCCGCTGCCCGCCGACCGGATGGCGTACGTGCGGCAGGTCGAGGGTGTCGACACCCGGCTGACGCTGCTGTGGTTCCTCCAGCAGGATCCGCGGGAGGTCTGGGACGACGGCTTCGCCGATCTGGGCGCGGAGGTCGCCGCGTCCGGGCGGGGGCGGGTCGAGCTGGTCGCGCCCTTCATCCCGACCGTCCCCGGCACCGACCGGTATGTGTCCGAACTGCGGTGAGCGGACAGGGGCGAGCCCCCTCGGCCGGGACGGCGATCCAGTCGAGAGGGCCCGATTCTGCGGTACTGCGGTCCTGCGGTGGTGCCCGGGTCAGGCCAGGTCGAACGTGCCACCGGCAACGTCCGAAACGAAGGTGCTCCAGGCGGAGTTGTCGAACGTGAGGCGGGCGCCTTCGGGGTCCTTCGAGTCACGCACCGCGATGGCTTCGGCGGTCGGCACGGCGATTTCGACGCAGGCGCCGTTGCCGCCTGAGTACGAGGACTTCGTCCAGGAGAATGCGGAATTAGGCTGCATATCCATGTTTGCTCCGACTCACTCTGAGTTGCCGCGGATTCGGTAGTGCTGACGCTACGCGCCAACATCGCTTGCGGCAGGCAGAGTTCACCCGTCCGAACGGTATGTGCCTTGATCTCTTTTCGCGGGGGGCGGGCCAGGTGTACCGTGCGGAACTTTCTACCGGAAGCGCTGATTCCGGCCCTGGCGCGCCCACCGCGAACGCGCAGTCGTGCCCGGTCAGTTCGAGGCGTCCGCGTGCCGCTTGGCGGCGACGGCGATGAACTCCCGGCTCTGTTCGGCGCTCAACGCCTGTGCCCGCAAATGCTCGTACATGATCGTGTACTTGTTGACGTCGTTGGTTTTCTCCAGATACAGATCGCTCGTGACGCCCTCGATATAGACCACGCTCGAATCGGCGGCATCGTCGAATTCGAGAATCGAGAACGTCCCCGACATTCCGGCGTGCGCCCCGGTGTCGTACGGCAGCACCTGCACCGTCACATGCGGCAGATGACTCACCTCGACGAGATGCTCCAGCTGTTCGCGCATGATCAGGTGGCTGCCCACCACGCGCCGCAGCGCGCTCTCGTCCAGCACCACCCACAGCCGCAGCGGCTTCTCCCGGTCGTTGACCCGCTCCTGGCGCCGCAGCCGCACCTGGATGCGCTTCTCCAACTGGTCGGCCGCCAGCTCGGGAACCGCGCCGGGGATGACCGCCTCGGCGTAATTGGGCGTCTGCAGCAGACCGGGAACCAGCAGCGACTCGTAGACCCGCAGCGAGGCCGCCTCGGTCTCCAGACCGATGTAGACGCTGTACGGGATGTCGCCGAACGCGTGCCACCAGCCCTGCTGACGCGAGTCCTTGGCCATCTGCATGAGCGATTCGACTATGCGGTGATCGTCCACCTCGTAGACGCCGCACAGGTCGCGGACGTCACGCTGGCTGATACTGCGACGGCCGTTCTCCAGCCGGCTGATCTTCGACTGGGAGACGAGCAGCCGCTCGGCCACCTCTTCCGCCGTCAGGCCCTTGAGCTCCCGGAGCCTGCGCAGCTCCTGGCCCAACCGGCGTCGTCTGACGGTGGGGTTGACATGGGACGCCACGGGACGTGCACCTCCGGGTCCGTACTGCTGTTGTTTCCTGTTCAGCAGAGTGCCACCAGAGGCCGACGCCGCGCAGTCAAATGGACACAGAAGGCGAGCACGCATGCGCGCGGGGTGGCGTGCCGGCCGCTCTGGACGACGGCCGG
>NZ_JAJCXB010000058.1 GCF_020564935.1 Streptomyces pinistramenti
TCCAGGAGCCGGGCCCGCCGCTCCGGTTCGTGGACGAAGGCCCGTACGTGCGGGTCGACGGCGTCGATCCGGTCGCAGGTGCGGCGCGCCGCGTCCACGGGGTCGTCCGCGCCGGACCGCAGGGCCGCGGTCTCCTGGACGAGCGATCTGTGCCGGAGGAAGCTCTTCACCCGTGCAGGCTACAACCGGCGGCCGCGGACCCGGCTGGTTATCCACAGCCTCCGGCGAGGCTTGCCTGCCGGCTTTTCCACAGGCGTGAGGCGGACGCGTAACCGGCCGGCGCGCCGCCCTCCCTCGGCGCCCGACAGCTCACAACTCCACGATCACCGCGCCCATATGACGTCCCTCGGTCAGCTCGCGCAGCGCGGCCGGGGCCTGCTCGATGCCGTGCAGCCTGGCGTGCGGGAAGGTGAAGGTGCCGTCGCGCAGCCCGGCTCCGAAGCGGGTGTGCCAGTCGGGGATCAGGTCCAGGTGGTCGTAGAGGGCCATGCCGCGCAGGGTGATGCTGCGGGCGAGCAGCGACAGGGTGTCGATCTCGGTGGTGGTCGGCACGCCGGTCGCCATCTGGCTGGACAGCGCGCCGACAATCGCCAGGCGGGCGCCACGGTTGGCGAGCGCGATGGCGGCCTGGAGCTGCTCACCGCCCACGTTGTCGAAGAGCGCGTCGATGCCCTCCGGTGCGGCCCGGCGCAGTTGCTCCTCCACGGGTCCTGCGCCGCGGATCACCACCGCGTCGTAGCCCAGCTCCTTGATGAGCCGGTCGGCCTTCTGCCGCGATCCGGTGCTGCCGATGACCCTCTTGGCGCCCTGCTGCCGGGCGATCTGGCCGGCCAGGGTGCCGACGCCGCCGGCCGCCCCGGTGATGAACACGGTGTCGCCCGGCTTCACTTCCGCGCCGCGGACGATGCCCATCCAGGCGGTGGGGCCCTGCGAGAGGTAGCCGGCCGGGTCGGGCAGCAGCCCGGGGGTGATCCTGCGTACGGCCGAGGCGTCGAGCAGGGCGTATTCGCGCCAGCCGAGGTGGTGTTCGACCTGGTCGCCGGGGGCGAGGTCGGTTCCGGGCGCGGCGACGACCTCGCCGATGGCCGGGCCGTTCAGCGGCTCGCCGATGCCGAACGGCGGCAGCGGCACCGTGCTGGACTCGTCCATGAGGGTGCGCATCACGGCAGCGACCCCCATGAGGGTGTTGCGTACGAGGACCTGCCCCGGGACGGGCTCGGGCACCGGCAACTCGACGATCTCGAACAGCTCGTCGGTGACCGGCCCCTCGGGGCGGCGGGCCAGGCGGACTTCGCGGTAGGTGCGGTTCGTCATGGGGAGAGGCTAAAACTTGACGCGCGCGTCAAGGTCAATCCCGTCCCTGGGCCTAGGACTTGGGTGGGAGGCGCCACCGGAGGAGAGCGTATGGCGGCTCTCCCTCGGTGGCGCCTCTGCCGCTGGCCGCTCAGTTCCTGAGCCGGTCGGCCAGTTCCTCCGGGTCCGTGGTGGGCCGCTCGCAGGTGAAGTGGCGGCACACGTAAGCGGCCGGTTTGCCGTCGACCAGGGGGCGGTCCTTGAGGAGGGGCACCTCACCGGTGTCGTCCGACCCCGGTGCGCCGAGCGCGACGACCGCGCCCGGTGCGGTGCCGAGCAGCGCGGCACGATGCAGCGCTGCGGTGGCCGGGTCGCCCTGCGGCCCGACGACGGCGACCTCGCGCGGCCCGTCCAGCGCGGCCTCGGCGACGGCGAGTCCCCAGCCGATGAACCGGGGCGCCCGGCCGCCCAGCGCCGTCACGATGGCGAGGGCCCGCTCCGCGGCGTCCCGGTGCAGTGCGCTGCCGGTGAGCGCCCCGTAGGAGAGCAGGGCACCGGCGGCCGCCGTCCAGCCGGAGGGGGTGGCGTTGTCGGTCGGGTCCTGCGGGCGGCGGATCAGCGTCTCGGCGTCGGACGCGGTGTCGTAGAGCGTGCCGTCATCGGCGCTGAACTGGACCAGTACGGTGTCCAGGAAGAACCCGGCGAACTCCACCCAGACGCCCTCGCCGGTGACCGAGGCGAGGGTCAGGAAGCCCTCGGCGACGTTCGCGTAGTCCTCCAGGACACCGGAGTTGTTGCCCGGCACGCCGTCCCGGGAGGTGCGGTGCAGCCGGGCCTGCCAGTCCATGTGGACGCGCACCAGGAGGTCGGCGGCATCGGTGGCGGCCTGGATGAGATCGGGGCGGTCGAAGTAGGCGCCGGTCTCGGCGAGTGCGGCGATGGCCAGGCCGTTCCAGGAAGCGACGATCTTGTCGTCCCGCACCGGGCGCGGCCGCTCGGCGCGCGCCGCGAGCAGCCGCTCGGTGACCGAACGCACCCGCTCGGCGTCGACCGGGCCTTCGGTGTCCGGGAGTTGGAGGACCGAGGCGCCCTCTTCGAAGGTGCCCTCGTCGGTGACGCCGAAGTGGGCCGCGGCGAACTCCGCGTCCTCCTTGCCGAGCGCTTCCCGCAGTTGCCCCGGGGTCCACGCGTAGTACGCGCCCTCGACGTGCCGCCCCGTCCCGTCGTCGCTGTCCGCATCCAGGGCGGAAGCGAATCCGCCCTGTCCGGTGCGGAGTTCACGGACCATGAAGTCGGCGGTCCCGAGCGCGATGCGGCGCGCCGACTCGGAACCCGTGGTCCGCCAGAGGTGCGCGTAGGTCCGGCACAGCAGGGCGTTGTCGTAGAGCATCTTCTCGAAGTGCGGCACGGTCCACGTCGTGTCCACCGCGTAGCGCGCGAACCCGCCGCCGAGCTGGTCGTAGATGCCGCCGCGGGCCATCGCCTCGCAGGTCGCCCGGACCATTTCCAGGGCGGCTTCGGAGCCGGTGCGCTCATGGTGGCGGAGCAGGAACTCCAGCACCATGGGCGGCGGGAACTTCGGCGCACCGGCGAATCCGCCGTGCACCGCGTCGAATTCCCGGGTCAGGCCCATCAGCGCGGCATGCAGGTCGTCCGGGCGCGGCGGCCGCTGCTCGGCGGACTCCAGGGCTCCGGCGAGGGAACGGCCCGCGAGGTCGGCGACGATCCGTCCTGCCACCTCGCCGACCTCGTCACGACGGTCGGTCCAGGCGCTCCGTACCCCTTCCAGGATCTGCCCGAAGGACGGCATGCCGTGGCGTGGCGTGGGCGGGAAGTACGTGCCGAAATAGAACGGTTCGGCGTCCGGCGTCAGGAAGACCGTCATCGGCCAGCCGCCCTGCCCGGTGGCCGCCTGTACGGCCTCCATGTAGACGGCGTCGACATCCGGCCGCTCCTCGCGGTCGACCTTCACCGCCACGAAATGCTCGTTGATCAGCGCGGCGGTCGCGGGGTCCTCGAAGCTTTCGTGCGCCATCACGTGACACCAGTGACAAGAGCTGTACCCGACACTGAGCAGCACCGGCACACCGCGCCGCCTCGCCTCTTCGAACGCCTCCGGCGCCCAGGGCCACCAGTCAACCGGGTTCTGCGCGTGTTGAAGCAGATAGGGCGACTGCGAGTTGACCAGGCGATTCATACACGAATCGTGCCACGAGCCTGGCCATGCGGCCAGCATGCTGGGCGACGACGTCTCCCTGGCCCATCTATCGCGAGTCACTCGGTATCAATGTCAGCCTCCCCAAATTCCTGCTCGGACGACTGAATTCCCAGACTCTCAATGAACGCCTTCTCCCGAGACGCTACCTCGTGTTGACGCGCAGCAATGAAGTCGGCATATTCGTCATCTTTGAGATATTCGACCGAGGAGGGACTGACTCCGTGTGAATCCAGGATGTCGGTCGCACCTTCCTCCGCGAGCCTGATGAGCGCCTGCCGGATCGAGATACCTGGCGGCGTCGCCATGACGATGCGGTTGGCCGGACTGGAGGCCCCGGGAACCCCACTCTGGGTGATGATGTGTCGGTAGGTTTCACGATGCGCTGTCGCGAGCTGATCGACCACATTGATGAGCTCGCCATCAAGATTCTTCCGCTCCGGGAAGTTCTGCAGATCCCAGAGGAGATAAGCACGCACACGCGCGCTACGCAGGTCGAATCGCTCAGGAAAGGCGCGGGCCCGCTCTCCCGAGTAGCTAAGCTCTCCCCTTCCCTCCGCGAAGGCTTTCATTTCTTCGATGAACTTACGGACCTGCGTAGTGTTGGCCCCAGCAAAGGTCCCTGCGAGCGAGGTGATCCAGAACCAGTCGCGGAGTTTACTCCGTCGCCCTTCCTCCACCTGACCGGAAAAGTGGAAGAAGACAGCGAGCAACATGATCTGAATGTTGTAAGGAACCAGACGGGCGAGCGGAACATGGGCCTCTACCCTAAGAAAATCAACCACTTCCTGCAGCGTGTGGTCGGTTTTCTCCACCGCACCCAAGAGTTGCCCTTGCACCTTACGTGCCATCATCTCCCAGGACGGGTTTTGCACATCCTCCTCACCGGACAATGCGAGCACAGTCTGGAAGATAGTCATGATCGGGATATCACCGAAACCGGAGGCCGCGATACGCCCCTGAATCTCTTCCATCTTGTCACTCAGCGTTTCTGGTCCAGTGGTTCCGTAGGTCAAAGCAGAGACCATCTGGTCAGGGCGCATCTTCTGGCCACTGCTGTTGATCCTGGAGAAGACTTCCACTGCCTGCTGGAGAGTTCCCCCCTGCATGCGAACGACGGAAACCTTATAGTTCTTCACCCGCTGCGCGATGCGCTCGCTCTCCTCCGTGAGGCGATCAGCCTCACTGCGGGAATAAGTGTCCGAAAGTTGGCGCGCATACTCAAGAAAATCCAGGGTCCGCAAAACAGATCTCATCGGCAGGTAATTATCAGGAACCTTGTCGCCGCTTTTCCAGTGCCGATAGCGCGAACCATCGTGATCCGCGCGGTCGAGTGGCCGGTAGACCCACCACATCCAGTCCTCCTGCCGGGTGGACCTTGGAGCGGCGGCCAGCCGGTGAAGAACACCGAAAAGCGTCGAAAGCCGCTGGTGACCGTCCAGAACATAGGCCACCTTCCCCCCCTCCGGTGCCGACGGGATACCTCGTCCACCAATGGAATCGAGACTCGCAAGCGGCATGGACGGTTCCCAGATGAGCAGGCTGCCCACCGGATAACCACGCTCCATACTGTCAAACAACTGCAACATCTGCTCTGGTCGCCAAAGGAAAGGGCGCTGGAATTTCGGCACCCGCAATTCTCCGGTTGAAATCCATTGCAGCACCTGTTCCAGGAACTGAACTTCTGGAACGACCGAGATATCCTTGATCACCTCAACCTCCGCCATCTTTAGATCACTCTCCGAACCTTGTCCAACATCAACCGCAACTCCTGCGTCGCTCCAAGTTGAAGGCCGTCCAGGTCCTTCTCGCTTATGCCGCCATTCTGCACTTCTTGCAGGAACAACCTTGGCAGATCCGTTCCGAAGCCCTCCTGGAGGGTGATGAGATCTTGCTCATCCACACCATCGTAGAGATCACCGTGATGCGGTGGCACGTGGTAGGTTTTCCCTGCTGTCCCAGCGTGCCGAGACTTCCTCTTCGACTCGGGAACCTTCTTTACCTTGCCCTTAAAGCCGTGCTTCATGTCGAAATGAGCACGCTGCTCGGCAGTGAATCTCTTGAGGGACTCCAATCGTTTAGCCATGTCCGCCTGGGCATCAGATTTTCTCGGCTGTCGGGCCAAAATTCGATTCGGGATATAATTCTCCATCTCTCTGAAACTAAGCACGTGGGAGTTTCCGCCTGCATGTACCACGGCATCGGATTGCTTGTGGTTATTGGTCCGCTCTCCGGGGCGGAAACTATCACTGTCGATTACTAGAACCACCCGCTTGGTTCTAGTGAACTTTGCGGCCTGATCAACAGCATGCCGGGTCGCGCCATCTTTTCCACCCCCGTTGTACACGTCCAGGTGGCCTCGCGACTCTGCATCGATGATGTCTTCACAGCCCAATACGCGCGCCAGCGCTTCGATCATCTGCCAGTCGTAGGTAGCGTTCTCAACCACGAGCACGGCGGACCGCTCTAGGTCACGGACGTCGCCTTCCAAAGTTTCTCTGGTGACCCTGACTACGCTTGCGTTCGTACCACGCGGCGCCCAGGCATGCGCGACGCCGCTCGCCTTCTGCGCGAGTAGAAGATAGACCTGAGCGAGAGTGGGAACATGACGGCGGCAGAAATCACCGACTGCATCCACGTCACGCGGAGAGAGCTCCCATTCATGCCTCGCCTGCCTGAAGAAGGAGATCAGCTTGATTACAAGCTCCGCGTTCTCGTTGCCTTCGTGGTCCCTCAGCAGCTCAACCGGTATCTCAATGCGCATCATCGACCCGATTCGCCTGCGCATCCGCGAGAGCTCGAACTTCCTCAAAGTCTTCCGCGAAGATTCCTGTTGGCCAGTAGTCAATATTGCCGAGCGCGTCTACCTGGATCTGACGCAAGAAAGCAGACCCATCTCCCTGTTCAACAAAATAGATTCTCAGATCCTCTGGCCTCAGCCGCTTCTCCGCTACTCGCCGGCGCAGGCGCAGGAGAAAGTTTTCACTGTGCGTCTCCACCAGGAAGCGAACATTGGATTGCTGCACTGCGTCAGTGTACAGATCGGCAATCGATGCGTGTGCCGACGGGTGAAGATGAAGCTCGGGTTCTTCCACGATTTCCAACACTGGATTGACTGGTGGCTCTACCTTGTCTGAGGCGCGTTGGATCAATATGGGGAGAAACTGGACCACTCCAGTGCCGACGTCATCGATGTGGACGAAAAGGTCAGGGTCGCGCGTCGAATAAAGCCGAGGAACATACATGCCCGCTCCGACGTCCGTGACCTCGATGCGCCACCCGGGCAGCATCCCCGACAAAAGACGGTTGACCTCACTCACCATGCGGCCGCGGCCGCGCATCTCATCTGCTGCTAGCATGCCCAGCGCCTTCTCGCCCTTATATCCGACGCTGCCGAAAGATCTGGTAGGCGCCCTAAAGAACCGATCCGGCTCTCCCCTGAACGGACCGAGATACCGAATCTCGTCGAACTCCTTTCGAATCCGATTGGTTACTCCATCGATTCCACCGATAGAGTCGGACCAATCGGAATCATCAGGCAAAAGGCCACGGAATGAAACTTTCCTCTCTTTTCCGCCGACGCTATACATGCGCTTCTCTGAAGAATAGGCGTCGGGGCCAGGGGTCCAGGAAAATTTCTCACTCGCCGACCCGCAAGAGATCTCCAGTTTGGAGACGAGTTGCGTTCCCCGGTCTGCAATGTTTTGAACTTCGGCGTTGACACCCAAGACTTGACCATGTTCTGCCCTGAACGAGAACCCCGCACGAATGCGCCCATGCGGTGATGATCCGTGGACTAGATCAGTGAATGAGGAGGAGAATCCCTGGGTGGAGTCCAAGTCCAAAGGGTATTTGGAATCTGCACGAATGCCCGTGTACAGGATAGGGAGGGCTCGCACGACCGCGCTCTTGCCAGCGTTATTTCTCCCCAACACCACAGTGATTCTGCCGAGCTCCACCTCCTGCCTGTCTTTGAAACAGCGGTAGTTCTCCAAGAAGAACCGCTCCAAGGGCATGTAGGCTCCCGTCCAGTCTCAGTCTGCCCGGCGAAGCCGCGTCAACGTCAGCCAGCAGCTCCGCAGGCGCACCAGGGTATCTGTGCCAATGCTTCCAGATGACGGGCTCCCAAGACAACGTTTCCCCGCTTCCGCCTCCGGCCCCCGTTCGCCTCGAATGTCCTACTCGTATGTGATGCCGCATGGAGCAACAGCACAGTGCGTTCGACTCGGGCCGAGCGCCTGGTGGCGGTATGTCGTGGACGACGAATCTGTTGTGGAGCGGCTCGGGTCGCGGCAGCTGCTGACACGACGAGCGGCCGGGGCCTGACTGGCTTCTCCCTCGCTGAAGGCCACGTCACGAGTTCACTGGCCAGTGAGCCCTTTCCAACCTGTGCTGGCAGTAGGCCAGTTGGGCTGACAACAGAGTGAAGCCCCTGGTAGATGGGTTTTCGACCAAGAGAACCATCTCCACCAGAGGCTTCACGTGCTTGTTTACCCGTCCGGGACGGCACGCTCCTGCCGATCGGCCGTATCGCCGCGGATCGGCCCTTCTACTCCGGCAATCACGAGAGGCACGGGATGAACGTGCAGGTCCTTACCGATCCCTTCGGCCGACTGCTGTGGGCATCACCAGCCCTGCCGGGCACCATCCATGATGTCCGCGCGGCCCGCGAACACGGCACCGTCGACGCGCTTGCCGACGCCGTCATTCCTTGCTGGGCCGACAAGGGCTACCGAGGCGCCGGCGGCACGGTCCGCACTCCGTACTGGGGGCGCTGGGAGACACTTTCCGCCGGCCAGAAGGCGGTGAACCGGTCCGCGAAGATTCGCGCTCTCGTTGAACAGGCCATGGCCTCACTCAAGCACTGGCGACTCCTGCGCAAGATCCGATGCTCGACCACCTGGATCACCGCCCTCGTCCAGGCCATCCTCACCCTGCATCTGACCAGCCCAGAAGGATGATGGAAAAGCCTCAGTGATGCTGATCCACGTTCCACTGCTCATTGTCTCCGGAGGCAACCCTGACAGAGCTACCTGGCTATCTTCAGCTACTGACACCAGTCACAGGAGCGGTACCCGACGCTGAGCAGCACCGGCGCGTCACGCCGCCGCGCCTCACCGAACGCTTCGGCGGACCACGGCCGCCGGTCGACCGGGTTGTCGGCGTGCTGGAGCAGATACGGGGAAGTCTCATGGGCCAGGCGATTCGGCATGGGCCCGTCCCCTCCCCGCCGGGGACGCGGAACGGAGAACGGGCGGCGCGGGGAGTTATCCACAGCCCTGCCGGATTTCTTGCGGAAGCGGAAGACTGTGCGGACGACGCGATCACGGCCGGACCGGCCGGAGAACGCATCGCGAGGACCGATCGACGCGAGGACCGAACGACCAACGACCGCACGTGCGGGAACTGCTGGAGGGGATGGGCATGCCGGGCTCACTGGCTGCGTGGCGCGATGACCACAGGACGGAGGCGGACGAACTGCTGGCGCGGACCGTCGAGGAAGAGGTGCGCCGCTCCGGCGGCCGGCTCGACGGGGACGCTCTGCTGGGGAGAGCGCGAGCCGCCTGGGACGAACTGACGGGCGCCGCGTCCGAGGAATACGCCGCGTACGTCAGCGCCCTGGACGACGCGGCTGCCGGGCAGCGCCCCCTGGCGGCACGGCTGTCCCGCAAGGAGCTGGGCACCCCGGCGGTCGTGACGGCGGTGGCGGCGCTGGCCGCCTTCGGCGCGGACGTCGCATACGGCACGGGCGCGGGTGCTGCCTTCGGGGCCGGGGCCGCGGTGGTGGTGGCCGGCGCGGTGAGCACGGTCGTGAAGCTGACGGCCGGGCACTGGCCGGCCGCGCACCGTCAGGCGGGGATGCAGGGCCGGCCTGGCGGCTCGGAACAGCTGCGGCTCCAGTGGCTGACGGCGCTGGAGATCCGCGGCATCCGGCCGTTCCTCGACCAGCAGCGGATGCTGACGGCCGCCACGGCCCGGTCCGGTGCCGCCCGGTCCGAGCCCGCCGCGGCGAAGGCGTCCCTGGTGCCGCAGCGGCGCCGCACGGACCGGAGCGCGGCGGCCCGGCAGCGGTCCGTTCTGGAGCATTCCTTCTCCCAACTCCCGCAGTCGGACGCTCCGTTCGCCGGCCGCGGAGCCGAACTGGCGCAGATCACGAACTGGGTGCAGGCGGCCCGCGCGAGCACGGAGACCAGGCCGACGGTGGTGGTGCTGCACGGCGAGGCGGGGTCGGGCCGTACAACGCTCGCCGTGCGGGCCGCGCATCAACTGCGCGATCAGTTCCGCGGTGCCTGCGTGGTGGACCTGCACGGCGACAACCCGGGCGAGGCGCCGCTGCCCACCCGGGACGCGCTGCTGCATCTGCTCAACCGCCTGGGCGCGCCGCGCGAGCAACTGCTGTTCCGGGAACGGGCCTCGAAGGACCAGCAGCTCAAGCGGCTGACCGAGCTGTACCACCAGCACCTGACGGGCCTGCCCGTGGCGGTGCTGCTGGACGACGTGTCGGACCCGGAGCAGGTACGGACCCTGGTGCCGGGCCGCTCCGACAGCCTGGTGCTGATCACCGCACGCGAGCCGCTCCAGCTGCCGTCGGACCTGCAGGCGTGGGTGCATCAACTGCCCGTCGGCGCGCTGGATGCCGCGGGCACCGAGGAGTTGCTGCGCGCGTCGGCGGTGGAGGGCGGCGGCGTCGCGGAGAGCGGACCCTACGACGCGCAGGCGATCGAAGAGATCTCCGGGCTGTGCGCCGGGCTGCCCTTGGCGCTCCGGGTCGCCGGCTCGTCCCTCGGCACGCGCACCCCCGCCTCGCTGGCCGCCGATCTCGCCGGGTACGACCCGATGACGCCGGTCGAGCGGGCCCTGTGGCTGCGCTATTCCGACCAGTCGGACGCGGCCAGGCAGCTGCTGCGGCGGCTGGCCCTGGTGGGCCGGGCGAGCCTGGGGGCGGCGGCCGCGGCCGCGCTGCTGGGTGTCAAGAACCCGGAGGCGGAGCGGCAGTTGGCGACCTTGGCCGCGGCGGGCCTCGTCGAGCACGTCCGCGGAGCGCGCTACCGCCTGCACGGCCTGGTGCACCGCTTCGCCCATGCCCGGCTGATGGACGAGGAGGAGCCGGAAGAGCGCAGCGCCGCCCAGGAGCGGCTGATCCGCGCGTATGCCGAACTGGCCGACTCGGTGATCCGGCTCGTCGACGGCCGTACTTCGACCCGCGCCGACCGCTTCGGTTCGCACGGCTTCACCTCGCTGGACGCGGCCCTCCAGTGGCTGGACGACGAGACCAGCTTCATCACCGCGGCGCTGCGGCACGCCGATCAGGGCGTCGACCAGGCGACGGTCTCCCACCTCCTGGGCGCGCTGGCCGACTACTGCCTGCTGCGCGGCGATCTCTACCGGCTCGGTGAGCTGAGCGAACTGACCCGGGCGGTCGGCCAGGGCCTGCTGGTGCGGTCGGTGCAGTGGCGTACCGGCGTCGCCGCCCGGCAGCTCGGCGAGCTGGACAAGGCGCGCACGACCCTGTCATCGGTGGTCGATCTGTACTTCGAGGCGCAGCATCCGGCGGGCGCCGCCCGTGCGCTGCGCGACCTGGGCATCACCCTCCAGCAGCAGGGCAATCTCACCGAGGCGGCGGCGAAGCTGCGGGAGGCGCTGGACATGCAGGCGGCCCCCGACATGCACGGCGACCGGGCGTGGACGCTGCACGCGCTGGCGGCGGTGGAACGGGACCGTGCGCGGCCGGCGGAGGCGCTCGACCTGCTGCGGGAGTCCCTGGAGCTGCACGAGGAGAGCGAAAGCCTGCACGGCCAGGCGTGGGCGCACTTCCAGCTGGGCCAGGTCCATCTGCGGCTGGGCGACGTGGCACGTGCCGAGGAGGCCCTGCAGTCCGCGCTGGAGCTGTACGGCCGCACGCACGACGAGCGCGGTGCGGCATGGGCGATGACGCAGCTGGCGCGGGCCCGGCTGGCGGACGGCGACACCGGCCCCGGCATCGACCAGCTGCGCCAGGCGCTGCCGCTGCACCGCAGCCACGAGGACGTACGCGGTGAGGCCTGGACGATGTACTACCTCGGCCAGGGCCTGGAGGAGAGCGGGGAGCACGACGCGGCGCTGCGGCAGCTGGAGCGGTCGCGGAACATGTTCAGCCGCATGCAGGACGGCTACGGCCTGGCGTGTGCCCGTCATCATGCGGGCCGGGTGACGCGTGAGCTGCGGGCCCAGCAGACCGGGTCGCTGCGCAACAGCGGCTTCGCCAGGCAATTGCTGCAGGACGCCCGGAAGGACTTCCAGCGGATCGGGGTGCCGCACGGCGAGGCGTGGTCCTGCCTGGAGTTGGTGATCATCGACGCGGGCAACGGCCGGACCGTGCAGGCGCTGGAGCTGGCCGACGAGGCGGCGCGGATATTCGACGGTTACGGCGACCGGCGCGGCGCGGACTGGGCGCGTTTCCTGCGGTGCACGCTGCTGCCGTTCGCGTCGCCCGGCGGTTCGGTGATCGGCACGGCGGTGGCCCAGGAGGAGCTGGCGCAGCTCGTCAGGGACGGGCACGGCGCCCGCGACCCGAAGCTGGCGGACTGCGCGGAGGCGTTCGGGCTGCTGCTGGAGCGCGGGGTGGAGCCGGAAACGGGGTGGCGGGCATGGCGGCTCGGGCTCGTGCCGAACCGCCATGCGCGCGAGGTCATGGGGGTGACCGTCGCGCCGCCTGTCGCCGAGCAGTGACGCGGCGTCCGGGCCGCCGGCGCTCCGCCGCCGGTCCGGACCGCCGGATCAGCTGGTCTTCGGCTTCGCCGTCTGCGCCGCCTTCGGAGCGGCGGGTGTGGTGCTGACCGCCTCGCCGCCCTCGGACGACTCCTCGAAGTCCACCTTCTTCATGTGCCGGTTCATGGACTTCATCAGCAGCCATACGGCGCCGCCGATGACCGCGAAGACGATGAAGCCGAGGACGCCGGGGGTCACTTTGTCCTTGTCGAAACTGTCGGCAAGAGTGACGAAGTGCGTCAGGGCGAGGGTGCTTGTCGCGCTCATCATGGGGTCAATTGTTGCGGATGCCTGCGAAGAGGTCGTCCTCGGGGAGGGAAGTATCGACGAGCGACTTCGCGAGCTCGTATTCCTCCGTCGGCCAGACCTCACGCTGGATGTCCATCGGCACCCGGAACCACCCGCCGTCGGGGTCGATCTGGGTGGCGTGCGCGATCAGCGCCTTGTCGCGGATCTCGAAGAAGTCGGCGCACGGCACGTAGGTGGTCAGGGTGCGCTCGCGCTGCTCGAACTGCTTCCAGCGCTCCAGCCACTCGCCGTACGGCGACTCCATACCGCGCCCGAGCAGCGCCTCGTGCAGCGCCACGGTGCGCGGGCGGTTGAAGCCCTGGTTGTAGTAGAGCTTCTGGGGCTGCCAGGGCTCGCCGGCCTCCGGGTACTTGTCCGGATCGCCCGCCGCTTCGAAGGCCACCATCGTGATCTTGTGGGTCATGATGTGGTCGGGGTGCGGGTAGCCGCCGTTCTCGTCGTAGGTCGTGATGACCTGCGGCTTGAACTCCCGGATCAGCTTCACCAGCGGCTCGGCCGCGGACTCGACGTCCTGGAGGGCGAAGCAGCCGTCGGGCAGCGGCGGCAGCGGGTCGCCCTCGGGCAGCCCGGAGTCGACGAAGCCGAGCCACTCCTGCTTGACGCCCAGGATCTCCCGGGCCTCGTCCATCTCCTTCTTGCGCACCTCGTGGATGTGCTCCTCGATGTACGGGTCGCCCTGGAGTTTGGGGTTGAGGATGGAACCTCGCTCACCGCCTGTGCAGGTGGCGACCAGCACGTCCACCCCCTCGGACACGTACTTGGCCATGGTGGCCGCACCCTTGCTCGACTCGTCGTCGGGGTGGGCGTGGACCGCCATCAATCGCAGCTGCTCAGTCAAGACTCGATCCTCAGTGAAAGGCTGGAGAAGATGCCTCCTATAGTGACCGAAGCGAGGGGGCCATGTATTCCCTGGGCAAGGAACCCCGCGAGGCCGGTGCTTCCCGGCCCCGTTAGCAGGAGGACAGATCATGACCGCGGTGCGCGACGGGCTCCCTGACGGACGCTACGGCCGGTCCGCGGACCGGCGCTCCGACCGCAAGCTCAAGATCGTCGGTGCGGTCTTCGGTGCCGTACTGCTCGGCGTGGTCGTCTGGTGCGGTGCCTCGTACATCGCGGGGCAGGACCTCAGCGGCCGGGTGATCACCTGGGACGCGGTGTCCGACAGCGCGGTCAAGGTGCATCTGGAAGTCGTCAAGGACAAGGACGCGAAGGGCGTGTGCACGCTGCGGTCGCAGTCCGAGGACGGTGCCGAGGTGGGCCGCAAGGACGTCGCCATCGACCAGCGCGGCAGCCAGGTGGACACCCACGTCACGGTGCGGACGACGGCTCGCGCCACCAACGCCGTCCTGGTCGGCTGTACGGCCTCCGGCAGCAACTGAGCCCGCCCCGTCCTGCCGTCCCGCGGCACCCTGCCTGCCCGGCCACAGGAGTCCGTCCGGCGGCCACCGAGGCCACGGTCTTCGACTGACCGGCTCTGACCAGCGGCGATGCGTTCCCGCGTGTTCCTTGCCGATTTCCCCTTCCCCGATTTGTGCCGGAATTGTTAGGCTCGTGGTTTCGCCCACCCGTGAAGGCGTAAATCCTTCCTGGTAGGGCGTTTGATGTATCCCCAGTACGTACCGACGAGGAGCACCTGTGACCCAGACCAGCGAAAGCGTCACCTGGCTGACCCAGGAGGCGTACGACCAGCTCAAGGCCGAGCTGGAGTACCTGTCTGGTCCCGCACGCGTCGAGATCACCGAAAAGATCGCGGCGGCCCGCGAAGAAGGTGACCTGAAGGAGAACGCCGGGTACCACGCGGCCAAGGAGGAGCAGGGCAAGCAGGAGCTTCGCGTGCGCCAGCTCACCCAGCTGCTGCAGACCGCGAAGGTCGGCGAGGCCCCCGCGGCCACCGGCGTCGTGGCTCCCGGCATGGTCGTCACCATCGCGTTCGACGGAGACCCGGACGACACCCTCCAGTTCCTGCTGGCCTCGCGGGAGTACGCGAGCTCGGACATCGAGACGTACTCCCCGCAGTCGCCGCTCGGCGAGGGCGTGAACGGCAAGAAGGTCGGCGCCGACGCGGAGTACGAGTTTCCCAACGGCAAGAAGGCGAGCGTACGGATCCTCGACGCCACCCCCTACTCGGGCTGAGCCTCGCCACCACAGAGCCTGACAGCGGCCCGGAGCAGCACGCTCCGGGCCGCTGTCGTGCGTCCGCGCCCGCCCGGGACGGTACGGATCAGGCCGTCGCCGACCGGTACTTGCGCACCGCCAGGGTCCGGAAGAGGGCGATGATCAGGAGGGACCAGATGATCGACGCCCATACCGGGTGCTCCATCGGCCAGGCCCCGGTGACCGAGACGGGGCGTCCGGCGATGCTGTTGCCGAAGAGGTCCCGGGCGGCCTGGACGGTGGCGCTGAAGGGGTTCCATTCGGCGATGTACTGGAGGAACGCGGGCATGCCGTTGACCGGCACGAAGGCGTTGGAGATGAACGTCAGCGGGAAGAGCCAGATCAGCCCGCCCGAGGTGGCCGCCTCAGGCGTCCGCACGGTGAGGCCGATCAGCGCGCCGATCCAGGAGAAGGCGTAGCCGAGCAGGAGCAGCAGCGCGAAACCGACGAGCACCTTGGCGAGGTTCTCGTGGGCGCGCCAGCCGATGATCAGCGCGACGACGGCCAGCACGACCAGCGTCAGCGCGGTCTGCACCAGGTCCGCGAGGGTCCGGCCGGTGAGCACCGCGCCGCGGGACATCGGCAGTGAGCGGAACCGGTCGATCAGCCCCTTGTGCATGTCGTCGGCGATGCCGGCGCCTGCGCCCGCCGTGGCGAAGGTGACGGTCTGCGCGAAGATGCCGGCCATCAGGAATTCGCGGTACGCCTGGGCGTTGCCCGGCGCGGCGCCCGGGATGGTGATCGAGCCGCCGAAGACGTACGTGAAGAGCACCACGAACATGATCGGCTGGATCAGGCCGAAGATGACGACCTCGGGGATCCGCAGCATCCGGATCAGGTTGCGCTTGGCCACCACGAGGGAGTCGCGTACGGAGCGGCCGATGCCGCCTCGGGGCTGCGGGGTCCGGACCGGAGCCGCTTCGGTCACCGCGCTCATTTCACGGCCTCCTTCGTGGGCTCCGGGGTGGCGTCCACCCCGTCCTTCGCGGCCTTCTTCCGCCGCTTGGTGTCCTTGCGCCGGCCGTCCTTCCGCCCGCCGGACCCACCGTCCCCGTCGGCCCCGGCGCCGTTCTCCGTCCCGGTCTCCGCGGCGTGCCCGGTGAGCGAGATGAACACGTCGTCCAGGGTCGGCCTGCGCAGCCCGATGTCGTCGATCTCGACCCCGCGGGTGTCCAGTTCGCGGATGACCTCGGCGAGGAGTTTGGCGCCGCCGGTCACCGGGACCGTCAGCTTGCGGGTGTGCGTCTCGATCGTGCCCTCGCCCGTGCCGAAGCGGCGCAGCACCTCGTCGGCGATGCGGATCTGCTCGGGGGTGTGCACCACCACCTCGACGCGTTCGCCGCCGGTGCGGGCCTTGAGCTGGTCGGAGGTGCCGCGGGCGATGACCCTGCCGTGGTCGATCACGCAGATGTCGTGCGCCAGCCGGTCGGCCTCCTCCAGGTACTGGGTGGTGAGCAGCAGCGTCGTGCCGCCCGCGACCAACTCCTGGATGACGTCCCAGAGTTGCTGGCGGTTGCGGGGGTCGAGGCCGGTGGTCGGCTCGTCCATGAACATCACGGGCGGGCTGACGACCAGTGCGGCGGCGAGGTCGAGACGGCGGCGCATACCACCGGAGTAGGTCTTGGCGGTACGGTCAGCGGCGTCGGTGAGGTGGAAGCGCTCCAGGAGTTCGGCGGCCCTCCGCTTCGCGTCCCGCCCACTCATCTGGTAGAGCCGGCCGACCATCACGAGGTTCTCGCGGCCCGTCAAGTACTCGTCCACGGCGGCGAATTGGCCGGAGAGGCCGATGGACCTGCGCACCCGGTCGGGGTGGCGCAGCACGTCGATCCCGGCGACCGTCGCGCTGCCGCTGTCGGGCCTGAGCAGGGTGGTCAGTACGCGTACGGCAGTGGTCTTGCCTGCGCCGTTCGGACCGAGCAGGCCGAGGACGCTTCCTTCGGGAACGTCGAAATCGACGCCGTCCAGTGCCTTCACGTCGCCGAAGGTTTTGACCAGAGCCTCGGCATATATGGCGCCTGGCATGTGGGTTCTCCCATGGCTTGGGTGAGTTCCAGGTCGAATCTTACGGTTGGCGACTCATACCCGCTCTGCGGGCACAGGTCCGCAACGGGCCGCCGCAACGCCATACTTCTCGGAGCACCACCGCACGACAACACCTCGCGGCCCGGACTCGGATGTTACTCCGAACGCGACACAGACGCGATACATCGTGAGAAGATTCACCCGCTCTTCACGCCGTCCTTCACGGCATCACCGTGTACCCGGACGCCCGCAGCACCGTGCTCAGCTCCGCGCAGTGTTCCGGACCCGTGGTCTCCAGATGCAGCTCCACCTCGGCCTCCGTCAGCCCGAGCCGCGGGTCGGTACGGACGTGGATCACGTCCAGGACGTTGGCGTCGACATCCGACAGCACCCCCAGCAGCGTCGCCAGCGCCCCCGGCCGGTCCGTCAGCCGCAGCCGCAGCGACAGGTAGCGCCCGGCCGCCGCCATGCCGTGCCGCAGGATCCGCTGCATGAGGAGCGGGTCGACGTTCCCTCCGGACAGCACCGCGACCACCGGCCCCTCGAACGTCCCCGGTTCCGCGAGCAGCGCCGCCACCGGGCTCGCCCCGGCCGGCTCCACCACCATCTTCGCCCGCTCAAGGCACAGCAGCAGCGCGCTGGACAGCGCGTCCTCGGAGACCGTACGGACCTCGTCCACCAGGGCGTCGACGATCCGGAACGGCACCTCGCCGGGCCGCCCGACCTTGATGCCGTCCGCCATCGTCGACAGCCCCTCGATCGCGACGGGGTGCCCGGCCGCCAGCGACGGCGGATAGCAGGCGGCGCCCGCCGCCGGCACGCCGATGACCTTCACGTCCGGCCGCAGCGCCTTCACCGCGACCGCCACCCCGGCCGCAAGACCGCCGCCGCCGACTCCCACGACGACGGTCCGCACCTCGGGGCACTGTTCCAGGATCTCCAGGCCGACGGTGCCCTGGCCCGCGATGATGTCCCGGTGGTCGAAGGGGTGGATGAAGACCGCGCCGGTCTCGTGCGCGTACTCCTGGGCGGCGGCCAGCGTCTCGTCCACCACCTGGCCGTGCAGCCGCACCTCGGCGCCGTAGTCGCGGGTCGCCGCGACCTTCGGCAGCGGGGCGCCGACCGGCATGAAGACCGTCGAACGCACCCCGAGCAGGGACGCGGCGAGCGCCACCCCCTGCGCGTGATTGCCCGCGCTCGCCGCCACGACTCCGGCCGCCCGTTCCTCGGCCGAAAGACCGGCGATGCGTACGTACGCGCCGCGGATCTTGAAGGACCCGGTGCGCTGGAGGTTCTCGCACTTCAGGTGTACCGGGGAACCGATCAGCCCGGACAGATAGCGGCTGCCCTCCATCGCCGTGGCCCGCGAGACGCCGGAGAGCATCTTCTGCGCCCCGTATACGTCGTCCACCGAGAGCGCGGCGGGACCGTCGGCCGCTCCCCCGGCAGCGGGCGCCGGAGTGACGGGCGGGTGCGGCGTGTGATCTGCCATGCGGCCAGTCTCGCAGTTCCCCCCCGCTAGGGGCGTTGCGGCCCGGGGCGGCACGGAGGCGGCGGGGCGGAGCGGCGGCCGGCGGCCGCCCGCGGGCCCGGGAGGCTGCGGAGGGGAGGTGATCCGGTCGGTGAGCCCGTGCCCGAGCGGTCACGGGGAGGGGCAGGGGACGCGCACAGTGCGCAGGTGGGGCCGGTCGGACGGGGCCGCGGGCCCGTCGCAGGGCCGCGGCCGGAACCCGCAGCCCCGGTACGGGCCGGGCCCGAGCCGCGTACTCTGTCCCCCAATCCGTAAGCCCCCCATGAAGCGAGCTCCCGGCCATGCCCACCACTTCGGACATGACGACACACACCGACCCCGCCGTTCTCGACGCGCTGCAACACCAAGTGGCCGTCTTCGCCCGCCGCGCTGAACAGAGCCGGCTCGGCGGCGTGGGACAGGCGCGCAACTCCATGGACCGCGCCGCCTACCTGCTGCTCAACCGCCTGGACCAGGAAGGCCCCATGGGCGTCAAGGCCCTGGCCGCGGGCATGGGCATCGACTCCTCGACGGTGACCCGCCAGGTCGCACCGCTGGTGGACGCCGGTCTTGTCAGCCGCGCCACCCACCCCGAGGACGGCCGGGCGGTGGTCCTCCAGCTGTCCGACCGCGGCCGCTCCCGCCTCGAAGAGGTGCGCAATTCGCGCCGCGCGCTGATGGAGCTGGTGACGGACGAGTGGTCCGACGAGGAGCGCGAGGCGTTCTGCACCCTGCTGACGCGCTTCAACGCCTCGCTCGCCACCGTCACCGCTTCACTGCCCGGGTCCGGCCCCGCGTCCTGATCCGGCCGGGGGCCCGGACATGCATTCCGCACCAGGGGGCGGGACGGGCCGGCCGGTACCACCCCTCGCATGGAGGGGTGGTCGGTTCAGCGGCTCAGCCGCCCGTGCCGGTCAGCCCAGCGCCTGGGTGAGGTCGGCGAGCAGGTCGTCGACGGACTCGATGCCGACCGAGAGACGTACGAGGTCGGCGGGGACCTCCAGCGCGGAACCGGCCGTCGAGGCGTGCGTCATCCGTCCCGGGTGCTCGATCAGCGACTCGACGCCGCCGAGGGACTCACCGAGGGTGAACAGCTCCGCCCGGTTGCAGACGTCGACCGCCGCCTGCTCGCCGCCCGCGACGCGGAACGACACCATGCCGCCGAAGGCCCGCATCTGCTTGGCCGCGACCTCGTGCCCGGGGTGCTCGGCCAGGCCCGGGTAGTAGACCTGGGTCACCTTCGGGTGCGCGGTCAGCAGCTCGGCGACCCGGGCGGCGTTGGCGCTGTGCCGGTCCATCCGGACGGCGAGGGTCTTGATGCCGCGCATCACGAGCCAGGCGTCGAAAGGTCCGGCAATCGCACCCATGGCGTTCTGGTGGTAGGCCAGTTCCTCGCCGAGCGCGTCGTCGTTGACGACGAGCGCGCCGCCCACGACGTCGGAGTGGCCGCCCATGTACTTGGTCGTGGAGTAGACGACGACGTCGGCGCCGTGCGCCAGCGGCTGCTGGAGGTACGGGCTGGCGAAGGTGTTGTCGACGACGAGGCGGGCCCCGGCGTCCCGGGCGACGTCGGCCAGCGCCGCGATGTCGCTGATGCCGAGCAGCGGGTTGCTGGGCGTCTCGACCCAGATCGCCTTCGTACGGGGCCGCAGCGCGGCGCGTACCGCCTGCGGGTCGGACGTGTCGGCCACCGACCACTCGACACCCCACCGCTCGACGACCTTGGCGAACAGCCGGAAGGTGCCGCCGTAGGCGTCGTTGGGGATGACGACGTGGTCGCCGGGGGCCAGCAGGGTCCGCAGCAGGCAGTCCTCGGCTGCGAGGCCGGAGGCGAAAGCGAGGCCGCGCCGGCCGCCGTCGAGGGCCGCGAGGTTTTCCTCAAGGGCGGTACGGGTCGGGTTGGCGCTGCGGCTGTACTCGTAGCCGCCGCGCAGCCCGCCGACACCGTCCTGCTTGTACGTGGACACCTGATAGATGGGCGTCACCACCGCGCCGGTGCCCAGATCGGGCTCCTGACCTGCGTGGATGGCGAGGGTTTCGAAGTGCTGGTGGCGCTCGTCGCGCTGATCGCTCATGCCTGCCGAGGGTAGTCGTCCGCCGCGGCGGAGATTCCCGGAACTTTCTGGTTCGCTGGAGAGTGGATACATACGAAGGCCGCTCCCCGGCCCGCCCCACACCTCCGACCGGGACTCTCCACATGGACGCTCTGCTCGTGCTCATCGCCGCGACCGCGATCGGCGGTGTCGTCTTCCTGCCCTGGATGCGGCGCCGGCGGGCCGCGCAGCAGGCCCAGCAGGGCCTGGTGGTGGCCTCCGACCCGATGGCGGGCTACGGCTTCGTACCGCTCGACGCGCTCGACGTCCGCCTGCCGGGCCCCGACGAAGAACTCGACGACACGCTCGCGGAGATCTGGCGCACCGGCGACTGGCGGCCGGCCGCCGCGCTGCTGAAGTCCACCGGGGACGACTGGGAGCGGCGCTGGCAGCGGGTCCAGACGCTGGCCGGAGCGGCCGCCTTCGAACTCGCCGACGAGGCGGAGCCCGGCCGGCCCGGCTCCGCGGCCGCGGAGGGCGGCGGGCAGCAGGCCGGGATGCCGCGGGCCGGCGGCATCTGGCTGCGGACCTGGCGCATCGAAGCGCCCAAGGACCCCGGCGGCGCCCAGACCCACGCCCAGTTCCTCGTCCTCCAGGCGCTGCGCGACCCCGGGTCGCAGGACTTCCGGATGATCCTGGAGGAGGCCCGTACGGTCTGCGGCGAGGCCGCCCTGCTGGCACCCGGCAGCCCGATCCCGTACATCGTCGAACTCGCCGTCGCGCGCGGCCTGCACGACCGGCCCGCCGACTACGAAGAGCTGTGGTCCAAGGTCGTCCAGCGCGCCCCGCGGCACATGGGCGCGCATCTCGCGGCGCTGCCGTACTGGTCGGAGAAGTGGCACGGTTCCCGCAAGGAGGCCGAGGCGTTCGCCGAGCGCGCGGCATCCGGGGCCCCGGAGCGGAGCCTGCTCCCCGCCCTCCCCCTGTTCGCGGTCTACGAACACCTCCCCGAGGCCAACATGGTCCGCGGCCTCTACCAGAGCGCGGTGATCGAGCGGGCCATCGAGGGCGCGCACTTCGCGCTGCGCGAGGCACCCGCCGACCACCCCATGGCGCCGCACGTCCGCCACCTCCTCGTCTGGTTCCTGGTCCGCGCCGAGCGGTACGCCGAGGCCATGGAGCAGCTCCGCGAGGTGGACGGCCATGTCGGCGCCGTCCCGTGGTCCTACGGCCGCAACCCGGCCGGCGAATACGCCGCCTACCGCGCCCTGGCCATCGCCGGCTGGGAACGGATGGGCGGCACCTCGGCGGGCTTCACGCCGCCGGGGCACTGAGGGGGGAGGCGGCCGTGGCCCCCGCCGGAATGCCGGCCCGGCCCCCGTCGTTGCACGGAGGGCCGTCCCCGCGTGGCAGGCGGTCCGCCGCCACGTCCGCCGTCGCCGTCCCTCCCGGAGCCTGATCCCGATGCTGTTCTCCCGCTTCCAGAACCACCTCCCCACCCCCGACGAAGCGCTCAAGGGCCGCCCCGAACGGGACTTCACCGTCCCCGAACGCCACACCGTCCTCGGCAATCCACTGCTCGGCCCCTACCCGGAGGGCCTGGAGACCGCCGACTTCGGCCTGGGCTGCTTCTGGGGCGCCGAGCGGAAGTTCTGGCAGACCGAAGGCGTCTGGACGACCCTGGTCGGCTACCAGGGCGGCCACACCCCGCACCCCGCCTACGAAGAGGTCTGCAGCGGCCACACCGGCCACACCGAGGCCGTACGCGTCGTCTTCGACCCCGCCGTCGTCCCGTACACCGCCCTCCTGAAGGTCTTCTGGGAGTCCCACAACCCCACCCAGGGCTTCCGCCAGGGCAACGACGTCGGCACCCAGTACCGCTCCGCGGTCTACACCCACTCCCCCGCCCAGCAGCAGGCCGCCGAAGCCTCCCGCGACGCCTACCGCACCGTCCTCCAGGCCGGCGGCTATCCCGACATCACCACCGAAATCCTCCCGGCCGGCCCCCGCCCCTTCTATCCGGCCGAGGGGTACCACCAGCAGTACCTCGACAAGAATCCGGCCGGGTACTGCGGGATCGGCGGGACGGGCATGAGCTGCCCGGTGGGCGTCGCGCCGATGCCGACGGACGACTGAACTCGGGCTCGGCGGCAGGGACCAGGGCGTGTCCGGTGGGGCGCCGCGACGCCACGGCGACCCATCGGACGCGCCCTGCGATTGAGGGCTCGGGATTCCTCCGGTCGTCGCCTCCCGCGGCGGCTGCGCCGACTGTGGCCCACGCGGTGCGAGAAGAAGCGTTCACCTGCGTGTCAGCTCCTTCACCACGTGTAAGTGAATGGTCCGAATAGCGGGCGTTCACGCCATACGCGCAGCGTGTCCCCCCACACTCGTCAGGCTCACCGAACGTCTCAAGCAATGAACAGGCACGACCATGAGTCGGACAATCACCCGGTCGCCCCAGGGCTCCCCGCAGGCCGTGCAGAACCGCGAGTCCGCGTTGTCGCACGGCCTCAAGCAGCGCCATCTGTCGATGATCGCGCTCGGCGGGGTCATCGGCGCGGGGCTCTTCGTGGGCTCCGGAGTCGGCATCGCCGCGGCCGGTCCTGCGATCATCCTGCTCTTCATGGGTACCGGCGCGCTGGTCATGCTGATCATGCGGATGCTCGGCGAGATGTCCGCGGCCCGGCCCTCCACCGGCTCGTTCTCGGTGCATGCCGAGGAGGAACTCGGCTCCTGGGCGAGTACCACATCGGGCTGGATGTACTGGCTGATGCTCTGCGCCGGCGTGGCCGCCGAGGCCACCGCGGCAGGCACGATCATGCACACCTGGGTGTCGTTCATCCCCGCCTACGGCTGGGTGGCGATCTTCATGGCGTTCTTCTGCGCCAGCAATCTGACCGCGGTCAAGAACTTCGGCGAGTTCGAGTTCTGGTTCGCCGCGGTCAAGGTCACCACGATCGTCGCCTTTCTGGTGCTGGGCGTGCTCGGCATTCTCGGAGTGTTCGGCAGCGCACCTGGCACGAGCCATCTCACCGGCCACGGCGGCTTCTTCCCGACCGGCGCCGCCGGACTCGCCGCCGGGCTGCTGACCACCATTTCCGGGTTCGCCGGTCTTGAGACCGTCACCATCGCGGCGGCGGAGTCCGACCGGCCGAGCCGGAACGTCGCCCGTGCCGTCCGCACTGCCGTCTGGCGTATCGCCGTCTTCTACATCGGTTCCATGGCCGTGGTCGTCACCCTGGTGCCGTGGAACAACCCGAAGGTCGCGACGGACGGCCCGTATGTCACCGTGCTCGACAGGCTCGGCATCCCGGCAGCCGGCACGATCATGCAGATCGTGGTGCTGGTGGCACTGCTCTCCGCGATGAACGCCAACATCTACGGCTCGTCGCGCATGGCGTACTCCCTCGTGGGCCGGGGCCAGGGCCCGCGTTTCCTGGGCAAGGTCACCAGGGGCGTGCCGGCGGCGGCGGTGCTGGCATCCTGCGTGTTCGGCTTCGCAGCCGTGATCGCCGGGATCGTCTGGCCGACCACCGTGTTCGCCTGGCTGCTGAATATCGCCGGCTGCTCGGTGCTGGTCGTCTGGTCCGTCGTCTGCCTCACCCAGCTGAGGATGCGCCGCCGTTTGGAGCGCGAGGCACCCGAACTGCTCTCGGTACGGATGTGGGGCTTCCCCTACCTGACCTGGCTCGCGTTCGCCGCCATCGTCGGTGTCTTCGCCGTCATGGCCGCCACCGCGGACGGCCGTCATCAGCTCGCCGGCACGGCCGTCGTGGTCGCGGCGCTGGCAGGCGCAGGCCATCTCAAGCAGCGCCGCGACCGGCGGGCCGCCGTCACCGCCCCATAGGTCCCTTCCGCGGGCGTACAGCCGGAGTTGAGGGGCACGGGCCGACGGTGACGGGCCGGGGCAGACCGGGTGTGCTTCCGGAAGCGGCTGGCCGGAGCGGCGGGGCAGGAAGGGCCGCGGCAGACAGCTGCCCGGCGGTCAACCGCCCCGGCCCCGCCCCCGTTCACCCCGGACCGCCCCCTGCCAGGCGGGCACGGTCCGCCGCCGCGGTGCCCTGGTGCCAGCCGTCGGCGTCGCGTACGCCGCGCAGGCGGACGGGGGCGGTGTCGGGGAACAGGGTGCCTGCGGTCTCCTCGACGGCCAGTTCGCGGGCCGCGAGGACCGGGAGGAGGCCGGGGGCTGCGCTCTCGGCTGTGGCTTCGGCGGTGGCCGCCGAAGTGGCGGCCGTCAGGCGGGTGCGGATGCGGTCGGCGTAGGCGACGAGGAAGGTCTGGCGGAAGTCGCGGGTGCGGCGGGAGCGGCCGCGGGCGTGCTGCGCGTCGCCCGCCCGGCTCATCGCGCCGGTGGCCTGGAGCAGCAGCGAGGTGTAGAGCAACTCGGCCGCCTCCAGGTCGGGTTCAAAGCCGATGAGGGTCGAGAAGGCGACGTCGGACGACCAGACGGCCTGGCAGCGGTTGGCCGCGGCGACGGCGTCCAGGAGCAGCGCCTTGGCCTGTTCGTACGGGCCCTCGATGCCGATGCGGACCGCCGAGGGACCGCCGGGCGCCCCGGCCGCCGTGCCGTCGGCGCCGGCCAGGAGCGCTTCGTCGATGCTGTGCCGGGCCATCAGCTCCTGCGCCTTCGCCGACAGCGCCTCGGCCTCCTCGGCGTAGTCGGTCGCCTCGGCCTTGGCCAGCAGCCCGCGGATCCGGCCGAGCGCCCGGGACGCGCCGGGCCCTGCGGCCCGCTGCGCCGGGGCCGTGGCCGGGAGCGGGGTGATCCGCGGCAGCCCGGCGAGGGCGCGCAGCGCCGCCAGGACGGCGCAGGCGATCTCGAAGCGGGAGGTGCGGCGGCGGGCGGCCAGCGCGTCGAGGTAGCCGCCGTCGGACGGCCACCAGATCTCGGCGCCCAGCCGACGTACCTGCCCGTCCCAGCGCGGGTCGGCGGCGGTCGGGCGGGGGTGCCGCGCCTCGGCCGCGACGGCGTCCAGGACCAGCGGGACGAGGCCGGGCCCTGCCGCGTCCCGCCGTACGATCCGCTCCAGGTCGGCGGGGAGCCAGCCGCCCGCCCGGCACTGCCGTACGGCGTCGGCCGCGGCGGCCAGCACCGCGGCGCTGACGGCTGCCCAGTCGGCCGCGGCCAGCATCGAGGCGCCGGCCTCCACGGCGTCATCGGCCGCCGCGCCGTCCGGGGCGTACCTGACCCGGCCGAGCACGCCGCCGACCAGCTCGGCCGCATCCGACGGCGGCCGCCCGCCCCGCCCGTTCCTCGTACGCTCGCTCACCCGGTCACTGTACGAGTGCCGGGGCCGGGGCAGGTCAGCTGCCTGCGCTGCCGTTCAGGGCGCTGCCTGCGGCCCACTGCTGCCAGCTCATGTTCCAGCCGTTGAGGCCGTTGTCCGGCTGGATGGTCTTGTCCGGGGAGTTGACCATGTGGACGATGTCGCCGGTGAGGGAGTGGTCGAAGAACCACGCGCCGTCCGTGGACGGGTCGCCCGCGCCCTTGGCGTCCGCCAGGCCGATGCAGCCGTGGCTGGTGTTGGAGCTGCCGAAGATGCCCTTGCCCCAGTAGTTGCCGTGGATGAACGTGCCGGACGTGGACAGGCGCATCGCGTGCGGGACGTCGGGGATGTCGTACTCGCCCTTGCCGTCGTTGTTCGTGAAGCCGACGGTGGAGCCGTCCATCCGGGTCTGCTTGTACTTCTCGGAGATGACCATCTTGCCGTTGTAGGTCGGGTGGTCCGCGCTGCCGGCCGAGATCGGGATGGTCCTGATCGTCTTGCCGTCGCGCACCACCGTCATCCGGTGGGTGTTCGCGTCGACGGTGCTGACCTGAGAGCGGCCTACGGTGAAGCTGACGGTCTTGTCCTGGACGCCCCGGACGCCGGAGGACGCTTCGACGCCGTCGAGGTTCAGCTTCATCGTGACCTTGGAGTTCGCCTTCCAGTACTCCTGGGGGCGGAAGTCCAGGCGGGTGTCGTCGAACCAGTGGCCGACGACCTTCTGGTTGCTGCTGGACGCGACCTTGATCGCCGACTCGACGTCCTTCTTGTTCTTCACCGGCTTGTCGAAGCGGAGCGAGACCGGCATACCGACGCCGACGGTGGAGCCGTCCTCGGGCGTGAAGTTGCCGATGAAGCTGTTCGCCGGGGAGACGGTGGTGAAGGTGGAGTTCTCCACCGCCTTGCGGCCGCCGTCGTCCACCGCGTGCGCGGTGATCGTGTACTTCGTCGCGCGGTCGAGGTCCTTCTTCGGCTTCCATGACCTGCCGTCGGCGGCGAGCGTGCCGTCGACGGTCTTCTTGGAGTCGACGGCGGTCATCGTGACCCCGGTGAGCTTGCCGCCGCTGACCGTGACCTTGGCGTCGTGGCTGATGCCTGCGGTGGCCGAGCCGTCCTTGGGCACGATCTTGATCTTGGCTTGCGAGGCGTCCTTCGCGGCGGCCTCGTCGACCTGGTGGGAGGTGTCGTGCTTGGCGCCGCTGCTGCCGCCCGCGTCAGTGCCACAGGCCGCGAGCGTCACTACGCCCCCGAGCAGCGCGGCAGTGGCTATGAAGCCCTTGCGGCGCTTGCTGTCCGTCATCACACGCTTCTCCATTGCTACCGATATACGTATTTCCCCGAGCCGCTGACCGGACGCAGGCTTCCCGGCCGACGTCCTAGGAACGCCTGTTCCGTTTCGCCCGTTCCACACCTGTACAAAGTGTGGGGAAGGCCACGCAATCGACCCCTGTGCGACGAAGTGGTCGCACAGGGGTCGACGGGGGCGGTCACCGGGCCGCTGCGGGCGGCTCCGGGCGCGGTGTCGGCGCCGGGTCGGGGCGCCGGGTCAGACCTCCTCTTCGACGGCGGCGGTGTCGCCCGCGAGGTCCCACTCCGCGGCGTCCCACTCGGCGTCGGGGTCGTAGTCGGTCATTTCCTCGCTGCTCCAGGAAGCCTGCGCGAGTGCGGTACCGGGGACGGCGGTGACCAGGTCGAAGGGGTCGACCAGATGCGCCAGCGCCTCCGCCGGATCGTCCCGGACCGTCTCCTCCGCCTGCTTGCGCCCCTCCTCCGGCAGCGAGGGGTCGCCGGCGACCTGTTCGACCGCCGCCGCGGTCAGCAGGCCGGAGTCCGTGACCTCCATGACCAGTTCGACGTGAAGACGTACAAACCGTGATGTCTCACCATTGCTCATGGGACGGAGGGTAAGCACGTCCGGGGCCCGACTTCCCCGCGACCCGCGGCGGTCACTAACATCTGCGGTCAGCGGCCAATTCGCCGGACCCACAAGGGGGATTGTTCTGTGACCGCACGCCGACCACTGCTGACCGCTGCCGCCGCGGGGTCGGTGTTGTTCGCCTTGTGGTTCGTCCCGTCCGCCAACGCGATCGTGGAGTCACCCGGAGGGACCGCATCCGGCGCACACACCTCGTCGGCCGCCGGTGCGACGCCCGAGGACGGGGACGGGCAGAACAGCCCCACCACTCTGTCCGGCGGGATGCCGCGGAACGGGAACGGCGCACGGCCGGAGGGTGCGGCCCCGCATTCCCTCGCCGACACCGGCAGCCCTGACACCACGCCGTACGTCATCGGCGGCGCCGCCGGCCTCGCCCTCGGCGCGGGCCTGGTCAGCTATTCGGTGCGCCGCACCCGGGACGACTCGGCCTGACGCGGCGGGGCGGGCCCCGCCGACGCGGAACGGCGGCCCGCCCCCTTGGACGGACCGCCGTTCGTTGCCTTTGCCCACCGGACAGACCGCCCCGGGGCGGCCGTCCCGTCAGGCCAGTTCGCCGGTCACCGACTCCGCGGCCGTGACCAGCTGCCCCGAGCGCACGAACGTGTAAGCGGCCTCCAGGTCGGGCGCCAGGAAGCGGTCACCGCCGGGCCCCTGTATGCCGGCGGCGCGCGCCGCGTCCACCACCGCGCGGGTGGCGGGCGCGGGTGTCAGGCCCTCGCGCATCTCCACCGCACGGGTCGCCGCGTACAGCTCGACGGCGATGATCCGGGCCAGGTTGTCGACGGCGGTGCGCAGCTTGCGGGCCGCGGACCAGCCCATGGAGACGTGGTCCTCCTGCATGGCCGATGACGGGATGGAGTCCACCGAAGCGGGCGCGGCCAGCCGCTTCATGTCGCTGACCAGGGCGGCCTGCGTGTACTGGGCGATCATCAGGCCCGAGTCGACACCCGGGTCGCCGGCCAGGAAGGCGGGCAGGCCGTGCGAGCGGTTCTTGTCCAGCAGCCGGTCGGTGCGGCGCTCGGCGATGGATCCGAGGTCGGCGGCGGCGACGGCGAGGAAGTCCAGGACGTAGGCGACCGGCGCGCCGTGGAAGTTGCCGTTCGACTCGACCCGGCCGTCCGGCAGCACCACGGGGTTGTCGACGGCGGCGGCCAGCTCGCGGTCGGCGACCCGGCGGGCGTGGTCGAGGGTGTCCCGGCCGGCGCCGGCGACCTGCGGGGCGCAGCGGACCGAGTACGCGTCCTGGACGCGCGGCGCGTCGTCCTGGTGGTGGCCGGTGAAGCCCGAACCGGCAAGCACCTTCAGCATGTTGGCGGCCGACGCGGCCTGTCCGGGGTGCGGGCGGATGGCGTGCAGCTCGGGCGCGAGGACCTTGTCCGTGCCGAGCAGCGCCTCCAGGGAGAGGGCCGCGGTGATGTCGGCGGAGGTGAACAGGCGGGCGAGGTCGGCGCAGGCCATCACGAGCATGCCGAGCATGCCGTCGGTGCCGTTGAGGAGCGCCAGGCCCTCCTTCTCGCGCAGTTCGACGGGGGTGATGCCGTGCGCGGCGAGGAGTTCGGCGGCGGGCCGCACGGTGCCGTCGGGCCCTTCGGCCTCGCCCTCGCCCATCAGCGTCAGCGCGCAGTGCGAGAGCGGCGCGAGGTCGCCGGAGCAGCCGAGCGAACCGTATTCGTGGACGACGGGGGTGATGCCGGCGTTGAGCAGGGCCGTCATGGTCTCGACGACCAGGGGACGCACGCCGGTGTGCCCGGAGGCGAGCGTCTTCAGGCGCAGGAACATCAGGGCGCGGACGACCTCGCGCTCCACCCGCGGGCCCATCCCGGCCGCGTGCGAGCGGACGATGTTGCGCTGGAGCTGGGCGCGGAGTTCGGGGCTGATGTGGCGGACGGCGAGGGCACCGAAGCCGGTGGAGACGCCGTAGACGGGGTCGGGCTTGGCGGCGAGGTCGTCGATGAAGGCGCGGGCGGCTGCGACGGCCGCGAGGGTGTCGTCGGACAGCTCGATCCGGGCGGCGCCGCGGGCCACCGCGATGACGTCCTGAGCGGTCGTGCCGGACGTCCCGAGCACCACAGTGTGCATATCCATATTCAGGCACCCTAGAGTTTGAATCGCCGGATGTCACCACCGGATTGCCGGATCACTCCTTACCCGGACGCCGACCTGCGAGGCCGCCCGCCACGACAGGCCGCGCCGGAGTCACCGCCCGCCGCGCCGCGTCCACTCACCTCCGGAACCGCCGCCGCTCCGTCCCCGGATGCCGCTCCGGGGCGTCCGCGAGCCGCACCACCGGGTCGTCCGTGCCGCCGTCCCGCCCGGCGACCACCGGCTTGTGGGCGCGGGCAGCCTTCGCCCGGTACTGCGCGGCGTCCGCGAGCCGGAAGAGCCGCCGGGCGCTGCGCACCGGGCCGATCGGATCACCGGTCGAGGCGACACCGACCGCGACCCCCTCCCCCAGGTCCAAATCCCCCGCCCGCTCGCACAGTTCACCGGCCACGCCGACCACGTCGTCGGCCGCGGGGCCGACCGCCAGCAGGCAGAACTCGTCGCCGCCGAGCCGGGCCGCGAGGGTGCCGGGCAGCATCGCACCGCACAGCGAAAGGACCGAACCGAATCGTTCCAGCAGCCGGTCGCCGACCGCGTGGCCGCGGGAGTCGTTCACCCGCTTCAGCCCGTTCAGATCGCACACCACCAGGCTGACCACGGCGGCCTCCGCGCGGTGCAGCTCCAGCGCCTCGTCCAGCCGCATGTCGACGGCGCGGCGGTTGGCGAGCCCGGTCAGCGCATCGGTGAAGGCGAGCCTGCGGGCCTCCGCCAGCCGTTCGGTCTGCGCGATCCCGGCAGCCGTCACGGCGGCGAGCACGGTCGCGAACTCCGCGTCCCCGCCGTCGAACACCGGCTCCCCGGCCCGGCGCGCGACATACAGCTCGCCCCAGGCCCGCCCGTGCAGCACGATCGGCGCGACCACGCAGCAGCCGCGGCCGCGACGGCGCAGCGCGGCCACCCGCTGGTGGTTGTAGAGACCGGCCGCCCCGGGGGCGTCCTGGCCCCCGGGCGGCCCGTCGGCGGTCTCCACCCAGGCGTCGAGCGTGCCGCCGGCCCACTGCTCGTGCAGGAAGCCGACGATCTCCGGGAACTCGTGCACCGGGTACGACTCGCCGTCCGGGAACTCGCGCTCCCCTTCGGCGAGTTCGCCGACGTTGACCAGCACCCGCAGCCGCCCCAGTTCGCGCTCCCATGCCGAGATCGCGGCGAACGAGCCGTCCAGGGCCAGCCGCACGCCCTGCGCCGCCGCACGGGCGGACTCCCGTGGTGTGTGCGCCGCCGCCATCGCCTGCGCCAGCTCCACCACGGCCCGCAGCCTCGCATCGCCCTCAGCCGTCACCGGACCCTCACATTCCGTCACCGTGAGCACGCCTTGCACTCCAGCGTAGGAATGTTTCATCCTATTCGCCCCTTCCGTGCACCTTCCACGTCAGGGCACATTCCTTACGCGGAGTCACCTTCGACGGCGGGCCCCGCCGCGGCGGCGCGCGGCCCCCGGCTCACTCCCCGGGCCAGTCCGGATCCCGCTTCTCGTTGAACGCCGCGACACCCTCCGCACGGTCCCCGGAGAAGGCCACACTGCGCCACGCGGCGTCCTCCACCTCAAGACCGGCCCGCAGGTCCAGGCCGTGACCGAGCCGCAGCGCCCGCTTCGCCGCCCGCAGCCCGACCGGCGAATTACGGGCGATCCCGGCCGCCAGCGCCAGCGCCTCCGTACGGTCCTCGCCGTCCGCCACCAGCTGGTCGACGAGCCCGAGCCCGGCGGCCTCGGCGGCGGGCACCCGGCGGGCGGTGAACACCAGCTCGGCGGCGCGGGCCGCGCCCACCCGCCGCGGCAGCAACTGCGTCCCGCCGCCGCCCGGGATCACCCCCACCGACACCTCCGGCAGGCCGACCACCGCACTGCCGTCGGCCACGATCAGATCGCAGGCCAGCGCCAGCTCGAAGCCGCCGCCCAGCGCGAAGCCGTGCACCGCGGCGATGGTGGGCTGCGGCAGCTCCAGGACGCCCGTGTACGCGGCGCGGCTGCGCGGGCGCTGCCGCATCAGATCCGCGTCCGTGAAGGAGTTCCGCTCCTTGAGGTCGGCACCGACGCAGAACGCCCGCTCGTGCGTGGAGCTGAGGACGACCGCCCGCACGGAGGCGTCGGCGGCCAGTTCGGCGCAGGCCCGCGCCAGGCTGTCGGCCATCGCCGTCGACACCGCGTTCATCGCCTTGGGGCGGTCCATGACCAGTTCCGCCACGAAGCCGTGCCGGTCCACGCCGACCCACTCACCGAACCGCTGCATACGACCCTCCCTGTTAACGACCGTTGATTCGGTCCCGCCGGGATCATTCCAGGTACGGCGGCGGGGCGACAGGGAGGCACGGAGGACGAGGCGGCGGCCCGAAACCGCCGGGCCGCGCCCTCAGTCGCGGCGGCTCAGCAGCCAGGGCTCGACGACACCCAGGCCGCGCACCGGACGCTGCCACATCGGCTGGAGCGCGAAGCGGTACGTCGGCAGGGCCGGGACCATGCCGTCCGCCTCCGCCTGCGCCGCCGCCTTCTCCGCGGCGGCAGCGGCCGCCTCCGACACCGGCGCGTCGCCGGTGCGGCCCAGCTCCTTCGCGAACGCCTCGTCCACCAGCACCGTGTCCTTCGGCGCTATCGACGTCAGCCTGCTGGCGAGATTGACGGTCGTGCCGAAGACGTCGCCCATGCGGGTCGTGACCGTGCCGAACGCGATGCCGACCCGCAGCTCGGGCATCGTCTCGTCGTTGGTCATCGTCTCGATCAGCCGCAGGCCGATCTCCGCGGCGGTACCCGCGTCATCGGCGGCGAAGAGGACTTCGTCGCCGAGGGTCTTGATGAGCCGGCCGCCGTGCGCGGCCACCAGGTCGGAGCAGGTGGTCTCGAACGCCTCGACCAGCTCGCCCAGTTCCTCCTCCTCCAGGCGGCGGGTCAGGCGGGTGAAGCCCACCAGGTCGGCGAAGCCGACGGCCAGCCTGCGGTCGACCATCTCGTCGTCGTCCTGGGCCCGTACGACCCGGCCGGTCGCCGCGGCGAGCTGGCGCCGCCAGACGTAGACCAGGAACTCCTCCAGCTCGGGGAGGAGCAGTTCGACGAGGGGGTAGGTGATCTCCGTACGGGTCATCCCGGAGTCCTGCGGCTCGGTGAGGCCCTCCAGGAACGAGTCGATCTGCCAGTCGGCGAGCCGGGCGGTGGTCTGCCCGGTGGAACGCGCGACCTGTACGGCCATCGCCTCGCTCAGCAGCCCCGCCTCGACGAGGCCCGCGAGCCGGCGCAGGGCCAGGACGTCGGCCTCGGTGAGCGCCTTGACCTGGCCGATGTCGGCGAACCCCATGGCGCGCCAGAAGCGGGCCGCCAGATCCATCGAGACGCCGGCGCTGCGGGCCGCCTGGAACGGCGTGTAGCGGCGGTCGGCGCCGAGGATCAGCGCCTCCAGCCGGATGGCGATGGTGTCGTCCGCGTCGGCGGACGCGCCGCCTTCGGGCGCGGCGCTGTCAGCGGCCGCGCCGTCGGCCGATCCGCCGGTGGTCGATCCGGCGGCGTCGGCGCCCGCGGCGGGGCCGTCCGGTGCGGCGGCCGTGTCACGCGAAGTGGCGTCATCCGCCGCGCGCGGGGCGGTGCCCGAGTCGTCGGCGGTCACCGCCCGCTCCCTGTCCGATCCCTGCGCACTGCCCTTCCGATCACTGCTCGCCCGTGGCCCGCTCCCCGGCGGACCGCCTCAACGATACGGCAGGTGTGCTCTGGCTCACTCTCACCTGGGGCACCGTTGTGTGCGGTGGGTGGCTGTGTGGCTCGGTGGGACGGTGGCTTGGCTGCGGCTTGCGGGGGGCCGGTGGGGCCTTGTCCCCGCGCCTCGGCCCCCGTCGGCGTCAGGTTCTGCGGTTGTCCGTGTCTTCGCCTGTGGGGCGCAGGTGGATGATGTCGCCGGCGGCCACGGGTTGCTGGATGCCGTCGGCCGTGGCCAGGATCAGGCGGCCGTCGCCGTCGATGGCCACGGCTTCGCCGAGGAGCGCGGTGTCGCCGGGGAGTTCGGCACGGACCGTGCGGCCGAGGGTGGCGCAGCCTGCCGCGTACGTCTCCTGGAGGCGGCAGGCGGCCGGGTCGCCGTCGGCTGCCTGCCAGGCGCCGTACCAGTCCTCCAGGGAGCGCAGGACGGCCCGCAGGAGGGGGTCGCGGTCGGTTCCCCGGGCGCCGGCCAGGGTCAGGGATCCCGCGGTGGGGACGGGGAGTTCGTCGGCGCGCAGGGAGACGTTGAGGCCGATGCCGATGACGACGCCTTCGCCGGCGCGTTCGGCGAGGATGCCGCCGGCCTTGCGCTCCGCGCCGTCCACGGTCAGGAGCAGGTCGTTGGGCCACTTGAGTGCGGTGTCCAGGCCGGCCGTGCGGGAGAGCGCGGCGGCGGTGGCGACGCCGGCGAGCAGCGGCAGCCAGCCCCAGCGGGCCGCCGGGACGCGCGGGGTGAGGTAGAAGGAGAAGAAGAGGCCGGAGCGGGGCGGCGCCGACCAGCGGCGGTCCAGGCGGCCGCGGGCGGCGGACTGTTCCTCGGCGACGAGTACGGCGCCTTCCGGTGCGCCTTCGGCGGCCCGCGCGGCGAGGTCGGTGTTGGTGGAGCCGGTCGCGGTGACCACGTCGAGCGACGACCACAGGGATCCGGGGCGCAGCAGAGCCTTGCGGAGCGCCCGGGTGTTCAGCGGAGGACGTTCCAGGTCGGTCCACCGGCCGGCCGCGGGCCCTTCCGCGCCCTGGCCCGGGGCTCCGGTGCCGTCCGCGGGCTTCGCGGGGCGACGGTCTTTGTCCGGGTTTTCCGGTGGTTGAGGGGTCATGACACCAGCCTAGGTGTGGTCAACGACGCAGTGCCGCAGAGCAGTCCCGCCGATACGCTACGAACCGGTAGCCCACCCCGTACCACCCTCAGTACGAGCACCAGTCCAGGACGAGCAGGAGCCGCATCCCGATGTCCGAGCCGGAAGCACACATCCACACCACCGCGGGCAAACTGGCGGATCTGCAGCGGCGGATCGAAGAAGCCACCCATGCCGGTTCGGCACGCGCCGTGGAAAAGCAGCACGCGAAGGGCAAGTTGACCGCGCGTGAGCGCATCGACCTGCTGCTCGACGAGGGCTCGTTCGTCGAGCTCGACGAGTTCGCGCGCCATCGGTCGACGAATTTCGGTATCGAGAAGAACCGGCCGTACGGCGACGGCGTCGTGACCGGTTACGGCACCGTCGACGGCCGGCCGATCTGCGTCTACTCCCAGGACTTCACCGTCTTCGGCGGGTCGCTGGGCGAGGTCTACGGCGAGAAGATCATCAAGATCATGGACTTCGCGCTGAAGAACGGCTGTCCGGTCGTCGGCATCAACGACGGCGGCGGCGCGCGGATCCAGGAGGGGGTCGCCGCCCTCGGACTGTTCGGGGAGATTTTCCGGCGCAACGTGCACGCGTCGGGTGTGGTGCCGCAGATCTCGCTGGTCGTCGGGCCGTGTGCGGGCGGCGCGGTGTACTCGCCCGCGATCACCGACTTCACGGTGATGGTCGACCAGACCTCGCACATGTTCATCACCGGGCCCGACGTCATCAAGACCGTCACCGGTGAGGACGTGGGCTTCGAGGAGCTGGGCGGCGCCCGGACGCACAACACCACGTCCGGTGTGGCGCACCACATGGCGGGCGACGAGAAGGACGCCATCGAGTACGTCAAGGCACTGCTGTCCTACCTGCCGTCCAACAACCTCTCCGAGCCGCCGGCCTTCCCCGAGGAGGCCGACCTGGAGACCTCGGACTTCGACCGCGAGCTGGACACGCTGATCCCGGACTCGGCGAACCAGCCCTACGACATGCACACCGCGATCGAACACGTCCTGGACGACAACGAATTCCTGGAGACACAGGCCCTGTTCGCGCCGAACATCCTGACCGGATTCGGCCGGGTCGAGGGGCATTCGGTGGGTGTCGTCGCCAACCAGCCGATGCAGTACGCCGGCTGTCTGGACATCAGGGCGAGCGAGAAGGCCGCGCGGTTCGTGCGCACCTGCGACGCGTACAACATCCCGGTGCTGACGTTCGTCGACGTGCCCGGCTTCCTGCCCGGTACGGACCAGGAGTACGAGGGGATCATCCGCCGCGGCGCCAAGCTGATCTTCGCGTACGCGGAGGCGACGGTGCCGCTGATCACGGTGATCACGCGGAAGGCGTTCGGCGGCGCGTACGACGTCATGGGCTCCAAGCACCTGGGCGCCGACCTCAACCTCGCCTGGCCGACCGCCCAGATCGCCGTCATGGGCGCGCAGGGCGCGGTCAACATCCTGCACCGCCGCACGCTCGCCGCGGTCGAGGAGCCGGCGGCCCTGGAGGACCGGCGCCAGGAGCTGATCCAGGAGTACGAGGACACCCTGCTGAACCCGTACGTCGCCGCCGAGCGCGGCTACGTCGACGCGGTGATCATGCCGTCGGAGACCCGCAGGCACATCGTCCGCGGGCTGCGCACGCTGCGCAACAAGCGTGAGGCGCTGCCGCCGAAGAAGCACGGCAACATTCCGCTCTAGGAGGTCGGTCCGATGTTCAAGGTCGTACGGGGCAACCCCACACCCGAGGAACTGGCGGCCGCGCTCGCGGTGGTGCAGGCCACGGCGGCGGCCGGCGCCGCCGGCCTGACGTCCGCCGGTGACTGCGCGGGCACCGAATGGTCCGATCCGGCATCCACGATCCCGTCCCGCCGGCTGCCGCATCCGGGCCCGCGGTCCTGGCGCACCAGCTACTGGCCGCGCTGAGGCACCCGGGGCGGCGGCACGGTCCCGCGGCCCGCGCTCACGGAGTGTGACGCGCATCGCAGCCGGGGAGTTCCCGCCGGTCAGATGGGTGCATAGTGCACCGGCTGGTGTGGCGCGCGACGGCGCAGGATCGACGTCATGCTGTGGTCAGATCCGCCCGACGAGCCTCCCGAGGAGCTGCGCGACGCGCAGGCAAAGCTCCGTCGGCTGGGCATCGTGGTGGCCACCGCGGCAGTGGTGCTGATGTTCCTCGTCGTAGGGCGATGACGCGCAGAGGGCGCGGACGGTTGCGCCCGCCGCCGCACCGGAAGGCCGCCCCGTCCGCTCCTGAACCGCCGTACGGCGACGAGCGGCGCGCCTCACATTCCCCACGAACCCGCAACCATCCCGCCCGCAATCGCCTCTTTCTCTCCTGAACTGACAATTCCGGCGGGTGGCCCTGGGGTCACGCTGCCTGCGGGGCGCAAGGGGAGTGGGAGATCGATGAACCGGCCGCTGAGGCACATAGCCGTCTTCTGCGGGGTGCTCGTCCTCGCCCTGCTCGCCCGCGCGACCTGGGTCCAGTTCGTGCAGGCCGACTCCCTGGCGAAGGACAACAACAACCGGCGGGTCAAGATCGAGGCGTTCTCGTACCCGCGCGGCAACATCATCGTCGGCGGCAAACCGATCACCGGCTCCGTGGCGACCCCGGGCGACTTCAAGTACAAGGTGACGTTCAAGGACGGCCCGATGTACGCCCCGATCACCGGCTACGCCTCACAGGCCCAGGGCCCCACCTTCCTGGAGGGCGTCTACCAGGACGTCCTCAACGGCAAGGACGACCGGTTCTTCCTGCACCGCGCCCAGGACATGCTGACCGGCAAGAAGCCGCGCGGCGGCGACGTCATCACGACGATCAACGAGAAGGCGCAGAAGGCCGCCTACAAGGGGCTGACCGACCTGCACGCCCGCGGCGCCGTCGTCGCCATCGACCCGCGGACCGGCAAGATCCTCGCGATGGCCAGCACCCCGTCGTACGACCCGTCCGACTTCTCCGGCATCTCGCTGGCCGAGGGCAAGAAGTTCCTGGCGCTCGACCGCGACAAGGACAAGCCGATGAGCAACCGCGCGCTGCGCGAGATCTACCCGCCCGGCTCGACCTTCAAGATCCTCACCGCGGCCGCCGCCCTCGACCACGGCACGGTCACCGACATCAACACCCCCTCCGGCGCCCCCGCCCCCTACACCCTCCCCCAGACGCACACCACGGTCGGCAACGACGTCCCCAACTCCCTCTGCGACAAGGTCTCCATGAAGACCGGCATGCAGTGGTCGTGCAACAACGTCTTCCTGGACGCCGCCCACAAGCTGGGCACCGACAAGATGCGCGAGACGGCGGAGAAGTTCGGCTTCAACAAGGAGCTGTTCACGCCCGTACGGTCCGCGGCCAGCGGCTACCCCGCGAAGCTCGACCAGCCGCAGACCGCCCTCACCGGCATGGGTCAGGGCAGCCTGACCAGCACCCCGCTCCAGATGGCGGTGATCACCGCGGGCCTCGCCAACAACGGCAAGGTCATGAAGCCGTTCATGGTCGACGAGCTGCGCGGCCCCGACCTGTCCACCATCGAGAAGTTCGCCCCGGTGCCGCTGCACCCCAAGGACCCGCAGGCCGTCTCCGTGGACACCGCGAAGAAGGTGCAGGAGATGATGGAGAACACCGTCTCGGCCGGCACCGCGAAGAAAGCGCAGATCGACGGCGTGACCGTCGGCGGCAAGACCGGCACCGCCCAGCACGGCGCCGATGTCAACGACGAGCGCCCGTACGCCTGGTTCGTCTCCTATGCCAAGCAGAGCGACGGCACCTCCCCGGTGGCCGTCGCGGTCTTCGTCGACCCCAAGGACATGGACATCCCGCGCTCGGAGATCGCCGGTGGCAAGCTGGGCGGCCCGATCGCCAAGTCCGTCATGGAAGCGGTGCTGAACAAGTAGCCGGGCCCGGCGGGCGGGCCGGAGTTGTCCACAGGCGTGCCCGCCCGTCCGCCCGGCTCCGTACGATGGCGGGCATGACCGAAGCACCGAAGCCCCGCCGTCTCGTCCTCGCCTCCCAGTCCCCCGCCCGCCTGGCCCTGCTGCGCCAGGCGGGTCTCGCCCCCGAGGTCATCGTCAGCGGCGTCGACGAGGACGCGCTCACCGCCGCCACCCCCGGCGATCTCGCGCGGGTCCTGGCGGAGGCGAAGGCAGCGGCCGTCGCCGTCCGGCCGGAGGCAGACGGCGCGCTGGTCGTCGGCTGCGACTCGGTGCTCGAACTGGACGGCCGGGCGCTCGGCAAGCCGGCCGACGCCGAGGACGCCACCGCCCGCTGGAAGTCCATGCGCGGCCGCTCCGGCATCCTGCGGACCGGACACTGCGTGATCGACACCGCGGACGGCCGCCGGGTCTCCGCCACCGCCTCGACCACGGTCCGCTTCGGCGAGCCCAGCGACGCCGAGATCGCCGCGTACGTCGAGAGCGGCGAACCCCTCTTCGTCGCCGGGGCGTTCACCCTCGACGGCCGCTCGGCCCCCTTCATCGACGGCATCGACGGCGACCCCGGCAACGTCATCGGCCTGTCCCTGCCGCTGCTCCGCCGCCTGCTGGCCGACCTGGGCACCGCGATCACCGACCTGTGGACCTGAACCGCCCGTCACCGCACGCCAAGGCCACCCGACCGCCTGAACTCCCCATCCACACCACCGGCATCGACATATCGGCATAGGCTGCCGGCATGGCCAGAGTCGTCGATCTGATCACCTACCCCGTCAAGGGCTGCGCCGGAATCCCGTCAGCGAGCGCCGACCTCACACCGGCCGGCCTCGCCCACGACCGCAGCTTCCTCGTCGTCCGCGGCGACGGCGTCTTCCGAAGCCAGCGCACGGACCCGGTCCTGGCAACCGTCCGCCCCGAGGT
The DNA here is from genome assembly GCF_020564935.1 of Streptomyces pinistramenti. Classification (GTDB taxonomy): domain Bacteria; phylum Actinomycetota; class Actinomycetes; order Streptomycetales; family Streptomycetaceae; genus Streptomyces; species Streptomyces pinistramenti. The sequence continues at coordinate 39,235 of NZ_JAJCXB010000058.1, forward strand.
GAGCCCCGACGGCCGCCAACTCACCCTGCGCGCACCGGACATCGAGCCACTGCACATCGACGTGGACCGCACCGGCCCGCGCACCGGCGTCGAAATGTTCGGCACGCCCTACCGCGCGATTGACCAGGGCAGCACCGCGGCCGACTGGCTGTCCGACGTACTCGGCTCCCGCAGCCGGCTGGTCCGTGTGCCGCCGGACCACGACCGGGTCACCGACGGCCTCCACCCCGGCACCTCTCACTTCGCCGACAGCAGCGCCGTCCACCTCATCTCCCGCGCCACCCTCGATGCCCTCAACACCCGCATCACCGCCGTCGGCGGCACACCGGTCCCGATGGACCGGTTCCGCCCGAACATCGTCGTGGACGGCTGGGACGAGCCGCACACCGAGGACCACGCACACCGGATCGCCATCGGCGACACCGAACTGGGCTTCACCAAGCACGCCGTCCGCTGCGCCGTCACCCTCATCGACCAGCAAACCGGCACCAAAAAAGGCCCCGACCCGCTGCGCACCCTCGCCACCTACCGCCGTATCCCCAAGGGCGGCGTCACCCTCGGCTCCAAATACTCGGTCCTACGCCCCGGCCACCTGACCCTGGGCACCACCTGCACGGCGACCACTCTCACCACACCTGTCGCCTGAGCAGCCACGGACCCCGGCAACCTCACGGTTCGACGGTGCCGACCCCCACCCGCCCCTCGCCATACGCCACCAACACCAACACAACCAGCCCCAGCACCACCATCATCACGAGGAAGGCCACCCACCCCACCAGCCCCACCGCAAACGCCCCAACCACCCCATGCACCACGGCACAACTGATCAGCACAACGCGCCCGAGGCGACCCGGCGCCCGGTCACGAAGCCCCGTACGCACCAGCACCCCGGCGCAAAAGAGCAGATACAGCCCGAAAACCGCGGCCCCCGCCCAGGCCCCCGCCGTCATCGCTCCCGGCTCCACCCCCGCCAGGGACATCCGCTGCCGATCGACCACGATGCTCAGAATCCAGTTCAGCAGCACGATCCCGAACGCCTCCAGGATCAGCATCACAGCCGCCGCCAGGGCCACCGGTCTACGCGCCGCCACCCCGCCCACCCACTTCCGCCGTCGCCGAGCACACTGTTGCCGAGAACACGCCGAACACGCCATCGCCGGGCACGGGACGCCCCGAGGGCACCCGAGAACCCCCGTTACCGCGAGTACAGAAGGCATCGCGCACGCTACTAATCGGTAATAGCCGGGGCAAGGGCCTTGCACCACTCGCCCGCGGCCCCGCTCGGCCCCGCGCCATGCGCAAAGTTTCATTCGCCCATTCGTAGGGACTCCACAAAGAATTGACGGTGTGGTGAACACGAACCGGCAGAGACCTAGACCACATCCAGGCGCGAAGCTGAGATCGTAAAACCGGGCCTACCCTGGGATATCGGGGGGCTTTACACCCCCACTGGCACCCGTACCACTCTCCGTGTGGGGAAGGTCACCACCGGGAACGGGTCGGCACACGGTGTCGCCAGTCCCTAAACTCGCTGCGTTCATTGTGTTGCGGCGTAGCGCCAAGGAAGGACCCAACGTGCGCAAGGTGCTCATCGCCAACCGTGGCGAAATCGCTGTCCGCGTTGCCCGTGCATGCCGGGACGCCGGGATCGGGAGCGTAGCGGTTTACGCCGACCCCGACCGGGATGCCCTGCACGT
>NZ_JAJCXB010000059.1 GCF_020564935.1 Streptomyces pinistramenti
GCTCCCGCCTCAGCCCTCCCCATCCCCGCCTCCCGAGACGCTCGCGTCCCGTTCCCGCCTCCTGCCTCCGCCCCGAGGCGCGCCCCCCGAGGCACACCCGAGGCCCCCGCCTGAGACGCCCACCCGAAACGCCCCCACCCCCACCTCACGCCAACATGTGCCCAGCCAGCAGATCGCCCAGGGCTTCCTCATGGGCGGCGGCGGGGCCCATGGACAGCTCCAGTTGTTTGGCCCATGCGTGGTAGCGGTGCAGTGGGTAGTCGGTGTCCGCGCCGAATCCGCCGTGCAGGTGCTGCGCGGTCTGGACGACCCGGCGTATGCCGTCCGATGCCCAGATCTTGGCGACCGCGACATCGCCTGCGGCCGGCAGGGCGCCGTCCGCGTCGGTGCTGATGCGCCAGGCGGCCTGCCAGAGGGTGGCCGCCATCGCCCGTAGGTCGATGAAGCGGTCCGCCGCTTGCACGGCGACCGACTGGAAGGTGGCGACAGGGAAGCCGAACTGTTCGCGCTTGCCCGTGTAGTCGGCGGTCATGGCGAGTACGGCCTCTCCCAGGCCCAGTGCGAGCGCGCAGGTGCCGGTGGTCAGCAGTAGCCGCAGCTGTTCCCAGGCCGCCGGGTCGGTGAGGGTTTCCCGGCCTGTGACGCGTACCGCGTCCAGCCGGACCTCGGCGTACCGCTCGCCGTTCGTCGAGATCTGTGTGTCGAGCGTGACGCCGGTTCGGGTGGGCGGGACCAGCGCGAGGATCGCCCGGCCGTCGGCGGTGTGCGCGGGCAGCAGGATGCGGTCCGCGCCGTGGGCCCAGGGGACCGCCGTGTGGATGCCGTCGAGTATCCAGTCCTCGTCCTCGGGGCGTGCGTCCACGGCGAGTTCGGCCGCTTCGTGTCCGGTACGTCCTCCGGCGGCGACGGTCACCACCAGCTCGCCGTTTCCGATGCCGGGCAGTATCTCGGCGCGCAGCGCGTCCGAGCCGTGCCGCTGGACGGTGAGTGCCGCGGCGCCGCACTCCAGCAGCGGGACGCGCGCCAGTACCTTCGCCGATTCGCGGAGCACCAGGCACAGGGCCACCGGGTCGAGGCCGGCGCCGCCGTGTTCGGGCGCTATCAGCAGGCTCAGCAGGTCGGCGTCGGCGAGGGTGCGCCACAGTGCGCGGTCGAAGTCGTCGGCGACCGCGCCGGGTGTGAGCGCGGGGCTGGGCACGCTGTCGGGTGTGACCCGTGAGAAGACGGCTTTCGCCGCTTCGACCGCGGCCTGTTGCTCCTCGGTGAAGGTGAAGTCCACTGGTCTGTCCTTCCGTGGGCGCTTCGACCTGACGGGGCGTCAAGGTAGAACAGGTTGCAGGAATTGGGAATGGCGGGTGAGGCGTAAGTCGGCGACCGATCGTTCGGTTCCATGGTGGGAGGGGCGCGGCGCGAGGGTCAAACCCTGTGGATAACTCGGTGAGGCTGTGCCCGGTGGGATGGCCTGGGTACGGTTCCGTGGCGGAGTCAGCCGATCGGGATTCTGGGAACGGGGCGGTAATGCAGTCATATGGGGACGAAACGCGGTCAGTGGCCGCGCTCTCGCTACCCTCGCGGATCGTCATATGCGTGGCGGCCAGTGCCGTGGCGGTCGCCGTGGCGATCCACCTGGCCATGATGTTTCTGCATGTCGCGCCGCTGAACACGCTCAGCAAATCGCAGGGGAAACTGATCGGCGACTACGTCTATCCCGAGTACGAGCAGAACTGGAAACTGTTCGCGCCGAACCCTCTCCAGCAGAACATCGCGGTGCAGGTGCGCGCCGAACTACGAACCCGGGACGGCGGTCTGCGGGCCACCGGCTGGACCGACCTGACCGCCCGCGACGGTCAGGCCATCCACCACAACCTGCTCCCCAGCCACTTCCAGCAGAACCAATTGCGCCGCGGCTGGGAGAACTACCTCAGCTCGCACAACGAGCAGAACCGCCCCAACGGGGCACGCGGTGAGCTGGCCGAGCGCTACATCCGGCGGATCGTGATGCAGCGGATGGGCGCCGAGTGGGCCGAGGGTGGGCAGGCCGAACGGATACAGGTCCGCTCGCAGACGACGCCGGTCAGCCCGCCGCCGTGGAGCACGGAGAAAGTCAGCGACAAGCCCGAGTTCCGGGTGCTGCCCTGGTGGCAGGTCACCGCAGCCGACCTGCCCGAGGGGGCGACGACCAAGTGACCGTGCCGAACTCACCGAATTCACCGAACTCACCGAACCGGCCGAAATCGGCTGATCTTCCGGGGCCTTCGGGCTCGCCGGAGCCCCCGAGCGATCCGGCCTCCCCGAATTCTCCGCGTGTTCCGGGCCCGCCGGACGCCCCGGAGCAGCCGCGCGAGGGGCGGCCCGCGCAGGCACCCGAGGCGCCTCGGGACGACCACCGGCCGGCCGCCCCGGCCGCCGGCCTCGTGACGGAGACGCGCCTGGAGCAGGCCGTCGGCCGTGGCTTCCGGCTGGTCACAGACCGGGCCATGGCCCCGTACCAGACCGCCGTGGTGCGGATCGGTTTCGCGGCGACCTGGCTGCTTTTCCTGCTCCGGGAATGGCCGCACCGCGCGGTGCTCTACGGGCCCGACGGTCCCTGGAGCCTCGGCATGGCGCGCCGGATGCTCGACGGCAATCACGCCTTCTCCGTGCTGACCTGGTCCGACGGGCGCGGCTGGTTCGAGTGCGTCTACCTGCTGGCCATCGTCGCCGCCGCGCTGCTGATGGTGGGCTGGCGCACCCGCACCATGTCGGTGCTTTTCATGATCGGTGTGCTGTCGCTGCAGAACCGCAGCATCTTCATCGGTGACGGCGGGGACAACATCATCCACCTGATGTCGATGTACCTGGTGCTGACCCGGTGCGGCCAGGTGTGGTCACTGGACGCCCGCCGCGCCAAGCGGGCGGCCGCCAGGAACGCCGCGGCATCGGCCGACTCCGGAGCCGAAGGCGCTCCCGGGCGTGACCTGCCCGGTGTTCTGCTGTGGACCGTCCTCGGGCTCGCCCTGGCCACCGCCGAGCTGCTCGGTTGCCACGGTCTGGGCTGGTTCGAGGACGGGCCGTTCCCGAACCTCGGCTGGGGGCTGGCGCTGTGGATCCTGTGGGCCGGGCACGGCCTGTGGTGGGCCGCGAACCGCTACGCACCGGGGGAGCCGCGGACCGTTCTCGACGTCCTCGCCAAGCTCGTGCACAACGGCACCCTGCTGGTGATCATGGTCGAGGTCTGCCTCGTCTACGCCACCGCCGGCTGGTACAAGATCCAGGGATCGCGCTGGCAGGACGGCACAGCCGTGTACTACCCGATGCACCTGGACTACTTCTCGCCCTGGCCCGAGCTGTCCCGGCTGCTGGGCGACAGCGGGCTGCTGGTCATGCTGCTGACCTACGGCACGGTGATCGTGCAGGTCGCCTTCCCGTTCACGCTGTTCAACCGCCGCCTGAAGAACGTTCTGCTGGTCGCGATGATCTGCGAGCACCTGTCGATCGCGTTCCTGCTGGGGCTGCCGTTCTTCTCCCTCGCGATGATCGCCGCCGACGCGGTCTTCCTGCCGACGAACTTCCTGACCTGGCTCTCCGCCCGGATCTCGGCGCTGCGTCGGCGGCTCTTCTCCAGGGGCGGCCCGGCCCGCCCGGCCGCGGCGCCCGGGGGCGATGAACCGGAGGCCCGTACGCACGGCTCCGGCGGGGGCCATACGCTCGTGGGGTGAGCAGCGAGAAAACCGCCCCGGACGAGCAGCGCCCCGAGGCCGCAGAGGAGCCCGGCGCCCCGACCGAGCCGGTCCAGTACGACGAGGGCTACGGCCAGGAGATCGGCGTCGGGCCGCACCCGGCGCCGTGGCCCCAGGACGTCCGCTACGACCCGGAGCTGCTCGCGCAGGGCGACCGGCGCAATGTCGTCGACCGGTACCGCTACTGGACGCGCGAGGCGATCGTCGCCGACCTCGACACCCGGCGCCATGAATTCCATGTGGCCGTCGAGAACTGGGGCCACGACTTCAACATCGGTTCGGTGGTGCGGACCGCCAACGCCTTCCTGGCCCAGGAGATCCACATCGTCGGACGGCGCCGCTGGAACCGCCGCGGCGCGATGGTGACCGACCGCTACCAGCACGTCCGTCATCACCCGGGCACCGAGGACCTGACCGCCTGGGCCGCGTCCGAGAGCCTGCCGATCATCGGTATCGACAACCTTCCCGGCGCCGTCCCGCTGGAGACGACGGAGCTGCCGCGCCGCTGTGTGCTGCTCTTCGGGCAGGAAGGTCCCGGGCTGACGGAGGAGGCGCGTCGGCATGCTTCCGTGGTCTGCTCGATCGCGCAGTTCGGGTCGACCCGGTCGATCAACGCGGGCGCCGCGGCCGCCATCGCCATGCACGCCTGGATCGGCCGGCACGCCGTGATCGAGGCGCCCGGCACCCCCTGACGGCCGCCCGTCCCGCGCCCACCGGACGTCATCCGGCCGTCTCCCCGGGGCACCGTCGCGCCCCAGGGATTCCGCGTCCGCGTCAGGCCGGGCGGCGTACCTCCACCGTCCGGAAGCGGTTCGCCACGAATGCGCCGTCGCACAGTGCCGCGTTGGCCGCCGGATTGCCGCCCGAACCGTGGAAGTCGGAGAAGGCCGCGGTCTGGTTCACGTAGACCCCGCCGGTCAGGTTCAGCGACAGCTGGGCGCACTCCTCCAGGCAGACGTCCTGGACCAGGCGCTCCACCTCGGCGGACGTGGTGTACGCGCCGACGGTCATGGCGCCCTGGTCCCGGATCGTGCGCCGCAGCAGTTCCACGGCGTCGGCCGCGGAGTCGACGGCCACGGCGAAGGACACCGGGCCGAAGTGCTCCGAGAGGTAGGCCGCTTCGTCTTCCGGCTCGGCGCCGTCCAGCTTGACGATCACCGGCGTGCGCACCATCGCCCCGGGGAACTCCGGGTTGGCCACCGACCGGGAAGCCAGGGCCACGTCGCCCAGCCCGGACGCCGCGTCGATCCGCGCCTTCACCTGCGGGTTCACGATCGCGCCCAGCAGGGCGTTGGCCCGGGTGTCGTCGCCGAGCAGGCCGCTCACCGCGCCCGCGAGATCGGTGACCACCTCGTCGTACGACTTGGGGCCCGTTTCGGTGGTGATGCCGCCCCGGGGGATGAGGAGGTTCTGCGGGGTGGTGCACATCTGGCCGCTGTAGAGCGACAGGGAGAAGGCGAGGTTGCCGAGCATGCCCTTGTAGTCGTCCGTCGAGTCGATCACGACGGTGTTGACGCCGGCTTTTTCGGTGTAGACCTGCGCCTGGCGGGCGTTGGCCTCCAGCCAGTCGCCGAAGGCGGTCGACCCGGTGTAGTCGATGATGCGGACCTCGGGGCGGACCGCCAGGGTCTTGGCGAGCCCTTCATCGGGCCGGTCCACGGCCAGGCACACCAGGTCGGCGGGGAATCCGGCCTCGGTGAGCACCTCGCGCGCCACCCGTACCGTCAGCGCCAGCGGCAGTACGGCGCGCGGGTGCGGCTTGACGAGCACCGGATTGCCGGTGGCCAGCGAGGCGAACAGGCCCGGGTAGCCGTTCCACGTCGGGAAGGTGTTGCACCCGATCATCAACGCGACGCCGCGCGGCACGGCGGTGAAGGACTTGGCCAGCTTCAGCGGGTCACGCTTGCCCTGCGGCTTGGACCAGGGGGCCTGCTCCGGGGTGCGGGTCTGCTCGGCGTACGCGTACGTGACCGCCTCCATGCCGCGGTCCTGCGCGTGCGGCCCGCCCGCCTGGAACGCCATCATGAACGCCTGGCCACTGGTGTGCATCACGGCCTGCGCGAACTCGTGGGTGCGGGCACTGATCCGCGCCAGGATCTCCAGACAGACCGCCGCCCGTACCTCGGGCCCCGCGTCCCGCCAGGCGGGCATCGCGGCACGCATGGCGGGCAGCAGCACGTCCACGTCGGGGTGCGGGTAGCTGATGCCCAACTCCGGCCCGTACGGGGACACTTCCTGGCCGACCCAGTCGTCCGTACCGGGCTGGTCCAGCTCGAAGCGGGCGCCGCGCAGTGCCTCGAACGCGGCCACTCCGTCGGGCGCAGCGGTCTCCCCGTACGCCTTCGGGTGCTCGGGGTGGGGCGACCAGTAGGCGCGGGTGCGGACCGTCTCCAGCGCCTGGTCGAGGGTCGGGCGGTGCTTCTCGATCAACTGCGCTGCGGTCATTTCGGCGGCCATCGATGACCAACTCCTCGTCGAGCCGGGCGGAGAGCGAACAGGGAAAGGGTGCGCGGTGGAATGCGGTGGATACGGGACGGAATGGAGGCGGAGATGCGGATGGGGAGTGCGGGGTCGGGTGGATGTGTGTAGTTGGGAGGGAGTAGGGCAATGGAGTTAGAGTAACCGAACGATCGGTCGGGGCAAGGGGGTCCGGCGAGCCTGTGGACAACTCGGGCGGGGAGGAGTGGTCGCCATGACGGGAATCGGGGATCTGCGCCGCCGCGGCGGAGGCGGGCACGAGGGCAGTGCGGCAGGGGTTCGCGCAGGTGGCCTCGGGTGCCGGCCGCTCCGCGCCGCGATACCGGGCCGTGCCGGGCGGACCGTGGCCGCGACCGTGCGTCGGCTGGATCGGCCCGCCGGAAAAGGCCGGATCCCGGCGTATCGGCGGGCTGCGGAGCGCGACCGCGTCGCCCCTGCGCGACCGCCTCGCCATCCCGTGGCCGGACTCACAGACCGCGCCGATTCCTCCCTGCTCGGCGGGCGCCCCTGGAGCAACTCCCCGCAGGGGCAAGGCTTGTGGAGTGGACCGAGCGCTTTGGTGCGCCCTGGATCCGGGATGTGCTGGACTCCCTGCACCACCAGTACGCCGGCGGCCGCCTCGCGCCGTCCCCGCGCCCTGCGGCGCGGTGCAGACCAAGAGGAATGAGTGCTCTAATCATGACCATGGCCAAGCGCGACACCTACACGCCCGATTCGCTGCTCGCGGTCGCCGCCGAGGTGTTCAACGAGCGCGGGTACGACGGCACGTCCATGGAGCACCTCTCCAAGGCGGCCGGAATCTCCAAGTCCTCGATCTACCACCACGTGCGCAGCAAGGAAGAGCTGCTGCGCCGGGCGATAAGCCGTGCCCTGGACGGGCTGTTCGGGGTGCTGGAGGAGCCGGGGGCCGTCGAGGGGCGGGCGATCGAGCGCCTGGAGTACGTCACCCGGCGCGAGGCCGAGGTGCTGATGGACGAACTGCCCTACGTGACGCTGCTGCTGCGGGTGCGGGGCAACACCGACACCGAGCGGTGGGCCATGGAGCGCCGCCGGGAGTTCGACCACGCGGTCGCCGGCCTGCTGAAGCTGGCCGCGGCCGACGGTGACCTGCGGGCGGACGTCGACATTCCGCTGGCGACCCGGCTGCTCTTCGGCATGATCAACTCGATCGTGGAGTGGTACCGCCCGGGGCGCGGCGGCGCGGCCAGCAGGGACGAGGTCGCCGAGGCGGTCGTCCGTACGGCGTTCGCGGGGCTGCGCACCTCCTGACGGCGCCGCAGCTCGCCGTGGCCCGGCGCACCGGGTGAGGTCCGGGCGCCTCTTGGTCGTCCCGGCGCCGGGAAAGGCTCCGGGGCGGGCCTCACTGTGGCTGGGGCCCCAGGCCGGTCTCCTCGAAGACCAGCAGCGTGCGGGTGCTGAGGACCTCGGGAATCGACTGGATCCGGGTCAGCACCAGCTCCCGCAGCTCCCGGTTGTCCCTGGTGTGCACCAGCAGCAGGACATCGAAGTCACCGCTGACCAGCGCGATGTGCGAGGCGCCGGGGAGCGCGGTGAGCTGTTCGCGCACCGTCCGCCAGGAGTTCTGCACGATCTTCAGCGTGATGTAGGCGGACGCGCCCTGACCTGCCCGTTCCTGGTCCACGCGGGCGCTGAAGCCACGTATGACCCCGTCGTCGATCAGCCGGTTGATGCGGGCGTAGGCGTTGGCGCGCGAGACGTGCACCTGATCGGCGACGGAGCGTATGGAGGCGCGTCCGTCGTTCTGCAGCAGGTGCAGGATCGCGCGGTCGATGGTGTCCAGCGGGCGTGCGGGCGGCACGGACGGTCCTGCCGCGGACGGTCCCGGTGCGGTCGGCCCCGGCGCCGCCGGTGGCGCCCCGCCGGGATTGGCCATCTGTTCGTCCGGCATATGGTCCCGCCTCCCCTTCGTGGACGCCCTGACTTCATCTCAAGCTGTGGAGAACCGTTTGTCCACAGGCTGGGTCCGCCTGTAGCCAAAATGTGCTGGCGACCGAACAATCGGTAGGGACGGGGTTGCTCGCCCCGGCCCTTTTCATCCTGCCCATCCGTCGCCCGCCCCCACCCCATATGAGGCGCTTCGCGCCACCCCTTGATTCGAGGAGGTGCTCGTCATGACGGTCCTTGAGCAGCCCGGCAGCAGCAGGAACAAGGGCAGCCTGCCCGGCCCTGCGCCCGCCTGGCGTCCGCGCGTCGATCCGGCGCCCCTCCTGCCGGACGCGGAACCCCGCCGCGTCCTGGGTACGGACGCCGCCCGCAGGCTCGACCCCGCCCTGCTGACCAGGCTCTACGAACAGCTCGTGCGCGGCCGGCGGTACAACACCCAGGCCACCGCCCTCACCCGGCAGGGCCGCCTGGCGGTCTACCCGTCGTCCACCGGCCAGGAAGCCTGCGAGGTGGCGGCGGCGCTCGTACTGGAAGACCAGGACTGGCTCTTTCCCAGTTACCGCGACACCCTCGCCGCCGTGGCCCGCGGCCTGGACCCGGTCCAGGCCCTGACGCTCCTGAGGGGCGACTGGCACACCGGTTACGACCCCCGCGAGCGGCGGATCGCCCCCCTGTGCACCCCGCTCGCCACCCAGCTCCCGCACGCCGTGGGCCTGGCGCACGCAGCCCGCCTCAAGGGGGACGACGTGGTCGCGCTGGCCATGGTCGGCGACGGCGGCACCAGCGAGGGCGACTTCCACGAGGCCCTGAACTTCGCCGCCGTCTGGCAGGCACCGGTCGTCTTCCTCGTCCAGAACAACGGATTCGCGATCTCCGTACCGCTGGCCAAGCAGACCGCCGCACCGTCGCTCGCCCACAAGGCGGTCGGCTACGGCATGCCCGGCCGCCTGGTGGACGGCAATGACGCAGCGGCCATGCACGAGGTCCTCACCGAGGCCGTCGAGCGGGCCCGCAGCGGCGGCGGCCCGACCCTCGTCGAGGCCGTCACCTACCGCATCGAGGCGCACACCAACGCCGACGACGCCACCCGCTACCGCCCCGCGTCCGAGGTCGAGGAATGGCGGGCGCACGACCCGATAGCCCTCCTGGAGCGCGAGTTGGCCTCCCGCGACCTGTTGTCCGACGAGTTCGTGGCCGCCACCCGGGACGGCGCCGAGGCGATGGCCGCCGACCTGCGGGAGCGAATGAACCAGGACCCGGTCCTGGACCCGATGGACCTGTTCCCCCACGTCTACGCCGAGGAGTCGGGCCAACTGCGCGAGCAGGCCGCACAGTTGCGTGCCGAGCTGGCCGCGGAGGCCGCCGGCAGCACCGAAGGCAGAGACGAGCCCGCCCAGGAGGCCCGGCCATGACGACGACCGTTCCTGCCACCGCGCGCAAGCCCGCCACCATGGCGCAGGCTCTGACCCGCGCCCTGCACGACGCCATGGCGGAGGACCCGGCCGTCCACGTCATGGGTGAGGACGTGGGAGCCCTGGGCGGTGTCTTCCGCGTCACCGACGGCCTGGCGGAGAAGTTCGGCGATGACCGGTGCAGCGACACCCCGCTGGCCGAAGCCGGCATCCTCGGCACGGCTGTCGGCATGGCCATGTACGGGCTGCGGCCGGTCGTCGAGATGCAGTTCGACGCCTTCGCCTACCCGGCGTTCGAGCAGTTGGTGAGCCACGTCGCCAAGATGCGCAACCGCACCCGCGGCGCCCTTCCGATGCCGCTGACCATCCGGATCCCGTACGGCGGCGGGATCGGCGGCGTCGAGCACCACAGCGACTCGTCCGAGGCGTACTACCTGGCGACTCCGGGGCTCCAGGTGGTCACTCCCGCCACGGTCGAGGACGCCTACGGCCTGCTGCGGGCCGCCATCGCCTCCGACGACCCGGTCGTCTTCCTCGAACCCAAGCGGCTCTACTGGTCGAAGGCCGACTGGTCGCCCGAGGCTCCGGCGCAGGTCGCGCCCCTGGGCCGGGCCGCGATACGGCGCCGCGGCGCGGACGCCACGCTGATCACCTACGGCCCCTCGCTGCCGGTCTGCATGGAGGCCGCAGAGGCGGCCCGCGCGGAGGGCTGGGATCTGGAAGTGATCGATCTGCGGTCCCTGATGCCGTTCGACGACGAGACCGTCTGCGCGTCGGTACGGCGCACCGGCCGGGCCGTCGTCGTCCATGAAGCTCACGGATTCGGCGGCCCCGGTGGCGAGATCGCCGCCCGCATCACGGAGCGCTGCTTCCACCACCTGGAGGCGCCGGTGCTGCGGGTGGCGGGATTCGACATTCCGTATCCGCCGCCCATGCTGGAGAGGCATCATCTCCCTGGTGTGGACCGGATTCTCGATACGGTCGCCCGGCTCCAGTGGGAGTCGGACTGGATCGATGGAAGGGGGGAGTGATGGCTGTGGTCCGTGAATTCACCCTGCCCGATCTGGGGGAGGGCCTCACCGAAGCCACCATCGTCCAGTGGATGGTCGAGGTCGGCGAGGTGGTGGCCGTGGACCAGCCGGTCGTTGAGGTCGAGACGGCCAAGGCGATGGTGGAGGTGCCGTGCCCGTACGGCGGCGTGGTCACCGCCCGCTTCGGTGAGGAGGGCGCCGATCTCCCGGTCGGGGCGCCCCTGCTGACCGTCGCCGTCGGCACGTCCCCCGGCCCCGAGGACGCGGAACCGGCGCCCGGTACGGAACCGGCCTCCGCCGCGCCGTCGGGATCCTCCCCGGAGCCGCAGGGCGAGGGCTCGGGAAATGTGCTGGTCGGCTACGGAACGAGCGCGTCCGCAGCCCGGCGCCGCCGTATCAGGCCGGGCGCCGGCACCACCAAGGCGAACGGAGCCGGTACGGGCGCGGTGACGGCGGCGCACGAGCGGCCGGTGGCGTCCGGTCAGGGCCGCTCGGTGGCCGTCATCTCCCCGCTGGTGCGCCGCATGGCACGGGAACACGGCCTCGACCTGAGCGAGGTGCGCGGCAGCGGGCGGGACGGCCTGATCCTGCGAACGGACGTCGAGCGCGCGGTACAGCAGCGGGCCACGGCAGCCGGTGCCGCCTCCGGAGCCACCGCCGGTCTCGTCGGCCCGGCCACCGTGACCGCGCCGGCCGCACCCGGGACGACGTTCGGCACCCGCTCCGTGCCCGGCACTCCGGCCGCGGCGGAGGGCGAGCGCATACCGCTCCGGGGGATGCGCGGCGCGGCGGCCGAGAAGTTCAGCCGCAGCCGCCGGGAGATCCCGGACGCGACCTGCTGGGTGGACGCCGACGCCACCGAACTCCTCGCCGCCCGCCGGGCGATGAACGCCCCGGGCACCCCCAAGGTGTCGCTGCTCGCGCTGCTGGCCCGGATCTGCACCGCGGCGCTGGCGCGGTTCCCCGAGCTGAACGCGACGATCGACACCGAGAGCCAGGAGATCGTCCGGCTGCCGGCCGTCCATCTCGGGTTCGCCGCGCAGACCGATCGCGGTCTGGTGGTGCCGGTGGTGCGGGACGCCCAGGCCCGCACGGTCGCGGGGCTCTCCGAAGAGATCGCCCGCCTCACCGACAGCGCACGCTCCGGCGGACTCTCCCTCGCCGATCTGACCCGCGGCACTTTCACCCTCAACAACTACGGCGTCTTCGGTGTGGACGGCTCCACGCCGATCATCAACCACCCCGAGGCCGCGATGCTCGGTGTGGGCCGGATAGCCGCCAAACCCTGGGTGCACGAAGGCGAGCTGGCCGTCCGTCAGGTCGTCCAGCTCTCGTTCACCTTCGACCACCGGGTATGCGACGGCGGCACGGCCGGCGGCTTCCTCAGGTACGTCGCCGACTGTGTGGAGCAGCCCGCGCTGCTGCTGCGCAACCTGTGAGGCGGGGCCCGCGGCAGAGGTCCGTGGTGCCCGTGTGACGGCTGCCGGCTCCGTGGTGTCGGTGTGGTCGCCCGGATCCCGGCGATACTCAAGGGGTGAGCGACCACACCGACTACGACACCATCGTGCTGGCCGGCGGCGCGGCCCGGCGGCTCGGCGGGGCGGACAAGCCGGCCCTGTCCGTCGGCGGCCGCCCGCTCCTGGACCGCGTACTCGCCGCCTGCCCGGATGCGGCGACCACGGTCGTCGTCGGCCCCGCGCGCCCGACCGTACGCGCCGTCGTCCGCGCCAGGGAAAACCCGCCGGGCGGCGGCCCGTTGGCGGCCCTGGACGCCGGCCTGCGGCACACCACCGCGCCATGGGTGCTGGTCCTCTCCGCCGACCTCCCCTTCCTGACGGCGGTGACCGTACGCACCCTCCTGGAGGTGGCGGCGGGCGAGCCGTCCTCGGGGACGGGCCCCGCCCCCGAAGGCGCCATGCTGCGGGACGCGGGCGGGCGCGACCAGCCGCTGGTGGCCGCCTACCGGGCCGATGCGCTGCGCCGGGAACTGGACCTGCTGCGCGCCGAAAGCGGCACCCTGGCCGGTCTTCCGCTGCGTGCCGTGCTGTCCCGACTCGCGGTCGAACGGGTGCAGGACGCCACGGCTACGGCATCCTTCGACTGCGACACCTGGGAGGACATCAGCGCAGCTCGCGCGCGTATCAGGGAGCATGGAAACGTGTTGGACGAATGGATCACCGCAGTCAAGGCCGAACTGGGCATCGCACTCGATGTCGATACGAAGGCGCTCCTGGACCTGGCCCGTGACGCGGCGCACGGCGTGGCCCGCCCGGCCGCGCCGCTGACGACGTTCCTGATCGGTTACGCCGCGGGCCGCCAGGAAGGCGACGTGCCGGAGCTGGCCGGGCGGGTCGCCGCGCTGGCCAACCGCTGGGCGGCGGAAACCGCGGCCGACGGCGCCCCGGCCACCGGCAAAAAGCCCGCCGAGCAGCGGATGGGCGAGCCCGCAGAGAAGCCCGCGGAATGACCGACGGGGAGTTCGACGACGCGTTCGCCGACGCACTGGCTCTGGCCAACGGCGACCGGGCGGCGGCGCGGACCCCGCGGCCCGACGGACGCACGGCCCCGGGGACCGCTGAAACCGCCCCCGAAGCGGTCGAAACCGCTCCCGACGTGGCCGGCCCGGGTCCTGGACAGGCCGGAGCCGCCGCGGACACCGGCCGGGACGAGCGCCGGGGCCAGGGCAAGGCCGAGCGCCGGGGCAAGGCAAACGGCCGGGCCCGGAACCAGGCCACGGCCGAAGGCCACGGCGAAGCACACGAGCCGGGCCCCGGCACCGCCGCGGCACCCACGCCCCGCGAGTCCGCTCCCGCGGCCCCTCCCCCGCTGGGCCACACACCGCCGGAACCCGCTCCCGGCCCCTCCACCACGGCGACGCCGCCCGCCACCACCGCGACACCCGCGACTACGACCACAGAGCCGTCGGCCACCACAGGCCCGCCCTGCGCTCGCCCCGCCTCCGGCCCCTCCACCGCCGTCGACGACCCGTACCCCCCGTTCCTCGCCGCCGACCCCGACGGGCCCGCGGGGCCCGGCCGCCCTAGCGACCGCAAGGATCCGGCGGACTGCGGCGGGTACTCCGTGCCGTCCTCCCCCTGGCACGTGGCCCGGGAGATCGCCCGGAAGGCGGCCGCGGGGCCGCGCGCGCCCGAGACGACCGCGTCGGCCGACGCCCTCGGCCGGACGCTCGCCGCGCCGCTCACCGCCCTGACCGACCTGCCCTCGTTCGACACCTCGGCGATGGACGGCTGGGCCGTCTCCGGCCCCGGCCCCTGGTTCCTCGACCACCCGGCGGGTGACCGCGCGCCCGACGCCCCCACGTCCGGCCCCCCGAGCGACGAAGCATCCCCCCGCCAAGCCCCAGCCCGCCGTCTCCTCGCCGGCCACGCCTCCGCCGCCGTGCTCGCCGACGGGCACGCGATGCCGATCGCCACCGGGGCGCGGGTGCCGGCCGGGGCCACCGCCGTGCTGCGCAGCGAGCACGGCGAGGTCCGCGAACTGGGGGACGGGCGCGCCCGGTTGTCCGCGCCCAGGCCCGCGCCGCTGGGCCAGGACATCCGCCCGCGCGGCCAGGAATGCGGCCGCGGCGATCAACTGCTGCCCGCCGGAACGCCGGTGACCCCCGCGGTACTCGGCCTGGCAGCGGCCGCCGGATACGACGAGCTGACGACGTCTCCGCGGCCGCAGGTCGAGGTCCTCGTCCTCGGCGATGAACTGCTCCGGCACGGCCTCCCCCAGGACGGCCGGATCCGGGACGCGCTCGGCCCGATGCTCGGCCCCTGGCTGCGGTCCCTGGGCGCCGACGTGGCCCCGCCCCGGCACCTCACCGACGACCCGGACACACTCCACGCGGCCGTATCCGGCTCCACCGCCGACATCGTCATCACCACCGGCGGCACCGCGTCGGGCCCCGTCGACCACGTGCATCCCACGCTGCGCCGCCTGGGCGCCGAGGTGCTGGTGGACGGCGTGCAGGTGCGCCCGGGGCATCCCATGCTGCTGGCCAGGCTCGCCCCCGGCCGCCACCTCGTGGGGCTGCCGGGCAACCCCCTCGCCGCCGTCTCGGGCCTGCTGACCCTGGCCGAGCCGCTGCTGCGGACCCTCGCCGCGCGCCGCCCCGCGCTGCCCTGCCGCGCCCCGCTCGGCGGCGCCGTACAGGGGCATCCGCACGACACCCGGCTGGTCCCGGTGGTCTACCACGACGACATGCACGGGCTGACGGCACAGCCGCTGCGCTTCCACGGGCCCGCCATGCTGCGCGGCATCGCGGCAGCCGACGCGCTCGCCGTCATCCCGCCCGGCGGCGCGGAACGCGGCACCGAGGTCGGCATCCTGGAGTTTCCCTGGCCTGCGGGCGGGACGGCGGGCGGCCAGGACGGCGAGCTGACGGACTGGTCCGCGCCGGGGCCCGCCCGCGCACCCGATGCGCACCCCGGCGCCGCCCGTCCCGTACGCTCCACTGGTCCCGCACCACCGACCGGAGGCGCCGCGTGAAGCTCCCCTCCCACGATGCCGCGGCGCGTGAGGTCCCCGAGGACAACTCCCACCGGGTGATGCTGCCCCGCCGGACGCCGGTGGCGCCGATCCGGCAGGTCGCCAGGCGGCTGCTGATGGCCCTGCTGGTCCTCGTCGCGACGGTCGTCATCGTCTGGATCGACCGCGACGAGTACCACGACAACGCCAACGGCACGGTCGATCTCCTCGACTGCGTCTACTACGCCACCGTCACGCTCTCCACCACCGGCTACGGCGACATCGTCCCGTACGGCGACAGCGCACGGCTGCTGAACATCCTGCTCATCACGCCCCTGCGGGTGCTCTTCCTGATCATCCTGGTCGGCACCACACTGGAAGTGCTGACCGAGCGCACCCGCGAGCAGTGGCAACTGAAACGCTGGAGAAAAACCTTGCGTGACCACACCGTCGTCGTCGGCTACGGAACCAAGGGCCGTTCCGCGGTCCAGACCCTCTGCGCCACCGGCCTGACCCGCGACCGCATCGTGATCGTCGACCCCAGCCCCAAGGTGATCGACTCCGCGGTCGCCGAGGGCTTCGTGGGCGTGATCGGCGACGCCACCCGCAGCGATGTGCTCGTACGGGCCGAGATCCAGCGCGCCCACCAGGTCATCATCGCCACCCAGCGCGACGACACCGCCGTACTGGTCTCGTTGACCGCACGTCAGCTGAACAAGAAGGCCAACATCGTGGCCGCGGTCCGCGAGGAGGAGAACGCGCCGCTGCTGCGGCAGTCCGGCGCGGACTCCGTGATCACCTCGGCCAGCGCGGCCGGGCGCCTGCTGGGCCTCTCCGTCCAGAGCCCCAGCGCCGGTGCGGTGATGGAGGACCTGATCCAGCAGGGCAGCGGCCTCGACCTGATCGAGCGGCCGGTGGTGAAGGCCGAGGTCGGCAAGTCCGTACGCGATACGGGCGATCTGGTGGTCTCCGTCCTGCGCGGCCACCGGCTCCTCGGCTACGACGATCCGGCGGCCAGCCCGCTACAGGTCGCCGACCGGCTGATCACGATCGTCCGCGCGGCCCCGGACGAGCCGGACCTGCCGGGCAGGAGCAGCCGCACGGGCAAGTCGCCGCTGCCCGGCTCCGGGGTCTCGCCGATGCGCCGGGCGGACGACTGAGCACGGACGGGAGGGCGGCCCGTGGCGTGCCCATGCGGGCCGCGGCCGCGCGGCCCCGTGCTGTCGCCCCGCGCATCCCCGGCGAGTAGCCTCGCGGCCATGCGAGCGATCACCATTCCCGAACCCGGTGGCCCCGAAGCCCTTGTCTGGGCCGACGTGCCAGATCCGCAGCCCGCCGAGGGCGAGGTCCTGATCGAGGTCGTGGCCAGCGCGGTCAACCGCGCTGATCTGCTGCAGCGCCAGGGCTTCTACGACCCGCCGCCCGGCTCGTCCCCCTACCCAGGACTCGAATGCGCGGGCCGGATCGCGGCGCTCGGGCCCGGCGTGCACGGCTGGTCCGTCGGCGACGAGGTGTGCGCCCTGCTGGTCGGCGGGGGGTACGCGGAGAAGGTCGCGGTCCCGGCCGGGCAGGTGCTGCCGCTGCCGGAGGGCCTGGACATGGTGTCGGCCGCCGCGCTGCCCGAAGTCGTCTGCACGGTCTGGTCGAACGTCTTCATGATCGCGCATCTGCGCCCCGGCGAGACGCTGTTGGTGCACGGCGGATCCAGCGGCATCGGCACCATGGCGATCCAGCTGGCCAAGGCCGTCGGCGCACGCGTCGCGGTCACCGCGGGCGGCCCCGAAAAGCTGGCGCGGTGTGCCGAGTTGGGCGCCGACATCCTCATCGACTACCGCGAACAGGACTTCGTCGAGGAGATCCGCAAGGCCACCGACGGCAAGGGCGCGGACGTCATCCTCGACATCATCGGCGCGAAGTACCTGGAACGGAACGTCAAGGCGCTGGCGGTCAGCGGGCGGCTCGCCATCATCGGCATGCAGGGCGGGATCAAGGCGGAGCTGAACCTCGCCACCCTGCTCTCCAAGCGTGCCGCGATCACCGCGGCCGGCCTGCGCGCCCGCCCGCTGGGCGAGAAGGCGGCCATCGTCGCGGCGGTACGCGAACACATCTGGCCGCTGATCGCCAACGGCCAGGTCCGTCCGATCATCGACTGCACGATCCCGATGGAACAGGCCGCGGAGGCGCACCGCGTCGTCGACGCGAGCACCCACGTCGGCAAGGTCGTCCTGACGACGGGCTGAGTGCGACCGGACGGGCCGGCCACCGCAGGACGGCGGCCGGCCCGCCGCTTGCCCGCCGCCCCCTCCCTCCGGTCACCTGAGCGACATCTCCAAGATGCCGCGATTCCGGTGCCGTGTGACGCTGAGCACGTCACTCGACGGCTCGGCACGGGAGGGGCACGACTGTGGCTCCACGACTCCGTACGCGCTTTGCCACCGGCCTGCTGGTGTTGTCCGTCGCGCTTCCCGTCCCTGCGGCGGCCCTCGTTGCGACGGCGTCACCGGCAGGCGCAGCCCCCAACGACCGCAGCCCCCTCCGGGCGGCCCGTGCCCCCGGAACCGCCGCCGACCCGCTGCGCCTCCGGCTCACGGGCGGCGGCGCGGAACACCACCATCACCACCACGGCGGCCCGGCCACCGACGTCGGCCTGCCGGGCGCATCCGGCGGTTTCCCCGGCCTCGCCGGGCTGTCGGACGCCATACTCGGGATCCTGAACGAGCGGCCGCACTCTCACGGCCGGTACGCCGAGGACGCCCCGCGGTCCCACGTCCCGCCACCTGGCCACCCGCACGGCCCGCCCGCCGCCGCCCCGCCCCCGGTGGATTCCGCTCCGGGCGACGACATCCGCGACGCGGAGAGCCTGCCCGCGAACGGTGCCTTCCCGCCCGGCGGGTGGCCGGGCGCGGCCGCCGCATCCGGCACGCCGGGCGCCCCCGACGCGGCGAGACCCTCCGGCCCGCCCCGCCATGCGGCAGGTCCTGATGCCGGCCGCCCCGCCCCCGGAGCCAAGGAACCGGGCAAGGACGCCCCGCCCGGCAAGGAGAAGCCGTCCCGCCCCGCAGTCTCACCTTCGGCCCCGCCCAGCTCTGCCGTCCCGCCGAGCAGGCCGTGGCACCCGCAGGACACCGGTACGCCGGGCCGCCCGACCCGCCAGGACAAGCCGTCGGCCACCGCCGATGCCGAGGGGCAACGCAGCTCGTCACCGGCGGCCGCGGAAGCCGAACCGCCGACCACCGGCGGGCCGTACGCCTTCAACGGTTCGACGGCCCGGGTCGAACGGGTGCTGCCGATGGGCGCAGGACTGGCCCTCACCGGCCTTGGCCTGGCCTTCCTCGCCCTCCGGCTGCGCCGTTACTGATCTCCGGCCGGGAGACGCGCATGGCACACCGCGTCGCGGGTTTCACGTGAAACCTCACCCGGGTGGCGGGCAGGACCTGCCGCTGCCGTCGCCGGTTTCACGTGAAACCTCACGGCCCGGCGGCTTCGCGGAGGGCGGATCACGGTCCGGTGGGGGCACCACCGGGGAAGGCCACGTGTACGAGAGAATGGCGGCATGGATATGCCGATGAACGAACGGTCGCAGGAGAGTCCGCACGTCCTGGTGGTCGGCCCGGACGGCATGGCGCTCGGCAGTGCCGGCTCCGGCGGCGGGGACGGCGACGAAGAGCCCCGGGAGACGCCGGTGACGGACATGGTCGAGCAGCCGGCGAAGGTCATGCGCATCGGCAGCATGATCAAGCAGCTGCTGGAGGAAGTGAAGGCCGCTCCGCTGGACGAAGCGAGCCGGGTCCGCCTGAAGGAGATCCACTCCAGTTCGGTCAAGGAGCTGGAGGACGGGCTGGCGCCCGAACTGGTCGAGGAACTGGAGCGGTTGTCGCTGCCGTTCACCGACGAGTCGGTGCCCACCGATGCGGAACTGCGCATCGCGCAGGCCCAGTTGGTCGGCTGGCTGGAGGGCCTGTTCCACGGCATTCAGACCGCGCTGTTCGCGCAACAGATGGCCGCCCGTGCCCAGTTGGAGTCGATGCGCCGGGCGCTGCCGCCCGGTGCCGCTCCGGCGGAGGACGGCGAGGAGCACCTCGGCGGCCACGGCGCCACCCGCTCCGGCCCGTATCTCTGACCGACGGGTCCGACAGTGCCCCGCAGAGATCGGGGCAGGGAACGCCGAGAGGGGCCCGCACGCGGAATGCGTGCCGGGCCCCTCTCGGCGTGTGGTTCCGTGGCCGGGTCAGTTGCTGCGCCCCGTCGAGACGGTGAGCCGAATGGGTTCGCCGCTGTCCGGATCCCACTGGGCGACGCCGGCGGGCTCCTGCTTCGTGATGGTGTTCTTCCCCCAGAGCGAGTCGTTCTCTTCCTTGACGGTGTACTTCCAGCCCGCCGCGTCCAGGCACTCCTTGACCGAGTCCAGGTTCTTGTACGTGAAGAACGGGAAGTAGACCTTCTTCTTCTCGCCGTAGGGGTGCGCGGCGTCGGTGCACTTGTCGGTCGTCACCGTCGCGGTCTTGTCCTCCGGCCGGGTGCTCACCGTGGGGGAGGAGTTCGGCGTGTACCCCGACGCCGGGCTGCCGCTGCCCTTGTCGTCGCTGGATCCGGCGCTCAGACCGATGCCGATCGCGATGGCGGTCACCACGACCACACCCACGATCGCCGAGACGACGATCACCGGGGTGTTGTTCTTCCGCGGTCGCGGGCCGCCGACCGGCATCGGAGCCACCGGCGGCGGCGCGAACGGTGCCGGGGCCGGGTATCCGCCGGCGTTGTACGGCGCGGGGCCGGGCGCCGGAGTCGGGTAGGCGTTGTTCACCGGCGGCGGGGTCGAGGGGCCGAAGCCCCCACCCCGCGGCGGCTGGTACGGCTGCTGCACGTTCGGCGGCGCCGGGGTGTGGGGAGGATTGCCGGTCGCCGCGGGGAACACCGCGGAGGAGACCGACGCACCGCTCGTGCGCGCCCGCGGGCCCTCGCTGATGATCAGCGGCGTCCCGCCGGACTGCGCGGTGCCGGCGATGCGCAGGCACTCGCCCTGCATCGCCTCGGCGGTGGGGAAACGCTCGTTGGGGTTCTTCTTCAGCGCACGGGCGACCAGCGCGTCCACCGCGGGCGGCACCGACTGGTTGATGCTCGACGGAACCGGCGGCTCCTCCTGCACGTGCGCGTACGCGATGGCGAGCGGGGAGTCCGCGTCGAACGGCAGCTGCCCGGTCAGCAGCTCGAAGAGCATGACGCCGACGGAGTAGAGGTCGGAGCGGGCGTCCACGGCGCGGCCCAGCGCCTGCTCGGGCGAGAGGTACTGCGGGGTGCCGACGACCATGCCGGTCTGCGTCATCGACGTCACACCGGACTGCATGGCGCGGGCGATACCGAAGTCCATGACCTTGACGACGTTGCGCTTGGTCATCATGACGTTGCCCGGCTTGATGTCCCGGTGGACCAGGCCCATCTCATGGCTGGCTTCGAGCGCAGCGAGCACATCCGCGGTGATTTTCAGTGCTTTTTCGGTCGGCATCGCGCCGTGCTGCGCAATGTCGTTGTCCAGTTCCGAACGGAGCGGTTGTCCGGAGACGTACTCCATGATGATGTACGGCACCATGCCGCCGTCGATTTCGTCTTCACCGGAGTCGAAAACCGAGACGATATTGGTGTGCGTCAGTTTGGCGACCGACTGCGCCTCACGCCGGAATCGCTCACGAAATGCCTGCTCACGACCCAGTTCGGTGTGCAGGGTCTTGATCGCCACCTCGCGGTCGAGCACGCTGTCGTAGGCGAGGTGCACGGACGCCATACCGCCGGCGCCGAGAAGATCACGAAGCTGGTAACGTCCTCCGCCGGCCGCCCGGCCCTCGAATTGGCCCCGCGCGCCGTCCTGGCTCATCGTTCCGCTTCCCCCTCGGCGCACTGCCTGTACGTATGGCGATCAAAATCCGCAATTTCGCTGCCAAGTCTGCCCCAGGCCGGGGACACGTCAAGCTGTGTGCCCGTTCCGTGACCAGATGTGCAAGATCCGGTTACGGCCGGGAACGGACGGGGGCTTCGCATACCCTCGGTCAACTTGCGACACTTGGTATCCGGAAGGTTTGATGGCCGGTCTTCCACGGACCGGCGGGTGCCGCGGAGCCTGTAGCGTGCTCCAACGGGGCGGGCGCACTTTCGCCAGACCCTGGCGAGGACCGAGACCTTACCGCTCACGCGGATCGATTCGACGGCGAGGACCGATGGCACCGACGCAGAGCCCCCAGGGCCCGTCCGATCCTGACGCCACCGGCTCCAATATCCCCGACGTACCGGAGATGTGGGGCAACGGCGGGCTGGTCGGCGACGGCCGCTACCGGCTCACGCACCGGCTCGGCCGCGGTGGTATGGCGGAGGTGTTCGCCGCCGAGGACGTACGCCTCGGCCGGACCGTCGCCGTGAAGCTGCTGCGCGCGGATCTCGCCGAGGACCCGGTGTCCAAGGCCCGCTTCACCCGCGAGGCACAGTCCGTGGCCGGCCTGAACCACCACGCGGTGGTCGCGGTCTACGACTCCGGCGAGGACTTCGTCGGCGGCAACACCGTGCCGTACATCGTGATGGAGCTGGTCGAGGGCCGGACCATCCGTGACCTGCTGCTGAACGCCGACGCACCGCCTCCGGACCAGGCGTTGATCATCGTCTCCGGTGTGCTGGAGGCGCTGGCCTACAGCCACCAGCACGGCATCGTGCACCGTGACATCAAGCCCGCGAACGTGATCATCACGCACAGCGGCGCCGTCAAGGTCATGGACTTCGGCATCGCCCGCGCGCTGCACGG
Source organism: Streptomyces pinistramenti (assembly GCF_020564935.1). GTDB lineage: Bacteria > Actinomycetota > Actinomycetes > Streptomycetales > Streptomycetaceae > Streptomyces > Streptomyces pinistramenti. The sequence goes on from NZ_JAJCXB010000059.1 coordinate 21,803, forward strand.
CGCCCAGTCCACGATGACCCAGACCGGCATGGTCATGGGCACGCCGCAGTACCTCTCGCCCGAGCAGGCGCTCGGCAAGACCGTCGACACCCGCTCCGACCTCTACGCCACCGGCTGCCTGCTGTACGAACTGCTCGCGCTGCGGCCGCCGTTCACCGGCGAGACGCCGCTCTCGGTCGTCTACCAGCACGTCCAGGACATGCCCGTCCCGCCGTCCGAGGTCGCCGACGCGGTGCCGCCGGAGCTGGACGGCCTGGTCATGCGCTCGCTCGCCAAGGACCCCGACGACCGTTTCCAGACCGCGGAGGAGATGCGCGGGCTGGTCCAGTACTCGCTGCAGATGCTGCACGAGCAGGGCGGCCACACCGGCACCTGGAACACCGGCCCGGTCGCCATGCACGAGGGCGGCGCCACCCCGGCGATGGGCACCGCGGCCACCACCGCGATGCCGCACGCGGACGGCGGCCACACCGCGGCGAACCCGATCCTGCCGCCCGGCATGCACGCGGACGACGGCGCCTTCGAGGGCGGCCACCGCTCCGCGAAGAGCGGCCGCGGCAAGATCTGGCTGATCGCGGCCCTCGCGGTGATCGCCGTCGCCGTCGGCGTGGCCTTCGCGCTGCAGAACAGCCACGGCGACGGCGGGACGTCCCCCGGCCCCACCAAGGCGCCCTCCTCCTCGTCCTCGACGGAGGACAAGACCTCCGAGCCGCCGAGCGACGAGCCGTCGGACGAGACCACCGAGCCCGGCGGGCCCGGCGGCTACACCCCGCCGCCGGCCTATACCACCCCGCCGCCCGAGTCCCCCTCCACGCCGCAGACACCTTCCAGCCCGCCGCAGACCCCGTCGTCCCCGCCGCCGACCACCACGACGGGCGGCACCAGCGACGGCGGCACGAGCGACGGGGGCAAGACGGACGGCGGCACGACGGACGGCGGCGCCACCGACGGGGGCAAGACGGACGGCGGCGCGACGGACGGCGGCGCCACCGACGGGGGCGCCACCGCGGGTACGGATTCCGGGACGGCGGCCGGTGCGGGTGGCTGAGCCGGGCCGCGGCCCGTCGATCAGCCCGTGAACGCGTCCCGCACCGCCTCGTACTCGCGCGTCCACCACACGGCCAGCGCGGAAGCGGCGGGGAACTGCGGATCGGTGCGCAGGTCGCCCAACCGGTAGCGCCAGGTGAGCATCCAGAAGTCGTTCAGCCGCTCCCACCACACCCGGTGGACGGCCGCGGCCAGCTCCCCGGCATCCGCGCCGCGCGCGCTGCGGTAGGCGCCCGCGTACGCCGCCACCTTCGCCAGGTCCAGCGTCCCGCCGGGACGGACGAAGAAGATCGCCGCGGCCCGGACCGCCTCCTCCGCGCGGGGCTGCACGCTCAGCCGGTCCCAGTCGACGATCGCGGCGGGTTCGGCGCCGCGGTAGAGGACGTTCAGCGGGTGGAAGTCGCCGTGCACCCAGCCGGTGGCGGCCGCGACGGGGTCCGCGGGACGCCGGTGGGCATGGAGCGCCAGCAGCGTCCTGCGCTCCCGCAGCCGGTGTTCGGCCAGCTCGTCGAAGCTGGTGCGCGGGCGTGCGCCGCGGGCCATGGCCAGCAGTTCGTCGATCATCTCGAAGGTCCGCGCGGGCTCCGCGCTGGGCTGCGGGCACGGTGTGCGCCGCGGAGCGGACCCGGCCGCCATGACCTGTTCCAGGGCGGTGTGGACGAGGCCGAGCAACGCGCCGAGGTGCCGGGACTGGCCGTGGCTGAGCGCGGCGCCGCCGAGGTGTTCGCCCTCGATCCAGGGGTGCAGGGCGTAGCAGCGGCCGTCCAGGACGGTGACCGTACGGCCGTCGGCGCGGGCGAGCGGCGGGGCGACGGGCAGGCCCAGGGCGGCGAGTCTGCGGGTGGCGCGGTGTTGGCGCGCGATGCCGGTGCGGTCGCCGTCGAGGTGGTGTTTGAGGAAGAACCGGCCGTGGGTGGTGACCAGGACGTATCCGTGGTTGAGCAGCCCCTCGGCGACGGGTTCGCAGGAGAGCGACTCCCCTGCGTCGACGTAGTGGTGCAGTAACGAATCGAGGGTGGGTCCGTCGGGCGCGGCCGCCGTCCGGACTACAGATGAGCGCAGCACGCGCCAGATGTTAGATCACTGGCCAGGGGGCTAGTGGGCGTATCGGAAGACCGGTACGTCCGCCAGGTGATGCATCGTCATGAATTCCGGCTCGATGCGCAGGAATACCGGGTCGAAAGGGACGCCGTCGGCCAGTCGCGGCGTGCGTCCGAATCGCTCGCGCTCGGCCGGCACGGGCTCGATGACCCTGGCGGTGCCGGTGCACTGCACGGACCAGGCGTCGCAGGCGCCGCTTTCGACGTTGTCCGCCTCGTACGCGACGACGCTGCCGTCCAGCGCGTGGTGGTAGCCGTAGCCGCGGTGCAGCCGCAGGATGAGCCGGCCGTCGGTGACGAGATGCCGGGTGACGGTGGTGAAGGGCAGTGCCCGCCGACTGGCCGACACCCGTCCGTACGGGGTGCGGCTGAGCAGTTCGATCGCGCGGTGGTCGTCGGTGGGCATGCTGCCAGCGTGCCCGCGGTGATCGGCCGCCAGTAGGGGCAGCAGCCCCGAGAACCAGGGACGTTGGTCCCGATTGCCGCGCCGGATCCCGGGACGGCGCGCCGGAGCGGCCGCCGTCCCGGCAGGTCAGCGGCGCTCGGCCTGCATCCGCGCGACGTAGGCGGCGGCCTGCGAGCGGCGGGCCATGCCGAGCTTGGAGAGCAGGCTGGAGACGTAGTTCTTGATCGTCTTCTCGGCGAGGTGCAGCCGTTCGCCGATGGCGCGGTTGGTCAGACCCTCGCCGATCAGGTCGAGGATCTTGCGCTCCTGGTCGGTGAGGCTCGCCAGCTTGTCGTCACCCTTGTCGGCGCCGCCCCGCAGCCGTTCCAGCACCCGGGCGGTGGCCACGGGGTCGAGCAGCGACTTCCCGGCCGCGACGTCACGGACGGCGGCCAGCAGCTCATTGCCGCGGATGGCCTTGAGGACATATCCGGATGCACCGGCCATGATCGCATCGAAAAGGGCCTCGTCGTCCGCGAACGAGGTGAGCATCAGGCAGGCAATGTCCTCGTTCTGCGAACGGATCTCGCGGCAGACCTCGACGCCGCTGCCGTCCGGTAGCCGGACATCGAGTACGGCGACGTCCGGACGCGTCGCCGGGATCCTGACCAGGGCATCTGCGGCGGTGCCTGCTTCACCGACCACTTCGATGTCGTCCTCGACCGCCAGCATTTCGTGAACGCCCCGCCGCACCACTTCGTGATCATCGAGCAGGAATACCGTGATTTTTCCGTCTTCGCGCACGGCTCCAGTCTCACACACCGACTCTTCCCGTGCTCCAGGTCACCGATATAACGTGCCGTTGTCCCGGCGGCCTGCAACGCTGTGACCAGGAGTTGTTCCCAGCCTTCGCGATTTACTTGGAAATCCAAGCAAAATCGCAGGTCAGGGCCGTTTCCACTTAGGCTTTGACAATAGGTAACGTGCAATGAGCAGGCCACCTTCCGGGGCGCTTTGTTCCACCCGGATCAGGCCGCGTTCGCACACACCCCGTGCGCCGTATCGGATACCGGGTGAGCCGCAATACGGCCACCGGCGGACCCCGGGGGCCGGACAGACGGAGGAGCAGCACGTGACCGTGGAAGGCACTGCCCAGCGGAAAAGCACCCGCAGCGGCAGCAAGCGCACCACCGCCAAAAAGGCGTCACCGGCCAAGGCCAAGGCCGCTGACCAGGCGGAAAGGGATCAGCTCGTTCAACTGCTGACACCCGAGGGCAAGCGGGTCGAGCACCCGGACTATGCGATCGATCTGTCCCCCGACGAACTGCGCGGTCTCTACCGCGACATGGTGCTGACGCGGAAGTTCGACGCCGAGGCCACCACGCTCCAGCGCCAGGGCGAGTTGGGCCTGTGGGCCTCGCTGCTCGGCCAGGAGGCCGCCCAGATCGGCTCGGGCCGCGCGCTGCGGGACGACGACTACGTCTTCCCGACCTACCGCGAGCACGGTGTGGCCTGGTGCCGCGGGGTCGACCCGACGAATCTGCTGGGCATGTTCCGTGGCGTCAACCACGGCGGCTGGGATCCCAACAGCAACAACTTCCACCTCTACACCATCGTCATCGGCGCGCAGACGCTGCACGCGACCGGTTATGCGATGGGTGTGCAGAAGGACGGCGCGGATTCCGCGGTCATCGCCTATTTCGGTGACGGTGCCTCCAGCCAGGGTGACGTCGCCGAATCCTTCACCTTCTCCGCGGTCTACAACGCCCCGGTCGTCTTCTTCTGCCAGAACAATCAGTGGGCGATTTCCGAGCCCACCGAGAAGCAGACCCGGGTTCCGCTCTACCAGCGCGCCCGCGGATTCGGCTTCCCCGGGGTCCGCGTCGACGGCAACGACGTACTGGCCTGTCTGGCCGTGACCAAGGCCGCCCTGGAACGGGCCCGTACCGGCCAGGGCCCGATGCTGGTCGAGGCGTTCACCTACCGGATGGGCGCGCACACCACGTCCGACGACCCGACGAAGTACCGGGCCGACGAGGAGACGCTGGCCTGGGAGGCCAAGGACCCGATCCTGCGGCTGCGGACGTACCTGGAGGCCGAGGGCCTCGTCGACGACGCCTACCTCGCCGGGATCGAGGAGGAGAGCGACGCCCTGGGCAAGCGGGTCCGCGAGGCCGTACGGGCGATGCCCGACCCGGACACCATGGCGATTTTCGAGAACGTCTATGCCGATGGGCATGCGCTCGTCGATGAGGAGCGCGCGCAGTTCGCCGCGTACCAGGCGTCGTTCGCCGACGCCGATGCCGCCGCGGAGGAGAACTGACCATGGCCGTCCACGAGAAGATCACCATCGCCAAGGCGATCAACGCCTCGCTGCGGGCCTCCATGGAGGCCGATCCCAAGGTCCTCGTGATGGGTGAGGACGTCGGCAAGCTCGGCGGCGTCTTCCGCGTCACCGACGGCCTCCAGAAGGACTTCGGCGAGGACCGGGTGATCGACACCCCGCTCGCCGAGTCCGGCATCGTCGGCACCGCGATCGGCATGGCCCTGCGCGGCTACCGCCCGGTCGTGGAGATCCAGTTCGACGGTTTCGTCTTCCCCGCCTACGACCAGATCGTCACCCAGCTCGCGAAGATGCACGCCCGCGCGCTGGGCAAGGTCAAGGTGCCCGTCGTCATCCGCATCCCGTACGCGGGCGGTATCGGCGCGGTCGAGCACCACTCCGAGTCCCCCGAGGCGCTGTTCGCGCATGTCGCAGGGCTCAAGTGCGTGACGCCTTCGAACGCGTCCGACGCCTACTGGATGCTCCAGCAGGCCATCGCGGGCGACGACCCGGTCATCTATTTCGAGCCCAAGCGCCGCTACCACGACAAGTCGCGCCTGGACACCGAGGCGATCCCGGACCCGCTGCACAAGGCCCGGGTCACCCAGGCCGGTTCGGACCTCACGCTCGCCGCCTACGGGCCGATGGTGAAGGTCTGTACGGACGTCGCCAAGGTCGCGGCCGAGGAGGGCAAGTCCGTCGAGGTCGTCGACCTGCGCTCGCTCTCCCCCGTCGACTTCGACACCGTCCAGGCGTCGGTGGAGAAGACCGGCCGCCTGGTGCTCGTGCACGAAGCTCCGGTCTTCCTCGGGATGGGCGCCGAGATCGCCGCCCGCATCACGGAGCGCTGCTTCTACCACCTGGAGGCCCCGGTGCTGCGGGTCGGCGGCTTCCACTCCCCGTATCCGCCGTCCCGGCTGGAGGACGAGTACCTCCCGGGCCTTGACCGGGTGCTCGACGCCGTCGACCGCGCGCTGGCGTACTGAGGGGTTTGAGGAGAGCCGTGACCATGACTGCAACCGCCGCCCAGGCACAGCGATTCCGCGAGTTCAAGATGCCCGACGTGGGCGAGGGACTCACCGAGGCCGAGATCCTCAAGTGGTACGTCCAGCCCGGCGACACCGTCGCCGACGGCCAGGTCGTCTGCGAGGTCGAGACCGCCAAGGCCGCCGTCGAACTGCCCATCCCCTACGACGGGGTGGTGCACACGCTGAACTTCGACGAGGGCAGCACCGTCGACGTCGGCACCGTCATCATTTCGGTGGACACCGACCCGGGCGCCGGCCCCGCCGGGGCACCGGCACCGCCACCGGCGCCGGTGGCGGCAGCCGTGCCGGAGCCGGCCGAGGAGGCCGAGCCGCAGGGCCGGCAGGCCGGGCTCGTCGGCTACGGCGCCGCCCCGTCATCGACCAAGCGCAGGCCGCGCAAGGCGCAGCCGGGTGTTCCGGCCCAGCAGGAGCCGGTGACCGCGGGCCTCCAGGCGGAGCTGAACGGGCGGGCCGCTCCGGCTCCCGCTCCGCAACCCGTGGTGCCTGCCGTGCCGACGGCGGGCCGCCCGCTGGCCAAGCCGCCGGTGCGCAAGCTCGCCAAGGACCTCGGCATCGACCTGGCCGCCGTGGTGCCGACGGGTGCCGACGGCGTGGTGACCCGCGAGGACGTGCACGCCGCGGCGTCCGCCGCCGTGTCGGTTTCACGTGAAACCGCGGCCGTTCCCGAGGAAGCCGCACCGGCAGCCGTCGGTGTGGTCGAGGCGGCCGCACGCGAGATCCGTATCCCGGTCAAGGGCGTGCGCAAGGCCACCGCGCAGGCGATGGTCGCCTCGGCCTTCACCGCGCCGCACGTCACGGAGTTCATCACCGTCGACGTCACCCGCACCATGAAGCTCGTTCAGGAGCTGAAGCAGGACCCGGACATGGCGGGCCTGCGCGTCAACCCGCTGCTCTTCGTCGCCAAGGCACTCCTGGTCGCCCTCAAGCGCCACCCGGAGGCCAATGCGTCCTGGGACGAGGAGCGCCAGGAGATCGTGCAGAAGGGCTACGTCAACCTCGGTATCGCCGCGGCCACCCCGCGCGGGCTGATCGTCCCGAACATCAAGGACGCGGGCGTCAGGACGCTGCCCCAACTCGCCGAGGAACTGGGCGCATTGGTCGCCACCGCCCGTGAGGGCAAGACCTCGCCGGCCGCGATGTCCGGCGGCACGGTCACGATCACCAACGTCGGCGTCTTCGGCGTCGACACCGGTACGCCGATCCTCAACCCGGGGGAGTCGGCGATCCTCGCCTTCGGCGCGGTCAAGCTGCAGCCGTGGGTCCACAAGGGCAAGGTCAAGCCCCGTCAGGTCACCACGCTCGCGTTGTCGTTCGATCACCGCCTGATCGACGGTGAGTTGGGCTCCAAGCTGCTCGCCGACATCGCGGGCATCCTGGAGAAGCCGAAGCGGCTGATGACCTGGGGCTAGCGCCCGAGGACAGCGAACGGCCCGTAACCGCAGTGGCGGTTACGGGCCGTTCCCGTCGGCCGGGTGGTCAGGAAACCCGCCCGCAAGGCGTAACTGTTCGTCCCCCGGGTGCCGTCGCGCCGCCCGTTCGTCGAGCGGTGCGGGCGGGTGTCAGCCGCGGATCAGTTCCACGGCACGGCTGAAGTGCGCGACCGGGCCCGTCGGGGCGGACGGATCGGCGTGCGTGGCGCTGCGGGCCAGGCTGGCGCCGGCCCACACGGCGGCGACGATCAGCGCCACCACAACGGTGTTCCGGGTGCGGCGGCCGGCGGTCGTCCTGAGCTGCATGGTGTTCCTCCCCCTCCAGTGCCGGAGCCTGTCCGGCTCCGCATCTCCATTCACCCACGAAATCCCGGCGGTTTCGTACGCGTCAGGTACGGATTCGGCTCCGACTTGAGGCGTACCAGGTATCCCCCTTCCGACATACGTGGGGCGGTCGGGCCCGGCCGCCGTGGGGGTGCGGGCGGTGCGACCGGAAAGGATTTGCCGCTGCCGTCGGCGCTGTTTAGCGTCAGCCCCATGAGCAGCGACATGATCATCCGGCCCTACCGGGCAGCCGACGAGGCGGCCGTCACCGACCTGTGGTCGCGGGCGGTGCGCCAGGCCCACCCCTTCATCCCGGGCGAGGGCGCAGGCGAACGGGCCCGCGCCCTGCGGGAGGTGTACCTCGTTCGGGCGGACAACTGGGTGGCCGAACGCGAGGGCACCGTCGTCGGCCTGCTGGGGCTGCTCGGGTCGGAGATCGGCGGCCTGTTCGTCGCGCCCGAGGCGCAGGGCCGCGGCACCGGCCGGGCCCTGGTCGAGCACGCCGCCTCGCTGCACGGCGCGCTCACCCTCGAAGTCTTCGCGCGCAACGACCGCGCCCGCAGGTTCTACGAGGGCCTCGGCTTCACCGAGCGGGCCCGCCGGGTGGACGAGGAGACCGGCGAGGTGCTGATCGCGCTGGACCGGACGGCGCCGCTGCGGTCGGTGTCCTGGCTGCATCTGCGCGACGGGCGGCTGCTGAGCGTCCGCACGCGCGGCAACGACACGTTCTATCTGCCCGGCGGCAAGTACGAGGAGGGGGAGACCGCGCCCGAGGCGCTCTCCCGCGAGCTGGCCGAGGAACTGGGCCTCACGGTTCCGGCCGGCCGGCTGACGGAGGCATTCGTCGTCCATGACATCGCCCACGGCCAGAACGGCCGCCGTCTGCACATGACGTGTTTCACCGGCGGCCCGCAGGACATCGAGCCGGTGCCCGGCCGGGAGATCGCCGCGTACGCCTGGTTCGACCGCCGGGAGGCGCGGGAGCGCTGTGCCCCGGCGCACTCCCAGGTTGTGGACCGGCTCGTGGCGCAGGGCCTGATGCGGGCCTGAGACCCGGCGGGGCCGGGATTCCGCCCGTCCCCGCCCGTTCCGCCTCGCGCGTTCGCTCCGCGCCCGCCCTTCCCTGTCCGCATCGTGGAAGGCACAGGCGTTCGTATACGTGTTGTATCTATCCTGTGCGCATGCCACCAGCGTCTGCACCCACCGTTCCCTCCCGGCAGAGCTCCGGGACCGCCCACGCCAAGCAGCCACCGGCCGCCGAGCGGGTCTACACCCACATCAAGGACGCCGTGCTCCAGCGCCGCTACGAGGGCGGCATGCTGCTCACGGAAGGCGAGCTGGCCGAGGCCGTCGGCGTATCGCGGACGCCGGTGCGGGAGGCGCTGCTGCGCCTTGAGGTCGAGGGGCTGATCAAGCTCTACCCGAAGAAGGGCGCGCTGGTGCTGCCGGTCTCCGCGCAGGAGATCGCCGACGTCGTCGAGACCCGGCTGCTGGTGGAGAAGCATGCGGCGGCCAAGGCGGTGCCGGCGCCCGAGGCGCTGCTCGCCGAGCTGGCCGAGCACCTGGAGACCATGCAGGAGCAGGCCGCGGCGGGTGACCTGGCCGCGGTCTCCGTCGCCGACCGCTGCTTCCACGCCGCCCTCGTGCGCAGCGCGGGCAACCAGATCCTCGACCGGCTCTACGAGCAGCTGCGGGACCGGCAGTTGCGGATGGGGGTCGCGGTGATGCACGCCCACCCCGACCGGATCGCCAAGAACATCGCCGAGCACGCCGAGATCCTCGACGCCCTGCGGGCCGGCGACACCGAAGCGGCCACCGTCGCCCTGCACCGGCACGTCAGCTGGGTCCGCAACCTCGCCCAGGGGGACGACCGATGAGCGGCACCACCGGCGTCGGCAACTCCCCGGCCCGCACCCTGGGCGGCGATCCGCCCGGCGGCGGCAAGGCCATGGCCGTCTGGGGCATCGGCGTCGCCGTCTACTTCGTCGCGATCACCTATCGGACGAGCCTGGGCGTGGCCGGCCTGGACGCCGCCGAGCGCTTTCACATCAACGCCTCGGCCCTGTCCACCTTCTCGATACTCCAGCTGCTGGTCTACGCCGGCATGCAGATACCCGTCGGCCTCCTGGTCGACCGGCTCGGCGCCAAGAAGGTGCTGGCCCTCGGCGCGGTGCTCTACACCCTCGGCCAGTTCGGCTTCGCGTTCTCCAGCTCGTACGGCATGGCGCTCGGCTCGCGTGCGCTGCTCGGCTGCGGTGACGCGATGACGTTCATCAGCGTGCTGCGGCTGGGCGCCCGGTGGTTCCCGGCCCGCCGCGGCCCGCTGATCGCGCAGATCGCCGCGCTGGTCGGCATGGCGGGCAACCTCGTCTCCACCCTGGTACTGGCCCGGCTGCTGCACTCCTTCGGCTGGACGCCGACCTTCGCCGCCAGCGCGCTGGGCGGCATCGTCGTCCTCGTCGTGCTGCTGGTGTTCCTCAAGGACCATCCGGAGGGCTTCGAGCCGCCGCCGGCTCCCGCCGGGCACACCGGCATCGCCTTCATCCGCCGGCAGATCGCGGACGCCTGGCATGAGCCCGGCACCCGGATCGGCATGTGGATCCACTTCACGACCCAGTTCCCCGCAATGTTCTTCCTGCTGCTGTGGGGACTGCCGTTCCTCGTCGAGGCACAGGGCCTGTCCCGGGGCACCGCGGGCGAACTGCTCACCCTCATCGTGCTCTCCAACATGGCCGTCGGCCTGGTCTACGGGCAGCTCATCGCCCGCCATCACGCGGCGCGGCTGCCACTGGCGTTCGGGACCACCGCGGTGACCGCCGTGGTGTGGGCGCTCACCGTGTTCTGGCCCGGTGCGCACGCGCCGATGCCGCTGCTGATCGTGCTGTGTCTGGTGCTGGGGGCATGCGGCCCCGCCTCGATGATCGGCTTCGACTTCGCCCGCCCGGCCAACCCGCCCGAGCGCCAGGGCACCGCTTCCGGCATCGTCAACATGGGCGGCTTCACCGCCTCGATGACGACGCTGCTGGCCGTCGGGGTGCTGCTGGACGCGACCGGCGACAACTACCGGATCGCCTTCGCCTCGGTCTTCATCCTGGAGGCGATCGGCGTCTCGCAGGTCCTGCGCCTCCGGAGCCGTGCGGTACGCCGCGAGCAGGAGCGGCTTGTGGTGAGCCGGGTCGAGGCCGTCCACGTCCCTGCCTGACGACGGGAGCGGCGGCCGGGGCGGCGGTGTCACCGGAGCGGGCCGGGCCGGCGTCCGTCCCGCCCGCTCGGCATCGTCCGCGCGAGCTGCATCTCCGGCGTCGTCTTCCTGGCGCTCGGCGCCCCTGGGATCACCGGCCTCGGGGCGCCAACGGCTTTACACGATCGGCCAGTTGACCGTGCGGATCGCCGGATGGTGTTTCACGTGAAACGGTGTCATCGGCGTGGGCGACCGGCCGGGAGCGGGGAGGTCAAGCCTCCGCTGCCCGCGAACTTTTCGCCGTCCCCCGTTGCACGGCTTCTTCCGGGCCCCGGGCTGACGGCCCGCCGTGCGGCCTACGGCGTGACGGCGAAGTGGTCCAGGATCACTTCGGCCAGCTCGCGGTCTCCGTCGATCTTGATCTGGTCGGCGACGGCGGCCGGCCGGACCCGGCCGCAGGCCAGCCGGGCGAAGATGTCCCAGTCCAGCGCGAGGGTCACGGTGGGGCCGAGCGAGACGCTGCCGTTGACCGTGCCGTGGCCCTGGGCGTCGACGCGGACCGTGCGCATGAACTCCACGGGGCCGGCCACATCGAAGACCACCGCCGCATCGGCAGGCGCCTGTGCCCGCTTGGCGACGATCACGGGCAGCGCCTTCACCAGCAGATCGCGGGCCACATACGCACCGGGCGAGTCGAGATTGCCCGGCTTGCCCAGTGCGCGGCGCAGGTCCTGCTCGTGCACCCAGACGTCGAACGCCCGCTGCTGCAGCACGAAATCGAGCGACCGGTCCTCGTCGAGCGGGCTGCGCACCACCGCGTCGGGCTGCCGGCTCTCGTTGCGCAGCTGACGGGAGCGGCGGATGACGGTGTATTCGAGTTCGGAGAGCATCTCCGGCGCGGTGTGGTGCCGGCGGACGTCGACCTGGACCTCCATGCGGCGGGCCGACTCACTGCGCACGTGGTAGAGGTCGCGCGGCAGCGAGTGGATCGGCCGCGGGTCGCCGAGCATCTCGCTTTCCAGGCCGATGATGTGGGAGACGACATCGCGAACGGACCACCCTGGGAGGTCCGTCGCCCTGCTCCATTCGCCTTCGACGAGCGGTGTCACCAGCTCGGCTATCGCTTCTATGGAGTGCGTCCAGGCATCGATGGAGGACTGAAGGCTGGGATGGACGGTCACGTGACCCCTCGGACGGTTCGTACGCGGGCTGCTGTCTGGCAGTTAAGTTACGCTGCGCACGGGCACCCCGGCAGTGCTTTCGGATGACCATCGTAGGTGGATTTCTGTCGGCGGACCGGCTTGAGACCCTGAGCGATGGTACTGTGCCCGGCCGCCTCGCTCCAGACCCGTACAGACCCTCCGTAAATGGTCAATTCCCGGCGTGTGCAGGCCGCTTGGCCCGTTTGTGAGCAGGCGGAGCGGCCCCGTGATCCGCCCCGCGGCCCGGCATCAGTCCTCGCCCCGCTCCCGCTCCGCCATCCTGATCACGCACACCGCGACGGCGATCAGCAGCGGCGGATCCGCGTCCTCCCGGACGACGTTGATGCCGTAGGTCTCGCGCAGGGTCAGCCAACGCCGGGAGATCTCGGCGAGCAGTTCGCCGTCGTACTCGACCGCGAACTCCCGGTCGAGGATCTTGCCGCTGACGTCCAGCTCGGTGCCGTCCGCCAGCTCGACGCGGTAGTGGTGGCGCAGCAGCGAGAGCCGCTTGCGCTTGATGACGGCCAGCGTCCGGTCGTCCCGCTCGATGGTCATCGCGTCGCGCAGGCTCAGCATCTTCTTGCGGATGGTGATCAGTACCCGGCCGTCGGTGTCCTTCAGCTCGAAGGTCTCCCGCAGCCGCAGCGCCTTCCCGTCCACGAGGTAGGCGTGCCGCCCATGGTCGTCCTCGATCCAGTAGTCGTCACCGATGCCGAAGATCCGGTCGCGGACGAGGTACTTGCGAGGGTGCGGGGAGTGGCCCCCGGGGAATTGCTGCATGGGTGACGTGTTCCCCGGGGCCCCGGCGGAATGCGTACGCACCGGGGTGACGTTGAATGTGGACATGGCTTCACGTGCACGCGTCCGCGCCCCCGAGCTGACCGGCGAGGGCGGCTGGCTGAACACGGGCGACATCGAACTCACCCTCTCCGACCTGCGAGGACGCATCGTCGTCCTCGATTTCTGGACCTTTTGCTGTGTGAACTGTCTGCACGTTCTCGACGAGCTGCGGGAGCTGGAGGAACGGCACCGCGACACCGTCGTGATCATCGGCGTGCACTCGCCCAAGTTCGTGCACGAAGCCGAACACCAGGCCGTCGTGGACGCCGTCGAGCGGTACGGCGTCGAGCACCCGGTGCTCGACGACCCCGAGCTGGCCACCTGGAAGCAGTACGCGGTGCGGGCCTGGCCGACCCTCGTCGTCATCGACCCCGAGGGCTATGTCGTCGCCCAGCACGCCGGCGAGGGCCATGCGCACGCCATCGAGACGCTGGTCGAAGAGCTGGAGGCCGAGCACGCGGCGAAGGGGACGCTGCGCCGCGGCGACGGCCCGTACGTACCGCCCGAGCCGGTCGCCGGTGATCTGCGCTTCCCCGGCAAGGCGCTGCGCCTGCCAGCCGGCACCTTCCTCGTCTCGGACACCACCCGGCACCAGCTCGTGGAGCTGTCCGCCGACGGCGAGCGGGTGCTGCGCCGGATCGGGTCCGGCGAGCGGGGCCTGGACGCCGGTGGCCTCAACGAGCCGCAGGGACTGGCGCTGCTGCCCGACGGCACGGTCGCCGTGGCGGACACGGTGAATCACGCGATCCGGGTGTTCGACCCCGAGAGCGGCACGCTGGAGACGGTGGCCGGCACCGGCAGGCAGTGGTGGCAGGGCTCGCCCACCTCGGGCCGGGCCCGGGAGACCGACCTCTCCTCGCCCTGGGACGTCGCCTGGTGGCAGGACCGGCTGTGGATCGCGATGGCCGGTGTCCACCAGCTGTGGACGTACGACCCGGCGACCGGCACGGTCGAGGCCGCGGCGGGCACCACCAACGAGGGCCTGGTGGACGGGCCGGCCGCCGAGGCGTGGTTCGCGCAGCCCTCCGGGCTCGCGGCCGGCGGCGACCGGCTGTGGGTCGCCGACTCGGAGACCAGCGCGCTGCGCTGGGTGGAGCGCGCCGACGGGGACGCCGGATATGTGGTGCGTACCGCCGTCGGCACCGGGCTGTTCGACTTCGGGCACCGTGATGGGGCCGCGGAGCAGGCGCTGTTGCAGCATCCGCTGGGTGTCACGGCGCTGCCCGACGGCTCGGTGGCCGTCGCCGACACGTACAACCACGCGCTGCGCCGCTTCGACCCCGCGAGCGGCGAGGTGACCACGCTCGCGACGGACCTGCGGGAGCCGTCGGACGCGGTGCTCGTCGACGACGACATCGTCGTGGTGGAGTCGGCGCGGCACCGCCTGACCCGGCTGCGTCTTCCCGAGGAGGCGGTCCGCGTCGAGTCGGTCGCCCACCGCACCCAGCGCGCGGCCACCGAGGTCGCGCCGGGTGCCCTGCGGCTCGACGTGGTCTTCCAGGCCCCCGCGGGACAGAAGCTGGACACCCGCTACGGCCCGTCGACCCGCCTGCTGGTCAGCGCGACGCCGCCGGAGCTGCTGGCCGAGGGGTCCGGCGCGGGCACCGACCTCGCACGCGACCTGGTGCTCGCCGACGGCGTGACCGAAGGGGTGCTGCACGTCTCGGCGATGGCCGCGTCCTGCGACGACGATCCGGAGATCGAGTACCCGGCCTGCCATGTGCACCAGCAGGACTGGGGCGTACCGGTCATGGTCACCGAAGGCGGACAGGCCCGGTTGGGGCTGGTGCTTGCGGGGCTGGACGCGGCATAGCAAGAGGCGGCGGTTTCACGTGAAACCGCCGCCTGCCAGCGGTAGTTGGTCAGCTGTCGGACCGGATCTTCGCCGCCAGCTTGGCTCCGGACAGCAGCCCGTTCCAGTTGGTGACCTTGGTGGTGCCGACGGAGATGTGATCGTTCTTCTCGGCGAAGGGGAAGTCGGTCTGCCCGATGGTCATGTCCGAGCGGCTGGTCATGAACTCGATGTGCACGGTCTTCTTCGGGGTGCCCTTGGCGGCGGCGGTGCCGGTCGGAATGACCGCGTACGCCTTGCTCTTCGGACGCACGTCGACCTTGGTGTCGTCCATGAGGCCCGGCTCGCCCTGGAGCAGCGGCAGCGGCTTCGCGGCGCTGTCGAACCGCAGCCGGGGCGCGTTGTGCAGCCGGCAGGTGGTGCTCGACGAGTTGAAGAACGTGACCGTCACATAGCCCTGCGGGTTCGACTGCTGGGCGAACCGGATCTTGTAGTTGTCGGGCCGGCAGTCCCGGATCCGATGCGCCGCGGCACCCGCGCCCGCCGCGCCACCAGCGGCGGCGATCCTGTGCTTCTTGCTCTGGTGGCTCGACGAAGAGGAGTGCTTCTTCGACTTCTTCGAGTGGCTGTTGCAGCCCGTCAGCGCGAGCGTGCCGCACAGTCCGATGGCCAGCGCGGCACAGGCGGTGGAACGGCGGCGGGAGCGGTGTGCGGTCATCGGTGGTTCCCCCAGTGAGTTACTGCGATCAGCTGTGCGTCTGTGTCATGGCACCGCCACGATAGCGACTCGTGTCCGCTGCGCCGGGGCGGGACCGGCAGGGCGCGGGACCGGCCGGGCGGGGCGGGCGCGGCCCGCCCGGAAATGTCGTCATCAGTGCGGGCAGACCGGCAGTTCGATGTTCCCCAGCTGCTCGGGACGGACCCGGATTCCCGGCATCCACGCCTCGCCGCCGGCGTGCTCGACGCGTAGCCAGATGCTGCTGTGCCCGCCCACCTCGTCGGTGATCGAGACGCCGTCGGCGATCCGGCAGCGGGCGCGCAGCACGTCGCCGTGCCAGACGTGCCCGACGATGTTGGAGGGGCCGTAGGGCACGTACGGGTCGCGGGCCAGGCCGAGCCTGCAGTTCGGGCTGTGGCTGTGCTGGCAGGCCAGCTCGACGTTGTTGACGGTGAAGCGGGCGGTGTTGGTGGCCGCGGGCGCCGCGTCCCCGGAAGCGCCGGGGGCGTCCCCTAATGAGCCGGTGAGCGTCGTGACGGCGAATGCGGCGGCGGCCAGGACGAGGGCGGTACCGAGGCCGGCGAGCGCCAGGCGCAGCCGGCGGCGGCCCGGTGCGGCGGCAGCCGGGTCCTCGGCGGCCGTGGCGGCGGGCCCCGCGCCTCCCGGCGCCACCGGTACGGGCCCCTCGCCCGCTCCGCCCGCCGCATCGCCGCCGCGCTCCCCCGCAGCGGCCTGCGCCCCCGTCGCCTGCGCCTGGGGCGTCTCGTTCGCCTGCTGGGCGCGGTGCAGCAGTTCGACGAGGGCGGGCAGCCGGTCCTCGCCGGTGAAGGAGAGCTTGCACCACTGCACGAGCAGACGTTCGTCGGGCAGGCTCTGGCCGCGCAGGTACCGCGAGAGGGAGGAGCGGCTGGCGGGCAGCCTGTTCTCCATTTCCTTGAGGCTGTAGCCCAGTTCACCGTGCATCCGCCGCAGGGCGGAGACGAATTCCCGTATGGGGCCTGAGAGTTCGGCGGGCAGCGGGGCGAGCGGCTTGCGGCGGGCGTTCGCGGCGTGGTTCTGGTGGCCAGGCACGCCTCGCATTCCAGCACAGTGGGCATACGCGCGCGAGAGGCACTTCCGCTCCCCTGTGACGGAAGTGCCCCTCGTGACACGATCCGGACCGCACGCGGATCGAACCGTGAAAATTGCGCGCCCCGCAGGGCCGCGGATCAGTCCCCGAACACCACCGGGCGGTACGGCGTGAACTCGGTATCGCCGCCCGGCAGTCCGTAGGTCAGGCTCCGGTGGTCGGTGCCGTGGCCGCCGCGCTGCTCGTACGCGGTGTACGCGCGGTGCGCGGCGTCGTTCCACTTCTCGAAGAGCACGACGTGCCGGGTGTCGCTGCTGCCGTCGGCGGTGAGTCAGGTGGCGGCCCGCCGGAGCGCCTCCTCCCGGGAGGGGCCGGGCTGTTGGGGCGGCCCGCCGCCCCGACCGGTATGCCGGGCAGCCGGTCCTGCGGTATGGCCACGGCGACCATGCCGAGGAAGCCGCCGACCGGGCCCGTGAGGTGCGCCATGTACGTCGAGCAGGCGCTGCCTTCGCAGACCGTGCGGCCGGTGTCGACCTGGTGGTCCGCGGTGATCCGGTCCTGTCCTGCGGCGGACGTGTTGATCATTCCGACGGAGGGCGAGCCGACGTCGGCGGCGGCGTGCACCAGCCCACGGGTGCCCCAGGTGGGGAAGCCGGCGGACTGCGGTGCCGCGGCGGGCGCCGTCCGTACGGAACCGGTGGTGGCCGCCTTCGCCCCCGCGGGAGCCTGGCCGCCGTACGCCGCACCGGCGAAGCCCGCGACGCCGATGCCGGCCGCCGCGACCGAGGGCAGCACCCGGCGCAGAACGGTGCGCCGCAGCGCCGGGCCGCCGCCCGCAGGTGCCGCTCCGGCGCCCGGTGCGTGGTGGCTGTCCGTGGGGCTTGCGCCGTGTGCCGTGTACGTGGTGCCGTCGTGCATCCGCTTGCCCTCCGCGTCCGGCCGGTCGAGAAGTCGCCGGGCGTCCGGCCCGGCGGCGGTCATCATCGTCGCCCCGCCGTCCCGCCGCTTTGGCCGGGATTCGTCCCGTGGGACGCGGCCACTCCCGTTCCAGGGCTGTGACCTGCCCGAACGGCCTGATCGCGGATCACGCGCGGGACAACGGGAGGCCCCGCGTGGGACATGACGGGACATCGGGAGCGTGCACGTACCGAGGGTGGACGTGCGGCAGGGCGCCCGCTGGGGGATGCGGGCGCCCTGGTTCGATGGGGTGGCCGTGATGGCGGCCTACCACTGGGTGGCGTCGGCGGGATCCGCCTGCCAGTACGTGACCCAGGCGCTGTCGTCGATGTACGCCGAGCCGCCCGGCAGCCCGACCTGCGCGGCGCCGCCGGAACTGCCCTGCCCGTCGCGGCCTGCCAGGAGGACCGAGAGGGAGGTCCTGGTGTGGCCGTGCGCGCCGCCGCCGTCGGGCGATGAGGTCAGCACCCCGGCGTAGCCGGAATCGCCGGGGGCGAGACTGACGACCGCCTGCGGCTTGCTGTCGTCGAAGGAGGCGACGGGGGCCTGCTCGTCGTCGAACCGCAGGAACGGGTACGCGTACAGGTCGCAGGTGCTGCCCGAGGTGTTCTTGACCTCCAGCAGCAGGTGGTTGACGGGACGGGTGAGCGTCGCTGCGGTGAGGTGCAGGCGGGCGGCGTCGCAGGGCTGGTGGCGGCCGGTGTCCGCGGTGCCGCTGCCGGACTCCGTGGCGGTGTCCGGGCCGGCCGCGTTCCCGCTGGGCGCGGAGGACGGCTGCCCGTCCGACGCGCTGCCGGTGCCCTTGCCCTGCGCCGTCCCGCCGTTCCCGGGAGCCGGGTCCTTGGCGTCCTGCGGCGCCGGGTCGAAGGACTCGGCGCCGTGCGTTTCGGGCGGACCGTCGGGGCCGCCGCAGGCGGTGAGGGTGAGCGCGGCGACGGCGGTGAGACCGGCCGCCGCGATCCGCAGGGTGCGACGCCTGGCGGCGCTCCGGCCGCTGCCACGGCGGGAAGCGGCGTCGGGGGTGCGTGCGGTGCGGGGCATGAGGTCTCTCCCGTTGGGGGTGCGTCCTGCTGTGCCACCACACTGCCGCCCGCCGCTGCCGTGCCACTAACGGACGCCTAACGCACCGCCCGGCCCCGGCCGGCCCCGCTCAGTCGGTCCCGCCGGGCCCCCCGCCGCCGTCCGCTTCTCCTGAGTGGTCCTTCTTGTCCCGCGCGAACAGCTGCGTGAGCGCGCTGATCGTGTAGACATCGGTGGCTTCCTCGTCCACCAGGTGCATGTCGGCGAGCCGGTCCAGGCCGTCCTGGGTGCGCTCCGGGTCGTAGCCGGCCAGCGCCGCCGCCACCGAGGCGTTGAGATGCCCGTCGGCGCTGGTGGCCAGGGCGCTCAGCAGCCGGGCGTCGTCCGCCGACAGCCGGGCGACGGACATCCGCAGCGCGGCGGCGATACCGGTGTCCTCCGCCGACAGCAGGGCCAGCCGCCGCCGTTCGTCGCGCAGCGCGGCGGCCAGCCGGGCCAGCCGCCAGCGTGGCCTGGCCGTCAGCTGGGCGGCGGCGGCCCGCAGCGCCAGCGGCAGCCCGTCGCACAGCGCGACGAGTTCCCGGGCGGCCGCCGGGTCCTCGGCGACCCGCTCCGCCCCGAGCATGGCGCCGAGCAGCGCCGCGCCCTCCGCGTGGCCG
>NZ_JAJCXB010000006.1 GCF_020564935.1 Streptomyces pinistramenti
GGCGGAGGTTCGTACGGGGGGCGGGGTGGGGGAGTTGTCCGCGCCGTCGTACAGCTCGGCGGTCGTCGCCAGGATGCGGAGACCGGCCGGGCCGTCCAGGGCCGTGTGGTTGAGGGTGGCCAGCAGGACGGTGCCGCCCGCCGGGTCCGGGGATTCGATCACCTCCAGGCGCACGGGTGGGGAGGTGTCCAGGGGCGGGCAGTCGGCGAGGGCGCGTTCCCTGGCGCGGGCGAGGGAGTCGTGGGCGGGTGGCGGGAAGACGACCGGGTCCACGTCGGGGGCGGCGGTGAGCTGCCAGGTGTAGTGGCGGTGCCACCAGCGGGCGGTGGCCTGGCGCACCAGGGCGCGGGGGTGCCGGGTGAGCGCCTGGTGGAAGGCGGTGCGCAGCCGGGCGTGGTCGAGGCGGCCCGGGAGGTGCACCTCGATGTGGACGGTTTCCGGTTCGTCGTCCCGTAGGCAGTGCCGGGCGATCTCGTCGACGACGGGGAAGGGGAGGCGGGGGAGGGGGAAGGTGGCTGGAGAAGGGAGGGGGGCTGGCGCCGTTCCGTTGGCGGGGGTTCCGTCAACCATGGCGACCGCCGGGGTCGGCCGTGCCGTCGTCAGCCGTGCCGTCGTTCGTCGTCCCGTAGCTCGCTGTGCCGCTGTCGGCTGCCTTGCCGTTGGCGTGGAAGGGGCCGGGGCTGGGGTCGGGACCGGCCCTGGGGGCATCGCCGGGCTCGGTACCCGGATCGTCCGGTCCCTGCGGCTCTTCCGGTCCATCCAGCTTGCCTTTTCCAGCAGGCCAGGTGTCCCGTCCCGGTCGTACGCTGACCGCCGCGGCCGACAGGGACAGCAGGGCCAGGGCCTGGGCGGTGCCGCTGAAGGCGCCCTGGTCGGCGGCGATGGGTTCGCCCGCGCCGACTGCGGCGATCACGCCGGCGGCCAGCATGGTCACGAAGGCCACCGGCGCGAGCAGGTGGCTGCGGTAGCGGGCCAGGAGGGCGAGCGGCGGCACGACCAGGGCGTACGGCCCGGCCGCCATCGCCACCACCGCAGTGACCGCCACGCAGCCCAGGAGCCAGGAGGGGGCGGGCGGACCGGACGAGCCGGGCGGCATGGACAGGTCAGGCGCCCCAGGCGCCCTGGATACCCCGGGCGCTCCGGACACCCCAGAAACCTCAGATCCGCCAGAAGCCCCAGCCACCACCGACCCCGAGCCCGCAAGCGCCCCCCGGCGGCCTCGTCCGGTTCCGATCAGTGCCGATGCCAGCAGGAGCAGGACGCCCAACGCGCCGCCCAGCAGGCCGAGATCGTAGGTGGTGGCCGGTTCGTAGGTCAGGTGGACGGTGCCGCCCGCTCCGGCCGGGACGAGGAAGCCCTGTTGCCAGCCGTCGAGGCGGAGGGGGGACAGGGGGTGGCCGGTGAGGGTGGCATGCCAGCCGTCGTTGGCGTTCTCGTACATCTGGAGGTAGGCGGCCCGGCCGGGGCCGACGGCGACGGTGCGGCGGTCTCCCGACCAGTCGTGCGCGGTGACCTTGCGGGAGGGGGCGGCGGAGTGGTCGGCGGTGGGGGCCGCGGAGTCGGTGCCGGCCGCCGGGTCGTCTCCCCTGCGGAGGGTGATGTCCGTCAGGGCCAGCGGGCCCTGGTCGCCGGCTTCCACGCGGTGGCGTCCTGCGGGCAGGTCCAGGTGTCCGTCGCGGGCCGGGCCGGCGCACAACTGCACGGTGATCGGGCGGCGTTCGGTCAGGTCGCGGATGGAGCCGGACGCTTTGGTGGCGTGCAGGGTGCCGTCGACGGCCAGCATCGGGCCCTTGCCGCAGGGGAGGGTGAAGCGTTTGCCGGCGTCCGGGCGCGGGGTGCGGTAGGCGTCCAGTGCCGGGAGGTAGACCTCGCTGAGGCCGACCGGCAGTTGCAGGGCCTGGCCGGCGACCGGGTTGTGCAGGGTCAGCGATTTGACCTTGCTGATGGTGATGTCGAGCCGGTCGGTGGTGATCGGGTCGAAGCGGGCCTGGCCGTTCTCGTCGACGCCGGCGGTGGCCGCGCCGTCGGGCGAGTTGATGAGGATCTGTTCGGGGCGGGTGGAGATGCCGCCCGCCGCGGCCAGCACGATCTGGTCGACCTTCTTCTTGCCCGGCCAGCGCAGGTGCAGGGTGGGCCGGTCGCCGGCGATCCAGGCGGTGGTCAGGTCGCCGTCGACGAGGTTGCGGGGGCTGAGTGACTGGCCGAAGCCGAAGCTGGTGGAGTCGGCGGTGGCGGTGATGCGGTCCTTCTGTTCGGGGGCGACCCGGTCGAGCAGCCGGTCGAGTTCCGGGCCGGGGACGGCGAGTGCGGTACCGGACACGGCGTAGCGGGCGGCCGCGCCGGTGTGGAACTGACGGTGCAGGCCGACCTCGGCGGAGACCGGCGACAGGCCGCCGGGGTCGCTCCCCCGGTGCAGCGAGACGGTCTCGGCGGGTGCCTTCGACTCCTCGGCGTCGGTGGGCAGTTGCAGCAGCCGGGTCACCTGGACGTGCGGGATGCCGATCTCGGCGAAGCCGGCGCCGGAGAGCCCGGCGCGCGGGGTCTGCGAACCGAGGATGGTGAGCTTCAGCCAGGTCGCCCTGCCGGGCGGTGCCTTGACCTGCTGCCGGGTGCCGTCGGGGCGCAGCTGGCTGTCGGCGCTGCCGCGGTCGGTCTGGATCCGTACGGAGGTGGGGGCGGCGCGCATGCCGTCGCCGGGGAGGGGGGTGAGGGAGAGGGTGGCGGGGATGGTGGTGGGCTCGGTGAAGGCGATGCGGATCCACTGGCCCACGGGGGCGGCGGCGCTGCCCTCGGCCCAGGCCGTGTCCGGGTTGCCGTCGAAGGCGTTCGCCGGGTCGTACTGCGGCAGTTGGAAGAGCCAGTTGCCGCTGCTGGACGCGGTGACCGAGGACGCGCCGCGGAGTACGGCGGTGGTCTGGTGGCCGATGCCGGGGGTCGGCAGGATCTGCCGGGGTGGCCGGCCGGGGTCCTGGACGCTGTCGGGATGGTTTCGCTCGTCGGCGGTGTACGTGTAGGACGTGTTGCTGTTGACCAGGCCGAAGCGGGTGTCGGCGCGGCGCAGGCCGTCGGCGGTCAGCCGGCGGGGCGGGGTGCCGATGCCGGGATGCCGGTCGCCGGTGAGGACGGTGGGGCGGTTGCGGAGTGCCGGGTCGGCGGAGAGCTGGAGCAGTGCCTCGGGGCCGCCGCTGAGCTGCGCGGTGTCCGCGACGGACCGGGTGGTGACGGGGCCGGGCGGCGACGTGTTCCGTGGGCGGTAGATCTCGACGGAGCGCAGCCGCGGGTAGAGGCCCTGGATCTGGACCGGCGTATCGGAGTGGATCCGGCCGGCGGTGATCAGCGGACCGAAGGACGCCGTCTTGCGGTAGCCGGACGCTTCCAGGGTGCGGGTGACGGTCTGCGGCGGCACGTAGCCGATCTGGTCCGGGTCGAGGTCGTTGCGCACGACCACGTCGTGGATGCCGGCCCGGCCCAAGTAGTCGCGCAGTCCCGGCACTTCGGAGCCGGTCATCAGGGCCTCTTCGACGGCGTCCATGGCGCGCCGGACGCCGGCCGTGCCGAACGGGACGAAGTCGCGCTGGGCCCAGGGAGACGCGGCCAGGATGTCGAGCGGCTGGTCGATCGGCGAGCCCCAGGTGTAGATGCCGTGCGCGGTCGCGGGCACGACGAGCGCGCGGCTGTCGGGGCTGTGGGCCTTGAGCCAGTCGGCGGTCTGCTGCCAGTACGCCGGGAGCCTGGTGAAGGCGCCGGGCTGGAGGATGTTGCCGGTGAGGAAGGGGAGGGCGAGGGCCGGCAGGGTGAGGACGGCGACGAGGAGGGTGAGCAGGCGGGGCAGCCGGGGGCGGCGCGGGGCGGCCTGCGTGTCACCGCGGGCGGGCCCGTTCCCCGTTCCCTTGGCGGCGAACGGCCGTGCTGTGCCCAGGAGATGGGCAAGTCCCAGGACGAGCGCCAGCGCGAGGCCCGGCGTGAACTTGTAGATGTTGCGGAACGGGCGCAGCCATCCGTTCAGCCAGTCCTGCCACACACCGTGCAGCGGGCCGCCCAGCTCGCCGCCGTACCCGGCCAGCGCGATCAGCGCGACGGTCAGCACGCACAGCAGCAGCCAACGCCGCTCGGGCAGATCGCGGCGGGCCAGACCTGCCAGGCCGAGGGCGGCGGCGAGCGCGGAGCCGAGGACGGCGAAGGCGTTGGCGGTCATCGTCCAGCCGGCCGGCAGCCAGGGTTTCCCGAAGTCGAGGTAGCCCACCCAGTTTCCGGCGCCGCGCAGCAGTTCGGTGGCGGACATCGGGCCCGTGGTGGTGTCCGCCTGCTCGATGAACGGCATGAAGTTCTCGCCGTGGATGCCCAGGAGGAGGAGCGGGACCACCCACCAGGCGGTGGCGAGGACGACGCCGGGCAGCCACCAGGCGAGCAGCTTCGGGCGGCGCGGCCCCGTACGGGAGAGCAGGTACAGGCCGACGGGCAGCAGCGAGGCCAGCGTGGAGGCCGCGTTGACGCCGCCCATGAAGGGGATCAGCAGCGCCGAGCGGCAGGCGGCGACACGGGCGGAGAGCCGGGGGTCGGCCAGCGGCAGCAGTACCCAGGGCAGCAGCGCGCCGGGCAGCGCCGCGGCCGATGTGGAGCCGATGACGATGGTGAACGTCGGCCACAGGGCGTAGCAGGCCGCGGCGAGCAGCCGGGTGGGCGGGGTGCCGCAGCGCAGCCGCTCGGCCAGCCGCAGCGCGCCCCAGAACGCGGCGGCGACGATCAGCGACATCCACAGCCGCTCGGCCAGCCACACCGGGAGGTGCGCCAGATCGGCCAGGCCGTAGTAGGGGAGGGTCGGGAAGGCGTAGCCGATGTACTGGTCGGCGATGCCGCCGAAACCGGCCCGGTCGTGCCACAGTCCGCCGAGATCCCCGAGGAACTTCCAGGGGTCGACGGTCACGCCCAGCTTGGTTTCGAACGTCATCTTGCCCGGCGAGGGGGCGAGGAAGCCGGCCAGGGCGAGGGCCCAGAAGCCGAAGAGCAGGCGCCGGCGGCAGGGCGGGTGCGGGGCGGGCGCCGCGGGTGCGGGCGCCGCGGGGCCTCCGGGGCCGGGCGATCCCGGTGACGTGGACGGTTCGAGCGTCTGGGTCATGGCAACCGCCGGAGGATGAGGAGGAGGTTCCAGGTGGCGACTTCGCGGAGCCCGGGGATCCGGGGGAGGGTTTCCGCGAGGAACGGCGCGTAGCGGGAGCGGGCGGAGACGACGGCGATGTCGTCGCGGGCCCGCACCTGCCGCAGGGTCCGTCCGACGTGCACGGCGAACAGGTTCTCGCCCAGGGTGTGTTTGGCCGGCCGCCCGGTGCGCCGCAGGTAGCGGGCGCGGGCCCGTTCGGCGCCCAGGTAGTGCCAGGGCGCGGTCTCGTGGCCGCCCCAGGGGGAGAGCCAGTTGGTGAAGGACACGTAGACGAGGCCGCCGGGCCTGGTCACCCGGATCAGCTCGCTGAGGAAGGTCTGCGGATCGGCGACGTGTTCCAGGACGTTCGACGAGAAGCAGATGTCGGCCGCGCCGTCGGCCAGCGGCAGCAGGTAGCCGTCGGCGAGCACCGCGGCCTCGGGGCGGCGGCCGCCGGCGGCCAGCTCGTGCGGGTCGGGTTCGAAGAGCGCGCCGCGTGCGCCGCGGCGCCGGAACTCCTCGGTGAAGTGGCCGCTGCCACCGCCGACATCGGCGACCACCGCGCCCTTCAGCGGCAGATGGCGTTCGAGCTGGTCGGCGGCGTCGCGGGCGAGCAGTCCGTAACAGTGCTCCGGGTCGGACTGCTCGTTCATGAAGGCGCGGAAGAGCGTGAAGGACCGGCGCAGGGAGGGGTCGCGCACCCCGCATCACCGCCCGGGTGCTGCGGCGGCGAACGCTTCCGTGGCGACCGCACGGAAGCTGCCGACCGTGTGACTCCATCTGAACCGGGCGGCGCGCTGTCCGGCGGCGGCGCCCAGGGCCTCGCGGCGGCGGGCGCTGAGCGCGAGGGTGCACCAGTGGGCGGCGAACGCGCTCTCGCCGCGGGCCAGCAGGCCGGTGACGCCGTCCTCGACGGAGTCGCGCAGGCCGGGGATGTCGAACCCGACCGGGGGTGTCCCGCGGGGGGCCGCTTCCATCACGACCAGGCCCCAGCCCTCGACGAGTGAGGGGTGCAGCAACAGCCAGGCGGAGCAGAGGAGTTCGTGCTTGCGCTGTTCGGAAATGCGGCCGGTGAAGGTGACCTCGGGGCCCGCCAGCGCTTCCAGGCGGCCGCGCTCGGGGCCGTCGCCGACGATGACAAGACGGCCGCCGGTCACCGGCCGCACCCGCTCCCACAGGCGCAGCAGCAGGTCGATGCGCTTGTACTCGACGAGCCGGCCCATGGCGAGGAAGAGCGGTTCGGGGGCCTTGGGGAGCAGCGGCCCGGGGGCCTCGACGCCGTTGTGCACCAGGCGGATGCGGTCGCCGGGGACGCCGAGGCCGCGCAGCGCGTCGGCGGTCGAGCCGGAGACCGCGACCATCAGGTTGTGCCGGTGGGTGCCGGCCAGCGCCCAGTGCTCAAGGCGGCGGCCGAGCCGGGCGGCGGGGGCCGGGTAGCGCATGTCCCACAGGTCCGTGTGGACGTGGTTGACCAGGCACAGCGTCGGCCCGCGGTGCCAGAGGGGGGCGAGGTAGGGCATGCCGTTGCAGACCTCGACGAGCAGGTCACAGGCGCCCACCCGGCGTGGGGCGCGCAGGAAATGACCGGCGTCGCCGCCCGCCGAGACCACGCGGTAGGCGCGGTCCGCCGCGGGCCCGCCGCACAGCAGGGTGACGTCGTGACCGTGGGCGGTCAGCCCTTCGGCGATCCGGTCCACGAGGAGTTCGGAGCCGCCGGCCGCGGGATTGCCCAGGTCACGGCGGGCGAGGAAGACGATCCTGCGGGGGGAGACGGCCGCGGGCGGCGAGGCGGGGCGGGCGGGAGGAACGGGTGGTGCGGGTAAGGCTGCGGCCCGTGCGGGGGGTGCGAAGGGCATGACGGGCGGGGACGGTTGCACGTGCTGGGGCATCTGCGCTCCAACTCGTCTCAGGGTGCGGTACCAGCGGTGGGGGACGTACTGCGTGCTGAGTCGTGCTGAGTGGTGCGGGTCGTGCTCGGTGGTGCGGGGTGCCCGGTACGCGCCGTGGGGGCGGGGTGTACCGGGCCGTATCGGATCGTCTGCGGGGTGGAGGTACGGGCTTGCCGTACGGGCGGGTCGTGCCGGTCGTGGGGGACCGGCGGGCGGGGCGGCGGCCGGACAGGGGCGTCGGTCGCCGGCAGGTGGGGTGGACAGTTTTCGCCGCCGTGTTCGATGCGGCTACTCACCGGAGTGACAAAATCCGCTCCTCCTGGTGGGGCCGCTTCATCACCTTCGCTCATGCCGAGGCCGTACTCAGGGCCTGCGGTCCGTACGTCCGGCGCGGACCAGCGGCACCAGGCCGGACAGCGCGAGCAGCCCGCCGGCCGCTCCGGCGCCCAGCGGCAACACCTCGCCCACCAGGGCAAGTTGGCGGTTGTCCGCCGCGGCAAGCCGCTGGGCGGCCCGCCGGGTCGCCGGGGTGAACCGCAGGCCGTCGACGTGCAGCAGCGTGACGGCGGTGTGCGGGGAACCCGGGGCGCGCAGCGTCTTGTGGGGCGACAGGGACACATCGAGGATCCGGCCGGTGCGCCGGTCGGCGACCACCGACATCCGTGCGTCGGCGTACCACTCCTCGGCCTGGATCTGGCCCTGCCCCGGCCGGCCCACCAGCTTCCCGGGCACCTGGCGGCTGCCGGTCCTGGTGGCCGGCACGCTCCCGGTGAAGCGGTAGCCCTGGTAGTCGCCGACCTGCTGCGTACCGGCGAAGCGGAGCGGGACGGCGGCCCCCAGGGTGTCGTCCCACCAGCGGTAGGTCCTGCGCTGGAGGTCGAAGGGGAACTTCAGGTAGGCGTCGCCGTCGTGGCCTGCGGGAGCCTCGTCGCAGCAGTGCACCGGGTCGTTGGTGCGCCGGTCGACGACCCAGCGCCCGGTCGTCCACTGGAACGCCTTGCGCACGTCCTTGCCCAGCGTCCCCGGGGTGTCGACGGCCGTCGAGACGTCCCACACCGCGTCCCCGCTGCGTCCGCTCGCCGCGACGTTGCCCAGCACATGCTGCGTGAGGGTGATTTTCTGCCGTTCCCGGGTCTTCAGTGCCGCGACATCGAAGTAGCTGCCGGTCCCGGTGAACACGCTCGTCTCGTCGACATCGACCGGTGCGACCTTGGCCCGTGGCGTGACATACCAGGTCAGCAGGGGTGCGAGGACGAGCAGGAAGACGCCGATGCCGAGCAGGACGAGCGAACGCGGCGCGGCTGGTTTACCGGAATCACGCATACGAGCACTCCTGGAAGCGGTGGGGGTGGATCACGCTCTGGTGCACGTGCGGCGGCGCGATGCGCCATCGGCCGGGAACGTAGGCCAACTCTTGACAGGCAGTCAATGCCCTTCCACACTCGGCAGGCACCGCGGCCACCGTGGTGCCGCGCTGTGGGAACGCGGTGTCGTTGCGGCCCTCAGGACGTCTCCCGGCAGTCCCGGCCGCCGACTGATCCGGCATCGACGAAGGGGCTCACGCGCCATGCACAGACTGCTTGCCGCCGCACTGTCCGCCCTGGCGGGCGCCGCGCTGGCGGTCGGCGCCGCACTCGGCGTCGTCGCGGCCCTGGACACCGCACCCGCGCAGCCGAACGTCCCGCTGGTGACCTTCGACCGGTCCGGCGGATAGGAGGGCACGCGTGGTGAGCGCCGTCCGTTCGGCGTGGCGGGAAGTGCCCTCCGTCCAGATACGGCGGTTCGCCGCGCTGGCACTGGAGGAAGTGCCGTTACTGGCCCAGGACATCCTGGCCGAAATCCGCCGCGAATTCCCCCAACTCCCCGTGGTATTGGACGAATTCGGCGAACCGACGGCGCTGGTCGGCATCCGCCAGTCCCTTGAGCACTTCGTCGCGCACATGACGGTCGGCCTGGACCGGCCGCACGTCCACCCGCGCGTCTTCCAGGAGTTCGGCCGCGGCGAAGGAATGCAGGGCCGCAGCCTCGACGCCCTCCAGGCGATCTACCGGCTGGGCGTCCGCCTTGCCTGGCGGCGGCTGGCCGAGATCGGCCAGCAGGTCGCCATCCCGGCCCCCGCCATGTACGAGCTGGCCGAATCCGGCTTCGAGTATCTGGACGGCCTGGTCGCCGCGTCCGTACGCGGTTACGCCGAGGCCGCGGCCCGCCAGGCCGGCGAGCGGCTGCGGCTGCAACGGCGCCTGATGGAGCGGCTGTTCGCGAACACCGCGGCACGGGCCGGGGCGGCGGGTGTGCCTCCTGGCGCGGGCCGGTCCGCAGGCGCAGGCGGCCCCGAACCCGACCCGGTGCTCGCCGAACAGGCGGCCCTGCTGGGCTGGCCGCTGCCCGAACGCGTCGCCGTCGCCGTGCTGTTGCGGCCGGACCGCGCGGCGGTGGCGCCCGCCGTCGCCCCCGACATCCTGCTCGACATGGAGTGCGAGCGGCCCCGGATGGTGGTGCCCGAACCGGACACTCCCGGACGGGGCGAACTGCTGCGGCGGGCCGCGGCCGGCTGGTCGGGGGCGATCGGGCCCGCCGTCCCCCTGGCGGACGCGGCGAAGTCGCTGCGCTGGGCCGGGACGGCGGCGGACCTGATGGAGTGCGGCCTGCTGCCCGTGGGCGACCTGCTCCAGTGCACCGAGCACACCGAGGCGCTGGTCCTGCTGCCGCCCGAGGAACTGATCGCGGATCTCGGCCGCCGCCGCCTCGCCCCCCTGGCCGGCTGCGGCCCGGCGCACGGACTGCGGCTCGCCGAGACGCTGCTGGCCTGGCTGGAGACCCGCGGCGGCGCTCCCGAGGTGGCCGCCAGGCTCGGTGTGCACCCGCAGACCGTGCGCTACCGGCTGCGCCAGATAAGGGAGTTGTGGGGGAGCGAGGTGGACGACCCCGACCGCCGCTTCGAACTGGAGCTGGTACTGCGGGCCCGGCGGCTGCGCGGGGAGCAGGGGTGAGCGGCGGCCGGGGACGGGCCTCCCGGGGTGGCCTGGTCTGCGCGCGGGCCCCGGGCGGCGCGGTCAGCTGAAGTCGAACTCGCCGGTGCGGGTCCGCTTCAGCTCGAAGAACCTGTCGTATCCGGCCAGCAGCCGGGCGCCGTCGAAGACCCGTACCGCGTCCTCGCCGCGCGGGATCGACATCAGCACCGGGCCGAAGAAGGCCACCCCGTCGATGTGGATCGTCGGGGTGCCGACGTCCTCGCCGACCGGATCCATGCCTTCGTGGTGGCTGGCGCGCAGCAGCTCGTCGTAACGGTCGGTCTCGGCCGCCCCGGCCAGCGCGGCCGGCAGTCCGGCCTCGGCCAGCGACTCCTGGATGACGGCGGTGAGGTCCTCGCGGCGGTCGTTGTGCAGGCGGGTGCCGAGTGCCGTGTAGAGAGCGCGGAGCACCTCGTCGCCGTGGCCCGCGGCGGCGGCGATGCACACCCGCACCGGGCCCCAGCCCTCGTCCAGCAGCGCGCGGTATTCCTCCGGCAGGTCCTCGCGGCCTTCGTTGAGCACGGACAGGCTCATCACCCGGAAACGCAGATCGAGATCACGGTGCCGCTCGACCTCCAGGATCCAGCGGGAGGCGACCCAGGCGAACGGGCAGATCGGGTCGAAGTAGAAGTCGACGGAGTGGCGGGTGCGGCCGGGGTCCTGGGTGCCCTGGCCGCTCGGAGAGTTCTGGGAGGTCATGGGGCCAGGCTAGAGCGGCACGCGGGCGCACGCGCGGGCCACCCGCCGCCTCGCGGAACCGGCCACTCCGTCGGACGGCCGCAGGCGGCGGCTCTCCCCGTCATCCGCGCCCGCTCATTCCGGTGCGGTGCCCAGCATCCGCTGGAGCAGTTCCTTGAGCAGCGTGCGTTCCGTGACGGTGAGATGGCTCAGCGGCTCGCGGGCGAAGTGGAGCGAGCCGCGCAGCCGCTCGGCCGTACGCCTGCCCTCGGCCGTCGGGGCGGCCAGCTTCACGCGGCGGTCGGCGGGGTCGGGGCGGCGCTCGACCAGGCCGCGTGACTCCAGCCGGTCGACTATGCCGGTGATGTTCGACGGCTCGCACTTGAGGCGCTGGGCGATCTTCCGCATGGGCAGCGGCTCGACGGACAGCAGGCCCAGCACCCGGGCCTGGGCGCCGGTCAGGGAGTGCTGGGATGCCGCGTGCTCGTACTCCTCGTGGTAGCGGGCGACGACGGTGCCGATGAGGTCGACGACCTCGACGGTCAAAGGGTCTGCGCGCGGAGTCATGGAAACAGGATAACCGTTTGCTTGACATCATGAAATATCGAGCGCATGGTTGTTTCAGTACCTGAAGCATTAGGAGGATCGACCCATGTCCGCACTGCCCGCGACCGGCCGTGAATGGCACCTCATCGCCCGCCCGCACGGCTGGCCCACCCCGGACGACTTCGCGCTGCGCGAGGCCCCGGTGCCCGAGGTCGGTGAGGGCCAGATCCTCGTCCGCAACCTGCACTTCTCGGTCGACCCGTACATGCGCGGCCGGATGAACGACGTGAAGTCCTACACGCCGCCGTTCCAGCTGGACCGGCCCATGGACGGCGGCGCGGTCGGCGAGGTCATCGCCTCGCGCGCGGAAACCTTCGCCGTCGGGGACCACGTCCTGCACGGCCTCGGCTGGCGCGAGTACGCCGTGCTCGACGCCGCGAACGCCGCTGCGGTCGACGCCTCGCTCGCCCCCCTGACCGCCTACCTCGGCGTCCTGGGCATGCCGGGCCTGACCGCCTACGCGGGCCTTCTGGAGGTGGCGTCCTTCAAGGAGGGCGATGCCGTCTTCGTGTCCGGTGCGGCCGGCGCGGTGGGCAGCGAGGTCGGCCAGATCGCCAAACTCAAGGGCGCATCCCGGGTCATCGGCTCGGCCGGCTCGGACGAGAAGGTCAGGCTCCTCGTCGAGGAGTACGGCTTCGACGCCGCGTTCAACTACAAGAACGGCGACGTCACCAAGCAGCTCAAGCAAGCCGCACCCGACGGCATCGACGTCTACTTCGACAACGTCGGCGGCGACCACCTCGAAGCGGCCATCAGCGCGTTCAACGTCCACGGCCGCGCCGCCATCTGCGGCATGATCTCGATGTACAACGCCACCGAGCCGACCCCGGCGCCGCGCAACCTCGCGCTGGTGATCGGCAAGCGGCTGCGCCTCCAGGGCCTGCTGGTCGCCGACCACCGCGCGCTCCAGCCGCAGTTCGTCCAGGAGGTCTCCGGCTGGATCCGCTCCGGCGAGCTGAAGTACGGCGAGACCAAGGTCTCCGGCATCGAGAACGGCGTCGAGGCGTTCCTCGGGCTGCTCCGCGGCGAGAACACCGGAAAGATGATCGTGAGCCTCGCCGGCTGACCTGGCGGTGCGGACCGCTAGGCTCGGCGCCAAGCCGTCGCGATCGTGGGCGCGAGTCGCGGCGAACCACAGGAGGATTGTTCATGTCCATCCCACCGGTCGATGTCGTCTACACCGCCGTCGCCACCGCCGAGAACGGCCGTGACGGCCGCGTCGCCACCGATGACGGCAAGCTCGACGTCGTCGTCAACCCGCCCAAGGAGCAGGGCGGCAACGGCGCCGGCACCAACCCCGAGCAGCTCTTCGCCGCGGGCTACAGCGCCTGCTTCCAGGGCGCGCTCAGCGTCGTCGCCCGCCAGGAGAAGGCGGACGTCTCGGGTTCCCGGGTGACCGCACACGTCGGCATCGGCAAGACCCCGGCCGGCGGCTTCGGCCTCAAGGTCGAGATCTCCGCCTCGATCCCGAACGTCGACGCGGCCACCGCCAAGGACCTCGTGGAGAAGGCGCACCAGGTGTGCCCGTACTCCAGCGCCACCCGCGGCAACATCGAGGTCACGCTGACCGTCGCCTGACCCGCGACCACGGCAGAACGTCACGCCGAGGGCCGCATCCCTGCCAGGGGTGCGGCCCTCGGCCGTGGTGCGGGGTACCGCCGTCCGGAGCCCGCGAAAGCCCCGTCCGGCAGGCGCAATTCGCTCTTCCCCGCCCGCCCCGCGTGACGCAGGCCACGCACCCGACGTCTTGACGGGCGCCCCGTGTAATCGATTACGTAGGCCCCACGAAATCGATTACACATCGACCTCGATCAGACTCCGACCTCGATCAGACTCCGACCTCGATCGGGCTCCGGCCGCGATCAGGCATCGGCCTCGATCACACGCAGAGGATGGCAACGGCGCCATGGCGAACATCAAGGACGTGGCAGAGCGGGCGGGGGTCTCGGTCGCCACGGTTTCGCGGGTACTCAACGGGCACAGTCCGGTCGCCGAGACCCGGGACCGGGTGCTCGCCGCCGTACGGGAGTTGGGCTACCGGCCCAACAACGTCGCCCGCGCGCTGCGCACCGCCCGCACCGGCACGCTCGGGCTGATCATCAGCGACCTCACCAACCCGTTCTTCACCGAGCTGGCCGACGCCGTCGAGGACGAGGCCCGCAGCCTCGGCTACAGCCTGGTCATCGGCAACGCGGGCGAGCGCCCCGAGCAGCAGGACGACCACATCCGCACGCTGCTCGACCGGCGGATCGACGGCCTGCTGGTCAGCTCGGCGGGCACCGGTTCCGCGATGCTCGGTGAGGTCGTCGACTCCGGCACCCCGCTGGTCCTGCTGGACCGTGCCGTGCCCGGCGTCGACGCCCCGTGCGTACGCGCCGACGGCCGCGCCGCGCTCACCGCCCTCGCCGCCCACCTCGCCGCCCTCGGCCGCAGCCGCCCCGCGATCATCGTCGCGCCGGCCGGCACCCCCACCGGTGACGAGCGCCTGCACCTGTTCCGTACGGCGCTCGCCGCGCACGGCATCCGCCTGCCCGACACCCGCGTCGGCGCCACCCCCGACCTCCAGCACACCGGCGGCCGCAGCGTGATGCGCGCCTTCCTCGACCTGCCCCAGCCGCCCGACGCGGTGCTGGCCACCGACAACCTGATGGCGCTCGGCGCGCTGGACGAACTGCGCGCCCGCGGGCTGCGGATCCCCGACGACATGGCGCTGGTGGTCTACGACGACGTGCCGTGGTTCGCGCACACCGACCCGCCGCTGACCGTCATCGCCCAGCCCACCCGCGAACTGGGCAGGGCCGCCGTGCACACCCTGCTGGCGCGCATCGAAGGCCGGGCCGCCGACTCGGTGCTGCTGCCGGCCAGGCTGGTACCCCGCCGCTCCTGCGGCGAACCGCCGGCCGGCTGACGGGCCGCCGCCGGCCGGGCACACCGGCCGCCCGCGCCGGGCCCGCACCCACAAGGCCCCTGGGGGAGCGACTTCACGCACCCGCCGGGTCCGCACACCGACAGCACCACCCGAGCACCACACCCGAGGAAGAGAGGGGCAGCGCATGACCGGCGTCAACGACGACGTACCGGGCGGCCGCGAACTGCTGCGCGTGGAGGGGGTGACGAAGTCGTTCCCCGGCGTGCGCGCGCTGGACGGCGTGGACCTGAGCCTGCGCACCGGCGAGGTGCACGTACTGCTCGGCGAGAACGGCGCGGGCAAGAGCACGCTCATCAAGATGCTGTCCGGCGCCCACCGCCCCGACGAGGGACGCATCCTCGCCGACTGCGGAGCGGACGGCGGCACCAACGGCGCGCCCGGCAGCGGGGCCCAGGGGCTCCGCGAGGTGCACATCCGCTCCGCGCAGGACGCGGAACGGCTCGGCATCGCCACCATCTACCAGGAGTTCAACCTCGTCCCCGGCCTGACCGTTGCCGAGAACATCTTCCTCGGCCGCCAGCCGCGCACCGCGCTCGGCCTCGTCGACCGGAAGACGATGCGGGCCCGCGCCGCCGAACTGCTGCGCCGGGTACGCCTGGACGTCTCCCCGAGCACCCCGGTCTCCGAACTGGGCATCGCCCGGCTCCAGATGGTGGAGATCGCCAAGGCACTCAGCCTCGAAGCCCGCGTCCTGATCATGGACGAGCCGACCGCGGTGCTCACGTCCGACGAGGTCGAGACCCTCTTCGGCATCGTCCGCGAACTGCGCGCGGACGGCGTCGGCATCATCTTCATCACCCACCACCTCGACGAGATCGGCGCACTCGGCGACCGGGTCACCGTGCTGCGCGACGGCCGCTCCGTCGACGAGGTCCCCGCCTCCACGGACGAGGAGGAACTGATCCGGCTGATGGTCGGGCGGGACATCTCCGAGCAGTACCCGCGCACCCGCCCCGACGCGCCGGGCGCGCCGCTGCTGCGGGTCCGCGGCCTGACCCGGCACGGCGTCCGCAGCAGCAAGGGCTCACCGGCCCGACCGGCCTTCGAGGGCATCGACTTCGAGGTGCGGGCCGGCGAGGTCGTCGGCCTCGCGGGACTGGTCGGCGCGGGTCGCACCGAGGTCGCACGGGCGATCTTCGGCGTGGACCGCTACGACGCCGGGACCGTCGAGGTCGGCGGCACGGAGCTGGCGCGCGGCGATGTGCGGGCGGCGATGCGGGCCGGGCTCGGCCTCGTACCGGAGGACCGAAAGGGCCAGGGCCTGGTCCTGGACGCCTCGCTCCAGGACAACCTGACGCTGGCGAGGCTGGACCGCGACACCCGGCGCGGCCTGGTCGACCGGGGAGGGCAGCGGCGCGAAGCGGCCGCCGTCGCCGGGCAGTTGAAGGTCCGGATGAGCGGCCTCGGCCAGAGCGCCCGCACCCTCTCGGGCGGCAATCAGCAGAAGATCGTCATCGGCAAGTGGCTACTGGCCGAGACCCGGCTGCTGATCCTCGACGAGCCGACCCGCGGCATCGACGTCGGCGCCAAGGTCGAGATCTACCAGCTGATCAACGAGCTGACGGCGGCCGGCTGCGCGGTGCTGATGATCTCCAGCGATCTGCCCGAGATCCTCGGCATGAGCGACCGGGTGCTGGTGATGGCGCAGGGCCGGCTGGCCGGTGAACTCCCGGCCGCCGAGGCCACCCAGGACGCGGTGATGGAGCTGGCCGTCCGGTCCCCGAAGGGCGCCGCCCCGCCCGACGCCGGTCACACCCCGTCCACGAACAAGAACCACCCAGGTCAGAGCGCGATGGAGGGCTCCGATGACTGAGCTGCTGAAGACCCCGGGGGAGACGCCCCCGACCACGGCCCAGGGCCGTGCGTTCGGACCGTGGTGCACCAGGGCGGTCCTCAAGAACGGCCCGCTGGGCGGCCTGATCGCCCTGGTCGTGGTGATGGCGGTGCTGTCCCAGGACTTCCTCAACGGGCAGAACCTCCTCAACGTCGGCGTCCAGGCGTCCGTCACCGCGATCCTGGCGTTCGGCGTCACCTTCGTGATCGTCTCGGCCGGCATCGACCTGTCCGTCGGCTCGGTCGCCGCGCTCTCCGCCACCGTCGTCGCCTGGGCGGCCACCGGCGAGGGCCTGCCGGTCTGGATCGCGGTGCTGCTCGGCCTCGCGGTCGGCGCGGCCGCGGGACTGGTCTCCGGCGCGCTCGTCGCGTACGGCAAACTGCCCGCCTTCATCGCCACGTTGGCGATGCTCTCGATCGGCCGCGGCCTGGCGCTGGTGATCTCCGGCGGCTCGCCGATCCCCTTCCCCGCCTCGGTCAGCTCGCTCGGCGACACCCTCGGCGGCTGGCTGCCGGTGCCCGTCCTGGTGATGATCGCCATGGGGCTGGTCGCCGCGCTGATCCTGGCCCGTACGTACTCCGGGCGCGCGATGTTCGCGATCGGCGGCAACGAGGAGGCGGCCCGGCTCTCCGGCATCCACGTCAAGCGCCGCAAGCTC
Source organism: Streptomyces pinistramenti (assembly GCF_020564935.1). Taxonomy (GTDB): domain Bacteria; phylum Actinomycetota; class Actinomycetes; order Streptomycetales; family Streptomycetaceae; genus Streptomyces; species Streptomyces pinistramenti. The sequence continues at coordinate 16,743 of NZ_JAJCXB010000006.1, forward strand.
GTCATCTACGCGCTGTCCGGCCTGTTCGCCGCGGTGGCCGGCATCGTGCTCGCCGCCCGGCTCACCTCTGCCCAGCCGCAGGCCGCGTCCGGCTACGAACTCGACGCCATCGCCGCCGTCGTCATCGGCGGCGCCAGCCTCTCCGGCGGCTCCGGCAAGGCGTCCGGCACCCTCATCGGCGCGCTGATCCTCGCCGTGCTGCGCAACGGCCTCAACCTGCTGAGCGTCTCGGCGTTCTGGCAGCAGGTCGCCACCGGCCTCGTCATCGCGCTCGCCGTGCTCCTGGACACCCTGCGCCGCCGGAGCGCCCGATGAGGGCCCGGACGGCACGGACCGCCGCGGCCGGGCTCGCCGCCGTCCTCGCGCTCGGCCTGGCCGGCTGCGACCGCGGTGGCCACACCGACCTGGGCCTGGCGCTGTCCACGATGAACAACCCGTTCTTCGTCGGCATCAAGGAGGGCGCGCAGGCCGAGTCGGACGCCCGCGGCCTGCACATCAACATCACCGACGCGCAGAACGACCCCACCCAGCAGATCAACCAGATGGAGACGTTCACCAGCCAGGACGTCAAGGCCGCCATCATCAACCCGGTCGACTCGGACGCCGCGGTGCCGGCCGTCGGCGTCGCCAACCGGGCGAAGGTGCCGGTCATCTCCATCGACCGCGGCGTCAACGGCGGCGACGTCGGCTCGACCATCGCGTCCGACAACGTCGCGGGCGGCCGGCTGGCGGCGAAGACGCTCGCGCAGTCGCTCGGCGGCAAGGGCAAGGTGGCCTTCCTGGAGGGCCAGCCCGGCACCTCGGCCGCCCGCGAACGCGGCCAGGGCTTCGAGGAAGGCATCCAGAAGTTCCCCGGCATCCAGGTCGTCGCCCGGCAGCCCGCCGACTTCGACCGGACCAAGGGCATGGACGTGATGTCCAATATGCTCCAGGCGCACCACGACATCGGCGGGGTGTTCGCCGCCAACGACGAGATGGCGCTCGGCGCGACCAAGGCGCTGGGCTCACGCTCCGGCAAGGACGTCAAGGTCGTCGCGTTCGACGGCACACCGGACGGTGTGACGGCGGTCCGCAAGGGCACGCTGACCGCGACCGTCGCCCAGCAGCCCAAGCTCCTCGGCAAGAAGGCCGTGGACTGGGCGATCAAGGCGTCGCGCGGTGAGAAGCTGCCGGCGTCGGTCAAGGTGCCCGTGGTGCTGGTGACGGCCAAGAACGCCGCGAAGTTCGACGGCTGAGGACGACGGCCGGCCCGGAGCGGGCCGGCACCGCCTCGGGCAACGACGTGAGATGACAGCAAGAGGAGAACGGCGCATGTACGACGTCCTGGTGGTCGGTTCGGCCAACGCGGATCTGACGGTACGGGTGGACCGGCGGCCCGGCGCGGGCGAGACGGTGCTCGGCACCGATCTGGTCGAGTCGGCGGGCGGGAAGGGCGCCAACCAGGCGGCGGCCGCGGCCCGGATCGGCAGCCGGGTCGGGCTGCTGGCCCGGGTCGGCGGCGACGCTTACGGCACGCTGCTGCTCGCCGCGCAGCAGGAGGCCGGCACGGACGTCACGCCGGTCATCGTCGACGACGCGGCCCGCACCGGCACCGCGATGATCATCGTCGACCCGGACGGCGACAACAGCATCGTCGTCTCGCCCGGCGCCAACGCAGCCCTCACCCCGCAGGACGTGGCGGCGGCGCGGGACACCATCGCGGCCTCCGCCGTCCTCTCCCTCCAGCTGGAGACCCCCGTCGAGACGGTGCGGGCGGCCGCGGCGACCGCCGAGGACACCGGCACCCGCGTCGTCCTCAACCCGTCCCCTGCCCCCGCCCGCCTGGCGCCCGAACTCCTCGCCGTCGCCGACCCGCTGGTCGTCAACGAGCACGAGGCACGGCTGCTGTCCCAGGCCGCCGACGGTTCGCCGCGGGACTGGGCGTACGCCCTGCGCGACCTGGGCGCCCGCTCCGTCGTCGTCACCCTCGGCGGCGACGGCGCGCTGGTCCTGGACGCGGCGGGGACGCACGAGGTGCCCGGTGTGAAGGTCGCGGCCGTCGACACCACCGGCGCGGGCGACGCCTTCACCGGCGCCCTCGCCACCCGGCTCGCAGGCGGCGACAGCCTCCCCGACGCCGCCCGCTTCGCCGTCCGCGTCGGCGCCGCGGCCGTCACCAAGCCCGGCGCCCAGCCCTCCTACCCGACCCTGGCCGAACTGGACGCGCTGCTGGGGAAGTGAGCGGGGGAGCGAGCCGGGGGAGGGGCGGGCGGCGCCGGTGCGTGAGCGCCGGGTCCGGATCCCGGCCGGTCCCGCACCCGGCCCGCTTCCGTCGTCGCCCCCCGCTCCCGGAACGGCCCTACGCCTCCTCTCCCGCCCGCACCACGGCGGCCGCCACCGCGACCTCCGTGCCCGCCAGGCCGACCGACGAGAAGAGCGTGAGCTGGTCGGCGCCGCTGCGGCCAGGAGCGCAGCCCGCCGGCACCGCGCCCAGCGCGGTCAGCGGAGCCGGGCCCAGGAGATGCCCGGTGCCGTACGGGCCGGCCTGGGCCGGGGAGCCCGTCACGATGACTGCGGCGCGGGCGGCCGGCTCGGGCGGAATCTCCTACCGGGCCGGGGACTTGGGGCCGGCCGGCGCGCCGACGGTGAACACCAGCTCCCCCGCGCCCACTGCCGCCCGGAGCCGGGGCGGTGCGACCGGCCCGTGTGGTGCTCAAGCAGCGCGTGCCGGACCGCCCGCGCGGCCGTGCCCGCGTCCAGTCACTCCCGTACGTCCGCGTCGCCGAGCAGCGCCGGCCCCTCACCGCCCCAGCTCCTTCGGCCCGTACACCGCCCGCTCCGCGCCCGTCGCCAGCGCCCAGTAGCGGTCGCCGTAGGACCAGTGCCACCACTCCGTCGGGTAGTTCACCAGGCCCGCGGCGGACAGTGCGGCGCTCAGCACCCGTCGGTTGGCGCGGGCGGCCGGGGTCAGGCCAGGTGCTGCCGTGTAGCAGGCGCCGTCGCTCTCTTCCGGCGAGGCGTCGACCGGTGTTCCCATGTCGAGTTCGGCGCCGTCGGCGGTCATCAGGGTGAGGTCGACGGCGCCGCCCGCGCTGTGCGGCGCGATCTCCGGCGGTGAGACGAAGCGGCTGGCGGCCGCCTGGAGCGACGCCGCGTCCTGGCCGGGCCGCGCCGCCCGCAGCTTCTCCTGGTACCGCTCGAAATACTTCCGCTGGAGGGACAGCGGGCGGTACCCCTCGACGACGCACAGCCGCAGTCCGTCCGGCAGGGCTTCCTGCGCCGCGAGCAGCCGGCGCAGCACCCCGGAGCGCAGGTGGGCGGATGCCCCGTCGTCCTCCTGGCCCTCGGGCAGCAGCAGTTGGGGCGCCTCGGCCCGCAGGTCCACCAGCGGTTCGCCGCACTCCTGGACGGGGACGGCGGCCACGGCCGGGTCGGCCATCAGCGTGATGCGGTCGCGGACGTCGGTCAGCACCAGTTCCGCCGCGTCCGCCGCGCCACCGGGGACGGCACGCCCGTCGCCGGCGGTCGCCGCCCGCTCGCCGCTCGGCAGCCAGGCGCCGCTGAGCCCCACGGAGCGGCCAGGGGAACCGGCACCCGCGCCGTTCGCGAGCACGACGTGCAGATCGTGCTCCCGCGCCAGCACCGGGTACGTGTCCAGGCCCTCCGGCTCGCTGTGGAAGGCGCTGGCGAGATACACCCGGCAGCCGTCCGCCGCGGCCCGCGCGGCCACGTCGGGGAAGGCACTGTCGTAGCAGGTGGCCAGCGCGAACCGGATCCCGCCGAGGGTGAAGCGCCCGTCGGCGGCGCCCGGGGCGAACACCTGGCGTTCCGTGTCGGACAGGTTCCGCTTGTCGTAGCGGGTGAGCAGGGCGCCGTCAGGACCGTAGACGAACGAGCCGATCGTCGGCGCCTGCGACGGGCCGCCCCCATCGGCGCGGGCCGCGACGTTCACGACCGCCGCGATCCCGGCCGCCCGGCAGGCATCCCGTACGGGTGCAAGCCGGGCGTCGTCCGGGGTGACGGCCATCCCTTCCGGGTCGGCGGCTATCACTGCCAAGTCGTAATGAAGGAGCGCGAGTTCGGAGAACACCACCAGGCCGGCGCCGCGCTCGGCCGCCTCCGTGACGAGCGCGGCCATCCGCGCCGCGTTGGCCTCGATGTCGCCAGGACCGGGGATGAACTGTGCTGCCGCAAGGATCATGCAGCCATCATGCACGGCCCGCCGCAGGCCCGCTCCGGCCTGTGGACAAGTGGCCAAGTGGCCTGGTCAGCGGGCCCGATGAGCGAGTTCGGCAGGACGTCACGGCGCCCCCCGTGCCTGCCGGGCCCGTCACCCGTCGCCCGCCACCGCGGACGCCGCCACCGTCACGATCCGCCGCACCTGCGCGGTGATCGCGACCCGGTTGTGCACGAACACCGGATCGGTGACCCGGCCGCCCGCCGGATCGGTGTTCCCCGGCCCGAACTCCAGCACCGGCGTGTGCAGATGGCCGCCCGCCAGGCCCGGCCGCACGGCATCGCGCAGCAGCGTCGCCCGATAGCCGATCTCGTTGGACAGGTAGTCGCCGCCGCCCCCGGCGCGGGCCGTCGAGCCCGGCGTGGGGCCGTCCGGCCGTTCGACGGGCGCGCCGCCGCCCGCCGGTACCTCGGTGACCGCGGTGTGGTCGACGACCGGATACGGCCCGGTCGTGGCCGCGACGATCCGCCGGTAGGGCAGGCTGGTGGTGGTCCACTGCGGCTGCGGCCGCACGGTCGGCACCCCGGCCGGAACGGGCACGATGCCGGTCCGCGACACCCGGGCGTTGTCCGGGTAGCCGCCCCGCCAGGCCCCGTTGGTCCGCTCCACGTCGAACCGCCCCGGCCGCCCCTGGCTGATCGTGGTGAACAGGTCGGCCTGCCGCGGGCCCCTGCGCAGCTGCGGCAGCAGCGTGCGCTCCACGGTGCCCGCCGCGAAGTCGTCCCACCGCACGGGGAAGACGGCCGCCTCGATGCGCGCCGGACGCCCCGACGCGGTACGCACCGTCGTCCCGTCCAGTGCGAGCGCCGCGGCCCCCGACGGGTTGCTGCGCCGTATGTCGTCGTCCAGCTGGAACGGGTCGAAGCCGGTCACCACGACCCGCAGCACCTTCTTGCCGGGCGGCAGGCCGATCGTGTCCTGCCCCCGCGAGCCGCGCTCCAGCGCCGCGATGAGGGCCGTCCGCTGCGCCGGACTCAGCCCGAAGTCCGGCCGCCAGTCCCGCACTTCCTTCGTCATGCCCAGCCGCGCCCAGTACAGCGGCCGGTCGTCGTCCCGGCTGAGATCGCCGCCCGCGGGCCCGCGCCCCTGCGCCCGCCGCACGGCCCGGTGCCACAGCGTGCGCCCCTCGCGTGCCACGTACCGCCGGCTCTCCCCGTAGGTGCCGAGCCCCTTCAGGCCGCGCGCGAACTCCCGCTGCCACCGGTCGAATCCGCTGCGCCGGAGGATCTCCTGGGGGACGTCCTGCGCCAGCCGCCCCTCCTCGACGGACGCCGCGGCCCTGGGGCCGGAGCGGGCGGCGGATGCCGCGGTGGCGGCGCCCGGAGCGGTCAGGGAGAGGGGGACGGCGGCGGCCAGGGCGACGCCGAGCGCGCCCAGCCTGGTGCATAGGTGTCTCATGCGGCGAGTAAAGCCGGTGGGGGCGCCGGGACGGTAGGGGCCCGGGTGCCCAGACGCCGGTCACCCACCGGACGGGGCGGCGGCTCCGCCCGCCCCGAGGAGGGCCAGGAAGTCCCGGAAGGACGCGGGCATGTCGACCTGTTCCGGATCGAGCAGCCACTGGAGCTGCAACCCGTCCATCACGGCCACCAGCAGCGTCGCCGCCTGCTCCGGGGTGAGGCCGGCCGGCAGCCGGTCGCCGAACTCGGCGCGCAGCGCGGCGGCCATGGACTCCCGTACGGCCCGGAAGCGGGACTCGAAGAAGCCGCGGGCCGGATGGTCCTCGGTGACGCTGTCGGCGGACAGGACCGTGTACGTCTGCACGATGCCGGGCCGGGTGGCGTTGTAGTCGACGAGCTGCGCGAGGGCCTGCGTGCGCCAGGGGCCGGTGTTGGCCGCCGCGGACGCCGCATCCCAGCGGTCCCGCGCCTCCAGGACGCCGACCAGCAGCAGTTCCTTGGTGGGGAAGTGGTGCAGCAGGCCCTGCTGGGTGAGCCCGGCACGCTCGGCGACCGCCGCCAAGGAGGTGCGCCGGTAGCCGCGTTCGGCGATCAGCTCCATCGCGGACTGGAGGATCGCCCCGCGCCGTTCGGCCCGCTGCGCCTCGCGCCCGCCGCCCCGCCGCCTACCCGGCCGGTCCCCGCGCGGCGCGCCCTCGTCCCGTGCAGCAGTCATCGGCCGAGGGTAACTCCCGTACCGCTGCCGGAAGTCAGGCCGCACCGCCGCTCTGCCCGTGTGCGCCTCACCTCTGCGGGTAACGAATGGGTGACGACACCTACCGGGTACACGGTGACCGCATCAGAATGCAGGCCACCACGTGCCCGACCCGTCCCAGGGAGCGATGCATGACCGACCACGACCGGCAGTCCGACGCGCAGTCCGCCCACGGCCGGGACGCCGTCCATCGCGCCGCGGTCGAGACGGCCCTCGCCGCGCTCGACCTCGACACGAAGGCCCGGCTGCTGTCCGGCCAGGACGCGTGGACGCTGCCCGCGGTCCCGGAGATCGGGTTGGCGTCGCTGGTCATGTCGGACGGCCCGGTCGGGGTACGGGGACGGGAGTGGAGCGCGGCCGACCCCTCGGTCGCGCTGCCCAGCCCGACGGCGCTGGCCGCCACCTGGAACCCGCAACTGGCCCGCACGGCAGGCCATCTGCTCGCCCAGGAGGCCCGCCGCAAGGGCGTGCACGTCCTGCTCGCGCCGACCGTCAACCTGCACCGCTCGCCCCTGGGCGGCCGCCACTTCGAGAGCTATTCGGAGGACCCGCACCTGACCGGCGTGATCGGTGCCGGGTACGTCCGCGGGGTCCAGGAAGGCGGCGTCGGCACGACCGTCAAGCACTTCGTGGGCAACGACGCCGAAACCGACCGGCTCACCGTCGACAACCGCATCGCCCCGCGCCCACTGCACGAGCTGTACCTCGCCCCCTTCGAGCACATCGTCGAAAACGCCCGCCCCTGGGGCATCATGACCGCCTACAACCAGGTCAACGGCGCGACGATGACCGAGCACCACCACCTCGTCAACGAAGTCCTGCGCGGCAGCTGGGGATTCGACGGCGTCAACGTCTCCGACTGGACCGCGGCCCGCGACACGGTCCGTGCGCTGAACGGCGGCCTGGACGTGGCCATGCCGGGGCCGCGCACGGTCTTCGGCGACCGGCTGGCCGCCGCCGTGCGGGCCGGCGAGGTGGCGGAATCCGCGGTCGACGCGGCGGTCCGCAGGGTGCTGCTGCTGGCGGCCCGTACGGGATGCCTGGAAGGGGTGCCGGCCGCCGTCGACCCGGCGCGGGTGCCGCAGGGCATCGACGGCCGCGCGGTGGCCCGCGAGATCGCCCGCAGCTCCTTCGTCCTGTTGCGCAACGAGCCGGTGGCAGGCGGCCGCCCGGTGCTGCCCGCCGACCCCGCCGCCGTCCGCACGGTTGCCGTCATCGGCGCCGCCGCCCGGGACGCCCGGGTACTCGGCGGCGGCTCGGCGACCGTCTTCCCCGAGGCCGTCGTCTCGCCCCTGGAGGGCCTGCGCGCCGCCCTGCCCGAAGGCGTCCAGGTCACCTACGCCGTCGGCGCCGAGCCCCGCAGCCGCGTCCCGCACGCCCGTACGGGCTTCGCCCTGCGCGCCCGCTACCTCACCGCCGACGGCCGGACGCTCGCCGAGACGCCGCAGTCCGACGGCAAGGTGCAGGTGATCGGCAGCTACCCCGAGGGAGTCGGCCGCGCCGAGCTGGCGGCCGTCGAGCTGACCGGCACGTTCACTCCGCAGGTCTCGGGCCGGCACACCCTCGCGGTCTCCGGGACCGGCACGCTGCGGCTGACCGTGGCCGGCCAGGTCCGCTTCGACGCGCACTGCGCGCCCGAGGGCAGCGACCCGTTCGAGGCGTTCATGCACCCCGTCGAGCAGCGGGTGGAGGTGCCGCTCACGGCCGGTGAACAGGTGGACGTCACGCTGCGGTTCGTGCCCCGGAGCCTGGGCCTCGGCGACGACATGGACGCGCTGAACTTCTCCCTGGGGCACGCCGAACCGCAGTCGGCGCCGGACGCCGGGATCGAGGAGGCGGTCCGCGCGGCGGCCGGAGCCGATCTCGTGGTGGTGGTCGTGGCCACCACCGAAGAGGTCGAGTCCGAGGGCTTCGACCGCGCCGACCTGCGGCTGCCCGGCCGCCAGGACGAGCTGGTCGCCCGCGTCGCGGCGGCCAACCCGCGCACCGTCGTGGTCGTCAACTCCGGCTCCCCGGTGGAGCTTCCGTGGCGCGCGCAGGTGCCCGCCGTGCTGCTGAGCTGGTTCCCCGGCCAGGAGGCCGGCGCCGCGCTGGCCGACGTCCTGTTCGGCGCCGCCGAGCCCGGCGGCCGGCTCCCCACCACCTGGCCCGCCCGCCTGGAGGACGCCCCGGTCACCCGCGTCACCCCTGATGAGGATGGCCGACTCGACTACTCCGAGGGCCTGTTCATCGGCTACCGGGCCTGGGACCGGACCAACGCCGCCCCGGCGTACCCCTTCGGCCACGGCCTCGGCTACACCGACTGGGAGTACGAATCGCTGGACACCACCCCGGACTCGGTACGGGTCAGGCTGCGCAATACCGGGGGACGGGCCGGGCGCGAGGTCGTCCAGATCTATCTGGCGCCCGCCGCCGGATCGGCCGACGCCGTGCCGTCCGGCCGGGAGGCGGCCCGGCCGGTCCGGTGGCTGGCCGGATTCGCGGCCGTGCAGGCAGCGCCGGGCGAGAGCGTCGAGGCCGAAATCGTCCTGCCCCGGCAGATGTTCGAGATCTGGGACGAGACCTCCGGCGCCCGCCGCCTCGTCAGGGGCGACTACACCGTCGAGGCGGCGCACAGCGTGGCCGACCGCAGGCTGACGGCGAGGATCACCGTAGGCTAGGTCGTGTCGTCAGGACCTGGCGAGCAGCGGGCCCCGGACCGCCCCGGGGCCCGCTGCCTCAAGAGGCCGGCACCACCGACACATTGCCCCCGCTGGTGTGCGCCGCCACCTTGTGCGCGGCGGACTCGTTCGTCGTCACGGACACCTTCCGGTCGCCGCCGCTGGTCGTGGCGTCCACCGCGTAGGTGCCCTTGGGCAGCCGGACCGTGACGTCGCCGCCGCTGCTGCCGGCCGATACGTCGTCGGGCACTGCGGTGAAGGCGGCGTCCACGGTGCCGCCGCTGGTCTTGACCTTCGCCTTCCTGGACGCACAGCCGGCAAGGGTGACGTCCCCGCCGCTGGTCTCCGCGTCGATCGCCCCGGACGTGCCGCTCACCTTGATGTCGCCGCCGCTGGTGCGCAGATCGACGGCGGCCTTGCGCGGCACCAGCACCTTGTAGTTCACCGTGCACCTCGCCCCCATGCCCTTGCACACCTTGGCGGTGAGGCCGAGCCGGCCGTCCTTGACGGTGTGCGTGGGATGCGGCTTGCTGCCGGTGTACTCGTACTTCTCCGTCACCTTGACCTGGCCGCCCTCGTCCAGCGGCACGATCTCGATCGTCCCGCCGGCGGTGTCCGCCGCCACCGAGGTGACCTCCCCGTCGACCGTGTACGTGCGCTCCGCCTTTTTGGACGGCCCCAGCGTGTCCATCGAGCAGCCGGCCGTCAGCACGGCCAACGCCGCGCAGGACAGGGCAAGATGGGACATACGAAGGTGGGCCATGGCGTGGAATCTCCCCGAAACAGACGTCAGAACGGTCTCCTCCATCCTTGAGCCACCCACCGGCGGACACGTCGCGCCACGGGATGACATTCAGGACCCGCCCCCTTAGGGGAGGCGCCGGTCCACCGCTCGACGGACCTACTCCTCCGGCGCCCGCCCGGTGATTGTCCGGAACGCCAGCGCGGCCAGCTCCTCCTGGCCGCGGGTGCCCGGGTGGAACCAGTCCCAGCTGCTCAGCTGCCGCTCGGTGAAGCGGTAGTCGAACACCGAACGGTCGAAGCGGCACAGCGCGTCCTCGGCGCAGACGTCCTTGAGCGCCTCGTTGTACGCCACCACGCGGTCGCGCACCTTCTCGCGCCGGCTGACCGCGGGCTCCGTCAGATTGTCCGGATCGTGCAGCATCGAGCCGCAGATCCCCAGCTGCCACACCTGCTTGCCGAGCGGGTTCTTCCGCCCCTCGGACCACAGCCGCAGCAGGTCGGGCACCGCGGCCACATACACCTGGGTCCGGGGCAGCGCCCGCCGCAGCTTCTTCATGGCGCGCGCGAAGTCGGCGCGGTAGGCGGCGGCCGACGTCATGGCGCGTACGTCGCTGCGGCAGGCGTCGTTGGCGCCGATCAGCACCGTCACCAGCTCGGGCCTGCGGGCCTTGGCCGCGTCCACCTGGTCCGGCAGATCGCTCATCAGGGCGCCGGTCCTGGCGTAGTTCCAGCTGTGCCGCGCGGGGTGTTCCAGGAGCCGCCGGGCGAGGCTGTCGACCTTGGGGGAGGTCCCGGTGGACCAGGAGACCTCGGGGCAGTCGGAGAGCACCGTGCAGGCGTCGAACCCGACGGTGATGGAGTCGCCGAGCGCGGCGATCGAGCCCGGGTCGGTGCGCCAGACCGGCGCCGGCTTCACGGACGGTGCGGTGACCTCCGGGCCGGGCCGCGCGGCGGCGGAGTTGCCGCCGTCGCTGCATCCGGCCAGGGAGAACAGCAGCGCGGCCGCCGTGACCACGGGCGTTGCCGACCGGAGTGCGGAGCGTGTAAGCCGGTGGCGGAACGGCCGTCCGATCTTCCTCATCCCCTGTCCCCTCCGGCGCCCGGGTGATATCTCTTCAGGTACCGACGGTACGTCACCCCCCGGCCGGTGCTGCGGGACAGCTCTGCTCTGTGCCGCGCCGGCGATGCCCCGAATGGGTACGTACGGTCGGCGCAAACGCATTCCATCCCGTCATTTCCTGTCCGTTTTACGGCAAATTGGGCCCAATGGTGTTTACTGTAGGTCACCTGGCATGCTGGTGCCGAAGTGATCACTGGGGCAGAATGTCAACAACTGTCCCGGCCGCAACCGGAACGGGCACGAGGCCGCTGGGGAAGGCGAACCTCGAACCGCACTGGAGGTCCCGGTGACGACACGTGGAGTTCTCTACGTCCACTCCGCACCGCGCGCGCTGTGCCCACACGTCGAATGGGCCGTCGCGGGCGTCCTCGGCGTACGCGTCAACCTCGACTGGATCCGCCAGCCGGCGTCCCCCGGCACCTGGAGAGCCGAATTCTCCTGGCAGGGCGCCGTCGGCACCGCCTCCAAGCTCGCCTCCGCACTGCGCGGCTGGCACCTGCTGCGCTTCGAGGTGACGGCCGAGCCCTGTGCCAAGGCCGAGGGCGAGCGCTACAGCTCCACCCCCGAACTCGGCATCTTCCACGCCGTCACCGGCATCCACGGCGACATCCTCATCCCCGAGGACCGGCTGCGCGCCGCCCTGGCCAGATCGGCCGACGGCGAGACGGAACTGGCCGCCGAGGTCTCCAAGCTGCTCGGCAAGCCCTGGGACGACGAACTGGAGCCGTTCCGGTACGCCGGCGAGGGCGCCCCGGTGCGCTGGCTCCACCAGGTCGTCTGACGCCCGGCGCGCCACCGCCTGCCGACTTCGAGTGCACTCGACGCTCTAGTTTGTGTGCATGGCTGACAACATCTCGGTTGCGGTGCTCGGCACCGGCATCATGGGCACGGCGATGGCCCGCAATCTCGCCGCCGCAGGACTCGACGTGCGCGCCTGGAACCGCACCCGCGCGAAGGCCGAACCGCTGGCCGCCGACGGTATCCGCGTCGTCGACGGCCCGGAACAGGCGGTGGACGGCGCGGACGTCGTGCTCACCATGCTGCTCGACGGTCCTGCCGTCCTCGACGCACTGCGGCAGGCCGCGCCCACGCTGACCCCGGGCACCCTGTGGCTCCAGATGAGCACCACGGGCATCGAGGAGGTCACGCCGCTGGCCGACTTCGCCCGCGAGCACGGCCTGCGGTTCGTCGACGCGCCGGTGCTCGGCACCAAAGCGCCCGCGGAGAAGGGCGAGTTGACGATTCTGGCGGCCGGGCCCCAGGACGTCAGGGAGCGGGCGGCCGTGGTCTTCGACGTCATCGGGCGGGCCACCCAGTGGGTCGGTGAGGACGGCGCGAACGGCGCCGGCAGCCGGCTCAAACTCGTCGCCAACAGCTGGGTGCTGACGCTCGTCAGCGGCGCGGGGGAAGCGCTCGCGCTCGCCGAAGGGCTCGGCGTCGAGCCGCGTGACTTCCTGGCCGCGGTCGCCGACGGCCCGCTCGACGTGCCCTACCTGCGGATGAAGGCGGAGCTGATCCTGTCAGGCGCGTACCCGGCGAGCTTCACGGTGTCCACGGCGCGCAAGGACGCTCGGCTGATCTCCGAAGCCGCCGAAGCGGCCGGGGTGCGCATGGACCTGGCGGCAGCGGCGGCCGAGCGGTTCCGCCGGGCGGAGGAGCAGGGGCACGGCGACGAGGACGGCGCCGCCGCCTACCACGCCAGCTTCGGCGGCTGAACGTCTGCGCTGATGACGCGAGGGCCCGCCCGGTCGGCGATGCGACCGGGCGGGCCCTCGTACGTCAGCGGGCCGGGATCAGATCGTGCGGAACGCCAGCACGACGTTGTGGCCGCCGAAGCCGAACGAGTCGTTCAGCGCGGCGATGCGGCCCTCGGCGGGCAGCTTGCGGGCCTCGCCCTGGATGACGTCCACGTCGATCTCGGGGTCGAGGTTCTCGATGTTGATCGTCGGCGGTGCCACGCGGTGGTACACCGACAGGATCGACGCCACCGACTCGATGCCGCCCGCGCCGCCCAGGAGGTGGCCGGTCATGGACTTGGTGCTGGCCACGGCGATGTGGTCGGTGTCGTCGCCGAAGACCTTGCGGAGCGCCTTCAGTTCGGCGAGGTCGCCCTGCGGGGTCGACGTGGCGTGCGCGTTGACGTGCACGATCTCCGCCGGGTCCAGGTCGCTGTTGTCCAGCAGGTTCCGCAGTGCCTGCGCGATGCCGTTGCCGGACGGCTCGGGCTGCACGATGTCGTGGCTGTCGGCGGAGATGCCCTGGCCGACGGCCTCGGCATAGACCCTGGCGCCGCGCTTGGCCGCGTGCTCGGCCGACTCCAGGACGATCACGCCGGCGCCCTCACCGAGGACGAAGCCGTTGCGCGCGGTGTCGAAGGGGCGGGAAGCACCCTGCGGGTCGTCGTTGGACTTCGACATCGCCATCATGTTGCCGAAGGCGGCGATCGGCAGCGGGTGGATGGCCGCTTCCGTACCGCCGGCGACGACGATGTCCGCACGGCCGGTGCGGATCATCTCGATGGCGTAGCCGATGGCCTCGGAGCCGGAGGCGCAGGCGCTGACCGGGGTGTGCACACCCGCGCGGGCGTTCACGTCCAGGCCGACGTTGGCGGACGGGCCGTTGGGCATCAGCATGGGCACGGTGTGCGGGGAGACGCGGCGAACGCCCTTCTCCTTGAGCACGTCGTACTGGCCGAGCAGGGTCGTCACGCCGCCGATGCCGGAGGCGATGACGGTGCCGAGACGGTCGGGGTCGACGGAGGTGTCCTCGCCCGCCTTGGCGGTGAAACCGGCGTCCGCCCAGGCCTCGCGGGCCGCGATCAGCGCGAACTGCGCCGAGCGGTCCAGCTTGCGGGCCTGGGGCTTGGCGATGACCTCGGTCGGGTCGACGGCCGCACGGGCGGCGATGCGGACCGGCAGCTCGGCCGCCCAGTCCTCGTCGAGGCTGCTCACACCGGACCGGCCGGCGAGCAGGGCTTCCCAGGTCGAAGCGCTGTCGCCACCCAGCGGTGTGGTTGCGCCGATACCGGTGACGACCACGGTGCGATTGGTCGCGTTCACAGGAATTCTTACTCCACGGGTAGAGGGGTCTGAATACGGCGCCACCGCGGGGTGGCGACATGCGCAGGAGCTGGATCAGCTCTGGTGCTTGAGGATGTACTCGGTCGCGTCGCCGACGGTCTTGAGGTTCTTGACGTCCTCGTCCGGGATCTTCACGTCGAAGCGCTCTTCGGCGGCAACGACGACCTCGACCATGGACAGCGAGTCGACATCGAGGTCGTCGGTGAAGGACTTGTCCACCTTGACGTCCTCGGTGGGGATCCCGGCGATCTCGTTCACGATCTCGGCGAGACCGGCGACGATCTCTTCCTGAGTGGCGGCCATGATGGCGCTCCTTGGTGCTCTAGAGGAAAAACTGCGTGATGTGGTGAAGCTCTGTACAGCATCCGGCACATCCGACGACGGACGGCGCTGCGTAGATCTTGCCTAGGGGAGGGTAACGACCGTCGCGGCGTACACGAGACCCGCCCCGAAGCCGATGACCAGCGCGGTGTCGCCGCTCTTGGCCTGTCCGGTCGCCAACAGCCGCTCCATGGCGAGCGGAATGGAGGCGGCCGAGGTGTTGCCGGTGGTCTCCACGTCACGTGCGACCGTGACGCTTTCCGGCAGCTTCAGGGTCTTCACCATCGAGTCGATGATCCGCATGTTGGCCTGGTGCGGAATGAAGACGTCCAGGTCGTCCGGGCTGACTCCGGCTGCGTCCAGCGCCTGCTGGGCGACCTTCGCCATCTCGAACACCGCCCACCGGAAGACCGCCTGGCCCTCCTGCGTGATGGCGGGGTAGCGGATCTCCTCCGGGGCGGTGCGCTCATCCGGGCCGTTGCCACCGGGCAACGGCGACGTACGATACGCGTCCCACGCGATGGTCTGCTTGATCGTTTCGGCTTTGTCGCCCTCCGAACCCCACACGGTCGGGCCGATCGCGGGCTCCTTGCCGGGGCCGACGATCACCGCGCCCGCGCCGTCACCGAACAGGAAGGCCGTCGCACGGTCCTCCAGGTCGGTCAGGTCCGAAAGCCGCTCGACGCCGATGACCAGGACGTATTCGGCCGATCCATCGGTGACCATGCCCTTGGCCAGGGTCAGGCCGTAGCCGAAGCCCGCGCAGCCGGCGGAGATGTCGAAGGCGGCGGGCCGGCCCGCGCCGATGCGGTGCGCGATCTCCGTCGCGATGGCCGGGGTCTGCTTGAAGTGCGAGACGGTGGACACGACCACGGCGCCGATCTGCTCGGGCGTGATCCCGGCGTCGGCGATGGCCTTGCCGGACGCCTCGACCGACATGACGGCGACCGTCTCATCGGGGCCCGCCCAGTGCCGGGTGGCGATGCCCGAGCGCGAGCGGATCCACTCGTCGGACGAGTCGATGTGCTTGAGGATCTCCTCGTTCGGCACCACACGGGTCGGACGGTAGCCGCCGACGCCCATGATCCGCGCGTACGGGGCGCCCTTCGCAGGCTTGATCTTCGAGGTCATGCGCTTCGGGCTCCTTATTCGGCCGACGGGGCGGCGGGAGAGCGGTGCTCGGCGATCAGCGTGCGGGCCGTGTCGAGGTCGTCGGGGGTCTTGAGGGCGAGGGTCTGCACACCGGGCAGGGCGCGCTTGGCCAGGCCCACGAGAGTGCCGCCCGGGGCCGCCTCGATGATCGCGGTGACGCCGAGCGCCTTGAACGTCTCCATGCACAGGTCCCAGCGCACCGGGTTGGCCACCTGGCCCACCAGCCGCTGCACCAGATCCTGGCCCGAGCCGACGACCTGGCCGTCCCTGTTCGAGACGTAGCGGGTGTGCGGGTCCGCGACCGTCAGCTCGGCGACCGCGGTCTCCAGCGCCGTCACGGCGGGCGCCATGTGGCGGGTGTGGAACGCGCCGGCCACCTTCAGCGGGACGACCCGGCGGGTGCCCTCCGGCTTGCTCTCGACCAGGGCGGCGATCTGCTCTGCGGTGCCGGCCGCGACGATCTGGCCCGCGCCGTTCACGTTCGCCGCGGTCAGGCCCAGCCGCTCCAGGTGCGGCACCACGACGGCTTCGTCGCCGCCCAGCAGCGCCGCCATGCCGGTCTCGGTGACGGCCGCGGCCTCGGCCATCGCCTGCCCGCGCCTGCGGACCAGCGTCATGGCGGCGGTTTCGGTCAGCGTGCCGGTCCAGGCGGCGGCGGCCAGTTCGCCGACGCTGTGCCCGGCGGCCGCGCCGACGCGGGCGGTGAACTCATCGGGCGTGGCGAACAGCTGCCCGGAGGAGACCAGGGCGGACGCCACCAGCAGCGGCTGTGCCACCGCGGTGTCGCGGATCTCGTCCGCGTCGGCCTTCGTGCCGTAGTGGACCAGGTCCAGGTCGATGGCGGCCGACCACTCACGGAGCCGGTCTTCGACACCGGGGAGGTCGAGCCAGGGGGTCAGGAAGCCGGGCGTCTGAGCGCCTTGGCCGGGAGCGACGAGTACGAGCACCCTCACACTCTCTCTTGTGGGAGGTCCCGCCCGCCCGTGGGGACAGGGACGAAGAACCATCGGGGGAATTGTTGGTGTTCGACAAAAGTCTAGGGCTGGGCCTCACCGTCAGCCAGGCGCCCCAGGATCAACGCGATACGCAGGGTGAATGCCGAGCGCACGTCGGAAGGTGACCAGCCGGTGACGTCGGTCACACGTCGTAGCCGATAGCGCACGGTGTTGGGATGCACGAACAGCATCCGCGCCGCGCCCTCCAGGCTGCTGGCCTGCTCCAGATAGACGCTCAGCGTTTCCAGGAGCGCCGAACCCGCCTCCTCCAGAGGTCTGTAGATCTCCTCCACCAGCTGGTCGCGCGCCACCGGGTCCGACGCCATCGCGCGCTCGGGCAGCAGATCGTCGGCGAGCACCGGGCGTGGCGCGTCCGGCCAGGCGGCGCAGGCCCGCAGCCCGGCCGCGGCGGCCTGCGCGGACCGGGTCGCGGCCAGCAGGTCGGAGACCACAGGGCCTGCCACCACCGGGCCCGCGGCGTACGGGCCGATCAGCGCCTTCGCGGCCTTGAGCGGATTGTCCGAGCCGCCGGCGATCACCACCAGGCGGGTGCCCAGGACACCGGTCAGGACCTGGAGCTTGGCGTGCCGCGAGGCCCGCCGGATCGCCTCGACGGTCAGTTCGCTGTCGCCGTCGGGAGCGGTGCCCAGGACCACGCAGACATGTTCGGGGGAGTTCCAGCCCAGGGCCGCGGCCCGGGAGACCGCGCCCTCGTCGGCCTCCCCGGACAGCACCGCGTTGACCACCAGGGATTCCAGCCGGGCGTCCCAGGCGCCGCGGGCCTCGGCGGCCTGGGCGTAGACCTGGGCGGTGGCGAAGGCGATCTCGCGGGCGTAGACCAGCAGTGCCTCGCGGAGCACCGACTCGTCGCCGGGCGCCGCGACTTCGTCGATCGCGGACTCCATGACCTCGATGGTCGTCCGCACCATCTCCACGGTCTGGCGCAGCGTGATCGCCCGGGTCAGCTCGCGCGGCGCGGTGCCGAAGACGTCGGTGCTGATGGCCTGCGGCGTCTCGGGATGCCGGAACCACTCCGTGAAGGCGGCGATGCCCGCCTGTGCCACCAGGCCGATCCAGGAGCGGTTCTCCGGTGGCATTGCGCGGTACCACGGCAGCTGCGCGTCCATGCGGGCAATGGCGGCGGCCGCCAGCTTGCCGGACGACTTCTCCAGCCGGCGAAGGGTCGCCTGGTGCGGATGAGGGGCGCGCGATGCGGGTTCAGACACGGGACAAGACTGCCTTATCGGGGCGGGGAGGTGGAGCGGCGGGGCTACGGTGGCTCCATGATTCAGGTGCGCAGAGGCGAGGAACGCTACCGTGGCGGCGATCCGGATGCCGGGATCGAGACGCTGCACGCCTTCTCGTTCGGAACCCACTTCGACCCCGAAAACCTCCGCTTCGGCGCGCTGATCGCGTGCAACGAGGAGCGGCTGGCCCCGGGCGCGGGCTTCGACGAACACCCGCACCGCGAGACGGAGATCGTCACCTGGGTCGTCGAGGGCGAGCTGACCCACCGTGACTCCGCAGGACACGCGACGACCGTACGGCCAGGCGACCTCCAGCGGCTCAGCGCGGCCGGCGGCGTACGGCACGTGGAGCGCAACGACGCCGGCCGGCCCCTGCGGTTCGTGCAGATGTGGCTGGCGCCCGTCGAGTTCGGCGGGGAGCCGGAGTACGAAGTGGTGCGCGGGATCGCCGACGGGACGCCGTACGCGCTGCCGCGGGCCGGCGCGATGCTGCACGTGCGGCGGCTCGCGGCCGGTGAGCGCACCGCGGTGCCGGACGGGGCGCGGGTGCAGGTACAGGTGGTGCGCGGCGCGTTGGTGCTGGGCGAGGAGCGGCTGGCGGCCGGGGACGAGGCGCGGATCACCGACGCCGACGGCCTCCACCTCGCGGCCCCGGAGGCCGCCGAGTGCCTCATCTGGGAGATGGGGCCGGAGGCTTCGTACGTCTGAGGGCCGTCCGGTCCTTCCCTTCCTGCCCGTATGCGCCGGGCCGTTGGGCCCGTCCTACGCCCGGCGCAGTTCGGCGAGCACCGCGTCGGTCAGCGGCGGCCAGGCGGCGACCGCCCAGGGGCCGAACGCCCGGTCGGTCAGCGCGATGCACGCGGCGCCGGCGCCGTCGGCTGCCTCCGGGTCCACCCACAGGAACGTGCCGGACTGGCCGAAGTGCCCGAAGGTGCGCGGGGACGACGAACTGCCCGTCCAGTGCGGCGACTTGCCGTCACGGATCTCGAAGCCCAGGCCCCAGTCGTTGGGCTTTTGGTGGCCGTAGCCGGGCAGGACGCCCGTGACGCCGGGGAAGACCACCGCCGTCGCCTCGGCCAGGGTCTGCGCGGCCAGCAGCCGCGGCGCCTGGAGTTCGGCAGCGAAGGAGGCCAGGTCGGCGACGGTGGAGATGCCGTCCTTGGCGGGCGAACCGGCCAGCTCCGTCGCCGTCATCCCCAGCGGCTCCAGCACCGCCTCGTGCAGATACTGCGGGAAGGGGATGCCGGTGGCCTCGGCGATGTGGGCGCCCAGTGCCTCGAAGCCGGCGTTGGAGTAGATCCGGCGGGTGCCCGGCGCGGCCATCGCGCGCGGCTCGTCGAAGGCGAGGCCCGAGGTGTGCGCGAGGAGATGACGGACCGTGGCGCCTTCGGGACCGGCCGCATCGTCCAGCTCGACCGCGCCCTCCTCGACCGCCAGCAGCGCGGCGTACGCGGCCAGCGGCTTGGTGACGGAGGCGAGCGGGAAGCGGCGGTCCAAGGGGCCGTACGATCCGGCCACGCCGCCGTCGGCTCGTACGACGGCGGCCGCAGCGTGGGGCACCGGCCAGGTCTCGATCATCCGCAGGCTCTGCATGGGTCGAGCCTAACGCCGGGCTTCCAGGGCGCTGCCGCGGAGTCCGGTCCGGCGTGCGGACCTGCCCCGGGCCCCAAATCCCGGTCAAGTCCGGCCTTGCTTGGAGTGCACTCGAAGCCTCTAGCGTTGACCACGTCGAGAGGGATCGACCGCCGACACAGGGGAGACGCGGCATGACGGTGACGCAGAGCGAGCCGGTGACCGGCCAGGGGGATGCGGCCGGTGGCCTGCGGGGGAACGGACGCGGTTGTGTGACGGCCGGGCCGCATCCCCTGCCGGCCGGCAGGGACCAGTACACGATCAGCGAGGTGTCCGGGATCACCGGGCTCAGCGCGCACACCCTGCGCTGGTACGAGCGGATCGGGCTGATGCCGCACGTCGACCGTACGCACACCGGGCAGCGCCGGTTCACCAACCGCGACCTGGACTGGCTGAGCCTGGTCGGCAAGCTGCGGCTGACCGGAATGCCGGTCGCCGACATGGTCCGCTACGCCGAGCTGGTCAGGGCGGGCGAGAGCACCTTCAGCGAACGCGAGCGGCTGCTGACCGCGCACCGCGAGGACGTGCGGCGGCGCATCGCGGAGCTTGAGGGCACGCTCACCGTGCTCGACTGCAAGATCGATATCTATGCCGATGCCCGTCGGGCGTCCGAAAGGTTCTGAGGTTCATGGGTAACGAAAAGATCGAGACGGTCGAACTGGGCACCGGCGGCCCGCGGGTCGGCGTGCAGGGCCTGGGCTGCATGGGCATGAGCTTCGCCTACGGGCCCACCGACGACCCCGACGAGGCACGGGCGACGCTGGAGCGGGCCCTGGAACTGGGCGTGACGCTCTACGACACCGCCGACGCGTACGGCGACGGCGCCAACGAGGAGTTCATCGCGCCGTTCGTCCGGGCACACCGCGACGAGGTCGTGCTGGCCACCAAGTTCGCGCTGTCCTTCGATCCGGCCGACCCGCAGCGGCGCATCATCCACAACGACGCCCCCTACATCCGCCGGGCCGTCGAAGGCAGCCTGCGGCGGCTGGGCGTGGACGTCATCGACCTCTACTACATGCACCGGCGCGACGTGCGCGTCCCCATCGAGGAGACGGTCGGGGTGATGGCCGAACTCGTCGCCGAGGGGAAGGTCAAGCACCTCGGGCTCAGCGAGGTGACCGCCGGTGAACTGCGCGCGGCGCAGGCCGTGCACCCGATCGCGGCGCTGCAGTCGGAGTGGTCGCTGTTCAGCCGCGACGTCGAGGACGGTGTGGTGGCGGCCGCCGCCGAACTGGGTGTCGGCTTCGTCCCGTACTCCCCGCTCGGCCGCGGCTTCCTGGCCGGCTCGTTCGTCAGCGCCGACAAGGAGCTGGACAGCGGCGACTTCCGCCGGCAGCAGCCGAGGTTCACCGGCGACAACGCCGCGGCCAACGCCGCGCTGCTGGAGCCGGTCCGTGCCGTCGCCGCCGCGCACGGCGCGAGTGCCGGTCAGATCGCCCTGGCCTGGGTGCAGCAGCAGGCGGCCGTCCACGGTCTTGCCGTGGTGCCGATCCCGGGCACCCGCAAGCGCACCCGGGTCGAGGAGAACGCCGCCGCCACCCGCATCCGGCTGACCGACGAGGAGTTGGCGCGGCTGGCGCCGATCGCCGGGAAGGTCGCGGGGGCGCGGTACGCGGACATGTCCTTCACCTCCGCCGGGCGGGAGTAGCCGGCACCGGCACCCGGCGGCGCGCGGGCCGGGCTTCTTCCCGGCCCCGCGCCGAGCGGCACCCGCCCTACGCCAGCCGCAGCGCGAAAACGGCGAACCCGGCGGCCAGCACCGCCGCCAGGGTGCGGCCGGTGCCGGCAACGCCGCTCCACGGCGCTTCGAAGCGGCGGGTGGCACGGCTGATGGCGACCAGGACGACGGCGAAGACCGGCAGCCAGGCCAGCCGGGCGAGCAGCCATCCCCACGAGTCGGGGGCGAGCGTCAGGCCGGGTATGCCGCCCAGATACGAGGCCGGTACGGCCAGGCCGAGCAGCGCAGTCTGGTGCCAGCACAGGATCGTCATGGCCGACAGGTTGATCATCACGACCGGCGCCCACAGTGCGGGCCGCCGCAGCAGCCGGGCGAGCCGGTCGCGCAGCAGGACCGCGGCACCGGACTGGGCCGCCGCCAGCGCCACCACGAGCAGCGACGGCGGATGGGAATTCGTCCGCGCCTGGCCGGGCACCCCGACCATGCTCGCCGGGTAGTCGAAGCCCAGCAGCAGCACGGCGAACAGGGCGGTGCCGCCGGCCAGCAGCGTCCACGCGGCGGCCCGCCCGAGTCTCTTCTCGCCCCAGCAGACGCCCAGTTGGTAGGCGAACAGCCAACCGGGCAGCAGGTTGAGCAGACTCAGCCAGGACGGCATCGCCGCGTCGAAGGGTCCGTAGCGCAGGAAGTCGACGACGGCGACGGAGAGCAGCAGCGGGGCGGCGGTCCAGGCGCCCCAACGGCGGGCCGCGCGCAGGCAGTACGGGGTGAGCGCGGTGACCACTGCGTAGACGCCGACGAACCACAGCGGCTGGATGACCAGCGTCGCCCCGGTGTGCAGGGTCGCCTCCGGCACCCCCAGGAGGGACAGCACCGTGATCAGTGCGGCACAGACGGCCGCGACGCCGAGTACCGGGCGGCCCAGCCGGGCCAGTCGGGTGCCGAGCCAGGCGCCGGGTGACGTCCCGTGTCCGGTGGCCCGGCGGAAGGAGAGCACCGACGCGTAGCCGCCGACGAGGAAGAAGATGCCGAGCATCTGGAGCACCCAACTCGCCGGTGCCAGGCCGCCGATGGCGGTCAGCGGGCTGGCGTTGTGCAGCGCGCCGTCCGCGTCGCGGGTGAAGCCGCCGAGCAGCCAGTGGCCGGTGGGCACGGAGAGCAGAGCCAGGGCGCGCAGCCCATCGATGGCGCGGTCGCGGTGTGCGGGGGTCCGCGCGTCGATGGTGCGGGCGGTGCGTCTGAGAGGGGCGAGCAGGGCGAGGGCCATGAGAGGTCCTTGAGGTCGGAGGAGGCGCGGCGGGGCGGCGGGAGCGCGGGCGGCCGGGCTCAGGAGACGTCGGCGTAGCGGCCCAGCGCGATGGCGGCGAAGTGGTGCAGCGAGTCCGTACCGGGAGCCAGATAGCCGGTGTGCCCTTCGGCTCGTATGGCGGAGACCCGGCGGGCGCCGAAGGCGGGGTCGGTGGGGTCCTCCCCGTGCCCCAGGCCCAGCAGTTCGACGTTCGGGACGTTGCCGATCCAGTCGGTTGTGTCCCGGGCCGCCCACACCCGGGCGCCGGTGTGCAGCGCGGCGGCCGATGCGGTGCGCATCCCGGGGGAGCCGAAGACGACCAGGTCGCGCAGGGTGCGGCCGAGGTGCGGCGCGGCGAGGCCGCAGACCACCGAGCCGTAGCTGTGGCACAGCAGCGCGGGCGCGGGTATCCGGTCCGCGGCGAGCCCGGACAGGAAACGGGCCAGCCGGGGCGCGCCGGCCTCCGCGAGCCGCCCGGTGGCGGCGTCGGGCCCCAGGCCGACCGGTGTGGTGTAGCCGGCCCAGGCGATCACCGCGCTACGGGTGCCGGGGGCGTCGGCCACCATCCGCCCGCGCAGCGCCCGCGCCATCCCGGTCGGCGTGCCGTACGGGTCCTTCGCTCGGTCGAAGGTGGCCAGGTCGATGTCCGAACCGGGGACGACGACGGCGGTGCGCCGGGCCGCCGTCAGGTCACCGTGCACCTCGGCGATCTGGCCCCTGCCGCGCGGGTCGAAGGCGAGGATCTGCCGGCCGGGTGCGAGCAGACCGGCGCAGCGGGCGGCGGCCTTCCGCGCCGCCTGATGGTCCTGGAGAGTGCCGGCCGGGTCGCTCGCGCGGGCCAGTTGCCGGTCCCGTTCCGCCGCCAGCGCACGGGAGTTGGCCTCGTATCTGAGGGCGACGGGCGCGCCGTCGAGATTGCCGACGGTCAGCGGGTGCCGGGCGGCGAGTGCGTGACGCTGGGCGTCGGTCAGCGTGGCGAAGAAGCGGGCGACGCGGGCGGGCCGTGCGGTCGCGGGGTCCGGCAGCCGGACGCCGAGGGAGTGGTCGGCGCGCCAGGCGGCGGCGCCCGGCGCGGGTCCGGTGACCGCTGTCTGTGCGGAGCCGGCCGCCCAGCCGCCGGTGCCGGCGGCGATCGTCACCGCGCACACGGCGGCGATGAGCGTGCGCTTGCCGCGCCGGGTGGCGGCTCGCAGCAGGGACATGGACGTCTCCCTCTTCCGTTGGTGGCGGAGGGAAACGTAGAAAGACGACGGGTGATGCGGCGTCACACCGCGGGGCCAACTCCGGGGTGATACCGGAGTAGGGGGTGCGCGCCCCGCTGGTCCTCAGGAGGGAGGACGGCAGGAGGAGGCCGCCCCGCGGTCAGCGCTCGCCGGGCGAGACCAGCCCCGACTCGTACGCGAAGATGACCGCCTGCGCCCGGTCCCGCAGCGCCAACTTGGCCAGGATGCGCCCGATATGGGTCTTCACCGTCTGCTCGGCGAGCACCAGCGCATCGGCGATCTCCTGGTTCGACAGGCCGCGGGCGATCAGCTCAAGTACCTCCGTCTCGCGCGGGGTGAGGCCGTTGAGCCGCAGCGCGCTGCTCTCCTTGCGGGGGGCCGGCCGCTGCCGGGCGAAGTCGGCGATCAGCCGACGGGTCACCGACGGCGCGAGCAGCGCCTCGCCGGCCGCGACGATCCGGACCGCCGATATGAGGTCGGCCGGCGGCGCGTCCTTGAGCAGAAAGCCGGAAGCGCCCGCCCGCAGCGCCTCGTAGACGTAATCGTCGACGTCGAACGTGGTCAGCATCAGCACCTTCGGACGGTGGCTGACACCTTGTGGCGGATCCAGCAGCCGCCTGGCCGCCTCCAGGCCGTCCATCTCCGGCATCCGGACGTCCATCAGCACCACGTCCGGATGCGTCCTGCGGCTCAGTTCGACACCCTGCGCGCCGTCCGGCGCGTCCCCCACCACGTCGATGTCGCTCTGCGCGGCGAGCAGGGCGGCGAACCCCGCCCGCACCATGGCCTGGTCATCGACGATGATCACTCGTGTGGTCATGCGAAGTAGTAATCCTTCACGATCAACTGCGGCGGCATGATGGGGAGTTGGGCAATCACATGGAATCCGCCGCCGGGCAGCGGCCCGGTTCTGAGCGAACCGCCCAGCAGGCGCACCCGCTCCCGCATGCCGACCAGGCCGTGCCCGGTGCCGGAGGTCTCCAACGGCTCGGACGGCGCGGGCGGCAGACTGTTGGCGACGTAAACGGTCAGCGTCGCGCCGCTGTCCGCCTGCATCACCATCACCCGGGTCCGCGCGCCCGGAGCGTGTCGCACGACGTTCGCCAGCGCCTCCTGCACGATCCGGTACGCCGACAGATCCACTGCGGGCTCCAGCGCGACGGGCTCGTCCGGCAGCGTCAACTCGACCGGCACACCGGCCCGTACGGTGCCCTCGACCAGCTTGGGCAGCTCGTCGAGGCCCGGCTGCGGGGCCTTCTCGGGACCGCCGTCCCGCTCCGTGTCCGCGCTGCGCAGCTCCCCCAGAAGGCGGCGCATCTCGGCCAGCGATTCGCGCGCGGTCGCCGCGATGGTGGCGAACTCCTCCTGCGCCGCTTCGGGAATCCCGTCGATGCGGTACGGGGCGCTGTCGGCCTGGACCGTGATCACCGACATGTGGTGGGCGACGACGTCGTGCAGCTCCCGGGCGATGCGGGCGCGCTCCTCCAGCAGGGTGCGCTGGGCGCGCTCCGCCTCACTGATGGTCTCCTGCTCGATCAGCTTCCGCCGGGTGTCGCCGCGCTCCCGCAGCGTCGCGCCGACCAGCAGCACCACACCGCTCAGCACGAACATCAGCACCCAGCTGCCGTCACTGTTCCCCGGGGCGACCACTTCGAAGGCGATGCTGAGCGCCCCGGTCGTCAGCCAGACGGCGAACAGCGTGCGGCGGCGCTCGCGCAGCGACAGCGCCAGCATCAGCGCGAGATAACCGACGATCACCGTGGCCGGCCACGGCCAGAGACGCTCGCAGGCCGTGGGCAGCGAGGCCAGCACCGCCGCGCACACGGCGTCGGCGGCGAAGATCACCCACCACGCCTGGAGCGGCCGGGTCACCGCCAGCAGCAGCGGGACGGTCTGCGCGATTGCCAGCCCGCCGGCCAGGCCGCCGTCCATGCCGTAGTCGTTGCTGAGTACGCGCACGGTCGTCGGCAGCAGCGAGACCGCGAAGACGAAGGCGACGACGTACGGCAGCCGGCGCAGCCAGACGCTGCGGACGTCGTCGAACAGCGGCGTACCGGGGCCCGCCGGGGTGCCGAGGTTGTCGGCGAGGACGCGCATCGCCTGGCGTACGGCGCGCTCCGCCCGCGCCCGCGCGGACTCGCGGGGCGTGCCGCGGCCGGGCTCTGGTGTCTGGGGATCGTGGCTCATCGCCTGGTCAATGTAAGCGGACCGCGGCCACCGGGGCGTCATACCGAGGGCTGGGGCAGCACCCCGTACCACGGTATGACCCGGGGCCTGCCGTGCGGGACGTCACGCCCGGCCTACAGCTCGGCCAGCAGCTCGGCCTTCTTCGCGCTGAACTCGCCATCGGTCACCAGACCGGCCGTGTGCAGCTCCCCGAGCTGCCGTATCCGGTCGGCGATGTCGGCCGGATCCCGCCGGGTGTCGCCGGCCCTGCACGCCGGTTCGCGGGCGGGGGTGTCCTGCCCGGAATCCGCGGCGCGCACCGCCTGGAGCACCGCGGCGGCGAACGGCAGTGACTCGTGGACCGGGCCGTAGCCGAGCCCGAAGACCACCGCCGCCGGATCCTGGTCCGCCTCGCCGGGACGCGCCTCGCGCGCCCCGCGCTCCAGCAGCCGCAGATGGCCGGTGACGACTTCCGGCGAGCGCCACTCCACGCCGGCCAGCTCGCCGACGGCGAAGGTCTGGTCGCCGCGCTTCCACTTCGCGGACGAGGCGCCCGTCCAGAACCAGCGGAACGCGACCGTGCTGCCGTCGAAGGACGCCTTGCCGTCGTACGCCTTGAAGGTCAGCGGCGGATCCGGCGCCGCGACCAGATGGCGGTCGGCCGGCTCCGCGGCGTCCGGGACCAGCGCGGCGCGCAGCGCGTCGGCGAAGTCCCCGGCCGACGCCTCGCGTTCGGCGGGCAGCACCAGGCGGTACGGATCGGAGTCCTCCTTGAGCTGTCCGGCCGCCGCCTCCATCAGAGGATCGGCGCCGGGACGCGGCACGGCATGCAGGACCACCGTGCCGCGCCTGCCCTCGGACAGCTCGACAGATCTCAGCGCCTCGTACGGAATGCGTCGCTCGCCGAGCGCCTGGAACAGCTTCGGCCTGCGGATCCCCCGTTCGAAGCGGATGAGCACGGAGTCCGTTTCGAACTCCCAGACGGCGTGAAAACCGGCCAGCACATCACCCATGCGGCTCATCGTAAGCGGCGGTTGCCCGCCCGTCCCCCTTCCGTGCACCGTGTGCCGTGTGCGGTCGGCGGCTCCCGGCCACCGGCTCGCGTCCCGTGGCGCGGGGCGCGCGGGACGCCGGGGCGCGCCGCCCACCCGGCAGCTGCATCAGGCGAGGCCGGCGCTGCAGTCGCTGTCGTCGGACGCGCAGGCCACGTCGGTGAGCGCGCCGACACCGACCAGCGCGAAGTTGCGCAGGCTCTCCGTCCCGGGGGTGAAGTAGCCCGCGTGCCCGACGGCGCCTTCGGCCGACAGGACCCGGCTGCCGAACGACGGGTCGACCGGATCGGCGCCGTGGCCGAGCCCGCCGACCTCCATGTACGGCACGTCCTGGATCCAGTCGTCGGCGTCCCGCATCGCCCAGACCCGGGCACGGGTGCCCAGGGCCGCCCTGCTCTCGGTGCGCATCCCGGGGCTGCCCGCCACCGCGATGTCCCCGACGTTGGACGGCAGGTCGTGCGCGGCCAGGCCGCACACCACGGAGCCGTAGCTGTGGCAGAACAGCGAGACGGAGTCGGCGGACGGCAGCGACCGTGTCAGGGACTGGAGCCGGACGGCGCCGGCCGCCGCGAGCTGGCCGGTGGCGGCCTCCACCCCGAGACCTGCGGGCGCGGTGTAGTCGGCCCAGGCGATCACGGCCGTACGGGCGCCGGGCCGGGCGTCGCGTTCGGCCGCGTAGAGCGACTTGGCCATGCCCACCGGGGCGATGGTCGGCTGCGCGGTGCGCTCGAAGTTCGTCAGGTTGGTGTCCACACCGGGGACGACGACCGAGACCCGGCGGGCCTCGGTGAGGTTGCCGAAGACCTCGGCGGCCCGCCCGCCGCCCGCCGGGTCGAAGGCCAGGATCTGGCGGCCCTTGGCCATCATCGAATCGAAGCGGCTCATCAGGCGGTCGGCGGTCTGGCGGCCGACGGGCGTGAGGCGGTGGTCGGACGCGCGTTCCCGTTCCACGGCGCGGGCCTGGTCCAGGGCCGTCCTGTTGGCGCGGTAGCGCAGCTGTACGGGCGCGCCGTCCATGTTGCCGACGACCAGTGGGTACCGGTCGGCGAGCTGCTGGCGTCCGGTGCCGTCGAGCGACGCGAAGAACGCCCGCAGCTTGGCCGGGGTGCCGTCGGGGTCGGGCAGCGGGTGCCCGCGGAAGGCGGCGTGCCGCCAGCTCGCCTTGGCGGTGGCGAGAGGGTCGGCGTCGTCCTGGTGGTTGCCTCTGATGGCCGTCCATCCGGTAATGGCCAGCATCACGAACACCACCACCAGGGCGAGTGCCGCACGCCAGGCGGTGGACTGCAGAAAACCGAAGGAGGGGCCGAGCCCAGAGAAAGAATTCACCGCGGGCCACCCTAGGAGACGCGACACCATGCACGCTCCGGGCGTGAGTCATGTCACGTTTCACGCCAGGTATTTCGACCATTTCGGACACAGAGTGGGGAATTCCGGCGCTCAGCTGCGCGGAGGTGCACTCATCGGGCAGTGGGACCGTCACGCGCCGACGGGGATCAATGACGGCGTGTCGGCGCGGCTCCGCCCGTTCGGCGAGAGGCCGGGCGGCGTGTCGGCCGTGCGCCCTGCCCGGCGCGTCGGACGCCGTACACGGCGGCGGAGAGGGCGAAACCGCCGGCCCGCCGGCCGCCTCACCGCCCGGCGCGCCAGTCGTCGTCTATGGCCGGCCGGATGTGATCGAGGTGCGACTCGGTCAGCGTGCGGAGGGAGTCCACGCTGCAGTCCTCGCCCTCGCCCCACACCTTGCCCGCCGCCCGCATCACGCCGCTGAACACCGCGACCAGCACCCGCGGCCGCGGATCCAGCCCGGCGTCCAGACCCTCGCGCCGGGCGATCAGCTGCGCGACCTCCTCCTCCAGGTCGGATGAGCGCCGCAGGTGGGCGGCGACCAGCGCGGGGGTCGACTCGATCATTTGGTACGAGCGCATGTGCAGCTCCACCGGGACCACCGACTCGATCGCGGCGCCGATCTCGTCCCAGGCCAGCACCACCGCGCTGCGCAGCGCGGTCAGCGGCGCCTCGGCCGCCGGGCGCCGCCGCAGTTCGTCGACGAAGCGGGCCTCCACCATCTCCTGGACGGCGAAGACGACCTCTTCCTTGTTGGTGAAGTAGCGGAAGAAGGTGCGCTGGGAGACGTCCACGGCAGCGGCGATCTCGTCGACGGTCGTCGCGTCGTACCCCTGTGCCGTGCACAGTTCGAGCGCTGCGCGGATGAGCGCGTCGCGGGTGCGCTGTTTCTTCCGTGCGCGCAGACCGCAGCTGACTGGCTTCCGCGCCGTCGACGGGGCCATCCTGCGCCGCCTTTCCTGGTGTTCTCGCTGCTCAGGATACCTGTGAGGGAAATGACAGTTACCGACTGATGGTTTGTTTTGTCAACTGTCAGTGGCTGACATTAATCTCCTTGTATGAGTTCCCAGACCCCGGTTGCCGACGTCGCACCGGAACTTCCCGTACCGGAGCCCCGCAAGGGGCTGCGCGGCCATCCGTGGCTGACTCTCTTCTCCGTCGCCATCGGCGTCATGATGGTCGCCCTCGACGGCACCATCGTCGCCATCGCCAACCCGGCCATCAAGCAGGACCTCGGCGCCTCGCTCGCCGACGTGCAGTGGATCACCAACGGCTACATGCTCGCGCTGGCCGTCTCGCTGATCACCGCGGGCAAGCTCGGTGACCGCTTCGGCCACCGCCAGACCTTCCTCATAGGCATCCTCGGCTTCGCCGCCGCCTCGGGAGCCATCGGGTTCTCCAGCGAGGTCACCTTCGTCATCGTCTTCCGCGTGCTCCAGGGCCTGTTCGGCGCGCTGCTGATGCCCGCCGCGCTCGGCCTGCTGCGCGCGACCTTCCCCGCCGAGAAGCTCAACATGGCGATCGGTATCTGGGGCATGGTCATCGGTGCCTCCACCGCGGGCGGCCCGATCGTCGGCGGTCTGCTCGTCGAGCACGTCAGCTGGCAGTCCGTCTTCTTCATCAACGTCCCGGTCGGCATCCTGGCGCTCGTCCTCGGCCTGGTGATCCTCAAGGACCATCGCGCGGAGAACGCCCCGCGCTCCTTCGACATACCCGGCATCGTGCTGCTCTCCGGCGCGATGTTCTGCCTCATCTGGCCGCTGATCAAGGCGTCGGAGTGGGGCTGGGGCGACATGAAGACCTGGGGCTTCCTGATCGGTTCGGTGGTCCTCTTCGCGCTCTTCGCGTTCCTGGAGACCAAGGTCCGCGAGCCGCTCATCCCGCTGCGGATGTTCCGTTCCGTGCCGCTCACGGCCGGCACCGTCCTCATGATCCTGATGGCCTTCGCCTTCATGGGCGGCCTGTTCTTCGTGACGTTCTACCTCCAGAACGTGCACGGCATGAGCCCCGTCGACAGCGGCCTGCACCTCCTCCCGCTCACCGGCATGATGATCGTCGGCTCGCCGCTGGCCGGTGCCCTGATCACCAAGTTCGGCCCGCGGATCCCGCTGGTCGGCGGCATGGTCCTGACCGCCGTCGCGATGTACGGCATGTCCGGCCTGGACACGAACAGCAGCACCGGCCCGATGTCCGTGTGGTTCGCCCTGCTCGGCCTGGGCCTCGCCCCGGTCATGGTCGGCGCCACCGAGGTCATCGTCGGCAACGCCCCGCTGGAGCTGTCCGGCGTCGCAGGCGGCCTCCAGCAGGCCGGTATGCAGGTCGGCGGCAGCCTCGGCACGGCCGTGCTGGGCGCCGTGATGGCCTCCCGCGTGGAGAACGAGCTGCCGGAGAACTGGAAGTCGGCCGGTCTGCCGCCGGCCCGCCCCGAGCAGCTGTCCCAGGCGTCCGACGCGGTCTCCGCCGGTATCGCACCGGTGCCGAAGGGCACCCCGCCGGAGCTGGCGCAGAAGATCGTCACCGTCTCGCACGACACCTTCGTCTCCGGCATGGGCCTGGCCTTCACGGTCGCCTGCGGAGTCGCGGTCGTCGCGGCGGTCGTCGCGATGTTCACCAAGCGCGGCAAGAACGCGGAGGCGGGCGCGGGCGTCGGCCACATCTGACCGGCCCGCGGGCGCCGTCGGCCACCGTCGGCGCCCAACCGCCGCCGCACCCGCGGCAAACAGCACCCTGCCGTACCCTCCCCCCGGCGCGCGGCCGCCCGCGTATCCCTCTCGGCGGGCCGCGCGCCGTCGCGTTCCGGCGGCGTACGCAGGCGGCCGCGCGCGTCAACCACCCGTCCCCGACGTCGTGTTGGCCTTCGCCGCCGATTCCTTGCCACGGCCGGACCCAGCACATCGCGCCGAATCCCTCATCCGGATGAGCCCATACGGGAACCATCCGCCGCCGCACGGGCACGACCGGCCGGCCACCCCGCAGCGGCCCGCCGCCCCGCCATGGGAAAAACGGTTTCCGCAGGGCCAGGCGCGGTCCGCTACCGCGTCAACACCGCGCCAACGACCCCTGCCCAGAGCCGCACACTCCGTCCCCATCGCCGATCCGGGTGGTCCTCCCGCCGCGGCCTTGGCAGCCGTCCCGCACGGTCGCGAAGCTCGGTGTGAACCCGCGGCAGGCAACCGGCCCGCCGCGGAAAGCCACCGCACTCCACGGGGGAGAGATTCCTATGCGTACGTTCCGCAGCACCGCGCTCGTCACCGGCCTCGCCGCACTGGCCGCCATGCTCACCGCCCCGGCCGTCCTCGCCGCCCCGCCCGCCCACGCGGCGCCCGGCGGCCGCACCGCAGCCGCGTCCGGCGACTGCTCCAGCGGCCAGCTGTGCGTCTGGCCCACGGCGGACTTCGGCGGCAAGCGGCAGACCTACGAGCTGTCCGACACCGACATCGAGAGCTGCGTCACGCTCCCCAAGGGCACCGCCGCCACCTCGCTGGCCAACCGCACCGGCCGTCCGGTCACCACCTACCAGAGCGCCGAATGCGCCGAGACCGGCGAGTTCGACACCTACCCGGGCGGTGGCAGCTGGGTGCCCCGATCGCCGTACCAGGTAAGGGCGTTCAAGATCTGGGAGCGCTGACCCCGCACCCGGCAAGGAGGCCGCCAACGGCCGCGCCCCCGACCGGCGAGATCGCTGGTCGGGGGCGCGGCGGACACCGTACGGCGGTGTGCCGGAGAGGGTCAGGCGTCGCCGCCGGCCTCCCCGGCATCGGCCGCCGTGACGTCCAGCAGCTGGTAGCGGTCGATGGCCTGCTTCAGCAGCGAGCGGTCGACCTTGCCCTCCCGCGCCAGCTCGGTGAGCACTCCCAGCACGATCGACTGGGCGTCGATGTGGAAGAAGCGGCGGGCCGCTCCACGGGTGTCGGCGAAGCCGAAGCCGTCGGCACCCAGCGACTGGTATGTACCGGGCACCCAGCGGGCGATCTGGTCCGGGACGGAGCGCATCCAGTCCGAGACCGCGACCTTCGGGCCCTCGGCGTTCTGGAGCTTCCGCGTCACATACGGGACGCGCTGCTCCTCCTCCGGGTGCAGCAGGTTGTGCCGCTCGATCTCCACCGCATCGCGGCGCAGTTCGTTCCAGGAGGTGGCCGACCAGACGTCCGCCCTGACGTTCCACTCGTCCGCGAGGATCTGCTGGGCCTCCACGGCCCACGGCACCGCGACACCGGAGGCGAGGATCTGGGCCGTGTGCTCGCCCTTCTCACCGGCCTTGATGCGGTGCAGGCCCTTGAGGATGCCCTCGACGTCCGCGTCGGCCGGCTCGGCAGGGTGCTGGATCGGCTCGTTGTAGACGGTCAGGTAGTAGAAGATGTCCTCGGAGTTCTCTCCGTACATCCTCCGCAGGCCGTCCTTGACGATGTGCGCGATCTCGTAACCGTAGGCCGGGTCGTAGGCGACGCAGGCCGGGTTGGTCGAGGCCAGCAACTGCGAGTGCCCGTCGGCGTGCTGGAGGCCCTCACCGGTCAGCGTCGTACGGCCGGCGGTCGCGCCCAGCACAAAACCGCGCGCCAACTGGTCGGCCATCTGCCAGAACTGGTCACCGGTGCGCTGGAAACCGAACATCGAGTAGAAGACGTAGACCGGGATCAGCGGCTCGCCGTGCGTCGCGTAGGCGGAGCCGGCGGCGATCAGCGAGGCCGTGCAGCCCGCCTCCGTGATGCCGTCGTGCAGCATCTGGCCGGTCGGCGACTCCTTGTAGGCCAGCAGCAGTTCGCGGTCGACGGACTCGTAGATCTGGCCCAGCGGGTTGTAGATCTTCGCCGACGGGAAGAACGCGTCCATGCCGAAGGTGCGGTACTCGTCGGGCGCGATCGGCACGAAGCGTTTGCCGATCTCCTTGTCCCGCATCAGGTCCTTCAGGACGCGGACGAACGCCATGGTCGTGGCGATCTTCTGGTGCCCGGAGCCCTTCTTGGCGCCGGCGTACGCCTTGTCGTCCGGCAGCTGCAGCGGCTTGGCGCGCACGACACGGGTCGGCACGTAGCCGCCGTTCGCCTTGCGCCGGTCGTGCATGTACTGGATCTCTTCCGAGTCGCGGCCCGGGTGGTAGTACGGCGGCAGGCCGTCCTCCAGCTCCTTGTCCGCGATCGGGAGGTGCAGCCGGTCACGGAAGCCCTTGAGGTCCTCGACCGTCAGCTTCTTCATCTGGTGGGTCGCGTTGCGGCCCTCGAAGTTCGGGCCGAGCGTCCAGCCCTTGACGGTCTGCGCGAGGATCACCGTCGGCTGGCCCTTGTGGGCCTTGGCCGCCGCGTACGCCGCGTAGATCTTCTTGTGGTCGTGACCGCCGCGGCCCAGGTGCAGGATCTGGTCGTCGGTCATGTTCTCGACCATCGCCCGCAGCCGCTGGTCGTCACCGAAGAAGTGGTCGCGGATGTACGCGCCGGTCTCGGTGGCGTACGTCTGGAACTGGCCGTCCGGCGTGGTGTTGAGCTTGTTGACCAGGATGCCGTCGCGGTCCTGGGCGAGCAGCGGATCCCAGCTGCGGTCCCAGACCAGCTTGATGACGTTCCAGCCGGCGCCGCGGAACTGCGACTCCAGCTCCTGCATGATCTTGCCGTTGCCGCGGACCGGGCCGTCCAGGCGCTGGAGGTTGCAGTTGACGACGAAGGTGAGGTTGTCCAGGCCCTCGCGCGCGGCGATGGACAGCTGGCCCAGCGACTCCGGCTCGTCCATCTCGCCGTCGCCCAGGAACGCCCAGACGTGCGAGTCGGAGGTGTCGGCGATGTCGCGCGCCTGCATGTAGCGGTTCATCCGCGCCTGGTAGATCGCGCCCAGCGGGCCGAGGCCCATGGAGACGGTCGGGAACTCCCAGAAGTCCGGCATCAGCCGCGGGTGCGGGTAGCTCGACAGACCGTTGGGCGCCTTGGACTTCTCCTGGCGGAACGCGTCCAGCTGCGACGCGTTCAGCCGGTCCAGCAGGAACGCGCGGGCGTACACGCCGGGGGAGGCGTGGCCCTGGAAGAAGATCTGGTCGCCGCCCTTGCCGTCGTCCTTGCCCCGGAAGAAGTGGTTGAAGCCCACGTCGTACAGGGAGGCGGAGGAGGCGAAGGTGGCGATGTGGCCGCCGACGCCGATGCCGGGGCGCTGGGCCCGGGAGACCATGACGGCCGCGTTCCACCGCGTCGCGTTCAGGACCTTGCGCTCGATCTCCTCGTTACCGGGGAAGAACGGCTCGTCCTTGGTGGCGATGGTGTTGACGTAGTCCGTGCTGCGCATCTCGGGCACGGCCACGCGCTTCTCGCGGGCACGCTCGATCAGTCGAAGCATGAGGTAGCGAGCTCGTTCCCGGCCTCGCTCATCGACGGCTGCGTCGAGCGAGTCGAGCCATTCCTGGGTCTCTTCGGGATCGAAGTCCGGGACCTGGCTGGGAAGGCCGCCAATGATGATCGGGTTTCGATCGGATCCGGAAGCCACGCTGTTCCTTCGTGTTCGGGTCATGTCGTGCTCTGCACGCGATAGCTGCTAGCGCACGCGGTCGGATGCTGTCTCTCTGTGGTTTCTTCTGGGGTCGCGCCGTGTTCCATCGTGTACCGCGGCGTCGCGATACGTCATCTCTACCGATGGGTAACCGCAGCCGCGGAGGCGGGCGCTACAAAGGCCGACTTCTCAGGTCGGCCAAACCGCAACCATACGCTCATGTCGACAGAGGGTGACGGGCGCCGGTGCGTATTCCGCATACGCATCCGAGGGCCGGGCAGAAGTCATGAAGGAGTTCGCTCGTCCGTGTCCACCCCGCAAACCCGGCAGAAGGGCGTGATGCGTATCACTTGGACCTGTCCTGGTGGGGTCGTAGTTGCGGCGAGACGCCTCCAATCGTCACCGTTTAGGCGGTCTCGACGGCCGGGTACTTGCGCGATCCGCCCCGCCCGTGTGGACTACGCCCAATGCTCCGCGCACGCGCGGAGCTTTCCGAGCATTTTCCGAAACATGACAGGAG
The DNA here is from genome assembly GCF_020564935.1 of Streptomyces pinistramenti. Lineage (GTDB taxonomy): Bacteria > Actinomycetota > Actinomycetes > Streptomycetales > Streptomycetaceae > Streptomyces > Streptomyces pinistramenti. Next base: position 51,794 of record NZ_JAJCXB010000006.1, read on the forward strand.
GCAATCCGTGAGCGCGACCGCGGACCACGCGGAGGAGCGGACCAACCCTGCCGCCAAGCTGGGGTTCGAGCCCGGACAGGTGGTCCAGGAGATCGGATTCGACGACGACGTCGATCAGGATCTCCGCGAAGGCATTGAGACCGTGATCGGCCAAGACCTCGTCGACGAGGACTACGACGATGTCGCTGACGTCGTTCTGCTGTGGTTCCGGGACGAGGACGGTGACCTCACGGACGCGCTGGTGGACGCCATCGGGCTGATCGACGAGGGCGGGCAGGTCTGGCTGCTGACCCCCAAGACCGGCCGTGACGGCTATGTCGAGCCGAGCGACATCAATGAGGCCGCGCAGACCGCGGGTCTGTCCCAGACCAAGAGCATCAACGCGGGCAAGGACTGGTCCGGCAGCCGGCTGGTCACGCCGAAGGCGGCGAAGACCGGCAAGCGCTGAACCGCCCTTCCTCGATCTCCGTACCCGAGCCCCCCTCCGGCCTGCCCGGAGGGGGGCTCGGCCCTGTCCGGGTACGGCCGTCGGGCGGCCCGGGGCGGCGCGTAGGGTTGCCCCGATACCTGTTGAGCGTGACCGGAAGGGATGCACCCATGGCGATCGAGGTCGGCACGAAGGCTCCGGATTTCGAGCTGAAGAACCAGCACGGCGAGCTGGTCAAGCTCTCGCAGTTCCGCGGCGAGAAGGCCGTCGTCCTCCTCTTCTACCCCTTCGCCTTCACCGGCGTGTGCACCGGCGAGCTGTGCGCGCTCCGCGATGAGCTGCCGAAGTTCGTCAACGACGACGTGCAGCTGCTGGCGGTCTCCAACGACTCCCCGTTCTCGCTGCGGGTCTTCGCCGAGCAGGAGGGCCTGGAGTACCCGCTGCTGTCGGACTTCTGGCCGCACGGCGAGACCTCGCGTGCGTACGGCGTCTTCGACGAGGAGAAGGGCTGCGCGGTGCGCGGCACCTTCATCATCGACAAGGAGGGTGTCGTGCGCTGGACGGTCGTCAACGGCCTGCCCGACGCCCGTGACCTGAACGACTACCTCAAGGCGCTCGGCACCATCTGAGCCGCCCTCTTCCGTGGCGCCACGGGCCGCAGTCGCCGCCGGAACGACATTCGTCGGCGATATCTGCATTCGGTGGGAACCGGTCACTAGGATCGATTCGTTGATCCGATGCCATGCACGATGGGGGCGCAAGATTTTTCGTACCCCTCGAATCTATGGGAGGACTCGTGGGAGTCAGCCTCAGCAAGGGCGGCAACGTCTCGCTGACGAAGGAAGCCCCCAATCTGACCGCCGTTCTCGTCGGTCTGGGCTGGGACGCCCGTACCACCACCGGTACGGACTTCGACCTGGACGCCAGCGCCCTGCTGGCGAACGACCAGGGCAAGGTCGCAAACGACCAGAACTTCGTGTTCTTCAACAACCTGAAGAGCCCCGACGGTTCGGTCGAGCACACCGGTGACAACACCACCGGTGAGGGTGAGGGCGACGACGAGGCGATCAAGGTGAACCTCGCCGGGGTGCCCGCCGACGTCAGCAAGGTCGTGTTCCCGGTGTCGATCTACGACGCCGAGAACCGCCAGCAGAGCTTCGGCCAGGTCCGCAACGCGTACATCCGCGTGGTCAACCAGGCCGACGGCACCGAGCTGGCCCGCTACGACCTCAGCGAGGACGCCTCGACCGAGACCGCCATGGTCTTCGGCGAGCTGTACCGCAACGGCGCGGAGTGGAAGTTCCGCGCCATCGGCCAGGGTTACGCATCGGGACTGCGCGGCATCGCGCAGGACTTCGGCGTCAACGTCTGACCGTGCAGCACGGGCCGGCGGTGCCGGCCGTGTGAAGCAGGCATGTTTTCCGCGTCCGGCGCCGTACGCCCCCTCGGGGGACGTGCGGCGCCGGACGCGCTTCAAGGGGCCGCGGGCCGCGCACGGTCCGCGCCGATACCGGGGAGGAAGCGAACATCATGGGCGTCACGCTCGCCAAGGGGGGCAACGTCTCCCTGTCCAAGGCCGCTCCGAATCTCGCGCAGATCATGGTCGGGCTCGGCTGGGACGCGCGCTCCACGACAGGAGCCGATTTCGACCTGGATGCCAGTGCGTTGCTGTGTGCATCGGGCCGGGTGCTGGGGGACGAGTACTTCGTCTTCTACAACAACCTCAAGAGTCCCGAGGGTTCCGTCGAGCACACCGGTGACAACCTCACCGGCGAGGGCGAAGGGGACGACGAGTCGATTCTGGTGGACCTCACCGGAGTGCCCCCGCAGGTCGACAAGATCGTGTTCCCGGTGTCGATCCACGAGGCGGAGGCGCGCGGCCAGAGCTTCGGTCAGGTCGGCAACGCTTTCATCCGCATCGTGAATCAGGCGGACGGCAGCGAACTCGCCCGTTACGACCTCAGTGAAGACGCGTCCAGCGAAACGGCGATGATCTTCGGCGAGGTTTACCGCTACAACGGCGAATGGAAGTTCAGGGCGGTGGGTCAGGGGTACGCGTCGGGTCTGCGAGGTATCGCTCTAGACTTCGGGGTCAACGTTTCGTAAAGGCGCCGCGCTGCGCGCGCGGGGGGCCCATACAGCGAGGGATTGGGTAGGCAGTGCTCCTGAAAACCTTTGGCTGGTCGTTCGCCGTCACGGTGCTCGGCCTGGCCTTGGCCGGCGTGCTCTGGGGGTGGCAGGGGCTCGCGATTGTCGGAATCCTGTCCATCCTGGAGATTTCGCTCTCGTTCGACAACGCGGTCATCAACGCAGGCATTCTGCGCAAGATGAACGCCTTCTGGCAGAAGATCTTCCTGACCGTCGGCATTCTCGTCGCGGTGTTCGGCATGCGGCTGGTCTTCCCGGTCGTCATCGTCGCGATCACGGCGAAGCTGGGGCCGATCGAGGCGGTCAACCTCGCGATCAACGACAAGGCGCACTATCAGGAGCTGGTCACCGCCGCCCACCCCGCCATCGCGGCGTTCGGCGGGATCTTCCTCCTGATGATCTTCCTCGACTTCCTCTTCGAGGAGCGCGACCACAAATGGCTGGCCTGGATCGAGAAGCCGCTGGCCAGGCTGGGCAAGCTGGACATGCTGTCCGTGGTCATCGCGCTGGTCGTCCTGCTGGTGGCCTCGATGACGGTCGCCACGGGCGTCTCGCACGGGGGTGGTGACAAGAGCGCCACGGTCCTGCTGTCCGGCGTCGCGGGCCTCATCACGTATCTCGTCGTCGGCGGCATCTCCGGCTACTTCGAGGACAAGCTGGAGGACGACGAGGAGGGCGAGGAGGCCGAGGGCGGCAAGCCGGCGGTGAAGAAGGGCGCGGGCGCGGCCGTGGGCCTGGCCGGCAAGGCCGCGTTCTTCATGTTCCTCTACCTGGAGGTCATCGACGCGTCCTTCTCCTTCGACGGCGTCATCGGCGCGTTCGCCATCACCAACGACATCTTCGAGATGGCGCTGGGTCTCGGCATCGGCGCGATGTACATCCGGTCCCTGACCGTCTTCCTGGTCCGTAAGGGCGCCCTGGACGACTACGTCTACCTGGAGCACGGCGCGCACTACGCGATCGGCGCGCTCGCCGTCATCCTGCTCGTCACGATCAAGTACGAGATCAACGAGGTCATCACCGGCCTCGTCGGCGTCGTGCTGATCGCCCTCTCCTTCTGGTCGTCCGTGGTGAAGAACCGGCGTGAAGGCAAACCGGGCGGCAGTACCGAACCGAAGGCGGAAGTATCCTCCGGCGTGTGATGCGGGCCTGATTGAGGAACGCTCTCTGCGGGGCGGCCATGGGGTGCAGACCTCGGGCCGCCCCGTTGTCATATGGGGCCGAGCAGTGGGGTGGGCAAGGTGTCGTTCCTGGGAAACCTGTGGCGCGGTGGAGCGCCGAAATACGACAGCGGCGGTGCGTCGTACGTCGTGGAGCTGACGAAACGGAATCCGGTCGTCTCGCTGACCAAGCAGGGTGCGGACAGCGGGCATCTGCGGGTCAACCTGCACTGGCAGATGCGCACTTCGGATCTGGGGGACCGCGGCAAGCGGAGCATGGGCAGCCTGCTGCGGCACCCGGCCCGTATCTTCAAGCCCGAGGTGGTGCAGGCGCAGGGCCCCGCCGTGGTTCAGATCGACCTCGACCTGGCCTGCATGTACGAGCTGAAGGACGGCACCAAGGGTGTGGTGCAGCCGCTGGGCGACTTCCTGGGCGATCTCAACGGCCCGCCCTACGTGCAGTTGAGCGGCGACGACCGGTTCGGCTCACCGTCCGGCGAGACGCTGTACATCAACATGGATCACCGCGACGAGATCAAGCGGCTGCTGATCTTCGTCTACATCTACGACGGGACACCCGCCTTCGACCGTACGCACGCGGTGGTGACGCTCTACCCGACCACCGGGCCGCGGGTCCAGATCCGGCTCGACGAGCGGGCGCCGCAGGCCCGTTCCTGCGCCATCTTCATGCTGGAGAAGACCAAGGACGAGCTGACCGTGCGCCGCGAGGTCAAGTACGTCTACGGCTTCCAGGCGGAGTTGGACCGGCTGTACGGCTGGGGCCTGCACTGGGGTCGGGGCTACAAGTCGAAGGTGTGAGGTCCGCCTGCCGGGTGGCCGGCAGACGGGGTGTTCAGCGGCGCTGGAACTGCGGGCCCTGGGGCGGCAGTACGAAGGACGGATCGGGCGCGGCGGGCGGCTGCTGCGGGTAGCCGTACGTCGGCTGCGGCTGTTGCGGGTAGCCGTACGCGGGCTGCTGCGGCGGGTACGGCGGCGGGCCCGGCTGCTGCGGGACCGGCGGGCCCGGGTAGCCGTACGCGGGCGGTGACGGCGGCTGGGCGGGCGGCGGCGGAACGTTCTGTGGGTAGCCGTATCCGCCGCCGGCGGGCTGCGGGTAGCCGTATCCGCCGCCGGTGGGCTGCGGGTAGCCGTATCCGCCGCCGGTGGGCTGCGGGCCGGGGGGCGGCGCGGCGCTCGGCGGGAGCGGGGCGGCGGAGAAGGGCTCCGGCAGTGGGTCGGGCACGTGCTGGGTGGCCGCGTCGGGGTCCGCGGGAGCGGGGCCGGCGACGGGCGGGCCGACGGCTTCCTCGGGCCAGGCCGTGGCGGGCGGTGCGGTTGCGTCGGCGGCCGCCGGGGCGCTGTCGGGGAGGGGGGCGGCGGGCGGCGAGGGGGCCATGCCGTCGGCGGGAGGTGCGGTGGGCGGCGTCGGGTCGGGCCGCGGGGCGTCGCCGTCGTCGACCGAGATCCCGAACTCGGTGGCCAGGCCCACCAGTCCGCTGTCGTACCCCTGGCCCAGCGCACGGAACTTCCAGCCGTCGCCGCGGCGGTACAGCTCCCCGCAAATCAGGGCCGTTTCCTCGCCGGTGTCCGGCACCACGTCGAAGGTCACCAGCGGATCGCCGCCGGCCGCCGTCGCGTCGTACAGCAGGACGCGCAGGTCAGGTACGCCGGCGAAGGCCCCGCCGTCCGATGACGCGGTCAGCACCACGCGGTCCACCGTCGGGTCGAGCGTGGACAGGTCCACCTCGATGGTGTCCGCAAGGCCGTCGGTGAGACGGCTCTTGAGCAGGTGTCTGACCTGTCCGCCGGGGTGCTGCGGCTGGTTGTAGAAGACGAAGTCCTCGTCGGAGCGCACGCGGCCCTCGGGGCCCACCAGCAGGGCCGAGGCGTCGACATCGGGGACGCCGACGCCGGGAGTCCAGCGCAGGACGGCCCGTACCGCCGTGGTGTCGAGGGGTACGTTCGACCCTTTCAGCATCGCGTGCGTCATGTCGCAATCCTGCCTTCTGGGAGGTCGGGGGGACAACGCGGGGCCCTGGCGGAGGGGCCCGCGGGCACCGCCAGGACACCTCGATGCTTTGTGCACCTCATGAAATTTTCGCGTACGGGGGAACTATCGATACCCACGCGCACGTACGATTACCGGCTGGATCCAGAGGGCGGGACGCAACGGGGATGCCCGGTTCGCGCCTGTATGCGGGGAGTTGTATGCGGCATTTTGGGCATCTTGCGCCCGACATTCAGAAGACGCTGTTCCACCAGGAGCCGGCGGAGTTCACCGCCGGATCGCCTGCCCGCCTGCTCGCGGTCGCTCTCGGCGCCACGCTCTACAGCCCGGCCACCCGGCCGCGGCTCGCCGACGACGTCCTCAAGCAGGCCGGCTGCGGCGTCGTGTCGATGGTGCTCTGCCTGGAGGACTCCATCAGCGACGCGGACGTCGGAGCCGGTGAGGAGAACCTCGTCCGGCAGTTCGCCCTGCTCGACGCGGCGGCCGCCGAAGGCACCGATCTTCCGCTGCTGTTCGTCCGCGTCCGCACGCCGGACCAGATACCGGACCTGGCACGCCGGATGGGCCCGGCCGTCCGCAGGCTCTCCGGTTTCGTACTCCCCAAGTTCACCGAGGAGCGCGGGGCGGCGTTCCTGACGGCGCTGGCCGCCGCCGAGGCGGAATGCGGGCAGCGGCTCTTCGCGATGCCGGTCCTGGAATCCCCGCAGCTGCTGCATCTGGAGACCCGCGGCGAGACCCTCCGGGGCGTCGCCAGGATCGTCGACGCGCACCGGGACCGGGTGCTCGCCCTGCGCCTGGGCGTCACGGACTTCTGCTCGGCCTACGGGCTGCGCCGCGCGCCCGACATGACGGCCTATGACGTCCAGATCGTCGCCTCCGTGATAGCCGACGTGGTCAATGTCCTGGGGCGGGCGGACGGCACCGGATTCACGGTCACCGGGCCCGTGTGGGAGTACTTCCGGCTGCACGAGCGGATGTTCAAGCCGCAGCTGCGCCGGAGCCCGTTCCTGGGCCGGGCCGAGGAGCTGCGGACGGCGCTGATCGAGCACGACATGGACGGCCTGCTGCGGGAGATCGAGCTGGACCGGGCCAACGGGCTCCAGGGCAAGACCTGCATCCACCCCTCGCACGTCGCGCCCGTGCACGCCCTCTCGGTGGTCAGCCACGAGGAGTTCAGCGACGCCGTCGACATCCTGCGGCCCGAGCGCGGCGACGGCGGCGTACTGCGCTCCGCCTACACGAACAAGATGAACGAGGTGAAACCGCACCGGGCCTGGGCCGAGCGGACGCTGCTGCGCGCCGAGGTGTTCGGCGTGGCACGCGAAGGCATCGGCTTCGTGGAGCTGCTCGCCGCGAGCCTGCCGCACACGTAGCCGGACGGCCGGGCCGGGAACGGTCCCGGCGTCCGAGAAGAAACCGAAGACCGACCCGGCCGGGAACCGGCGGGAAGCCGGTGGTGACCGCCGGCGGACGACACGATGGAGGAGACGGAACGCGTGGTGTGGACGGGAGAATGGGTCGCTCGGCGGCTCGGAGTCTCGCTGAGCGGCGGGGACCAGCTGCCGGGACTGCTGGGTCTTGCGCTGCGGCGCAACCCCAAGCGGGCCCATCTGCTCGTGTCGCACGTGCTCGGCAAGCACGTACCGCAGCGTCCTGCGGTGGTGCACGGCATCGGCGTCGGACTGGGGCGCAGGGTGCGGGAACTGCTCGGTGACGAGGCCGCGGCCCGCTCCGTCGTGCTCGGTTACGCCGAGACCGCGACGGGCCTCGGGCATTCCGTCGCCGACGGGCTGGCGCTCGCGCCGTACCTGCACTCCACGCGCCGCCCCGTCCCGGGAGCCGAGCCGGTGGGCGGCTTCGAGGAGGAGCACAGCCACGCCACCTCGCACCTGCTGCTGCCCGAGGAGCACGGCCTGCTCGCGGGGGACGGGCCGCTGGTCCTCGTCGACGACGAGTTCTCCACCGGCAGGACCGTCCTGAACACCGTCAAGGCCCTGCACGCGCGCTTCCCGCGCGAGCGGTACGTCGTCGTCGCCCTCGTCGACATGCGCTCCGAAGGCGACCGCAGGCACCTGGAGAAGTTCGCCGCCGACCTGGGCGCCCGCGTCGACCTCGTCGCCCTGGCCGCGGGCAGCGTCTGCCTGCCTGCCGATGTCCTGCGGCGCGGACAGGACCTCGTCGCCGCCCATGAAGTCCCGGACGGCGGGCGGCCGTCGGGCCAGGACGGCTTTGCGGCGACGGACAGCGGGCGCGCCGCCGCGCCCGTACGCGTCGCCCTGGAATGGCCCGCCGGCGTGCCCGACGGCGGCCGCCACGGTTTCACCCCGGCGCACCGCGAGCGGCTTGAAGCCGCGCTGCCCGCCATGGCCGCCCGGCTCCGGGACCACCTCGGCGGCGCGCGCCGCATCCTCGTCCTCGGCAACGAAGAGCTGATGTACGCGCCGCTGCGGCTGGCCCAGGCCCTGGACGCGCAGCTCTCCCCGCCCGGCGGCCTGGGCACGCTCCCCGCCGAGCAGGCCGCCGATGCGTGGGCCCGCGCCGACGCCGGACCCGCCGACGGCCCCGAGGTCCGCTTCTCGACCACCACCCGGTCACCGGTACTCGCCGTGGACGACCCCGGCTACGCCATCCGCACCCGGCTCTCCTTCCCGGCCCACGACCGCCCCGCCGACGGCCCCGGGCGGCGCTACGCGTACAACGTCGCGCCCGGCGCCGACCCCGCGCGGCGGTTCGACGCGATCGTCGCCGTCGTCGATGCGCACGGCGAAGGACCCGAACTGCGCGCCCCCGGCGGCCTGCTGGACCGCCTCGCCGCGCACACCGACCGGCTGCTGCTCGCCGTCGTCCCCGCGTACGTCCCGCAGCAGCGCAAGGCGACGCAGCCACCGCACGCCCCGCAACGACAGGCCCGCACCGTGCACCACCTCCCCGAGCCGCTGCGCGGCCCCGCCTTCTCCTCCTACGCCGCCGACGAGGTCGGCTGGCTGCTGCAGGACCTGTCCGCGGTGACGCTGGAAGTCCCCACCGAGGAACGCGAGGAGGCCATCCAGAGCGGCGGCGCCCACTACGCGGAGTCGCTGCCCGTCGAATACCAGCCGTCACAGCGGTACCAGGCGCTGTTCCACAGCGCGCTGGAGACCTCCGCCGGCCGGATCGCCCGAGCCGTCGGCGCCGTCACCGAAACCGTGCTCGCCGAACGCACCCCGCGCCCGGTACTCGTCTCGCTGGCGCGGGCCGGCACCCCCGTCGGCGTGCTGATGCGCCGCTGGGCCCAGTACGCGCACGGCCTGGACCTGCCGCACTACGCCGTCTCGATCGTGCGGGGCCGCGGCATCGACACCACGGCCCTGCGCTGGCTGGCCGCCCACCACGACCCGGCGGACGTGGTCTTCGTCGACGGCTGGACGGGCAAGGGCGCCATCACCCGCGAACTCGCCGACGCCCTGGAGGACTTCCCCGGCTTCGACCCGCGGATCGCCGTCCTCGCCGACCCCGGCGGCTGCGTGGCGACCTACGGCACCCGGGACGACTTCCTCATCCCGTCCGCCTGCCTCAACTCCACCGTCTCCGGGCTGATATCCCGCACCGTCCTGCGCGACGACCTGGTCGGCCCGGACGACTTCCACGGCGCCAAGTTCTACCGCGAACTGGCCGGGGCCGACCTCTCGCGCGAATTCCTCGACGCGGTCAGCGCCCGCTTCGGCGAGGTCACCGAAGCCGTCGCCGCCGACGTGGAGCAGCTGGCCGCCGAGGACCGCGCCCCCACCTGGGAGGGCTGGGCCGCGGTCGAGCGGATCAGCGCGGAACACGGCATCCACGACGTCAACCTCGTCAAGCCCGGCGTGGGGGAGACCACCCGCGTCCTGCTGCGCCGGGTGCCCTGGAAGATCCTCGCCCGGCGGGGAGCCGGACCCGACCTCGACCACGTGCGCCTCCTGGCGGAACAGCGCGGCGTACCCGTCGAAGAGGTCGACGAACTCCCCTACACCTGCGTGGGGTTGATCCACCCCCGGTTCACCCGCGGGGCGACCGGCGCCGACGGCAAGGCGGTGGCCGCCTGATGCGCACCATCGTCGCCAGCGACCTCGACCGCACCCTGATCTACTCGGCCGCGGCCCTGGACCTGACCACGCCGGACGCGCAGGCGCCGCGCCTGCTCTGCGTCGAGGTCTACGAACAGCGGCCGCTCTCCTACCTGACGGAGACGGCGGCAGGACTGCTCGCCGAACTGGCCGCATCCACCACCTTCGTGCCCACCACCACCCGCACCCGCGAGCAGTACGGACGGATCCATCTGCCCGGCCCGGCACCGGAGTTCGCGATCTGCGCCAACGGCGGGCACCTCCTGGTCAACGGCGAGTCGGACCCCGACTGGCAGCGCACGGTCGCCGGACGCCTCGCCGCGCAGTGCGCGCCGCTCGCCGAGATCCGCGCACACCTCGTCCGCACCGCGGATCCCGCCTGGCTGCTCAAGGAGCGGACCGCGGAAGATCTCTTCGCCTATCTGGTCGTCGAGCGGGCGCTGCTGCCCGACACCTGGGTGAAGGACCTCACCGACTGGGCGGCCGGCCGCGGCTGGACCGTGTCCCTCCAGGGCCGCAAGATCTACGCCGTCCCGAAGCCGCTCACCAAGAGCGCCGCCGTCGCGGAGGTCGTACGCCGCACGGGGGCCACCGAGGTCCTCGCGGCGGGCGACTCGCTGCTGGACGCCGATCTGCTGCTGGCCGCGGACCGCGGATGGCGGCCGGGCCACGGGGAGTTGGCGGACACCGGCTGGCAGGCCCCGCACGTCACCGCGCTCCCCGCGCGAGGGGCCGCGGCGGGCGAGCAGATCCTGCGCGCCTTCCTGCGGGGCACGGCGGACCGGGACACCTGAGCCGAACGGGACCGGGACATTCGGTACTCCCTCGCGGAACGGGCGGCTCCGCTACTCTCGCCGGGGCGGCGCAGCCGGGCCGGTCCGGGAAGGCTTCCGGGGCCGCCGCACGGGATCCAGAGGAGAGCGTCAGTGGCCGAGTCCAAGAGCACGCCGATCACGCCGGAACTGTACGACTACGTGCTGGCCCACAACCCGCCGCTGGATACGGTCCAGCGCGGCCTGGTGGACCTCACGCACGAGCGGTTCCCCGACGCGGCCGGCATGCAGTCGGCGGAGGAACAGGGGCCGCTGCTCGCGTTCCTGGTGCGGCTGACCGGCGCCCGGCACGTCGTCGAGGTGGGCACGTTCACCGGATTCTCGACCCTGTCGATGGCCCGGGCGCTGCCCGCGGACGGCACGCTGGTCGCCTGCGACGTTTCCGAGGAGTGGACGGCGTACGGCCGCGAAGCCTGGGCGAAGGCCGGTGTCGCCGACCGCATCGACCTGCGGATCGCGCCGGCGCTCGAAACGCTGCGGGCGATGCCGCCCGAGCCGCACATCGATCTCGCCTACGTCGACGCGGACAAGGGCGGCTACATCTCCTACTGGGAGGAACTGGTGCCGCGGCTGCGGGACGGCGGCGTGATCGTCGCGGACAACGTGCTCTTCCACGGCAAGGCCCCCGACCCCGCGGCGACCGGCAGCGCCGCGGCGATCAGGGCGTTCAACGAGCACGTGCGGGCGGACGGCCGGATGGAGTCGGTCATGCTCACCGTGGCGGACGGACTCACCGTGGCCCGCAAGCGCTGAACCGGGGGCCTGCCGGGGCGACCCGGCCTCGTCCGCGCCGACGGCCTTCACGGCACCGGCCCGGGGCACGTCCCGGGCTGAGCGGACGCGGATCCGGGGCCCCGGGGACGGCCTCCGTGGCGCAGTGCACGGGACGGCGCGGGCGCGTTCCGGAGCGGTCGGCGGCTCCGTTCCGGGCCGATGTGGATCCGGGCAGGTCAGCGGGGTACTACGGTGGGAGGTGAAGACCTCCGTGTGTGGTGTGTTCCTGGACAGCTCCATCACACCGGAGGTCTTCTTTCACGGCCCTCGCCAGGGTGTGTCCCGACAGGACCTAGCCGCAGCAGCCGCCCCCGCAGCAGCCGCCACCGCCACCGGACGGCGCGGGGGCACTGGCGGAGCCGCCGACGGCGACCGTGGAGAGCAGCTTCACGGTGTCCTCGTGCCCATCGGGGCAGAGGGCAGGGGCGGACGATTCGGCCATCGGCCGGTTCAGCTCGAAGGTGACGTCACAGGGGCGGCACCGGTATTCGTAGCGAGGCATGGCCACAGATTAGCCGGGGCCGGTCACCGCACGACGGTGCCGGGCGGTGCGCCCAGCATGCTCAGCTCCGCGCGGGTCGGAGCGCCCTCCCAGTCGCCGTGCGAGGCCACCGCGAAGGCGCCGGTGGTCACGGCCCGTTCGAGGCGCTCGTCCAGACCGGCGCCGTCCAGCAGGGCGGAGAGGTAGCCGGCGACGAAGGCGTCGCCCGCGCCGACCGGATCCACCGCCCGCACCGGTATCGCCGGGCGGTGCAGCGAGCCGTCGGAGGCGAAGGCCGTCGCCCCGTCGGCGCCGAGTTTCACCACGACCTCGCCGGCGCCCAGCGCCCGCAACGCCTCGGCCTGCGCCGCGAGGCTCGTGGCGGAGTCGCCCGATGGGGAGCCGGCCGTCGGGGGCAGACAGAGCGGCAGCTCGTCGTCGGATGCGATCAGGACGTCCGCGTACGGAACCCAGGCCCGCATCACCCGCGCCGCCTCCTGCCGACTCCACAGGCGGGCACGGAAGTTGACGTCGAGGCAGACCAGCGAGCCGTGCTGCCCGGCCAGTTGGAGCGCGGTGTCCGCCGCCGCACGGGCCTCGGGGCTGAGCGCAGGGGTGATGCCGGTGAGGTGCAGCACGCCCGGCGGGGCCGTGCGGAAGGCCCGCTCGACGGCCTCGGCCCGGAGCCGGGAGCCGGCCGAGCCCGCGCGGTAGTAATGCACCCGCGTCACCTCCGGCAGCCGGGGCTCGAAGAGCAGCAGACCGGTCGGCGCACCGGAATCGGTCGCGGCCCCGGACACGTCCACCCCCTCGGCGCGCAGCGTCCGCAGCACGAGCTGCCCCGCCTCGTCCTCGCCGACCGCCCCCGCCCAGCGCACCTCGTGGCCGAGGCGAGTCAGGCCGATCGCGACGTTGCTCTCCGCGCCGGCCACGGAGACCGCCATCGTGCCGCCGAGCTTCAGCGGGCCGCTGCCGCGCAGCGCCACCATGGTCTCGCCGAAGGTGAAGACGTCCGGGCGCTCCCTCATCCTGCGCACACCGCCGTGAACTCCGCGGCACGACGGCGCAGACCGGCAAGATCGCCGCCGTCCGCCGCATCGCCGATCAACGGTGACCCGACGCCGACCGCCACCGCCCCGGCGTCGAGATAGGCGCGCGCCGCGGTCGCGTCCACCCCGCCGACGGGGACGAACGGCAGCCCGGGGAACGGCGCACGGAGCGCCTTCAGATAGGCCGGCCCGCCGACCGCCGCAGGGAACAGCTTCAGCGCCGTCACGCCCAGCGCATCCGCGGCGATCACCTCGGACGGCGTCAGCACCCCGGCGAGCACCGGCAGCCCCAGCCGCACGGACTCTTCGGCCCCGGCCCCGAGGCCGGGCGTGACCAGCAGATTCGCGCCCGCGTCGGCGGCGTCCCGGGCGTCCTGCGCGGTCAGCACCGTGCCGGCACCGAGCCAGGCGGCGTCGCCCAGTTCGGCCCGCGCCCGCCGGATGACGCCGAGCGCGCCGGCCCCGCTGAGCGAGACCTCGATCAGCGGGATCCCGGCCTCCGCCAAGGTCATGACCGTACGGAACGACGCCTCGGCGTCCTGTCCGCGAATGATGGCCACCAGCCGCTCGGTGCCGAGCGCCGCGTGGAAGTCCATGGTCCGGCTCCTGCCTTCTCTCCTGCTCCCGGCACCGGTGAGCTGCGCGGGTCGTGCGGGGTGTGGGTGTGGTGGATGTCGGTCTGTGCCTGCGTCCGGGGGCTTCCGGCCCGGTGCGTCACCATTCGGCGAACGCCCCGTCCTCGTACCGCCAGACGGGATTGCGCCAGGCATGGCCCTTCGCGTCGGCCGCGCGTACGGCGGACTCGTCCACCTCGACGCCGAGCCCCGGCCGGTCGGTCCGCAGCAGTGACCCGCCACGGAAGCGGAACGGCTCCGGGTCCGCGACGTAGTCCAGCAGTTCGGCGCCCTTGTTGTAGTGAATGCCGATGGACTGCTCCTGGATGAGGAAGTTCGGCGTGGTGAAGGCGACTTGGAGGCTGGCGGCGAGCGCGACCGGGCCGAGCGGGCAGTGCGGGGCGAGCTGGGCGCCGTAGGTCTCGGCGAGGGCGGCGATCCGGCGGAGTTCGGAGATGCCGCCCGCGTGCGAGATGTCCGGCTGCACGATTGCCACCCCCGCCTCCAGTGGTGCCAGGAACTCCCGTCTGCTGAAGAGGCGTTCCCCCAGCGCCAGCGGGATGTTGGAGGCGTTGACGAGGTCCGGTACGGCGTGCATCTGCTCCGAGAGGACGGGCTCCTCGACGAACATCGGCGCATACGGGGCGAGCAGCGGCAGCAGCCGGCGGGCGTTGGCGGGGGAGACCCGGCCGTGGAAGTCGAGCCCGAAGTCCCGTTCCTCGCCGAGCGTTTCGCGCGCGGTCTCGGCGCGCAGCAGACACTCCCGTATCTCCGCGCGGGTGGCCACCGGAGTCATGCGGCCGCAGCCGTTCATCTTGACGGCGGTGAATCCGGCCTCGATCTGCGCGGACAGTGCGTCCCGGATCGCCCGTGGCTCATCGCCCCCCACCCATGCGTAGGCCCGGATCTTCTCGCGCACCGGGCCGCCGAGCAGCTGGTAGACGGGCAGCCCGTGCCGCTTGCCCTTGATGTCCCACAGCGCCTGATCAAGGCCGGCGACGGCGGACGACAGCACCGGGCCGCCCCGGTAGAACCCGCCCTTGGTCATCACCTGCCAGTGGTCCTCGATACGTGCCGGATCCTGGCCCAGCAGGTATTCGGCCAGCACCTCCACGGCCGCCCGCACGGGTTCCGCCCGCCCTTCGACCACGGGCTCGCCCCAGCCGACCAGGCCCTCGTCGGTCTCCACGCGCACGAACATCCAGCGCGGCGGGGCGAGGAACGTCTCGATGCGGCTGATCTTCATGGGGCGGCCGTCCTTTCCTCCCGGCGCTGTGCACCGGCTCTGCACCTTTTCGTCTTCGTCTGCGTAGTCCGTCTGCGTTGCGGGGGAAGCCGGGAGGCCGGGGCGCCGGATGCCGCGTTCCGTCAGGGGTGGTCGCGGCCGGACATGTCGAGCAGCGCGTGCATCGACAGGGATGCGCCCTCGGCGTCCCGGCCGCGTATGGACTCGACGACCTCGGCGTGCGAGGGGTGCGGATGCTCGAACGCGCCGGCGTGCACCGTGCGGTCGCGCTGGATCAGTACGGGCACGATCACCCGGTACATCTGCGCGTAGAAGCGGTTGTGCGAGGCGGCCAGCAGCGCCGTGTGGAACGAGGCGTCGGCGCGCACGAGCAGCACGGGATCGCTGTCGGTCGCGGCCATCGCGCTGAGCGCCGCGTCGAGCGAGTCGAGGTCGGCTTCGGTACGGTGCCGCGCGGCCAGCGCGGCGGCGGCCGGCTCTATTGAGCGGCGCAGGGTCAGCAGCTCGGCGAAGAAACCGGGCGAGGCGCCCGCCGCCAGCTTCCAGCGCAGGACGTCGCTGTCGAGCAGATTCCACTGCTCCTGGGGACGGACGAAGGTGCCGCGCTTCTGCCGTGCGTCCAGGAGGCCCTTGGTGGTCAGCACCTTTATGGCCTCGCGCAGCACGGTCTGGCTGACGTCCAGCTCGGCCATCAGGTCCCGCAGGTCGATCGTGTCACCCACGCCGTACGTTCCGTTGAAGATCCGCTTCGCCAGCGCCTCCACCGCCACGGCATGCACCCCGCGCCCCGCGTACGCGGCGGAACCTGTGGACTGCGGCATCTCGTCCCCACCCCCTCCGGTCGTGCCGATCTCTCCGTGGCAGCCGCTTCCGCTTCCGTCACGCCTCCAGATTCGCACAAGAAATAGTTAATTAGCAATTGTTTTCGAGATGGAGAGAAGTGAAGGGCAGATGCCGGGACGCCGGGCCGAGCACCGGCCGCCGACCGGCCACGGAGCAGCAGAAGGGCGCACCGCCGGCAGATCCACCCGCCGTGATGCGCCCTTCCCCCGGGAGACCGGGATCGCGCCCTAACCGCCCGCCCGCCCCTCGCCGCCGCGGTGTCCCCCCGGCTCGATCCGCCCCCGGGCCGTGCCCTGGTGTGGTGTCGCCTCCTCGCCGGGCGTCGCGCCGGACTGGATTTTGTCGAGCGCGGCCTGCCGGGCGGCCGCGGCACCGGTGGCGGGGTGCATCCGTTCACGGGCCATCCGCTGGACCACCTCGGGATGGCGGGCCCGCCAGTACGGGTTGTCGTGCGACAGCCCGCCGCTGACCCGGCCGTACATCCCGAACACCAGCAGCATCAGGCCCACCACGAAGCTGAACAGCACGTTCTGGATCTTGAACGCGAGGAAGTTCGCATCGGTTTGGAGCAGTGCCAGATTCACGAAACCGCTCAGCAGGAACAGGCCGCCCAGCACGGTGTTGAGGGTGGAGGCGAAATTCCCGCCGATCACCATGCCGGCGAAGAGCACCACGCCCACGACGATGGACAGGACGCTCAGCGAACCGTTGGCGTTGAGTCCGGCGACGCTGGCGCCACCGGTGTCGAAGAAGCCGATCCTGTCGATCAGGCCGAGGATGCCGAACGCGACCAGGGCGAGGCCCATCAGGCCCGCACCGATGCGGTAGACCTTGCTGAGCCGGTGGTCCGTCGGCAGATGCTCGTCGAGACGGGTGTGGCGCAGTTTGCCCCCGCGGAACAGGTTCGAGGGCCCGCGCAGGCCGTGCGGCCCCACCCTCGGTGTTCCGGTAGCTCCAGTGGTGGCCATGTCCGGCCTCCCTCGCGCAGATGTGCCGCCTGGGCCCTACTCCACTCCAGGATCCGCCGGTATGCGGTGCCGCGCCAACGCGCCGTCCCTCGGCCCGCGACCCCGCCCCCGGTCCTCCGGCCGCTCAGGCGCCCGTGCCGCCCCGTTCCTCCCGGATCTCCTGCACCACCCGTGCCGCGGTCGCGCGCACCGCCTCGGTCTCCGTCAGGAAGTGCCACCAGTCCGGATGCCGGCCCTCCAGGCCCGCGACCGCACGGTCGAGCCGCGCCACCGCGTCGTCCAAGGGTCGGGCGTGCCGGGGGTCGGGGGTGCTGCGTCCGGACATCGCAAGCCGCTGGGCGTCCCGGACGGCGAAGCGCGTACGGTCCACCTCCTGCTGCCGGTCGAACGACACCGCATCCAGCCGCTGCAGGCGGTCGGCGGCCGTCGAAACCGCCTCGCCCGTGGTGTCGAGGAGCGCACGGACCGTCGCCAGCAGGCTCGTCGCGTCCGCCCACCGCTGCTCGTCCCGCGCCTGCTGGGCCTCGCGCAGTTTCACCTCGGCCTGCCGTACGGACTGCGCCGCCTGCTCCGGTACGTGCTGGAGGTCCTGCCAGCAGGCCGCGCTGTAGCGCCGCCGCAGTTCGCTGAGCACCGGATCGACCTGCCCGGCACGGGTCGTGATCGCCTGCGCGCGGGTCCGCAGCGACACCAGCCGCTTGTCGATCTCCGCGGCACGCTCCGGCAGCCGCTCGGCCTCCGCCCGCAGCTCCTCGGCCTTGCGCAGCACGTCGTCGGCGCGCCGGATCGTCTCCTGCACGCCGTGCCGGCCCGCGCCTTCGTTGAGCTTGGTCAGCTCCGGCGCGAGCGACGCCAGCCGCGCCGCGAGATCGTCCGCCTTCAGCCCCTTCGCGCGCACCGCGTCCAGCGCATTGCTCGCCGCGAGCAGTCCCTGTCTGCCCCGTTCGACGGCCGGAGCCAGCCGGGCCAGCTGCGTCTCCGCGGTCTGCAACAGCGGCCCCAGCCCCTGCGCGAACCGTTCGAGATCGCCCTTGACGCGCTCCAGCTCCTCCTTGGCCCGCGTCAGATCGGCCCGCGCACGGCCGGCCGCCGCGCTGTCCAGATCGTCGCGGTCCAGGTCATGGGTGTCCACGGCGGCGATGTAGCCCTGGCTGACCTCGTCGATCCGGTGGCCGAACGCCTGGTACTCCTCGGCGGCCTTCCTGGCCCGCGGGGAATTGTCGACCGCGGTGATGGTCTCTATCGAGATCCGCAGGTCGCGCTGCGCGGTGTCCAGCTCGTAGAACGCCGCCGCGGCGGCGTCCTTCGCGGCCTGCGCATCCGCCCGCTGCCCGTCCCCGCGCCCGAACCAGCGCCGCGTACCGCCCCCGGCGAACGCCGCCGGAACCGCCGCCACCAGCAACGGCAACGGCAGCAGCGCGAGCGCCACCAGATCACGGACCGGCCCCCCGCGGGCCCGACGGCGTGCTCGCTGCTCGTGCGGCTGCGTGTGTGTCGCCGTCACATCCCTCTCCCGATCGGATCGCCCCAGAACCGACTGTCATTCTCCCACCCGGGAGAAACGAACACACCGGCCGGTAAGTTCGCGATTCACCCACTGGCTTGCAGTTCAGCCCCGACGGCAAGGTACTCTGTCGGCTCGACCAGGGCGCATAGCTCAGCGGTAGAGCGCTGCTCTTACAAAGCAGATGTCGGCGGTTCGAATCCGTCTGTGCCCACCGCGCTGAACAGCGCACATGCAGGTAATGGCCTTCCGGAGCGGTATTCGGGAGGCCATTTTTGCTGCTCTGGGAGATGGCGGGGGGAAGCGGCGGCCGCCCTGTTGTGCCGGGTTCCGGCAGGTTCGTGTTGAGGCAGGTTTCCTGTGTCCCTCCCTTCCGTGTGCCGGGTGGTGGAGCGCCCAAGGTGGCGGGGTCCGGAGGGGCGGGATGGTGGCGCGTACGAGATGTCAGGTACACGTAGTCCTGGTAATCTTTGACTAGGCATCAGTGGATGAGCCACGCGCGCACCACGGGGGGTAGCGATGGGTCTCGGGGATCTCTGGGACGACGGTAAGAAGCTGGTCGGCGACGTGGTCGAGGTCGGCAAGGACGTCTTGATGGCGCCGGCCGAGATTGCGCACTGGGTGCTGACGCAGATGTTCGGCGGGGGCGAGGCCGATCTGCAGAAGATCGCGGCCGAGCTGGCGAAGCTGAGCACGGAGATGGACGGGCTGACCAAGGAGATCAACTCCTCGCTGGGGCAGCTCACTTGGCACGGGCCTGCAGCCGACGCTTTCGCCAAGGTCGCCAACGACCGCGTCAAGGAGATGAACAAGGTCTCCGACGACCTGTCCACTCTGGGCAAGTCGGTCGACCGGCTGGCCAAGGTCTACTGACGGCCGGAAAACGTCTACTGGCGGCGGGCCGGCCTCTGTTGGGATCGGCGGTTGCGGCGCTCGACGGGGCGTCGGTCCGGTCCTGTGCAGCGCTCGGTGGCGGGATGGCCCGCGTCCGTCGCCGTCCCGAGGGCGCGGTTCGACGGTGGCGCAGACCGGCGGGGGTGAGGCCCGGCGCCGAGCGGGTGTGGCGGCCATCGGGCCGTGCGGTTACGGGAGTTGGCGGCCGCGAATTCCGGCGTTTTCCCGGTGTGCCGTGTTCCTTGCGGTTCACCACGACATCACGGGGGTTGTAGGGATGGCAGGCGACACGTTCGGTGTCGAGATGGCGGAACTCGCCAAGATCGAGAAGGACTGGCAGACGGCCAGCCGGCGGATGAAGGAGCTGAATCAGCAGCTCGGGGAGATCAAGGAGACGCTGGCCAAGGCGGCGGCGATCGACCTCGCCACGGCGCCGCTCGCGCATCTCCCCGGTTTCGGCATCGCCTACCAGGTGCTCGCGGACGTGAAGCAGATCGCGGAGCTCAGCGCGCGCCTGGAGCTGACCAAGCAGCAGCTGCTGGAGGAGCTGGCGGCGGACGCCGAGAAGATCAAGAAGGTCAAGGCCGAGTACGAGGCGAACGAGAAGAAGACCGAGGAAGACCTCAAGAAGATCAAGCACCCGGACAAGGATGTCCACCCCGCGCCACAAGGAGGCGGTGGCGGCGGTTCGGGAGGCAGCGGGGGCGGATCCGGAGGCGGAAGCGGTGGCGGTGGCACCGGTGGCGGCGGAGGTGGCGCCGGGGGTGGTGGCGGTGCCGGCGGGCCCGCTCCCAGTGAGGGGCACGGCGACGGCAAGTGGAAGACGGTCGGCGACTGGGATGCCTGGTCACCGGGCAAGCACCACACGACCACCGGCGCGGGTGTTCAGGACAAGCCCGACACGTCGGGGCTCCCGGCGGAGCGCAAGGACATCATCGACCGGGCCCTGGAGCGGGTGAACCACCGGATCGGCTACAGCCAGTCGGCGACCACCAACGGCTATCGGGACGACTGCTCGGGCTTCGTCTCCGCCGCCTGGGGCCTGAAGCCGCCGGGGCTGAACACATACGGCCTGATGGGCGGCGACACGGCTCACCAGATCACCAAGGACGATCTCCAGCCGGGCGACGCCCTGGTCGCGGGCGACCACACCGTCCTCTTCGGCGGCTGGGCCGACTCCTCGCACACCAAGTACATCGCCCTGGAGGACAACGGCTCCCAGGGCACCGTCTCGCACGTCATCCCTTACCCGTACTACTCGGGCGACGCCGCGCAGGAGAGAGCGGGCGGCCACCCGTACGTGCCCTACCGCCGTAACGGCCTCTGAGGGATGCCCGTGACGTTCCGCCGCACTCCGGGCGGGACGTCACGGGTGCGCCCCCGTTCCCCGGGTGCGCGGCGGGCCGCGGGGCCGGTTCCTGCCAACGGGCAGGGCCTTCCGCGCAGTTCGCCGCGGCTCCGGGCGGGCCCGGGTGGGTGCGCAGACGTCGTCCGAGATCCGTATCGCCTCGTCGAACATGAGAGAGAACGCCTACATGCTCACCCGCCGCCTGCTCGCCGCAGCCGCCCTGGCCGCCGCGCTGGCCACGCTCACCTCCTGCAAGAGTGACGACACGACCGCGGCCGCCTCACCCCGGGCATCCGCGTCGTCCGAACCGTCCAAGGCATCCGGCCCGTCCGCTTCGGCGCCGGCATCGGGGGACAAGGCGGTCGACCCCGAGCCGTCGTCCGACTGCACGCCGCGGAAGGTCCCGGCGGGCCACCGGACGGTGCGGGTCATGGGCGCGTCGTCCGGCGGTGCGCTGTCCGTACGGGAGGCGGAGTTCGCGTGCGATCCCAATGGCGGGGGGTATGCGGGGACCGGCAAGGCGGCCCGCTACCAGCTGGCCGCGGGCGCCACGGCCGAGCTGACCACCGGCGCGACCACGTTCCGGACGGTGCCCACCGCCGAACTGGCCCGCCACCTGACCGCCTGCATGAAGCACCAGCCGGTCGAGCCGCCGCTCTCCTGCGCGGGTGACATCTACGAGCTCACGGTGAACGGCTCCGGTGATGTCTCGCACATCCGGGAGGTCTGGCACGCGTGATGCGGGGCCCGCGCGTGCGGGCCTCCGATGTGGGTTGCAGGGCCGTGGACTCGTGGTGACGGAGTCCGCGGCCCTGTGGGTTTTCGGGTGTGCGGGCGGGCGGCCCCCTGGCTCGTATCCGTGGTTGTCCGTGGCGGAGGCGCTGTGTATGGTCGGAACCAATGACTTGAACATTCAAGTAACTCCCGACCCGAAAGAGCGGCCTTCGATGACCACCCCCCTCGGCACCGTCCCGACCGCGCGCACCGGCCCTTCCGAGCGCCCCGCCCCGTCCCCGCACGGCTACGACACCGGCCTGCTCCTGCTGCGGCTGGCACTCGGACTCACGATGGCCGCGCACGGTGCGCAGAAACTCTTCGGCTGGTTCGACGGCCCGGGTCTTGACGGCATCGGGCAGTTCTTCACCGCCAGCGGCTACCCGGCGGGCCATGCCATGGCGGTGGTGGCCGGGCTGACCGAGACGCTGGGCGGCCTCGGACTGGTCTTCGGGCTCTTCACCCCGCTCGCGGCGGCCGCACTGGTCGGCACGATGATCAACGCGCTGGCCGTCAAGTGGGGCGGCGGCTTCTTCGCCCCCAAGGGCGTCGAGTACGAACTGCTGCTGACCATCGGCGCGGCCGCCCTCGCCCTGACCGGCCCCGGCCGCTACGCCGTCGACCGCGTGCTGCCGGTCCTGAAGTCCCACCGTCTGCTGTACGGCGTCGCCGCCCTGGTGCTGGCCGTGGTCGTCGCCGGGATCGTGCTGCTGATCCGCAAGTAGCGGCCGGCAGCCACGTGCCGGATGCCCGGACGTGGCGGGAGAATGAGAGGAGAAGGAGGGTCCGATGTCCGTACGTCGCCTCAACCATGCGGTGCTCTACGTCCGTGACGTGGCCCGGTCCGTCGCGTTCTACGGCGACACCCTGGGGCTCACGACGACCGACGAGATGCCCGGCCGCGCGGCCTTCCTGGCCGCGCCCGGCTCGCTCAACGACCACGATCTGGGCCTCTTCGCCGTGGGCGCCGAGGCGCCGGGGCCGGAGGCCGGGCGGGTCGGGCTCTACCACCTGGCCTGGGAGGTCGGCACCCTGGGCGATCTGGTCGCGGCTGAGGAACGGCTCGCCGCGCACGGTGCGCTGGTCGGTGCGTCCGATCATCTCGTGTCGAAGTCGCTGTACGCCAAGGATCCGGACGGCAACGAGTTCGAGGTGATGTGGCGGGTGCCCCGGGAGGACTGGCCGGGCCCCGACGAGCCGGACCGGCTGCGGCCGCTCGACCTTGCCGCGGCGCTCAGGCGCTGGGGCACGGACCGGGAAACGGGCGCTGCGGCGGGCACCGCCACCTGAGACCCGGATACGGGCGGCCGGCGCTCCCGGCCGCCGACGATGCCGGGAGCCGCCGGCCGGGCCTCGCGGGACGAGGCCGCGGCCGGCAGCCGACCCGTCAGGTCTCCGACGCCGCGCGGTCCGCCCAGCGTTTTTCGACGCCGGAGAGCCGCCAGTACGCCAGCGCCGCCGCCCAGACGACCACGAACAGGCCGACGATGATGAAGCCGACGTTGTCCAGGTCGAGGCCGGAGATCCAGCCGGTGACGCCGTCGGTGAGGCCGAGTTTGTCGTGCAGGACGGTCACCAGCTCGATGGTGCCGATGAAGAAGGCCACGGCGATCGAGAGACCGGTGATGGTGAGGTTGTAGTAGACCTTGCGCACCGGGTTGGCGAACGCCCACTGGTAGGCGAAGTTCATGAACGTGCCGTCGAGGGTGTCGAACAGGCTCATTCCGGCGGCGAACAGCAGCGGCAGGCACAGGATCGCGTACCAGGGCAGACCGGCCGCGGCGCCGCTGCCCGCCATCACCATCAGCGTCACCTCGGTCGCGGTGTCGAACCCGAGGCCGAAGAGGAATCCCAGCGGGTACATCTGGCCCGGCCGGGAGATGGACCGGGTGAACCGTCCCAGGATGCGGTTCATGAACCCGCGGGAATTCAGGCGCGCTTCCAGCTCCGTCTCGTCGAACCTGCCCTCGCGCATGCCGCGGAAGACCCGCCAGATACCGGCGAGCGCGATGAGGTTGAGCGCGGCGATGAGGTAGAGGAAGCTGCCGGAGACGGTGGTGCCGACGGTGCCGAGTACCTGGTGGGCGCGCGAATCGTCGTTCAGCAGGGTGCCGGCGAGCTGGGCGCCGCCGGCTACCAGGGCGGCCATCGCGACGACGACGCTGGAGTGCCCCAGCGCGAACCAGAAGCCCACGGAGACGGGCCGCTTGCCGTCGGCCATCAGCTTGCGTGTGGTGTTGTCGATCGCCGCGATGTGGTCGGCGTCGAAGGCGTGCCGCATACCGAGGGTGTAGGCGGTGATGCCGAGACCGACTCCGAAGACCTGGCTGCCGACCGTGTAGTGGTACGGGATGACCAGGAGGAAGAGCACGCCGAAGGCGACGACGTGCAGGGCGGCTATGACGGCCATCAGGCCGGCGGTACGGACGGTGTCCTGCCGGCGCCAGCGGAACGCCGAAGCCGGGGCAGGGGTGTGCGGGGGATCGGTGGACAGGGCCATACGGCGGTCACGCTCCAGCACCTCGTGGATCACTTCGTGAGATGCCGTGGCCGGTCTCCTGGCTTACGGGTGCACGCGTCCAGGCCCGGCCTTCCCGGCCGCGGGCTGCGGTCAGTGGCCCGGCACACGCGGCGAAGCGCGCGTGCCGAAGGGTCGGAAACTCCCGATCACAGTGGCGAGGGCCGCTCCGGGCTGGGGCCTTTCGGCCCTTCACCGGTCTTCCCGAACACCACGGCCCGGCCACTCTAACGGAGCCGGGACGGGGCCTCCATGGAGCCTATTTGTGCTGGTTGGTGGGCCTGTGAGGGTGTGTGGGACCTCCGGTAAAGGTGGCGTGAAAGGGTCAGTACGGGAGCGCGAAGAGGAAGCCGTGCAGCGCGTGATCGAAGAAGGCGCCGTTCTCCAGGTTGACCATGTGGCCCGCGCCGGGAATGCGGATCCGCTGGGCGCCCGGCACGGCCAGGGCGAGGGCATGGGCGTTGGCGGAGATGTCCGTGCTGTCGAGGTCACCGTCCAGGACGAGGGTCGGAACCCGGATCTCGGCGAGGCGGCCGGCGGCCCCGACCTCGACGGGTGCGCCGGCCCCCAGCGCGTCGGAGTGCACCTCGGCATTGGCCTGGGCCGAGGCGCGGAGCCGTTCGCGCAACGCGGCGTCCACTGCGGCCGGTTCGCGGTGCGGGCCGTCCACCCACATCCGCAGGAAGTGCTCGACGTACCGCTCCGCGCCGTCCGGTTCGCCGATCGCGGCCACCTGTTCCCTGATGTGCGCGAGGAGGAACGGGTCGGTGAAGGCGCGGCCGCTGACGGCGGGGGAGGCCAGGGCCAGGGCCGTGACCCGCTGCGGGTGGGCCAGCGCGGTGTCGAGGGCGATGCGGGCGCCGTGGGAGAGGCCGACCAGGACGGCGCGGGGCACCGCGAGCGCGTCGAGCAGCGCCCGCAGGTCGTCGTGGTTGGCCCAGTCGCCGGTCACGGACGAGGAGAGGCCGTGGCCCCGGATGTCGTAGCGGATCGCGCGCAGGCCGGAGCGGACGAGCCAGGCGAACTGCTCGTCCCACATGCGCTGGTCGAGCATGCCGCCGTGCAGCAGGACCACGGCGGGGCCCGTGCCCGCGGCCTCGTAGAACAGCTCGCCGTCGTCGATCGGCACGGTGCCGTTCTCGATGTCGGCCCAGCCGCTGATTCCCTGGGTCATGCTCCCTGCCATCCTTCGTGTGAACTCGTCGCCGTGGTCCTGCCGGGTGCCGCTCGACGGCCTGCGGACGGGTCAGGGCGCGCTGCCGGAATCGTCGCCACCATCGGAAATGTCTGCCGCGCCGGAACCGCCTGAAGTACCGGAACTGCCGCATTCCTTCGGTGCAACGTGCGAGTCGCCCGCGAGGTGCCGGAATTCCTCGACCGGTCGGCCGAAGACGTGCAGCGAGGTGGCGGCGTTCCCTCGAAGAGGGCGTTCCCCGCGGGGAATCAGGGGCCGTCCGGCCGCGGGGCCGCTCCCGGGGCGAAGGTGACGACGAGGTCGGCGCGGTCCCGAGTGGCCGCCACCAGGCGGGCGTTGGCCTCGTCCGACGCGTGCACGAACCGTTCCGCATCGGCGCGCGGCCTGCCGAACCGCTCGTGGCGGCCGACGAGCCGCCGTACCCGCTCCGTGCCGTCCAGGTCCACGTACCAGACCTCGTCGAGCAGCGCGCGGGCACGGGCCCACGGGGCCTCGTCGACGAGCAGGTAGTTGCCTTCGGTGATGACGAGCGGGAGGTGCGGCGGGACGGCGATGCTGCCGGCGACGGGCTCCTCGATGCGGCGGTCGAAGGCGGGGGCGTAGACGACGGTGTCCGGGGCGGGGGAGTGCAGGCGGGCGAGCAGCGCCGCGTAGCCGTCCGGGTCGAAGGTGTCCGGCGCGCCCTTGCGGTGGGTGCGGCCGAGGCGGCGCAGTTCGGACCCGGCGAGGTGGAAGCCGTCCATCGGAACCAGCGCCGCCTGCCCGGCCAGCCGCGCCACCAGGTGGGCGGCGAGGGTGGACTTGCCGGCACCCGGGGGGCCGGTGATGCCCAGGATGCGGCGCCGCGCGGGTGTCGCGGAGGCGGCGAGCCGACGGGCGCGGGCCAGGAGGTGTGGTGGGTCCGTGTCCATGGTGCTCCCCTCGTGCCCGGTGCGGGCGGGTCGGCGGATGGGGTGTGGGCCGGGGTCAGTCCGTGGCCGTGAGCCGCCACAGGGAGGTGACCTCGGCGGCGCGGGCCACGTGGAGCGGGTCGGAGGTGTCGCGGGCGCGCGGGTGGCGCGGGGTGACGTCGAGCCGGTCGACGACCTTGAGGCCGGCCGTTGCGAAGGCGTCGGTGAGTTCGGACCGCGGCCGCAGGTCGAGGTGTTCGGCCAGGTCGGACAGGATCAGCCAGCCCTCGCCGCCCGGAGTGAGGTGATCCGCCAGGCCGTTCAGGAATCCGCGCAGCATCCGGCTGCCCGGGTCGTACACGGCGTACTCGATGGGCGTCGTCGGCTTCGCGGGCACCCAGGGCGGGTTGCAGACGACCAGCGGAGCGCGGCCTTCCGGGAACAGGTCGGCCTCGACCACCGCCACCCGGCCCGCGACGCCCAGCCGTTCGGTGTTCTCGCGGGCGCAGGCCAGCGCGCGCGGATCCTGGTCGGTGGCCACGACCCGGCGCACGCCACGGCGCGCGAGCACGGAGGCGAGGACGCCGGTGCCGGTGCCGATGTCGAAGGCCAGGTCCTGCGCGGGCAGCGGGGCGGCGGCCACGAGGTCGACGTACTCGCCGCGGGCGGGCGAGAAGACGCCGTAGTGCGGGTGGATACGGTCGCCGCCGAGCGCCGGGATCTCCACGCCCTTCTTGCGCCACTCGTACGCGCCGATGAGGCCGAGGAGTTCGCGCAGCGAGACGACGGAGGCGGTCGGGGGCGAGGCGGGCGGTGTGCCGTCCGTGGTGCCGTCCTCGGTGTCGGCCGGGGGCGGGCCGTACGCCTGGGCGCAGGCCGCGCGGACGTCGGGGGCACGGTGCAGCGGCACCGTGAGCGTCGCGTCGAGGGGGACCAGCAGCATGCCCAGGATGCGGGCGCGCTGGTTCTGCGCCGCGCGGTGCTGGTGGAACGCCTGCGCCGGGTCGTCGGGGAGTGTCTTGCGCGGGCGGCGGTCGATGCGGCGGGTCATCGCCGTCAGGAGCTGCCTGGCGTTGTGGAAATCGCCGCGCCAGAGGAGGGCGGTGCCCTCGCAGGCGAGTTTGTACGCGGCGTCGGCCTTCATCCGGTCGTCCGCGATCACGATCCGGCGGGGCGGGGGCGCGCCGTTTTCGGAGCGCCAACGGGCGGAGCGGGCCTCGTCGGCCTCGGTCCATTCGACGACCGGCGGTGCATTCACCGAAATGTGCCTCGCGTTAGTGGTTCGGACCCCTGCCAGGGCGCCGCCGCGGAGCCGTGGCACTGCGGGCCGCCGAGGGCGCCGGCGCGCTCCCCGGGCGGCGCGGATCGGCGCGGCCTGCGGGAGCGGTACGGCGGGGTGGTGACGGTCGACTTTACTCCGTGCGCGGCGCGGCCCCGGGCGGGCGGTGGTCCCTGGTGGACGGCCGGCGGGCAGGCGGGACTTTCGTCCCGTGCCCAGGGCCGTACGCGCGGGGCAGGATGAAGGAAGCTGATCATGATGCTCCGTACAGCGCGGCGCAGACCGGACCCGCCGGCCCGGCCCCGCCGCGCGGGGCATCGGCCACGGCGGCACACCGCGCCGTGGTTCTCGTCGTTCGTATGGAGGCGCACATGGACACCCTTCCCGTCATCGTCGCTGTGGACGGGTCCGCCGACAGTGAGCGGGCGCTGCGCTGGGCGGTCGACGCGGCCCGGCTGCGGGGCGCGGCGTTGCAGGTGGTGCACGTCTGGCCGTACGCCACGGCCGAGCGCGCCGCGGCCGCCGAAGCCGCCGCCGGGGCGGGCGACCCGGTGCTGGACGAGCTGCGGGCGAAGCTGGCGGCCGAGGGGGAGCGGGGGGCCGCGCTGCCGGAGATCGAGTTCCGCGGCCTTGCGGGGCTGCCGGACATCGTGCTGCCCGCGCTCGGCGCCGAGGCCCGGCTGCTGGTGCTCGGCTCGCGCGGCCGCGGCGGCTTCGCCAGCCTGCTGCTCGGCTCCAACGGGCTGGCCGGCGCCGCCCGTGCCGCCTGCCCGGTCGTCGTCGTACCGCGCCCGGACCGCGACCGCACCCGGCGGGCGGCCGAGGTGACGGCGGCGCCGCCCGGCACCCCGCAGGTCGCACTCGGCGTGGACGCGTCATCGGACGAGCCCGGCGCGATCGGCTTCGCCTTCGCCGAGGCGAGCCGCCGCGGCGCCCGCCTGAAGGTGCTCTCCGGCTACACGTGGCCGATGCTGATGCCGCCCGCCTTCGAGTACGTGGCGGCGTACGAGGCCACGCAGCAGGACTACGCGGACGCGCTCGGCAAGCAGCTGACGGAGGTGCTCGCGCCGCATCGCGACCGGTACCCGGAGGTCGACGTGGAGGTGGTCCTCCAGGAGGAGAGCGCGGCCGGGCTGCTGGTGGCGGCGTCGGAGGAGAGCGATCTGGTGGTCGTTGCCCGCCACCGCCGCCGGGTGCCGATGGGGCCGCGGCTCGGGTCGGTGGCGCATGCCGTGCTGCTGCACGCGGTCTGCCCGATCGCCGTGGTGCCGGCCGATCAGGATGCGGCGGCGCAGGGCGCTTCGTAGCGCACACCGGGGGCGGCGGTCCGGCCGGCCGTCGCCCCCGTGCAGGCCGACGGAGGAACCTCAGTGCGCGGGGCGGCGCTCCGGCCTGCGCATCAGGAAGGCGGCGGCGGATCCGGCGATGAAGAGCGCGCAGACGGACAGTGCGGTGCTGATCCAGGACGTGCCGAGCCACTGTCCGCCGAAGTAGCCCAGGCTCACGCTGTACGCGGCCCAGACCAGGCCGGCCAGCGCGGACCAGGGCAGGAACTCGCGCACCGTGCGATGCGCGACACCCGCGCCCAGGCTGACCACCGCGCGGCCGGCCGGCGCGACGCGGGCCAGGACGACGATGCCGCCGCCGCCCCGGTGGAGCGCCGTGCCGAGGCGCTGCTGGGCGGCGGTCAGGCGGCGGGAGCGGCCGATCGTGCGGTCGAAGCGGTCGCCGCCGCGCCAGGCCAGCCGGTACGCGACCATGTCGCCGAGCACCGAAGCGGCGGCGGCGCACAGCACGAGCGAGAACATCTCGGCCAGATGGGCCCCGGCGTCCACGGACGCACCCACCGCGCTGACCGCGCCCGCCGCGGTGCCGGTGCCCGCGGCGGCGGTGGCCGCGGTGATCACCAGGACGCCGCTGGGCAGGATCGGGACGAAGACGTCGAGCACGACCGAGAGGGTGATGATCACGTACACCCAGGGGGTACCGCTGAGATGCCCCAGGTTTTCCAACAACGCGCCACTCCCGGTCCGGACCCCGCCGCGACGTCGCATGGGGCGGCAGGGGCGGCTCTACAGCCATACAGCGTACGCCTGCGCTCTGCCCGGTTCTGTCCCAGGGGGACAGATGTTGTACGCGTCACGCACACTTCGCGTTCATTGGTGATCGGTAGTGGCGGCCTCTCCGAGCCGGCCTCTCCAAGAGGCGGCCCGCACGGCTGGGGCGCCGTGCGGGCCGGTGGTGCGTGCCGCGTGTGCGTGACGAGTGTCCGCCCGGGGCCTGAGCGTGGGCTCCGGGCGGACACCGGATGGTGCGGTGGCGCCGTGGATCCGTGAGCGGCGGACCGGTCAGGCGGCGGTCCGCTCGCGGTCTCCGGTTTCCGGACGCCCCTGTTCCCGCCCGCGCAGGCCGTCGCGGGAGCCGAAGAGCAGCCGGTCGAGGGACCAGGCGCCGGGGCCGATGAAGACGATCAGCAGGAACGCCCAGCAGAACATCACGGACGGCTCGCCGCCGTTCTGGATCGGCCACAGTGCGGTGCCCTGGTGGGTGGAGAAGTACGCGTACGCCATCGAGCCGGAGCTGACGAAGGCCGCGGCGCGGGTGCCGAGGCCGCACAGCACCAGGATGCCGCCGACGAGCTGGATGACGGCTGCGTACCAGCCGGGCCAGGTGCCCGCCGGGAGGGCCGCGCCGCTGCCCATCGCGCCGCCGAGCACGCCGAAGACCGTGGACGCGCCGTGGCAGGCGAAGAGCAGGCCGACGATCACCCGGAAGAGCGCGAGCACGTGCGGCGTGAATTTCTCCGTGAAGGAGGGATCTGGTGCGGGATGGAGTGGATTGGCTGGAGCGGACATGTGGGGACTCCTTCGGTTTCGAGGGGGACGTGCAACCGATGGAGGCACAGGTTAGGGACACCTAAACTATGCTTGCAAGTTCAATCTCTGGCCAAAAGGGACCTTTGGTCTGAACCAATTTCCGGAGGGGTGCCCGATCGCGCTCACCGGTACTCAGGGCACCGGTCACCGGACGCGCGGAACTCCCGGGAACGCCGCGGCCCTTGGAGTGTCGGGCCCCTGGAACGCCGAGCGCCCGCCGGCCGGAGGTGGCTCCGGTCGGCGGGCGCGGGGTATCGGTTCACCGGCGCGCGGTGGCGCCGGCCGGGCTCACGGGGTGCCCGTGGGTGCTCAGCAGCCGTCGAGGATCTTCTTCAGGGCCGCCTTCTCGGCGGAGTCCGCCGTCAGGCTGTACACGTGCTTCACCCACACCCACATCCGGGCGTACTCGCAGTGGAACGAGGCTTTCGGCGGCAGCCACTTCGCCGGGTCCTTGTCGCCCTTCTGCTGGTTGACGTTGTCGGTGACGGCGATCAGCTGGGAGTGCGTCAGGTCGTTGGCGAATTCCTGGCGGTGGGCGGTGGTCCACTGCGCCGCGCCCGACTTCCACGCCTCGGACAGCGGGACGACATGGTCGATGTCCACGTCGGACGACTTCGTCCACACGCCGTCGTCGTAGGCCGACTTCCATGTGCCGCTGGTCGCCGCGCACTTGCTGTCCGTCTGGACGTCGGTGCCGTCGCGCTTGAGTACCACCTCGCGGGTGTTGCAGTTGCCGCCCTGGTCGATCCAGTGCGGGAACTTGTCGCGGCTGTAGCCGTCCTGCGGGCCCTCGGCCTGCTCCTTGATGTCGGCGAGGTACGTCCGTGCGGTGGCCACGTCCGGCGGGCTGGGCGGCGCCGCCTGTGCGGTCTGGCCGCTCAGCAGCAGCGTGCAGACCAGGGCTGCGGCCGAGCCCGCGGCGACGGTGACGCGACGCGCGTAGACCTTTGGCATCGGAACTCCCTTGATGTGGGGGGAAGTTGGTGTGCGGTGCGGGGCCATGATGGCGACGTGGGGTTGCCGGAACATGGGCACCACGTAACAGAGTGGCGACATGCCCACGTCAGTTCAAGGGTTTGACGGTGGGCCATCTTCCTTTCGGGGCACTCGGGTTGGGACACCCCCGCGCACGCGCCCCTACAGTGAGTGCGTGCTGCTGCCGGTCAATGCCACCCTCGGGGTCGTCCTCGCCGTCCTGTTGATCGCCGCCGTGACCGTGACGGCCGTGGCGCGCCTCGGTCACGCCCGGCAGATCGCGGTGGCAGGACTGCGCGCCGCCGCCCAACTCGCCGCCGTTTCCTCCCTCATCGGCTGGGTCGTCGGCGCACTCCCGTGGCTGCTGTGTTTCCTCGTGCTGATGTTCGCCGTGGCGGTGCGCACGGCGGGGCGCCGGATCACCGGAAACCACACGTGGTGGTGGGCCGCGGTGCCGATCGCCGCCGGCGTCGTCCCGGTCGTCGTCCTGCTGCTGCTCACCGGGCTGCTCCCGCCGCGCGGCCTCACCCTCATCCCCGTCGCCGGCATCCTGATCGGCGGGGCGCTGACTGCCACCGTGCTCGGCGGGCGGCGCGCGCTGGACGAACTGGAGACCCGGCACGGGGAGGTGGAGGCGGGGCTCGCGCTGGGCCTGCTGGACCGGGACGCGCGGATGGAGGTGGCCCGCCCGGCCGCCGCGGACGCGCAGCTGCCGGGGCTCGACCAGACGCGGACGGTGGGGTTGGTCACACTCCCCGGCGCGTTCGTCGGCATGCTGCTCGGCGGGGCCTCGCCCGTACAGGCCGGTGCGGTGCAGCTGTTCGTGCTGGTGGCGTTGATGGCGGTGCAGGCGGTGGCGGTCTCGGTGGTGCTGGAGCTGGTCGCGCGCGGGCGCATCCACCGCGTACCCTTGACGGCAGCAGAAGGGGAGTAGCTCTTCGCCGGACCGTCGACATAATGCCCGCCCTCGTGGTGGGCCGGCGCCCGGAGGCTCTTCACCACCGCGGAGCGGGGTGGCGGGCCAGCGAGACCTTCGGCCGCAGTGTTCTACGCTGCCGTGCCGAAGCGATCCCTTTCGATGGGCCCCTCGGTGCGGCCCGATCGATCGAGGTATCCAGCCCCGTGTTCAGTCTCACCGTCGCCGCCGTCGTCTTCGGCGTCATCTTCCTTGCCGAGCTGCCCGACAAGACCGCCTTGGCCGGCCTGATGCTCGGCACCCGTTACCGCGCCTCGTACGTCTTCGTCGGCGTCGCCGCGGCCTTCCTCGTCCACGTCGCCCTGGCCATCGCCGCGGGCAGCGTGCTGACGCTGCTGCCGCACCGGCTCGTGCAGGGTGTGGTCGGCGTGCTCTTCCTGGCCGGGGCGGCGGTCCTGCTCTTCAAGAAGGACGAGGGCGACGAAGAGGTGAAGAAGCCCGCCGACCAGAGCTTCTGGAAGGTCTCCGGGGCGGGCTTCATGATGATCCTGGTGGCCGAGTTCGGTGACCTGACCCAGATCATGACCGCGAATCTCGCCGCACGCTACGACGACCCGCTGTCCGTCGGCATCGGCGCCGTCCTGGCCCTGTGGGCGGTGGCGGGCCTGGGCATCATCGGCGGCCGCACGCTGATGAAGCACGTACCGCTCAGGCTCATCACCAAGGTCGCGGCGTGCGTGATGATCCTGCTGGCGGGCTTCAGCCTGTACGAGGCGATCACGGGCTGAGCAGGCGGATCCGGGCCGGGCGCCGCGACGGTGCCCGGCCGGGCGGTCCGTTGCCCGTCAGGCCGTTGCCCGTCAGGCCGGGAAGTGCAGGGCGATACGGCCGTCGGTGAGGGCCTCGACGCGGATCCCGGTCAGGTCGCGGACCTGCACCGTCGGCGCGAAGGCGGCCGCACGGTCACCGACGCCGACCACCCGCATCCCGGCCGCCAGGCCCGCGGCGATGCCCGCCTCCGAGTCCTCGAACACGAGGCAGTCGTCGGGCGCGTGGCCCAGCTCGGCCGCGCCCTTGAGGAAGCCCTCGGGGTCGGGCTTGCTGGCGCTGACGCTCTCGGCGGTGATCCGGACGGCGGGCACGGCCAGCCCCGCGGCGGCCATCCGGGCGTCGGAGAGCGCGACATCGGCGGAGGTCACCAGGGCGTGCGGCAGCGCGGCAATCGCGTCCATGAAGGCCGGGGCGCCCGGGACCGGCACCACACCGTCGGTGTCGGCGGTCTCCTGCGCCAGCATCCGCCGGTTGTCCGCCATGTTCAGCTCCATGGGACGGTCCGGGAGCAGCGCGGCCATCGTGGCCCAGCCCTGCCGGCCGTGCACGACCTGGAGGACGTCCGCATCGGGCAGCCCCTGCTCGGCGGCCCAACGGCGCCAGCAGCGCTCGACCACGGCCTCGGAGTTCACGATCGTGCTGTCCATGTCGAGCAGCAGTGCGCGGGCGGTGAGCGTGGTGGTTGCCGTCATCGGCGGGCTCCTGGGCGCTACGAGCGGAGTGGCGTACGCGGATCTGTGTGCGGCGGTACGGGGCCGGGGGCGGCCGGCGCGTCCGTGCCCGCAGGTGAAGAAAAACAAGTGGCTCCGCCCGCCGGTCAGGGAGTGCGGGCGGAACCACTTTGTTCCTACACGATACAAAGCGCGTCGGGGCGTCGACAACCGGCCCCCTCCGATGGGCGCGGGCGAGCGGGGCCGGAAGTGGGTGGTCGTGGGCGTGCGGCGCCTTGTCGGAGATGCCGGGTGGAGGGGTGCAGACGTCGGGTATCGGCTGCGCATAGCCGTTTGACCTGCGGAAACGGGTGGAGGTGCGGTGCCGTGTGGGGGCGCGGGGTCGTGCGGTGCGACGTCGGTCGGGCGGGGGCTCCGTCGCGGAGTGCTGGGGGAAAGAGTGGGAAATGCCACTCTGGGGGGAAATGGCGCCTCGGGGGAAATGCCGCCTTGTGGGGCGGGGTGGCCTCGGTGGTGGTGTTGGCGAGGCTGGGTGCTTCCCGTGCCTGGCTCGGCCTCGGGCCCTCGCGGGGTGGTCGCGTCCGTCGTTCACAGTGCGTGGGTGCGGTACTCCAGTGACCCGCGGGTCCGTGATCCGTAGACGCCCTCGGGGTCGCCCTGGACGCCGTACTGCCACTGGTAGTGGGTGACCGCGTCGCGTACGGCGGCGTCGTACCGGCCGTCATCGGTGCCCAGGTACAGCCCCAACTGCCGCAGCCGATGCTGGAGTTCCGCCACCTCGGGGCCTTCGGAACCCTGGCGCAGCGCGGTCTGGCCGGTGTCAGGTGTGCCCGGGGCCCATGCGGCCGATGCCGACGTGTCCGGGGGGCGGGCGCTGCGGACGGGGGCGGGGGAGCGGTTGGCGGAGCGGGATGTCGGGGCGCCGTTCTCCGAGGGGCGGTCGTCGTCGGTGGGGGCGGGCGCGGTCGGTGCCGTCAGGCCCCGGTCGGGCGCGGACGCCTGCTCGTCGGCCCCGCTGGACCGCGCATCGCTGCCGGCCAGCACCGCGCTCGCCGCCACCGCCGCGCCCGCGACGGCCAGCAACGCGCGCTTCCGGCCGCTCCGGTGAGTCCCCTCACTGCCGCCGGCAGCGGCCGGACCGCCGCCGGGGGCCTCACCGGGCTCCGACGAACTGACCGTCCTGGACGTCGGCCCGGCGGCCCGGTTCGGCCTCGGGGCCAGGGGGTCCGGGGACGTGCGGGCCGCGCGCGGTACGCCGACGCGGTCGACGGGCCGGACCCCGCGCAGATTCCGCAGGTCGGGCAGGTCGTGAAGCTGCGGCGATGCCGGGGGGCCCGAGAGGTCAGGGACGCAGGGGTCCGGGTACTCCCACCCCTCGGAAACATCCGACGGCTCCGACCACTGCGCCCGCCCCGCCCACTCCACGCTCTCCGGCCCCTTCGGCCTCCCCGGCCCCTCCCCGCTCTCCGGCCCCTCCGGATCAGGTAACGACACATACGGCCGCACCCGCAGCGGATCGAAGTCGTCCTCGGCGACCGCAGCGCACAGGCATGTCGGCCGTCCGTCGCCGCGTACCGGAGCGCAGCAGTGCGGGCAGGTCTCCGACGTCACAGCGGTCCCCTCCCTGAAGTCCGGGGACGACCGTTCCGGCGGCGGCCCCGGAGCCGTCGAACCGGCAGCGATTATCCAGACGCCGGGCGGCTCCGCGCAGGCAGTCGCGGACATCCGTGGGGTATCCGTCGCGGCCGCGCGCCGCGCCCCGGGGCTCGTATGCGACATCACCGGCGATACCGCATCGATACGGCGGCGACGTCGCAGTGGCACGGCATCGAAATCCGGGCTCGCGCACTCGGCGGGCCATATCGGGCGGAAACGCCCAGGATGGAGAGGAACGGCCGACCGTGACGGCCAGGCCGCGGCCGAGTGGATGGCGCGGCGGGCGGCAGGCCGGGAGAGAGGGAGGCGCTCATGGCGCAGGACACCGGTGCACCGACGGTGCCCGGCGAGGGCCGGTCCCAGCGGGCGGTCCTCGTCGCGATCGGCGCACTGCTGCTCGGCATGCTCATCGCGGCACTCGACCAGACCATCGTCGCCACCGCGCTGCCCACGATCGTCAGCGACCTGGGCGGTCTCGACCACCTCTCCTGGGTGGTCACCGCCTACCTCCTGGCGTCGACGGCCGCGACGCCGCTGTGGGGCAAGCTGGGCGACCAGTACGGGCGCAAGAAGCTCTTCCAGACCGCCATCGTGATCTTTCTGATCGGCTCGGTGCTGTGCGGCATCGCGCAGAACATGCCGCAGCTGATCGGGTTCCGCGCCCTCCAGGGCCTGGGCGGCGGCGGTCTGATCGTGCTCTCGATGGCGATCGTCGGCGACATCGTGCCACCGCGGGAACGCGGCAAGTACCAGGGCCTGTTCGGTGCCGTCTTCGGCGGTACGAGCGTCCTCGGGCCGCTGCTCGGCGGCCTGTTCGTGGACCATCTGAGCTGGCGCTGGGTCTTCTACATCAACGTGCCCGTCGGCATCATCGCGCTGGCCGTCATCGCCGCCGTGCTGCACATCCCGGTCCGCCGCACCCCGCACCGGATCGACTACCTGGGCACCGGCCTGATCGCCGCCGTCGCCGCCTGTCTGGTCCTGATGACCTCGCTCGGTGGCGTCAGTTACCCCTGGGCTTCCTGGCAGATCGTGGGGCTCGGCGTGCTCGGCCTCGTCCTGCTGGCCGTGTTCGTCTTCGTCGAGCGGCGGGCCGCCGAGCCTGTCCTGCCGCTGCGCCTCTTCCGCCTGCGGACCTTCGCGCTGACCGCCGTCATCGGCTTCGTCGTCGGCTTCGCGATGTTCGGCTCGATGACGTATCTGCCGACGTTCCTACAGGTCGTGCAGAGGGTGACACCGACCATGTCCGGGGTCCACATGCTGCCGATGGTGCTCGGCATGCTGGTGTCGTCGACCGCATCCGGGCAGATCGTCAGCCGCACCGGCCGATACAAGTTCTTCCCGATCGCCGGTACCGCCGTCACCGCCGTCGGCCTCCTGCTGCTGCACCAGCTCGGCCCGACCAGCGGCGTCACGGTCATGAGCGGCTACTTCTTCGTCTTCGGCTTCGGGCTCGGCCTGGTCATGCAGGTGCTGGTGCTCATCGTGCAGAACGCGGTCGACTACAAGGACCTGGGGGTCGCCACCTCCGGCGCCACGTTCTTCCGCTCCATCGGCGCCTCGTTCGGCGTCTCCATCTTCGGCACGATCTTCGCCAGCAAGCTGGGCCCGCGGATCGCCGACGCCGTCGCGGGCCGGCAACTGCCCCCCGGCGTCGCCCCGTCCAGCATCGCCCAGGACCCGCGGGTCGTCTCCCGGCTCCCGGCATCCCTGCGGGCCGGTGTGCTCAATGCCTACTCCGTCTCGATCACCGACATGTTCCTCTACGCGGTCCCGGTCGTCCTGGTCGCCTTCGTGCTGGCCTGGTTCCTCAAGGAGGAGCCGCTGCGCAGCAGCGTCACCGCGCCGGACACCACCGAGGTGCTGTCCTCCAACCCCGTGGAGCGCTCCTCGTACGACGAATGCGCCCGCGCGCTGTCCAAACTCGGCAGCATGGAAGGGCGGAAAAGGATCTACGAGAAGATCACCGAACGGGCCGGGCTCGATCTGAAACCGGCCGCCAGCTGGATGCTGCTGCGCATCCAGCGGCACGGAGCGGTGGAACCGGCGATGCTCGCCGAGCGCACCACCGTGCCGCTCGGGGTGATAGCCGAGGCCACCCGCCAGGTCGAGGAACGCGGTCTCGCCGTACGGGAGGGCCTCGACCTGCTGCTCACCGACACGGGCCGCGCGGTCGCCGCCCGGCTGGCCGCCGCCCGCGAGGAGTCGCTGGCGCGGATGCTGGGCGACTGGTGGACCGACGACCGCCCGCACGACCTCGCGGAACTCGTCCAGCAGCTGACATCCGAACTGTGCGGATCGGACGCCGAGGAACCGCACGACGGCGACGCCCGGCCCAGCGTCCCGCGTACGCCGCGGCCGGGGGACCTGGCGAAGTGATCAGGGGGCGGGGCGCGGTGTTCGCTTCTCGAAGAAGACGTCCGCGTACGGATCGTCGTGGTACGGGGCGATCTCCCGGTACCCGTGCCGACGGTAGAGCGCGACCGCCTCCACCAGGTCGAGCCGGGTGTCCAGCCGGATCCGTTCGGCGCCCAGTTCGCCCGCGGCCCGTTCGGCGGCCGTCAGGAGCCCGGCGGCGGCGCCGAGGCCGCGGTGGGCGGGCCGGACGAACAGCTGCTTCAGCTCGGCGGTCCGCTCGTCGAGCAGTCGCACCCCGGCACACCCGGCTGCCGTGCCACCGTGCCGGGCGACCAGCAGCACACCGTGCGGCGGGCCCAGGCAGTCACTCGGATACTCCGCCAGCCCCTGCTCGATCTCCGCAGCCGTGGAGCGCCGCCGCTCGTGCAACTCGTAGTAGCGGTCGGCGACTTCGGTGTAGTACGCGCGCAGCAGGGCCATGGCGTCCGGGCAACCGGACGGCTCGGCGGCGAGAGTCCAGGGAAGCCGGAGGGTGCCGGCGGAGTCGGGCATGGCGCCATTGTGGCGGGTGGCGGGGGTCTGTACACCTGGCTTTCGGGCGGTGCCCGTCAGGCGGCCGTCGCGTGGCCGGACGGCCGCCGAAGTGCGCGGCGCACCGGCCGACTTGAGTCCGCCGGGCGCCCATCGGGCGGCAAGGTCAAAGCCCCGCCACGTTTCCCGGCTCGGGGGCGTGGCGGGGCTTTCGCCGTGTGGGCGGGCTCCGGCGTCGGGAGGTGAGGCCAGGTCAGACGGTGCCGAACTCTCCGGCCTTGACGCCTGAGACGAAGGAGGAGAACGCGTCGGCGGGGACGTTGAGGACGGGACCGCTCGGGTTCTTGGAGTCGCGGACGGGAACTATCCCCGTGGTCGTCGCATGCGCGGGCGCCCACTCGACACAGGTGCCGCCGTTGCCGCCGCTGTAGGAGGACTTGAACCAGATGAGGGGGAGGGAGTCGGTCGTCACGGGGTGCCCTTTCGTGCCTGCTCGATCACGGCCACTGAGTCCGCCTGGGAAAGCGCTTCGGCCTGTAGCTGATGGTAGGCCCTCACCAGCGGCAGCACGGATGTGATCTCTCTGTCCAAGCGTCCGTGGGTTTCGGACTCGACGTAGGAAACCACGGACCGGTCCGGCAGGGTCAAGAGATTTACGACCCGGTTGAACGGGCGGTGCTCGCCCAGGGTGTATGGGGCCAACTGGAGTACGGTATTTGGCCGTTCAGCGAACTCGACGAGCTGGGACAGCTGGCGTTCCATGACCCCGGCGCCTCCGATCAGGCGCCGGATGCAGCTCTCATCCAAGACCACGATGACTATGGGCGGGACGGGCCGCATCAGAGCCGCTTGCCGTTCCGCCAGGAATGAGACCCGCTCAGACGCTTGGTCGGGGCTGAGCGTTCCCCGCTTCACGTTGCCCTCCTCCAGGGCTCCCGCGTACTCCGGTGTCTGGAGCAATCCGGGGATCGTCCCGACTTCAAACAACCGGATCTCTGCCGCGCGCGCCTCCTGCCCCAGGTACTCCGGGAAGCCCTCCAGCAGACTGCCGTTGCGGATCTCTCCCCATGCACGCTCGAACGAGTCCGCGGTCCCGGTGAACCCGAAGACCACGTCTAAGGCCCGCGAAAAGCGGAGAGTTGGCGGCTTACGGCCGGTTTCCACTGCCGAGATGTGTCGGCCCGAGTAGCCGACCTGCGCGGCTAGTTCGTCCTGCTTCCAGCTACGTGCCTCGCGCGCGCTGCGTAGGCGCGCACCGAAGGCTGCCTGGGGCGAACTGTCCGGGTTCAACTCCTTGATGTTTACCAATGTGCCCTCCGTTTCAGGAACGTTGAAGACGGCCCGAGCCTAGGTCACGCTGAGCCCCCTGAGTAGTCGTAGCACTACAGAGAGGAGCGGCCGTGCGCGGAAAGAACGGCCCCCCGGAGGAACAGGAACCGCCGCACGTCTGCTGGGGCCTGTTCGTCCCGCCGACGTGGAAGATCCTGCAAGAGATCTTGGCCGGTCCGGAGAGGCTGCGATCCGAAATGCGACAGGGGAGCGGAGTGGTGAACGCCGGTGAAGCGGAGCGGGATCCGCTGCCTCCCAACCCCTGTGATTACGGGCCGTGCGAGTGTCCCGACCCGGACTGTTCGCTCAAGGCTCCGCCGAATGTCCAGCGGGATCGGACCGACAGCCCGGTGCTCGCCCGCCTCCGTGAGCAGGTCCGTGCGGACGGTCAACGACGGGCGCGGTTCCGCGCGTTGGGGAGGCCGGAATGAGCCGCCGTGACGATGCCGTGGGCTGCCCGGAGTGCGAGCGGCTCACCGCTGAACTGTCCGCCGCCGAACGCGCGGGAGATGCGAGCAAGGCCGTCGATTGCCGGGTGTTGCTCCGGCGGCACCCGCAGCACGACGCGTTCCCGGTGGAGCTGCGGGGGAGCGATGACCGCTGACGATGCACGGGCGGTCGGCTCGGGTCGTACGGTCGGCTCGGACCCCGTTCCGCGCGCCCCCGTGCGGCGTCCACCGGCCGCCGGGGCTCCCGTTCCGCCTCGCCTGTTCGACATCAAGGAAGCCGTGGAGGCCGTCCCGCCGACGTGCTGGAGAGGGGACTACCAGCTCACTCCCGCCCTGACGGAGACCGCGCTGGCAGTCGAAGGGGGACGGCATGCCGCACCGGAACTCGATCTCGGGTGGTGCGTCCTGCCCACTGTCCACGGCGGCCCGCACTACGCCGTCGTGCGGGATCTGTGCGGTCTCGTGGTGTGGATCAAATGGCTCGGCCCGCTCGCCGAACTGGTCGTCCTGCCCGACTGCCGCCGTACCGATGGCTGCGGGCTGTTCGCCGGCCACCCCGGGGTGTGCTCCCGATGAGCACACCCCGGGACGGGGCGGCCGCCGGGCTCAGCCCTGCTTCGGACCGGCCTGCTGCACGACCTCGAAGGACCACAGGGTCGAACCGGATGCGGCCGGCTTGGGCCGCTCGCCGCCCTCGCCGCCGCCCTGGTGCGCGGCCTTCATCGGGCCCTCCATCCACGCCTGGAACGACTCCTCGTCGCGCCAGCGCGTGTAGACGAGGTACTGGTCGGTGCCCTCGACCGGCCGCAGCAGCTCGAACCACTCGAAGCCGTCCGACGAGTCGACGGTCCCGGCGCGGGCGCCGAAGCGCTGCTCCAGAACCTCACGCTGTTCGGCCGGCACGGTCAGTGCGTTGATCTTCACGATGCTCATACCGCCCATCGTGCCCCATGCCGTGCCCGGCCGGGGGAGCAGGTCCCGGCGCCCCGTACAGGATCGGCAGCGCCTGTGACGAGGTCGGCTACAAGTTCGTGCAAGTTGGTGGCGTGTCGAGGTGATCGGGCCGCAAGCTCGGCCATGTTGAGCGTCACCCAGCCCGGCACAGCGCGTGGCACTTCGAAGCCAGGGACGCTTACGTGCTGGATGAGGACTGCCAGGAGTGGACGGCGGGACACCGCTTCGACCTGCCGAGCGATGGCCGTGGTGGATCGACCTCGTCTCGGCTTCGGTGGCCCGTGGCGTGGAGGTGCGCCGTGCCCGCGGGTGGCGCGCGGTGATCGTGGCCCCGGGCCGAGTGGCAGATGCTCACCACGGCCCGGGGCCACGGGCGTTGTCAGCGCACCTGGACCGTAGCCACGTTCGAGGTCCTCCAACGCACGGGGTGGGCGTGCGGGCTGGTCAGCCCGTACATCACCGCACGGAATTCCAGCGAGCCGCGATGCGCGCCCTTCGTGTGAGCCGCGACCCGTGCCTCCGTGCCCGCGTCTCTGGCGACCGTGGCACCGCAGGCCACTTGGTGCCACGCGTGCCCACCGCTGCGGTCCTCCAGACATATCCGCATGTAGGAGGCGGCGTCGTCGTTCCCGTGCGCGGTGACCGTGAAGGTCTTGCCGACAGCCGCCGTGTGCGGCGCCGTGAGGTCCACGGCGCCCTTGGCGTGTGCGGGCACGGCAGCAAGTGCCAGTGCGGCCACCCCCAGTGCGCCGGTCACGGCCACACGCCGGCGGCTCCGCGTCTTCGTCTCGGTCTTCGTCGTCCTGGTCATGGACTTCCCTTCCGTGGATCTCCCCGATGTGACATCCACTGAGCATGTCTTCGATCACTCACGGTGTGACGGTCGAGCAGAAGTGGCCCCCGAAGGCGCCCCCGCTTCCCGCCAACCGTCCAGATGAGCGGGTCGCTCCCCGGGTTGCGTCCGGTGGGCGCTGTTACGGTTCCCTCACCTCGCTGCCGACGAGAGTCCCAACAGCGGTTGATTTGCTGTGCACTTGGGCGGCAGGACCGGGAACTGCATCCTGCGAGGGCGGCGACAGGACCTGGCGCCCCGGAACGCGCGGGAGCCCGGTGCGTATCCGCACCGGGCTCCCGCAGGTACTTCCTCACCGCCTCGCGTGGCGGCCCCTCATCAGGCCGTCGACGCGGCCGTTGCGCGTCGTGCGGTGCGGACGACCTCCACGGCCTCCGCCTCCGTCTCCACGGCCGGGGGTGAGCCGGGCAGTGGCTTGCGGGCGCTCTCCGACATCAGCCAGACGGCGACGCCGCCGATGACGGCGGCGGCCATCATGTAGTAGGCGGGCATCATGCGGTTGCCGGTGGCGCCGATCAGCGCGGTGACCACCAGCGGGGTCGTGCCGCCGAAGACCGACACGGAGATGTTGAAGCCGATCGACAGCGAGCCGTAGCGCACCTTCGTCGGGAAGAGCGCGGGCAGCGTGGACGGCATCGTCGAGGTGAAGCAGACCAGCAGCAGGCCCAGCGCGGTCATGCCCAGCGCGATGGCCACCAGCGAACCCTGCCGGATCAGCAGCAGCGCGGGCACCGAGAGGACCAGGAAGCCGAGGCAGCCGGCGGCGATCACCGGGCGGCGGCCGAAGCGGTCGCTGAGGCGTCCGGCGAACGGCTGGATGCACATCATCACGACCATCACGGCGAGCACGACCAGCAGCCCGTGGGTCTCGTCGTACTTCAGCTCCGACGTCAGGTAGCTCGGCATGTACGACAGCAGCATGTAGTCGGTGACGTTGAAGACCAGGACCAGGCCGACGCAGAGCAGCATCGAGCGCCACTGGCCGAAGATCATCTCCCGGATGCCGATCCGCTTCTCGGCCTCCCGGCGCTCCTTCTCCTTCGTCCGCGCTTCCTTCTCCAGCTGCGCGAACGCCGGGGTCTCCTCCAGACGCATCCGGAGGTACAGGCCGATGATGCCCATCGGGCCCGCGATCAGGAACGGGATCCGCCAGCCCCAGGAGAGCAGGTCTTCGGAGGAGAGCAGCGCCGTCATCAGCGTGACCAGGCCCGCACCGCCGACGTAGCCCGCCAGGGTGCCGAACTCCAGCCAGCTCCCGAGGAACCCGCGCTTCTTGTCCGGCGCGTACTCGGCGATGAAGGTGGACGCGCCGCCGTACTCACCGCCGGTCGAGAAGCCCTGGACGAGGCGGGCGGCCAGCAGCAGGATGGGCGCGCCCACGCCGATGGAGGCGTACGAGGGGATCAGGCCGATGCAGAAGGTGCCGGCCGCCATCATGATCATGGTGATGGCGAGGACCTTCTGCCGGCCGATCCGGTCGCCCAGCGGGCCGAAGACCATGCCGCCGATGGGGCGCACGAGGAACGCCGCGGCGAATGCGCCGAACGTCGACAGCAACTGCGCGGTCGGATCCCCGGAAGGGAAGAACACCTTGCCGAGCGTGACCGCGATGTAGCTGTAGACGCCGAAGTCGAACCACTCCATCGCATTGCCGAGCGCAGCAGCCGACACCGCACGCTTGACCATCGCGGGTTCGACGACGGTGACCTCGGAGGTCGACTCGCCGGCGGAACGGCCCTGGGACCGCGTTTCCGGATCGGGTGCGGCGCTCTTGCGGTTGCCGCCGGGTAGGGGCTCGGGTGCGACGGGGGACTGCGTCGGCACGTGTTCGCTCGCCTGCGCTCTCTGGGTCGACTACAGGGAAATACCCGTCATGGCGTGACGGGCGAAAGTCGACCATAGGGGCAGACCCGGTCATCACGGACGGTGCACGGTTGACCGCGCAGTCGGCCGTATACCCGCTCCATGCAGGGCAAACGCGTTTTTGCAAAGCCTTGGGCGGGACCTTTGTCTGTGATCCTTATCGCGGCGAATGACCGCAACCGCGCGCCGTTGTGACGGGTGGCACG
This sequence comes from Streptomyces pinistramenti, assembly GCF_020564935.1. Lineage (GTDB taxonomy): Bacteria > Actinomycetota > Actinomycetes > Streptomycetales > Streptomycetaceae > Streptomyces > Streptomyces pinistramenti. Next base: position 95,297 of record NZ_JAJCXB010000006.1, read on the forward strand.
GGGGAGGCGAGGGGGGCGTGTGAGCCGCGTCACGGTTGGCTTTGGTCCGTTGCGCAGGCCGCCGCGCACGAAAAACGGCGCGGCGGCGCTCCTCGCCGCCGCGCCGATGGATCGTCGCGTCCCTCAAGGATCCGCCGGGCGGCGCCGGGCCGCCACCCGGGGGTGCGCCGGGGCAGGTGCTTCGGCGCCGGGCCGCCGCGGTCCCGCATCGTGGTGTCACGCCAACTCGGGCCGCTCCACGGCCAATCCGGCAGCTGCCAGGGGCCGTCCGCTCCGTTACGCTCGCGTGATGAAGACGCGAAGGCTCGGCAGTGGCCCGGCGGAGGTTTCCGCGATCGGGCTCGGGTGCATGGGGATGTCGGTCGCCTACGGGCCGGCCGACGCGGACGAGGCGCTCCGTACGCTCGACCGGGCGGCGGCGCTCGGCGTCACCTTTCTCGATACGGCCGACGCGTACGGGCGCGGCGCCAACGAGGAACTGGTGGGCGGGTGGCTGGGCGACCGCGGGCGGCGTGCGGACGTCTTTCTGGCGACGAAGTTCGGGCTGCGGCACGATGCCGCCTCCGGGCGCGTCGACCGGGTCGACACCTCGCCCGCGTACGTACCGCTCGCCTGCGATGCGTCGCTGCGCCGCCTCGGCGTCGAGCGGATCGACCTCTACTACGCCCACCGGCGCGACCCGGGCACACCCGTAGAGGACACCGTCGGGGCGATGGCGGAGCTGGTCGCGGCCGGGAAGGTGGCGCATCTCGGGCTCTCCGAGGTGAGCGCGGCCACCCTGCGGGCCGCGCACGCCGTCCATCCCATCAGCGCGGTGCAGGTGGAGTACTCGCTGTTCACGCGGGACGTGGTGGAGGGCGAACTGCTCGCCACCTGCCGGGAGTTGGGGATCTCCGTGGTGGCGTACTCGCCGCTCGGGCGCGGCATGCTCGCCGGGGCGCTGGCCTCGCGCGATGAGCTGACCGATGGCGACAACCGCCGCCGCTGGCCCCGCTTCTCGGACGACAACATCACCCGCAATCTCGTGCTGGTGGCCGAGGTCCGGCGGATCGCCGGGGAGATCGGCGTGACCCCGGCGCAGGCGGCGCTCGGCTGGCTGCTGGCGCAGGGCGATGACATCGTGCCGATCCCGGGGACGAAGCGGGTGCGGTACGTCGAGGAGAACGCCGGGGCGGCCGCCGTGGAGCTGACTGCCGGGCAGGCCGCACGGCTGCGGGCCGCCGTGCCGGACACGGCCGTCGCGGGCGCGCGCTACCCGGAGCAGGCGCTGCGCCGTCTCGGCCACTGACGAGGCGGCCGCCCGCCCTCCCCAGGTCGTCACGGCATCCACGCCTCGTACGACATCACCTCGCCCGCCTTGATCTTGTAGTCGGGGAGGTCCTTGGTGACCGTGATCTCGTTGCCGAGCAGGGTGCCGGTCCGCGGGTCGAGGATGATCATCTGGCGGGCGCCCTCCATCGACCCGCCGTGGCCGGTGTAGACGTACGCCTGGCCGCGGCGGCCGAGCCGGTCGGTGACGATCCCGGCGGGGCGCAGGCCGTCGGCCGAGGCCAGCAGCTCGACGATGGCGGCGGTCTCGCGCGGTCCCGGCGTCCACTCCTGCCGGTACGAGGACAGCGCCTGGAGCAGCTGCGGGGTGTCGCCGGTGCCGCTTCCGTAGAGCATGCCGAGGAGTTCGCGCAGGCCGTCGGGGTTCGTCGGCGGCCGGGTGCGGGAGGCGAGGCCGCCGTGCTGGGCCTCGGAACCCGCCGGGTAGACCTTGTGGTGCAGCACCTTGCCGTCGTTGACGGTGTGCCAGTGGCCGTCCTCGTCGGCGTGGATCACAGGGCGGCCGGGGTGCCGCGGATCGGTCGCCACCACCATCTCGGAGCCGCCGCCGTCCGCGTTCCACCGGGTGATCCGCTCCTCGGGAACGGTGACCGGAGGCGCCGCGTCCGGGCCGGACTCCATGCTCATGTACCAGCTCTGCACGTGGCTGCCCCGGCGCGGTCCGTCCTCGGGGCCGGCGGCCTTCGCGAGGGCCGCGGCCCGGTGCGCCAGGACGTTCAGCGAGACGGACGGTGCGTCGGTGCGCAGGTGAAGGGCGGTCGGCACGGCGACGGCCGCCTGCGCTCCGGGGCCGGAGAAGGTGTACGCGAGCACCGCGACGATCGCGAGCACGGCGGCCTCGGCGCGCACCACGAGAAGGCGGCGCACCTTCCGGCGGCGGGTGCTGAACAGCAGCTGGTTCAGGGCGCGTTCGGCCCGGTGGTCGAGCGGCCGCTCGCGCCACGGGCCCTCGTGGGACGAGACGGGATCGACGGCACGCAGCAGGTCCAGTTCGTCGTCACGCATCGCGGTAGCCTCCTGCTTGCACGGACACCGTCGCCCGCATCCGGTCGATCTGCGTACGGAGCCGGCCGCGGGCCCGGTGCAGCCGCATCGCCGCCGCGCTCTGGCTGCACCCGAGGGTGACGCCCAGCTCCTCGATGGTCAGTTCCTCCCAGGCCGTCAGCCGCAGCACCTCCTGATCGGCGGGGGAGAGGCGGGCCAGCGCCTCGTGCACCCAGGAGCCGGGCCGTTCGGCGTCCGGGCTCTCCACGGTCCCCCGGCGGTGCGCCACCTCGTGGTTGCCGATGCGGTTCAGCAGCCGCCGGTAGCGGCCGAGCCCGCGCACCGTGTTGGCCAGGCAGTTCCTGGCCACCCCGTACAACCAGGGCAGGGGTGAGTCGGGAAGGTCGGCGCGGCGTCTCCAGGCTATGGAGAAGACCTCCGCGACCACTTCCTCGACCTCGTCTGCCTGCCCGTCCAGCCGGCGCGCCACGAAGCGGCTGACCGCCCAGTAGTGCGTGCGATAGGCATCGGCGAAGGCTTCCTCCGTGCTCATGATCCGTTGGTGTCCGGCATGCCCCCGATCTTCACACCCTCCTCCGGTGATCCTTCACACGGCCTCCGGAAGGCCGCAGGAGTGATGTCAGCGACGGCTCCGGACACCTAGCAGGCATGAAACAACCCGTGAAGTGGCTGACGACCACCGACCACAAGACCATCGGCACGATGTACCTCGTCACCTCGTTCGCGTTCTTCGCCATCGGCGGCCTGATGGCGCTCCTGATGCGCGCCGAACTGGCCAGGCCCGGCCATCAGATCCTGTCGAACGAACAGTTCAACCAGGCATTCACGATGCACGGCACGATCATGCTGCTGATGTTCGCGACGCCGCTGTTCTCCGGATTCGCCAACTGGATCATGCCGTTGCAGATCGGCGCGCCCGATGTCGCCTTCCCGCGGCTGAACATGTTCGCGTACTGGCTCTATCTCTTCGGGTCGCTGATCGCGGTCGGCGGATTCCTCACGCCGCAAGGCGCGGCGGACTTCGGCTGGTTCGCCTATTCGCCGCTCACCGACGCGGTGCATTCACCGGGTGTCGGCGGCGACATGTGGATCATGGGCCTCGCCTTTTCCGGATTCGGCACGATCCTCGGCGCCGTCAACTTCATCACCACGATCATCTGCATGCGCGCACCCGGCATGACCATGTTCCGCATGCCGATCTTCACCTGGAACGTGCTGCTGACCGCCGTACTCGTCCTGCTGGCCTTCCCGGTACTCGCCGCCGCGCTCTTCGCACTCGAAGCGGACCGTAAATTCGGGGCGCACGTCTTCGACGCGGCGAACGGCGGCGCACTGCTCTGGCAGCACCTCTTCTGGTTCTTCGGGCACCCCGAGGTCTACATCATCGCGCTGCCGTTCTTCGGCATCATCTCCGAGGTCATACCGGTGTTCTCGCGGAAGCCGATGTTCGGTTACGTCGGCCTGATCGCGGCGACGATTTCGATCGCCGGCCTCTCGGTCACCGTCTGGGCGCACCACATGTATGCGACCGGCGGCGTGCTGCTGCCGTTCTTCTCCTTCATGACCTTCCTCATCGCGGTGCCCACCGGCGTGAAGTTCTTCAACTGGATCGGCACGATGTGGAAGGGCTCACTGTCCTTCGAGACGCCGATGCTGTGGGCGATCGGCTTCCTGATCACCTTCACCTTCGGCGGCCTGACCGGCGTCATCCTCGCCTCGCCCCCCATGGACTTCGCCGTCACGGACACCTACTTCGTCGTCGCCCATTTCCACTACGTCATCTTCGGCACCGTCGTCTTCGCGATGTTCTCCGGATTCCACTTCTGGTGGCCGAAGTTCACCGGCAAGATGCTGGACGAACGGCTCGGAAAGATCACGTTCTGGACGCTGTTCATCGGGTTCCACGGCACGTTCCTCGTCCAGCACTGGCTGGGTGCCGAAGGAATGCTGCGCCGCATCCCCGACTATCTGGCGGCCGACGGATTCACCGCGCTCAACACCGTCTCCACCATTTTCTCCTTCCTCCTCGGCCTGTCGATGCTGCCGTTCCTCTACAACGTCTGGAAGACCGCGAAATACGGGGAGAAGGTGGAGGCCGACGACCCCTGGGGATACGGCCGTTCGCTGGAGTGGGCGACCTCCTGCCCGCCCCCGCGGCACAACTTCCTTTCCCTCCCCCGTATTCGTTCCGAATCCCCGGCATTCGACCTGCACCACCCGGAAATCGCCGCGGAGGGCGACGCGCTGGGGCAGGGCGACCGTGCGGCCCTGGACCGCGACGGTGAGCGGAGCGCCCGGGTATGAGCGGCGGGAGCGGGGTGAGCGACCTGAGCAATCCGAGCGGCATGGGCGAGGTGAGCGGCACGATGCGTACCGACGAAGCCATCAACGAAATCGAGGGGTATCTGCTCTGGGAGGCGGAGAAGAGCCGGGCGCGCACGCGGGCGGAAGCCTTCTGCGCCGGGCTGCCCTGGCTCACCGACAGCCAGCGCGCCGAGGTCGAACGCCTCTACTGTCAGGACCAGGCGGAACTGTCGAAGGCGTACCTGCAACGCATCGCCACCCGCAGCGCCTCCTTGCGGGCCGAGTACTCGGGCGTCTACCAGGTGCTGCGCAGGCGGCTGTTCACCGCGTTCGCCGCCGGCAGCGTCGCGGTGGCGGCGGCCGCGGCGGTGGCCGTTGTCCTCACCGCGCGCTGAGGACAACGGCCGGACGGCTCAGCCGGTGACGGTGATCCGAGACGCCGGATCGGTGGTGTCGGTGACCTTGTAGGTGGCGTTGAACTTCGAGCTGGTCGCCGTCGTCGGGCAGCCGAAACCGCCCTCCACCTTCACCGGCACCGCCGCGTCGGTGAACTTCAGGGTCGACGGCGCGCCGTTGGTCCAGCTGCCGCTGACGGTCGCCGCCGCCGTGGGCGCGGCCGTCACCGTGCAGTTGGCCAGGCCGCTGGTCTTCAGGACGAAGCCGCCCGACGGCATGGCGAGACCGGCGGTCACCTGCGCACCGTTCTGCATGGCCACGCCCCAGTCGCCGGTCGTGGTGACGGTGGCGCCGACCCCCGGCATGCTCGTGGTGCAGGAGCCGTACGTGGGCGCGGAGATGGCGCTGCTCACCGGCCCGGCCGCGTTGTGGTTGCCGGGGGCCGCCGGGACCTGGCCGGTGGATCCGGAGGCGGTACAGGTCACGGTCACCGACCCGGCGGAGAAGGTCGAGGTGCCGGTGAGCGCGGCGCTGAAGCCGTGCCCTGCGGGTGCCACGGTCGTGGGCGCGGCGGCGGCCGTTGACGCACCCGCCGGACCGGCCATCGCCAGGGAGAGCCCGAGGGCCGCCGCGATGCCGGTCGCGGCGGTGAGCGCGGTGCGTGCGCGGCGGGGGCGGCGCGTCATCGCGGATCTCGTCGCGGTTCTCATGTCGGATCTCATGTCAGGTCTCCTTCTGCGGTGGCCCGGGATGCCGGGCGCGAGGGGGAAGTGCGCGGGCACGACGGCCCCGTACGCGTACGAGCGCGTGGCGGTACGCGTACGGGGCCGTCGTGAACCGGGCGGGATGTTGACGGCCGGTCAGGCGGTGGCCGCGGGCTCTCCGGGAGCGCTCGCGGGGCCGGTGTCCTGGGCCGGGCCGCCCGGTTCGGTGTCGTCGGCGGCCGGCAGCGGCTGCCAGGCGAAGATCAGCGCGCCGCCGATGATGCCGAGCACGGTGCCGATCAGGAAGCCGCCGAGGTTGGACATCACCAGCGCGGCGGCCGAGAACAGCACCGTCAGGACGCCGGCGATGCCCCGGTAGTACGGCGCGAACCAGGCCGACAGGCCCATCAGGATCATCACCAGGCCCATCAGCACCGACGGGATGCCGGCGATGCCCTGCTGGAGCATGATCTTCAGGGGTGCGAGCGGGATGGCGCAGATCTCCGCGCCGGCCAGTACCGCAGCCAGTCCGCCCCAGAACGGGCGGCCGGTGCGCCAGCGCCGCAGGCGGGACCGGATCCCGGCCGCCATGTCAGAAGCATTCCTTCTTGCCCTTGGAGATCTTCATACTCAGCCCGGTGAGCCGGAACGTGCCCGCGTTGGTCGCCCAGGCGGTCTGCCGGAGGTGATCGATGGTGACGTCGTCGGCCTGTTGGGCGAACAGGTCCTGGAGGCCCTGGGCGCCGTCAGGCCCCTTGGTGAGGGTGGAGGCGTCCCGGCCGATCTCGATGCGGTGGAAGGACGCGTTGCCGGACAGCTGGGTGGCGTCCACGAAGAGGTCGTCGGCCTTGACCGGCGTCTTTCCGGTGCCCGCGCTGAGGTTGAGCGAGATGTCGCCGATGACCGGCAGGTGCGTGACCACCGACTGGCACAGGCTGTGCAGCTCGGCCGACTTGATGGCGGTGACGGCGACGGGCAGCAGGTCGCCCCTGGCGTTGGCGTCCACGCTGCCGTACTGGGCGAAGCCGTCGCCCTGGAGGCGGTCGGCCGAGACCTTGAACTGCTGTCCCGAGACGGCGAACGAGGCCGCCAGGGCTCCGTTGGCCAGGGCGATGCCGAGCGCGGCGGTGCCGGCGAGCGCCGGGACGGACAGCACGGCGAACCTTCGCCAGCTGATGCGTCCCGTGACGTGTCTGCCGTGTGCGTCCTTCATGACGTGTCCCCTTCGAAGAGCGGTGGCGCGCGCTGTCGATCACGTGGGGGGCGAACAAGGTCGCTGCATACGGGCGTTACGGCGGAACGGGCGGTACGGGCCGGACGGCCGGGTGCCCCGGTGGTGCGGCCGGACGTGCGGGGCCGGGGCGGTGGCGCGTGGGGGAGGCCGTGCGGGGCGGAGCGGGCGGCGCGGTGGTATGCAGCGCTGAGCGGTGCCGAACGCGCTGTGCCGGGCGGACCGCCGGCGCGGGCTGCGCCGGGCGGGCGGTACGGGCGGTGCGCTGTACTGCCGGGTGTTACCGGCGAGTTGAATGTAATTCCGCCCATGGGCGCTGGCAAGGTCGGGCGCGGGACGGGTTTCGGACGACTCCGCAGCCGCCCGTGGCCGAATCGCCGCGCCCCGCACCGCGCGGGGCCGTCACCACCCGGCCGACCGGCGGCGCCCCTTCACCCGTACTGCACCCGCAGTTCCTTCACGCCGTTGAGCCATGCCGAGCGCAGCCGGCGCGGTGCGCCGGTGAGGGAGATGTCCGGCATGGCGTCGGCGATGGCCTGGAAGATGAGGTTGATCTCCAGTACGGCCAGCGACTTGCCCAGGCAGAAGTGCGGGCCGCCGCCGCCGAAGCCGAGGTGCGGGTTCGGGTCGCGGGTGATGTCGAAGGACTCCGGGTGGTCGAAGACCTCGGGGTCGTTGTTGGCGGACGAGTAGAAGATGCCGACCCGCTGGCCCTTCGCGATCCGCGCGCCGCCCAGGGTGGTGTCCCGGGTCGCGGTGCGCTGGAAGGAGACCACCGGCGTCGCCCAGCGCACGATCTCCTCGGCCGCGGTGTCCGGGCGCTCGCGCTTGTACAGCTCCCACTGCTCGGGGTGGGTGAGGAAGGCGTGCATTCCGTGGGTGATCGCGTTGCGGGTCGTCTCGTTGCCGGCCACCGCCAACAGCAGGACGAAGAAGCCGAATTCGTCCGAGCCGAGGTTGCCCTCGTCCTCCGCGGCGACCAGCCGGCTGACGATGTCCTTGGCCGGGCACTCCTTGCGGTCGGCGGCGAGGTTCATCGCGTACGAGATCAGTTCCATGGCCGCGTTGGTGCCGACCTCTTCGGTGATGGCCAGCTCGGGGTCGTCGTAGGCGATCATCTTGTTCGACCAGTCGAAGATGCGGGCCCGGTCGTCCTGCGGGATGCCGATGAGTTCGGCGATGGCCTGGAGGGGCAGTTCACAGGCGATGTCGGTGACGAAGTCGCCCGAGCCGCGGCGGCGCGCCTCGGCGACGATCTTCGCGGCCCGGTCGCGCAGCGCGTCCTCCAGTGCGCGGATGGCGCGCGGGGTGAAGCCGCGCTGCACGATCTGGCGGACGCGGGTGTGCTCGGGCGGGTCCATGTTGAGCATGATCAGCTTCTGTACGTCGATCTGGTCGCGGGTCATCGACGGGTGGAAGCGGATGATCGAGGTGTTGAGGTGCGCGGAGAAGATGTCCGGTTTCGTGGACACCTCCTTGACATCCTCGTGGCGGGTCACCACCCAGTAGCCGTCGTCGTCGAACCCGGCGATGCCGTGCGGCTGGGCGTTCCACCACACGGGCGCGGTGCGCCGCAGCTGGGCGAACTCCGGGAGCGGGACGCGGGACTGGTAGAGGTCGGGGTCGGTGAAGTCGAATCCCTCGGGCAACGCTGGGCATGGCATCGGCGACTCCTGGTCCGGTCCGGCCGGGGCGCGGGCCCGTCCCGTGTCCGGCCGGGCGCGGACCGGGGCCGGGGACGCCGGCACCTCCGATATTTCTGACGACGCATCAGATGTCGCGGTGAAGGTAGTGACGAGTCCCGCAAGTGGCAAGGGCTGCGGCCGCACCTGTTGCGCAAGAGGGGGGCTCGGCGGCCGTTTCCGGGGCGTCGGGGATCGGACAACGGGGGTGCGCGCCCCTTGCGCGGCGGGGTGGGGCTCACGAGACTGAGCGCAGAACTAGAACGCGTACTAGTTCTTCTTCCGTGGGTGCCGGGACGCCCCGCGGACGCGAGGAGAGGACGAGTCAGTCATGGCCGCGGAACCCGTCATCGTCGAAGCCGTACGCACCCCGATCGGCAAGCGCCAAGGAGCGCTCGCCAACCTCCATCCCGCCTACCTCCTGGGCGAGACCTACCGCGAACTCCTCGGCCGTACGGGCATCCAGCCCGACTGCGTCGAACAGGTCGTCGGGGGCACCGTCACGCACGCCGGCGAACAGTCGATGAACCCGGCACGCAACGCCTGGCTCGCCATGGGCCTGCCCTACGAGACCGCCGCCACCACCGTCGACTGCCAGTGCGGATCATCCCAGCAGGCCAACCACATGGTCGCCAACATGATCGCCGGCGGCGTCATCGACGTCGGCATCGGCTGCGGCGTGGAGGCGATGTCCCGGGTGCCGCTGGGCAGCGGCTCCAAGCACGGGCCGGGCAAGCCCTGGCCCGACGAGTGGCACGTCGACCTGCCCAACCAGTTCGAGGCCGCCGAACGGATCGCCCGCCGCCGCGGCCTGACCCGCGAACGCGTCGACGCGCTCGGACTCCGCTCGCAGGAACGGGCCGCGGCCGCCTGGGCCGAGGAGCGCTTCAAGCGGGAGACCTTCGCCGTCCAGGTCCCCACCACCGAGGACGAACAGGCCGCGGGCCAGGGCATGTGGCGGCTCGTCGACCGGGACGAGGGACTGCGCGACACCGGTATGGAGGCGCTGGCCGGCCTCAAGCCCGTCATGCCGAACGCGGTGCACACCGCGGGCAACTCCTCGCAGATCTCCGACGGCGCCGCCGCCGTGATGTGGGCGTCCAAGCGGATGGCGCGGGCACTCAAGCTCAGGCCGCGGGCCCGGATCGTCGCCCAGGCGCTGGTCGGCGCGGACCCGCACTACCACCTCGACGGACCGGTCGACGCGACCCGCGCGGTCCTGGGCAAGGCGGGCATGTCGCTCAGGGACATCGACCTCGTCGAGATCAACGAGGCGTTCGCCTCCGTCGTGCTGTCCTGGGCGCAGGTCTTCGAACAGGACCTGGAGAAGGTCAACGTGAACGGCGGCGCCATCGCCCTGGGCCACCCGGTGGGGGCGACCGGCGCCCGGCTGATCGCCACCGCGCTGCACGAACTGGAGCGCAGGGACAAGGAGTTCGCGCTGATCACGATGTGCGCGGGCGGGGCGCTGGCGACGGGGACGATCATCCAGCGGCTGTGAGGCGGACACCCGCCGGAAGCCCCTGGAGGAAGGCGGTCAGCCGGGGGCACCCCCTTGGGAAGCGGTCCCGGCGGACGCGGCCCCGCTCTCCGGCGTGCCGAAGGAGACCGGGACGTCGAAGGCCGCGCGGCGGGTGGCCCGGCGCAGCGCCTTCAGGAGCGTGCCGCCCAGCGTCAGCGTCAGCAGCACCGTGACCGCCGCACGGGGCAGGTCCCAGCCGAGCGAGGTGGCCAGGCAGTACGCGAGATAGCGGGCGAGATTGTCGGGCAGCGGATCGCCGGGCACGAACGAGACACCCGAGGCCATCCCGCCGATGTACGGCCAGCCCTGGAGGTTCATGACCAGCCCGTAGAGGACCGCGGACACCGCCCCGTACCCGGCGAGCAGCGCCAGCTCGCGGCGCCCCCGCAGCCGGTCCGGCCCCGGCAGCAGACCGGCCCCCATCGACACCCAGCCCATCGACAGCATCTGGAACGGCATCCAGGGCCCGACACCGCCGGTCAGCAGCGCCGAAGCGAACATCGCCACCGAACCCAGCACGAACCCGAAGCCCGGCCCCAGCACCCGGCCGGCCAGCACCATCAGGAAGAACATCGGCTCGATCCCGGCCGTGCCCGCGCCGAGCGGCCGCATCGCCGCGCCGGCCGCGGCCAGCACGCCGAGCATCGCGATGGCCTTCGCGTCCAGGCCGCTGTCGGCGATGGTCGCCACCACGACGGCCAGCAGCATCGGCAGCAGCGCCGCGAACAGCCAGGGCGCGTCCCGGGAATGGGCGAGCCCGGAAGCGGAGTCGGCGAGCAGCGGCCAGCCGAACGCCATCACCCCGATCGCCGAGATCAGCGCCAGCGCCACGACGGAACGCGGCCCGAGCCGGACGGCCCGCACCCGGCGGCCGGGACGGGCGGCCCGCTCCGGAGGGTCCGGTGTCATGAGGCGTCCTCCAGGGCGCGGGCGACCTGGGGGACGGTCAGCCAGGGCAGCGGGGCGAGGATCTTGGCGACCTGCGGGGCGAAGGCGGGGGAGGAGACGACGACCTCGTCGGTCGGCCCGTCCGCGACGATCTCCCCGTCCGCCAGGATGACGACCCGCCGGGCCAGTTCGGCGGCCAGCTCCACGTCGTGGGTGGCCAGGACGATGGCGTGCCCCTCGGCCGCCAGGCCGCGCAGCACCTCCACCAGACGGCCCTTCGCCGCGTAGTCCAGGCCGCGGGTCGGCTCGTCGAGCAGCAGCAGCGGCGGCCGGGCCGTCAGCACGATCGCCAGCGCGAGGGCGAGACGCTGCCCCTCGGACAGGTCGCGCGGATGGGCCGCGTCCGGAACGTCCGGCAGCAGCCGGGCGACCAGCGCACGGCAACTGCCGGGCGCCGCCCCCGCGTCCCGGTCGGCCGCCGTGCACTCGGCGGCGACGGTGTCCGCGCAGAACAGGTCGCGCGGCTCCTGCGGGACCAGCCCGACGTGCCGCAGCAACGTGCCGGGAGCGGTGCGGTGCGGGACCGCGCCGCCGACCTTCACACTGCCCGACGACGGTTCGTGCATCCCGACCAGAGTGGTCAGCAGAGTGGACTTGCCGGCACCGTTACGGCCCATCAGAGCGAGCGTCTCGCCGGGGCGGACGGTCAGGTCCACCGCGCGCAGCGCCTCGGTCCGGCCGCGGCGGACGGCCAGCGCCGAGACGACGGCGGGCGCGGCACCGGGCTCAGGCGCAGTGCCGGGCGCCTCCGTGATGCGTCGCCGCCCCCGCCACAGACCGGCCGGCCGCCCCGGCTTCGGCGGAGCGGGAGCGGGTGTCACCGGGCCGGGCCCGGCCCGCCAGCCGTTCGCGCAGCGGAGCGGCCCGGCGCCGCGCGTCACGCACCGAAAGCGGCAGCGGCGACCAGCCCGCCAGCTCACCGAGCGCGACCACCGGCGGCTGCACGGGCGAGACCGCCATGATCGCGGCGGGATCGCCCTGCCGGGGCGGGGCGCCCGGCGCCGGCAGCAGAATGACCTGGTCCGCGTACTGCACCACCCGCTCAAGCCGGTGCTCGGCGAGCAGCACCGTCGTGCCCAGATCGTGCACCAGCCGCTGGAGCACGGCCAGCACCTCCTCGGCGGCCCCCGGATCCAGCGCCGACGTCGGCTCGTCCAGGACCAGCACCCGCGGGTGAGCGGTCAGCACCGAGCCGATCGCCACCCGCTGCTGCTGCCCGCCGGACAGCGTGGGCAGCGCACGGTCACGGAGACCGGCAAGACCCAGCAGATCCAGCGTCTCCTCGACGCGGCGCCGCATCACGTCCGGGGCGAGGCCCAGCGACTCCATGCCGTAGGCGAGTTCGTCCTCGACGGTGTCGGTGACGAAATGGGCCGACGGATCCTGGCCCACCGTGCCGACCACATCGGCCAGTTCACGCGGGGCATGGGTACGGGTGTCACGCCCGGCCACGGTGACCCGGCCGCTGAGCGTGCCCCCGGTGAAGTGCGGCACGAGCCCGCAGACGGCGTTCAGCAGCGTCGACTTGCCGACACCGGAAGGGCCCACGAGAAGGCACAGCTCCCCCTCGGGCACGGTCAGGTCGATGCCCCGGAGCACAGGCTGCGGCGCATCGCTGTAGGTGACCGAGACCTGCTCGAACCGGATCACTGCCAGGACTCCTTCTTCCGCCGGCCGGGTCGGCCGGACAACGATGCCTGCGGCCGCCCCGACCCCGCCGCCGAACCCCCGCCCGCCACGGCGGGCAGCGGCGCGACCCACGCAGGAAGCAGCCCGACGAGGACGGACAGGGCGGGCCAGAGCGGCAGTTGGGGCGCGGTGAGCGGGACCGCCGGCGGATGCAGAGCACCGGGCGCGTAGCCGTTCGCGCCGATCATCAGGGCGGCGACCGCGACCCCGGAGCCGGACACCAGCCAGGCGCGCACCCCCCACCGCTCCGGCCGGTACCGGGTACGCACCGAACGGCGCCCGCCCAGCCACAGCCCGGCCAGCGCCGCGGTGAGCCCCGCAAGCAGCAGCGGCAGCCCGAGACCGGCCCCCGCATCGGCCAGCAGTCCGTACGTCCCCGCGCAGACACCCAGCAGCCCGCCGAGCGTCAGGACGGTGGTGGTGTGCCGCACCGCACGCGGCACGAACGCACTGCGCCCGTAGCCCCGCGCGTCCATCGCGGCGGCCAGCGCCACCGACCGCTCCAGCGCACCCTCCAGGACCGGCAGGCCGACCTGGAGGAGGGCCGCGACACCACGGTCGGGACGGCCGCGCAGCCGCCGGGCGGCCCGCAGTCGCTGCACATCGGCGACGAGATTCGGCGCGAAGGTCATCGCCACGACCACCGCGACCCCCGCCTCGTACAGCGCGCCGGGCAGCGACTTCAGCAGCCGCGCCGGATTCGCCAGCGCATTGGCCGCCCCCACGCAGATCAGCAGCGTGGCCAGCTTCAGCCCGTCGTAGAGCGCGAAGACCATGCCCTCCGCGGTGACCCGGCCGCCGATGCGCACCCCCTTCGCCCAGTCGGGCAGCGGCAGTTCGGGCAGCGTCACCAGCGTGTGCGTCCCCGGGATCGGCGAACCGAGGAGGAACGCGAAGACCAGCCGGATGCCGAGCACCAGCAGCCCGAGCTTCACGAACGCCCCGTAGGAACGGGCCCAGGGCGCGTCCGTACGGCGCACGGCCACGACATAACCGGCGACGCCGACCAGCAGGCACAGCAGCAGCGGATTGGTGGTGCGGGACGCGGCGGTCGCGAGTCCCAGCGCCCACAGCCACCACGCGCCCGCGTGCAGGGCCGTGCTCCGGGTCGCCCGCGGGGCGCTCATCCGCGCCGGCGGCGGGCCTGCCACCCAGCGGCCGCACCCAGCACGACGACGACGGCGATCCCGCCGATCAGCCCGGCGGAAGGCCCGCCACCGTCCCCGTCCGCCCCCGAAGCCGGCTTCCCCGACGACGGCGACGCCCCGGCCGACCCACCCGAACCGCTCACCTGCTCCGCACACCCCGCCTTCGGATAACCGGCGACGCCGCACAGCAGCGCGTGCGCGTCGTAGCGCAGCGGCTCGGCCACCGCCGCCAGCGCATCACCCGCCGACGCGTCCGCAGGCACCCGGGCACACTCCGCGCGCGGCTTCGGCGGTCGCTCGCCCTTCGGCGCATCCGCCGCCGTGCCGAAATCGATGACGACCCCGATCCGCTTGGCCCCGGCCTTCGCCGGCGTACCGGCACACAGCGCCGTGAAGTCGGCCGCAGGACGGGGCTTGCCCGCGGCGGCCGAGTCGGCGCTGACGGTGAAGCGGAAGCCGGTGACGGCGCCGTCGGCAGGGCGCAGCGTGGCCGGGCCCTGCGTCGCGTACGCCCAGGACCCGCCCGCGCCGTCCCAGAACGACCAGTAGCGGTACTCCTGCGCCTGGGCCGGGCCCGCGCCCAGGCCGACCGCGGCCGCCGCGAGCAGCAGCGCACAGCCGATGCGGAAGCGCCGCATCACAGCCCGCGCTTCCGGCGGCCGCTCATCAGGAAGCCGATACCGGCACCGGCGGCGAGCCCGATGACGATCACCCACCACACGCTGATCCCGCCGCCGGACCCGGTGTCCTGCGAGTCCTCGGCGGGCGACGCGGACGAACCGGCGTCACCGGCCGGCTTCGGACCCGTCGCGCCCAGCGCCGCGACCAGGTCCGTGCCGCCGAAGTCCCGCGGGTCGGCGCCGGTGGCGTGCGCGGCGAAGATCAGCTGCGCGTACGCGGCCGGGCCGCCCGTCTTCGCCCACGGCGCGGCATGCTTCTCCAGCCACGCCAGCGGCTGCCGGGCCGCCGCGCCGTGCCCGCCCGCGGCCAGCGCCACGACCGCGTCGGCGGTGTTGCCCACATCGGGCTGCTGCTCCGCCCCCGGCATCGCGGACGGCAGATGCTGCCCGTTCCCGCCGAGCTGCGCGACGAGATACGCGTCCGCGCCCTCCGCGGCCTCCTTCCGCCCCGCCGCGTCGGCCTTCCCGCCGTCCTTCTCACCGTCCTTGCAGGACGGCGCCACCGGCTCGCCCGCGTCCTTGCCCGCAGGGCCGACGACGAAGCCCTTGCCCAGGGCGCCGGTCGCCGCGGCCGCCGACGCGTCCGCGTTCGGCGCCGCGCCCTTGAGCTGGAAGGCGAACGCGCCCCGCTCCGCCCCCTTCACGTCCTTCGCCCCGCAGCCCAGCCGGAAGGTGAGCAGCCCCTCGTACGGGGACCTGCCGCCCTTCTGTGACGTCACCGACTCCGGCCGCACACCGGCCGCGGTCAGCGCGCCGATCACCACCGACGTGGAGTTGGCGTCGCTCGCCGAGCCCGCCATCGACGGCCAGCCGCCGTCGTCGTTCTGCACCGACTTCAGCCAGCCCACCGCCTTCTGCACGGCCTCGCCGTGCCCGCCGAGCGCGGCCAGCGCCTGCACGGCCGCCGCCGTCTGGTTGGTGTCCCGCATCGTCTTGGCGTCACACGCCTTCGCCGGATCCGCGCGGAACGCCGCGAACCCGCCGTCCGCGCACTGCTGCCCCGCCAGCCAGTCCACGGCGGCCCCGGCAGGACGCACCCCCACCGTGTGCTGGGCCAGCAGCGCGAGCGACTGCCGCCACACCCCGTCGTACTGCGCGTCCCCGGTGCCGTAGAGGCCCGCGGGCAGCTTCTTCGGGGCGGGCGAAGGCGAGTCGGCGAACGCGGCCGGTGCGGCGGCGCCCAGCACGGCGGCGGCCGCCAGCACGGCAGCCGTACGGCGCGCCAGGACGGCGAAGGAGGGGGCCATGGGGGCCATCGGTCGGTGCCTCTCGGTCGGTTCGCAGCGGTGGTGGTGGAGGCACGCCCTACGGCAGCCACGCCGGTGGCCGTGATGACCGTACGCGGTGGCACCGGGCTCAGCTCCGTATACCTCGACGGTGCCGCGCACCGGCCGGCCGCGGGCGGCGGATCCGGTGGCGGGAGCCTTGGTGTGCCCCACCGGGCGCTCCGGCTCGTGCGGGCTCCATGCGGCGCGCGTGCTGCGGCGCGCGGGACGGGCCCGCCCTGACGGTTGCGGGTCAGCGCCGGATTTCCACCGGCTTCCCCCGATCGGGCACGGATGAAGTTATCCGCACACTTTAGCGGGCGGCCGCCACGGCACGGTCGGCGGCGGCCCGCCCCGTGCCGGCTTCAGGTCACAGCGGGCCCCCGTCACCGCAGGTCACACCGCCCGGAACCGCACCGGGTCGGTCCCCGGCAGCTGCTCGGCCTGCCCGAGCTTCACCAGACGGCGCAGATGCGCCTCGGCCTCGGACACCGCGATGTTCCGTGAACCGTGCGGGATCTGCTCCCAGGGCCGGTTCCACTCCATGGCCACCGCCAGCTGCCAGGGCGTCAGCGGCTCGCTGAGCAGCTCACGGAGCCGGTCGAGCCGCTCCTCGTGGTGCGCGATCAGCTCCCGGACGCGGCCTTCGGCGTCGGTGAACGCGTGCTGGTGGGCGGGCAGCACCTCGGCCGGCGCGAGGCGGGCGACCTGCTCCAGGGAGGCGAGGTAGTCGCCGAGGGGGTCTCCCCTGCCGGAGCGAGGCCGAGAGCTTGGGGGAGGGTCGGTGAGCGTCGCGTCGTCCGGGTCCTCGTACAGGCCGATGTGCGGCGTGATGCCGGGCAGCAGGTGGTCGCCGGAGAACAGCCGCCCGAAGCCGCCCGCCGGGCCCGGGACGGCCTGGTCCGGATGCGCCTCCTCCAGGTGCAGGCAGACGTGGCCCGGCGTGTGGCCCGGCGTCCACAGGGCGCGCAGCCGGCGGCCGGGCAGGTCCAGCAGCTCGCCGGGGGCGATCGGGCGGTCGGGCAGCGCGACGCGGCGGCCGGGCAGCGCGCGGCCGCCGGCCTTCCTGGCGCGGGCCGCGCGCAGCGGTGCCAGGTGGTCGTCCGGGGCGCCGGCCGCGGTGAGCTTGGCGATCAGGTAGTCGAGCCGGCGGCCCGGTTCGGCCTCGCGGGTGCGGCGGACCACGGCGGTGTCCGCCTCGTGCATCGCGATCCAGGCGCCGGACGCCTCCCGTACGGCGGCCGAGAGGCCGTGGTGGTCGGGGTGGTGGTGGGTGATCAGGACGCCGTACAGGTCCGTGACGGCGAAGCCGCAGGCCGCGATGCCGGCGACGAGGGTGTCCCAGGAGTCCGGGTCGTCCCAGCCGGTGTCGATGAGGACCGGGCCGCGGCCGGTCTCCAGGAGGTGGACGAGGGTGTGCCCGAGCGGGTTGTCGGGGATGGGGACGGCGATGCTCCACACGCCGCCCTTGTGGTCGGTCACCTGCGTCATCCCGGTCCCCTCTCGGTGTGGCCCGCCGGCCACTATAACTAGAACCGGTTCCAGCGCGGAGTGAAGTGACCTTCCCCGGGGCGGCAGTTGGCGGCCGCGGGGTGGAACGGCCGGGCGGGGTGGAGGGATTCGGCCCTCGCCGTGGACTCCTCCCGGGGGAACTGGTATCAGTTTCTGATGCAGCGTCAGGAACCGGCGGGAGCGGCAGTTCCGGTCGGCCAAGGCGGCCAAGGCGGCCCATCCGCGGAAGGCGGCAGCGATGAGCGACCTCGTCGAGTACGGAAAGCTCTACATCGGTGGTGAGCTGGTCGATCCGGCAGGACGCGACACGATCGAGGTGGTCTCACCCCACACCGAACAGGTCATCGGCCGCGTCCCGCACGCCTCGCGGGCCGACGTCGACCGTGCGGTGACCGCGGCCCGCACCTCCTTCGACTCAGGAGTCTGGGCGCACACCCCGCTCGCCGACCGGATCGCCGTGGTGACCCGGATCAAGGACGCCTTCGCGGTCCGCAGCGAAGAGATCGCCAAGGTCATCAGCGCCGAGAACGGCACCCCCCTCACCTCCGGGATCATGGTGCAGTCGCTGGCCGCGATGCTGGTCTGGGACGCGGCCCTGAAGGTCGCCGCCGACCACCCCTTCGAGGAACGCCGCGACGGCATACTCGGGCCGCTGCTGATCCGCCGGGAGCCCGCCGGAGTGGTCGCCGCCGTGGTCCCCTGGAACGTCCCGCAGTTCACCGCCGCCGCCAAACTCGCGCCCGCCCTGCTGGCCGGCTGCTCGGTGATCCTCAAGGTCTCGCCCGAGACGCCGCTGGACGCCTACCTGCTCGCCGAGATCGCCACCGATGCCGGACTGCCGGACGGCGTGCTGTCGATCCTGCCCGCCGACCGCGAGGTCAGCGAATACCTGGTCGGGCACCCCGGCGTGGACAAGGTGTCCTTCACCGGGTCGGTCGCCGCCGGCCGCCGCGTCATGGAGGTCGCCGCCCGCAACCTCAGCCGCGTCACGCTGGAGCTGGGCGGCAAATCCGCCGCGGTGATCCTGCCGGACGCCGACCTGGACGCGGCGGTGTCCGGCATCGTGCCGTTCGCCTGGATGATCAACGGCCAGGCGTGCGTGGCCCAGACGCGGATCCTCGCGCCACGCTCCCGCTACGACGAGATCGCCGAACGGTTCGCCGCCGCCGCCGACGCGCTGACCGTCGGCGACCCGCTGGACCCGGCCACCGAACTCGGCCCGCTGGTCGCCCGCCGCCAGCAACAGCGCTCGCTGGACTACATCGCGCTCGGACAGCGGGAAGGCGCCAAAATCCTTGCGGGCGGCGGGAAACCGGCCGGACAGCCGACGGGCTGGTACGTCGAGCCGACGCTCTTCGGCGACGTCGCCAACTCCATGCGGATCGCCCGCGAGGAGATCTTCGGCCCGGTCATCTGCCTGCTGCCGTACGAGGACGAGGCGGAGGCGGTACGCATCGCCAACGACTCCGAATACGGCCTGTCGGGCTCGGTATGGACCGCCGACACCGAACGCGGCATCGACATCGCACGGCAGGTGCGCACCGGCACGTACTCGGTGAACACCTTCAGCATCGACATGCTCGGGCCCTTCGGCGGCTACAAGAACTCCGGGATCGGCCGGGAGTTCGGCCCCGAGGGCTTCGACGCGTACCTGGAACACAAGATGATCCACCTGCCGGCGGGCGCGTGATGGGGGACCGCTGGCGGGTGGAGGTGGACCGGAGCGTGTGCATCGGGTCCGGGATGTGCGCCGGGACGGCGCCGGACGGCTTCCGGCTGGACGCGGCCCGGCAGTCGCACCCCGTGGCACCGGAGACGGACGCGGCCGAGAACGTACTGGCGGCGGCCGAGAGCTGCCCCGTCGAGGCGATCACCCTGACCCTGGCCGACAGCGGGGAGGTGGTCTTTCCGCCGGAGGAATGAGCGGGGTGGGGGGTGCCGTAGGGGGTGGGGGAGGTGATCCCGTAGGGGACGTGCGGGCCCCTTGCGGGCCAACTACCCGGGGTGGGAGCGGAGTTAACGCTTCGCGCCCGGCTCCGTCGCCGCCTCCACCGTCTCCGCCTCCGTCTCCGAGGCCGGATTCACCCCCGAGGCCACCTCCGACGCCGGTTTCGCTCCCGACTCCGCACCCGCCACCGCCCCCGGAGCCGTCAGATCGATCAGCCGGCAGACCGTCTCGATGTCGATCTTCACCTGGGCGATCGACGCCCGGCCCGACAGCCAGGTGATCAGGGCCGAGTGCCAGGTGTGCTCGATGACCCGGACCGCGGAGAGCTGGGCGGGAGTGGGGGAGGCGGCGGTGCCCGCCTGGCCCTGGGGCCGACGGTGGGCGGCGGGCGGTCCCATCGCGTCCAGGATGATCGCCGTCGTCAGCCGCGAGACGGTGTCCACCTCGGGGCTCACGGACCGGTCGGCGAAGGTCAGCGCGCGCACCATCGCATCCGCCAGATGCGGCTCGCGCTGGAGGGCCCGGAACGCCCGCATCAGCGTCTGCGCCACCCGCGCGCCCGGGTCCTCCTCCGACGGCGGACGCTTGCGCAGCGTCTCGTGCATGTGCTGGAGCTGGTCCTGCATGGTCGCGACCAGCAGGTGAACCTTGGAGGGGAAGTAGCGGTAGAGCGTGCCGAGCGCGACGCCGGAGGACTCGGCGACCTCGCGCATCTGGACGGCGTCGAAGCCGCCGCGGCTCGCCAGCCGGGCGCTGGTGTGCAGGATGCGGCGGCGCCGCGCCTCCTGACGCTCGGTCAGGGGAGGACTCGCGGGAAGCGCCGGCCTGGCCGCCTTGGATTCCGTAGTCATATGTCCCATTCCGTGGCATCCCGTCCGCGATGCGGTGAGTACCGGTGGTGTGATCGGCACAGCATGGCAGGGGCTCCGGTCGTGGCGCGAATCACCTGATGCGGCTCTTCGCGCCCCGTCCTCGGCCGGTAGATTCGCAGCTCCGTGAACTGATGAGTAGCCCAGCAGTTCTGAAACTTGTTCTAGATTACCGCCAGCGGTTACGCTCCGGCGAAAGTCCAGTGAGAAGGGGGCCGCGCGTGACCGCAGAGGCCGTCCAGGCAGCCGCGCCTCGCTCCGCCGAGGCCCCCTCTGCCGCCGCCCAGCCACCTGGCGACCGCCCGCTGCGCATCGCGATGCTCACGTACAAGGGGAACCCGTTCTGCGGCGGGCAGGGCGTCTACGTACGCCACCTCTCGCGCGAACTCGCCCGCCTCGGGCACGCCGTCGAAGTGATCGGCGCCCAGCCCTACCCCGTACTCGACGAAGGCGTGCCGCTCACCGAACTCGCCAGCCTCGACCTCTACCGCCAGCCCGACCCGTTCCGCACCCCAGGGCGCGGCGAGTACCGCGACTGGATCGACGCACTCGAAGTCGCCACGATGTGGACCGGCGGCTTCCCCGAACCGCTGACCTTCTCGCTGCGGGCCCGGCGCCATCTCGCCGCCCGCCGCGGCCGGTTCGACGTCGTGCACGACAACCAGACGCTCGGCTACGGCCTGCTCGGCGGCCCCCGCGCCCTCGGCGCCCCGCTGGTCACCACCATCCACCACCCCATCACCGTCGACCGCCGCCTGGACCTCGCGGCGGCCGACGGCGTCAAGCGCCGCGCCTCGGTCCGCCGCTGGTACGGCTTCACCCGTATGCAGAAGCGCGTCGCCCGCCGGCTGCCCTCCGTGCTGACCGTCTCCGGCTCCTCCCGCCAGGAGATCTCCGACGACCTCGGCGTGCCCGACGACCGGATCCACGTCGTGCCCATCGGCGCCGACACCGACCTCTTCGCGCCCGACCCTTCCGTCCCCGAGGTGCCCGGCCGGATCGTCACCACCTCCAGCGCCGACGTGCCCCTCAAGGGCCTGATCCACCTCGTCGAAGCGCTCGCCAAGGTGCGCACCGAGAACCCCGAGGCGCATCTCGTCGTGGTCGGCAAGCGCGCCGACGACGGCCCGGTCGCCGCCGCCATCGAACGGCACGGCCTGTCCGGCGCCATCGAGTTCGTCAAGGGCATCAGCGACGCCGAACTCGTCGACCTCGTGCGCAGCGCCCAGATCGCCTGCGTCCCCTCGCTCTACGAGGGCTTCTCGCTGCCGGCCGCCGAGGCGATGGCCACCGGCACCCCGCTGCTCGCCACCACCGGCGGCGCCATCCCCGAGGTCGCGGGGCCCGACGGTGAGACCTGCCTCGCGGTGCCGCCGGGCGACGCGCAGGCGCTGGCCGCCGGACTTCTGCGGCTCCTGGGCGACGCCCCGCTGCGCGCCCGCCTCGGCGCGGCAGGCCGCGCCCGCGTGCTGGCCCGCTTCACCTGGCGGCAGGCCGCCATCGGCACCGCCGAGCGCTACCGCGAGGCCATCGCCCTCCAAGGGGACCGGGCCGCGGCCGCAGGACGCCGCACCGCACTCGCGCCGAGCTAGCCGCACCGGCCGCACCGCACACCCCCGCCACCACCCCAGCCCCACCCGCGACCACCATCGACCCGCCCCGACCCGCCGGACGAAAGCAGAACGCCGTGCTGACCGTCGACTTTTCCCGCTTCCCGCTCGCCCCGGGCGACCGCGTGCTCGACCTGGGCTGCGGCGCCGGCCGGCACGCCTTCGAGTGCTACCGGCGCGGCGCGCAGGTCGTCGCCCTCGACCAGAACGGCGAGGAGATCCGTGAGGTCGCCAAGTGGTTCGCCGCCATGAAGGAGGCCGGCGAGGCCCCGGAGGGCGCCACCGCCACCGCCATGGAGGGCGACGCGCTGGCCCTGCCCTTCCCCGACGACAGCTTCGACGTCGTCATCATCTCCGAGGTCATGGAGCACATCCCGGACGACAAGGGCGTACTCGCCGAAATGGTGCGGGTGCTGCGCCCCGGCGGACGGATAGCGGTCACCGTCCCGCGCTACGGCCCGGAGAAGGTCTGCTGGGCGCTGAGCGACGCCTACCACGAGGTCGAGGGCGGCCACATCCGCATCTACCGCGGCGACGAACTGCTCACCAAGATGCGCGCCGCGGGACTCAAGCCCTACGGCACCCACCACGCCCACGGACTGCACAGCCCCTACTGGTGGCTGAAGTGCGCCTTCGGCGTCGACAACGACCAGGCCCTGCCGGTCAAGGCGTACCACAAGCTGCTGGTCTGGGACATCATGAAGAAGCCGCTGGCCACCCGGCTCGCCGAGCAGGCGCTCAACCCCCTCATCGGCAAGAGCTTCGTCGCCTACGCCACCAAGCCGCACCTCCCCGAGGCGGCCGCCAAGTGACGAGTCCCGGACGTACCGAACGCCTCGTCCTGCCGGGCGTGCTCACCGCCGAGCAGGCGGCCCGCACCGTCGCCGGCATCATCGCCGCCCAGCGCGAGGACGGCGCCATCCCGTGGTTCCGCGGCCACCACCTCGACCCGTGGGACCACACCGAGGCCGCCATGGCCCTGGACGCGGCCGGCGAACACGAGCGCGCCGAGGCCGCGTACGACTGGCTCGTCCGCACCCAGAACTCCGACGGCTCCTGGTACGCGGCCTACGCCGACGGCGACGCCGACGCCCCCACCGACCGCGGCCGCGAGACCAACTTCTGCGCCTACATCGCCGTCGGCGTCTGGCACCACTTCCTGTCCACCGGCGACGAGACCTTCCTCGACCGGATGTGGCCCGCCGTCTACGCGGCCGTCGAGTTCGTACTCGAACTCCAGCAGCCCGGCGGTCAGATCGGCTGGAAGCGCGAGGACGACGGCACCCCCGTCGCCGACGCGCTGCTGACCGGCTCGTCCTCCGTCCACCAGGCACTGCGCTGCGCGCTGGCCCTCGCCGAACAGCGCGAGGAGCCGCAGCCCGACTGGGAACTGGCGCTCGGCCGCCTGGGCCACGCGATACGCAGCCACCCGGAACGGTTCCTGGACAAGTCCCGCTACTCGATGGACTGGTACTACCCGGTGCTCGGCGGCGCGCTGCGCGGCGCGGCAGCCAGGGCCAGGATCGACGACGCCTGGGAACAGTTCGTCGTGCCGGGGCTCGGCGTGCGCTGCGTGCTGCCCAACCCCTGGGTCACCGGCGGCGAGAGCGCCGAACTGGCCCTCGCCCTCTGGGCGATGGGCGAGTCCGACCGCGCGGTGCAGATCCTCAAGTGGATGCAGCACCTGCGGGCGGACGACGGCCTCTACTGGACCGGCTACGTCTTCGACGACGACGCGATCTGGCCCGCCGAACTGACCTCCTGGACCGCCGGATCGCTGCTCCTCGCGGTGGCCGCGCTGGGCGGCGACGAGGCGACCACCTCGGTCTTCGGCGGCGACCGGCTGCCGACCGGCCTCGCCCCGGACTGCTGCCGCTGACCCACGTCCCGGCACGTACGGCCTGCCGCCCCGCCTGCCCCGGGCGCACCCCGGATGCCCCGGAGGGTGCGCCCCGGCGGCACATACCATGACAGCCATGAGCAAAAGCCCCCTCGCCGCCGTTGTCCTCCTCAGCGCTGCCGCGGTCGGCGGGTGCGTCTCACCGGCGGATCAGGACCCGCGGGGCGGCGCGTCCGCCTCGACCGCCGACGACGACGCCTGGGGCAAGGGCGACCACGAGAAGGCGATGAAGCGCCTCTCCCGCGCCGCCCGCGACCCGGACGCCGAACTCGTCGACGACGGCTACGCGTACGGCAAGGAGGGCCTCGACCGGACCTTCCGCACCCCGGGCGAGCGGCCCTACCGCCTCGACATCGGCTGCGAAGCCCCCGGAACCCGCGAACTCACCCTCCGTCTACGGCGCGGCAGTACGACGCAGGAGTGGGCGGTGGCCTGCAACGACCGGCTGCCGGACGCGTTCAACATCCCCGCTGCCGACCAGCCGTTCACCGCCACCCTGCACACACCCGGCAGCATGACCAACGGCCTGATCCACTGGCGGCTGAGCACCCTCGGCAAGGAAGACGTCGAGGACTGCCCCGACGACATCGAGGGCTGCGACGCCTGAGCGGCAGCGATGACGGCCGGCGAAACGGGCGGCATTTCCCTGTCCGGGGCCCGATCAGGGAAACCGGAAAGAGGGCGGGACCATCCTGCCGATGGACGACCGGCGCCGTACGACGCGGCGGCCGGCCGGCTGCGCGGCACAAAGGACGAGCCGGCCGGCCGCCACCTGCATTACCGTGCGGCCCATGACTTTTGAGGGCTCGCTCACCCACGAGCGCTACTGCACCGAACTCCTCGCCGAGACCGCGGCGTTGCGCGCCATCCTGCACAAGAGCGACCTGTCGGCCACGGTGCCCACCTGTCCCGACTGGTCCCTGACCGACCTCGTCCTGCACGTCGGCGGCGCGCACCGCTGGGCGGGCGCCCTGGTAGCCGCCCGCGCCACCGAGAACATCGACATGGCGACCCTCCCCGGGATCGAAGGGCCTGCCGACGTCACCCCTGACACGCTCGACGCCTGGCTCGCCGAGGGAGTCGACGAGACCGTTCGGGAACTGCGCGCGGCGGGCCCCGACGCGGCGGTGTGGACGTGGTCGCCGGTGCAACGGGCCGGGTTCTGGGCGCGGCGGATGACCCACGAGACGCTGATCCACCGCGCCGACGCCGCACTGACCGCCGGCGTGGACTTCGCGGCGGATCCCGAGGTCGCCGCCGACTGCGTGGAGGAGTGGCTCCAGCTGTGCGCCATGCCGGCCCTCGCCGAACGCCTGGCGGCCAAGGGCGAGCCGCTGTTCGGGCCCGGCCGCAGCATCCATCTGCACGCCACCGATACGTCGCCCGAGCTGAACGCCGAGTGGTTCCTCGACCTGAGCGGCGACCGGCTGGTCCACCGCAGGGGGCACGAAAAGGCCGCCGTCGCCCTGCGCGGCCCGCTCACCGAGGTGCTGCGGGTCTTCTACCGCAGGCTGCCGGCCGACAGCGAACTGGTCGAGATCGTGGGCGACCGCGCGCTCCTCGACCTGTGGCTGGAGTACGCGACCTTCGGCTGAGGCGGAGGCCGGGCCGCGCGCACCGGCCGTCAGCTCGTCAGTTCGGCCAGGACCCGCAGGGTGTGCGGGTCCGGGGCCGTGACGAGCAGGTCGGTGACCGGGCCCGCGCGCCACAACTCCAGCCGCTCCGCGATCCGCTCCCGCGGCCCCACCAGCGAGATCTCATCGGCGAACGCGTCCGGCACGGCGTGCACCGCCTCCTGCCTGCGGCCCTGGAGGAACAGCTCCTGCACCCGCCCGGCCGCCTCCGCGAAGCCCATCCGCGCCATCAGGTCCGCGTGGAAATTCTTCGCCGCATGTCCCATCCCGCCGATGTAGAAGCCCAGCATCGCCTTGACCGGCAGCAGCCCTTCGGCGATGTCCTCGCAGACCACCGCCCGCGCCATCGGGGCGATGCGGAAGCCCTCGGGTGCGTCCTCAAGTGACGTCCGGTAGACGTCGGTACGCAGCGGCGACCAGTACAACGGCAGCCAGCCGTCCGCGATCCGGGTCGTCTGGGCGATGTTCCTGGGGCCCTCGGCGCCCAGCAGGACGGGCAGCTCGGACCGCAGCGGATGGGTGATCGGCTTGAGCGGCTTGCCGAGGCCGGTGCCGTCCGCGCCGCGGTAGGGGAGCGGATGGAAGCGTCCGTCCACCTCCACCGGGCCCTGCCGGCGCAGGACTTGGCGGATCGCGTCGACGTACTCGCGGGTCGCGGTCAGCGGGCTCTTCGGGAACGGCCGTCCGTACCAGCCCTCGACGACCTGCGGCCCCGACAGGCCGAGGCCGAGCAGCATCCGGCCGCCGGAGAGGTGGTCGAGGGTCAGCGCGTGCATCGCGGTGGCCGTCGGGGTGCGGGCGGCCATCTGGGCGATGCCGGTGCCCAGTTCGATGCGGGAGGTGTGCGCGGCGATCCAGGTGAGCGCGGTGAACGCGTCCGAGCCCCAGGCTTCCGCCGTCCACACAGATCCGTAGCCAAGGCGTTCCGCCTCGCGGGCGAGTTCGAGATGCCGGGGATCGGGGCCGCGCCCCCAGTAGCCGAGTGCCAGACCCAGTCGCATGCCCGCCCCTCCCGGATGCCCCGCAGCCCGTGCGCCTTCCGGCGGCCCGCCAGTCGCAAAACTGACGACGCGTCAGAATAACTGTCGGCGCACTGTACGGCCCGGCGCCCGGCAGCGCAACGGCCCCCCGCCCGAAGGCGAGGGGCCGTGCGGACCGCTGTGTGTGCCGGGTCAGCCGCGCTGGATCCCGGTGGTGTCCTGCAGGACGCCGCGACGGCCGTCCTGGGTCTGCGCGATCAGGGCCTGGCCGCGCTGCTCCACCGCGAGATACCAGGTGCCGGGCGCCAGTTCCGCGATCGGCGACGGCGAACCGTCCTCGCCGTACAGCGGGCGCGCGACGGGCACCGCGAACCAGAACGGCGCGAAGTCCGCGGGCGCACCGGCCGCCGGGGACGCGCCCTGCGGGCCGCCCGCGGTGGCATCCGCCGGGGCCTGCTGCCCGCCGAAGCTCTGCCCCTGCTGAGGCTGGCCGGGCTGCGGCTGCTGCTGGCCGCCGGGGTAGCCGTAGCCGTGCCCCTGCGGCTGCTGCTGCGCGCCCGGGTAGCCGTAACCGGGCTGCGGGCCCGCGCCGTACGGCGCCGCGGCCTGCGGCTTGGGCGCGCCGATCAGGGCGGCCTTCAGGGCGGGCACGAGCGGGGTGGCGATGGCGCCGCCGGCCAGCGCCAGGGAGGCGAGCAGGCCGAGGATCAGGCCGATCGACGGGCCGCCGCCATTGACGATCCACCAGAAGGCGGTCCAGACGACGAACGCCGACAGTGTGACACCCACCTGGTTCAGCTCCAGGCCGACGACCTTGGGCGGCTCCGGCAGGGCACGCGCGAGGACGATCAGGACCGCCGCGATCACACCTGCCAGGTACACGCTCATCAGCAGCGGCAGTGCGTCCCAGGCGATCGGGCTCGCGGCGGGCGCCGGGCAGAACTTGCCGACGCAGTTGGACGCGCTCGTCGAGTAGAGAGGCAGGAACGAGGCGATGAACAGCAACACCGCTGCTCCGATCACCACGCCGTCGCCTCGAGTGAGGGAGCGGATGTTCACGTAAAAGTCCTTTGTCGGTTTCGAGGTTCTGGTCGTCGCTGTCACTGGTGTGCGCGGTGCGAGGCACGGCGGTGGGCCCCCATCGTAAAGGGGAACCTGTCGCCCGGGTGGTCGGGTCGTCCTGCTGGTGGGGAACTGGTGGGGAAGCGGTATCGGCACGGTATCGAGCCCGCGACCCGCGCCCGTGTTCATCGCGTCAAGAAGTCCGTAATGCCCTCGGTGATCCCGCGCGCCGCCTTTTGCCGCCATTGCGGATCGGTCAATTGCGCCGCATCCTTCGGGTCGCGCATATTGCCGCACTCGATGAACACCTTCGGCACCTTCGAGAGGTTGAGACCGCCGAGATCGGAACGCACGTCGAGGCCCGTTCCCTTGCCGACGTAATTCGACGGTGCGCTGCCGGTCACCGCGACGAACCGGCCGGCCAGCCGCTTCCCCAGGTCCCTGGACGGTCCGACGATCGTGGAGGTGTCGGCGCCGCCCGCCGTGACCCGCGCGGGAAGGATGACGTGGAAACCGCGGTTGCCGGCCGCCGATCCGTCGGCATGGACGGAGACCGCGGCATCGGCGCCCGCCGCGTTGCCCGCCGCGGCCCGCTCGTCCACGCACGGCCCGAACGCCCGGTCACCGTCCTGCGTGAACACCACCTTCGCGCCCTCCTCCCGGAGCAGGGCGCGGGCCCGGCGGGCGACGTCCAGGGTGAAGGACGCCTCGGCGTAGCCGTCGTCCGTGGAGGTGCCGGTGGTGTCGCACTCCTTGCGGGCGTTGCCGACGTCCACCGTTCGGGCGATCTGCTCCGTGTGGTCGCGATTGCGCGGATTGTGGCCGGGGTCGATGACGACGACCTTGCCTCGCAACGTGCCGCGCCCGCCGTCATCCCGGCCTGCGCCGCCCCCCTGCCCGTCGCTCCCCTCGCCGCCGTGCGCGTCCGCGCCGGACGAGGCGCCGCCGGACGGTGTGCCGGACGCGGGCGGCGCGGCCCGCGGCGGCTCGCTCCTGCCCGCCGGGCGCCAGATCAGCCAGCTCGCGACCCCGGCGGCGACCAGGGCCACCAGCGTGACGACGAGGGCGCCGCGCGGGCGCCGGGGTGCGGGACGAGGGCTGCCGTTGAACACGTCGGCGATGGTAGCCCGCTCAGATGCCGGGACCGGTGCGTTGCAGTACGTGCAGCGAACGGTGGGCCGACACCTCGGTGAACGCGCCGGATTCCAGGGCCCTGCGGTAGATCCGGTACGGCGCCTGGCCGCCGTCCGCCGGGTCGGCGAAGACGTCGTGGATGACGAGCAGCCCGCCGTCCGCGAGGTGCGGCGCCCAGCCCTCGTAGTCGGCGCCGGCGTGCTCGTCGGTGTGCCCGCCGTCGATGAAGACCAGGCCGGCCGGCGCCCGCCAGACCGCCGCGGCCTGCGGCGACCGGCCGACCAGCGCGATGACGTGGTCCTCCAGGCCGGCCGCGTGCAGAGTGCGCCGGAAGGTGGGCAGGGTGTCCATCCGGCCCACCTCCGGGTCGACGACCGCCGGATCGTGGTACTCCCAGCCCGGCTGCTGCTCCTCGCTGCCCCGGTGGTGATCGACGGTGACCGTGACGACCCCGGCGGCGCGGGCGGCGTCGGCGAGCAGGATCGTGGAACGCCCGCAGTAGGTGCCGACCTCCACCAGAGGAAGCCCGAGCGCCGCCGCCCGGACCGCGGCGGCGTACAGCGCGAGGCCCTCGTCCACCGGCATGAAGCCCTTGGCCGCCTCGAAGGCGGCGAGGACCTCCGGTCCTGGCCGGGCACCCGCCGGCTGCTGCTCGGGCGGGGGAGCGGTGGGAGCGGCCATGGGCTTCCTCCTGGTCGTGCGGGTCCGGCGGCCGTGCGGTCCGGTGCGCCGTGCGGTCCGGTGGCTCATCGTGCCGTACGGGGCGGGCGGGGCGATGTGCGGGTGGTGTGCTGTGAGGTGTGTGCGGGGCCAGTGGGTTGATGGAGGCGCCTGCACGAAAAGAGGAAACCGGAGTTCGCATTCCGGAGAGCACGGCCGGTTCCCCGCCCTTCTGCTGCCTTCTTCCGTCTTCTCCCGCCTTCTCCCCGCGCAGCGACGCCGCCCGCGATTCTCACGGTTCTCCGTCCCGGGCCTCCGCTATCTCTCTCGCCTCTCTCCTCCCGTTCCTTCCGGGGGCGGAGGTGGAATTCGTCGACGTGATGGGGCGACGTGATGTCTCGACGCGATGGACGCGACGGGCCGGTAAGGCCGGATGCGGAAATGCGGGGTGCCGGGCCGGAATTCACCGGAGTGTTCTCGCCGTTCGCCGCCGCGGCGTTTCCGGCGGAATGCGTCCGGGCGGCCGTGCGGCACGGACCGGCAGGGGCGAGCCCCGCCCCGCCTCCCCAGCCGTCCCCGCCCCTCCCGCCGACCTTCCGTCATAGTGAAACGTGTTCTACTCTGCGCGCCATGGGCATCGGAATCACGCAAGAGCAACGTGACTTGGCCGAGGCGGCGCGCGGCTGGGTCGCGCGGTCCGTGCCACCCGAAGAGGTGCGCAAGCTGCTCGACACCGCGCCGCCGCCCCACGGCAGGCCCGCCCACTGGGACGCGCTCGCCGCCCAGGGGCTGCTGGGCCCGCACCTGCCCGAGGCCGCGGGCGGAGGCGGCGGCACCCTCCTGGACCTGGCAGTCGTCCTGGAGGAGCTGGGCGCCGCCGCGTTCCCCGGCCCGTACCTGCCCAGCGCGCTGGCCGCCGAACTGCTGCGCCGCGGCGGCCTCCACGGCCTCGTGTCCGACCTGGCGGGCGGCGGCCTGATCGGCGCCGTCGCACTCGGCACCGGCTCGCTCACCGCCGTCGAAACGGCCGACGGCTACGTCCTGGACGGCACCGCGCCGCCCGTCCTGGCAGGCGGCGACGCGGACCTGATCGTGCTGGCCGCCGAAACCCGGCCGCAGGGCCCGGAGCCGGACACCGCGGGCCCGGGCGGCGGCGACCCGCGGCCGCCCGGGGCCGTCTGGCTCGCGGTCGACGCCGCCGCGCTGTCCGTACGCGTCCAGGAGAGCGCCGACCCGACCCGGCACACCGCCGAGGTGCGCGCCGACGGCGTGCCGGTGCCTGCGGACCGGCTGCTCGCCGTCGACAGTGCGCTGGTCCGCGACCTGGCCGGAGTGCTGTTCGCCGCCGAGGGCTGCGGCGCGGCCGGGCACAGCCTGCGGACCGCGGCCGAACACGCCGCCGTACGCGAGCAGTTCGGGCGCCCCATCGGCCAGTTCCAGGCGGTCAAGCACCTCTGCGCCGACATGCTGGTCCGCTGCGAACAGGCCCGCGCGCTGGTCTGGGACGCGGCCCAGGCCCTCGACGCCGACCCCGGCGTCCGCGGCCTGGTCTGCGCGCTGGCCACCGCCACGGCCCTGGACGCCGCCTTCAGCTGCGCCAAGGACACCGTCCAGATCCTCGGCGGCATCGGCTTCACCTGGGAACACGATGCACACCTCTACCTCCGGCGGGCCACCGTCGCCCGCCAGCTGCTCGGCGGCGGCGACACCCACCGGATGCGGGCCGCCCGGCACGGCGCCGACGGCGCCCGCCGCGCCCTGCGGCTCGAACTCCCCGGCGAGGCCGCCGCGCACCGCGCCCGCGCCCGTACCGTCATCGACGGCGTACGCGGCCTCGACCCGGCGGCCGCCCGCCGCGCGCTGGCCCCCACCGGCTACGCCGCCCCGCACCTCCCCGAGCCCTACGGACTGGGCGCGGGCCCCGTCGAACAGCTCGCCATCCAGCAGGAGTTGGCCGCCGCCGGTGTCAAGGTCGGCGACCTGGGCATTGCCACCTGGGTGGTCCCCTCGCTGCTCGCGCACGGCACCGACGCACAGCGCGCGCGGTACCTGCCGCCCACGCTCCGCGGCGACCTGCTGTGGTGCCAGCTGTTCTCCGAACCGGAAGCCGGATCGGACCTGGCCGCGCTGCGCACCAGGGCGGAGCGCACCCCGGACGGCTGGCGGGTCAACGGCCAGAAGGTGTGGACCTCGGCCGCCCAGTGGGCGGGATACGGCATCCTGCTCGCCCGCACGAACCCGGACGCGCCCAAGCACCGGGGCCTGACGTTCTTCGTCGTCGACATGAAGAGCCCCGGCATCGACATCAGGCCGCTGACGGAGATCACCGGCGACGCACTGTTCAACGAGGTCTACTTCGACGACGTACTGCTGCCCGCCGACGCGGTGGTCGGCGAGGTCGACGACGGCTGGAAGGTCGCCCGCACCACGCTCGGCAACGAACGGGTGCACATGGCCGACCAGATGACGTTCGACACCGGCCTCCAGACGCTCATCGACCGCGCGGCCGGGCTCGACGCCACGGTCAGGGCACGGGTCGGCGCCCTGGCGGCCGAGGCGCACGCGCTGGGCTGCATCGCCCTGCGCACCACCCTCCAGCAGGTCGCGGGGCAGGAGCCGGGCGCAGGCGCCAGCATCCGCAAGCTCGTCCAGACCGCACACCAGCAGAAGACCGCCGAACTCGCGCTGGAACTCCTCGGCCCGGACGGCGCGGTGCGCGAGGGGCCGGGCGAACGGGCGCTGCACGGCTTCCTGATGTCGCGCTGCCTGACCATCGCGGGCGGCACCACGCAGGTGCAGCTGAACGTCGTCGCCGAACGGCTGCTCGGCCTGCCGCGCGACCCGGAGCCCCGCCCCCTGACCTGACCCGCCCCGGGATCCGAAGAGCCCGGTGACTCTCCAGGAGGACACGTATGACTGGCAAGGCGTACATCGTCGGCGTCGGGATGACGAAGTTCGAGAAGCCCGAGAGCCGCGACCGGCAGTACTGGGACATGGCGAAGGAGGCCGGCGGCAAGGCGCTCGCGGACGCCGGGATCGGCTACGGGGCGGTCGAGCAGGTGCCGGTCGGCTACTGCTACCAGGCATCGACCGCAGGGCAGCGCGCCGCCTACGAGCTGGGCCTGACCGGCGTCCCCGTCTACAACGTCAACAACAACTGCGCGACCGGCGCCACCGCGCTCATGATGGCGCGGCAGTTCGTCGAGGCCGGCGTCAACGACTGTGTGCTGGCGCTCGGTTTCGAGAAGATGCAGCGCGGCGCGCTCGGCGGCGGCGCGGACAGCAAGGACTTCGCGACCTCCCCGGTCGCCCGGCACTACGGCGTGATGGCGCAGGCGCACGGCTTTGAGACGACCCCGCCCACCGCCCAGATCTTCGGCAACGCCGCACGCGAGCACATGGACCGGTACGGCACCACGGCGGAGCAGCTCGCCGCGGTCGGCGCCAAGAACCACCGGCACTCCGCGCACAACCCGAACGCCCAGTTCCAGGACGTCTACACGGTCGATGAGATCCTCGCCGCCAGGACCATCCACCGCCCGCTGACCAAGCTCCAGTGCTCCCCGACGTCGGACGGCGCGGCGGCCGCCGTCATCGCGTCCGAACGGTTCGTGCGCGCGCACGGCCTCCAGGAACAGGCGGTGGAGATCGCCGGGCAGGCCATGACGACCGACACCGAGGAGAGCTTCGCCTCCGGTTCCTGCATCGACGTCGTCGGCAAGCCGGTCTCCCGCGCCGCGGCCCGGCAGGCGTACGAGGCGAGCGGCCTGGGCATCGAGGACGTGGACGTCATCGAGCTGCACGACTGCTTTTCGGTCAACGAACTGTTGACGTATGAGGCGTTGGGGATGTGTGGGGACGGCGAGTCCGGGAAGCTGGTCGCCGACGGCGCCACCACCTACGGCGGGCGCTGGGTGGTCAACCCGTCGGGCGGCCTGATCTCCAAGGGGCATCCGTTGGGCGCCACCGGCCTGGCGCAGGCCGCGGAACTGGTGTGGCAGCTGCGTGGCACGGCCGGGGATCGGCAGGTCGCCGGGGCCAGGACCGGGCTCGCGCACAACATCGGCCTGGGCGGCGCCGCGGTGGTGACCCTGCTCCGCAAGTGAGCTTGTGGGTGTGGGAGTTGGGGGCCGGGTGCGGGATGGTCCGGGCCGCGCCTCCGCCGGAAGTCCTCCTTCCCGGGGAGGGTGGCGGATGCCCCGATATCCCGATGCGGGATCCGGCGGCCCGGTGCGAATATGGGGCCCATGCCCCCGATTGCCGCTGCCATCGACCTGTCCGCACCACCGCGCCGTTCGGTGGCACCCGCGTGGCTCGTGACGCTGCTGGTCTGCGCGGGTCAGTTCCTCGTCGTCCTGGACGTCTCCGTCGTCAACGTGGCGCTGCCCGCCGTACGGACCGGACTCGGCCTGAGCGAACTGGGCCAGCAATGGATCGTCAACGCCTACCTCATCACCTTCGCCGGCTTCATGCTGCTGGGCGGCCGGGTCGCCGACATCTTCGGACGCAAGCGCATATTCGTCGTCGGCCTGGCGCTGTTCACCCTGGCAAGCCTGGCCGGCGGCCTCGCGCAGGAACCCTGGCAGCTGATCGCGGCCCGCACGATCCAGGGCGTCGGAGCGGCAGTACTCTCCCCGGCCACCCTCACCATCCTCACCACCTCCTTCCCCACCGGCCCCGCCCGCACCCGCGCCATCGCCACCTGGACGGCGGTCGGCGCCGGCGGCGGCGCGGTGGGCGGCCTGGTCGGCGGGGTGCTCACGCAGTACCTGTCCTGGCGCTGGGTGCTGCTGATCAACGTCCCCATCGGGGCGCTCGTGCTGGCCGGCGCGGCGCTCTGGCTCACCGAGAGCCGGCGCGAATCGGCCCGACGGCTCGACGTGCCGGGCGCGGTGCTGGCGACCAGCGGGCTCGGCCTCGTCGCGTACGGCATCGTGCAGACCGAGTCGGCCGGCTGGGGCTCGGCCGAAGCGCTGCTGCCGCTGGCCGCCGGACTCCTCGTGATCGCCGCGTTCACGGCCGTCGAGGCGCGCGCCAAGGCCCCGCTGATGCCGCTCGGCCTGTTCCGGCTGCGGACGGTCTCGTCGGCCAACGCCGCGATGGTGCTGTCCGGCGCCGCCATGTTCTCGATGTGGTACTTCCTCTCCCTCTACATGCAGAACGTGCTGTCCTACACGCCGCTGCAAACCGGCATCTCCTTCATCCCGCACTCGCTGAGCATCGTCATCGGCTCGAAGATCGCACCGCGGCTGATGAGCCGCACGGGCGCCAAGGCCCTCGCCATCACCGGCGCGACGGTCTCCGCGTGCGGCATGGCCTGGCAGGGCGCGATGGGCGCCGACGGCAGCTACCTCGGCACGATCCTGGGCCCCGGCATCCTGATGGCGCTCGGCGCCGGCCTGGCCGCCACCCCGACCGCTGCCATCGCCACCTCCGGCGCCGCCCCCGGCAACCAGGGCCTGGTCTCCGGACTCGTCAACACCTCACGCCAGATGGGCGGCGCCCTGGGGCTCTCCATCCTCTCCACCGTCGCCGCCGCCCGCGCGCTGACGGGGCACGGGCCCGAGGCCCTGGCGAGCGGCTACGGCCTGGCGTTCCACGTCGGCGCCCTGGTCCTGCTGGCCGCCATCGTCCTGATGGCCGTCGCACTGCCCCGCCGCCGGGCGGACATGTCCCACGGATGAGCCGGGCGGGCCGGTGCTGCGCCCAACCCCTCCGCTACAGCCAGCCGTTGCGCCGGGCCGCCCGTACCGCCTCCATGCGGTTACGGGTACCGGTCTTGCCGATCGCCGCGGACAGGTAGTTGCGCACCGTCGCCTGCGACAGATGCACCCGGCCCGCGATATCGGCGACGGTCGCCCCGTCCACGGCCGCGGTGAGCACATCGCGCTCGCGCGGCGTGAGCGGATTGGGCCCGGCGCTCAGCGCCGCGGCGGCCAGGGCCGGATCGATCACCCGCTCCCCGGCCAGCACCCGCCGGATCGCCGCCGCCAATTCCTCCACCGGCCCGTCCTTCACCAGGAACCCCGACGCCCCGGCCTCCATCGCCCGGCGCAGATACCCCGGCCGCCCGAACGTCGTCACGATCAGGACCTTGCAGGACGGCAACCGGTCCCGCAGGTCCGCCGCCGCGTCAAGACCGCTGCGGCCGGGCAGTTCGATGTCCAGCAACGCGACATCCGGCCGGGTCTCCAGCGCGGCCCCGACGATCAGATCACCCGCCGCGACCTGCGCGACGACCTCCATGTCCTCCTCCAGCCCGAGCAACAGCGCCAGCGCACCGCGCATCATCCCCTGATCCTCGGCGAGAAGGATTTTCGTGGCGCTCACGGGGGGCTCGCCGGACACGTCGGTCATGGGGCCAGACTAGCCAGCAGGAAGCCCCGTCCGGCGCGAGCCGAACGGGGCTGTCCTGCGGGTTGGTCAGCCACAGAACGACGACTTCGCGACGGTCACGTCACGTTGTGCGCGGCTCGGCCGCCGGACATGTCTTCACCGTGCCGCAGCGGGTCAGCCAGGAGGGCCCCGACGACGCGCGAAGACCCCGCCACGGGAGGGGTGTTGGCGGGGCCTGTGCGTACTCCTTGACGTTTCCGTCCGTCAGAGAGGCGGTCCTTTACCGGTGTCGCTGTTGGGTCTGGCGTCGGGGGCGATGAACCCGCGGCCGGCGAAGATGGTCCCCTCGATCGGGGCGACTTCCTGCCGCTGCTCTTGGGTGTCACGCCACGACTGGACGAGCGCGGCGTACCGGGGGTTGATCCACTCGGTCATGTGGCCTCCAATCCGACGGTCAGCCTGCGCCCGGCAACGTCACTTACGGGGATCCTGCGGAGTGGGCATCGGTTTGATGGCGCACTCTGTGGAGTGCTGGCACTTCGCGGTAACAGAGATGAGCGGTTCGCCGACGGGCGGACCCCACAGGTCCTCATCCACCGCGTAGCCGCATCTCGAATCAGCGAGGCGGTGCCCTTCCGCTCAGGGGGCGAGAAACGGTTCCACCAGTGCCGAATAGGTGGTGTCTGAGATCAGTCCGAAGAGGCGGGGAAATTTTACACGCAGGGTGATCGCCCCGTACGTCAGCCTGAAAAGCTCGATCCCATCAACGCAAACAGTGGTGAAGAAAGCGCACCGTAGGGCTAGGTGCGGGAGGCGTTGACCCAGGGGCCCCGGTGTGCGCTTCCATTACGCGAATGGATACCCATCTCCATAAACCTTTTATGGGGGCCGCCACCATGACCGTCCACAACGTGGTGCCGAAATCGGCACAGTGCAGGTTCGCGTGTCGATTGACGCGGAACAGGATCTGGACTCCAGGATCTCGCTCTTCTGCTTCATCAAGGTGGCCTGAGCCCCAGGCGGGGCGTCGCGGAGCGGACGGGCTCGAACCGCCTCTGCCGCCGTGTTCGGCCCCCGTCGTCCATGCCCCAAGAGTGAACAGGGGGACCTGGCACGCTGATTGTCGTTCGCAAGGCATGGCCGCTCGTAGGACAGTCACAGCACTTGCCGCCACCGCAGCGGCCATCGGAACCGGGCTCGCTACAGCGGCACCGGCAGCAGCCGGCGGGATCATCGTCATCGCGTCCCCGTCGCACGACAACGCCTGCGTCAACGGGCACAGCAGCGGCGCATCCGGGCCCACCACACACGGTGCCGGAGGAATCAGCGGGCTGGTCGGGCAAATCCCAACCGAAGGCGCTGAGCCGGCGAGTACAAGAAGTCTCAAGACCGGGCACGGATCGCCCCGAACTCCGTATTCGTCTTGATCCGGTGGCGCCCGTGGCGCAGCACCTGAACGTTCCCGTCCACGTCCTCACCGCCGAGTGACAACGGCCGCACGTGGTCTATGTCCACAGCCCACGCGGCGCACGTGCTCAGGAACCGGTCACGCCATCCGTGCCCCCGCTCGTCCACGCGTCGCCGGAGCCGAGCAGCAGCGTGTCGGTCAGCGCAAGGTGTCCAAGGGTTCACTTCTCTCCTCGGCGAGGAGAACTTTCACGGGGCTCATGGGGCTCACGGGGGGGGCTCGCCGGGGACGTCAGCCATGGGGTCAGGGTGGCCGGCGACCGGTCCGAGTCGGCCCCTGTCGCCTCGCCGCCTTTGTGATCCCCCGATGAAACGGAAGGCAACGCCCTCCCGGGACGTACCGTCTCGTCAGTCGACAGAGCGCCGATCACCGGGCAATTCCGATAGTGGGCACGGGAGTTGAAGATCCGTGAAAGGGAAGGAACATGACGCTCGACATGAAGAGGCGTTCCCTGCGCATGGCCACCATCGGCGCGATGGGAGCGACCGTGGTCGCCCTGGCCACGGCTCCCGCCTTCGCCAAGGGCGGCATCGGCCTCGCCGTGCACGTGGCACACCGTCACCTTCGGCAAGCTGTCCGGCGCCTGGGAGTATGCGAAGGCCAACGCGTCGGTGAAGGCGGCGCACCGTGGCGCCCTTCAGTTCCGTGCCGTGCTGTACGGGTCCGACACCCCGCAGGCCAAGCACCCGGTCGTGGAGCGGACCTCGCCCGTCAAGACGGTCACCGTTCGCTGATACGCGGTACGCAGTGGGCCCGACGCGTCCGTCACACGCGGCGGGCCCCGGCAATGGGGGATGCATACTCGGGCCGCTCCTGTCAGTTGCGATCACCCGTACATTTTGAACTGGATCTGCTCGGAGGCTCCACCGCGAGGCCCAGCACGACGAATTTTCGGGTATTTGCCTCCATCACGGAATATCCGCCCACCACGCCGGGTGCACCCAAGTGCTGAACGCCGCCGTCGATTTCCTGGTCATCGACGACTGAATTCGGCGATAGCGGTTCGGCTGCCGTACGGAGCGCGTCACCGGTACCCGGTTCGCCGGCCGGTGGTGCGCCGTGTGCTGTTGGGGCGGGGTGGGCTGACGGGGGGCGCGGGGGTGGCGTAGCCCCTTCATCGCGGTCGGGGTGTGACGGTCCTTTGCGTAATACCTGGTGCCTGGAGATGACAGGAGGATCGATTCTCCCTTCCCGATCGGGTGACCGGGAGGATTGCCGACGGCGGGCGGGGAAGCTTGTTTCTCGTCACTGTCGCGGCAAGCGTGAGGTGGAAATGAAGCGAGCCAGATTCTTATGGGTGCCGGTCATCGTGGCGCTCACCGCCGGTACGGGTTTCGCCTTTGCTCAGAACGGGCCTGACGAGCCCAATGCGCCGGGGAAGAAGATCCAGCAAACCGTCTACCGCCAGGTATTCGGCCCCAACGTGACACTCCAGCCCGGACAGGAAGGGGGAGTGACGGTCGAGTGCCCCGCGGGGCAGGTCCCCACCGGGGGCGGCGGTGGTACCGGCACCACGGGAAATCTCAACTTCGACTTCTCCTATGCTTCCGGCAGGTCATGGATCATCCGTGGCAAGAATTTCGGAAACGCCGCTGAAGACCTGAGGGCTTTCGCGGTCTGTACGCCGGGCGTTGCCGCCTAGGGCTGGATCGCGTCACAGCCGCACCGTTTCGCGCCGTTCGTGCCGTTCGCTCCGTGCGGGTCAGGACCGGGCCCGTGCGGAGCGTCGCGTCATGGTGTGGTGGCGGTCTCGTCCTGCGCCTCAGCCGAAAAGGGTTGGACGCCGACCTCCGGGCACTCGTACGCTGCGGCCATGTCCAGTCCCGAGGCGTCAAGACTCTAGCCACCGCGTCCGGTGGCCCCTGCTCGCCTCAGCCGCAGAGTTCTGTCCTGCGTGAGTGCCGGGCTGTTTTCCCCGCTTCCGCCACCGGAGCGCCGTAGTACGGGAGTTGCGGTCCGTGCCGGTGCCGATGTGCCTTTCTGGCACCGCCGGACCTCTCCCGCGGTGGTTGCGTGTCTTGCCGCTCACGGTGACGAACTGCCCGATGTGCCCGTCCGGTTGCGGTCCGGGTGCCGGGGTTCCGGCGGGGCGCTGCCTGGCGCCGTGACCACCGCTGCCAGTCGATCCCTTTCCGGTCGATCCACGCCGTGGTTGCGGAGTTCTCTGTCATGCCCTTTGTCATCCATTTGTTGTCCCTCGCCGTCTTCGCCATGGGGACATCGGAGTTCATGTTGTCCGGCTTGGTGCCGGACATCGCCCATGACCTCCGGGTCTCCGTACCGGCTGCGGGCTCGCTGACCGCCGCGTTCGCGGTGGGAATGATCATCGGCGCGCCGCTGATGGCGGCCATCGGCCGCCGCTGGCCCCGGCGCCGCGCGCTGTTCGCCTTCCTCGTCACGTTCCTGCTCGCGCACGTTGTCGCCGCCGTCACCACCAGCTACCCGGTGCTGCTCGCCACCCGGATCGTCGCCGCGCTGGCCAACGCCGGGTTCCTGGCCGTGGCGCTGGTGGCGGCGACCGCGATGGTGGCGGCCGACGCCAAGGGCCGGGCCACCTCCGCCCTGCTCGGTGGTGTCACCCTGGCTTGCGTCGCCGGGGTGCCGGCCGGGGCCCTGCTCGGCCAGCACTGGGGCTGGCGGGCGGCGTTCTGGGCGGTGGCCGCCCTCTCCGTGCCGGCCCTGATCGCCCTGCGGTCGGTGCCGGCCGGTGCGCCCGACGCCGCGGCCCCGGCGCTGCGCGGCGAACTGCGGGCGCTCGGTGCCCCGCGGCTGCGGGTGACGCTGCTGCTGGGCGCCCTGGTGAACGGCGCGACGTTCTGCTCCTTCACCTACCTCGCGCCGCTGGTCACCACCGTCACCGGATACGGCGCGGGCGGGGTGCCGGTGATGCTGGCGCTGTTCGGCGCGGGGTCCTTCGTCGGTGTCCGGGTGAGCGGCCGGTTCGCCGATGTGCGTCCGGTGCCCTTCCTGGTGGCGGGCGGCGCGGCGCTGCTCGCCGGCTGGCTGCTCCTCGCGCTGACGGCCGGCAGCCCGGTGGTCGCGCCGGTCCTGGTCTTCGTCCAGGGCGCCCTTTCGTTCGGCGTCGGCTCCACCCTGATCTCGCAGGCCCTCTACGCGGCGGCCGGGGCGCCGACGCTGGCCGGCGGCTTCGCCACGGCGGCCTTCAACGTCGGGGGCGCACTGGGCCCTTGGTGCGGCGGCCTGGTCATCGGCGCGGGCCTCGGCTACCGCTCCCCGCTGGGGGTGAGCGCCGTGCTGGTGGCGCTCGCGCTGCTCGTCGCGGCGGTGGCGGCCGGCGTACGGGGCCGGGCGGCCGTGGCGGGCTGAGCCGTACGCGTCCGGGGGCGCGCGCCGGGGCCCGTCACGTCTCGACGTCCGCCGCCCGGACCGTCTCGTCCGCCGCGTCCGCCTCGTCCGTCCCTGCCGGCAGTTCGGCGGTCAGGCGGAAGCCGCGGCGGCCGTCAGGGCCGGTCTCCAGGGTGCCGCCGGCCGTGGCCAGGCGTTCGCCGAGGCCCTTCAGGCCGCTGCCGCCGGGCGGGCCGTCCGCCCCGGTGCCGGGTTGCGCCGGGCCGCGCCCGTCGTCGGTGACGGTCAGGCGCGCCCGGTCCCCGTCGGTCCGCACCTCGATCTCGCAGTGGGTGGCGCCGCTGTGCCGCACGGTGTTGGTGACGCCCTCGCGTACCACCCAGCCCAGGAGCGCACCGGTCTGCGGGGGCAGCGGCGGGCCCGACTGCCGTACGGACGGGGCGATGCCTGCGGCCTCCAGCATCGAGCGGGCGCGGTCGAGTTCGGTGGTCAGGCTGCCCTCGCGGTAGCCGCTGACCGCCTCGCGGATCTCGGTCAGCGCCTGCCGGCCCACCGCCTCGATGTCGGCGGCCTGGACGAGCGCGGCGTCCAGGTTGCGCGGCGCCAGCCTGCGGACCGCCTCCGCCTTGACGACCACCACGGACAGGGTGTGGCCCAGCAGGTCGTGCAGATCGCGGGAGAACCGCAGCCGTTCCTTCTCCACGGCGCTGCGGGCGAGTTCCTGGCGGGTGGCGTCCAGTTCGTTGATGGTGTCGAAGAGGCTGAGGACCGCCGCCGTCACCATGCCGGACAGGAACGTGCCGTAGCCGATGCCGAACGCGTCGCCCGGAGCGCCGCCGTGGTGGCCGCTCAGATATCCGGCCGAGCCGCTGAGCGTGATCAGCCACAGGGCCAGCTTGCGCCCGCGCAGTTTCCGTACGGTGCCGGAGGCCAGCGACAGCAGCGGGAAGAACAGGAACCAGTTGCCGCCGAAGCCGAGGGCGACGGCGTAGGTGACCGCGGCCAGCCCGCCGAGCGCGTAGAGCGGGTAACGGGAGTCGCGCCGCCGCGGGTCGAAGGAGGAGAAGACGACGCTGATGTAGAGGGAGTTGAAGGCGAGCAGCCCGGCGCCGGCCAGCCAGGGGTTGCCGGACCTGCCCTGGATGATGTTGGAGAAGGCGCCGAGGCCCATCAGGAGCCAGGGCAGGAAGGTGTATCTGCCGGGCCCCTTGGCGCGGCCGGTGCCGGCTGCCGCCGTGGAGCCGTCCTGGCCCGGCGGCAAGGAGCGGACGGGCCACTCGCCGTTGCCTGACCGGCAGCCGGCCGTGCGCCGCCGTTGCGTGTTCTGCACTGTCATTCCCCCAGGTCAGGTCCGTGCCGCCGATGACGGCTCCGGGACGGTCCCACCACCCGTGCCGGGCGGCGGCGGGCGTGGATGACGCAGCCGCCGAAGAGCGGCAGGGTGACGGCCACCGCCGTCCGGCACGCCGCGCCCTGAGTCCTCCTGGCCGCTGCCGCGTGACCGTTCCGCCGGTGGTCCTCATGTCCAGGAGACTACGGAGCGTGCCCGCGAAAGGGGCAGGGGCGGATGTGGGGGAAGACCCCTGACAAATGTCACGGGGCGGGCCGCGGCGTTGAATCTGACGCTACGTCAGAGGTCTTTCGGGTGTCGGACGGATCGGCTATACATGAGAGCCATCGGCTAGAACGCGTTCTAGAAGTGTGCCTGTAGCGCACCTCGGACGCGGCCCGGCTGAGACCGGTACGACCCCGGCCCCGCCGACGGTGCGGACGGCGGGCCGGGGTCTTCACAGCGTGGTGAAGGAGCAACAGCCCCATGCCCATCGACGCCGCCAAGGCCACCTCCGCCGAGCCGCGGACCTGCGAACTCGCCTGGGACCACAAGGACGTCCAGCTCTACCACCTCGGCATCGGCGCCGGCGCCGCCACCCCGGAGAAGGCGCACCCCGCCACCGACCCCGACGAGCTGCGCTACACCCTGGAGAGCGCGCTGCACGTCCTGCCCAGCTTCGCCACCGTCGCCGGCGGAGGCATGGCGGTGGCCGGCGGGCTGTCCGCCCCGGGCATCGACGTCGACCTCGCGGCCGTCCTGCACGGCGGCCAGAGTGTCACCGTGCACCGCCCCCTCCCGGTACGCGGCCGCGCCACCCAGACCTCCACCGTCCCCGCCGTCCATGACAAGACCAAGGCAGCCGTCATCGTGCTGCGCT
The DNA here is from genome assembly GCF_020564935.1 of Streptomyces pinistramenti. Taxonomy (GTDB): domain Bacteria; phylum Actinomycetota; class Actinomycetes; order Streptomycetales; family Streptomycetaceae; genus Streptomyces; species Streptomyces pinistramenti. The sequence goes on from NZ_JAJCXB010000006.1 coordinate 137,829, forward strand.
CCGAAGTCGCCGATGACGACGGTCCGTTGTGGACCTGCGACACCCAGATCTTCGTCCGTGGCGAGGGCGGTTTCGGCGGCGACCGCGGCCCCTCCGCCCGCATCGACCTGCCCGACCGGGCCCCCGACCTGACCTGCGAGCGGCACATCCGCGAGGACCAGGCCCTGCTCTACCGCCTCTCCGGCGACTGGAACCCGTTGCACGCCGACCCCGGGTTCGCCAAGCTCGCCGGCTTCGACCGGCCGATCCTGCACGGCCTGTGCAGTTACGGAGTCACCCTCAAGGCCGTCGTCGACACCGCGCTCGACGGCGACGTCTCCCGGGTGCGCGCCTACACCACCCGGTTCGCCGGGGTCGTCTTCCCCGGCGAGACGCTGCGCCTGCGCATGTGGCGCGAGGCACCGGAGCCCGGCCGCATCCAGGTCGCGGTCACCGCCGCCGACCGCGACGACGCCCCGGTGCTCGCCGACACCGTCATCGAGCACAGCTGACCCACCGGGCTCTCCCCGGGGCCCGCACCCCGCACCGTCCGTACGTACGAGAGGAGCCGCACCGTGCGCGCAGCCGTACAGCACGAGACAGGACAGGACACGCTCGAAGTCCTCGACGACATCGAGGCGGTGGGGTTCGGCCCCGGCAAGGTCAGGATGCGGGTCCGGGCGACCGGGCTGTGCCACTCCGACCTGTCCGCGATGAACGGGGTGCTGCCGCAGCCCGCGCCGTTCGTCCCCGGGCACGAGGGCGCGGGCGAGCTCCTCGACGTCGGCGACGGCGTCACAGGGCTGGCGCAGGGCGACCGCGTCCTGATGTGCTGGCTGCCCGCCTGCGGCGGCTGTCCCTCCTGCAAGCGCGGCCAGACGCACCTGTGCCTGGCCGGCTTCATGAACGCCGGCACCCCCAACTTCCGGCGCCCCGGAGGAGACGTCTTCGGCTTTGCCGGGACCGGCACCTTCGCCGAAGAGGTCGTGGTGTCCGCCGACTGCGCGGTGCCCATCCCGGACGACGTGCCGTACGAGATCGCCGCGCTCATCGGCTGCGGCGTCACCACCGGCATCGGCGCCGCGGTCAACACCGCCAAGGTGGAGGCCGGGTCATCGGTCGCGGTCATCGGCTGTGGCGGCGTCGGCATCTCCGTCATCCAGGGCGCACGGGCCTGCGGCGCGGCCCGGATCGTCGCCGTCGACCCGGTGGCCGCACGGCGCGAGGCCGCCCTGCGGTTCGGCGCCACCGACGCCGTCGAACCCGCCGAACTCGCCGGCGCCAAGGCCGAGATCACCTCGGGCGAGGGCTTCGACTACGTCTTCGAAGTGGTCGGCAAGTCCGCCACCGCACGGACCGCGTACGAGACGACCCGGCGCGGCGGCACCCTGTGCGTGGTCGGCGCGGGCGCGATGGACGACACCTTCCAGGTCAACATGTTCGAGCTGTTCTTCGACGAGAAGCGGATCCTGCCGTCGCTCTACGGCGGCGGCGACGTCCTGCGGTCCTACGAGCGGGCCATCGCCCTGTGGCGGGCAGGACGGATCGACCTCGAAGGGCTCATCACCCACCGCGTCCCGCTCGCCGACATCAACGACGCCCTCGACCAGATGCGCACCGGCACCTCCCTGCGCACCTGCATCGAGATCTGACACCCGGCACCGGGGCCCGGCCTGGTGCACCGCCGACCGGCAGCCCGTACCGCACTCCGAGAGGAATGGCATTGACTGGCATGGCACTGCCCCTGGACGGCCTGGCCGCCGTCGTCACCGGCGCCGGCCGCGGCCTGGGCCGCGTCGAGGCCCTGGAACTCGCCCGCCTCGGCGCGGCCGTCGTCGTCAACGACTTCGGCAGGCCCGGCCGCGACGGCTCGGGCGAGGCGTCCGCGGCCCCCGCGCAGCAGACCGCGGCCGAGATCACCGCGGCCGGCGGCCGGGCCGTGGCCCACATCGGCGACGTGGCCGACCACGAACAGGCCCGCGAACTGGTCGAGTTGGCGATCAGCAGTTACGGCAAGCTCGACATCCTGGTCAACAACGCGGGCATCCTGCGCGACCGTATGGTCTTCTCGATGACCGAGGACGAGTGGGACTCGGTCATCCGCGTTCACCTCAAGGGCCACTTCAACACCACCCACTTCGCCGCCGCCCACTGGCGCGCCCGCGCCAAGGCGTCCGGGGGCCCGGTACACGGCCGGATCGTCAACACCTCGTCCGAGGCGTTCCTGGCCGGTTCTGCGGGCCAGCCCAACTACGCGGCGGCCAAGGGCGGCATCGTCGGCCTGACCACCTCCACGGCGCTCGCGCTCGCCAAGTACGGCGTCACCGCCAACGCCATCTGCCCGCGCGCCCGCACCCGGATGACCGAGGACGTCTTCGCGGGCTTCGCCGAGCCGGACGACGGACAGCTCGACCCGCTGGCGCCCGAGCACGTCGCGCCGCTCGTCGGCTATCTGGCCTCCCCGGCCGCCGCGGGCGTCAACGGCCAGCTCCTGGTGGTGCACGGCGGCATGGTCGCCATCGCCGAACGCCCGCGGATCGCCGCCCAGTTCAACAGCGCGAAGGACACCTTCAGCTACGCGGAACTGGACGGGCTGCTCACGCCGTACTACGCCGAGCGGCCACCGAACGAGACCTTCGCCGCCGCCGAGGTGCTGGGCCTCAAACGCGGCTGACGACGCGGGTCGGCGCGGCCGGGCGGCGAACGCACCGGCGTGCGCGCACCGTAGGACGGCGGCCGGGCCCGCCGCCGCGGGGGGAAGTCGCCGCGGGGAAAGCCGAGCCGGGAAAACCGACGGCCCCCACGGCCTTCGGATGAAGGCGGCAGGGGCCGTGGACGGGCTCTGGTGCGCTTACGCGTTCTGGGTCTGCTTGCCGCGGCGGTGGCGGCCGTTGGCGGCCGCTTTGGCCTCCTCCGTCGCTGCCGGGCCGCGGTGCCTCCCGGAGCCGGTGGCCTCGGCGGCCTGGGCGGAACCCTCTTGGGGGTGCGCCTCGGTCGTGTCGGTTCGGGCTTCGGACATGAAAAGAGTCACTCCGTCAGTTCGCTTACAGCTGTACGCGTCGGGACCGCCGCGGCGTCACCGTCGGTGGCCGGGTCAACCGGCTGCGCAGGGCGTGTCCGATGGCTCGCCGTGGCGTCGCGGCGACCCATCCGACATGCCGTAGCCCCCGCTCAAATTCTAACGGGGCGGGTGATCACGCTCCACCGGGCCTCCCCGGCCGCGAGCGGTGCCTGCTGCAACGGAACCGGCCTGCACGAAGGGGGATGCGCGGGCGCCGCGAACGGTTCCCATGGTGCGCTGTCCGGTTGTGAGGATGCTGTGCAGCCGTTGTCAGGATCCGGGGGAGTGGGGGCGATCTCCGTGGCGAACCGGGCGATCTTGCCGAAGTCCCGCAAGGGGCGCATGTCGTGTATGCCGGATGTGTCATCGGGATCGCGCAGGCTGCGCAGGCCCTGCATGTTCCGTACGTTCCGCAGGTGTTGGACGTGCTGCAGGTTCCGCAGCTTTCCGGTGTCCCGGGCGGCGGTGCGGGCCTCGGGCGGAACGTCGGGCGGCGGCGCGCCGGTCCGCAGGGGTGCGGTGGTGCCGGTCGTGCGCGCGGTGGGAGGGAGCGCGGGCCGGAGCGTGCCGGGCGGCGCGGGGTGCGGCCGGGCGGCCACCGGCAGCGGCGCGGAGCTGCGGACCCAGTGGCCGCGGGCCGGCTCCAGCGGCACGGCCATCCGGGCCACCCCGCAGGGCACCGCGTCCGTGACGTACGGCAGCAGCAGTTCGCCGCCTGCTGTCCAGCGGCCGGCGCCGGACAGCCACCCCTCGGGCGCGGGCAGCTGCCGCAGCCGCCTGCCCGCGGGCCGCCAGACGCCGAGCGTGCCGCCCTGCGCCGCGTCGAGCCGGAAGGCCACCGCGCAGTTCTCGGGCGTCAGCATCTGCCCCGGCTGCACGGCGAACGGCATCGGCGCGGGATCCGCGGTGTGCAGGGACTCCGGGAAGCGCACCGGACGCGCGCTGCCCAGTACGCCCCAGCCCAGCCGGTCCTGGCCCGGTGCGTCGGACCGCACGATCAGCAGCCCGCTGTCCGGATCGGCAAGCAGCAGCCGGTCGTTGCTCTCCTCGGTGATCGCCAGCAGCAGAGTCGTTTCGCCACCGCGCTCCAGATTGATGGCGACCGTCTTCGTCCGGCCGTCCAACTCCTGGTCGACGGCGAGCAGTCGGCCGTAGTGGTCGAGCCAGACGCCGCCCGTGCAGCGCCCCGGCACCTCGGCCAGGTGCTCGGGGCCGCGGCGGCCGCCGTGCACCAGCCACAGCGACGTCGAATCCTCGCCGGGTGTCAGCGCGTAGCCGTGCCGGCCGCCGGGCGCCGGCGGCAGCAGGGTCAGCTCGGGCGCTTCGATGGTGCCGAGCGGGAGTTCACCGGTCCCCGGTCCTGTCGGGTACAGCAGGGAGAGGGCGAACCGCTCGGCGATCCGCCGCCGGATCAGCACCCGGCCGTCGGCCAGCGGCAGCAGCTCGCTGTCCGGCTCCTCCGGCTGGTTGCCCGGCAGCGGCACGGCATAAGGCTCCGGGCCGTTCATCGTCCAGCGCTCCGGATACCAGCTGCCTGCGGCGTCGTTGTGACGTGCGAGCCGGGCGGCGTACGAGCCGTCGGCGGCGATCGTCAGCGCCGCGCGGTGCTGATGTCCGAGCGCCGTCACGTCCTCCATGACACAGACCGTCATCGGATGGTCACCTCCAGTCAGGAACCGAAGGTAGTTTTCGCACTTCCAGTCGATCAACGAGTGGTGCCGCACTTCACGCGTAAGGATGGCAAAGGTCCGATTCGCCGGTATCGGCAGGGGTGGCTGTGCTGGGTGTTTCACGTATGCGTAAAGTTAGGTCTGCCTAAGTTGTGCACACCGTGCGCTGCAGGTGCGGCTCCGCGCAGCGCGGCGCCGCCCGGCAGCCCGATCTCCCCTGGAGTACGCGATGTCCCTTCGCCGCCGCGGCGCCGCCGCCACCGCACTCGCCGCCGCAGGCGCCCTCGCGCTCGCGGCCTGTGGCTCGTCCGGAGCGGACGAGGGCAAGAGCGGCAACGGCGCGGGCTCCAAGTCCGTTGCGCAGGGCGGCAAGGACTTCGCCAAGGCCGCCGAGGAAGCCGCGAAGATGGGCACCGACGCCAAGCCCGGCGAGTTCCCGCGCACCATCAAGCACGCGATGGGCAGCACCCCGATCGAGTCCGCGCCCAAGCGCGTGGTCGTCCTCGACGTCGGCGAACTCGACAACGTCGTCTCGCTCGGCATCAAGCCGGTCGGCTACGCCCCCACCGAGGGCGACGAGGCGATCCCGGACTATCTCAAGAAGGACGCGGGCCACCCCAAGAGCGTCGGCACCATCAACGGCCTCAACCTGGAGGCCATCAACAAGCTCAAGCCCGACCTGATCCTCGGCAGCAAGCTCCGCGCGGAGAAGCAGTACCAGCAGCTCGCCAAGATCGCCCCGACCGTCTTCTCCATCCGCCCCGGCTTCACGTGGAAGGAGAACTACCTCCTCAACGCCGCGGCCCTGGACAAGACCGCCGAGGCCAAGAGCAAGCTCGCCGCGTACGACGCCAAGGCGAAGAAGCTCGGCGAGGACATCGGCCCGAAGAAGCCGACCGTCACGATGCTGCGCTACATGCCGCAGTTCACCCGCCTCTACGCCCAGCAGTCCTTCATCGGCACCGTCCTCAAGGACGTCGGCCTGCCGCGGCCCGAGAACCAGCAGGTGCAGGACCTGGCCACCGAGGTCAGCCCGGAGAACATCAACCAGGCCGACGCGGACTGGATCTTCACCGGCGTCTACGGCGACCCCAAGTCCACCAAGCGCGACACCGCCGAGAGCAACCCGCTGTGGAAGAAGCTCAAGGCGGTCAAGGACGGTCACGCCAAGAACGTCAAGGACGAGACCTGGTACCTCGGCCTCGGTGTCACCGCGGCCGACAGCGTCCTGGACGACCTGCGCGGCTTCCTCGTCACCAAGTAGCCGACCGGTTCCGGCGGCCCGGCGCACGGATCCGGCCGCCGGTGCCACCGCCCGGGGACGACGGGGCGCAGGGGCACGGGCGGAGGGTAACCTTCCCCCGTGCCCGCACTGTCTGAAGTCCTCACCGCGCTCGACGCCCTCTGGCCCCCGGAGCGGGCCGAGCAGTGGGACGCCGTCGGCACGGTCTGCGGCGCCCCCGAAGCCGAGGTCGGACGCGTCCTGTTCGCCGTCGACCCGGTCCAGGAGATCGTCGACGAGGCCGTCACGCTCGGCGCCGACCTGCTCGTCACCCACCACCCGCTCTACCTGCGCGGGACGACGACGGTCGCCGCCTCGACCTTCAAGGGCAAGGTCGTGCACACGCTCATCAAGCACGACATCGCCCTGCACGTCGCGCACACCAACGCCGACACCGCCGACCCCGGGGTGTCGGACGCCCTGGCCGGCGCCCTGGACCTGCGGATCACCGGCCCGCTGGTGCCGGACCCGACCGACCCGCACGGCCGCCGCGGCCTGGGCCGGATCTGCGAACTGGGCCACCCCATGACGCTCGCCGACCTCACCGCGTACGCCGCCGCGCACCTGCCGGCCACCGCGCAGGGCGTCCGCGCGGCCGGCGACCCGGACCGCATGATCCGCACCCTCGCGGTCTCCGGCGGCTCGGGCGACAGCCTCTTCGACGCGGTGAGGGCCGCCGGTGTGGACGCGTTCCTCACCGCCGACCTGCGCCACCACCCGGCATCCGAAGCCACCCAGAACAGCCCGCTGGCGCTGCTCGACGCCGCCCACTGGGCCACCGAATGGCCGTGGTGCGAGCAGGCCGCGGCCCAGCTCGACGCGGTCTCCGACCGGCACGGCTGGGGCCTGCGCACGCACGTCTCCCGCACGGTCACCGACCCCTGGACCGCCCACGCGGCGTCCGCCCAGCTCTCCAGCCACCCTGAAACAACGCACACCACAGGAGCCCCACGCTGAACGCCGCGCCCGCCGACCAGATCCGCCTTCTCGACGTCCAAGCCCTGGATGTCCGGCTCACCCAGCTCGCGCACAAGCGCAAGAACCTCCCCGAGCTGGCCGAGCTCCAGGCACTGGAGGCCGACCTCATCCAGCAGCGCGACCTGCTCGTCGCCGCCCAGACCGAGGAGAGCGACACCGCTCGCGAGCAGACCAAGGCGGAGCAGGACGTGGACCAGGTGCGCCGGCGCGCCGCCCGCGACCAGCAGCGCCTGGACTCCGGCGCCGTCACCTCCCCCAAGGACCTGGAGAACCTCCAGCGCGAACTGACCTCGCTCGCCAAGCGCCAGGCCGCCCTGGAAGACGTCGTCCTGGAGGTCATGGAGCGCCGTGAGGCCGCCCAGGAGCGGGTCGCCGAACTGACCGGCCGGGCCGACTCCGTCCAGGCCAAGGCCGACGACGCCACCGCCCGCCGGGACGCCGCCTGCGGCGAGATCGACGCCGAGGTCGAGACGGTCAACAAGGAGCGCGAGCTGACCGTCGCCGACATCCCGGCCGACCTCCTGGGGCTCTACGACCGGCTGCGCGCGAAGCAGGGCGGCGTCGGTGCCGCCCGGCTCTTCCAGCGGCGCTGCGAGGGCTGCCGCCTTGAGCTGGACATCACCGAGCTGAACGACGTACGGGCCGCGGCCGCCGACACGGTCGTGCGCTGCGAGAACTGCAGCCGCATCCTGGTGCGCACCCCCGACTCGGGTCTGTAGGCCGTGCCGCGCAGGTTCATCGTCGAGGCGGACGGCGGCTCCCGGGGCAACCCGGGCCCGGCCGGATACGGCGCCGTCGTCATCGACCCGGCGACCGGCGAGACGCTGGCCGAGGCCGCCGAGTACATCGGCACCGCGACCAACAACGTCGCCGAATACAAGGGCCTGGTCGCCGGGTTGCGGGCGGCGCACGCGCTCGACCCGCAGGCGCTGATCCAGGTGCGGATGGACTCCAAGCTCGTCGTGGAGCAGATGTCGGGGCGCTGGAAGATCAAGCACCCGGACATGCGGCCGCTCGCCGCCGAGGCTGCCGCGGTCCACCCGGCCGGCCAGGTCTCGTACGAGTGGATCCCGCGCGAGAAGAACAAGCACGCCGACCGGCTCGCCAACGAGGCGATGGACGCAGGGAAGATCGGCAAGCAGTGGCAGCCGGGCGACTCCCGCGCCGCCCTCGCCACCGCCCGCAGCGGCGCCGTCCGCGCCGCGGACGCGGCGGCCGAAGCGGCGGACAGCGCGACGGCCGCCGCTGCGCCGAGCACCCCGGCGGTCGGCTGGGGCACCGCCGATCTCGGCGCGCCCGCCACGTTCGTGCTGCTGCGGCACGGCGAGACCGCGCTGACCCCGGAGAAGCGGTTCTCCGGCAGCGGCGGCACCGACCCGGAGCTGTCACCCGCAGGACTGCGGCAGGCCGAAGCGGCCGCGGCCGCCCTGGCCGCCCGCGGCACCGTCCAGGCCGTCGTCAGCTCCCCGCTGCGGCGCTGCCGGCAGACCGCAGGCACGGTCGCCGCCCGGCTCGGCCTGGACGTCCGCATCGAGGACGGGCTGCGCGAGACGGACTTCGGCGCCTGGGAGGGGCTGACCTTCGCCGAGGTGCGCGAGCGGCACCCCGAGGACCTCACGGCCTGGCTGCACTCCGCCAAGGCGGCACCCACCGGCGGCGGCGAGTCGTTCGCGGCGGTCGCCCGCCGGGTGGCCGTGGCCCGCGACAAGCTGATCGCCCGGTACGCGGGCCGGACCGTGCTCGTGGTCACCCACGTCACGCCCATCAAGACCCTGGCCAGGCTGGCACTCGGCGCACCGCCGGAGTCGCTGTTCAAGATGGAGCTGTCCGCCGCCTCGCTGTCCGCCGTCGCCTACTACGCGGACGGCAACGCCTCGCTGCGGCTGCTGAACGACACCTCGCACCTGCGCTGAACGACACCCTGCGCGGCCCCGTAAGGCAACGGGCCCGGCGCTCCGCCTCGTACGGGCGGGGCGCCGGGCCCTTCGGCATCCCTGCCGCGCCGCGGTCAGACCGCCAACGCCGCGGCTTCCCTGGCGAGTTCGGTGACCCGGCCCCAGTCCTTCGCGGCCAGTGCGTCGGCCGGGAGCATCCAGGTGCCGCCGACGCAGCCGACGTTCGGCAGTGCCAGGTACGAGGGCGCGCTCGCCAGGCCGATGCCGCCGGTCGGGCAGAACCGGGCCTGCGGCAGCGGCGCGGACAGCGACTTCAGGTAGGCCGTGCCGCCCGCTGCCTCGGCAGGGAAGAACTTCAGCTCGGTGACGCCCTCGTCCAGCAGCGTCACCACCTCCGACGCCGTCGAGACGCCGGGCAGGAACGGCACTCCTGAGTCCCGCATGGCGCCCAGCAGCCGGGGCGACCAGCCGGGGCTCACCAGGAACCGGGATCCGGCCGCGCGGGCCGCGGTCACGTGCTCGGGCGTCAGCAGGGTGCCGGCGCCGACCACGGCATCCGGGACCTCGTCGGCGATGGCCCGGATGGCGTCCAGCGCGGCGGGGGTCCGCAGGGTCACCTCGATCGCGGGCAGGCCGCCGGCGACGAGGGCGCGGGCGAGCGGAACGGCGTCGGCGGCGTCCTGCACGACGACGACCGGGATGACGGGGGCGAGCCCGAGGACCGAGGAGGTCTCGGCGGGCGCGGGGGAGGAGGCGGCGCTAGTCACGCCGCCCATAGTGCGCCCTCGCCCCACTCTCCGCAACGGTCATTGCGCATGTTGCAATGACGAAATAATGGCCGCCCGCGGCACATCTCACAGCTCCGTGACGATCACATCCACCGCCCACGCCCTGCCGCCCTTCGCCGGAGCCTCGGCCTCCACCGCATACCCCAGCCCGCGCAGCGCCTCCACCAGCTCCGCCGGTCCGTCCGGCGCCGCCCCCGCCGTCAGCAGATCGCGCACCAGCCGACCCTTCGTCGCCTTGTTGAAGTGGCTGACCACCGACCGCTTCTCGACCCCGTCCACGATCTTCGACTGGAGCACCCGCACCGTCGCCGTACGCCCGGCGACCTCGCCCTTCGGCTTCCACGCCGTCGCGTACGCCGCCGACCGCAGATCGAGCACCAGATGGTCACCGGCCACCGCGGGCAGCACCTCGGCCATCGGCGCCCGCCAGTACGCACCCAGCGCGCCCAGCGCCGGCAGCTTCACCCCCATCGAGCAGCGGTACGACGGGATCCGGTCACCGATCCGCACCGCGCCCCACAGCCCCGAGAACACCAGCAGCGACCGCTCGGCGCGCTCCCGCGCCGCCGCATCCAGGGTCGCCAGGCCCAGCGCGTCGTACAGCACCCCGGTGTAGATCTCCCCGGCCGGCCGCGCCCCGGCGGTGCGCAGCCCCGCGTTCTTCGCGATCTCGCCCCGCAGCCCGTCGCTGAGCCCCAGCACCTCCTGGGCCTTGGCCTCGTCCGCGGCACACAGCTCGACCAGCTCCGCCAGCACCGCCTCGCGCGGCGCGGCCAGGCCCGGCAGTGACAGCGACGCGAGATCCAGCGGCGCCCCGGCCTTCCCCGCGGCCTTCCCTTCGGACGGCGGCAACAGCACGAGCACGGCGTTCTCCTTCACGGCGGTACGGCCGGGCCCGCCCGTTCGGCACGGCCCCGGAAAAGGGTAGGGCGGGGCGGCACCCGCCGGGAAACCGCCGCCGGCGCCCTTACCGGCCGGCGTTCGCCCGCCCCGCCGTCACGCCGCGCCGCGACGGCCCCGCCGCCATACGCTCGGTGCCATGCCCCGTCGCCATATGCATGTGACCGACGCAGCGGAGGCACCGCTGCGTGCCGCGCTGCGTGAGCTGCGCTGGAAGCTGGAGATCCCGGAGCATTTCCCGCCCACCGCCCAGGCCGAGGCGGACAGCGCGGCCCTCGCCCCGCGCATCCCGACGGCCACCGGCGACGTGGTCACGGTCGACACCCTCACCGACGTCACGGACCTGCCGCTCTTCACCATCGACCCGCCCGGATCCCAGGACCTCGACCAGGCGATGTTCCTGAGCCGGCGGACCGCGGCCGGAGCCGCCCGCCCCACCGCCCGCAGCGGCTTCCGCATCCACTACGCCATCGCCGACGCCGCCGCCTTCGTCACCCCGGGCGGTGCCCTCGACGCCGAGGCACACCACCGCGTCACCACCCTCTACGTCCCCGACGAACGCGTCCCGCTGCACCCGTACGCGATCAGCGAGCGCGCCGCCAGCCTGCTGCCCGACCAGGACCGCCCGGCCGTCCTGTGGGAGCTGGACCTCGACGCCGACGGCACCCTCACCGCGGTATCCGTCCGCCGCGCCCTGGTCCGCTCCCGTGCCCGGCTCGACTACGCCGGCGTCCAGCGGACCCTCGACGACGGCACCGCAGAGGAACCGCTCGCCCTGCTCCGCGACATCGGCCTCCTGCGGGAGGAGCGGGAGGCCGCACGGGGCGCGATCTCGCTGCACGTCCCCGAGCAGGAGATCGTCGAGCGGGACGGCAGCTACACCCTCGCCTACCGCGCCCCGCTCCCCGCCGAAGCCTGGAACGCCCAGATCTCCCTGCTCACCGGCATGGCGGCGGCCGACCTGATGCTCGCGTCCGGCACCGGCATCCTGCGCACACTGCCCACTGCACCGGACGGCTCGGTCGCCCGGCTGCGGCTGACCGCCCGCGCCCTCGGCGTCGACTGGCCGCACCACACCTCCTACGCCGCCCTCATCCGCGCCCTCGACCCGCACCGCACCACGCACGCCGCCTTCCTCCAGGAGTGCACCACCCTGCTCCGCGGCGCCGGATACACCGCCTTCGACGGCACCGCGCCGGACCCGGCCGACGCGGTGCACTCCGCCGTCGCCGCGCCCTACGCGCACGTCACCGCCCCGCTGCGCAGGCTCGTCGACCGCTACGCGTCCGAACTGTGCCTGGCCGCGTCGGCCGGAACCGGCGCGCCCGACTGGGTCCGCGGCGCGCTGCCCGCCCTCCCGGCCACCATGGACACCGGCAACCGGCGCGCCAATCAGGTCGAGCGGGAGTGCGTCGACCTCGTCGAGGCCGCGCTGATGCGGGGGCGGCTCGGCGAGACCTTCGACGCCCTCGTCGTCGAGGTGCAGGAGAACGACCGCACCCAGGGCACCGTGCACCTCTACGACCCGGCCGTGATCGGACGGGTCGCCGCCCCGCCCGACGGCCCCGGCCTCCCGCTGGGCGACCGCATCCGGGTCCGCCTCGCGGACGCCGACCCGGGCCGCGACCCGGTCCGCTTCACCCCGGTGTGACGGCTCACGGACCGGCCGTCCGGTACGTGCCGCCGGCCGGGTAGCATGGTCGGCACGGCGGACGAGCCGGCCGGGCGGCCGCGTGGGGATCGGGTGTCTTCGGACATTCCGCTCCTCCCGAGGAACGTCCGGGCTCCACAGGGCAGGGTGGTGGGTAACACCCACCCGGGGTGACCCGCGGGACAGTGCCACAGAAAACAGACCGCCGGGGCCGCGAGGCCCAGGTAAGGGTGAAACGGTGGTGTAAGAGACCACCAGCCTCCGAGGTGACTCGGAGGGCTCGGTAAACCCCACCCGGAGCAAGGTCAAGAGGGGCCGACGTCCTGAAGAGGCGCCGGTCCTGCGCGGACGATCGAGGGCTGCCCGCCCGAGTCCGCGGGTAGACCGCACGAGGCTGCCGGCAACGGCAGTCCTAGATGGATGGCCGCCTCCCCTCGGCCCGCCAGGACCGGGGGAGACAAAACCCGGCGTACAGGCCGGTCTCGTCCGCCGGTCTGCTCACTCAAGGCCCCTTGGCCCGGCACTTCGCCAGGTCAGGGGGCCTTTGCGCGGGGCAGTGCGGCCGGCCCGCAGCCCGGCCGGGGTGCCGCGCGGATCCGGGCGGCCGGAAAGTCCCGGCCCGCCGATAACCCGAAACCCGGATATGCGGTGGACCGAGATGATCTGCCGGATGACAGAAGAAGACGGACTCGGACAACTCCGAAGCCATCGGGAAGTCTGTGAGCGAAGTCCGTGCGCGAAGTCCGTGAACGCAGACGGTGAACGAGGTCGTGAACGGAGCCGGGTGAAGGCCATCGGCGGTGCTTTTCCCCTGGTGTTGTAGGGGGCCCATTCGGCCGTACAATCACGCTCATGGCACAGAAAGTAATCACCATCTACACGGACGACCTCACGGGCGAAGAGTCTTCGGAGGCCGCGACCCACACCCTCTCCCTGGACGGTGTGACGTACGAACTGGATTTGGGTCCTGACAGCTACGACCGACTGCTGGAGGCCATGGCGCCTTTCACGAAGGTCGGCCGGCGGACCGGGAAGGCCCGTAAGCCGCGCAATGCGTCGGCGAGCAGTGAGGACACCGCGGCCATCAGGGCGTGGGCCAAGGAGAACGGCTACAACGTCAACGACCGCGGTCGCGTTCCCGCCGACATTCGCGAGGCATACGCAAAGGCGAAGTAGCGGCGTGCACAACCGTCGTTCCCGCGGAGAGTGCGACCGTCCGCGGCCGGCGTTCCGTCCGTTCCCGGGCTCAGGAATTCCGGGCAGAACGGGTAATGACAACGTAAAGCGGAGCGGCTGCGGAAATCGTGAAGGCGGCTTCGTGAAGCCCCGGCGGGTGGTATTGCGGATACCGAACCCGGCCGGACCGGCATTCCTTCACACGTCGCGGACTTACCGCCCATGGGCCCCCTTCCGGTCACCGGAAGGGGGCCCATGGCGGTAATGGCGGGGCGGTGTCAGGCGGGGATGGCCGTCGCCGTGCCGCCGACGTGCGAGCGGGGGTCGCCGTCGCGCAGCCCGACGGTCAGCACACCGGGGCGGCCCAGGTCATGGCCCTGGTGGAGGGTGAGGGTGACCGGGGCGGTGACCACGCCGAGGGTGCGGGCGTAGGCGCCGAACGCGGCGGCCGCGGCGCCCGTCGCCGGGTCCTCGACGACGCCGCCGACGGGGAACGGGTCGCGCACGTGGAAGACGGACTCGCTCTCCCGCCAGACCAGCTGGAGGGTGGTCAGGTCCAGGCGCCGCATGAGGGCGGCCAGCCGCTCGAAGTCGTAGTCAAGGCGCGCCAGGCGGTCGCGGGTGGCGGCGGCGAGCACGAGGTGGCGGGCGCCCGCGTAGGCGATGCGGGGCGGCAGGCCCGGGTCCAGGTCGGAAGCGGGCCAGTCCAGCGCCGCCAGGGCCTCGGCGACGTCCTCGTCGGCGACCCTCGTCACCTGCGGCTCGACGCTGGTGAGGGTGGCGTGCAGGGCGCCGTCCTGCTCGCGGACCGTGACCGGTACGGGGCCGGCCTGGGTGGCGAAGAGCAGGTCGCCCGCGCCGATGCGTTCGGCGAGCGCGACGGAGGCGGCGACCGTCGCGTGCCCGCAGAACGGCACCTCGGCGAGCGGGCTGAAGTAGCGGACGGTGAAGGCGCGGCCCGCCTCGCCCAGGCCCTCGGGCGGCGCGGTGAGGAAGGCGGTCTCGGAGTAGCCGAGTTCAGCGGCGACGGCGAGTTGCGCGGTGTCGTCCAGGCCGCTCGCGTCCAGGACGACACCGGCCGGATTGCCGCCCTCGGGGTCGTCGGAGAAGGCGGTGTAGCGCAGGATCCCGGGGGTGGCCCCGGCGTCGTCGTCGCGTGTCATGGCGGGGAGAACCCGGCTGCCCTGCGGGCTATTCCCGTGCCGGGCCCGCGCCGTCAACCCCGCCCGATGTACGGCATGTTCGTCGCCATCACCGTCGCGAACTGGACGTTGGCCTCCAGCGGCAGGGCGGCCATGTGGACGACGGTGCGGGCGACGTCGGCCGCGTCCATCACCGGCTCGGGCGCGGTCCGCCCGTCGGCCTGGAGGATGCCGCTGCGCATCCGGCCGGTCATCTCGGTCGCCGCGTTGCCGATGTCGAGCTGGCCGCAGGCGATCCGGTACGGACGGCCTTCCAGGGAAAGGGACTTGGTCAGGCCGGTCATGGCGTGCTTGGTCGCGGTGTAGGCGAGGGACTGCGGGCGCGGCACATGGGCGGAGAGCGAGCCGTTGTTGATGATCCGGCCGCCCTGCGGGTCCTGGGCCTTCATCGCACGGAAGGCGGCCTGTGCGCAGAGGAAGGCGCCGGTGAGGTTGACGTCGACGACCGCCCGCCAGGCGTCGTAGGACAGTGCGTCCAGGGCCACCGGGGGGCCGAAGGTGCCGGCGTTGTTGTGAACAGCAGGTCGAGGCGGCCGAAGCGGTCGTGGACGGCGGCGAAGAGGGCATCGACGTCTCCGGGGCGGGTGACGTCGGTGGGGACGGTGAGGGTGGCGGGCGCGCCGGTGCGGCCCGTGCCCGCGGCGGTTTCCGCCAGCGCGTCGGCGCGCCGGCCGGCCAGCGCGACCTGCCAGCCGGCCGCGGTCAGGGCCTGTGCGACGGCCCGTCCGATGCCGGATCCGGCGCCGGTGACCACCGCGACGCGTGCGCCGTCCGCCGTCCCGTCCCCCTGCCGGGCGGGCCGGCCCGATGCCTGGGTGTGCTCAGTCATGGCGGCAGGGTAGGCGCCGCGCGGGGCCCGGCGCCGCCCCGTCTCATCCTGCGGAGTCGAAGCTCCGGAGCACGGCGGCCTTCGCGGTGGCGAATTCCTCGTCGGTGAGGACGCCGTCGCGGTGCAGCTCGCCCAGTTCGCGCAGGCGGCGCAGCAGCGCGTCGTGGTCGTTGCCGGGGGCGGTGGCGTTGTCGGCCGGCTCCGGTGCGGGCAGGGGTGCGGCGGTGGCCCTGGGGAGGGGGGCGGGGCCCGCCGACGGGTGGGGGAGCCGGGCCGCAACCGCCGCCGCCAGCAGGGCCGTTCGCCCGCTCTCCTTCTTGAAGCCCCACAGCTCGATGGCGTTGGGGTCCTGCTCGGGCTTGATGTGCGGGGTCGTGCCGCGCGGGCGGAAGCGCAGGAAGCCGGACTCCAGGCCGACGGCGGCGCGCCACTCCACCGCCTCCAGGTCGGCCAGGGCGAAGTCCCTGGGGCCCGCGTGCTTCTTGTTCTCGCTGGTGTTCCAGCGCCATTCGACGCGTACCCGCTCGCCGTCGAAGGTGGCGAGGCCGTCCACACCGGCCGCCGACAGGGGCACGGCGGGGCCGGGCAGCAGGTAGTGGTCGGCGGGCCCTTCCGGGACCTGTTCGAGGGTCAGTGCCTGCCGCACCTCGTGGACGAAGTACTCCGCGACGTCGGTCCTGCCCGCGTCGACCGTCAGCTGGTACGGGTTCGCGTCGGCCGGCAGCCCGCCGCCGGTCACCTGGAGCAGCGGATCGGCGCCGTCCCGGAGCCGCAGCCGCAGCCGGCCGCCCTTGCGGGCCGGTTCGTAGGCGATGCCGGCCAGGGCCGTCAGCGGAACGGTGTACTCGCCGAGATCCTGCCGGAGCTGGTGCACCCCGCGCTCGCGCCCCGGCACCATCCGTACCGCATCGCCGTCGAAGGTCCACGTGCCGTCGCGCACCATCAGTTCAGCCATGTACCGGATCCTACGGGGGAGCCCGTACGGGCCGGGCCGGCGGCGACGGATGCAGCGACCCGGCGTTCGGCCGGCCGGGGCGTAGGTCCAACGGCCCAGGGCGGAGCGGCCGGTGTTCCCGGGGGTGCGTGACACCATGGTGCGGCCCTCAACACAAGACGGAGACGCTCATGACGGACGCCGGCACCGGCACGGCCGAGAACCAGGACATTCCCCCCATAGCCGAGCGGGGCGCGGTGGCAGCACCGTCCGCGTCCCGCCGCACCGGACTCCTCGTCACCCTCGTACTCGGCGGCCTCACAGCGGTCCCGCCGCTCTCCATGGACATGTACCTGCCGGCCCTGCCGGAGGTCACCACCGCGCTGCACAGCCCGGCCGCCACCGTCCAGCTCACCCTCACCACCTGCCTCGCGGGCATGGCGCTCGGCCAGATGATCGTCGGCCCGATGAGCGACAAGTGGGGCCGCCGCCGCCCGCTGCTCGCCGGCATGGTGATCTACGTGCTGGCCACCGCCCTGTGCGCCATCGCCACCAACGTCGAGATCCTCATCGCCTTCCGCCTGCTCCAGGGCCTGGCGGGCGCGGCCGGCATCGTCATCGCGCGGGCGGTGGTCCGTGACCTGTACGACGGCGTGGCGATGGCCAGGTTCTTCTCCACGCTGATGCTGATCTCCGGGGTGGCGCCGGTCGTCGCCCCGCTGATCGGCGGCCAGATCCTCCAAGTCACCGACTGGCGCGGGGTCTTCGCCGTGCTGACCGTCGTCGGCGTGGTGCTGACCACCGTCGTCTGGCGCACGCTCCACGAGACGCTGCCGCCCGAGCGGCGCCATTCCGGCGGCCTGGGCCAGACCCTGCGCACCATGCGCGACCTCCTCGCCGACCGGGCGTTCTCCGGCTACCTCATGGTCGGCGCCTTCGCCTTCGCCGCCCTCTTCGCGTACATCTCCGCCTCGCCGTTCGTCATCCAGGAGATCTACGGCGCGTCCCCGCAGACCTTCAGCCTGCTGTTCGGCGTCAACTCCGTGGGCCTGGTCCTGGTCGGCCAGCTCAACGGCAAGGTGCTGGTCGGCCGGGTCAGCCTGAACCGCGTGCTGGGGGTGGGCCTGTCGCTGGTCGCCGTCGCCGGGGCCGCGCTGCTGCTGATGTCATCCGGAGTCTTCGGCACCGTCGGGCTGTGGCCGATGGCCGCCGGACTCTTCGTGCTGATGTCCGCCATGGGCCTGGTCATGCCCAGCACCAACACCCTGGCCCTGCTGCGCACCCCGCACGCGGCCGGATCCGCCTCCGCGCTGCTGGGCACCTCGACCTTCCTGCTCGGCTCGGTCGCCTCCCCGCTGGTGGGCATCGCGGGCGAGCGCACCGCCGTGCCGATGGCCGTCGTCCAGCTCGGATGCGCCGTATTGGCGCTCGTGAGCTTCCTGGGAATGTGCCGTCCGTGGCAGCGTAGGGAGGTGACCGACGGGGGCACCGCAGGGGAGAGGACCGCGCTCTGAACGCACCGATACTCAGACCCGGCACGCCGGCCGAGGCGCAGCTCGCGGCCGTGTGGACGGACCGGCTGGTCAGTGGCGTACGGGCACTGCCCGACGGGCGCCCCGCGTGGTGCGCGGGCGCCGTCGTCATCGCCGGGCGCGGCCCGGTCGTCGCCGCGGAGGCCGCGGCGGGCTGGGCGGTCCGCTACCGCGCGTACGACCCCGTGGCGGACCGTGGCGTGGACCTGCCCCGTGACCTGTGGGAGCGGATGCGGGTCGGCACCGTCTTCGACCTCGCCTCGCTCACCAAGCTCTTCACCGCACTCGCCACCCTCCAGCAGGCCGAGTGCGGCCGGCTGGCACTCGACGAGGAGGTACGCAGCCGGCTGCCCGCCTTCGCGCCCGGCATCACCGTCCGGCAGCTGCTCACCCACACCTCCGGACTCCGCCCCGAACTGCCGCTGTACGAACGGCGCGGGCGGGCCGCCCAGCTGGAGCTGCTGTGGGACCAGGCCGCCGCGCCCGACGGCCGCCCCGGCAGCGGCCACCGCTACTCCGACCTCAACCTGATCGCCCTCCAGCTGCTCCTCGAACAGTGCACAGGGCAGCGCCTCGACGTCCTGGTGCGCGAGGGCATCACCGGGCCGCTGGGTATGCGCAGCACGTCCTTCGGGCCGCTGGCGCCGCAGGGGGTGGCGGCGACCGAGGACCAGCGGCGGCCGTGGGCGAAGGCGGACCGCGGCATGGTGCGCGGCGAGGTGCACGACGAGAACGCCTGGGCGCTGGGCGGAGTGGCAGGACACGCGGGGCTCTTCTCGACCGCCCAGGACCTGGCGGTGCTGTGCCGGACGCTGCTCAACGGCGGCGCGTACGGCGCCGCGCGGATCCTGCGGCCCGCCACGGTCGCGGCCCTGCTGGAGCCGCCGGGCCTCGGCTTCGCCGTCGACCAGCCGTACTTCATGGGCGAGCTGGCCGGCCGCGGCGCCGCGGGCCACACCGGCTTCACCGGCACCAGCCTGGTCCTGGACCGTGTCACCGACACGTTCCTCGTGCTGCTCGCCAACACCGTCCCCCCGCGGCGCCGCGACGGCGGCAGCGCACCACGGGCGGCGGCCGCGACCTGCCTGGCCCGCGCGGCGTCGCGACGGCGCTGAGGCGGGGGCCTGAGCAGGGGCGGGCCCGGCGGCGCGGGCCAGGGGTGCCCGCGCGGGCCGTAAACTTGGCCGAATGCACGAGGAACTGCGCGCCGCCCTGGCCGGCCTGCTCGACGGCCTGCCGCCCAAGCAGGCCGCGCGGGCCACCGCACGGCTGATCACCCACTACCGCGGCACCACCCCCACCGACGCCCCGGTACTCAGGGACCGCGCGGACGTCGCCGCGTACGCCGCCTACCGGATGCCCGCGACGTTCGAGGCGGTGCGCGCCGCGCTGACCGCCTTCGCCGGCCGGCTGCCGGACTGGTCGCCCGCCACCCATGTGGACATCGGCGGCGGCACCGGCGCCGCGACCTGGGCCGCGGCCGCCACCTGGCAGGGCCACCGCAGCACCGTCCTGGACTGGGCGCAGCCCGCCCTCGACCTGGGCCGCGAGCTGGCGGCGGGGACGCTGCCGGACACCGAGTGGCGCCGGCAGGTGATCGGCGAAGAGCTCACCGTCCCGGCAGGTACGGACCTGGTGACCGTCTCCTACGTGCTGGGCGAGCTGCGCCCGGAGGTCCGCCGTTCGGTGGTGGCCGCGGCGAGCGCCGCCCCGGCCGTCGTCCTGATCGAACCGGGCACGCCGGCCGGGTACCTCCGCATCCGTGAGGCCCGCGAGCAGCTGGCCGCGGCCGGGCTGCGGATCGTCGCGCCCTGCCCGCACGGCGAGCGCTGCCCGATCGTCCCGGGCGAGGACTGGTGCCACTTCTCGGCCCGGGTGAGCCGCTCCTCCCTCCACCGCCAGGTGAAGGGCGGCACGCTGCCGTACGAGGACGAGAAGTTCAGCTATGTCGCGGCGACCCGGCTGCCCGCGTCCGCCGCGCCTTCCCGCATCGTCCGCAAGCCCCAACTCCGCAAGGGGCAGGTGCTGTTGGACCTGTGCACGGCGGACGAGGGGCTGCGCCGCACCACCGTCACCAAGCGGCAGGGCGACGGCTACCGCGCGGCCCGGGACGCGTCCTGGGGCGACGCCTGGTCCTGAGCGGGCGTCGGCCGCCCCGTCCGGGGCCCCCATGAAGACGATACGTCTCGCCTCATGCGTCGCTAGGATCGGACCATGGCCCCCAAGACGGCACCCGACGCTTCCCGCCGCAGCGAACGCTCCCGCCGGGCGATCTTCGACGCGGCCCTCGCCCTGGTCGGCGAGGTCGGCTACACCCGGCTCACCGTCGAGGGCATCGCCGCCCGCGCCGGGGTCGGCAAACAGACCATCTACCGCTGGTGGCCGTCGAAGGCAGCCGTCCTGCTGGACGCGTTCACCGACGGCGTCGACGACTACGGCGCCGGCCTGCCGGACACCGGCGACCTGGAGGCGGACCTCAAGCACGTCCTGCGGGCGACCGCCGACGAATTCAACGACCCCGCCTTCCAGGCCCCCTACCGCGCCCTCGCGGCGGCCGGCGCGGGCGATGAGGAACTGTCCCGCACCTACGTCTCCCGGCTCCTCGAACCCGGCATCGCCGTCTACGTCAACCGGCTGCGGGCGGCCCAGGAGGCCGGTCAGATGGACCCGGACGCCGACCCGCGGATCGCCGCCGAGCTGCTCCTGAGTCCCTTCTCACAGCGCTGGCTGATGCGCACAGGCGAACTGACCCACGCCTACACCGACACCCTGGTCGACCTGGTGATGCGCGCGGTGCGGCCACCGGAATGACCGGGCCGGCGGGCGGCGGCGCGGCCCGGCCGGCCCTGTCGGTGATGAACGGGAATCGACCGTAATCGCCGGGTGTTCTCCCACCCCGGATCCCGACACCGGTCACCCGGAGCGCAGGATGGTGGCAGCATTGATCCCAGACCACCGCTCGAAGTGAGGGGATAGATGGAACGCAAGAGCAGGTTCTCCCAGTGGCTGCGCCGGCCGAAGAGCGGATCGGACGGCGAGGATACGGACACGGGATCGGCGGCCGCCCGCGGCCGCGAGGACCTGCTGCTGGCGGCGGCCGACGCGGGATTCCCGGTCGCCCCCGCCGCGCACCCGTCCGGCTACGGCTGTTCCTGTGAACGCATCGGTTGTCCCACCCCCGGACGCCATCCCGTCTCCTTCGGCTGGCAGACCGTCGCCAGCACCGACCGCGACAAGGTCGCCGCCTGGGTCCGCACCCTCACCGAGGCCAACTTCATCACCGCCACCGGCATCGCCCACGACGTGCTGGACGTCCCCGTCGAAGCGGGCCGCAGCGCACTCGGCCGGCTGGACGCGGCCGGCGTCGACGTCGGCCCCGTCACCCTCAGCGGCGCCGGCTTCGGCGACGGCCGGATGCTCTTCTTCACCGCCACCCGCGGCACCCCGGACGACGAGGACGAGTGGTGGCCCTGCGAGCTGGACTGCCACCCCGAGACCCTGGACGAGCACCCCGGACTGCGCTGGCACTGCCGCGGCAGCTACGTCCTGCTGCCGCCCTCGCGACTGCCCGGTGACCAGCCGGACGTGAGCTGGCTGCGCGGGCCCGAGCTGCCGCTGCCCGACCCGCTGACGCTGCTGGAATCCCTGACCGACGCCTGCGCCGAGTTCATCGACCGCACCCCCGACCACGAGACGGCGGCCTGGCCGATCGGCCGCTGAACCCCGGCCCGCCGGACACCGGCGGGCCCGTGCGACTGCCGCCTACGGCACCCGCGCCGACGTCCGCGCCTCGATGAGGTTGAGCACCTCGACCTTGCCGGACGAGCCCTTCGCCGGGACCTTGACCGCCTGCCCCGTCAGATACGTCAGGGTGATTTTGCTCGCCTGCTTCACGGGCTTGGCCATGACGCCCTGGACCGCAAGCGACACCGACATCGGCGAGCCCTCGAACACCGTCTTCTGCTGGTGGTAGTAGGCCGCGAAGAACACCAGCGCCCCGCCGTCCTTCGTCCGCAGCGCCACCGGCGGGAAGTCCGCGGGCTGGTCCTCCCACTGGATCCGGGCGCCGAGCGCATGGGACTTGGCGGCCCGGTCGCGGCGCCGCAGGTCGGTGCTGGGTCCGGAGGCGAACAGGTCGCCCTCGCCGGTCTTGAGGTAGTTCGCGTAACTCCGGCTGAGCTTGCCCGGATCCACCGTCAGACCGGACGCACCGTCCCCCGCGGGCACCGCCTCGGCGTAGCCGTCGGCGTCCCGCGCCAGCTCCGGCACCTTGTTGCCCGGGAGCGTCGACAGGTACACCGCCCGCCACGGCGCATCGACGGCGTCCCGGCTGAACACCACGAACCAGCGGGTGTAGTTGCCGCCGCGGTCCTTGCGGTTGCTGACCGCGTCGGCCAGGAACGACTTCGGCCAGCCCGCCTGCGTGGGCACCGTGAAGTGCGCGTCCTTGAGCGTCAGCGCGGGAAAGGTGGGGTTGCCCTGCGGGCGGACGGCGTGGGCGGCCTTGATGCCCGCCTCGTCGATGCTGAGCAACGCCCCCGACTCGTAGGAGGCGTTGGCCTTCGCATCGAGGGTGCGGTTGGCCTTGTTGAAGCCGTCGGTGAAGCGCTGGAGCGCCTTGGCGGCCTCAGTCTCCGACACCGCCGGGACGATCTCCCGCTCGCCGTGCACCGTCATGCAGCCGCTCAGTATCACCATCGCCGCCGCTGCCGACGTCAGTGTGGCGGGCACCCGGAACGGCGACCTGCGTGTCATGGGGCTCGGGCTCCTTCGGGGCGACCGGGGCGGGCACGGAGGCCGCCGGGGTGGCACGATTCGGCGCCACCCTACCGGGGGCGAGGAACAGCGCGAGCGTGGGGACCAGATACAGCAGCCACACCGTGACCTGAAGGACCGTCGGATCCGGCTGGAAGTTGAAGATGCCCTTGAGCAGCGTCCCGTACCAGCTGTCCGCCGGAATCTGCGCGCTGATGTCGAACGCCTGGCTGTTCAGCCCCGGCAGCAGGCCCGCCTCCTGAAGGTCGTGGAAGCCGTACGCGAGGACACCGGCGGCGACCACCACCAGCATCCCGCCGGTCCAGGTGAAGAACTTCGCCAGATTGATCCGCACCGCGCCGCGGTAGAACAGCCAGCCCAGCACCACCGACGTCAACAGGCCCAGCAGCGCGCCGATCAGCGGCCGCACACCGTCCTGCGCCGACTGCGCCGCGGTCCACACGAACAGCGCCGTCTCCAGGCCCTCGCGGCCCACCGACAGGAACGCGGTGATCACCAGCGCCGTCGTGCCCATCGCCAGGGCGGCGTCCAGCTTGCCGTGCAGCTCCTTCTTCAGATGCCGCGCGGTACGCCGCATCCAGAAGACCATCCACGTCACCAGGCACACCGCGACGACCGACAGCGAGCCGCCGAGCGCCTCCTGCGCCTGGAACGTCAGCGTCTGCGAGCCGAACTGCAGCGCGGCACCGAACGCGAACGACAGCACCACCGCCAGTCCGATGCCCAGCCACACCGGGCGCAGCGCCTCCCGCCGGCCGGTCTTGACGAGATAGGCGATGAGGATGCAGACGACGAGGCTGGCTTCCAGGCCCTCGCGCAGCCCGATCAGGTAGTTGCCGAACACGTCGGTCCCTTCTCTTCCTTCATGGTGTGACGGACGGATCCGTCACGGAGTTGACGTGGTCAGGCGGACGCGGTGAACAGTTCCCTGCCCCACCAGTCGGCGGCTCCCCGCACACCGGGCGGCACCGCGAAGACCGCGGAACCCACGTGCTGGATGTACTCGTTGAGCGCGTCGTGCCGCGCCAGCTTCCGCTGGAGCGGCACGAACCCGTGCCGGACGTCCCGCTGGTAGGCGAGGAAGAACAGCCCCGCGTCCAGCCGCCCCAGGCCGTCCGTGCCGTCCGTGAAGGAGTAGCCGCGGCGCAGGATCCGCACCCCGCCGTTGCTGTCCGGATGCGCCAGCCGTACGTGCGCGGTGGGCAGCATCGACGGCAGGTGCGGGGTGTCCCGCTCGTTCTTTTTGCCGGCCGGCGCGCCCTCGCCCTTGTCCCGGCCGAAGACGTCCTGCTGCTCCTTGAGCGAGGTGCGGTCCCAGGTCTCGATGTGCATCCGGATCCGCCGCGCGACGAGGTACGAGCCGCCGGCCATCCAGGAGGCGCTGCCCTTCGCGTCGGACCCGGACACCCAGACGTGCGCGTCCAGCGCCTTCGGGTCGGCGCCCGAGACGTTGTCGGTGCCGTCCTTGAAGCCGAACATGTTGCGCGGGGTCTGCGCGTCCGGTGTGGTCGACGAGGTCTTGCCGAAGCCGAGCTGGGACCAGCGGATGGCGACCTTGCCGAAGCCGATCCTGGCCAGGTTGCGGATCGCGTGCACCGCCACCTGCGGATCGTCCGCGCACGCCTGCACGCACAGATCGCCGCCGCTGCGCGCCGCGTCGAGGTTGTCGCCGGGGAACTTCGGCAGGTCGGTCAGCGCGTCCGGGCGCCGTGACCTGATGCCGAACCGGTCCTTGCCGTCCTTCTCGAACAGCGTCGGGCCGATGCCGAAGGTCAGTGTCAGGCGGGACGGCGGCAGGCCGAGCGCCTCGCCGGTGTCGTCCGGCGGCGCCTCGACGAGCTGGCCGACCGCGCCGTCGCCGACCGCGTCACCCGCCGTCATCCTGGCCGCGGCCCGTGTCCACTCCTTGAGCAGGGCGATCAGTGCGTCGCGGTCGTCGGTGGTGACGTCGAAGGCGGCGAAGTGCAGCCGGTCCTGGACGGCGGTGGCGATGCCGGCCTGGTGCGTGCCGTGGAAGGGGACGGCCGCGCCGGCGGTGGCGTCCGCGGCGGCGGGCCCGGCATCGCCGCCGGTGCGGAGCGCCGCCGCGGTGCCGCCGGCCGCGACCGCGCCGAGCGCGAGGCCGGCGCCGCCCCAGCCGAGCAGCGAACGGCGGGACGGGGCCCGGCCGTTGGCGCTTTCGCCGCCCGTATCCGGCGCCTGGCCGTCCCGGCCCGCGCCACCCTGCTCCGCCCCGTCCGCCATGTCGCTCTCCTTGTCCGCCCTGCCCGTCCTGTCTGCCATGTCCGCCATGTCGCCCGTGCCGCCCGTCACTTGGCGGTGGCCACGGCGGCCGCCAGCTTCGACAGCGGCTCGGCGAGCGCGTTCACGCCGTCCGAGAGGACCTTGCGCTCACCCTTGCCGACGGTGTCGTACGGGGCGAAGCCGTCGTCCGAGCCGCTGTCGCGGTGCTTGTCCAGGCGGGCCTTGATCGACGCGAACTGCTTGTCCAGCTCCCGGGCCAGCTCCGGGTCGTTCTTGGCGGCGACCGGCTTCAGCAGCTCGTACGCCTTCTGCGCGCCCTCGACGTTGGCCTGGAAGTCGAGCAGGTCGGTGTGGCTGTAGCGCTCCTCCTCGCCGGTGACCTTGCCGGTGGCCACCTCGTCGAGGAGTTCCTTGGCGCCGTTGGCCATGCTGGTGGGCGTGATGTCGGCGGTGCCGACCCGCTTCTGCCAGTCCTTGAGGTCGGTGATCAGCCGGCCGGCCAGCTTCTTGTCGTCCCCGGAGATCTTCTGCTGCTGCCACAGGGACTTCTCCAGCCTGTGCCAGCCGGTCCACTTCTGGCCGTCCTCCAGGCCGTCCTCCCGCACGTCGACCTTCGGATCGATGTCGCCGAAGGACTCGGCCACGGGCTCGGTGCGCTCCCAGCCGACGCGGGAGAGCGCGTAGGTCTTCTTCGCCGCGTCGACGTCGCCGGCCCGGACCGCGTCGGCGAACTTCTGCGCGGCCGGCAGGGTCAGGTCGGCCTGCTGCTGGACGTACGTGCGGTAGGCGGCGACCGCGGCGTCCAGCCGGGGATCGCGCTCGGCGTCCGCGCCCTTGCCGCTCGCCGTGACCTTCTGCCGGATGCCGCTGCCCTTCATGCCGGGCTTGCAGGCGACCTCGTAGTGCCCCGGCTTGATCTCGGCGGTGATCTCGGCCCTGGTGCCGGGGCCGATGTTCTCCCGCTCGGTGACGATCCGGTCGCCGGGCGCGTACACGTACATCTCGGTGACCTGGGAGCCGGTGTTCCGCACCGCGAACCGGACGTGCCCGGCCGGGAATTCCTTCGCGGACAGCTCGCACGCCGAGTCGCTCGCCGTCACGTCGATCACGCCCTTGCCGCCGCCCTTGCCGTCGCTCTTCGCGGCACATCCGGAGACGACGGTCAGGGCCGCGGCCACGGCGGCTGCGGTGACGACGGAGGGGCGGAGGGCTCGCATGCGGGTCTCCAGAGGAGTGCGGGACGTTACGGGGACAACCGGGCATCAGGGGAGGCACCGGCACTAAGGCAGCCCTAAGTTATCCGAGCCTTACTTCATGCTGCCCCTGATTCCCCGTGATTCGGCTCTCACGGGCTACGGCCCGGTCACGGATCGGCGCGCGACAGGTCACGGGCGGGTCATGGGCAGGTCAAGGTAAGGGTCATGCCGGAGCGAGGGGCATGACCAGCGGAACCGGCGGTTCAGGCGCCCCCTCCGGCGCGGGGTGCGCCCGCCGGCGGCCGTCCGCACGCCCCGCACACGGAAGAAACCGGTGGAGCCCGGCCGCCCTCGGGCGACCGTCCGGCTCCACCGGTCGGGATGTTCGGTGGCAGCGCCCGCCCCGCACGGCCGCGGATCACGCGCGGGGGAGAGCGCCTGTTTCAGGGCCGCTGCGCGAGGGCCGTCACCCCCGGGCGGCTCGGCCGCGGTTTACAGCGGGCGCGCCCAGAGGTCGTACTGCAGGCCCCCGCCGTCGCAGAACGGGTCGGCCCACTTGCCGGAGCTGACCAGGTCGGTGCCGGCCGCCTGGCAGCCGCTGAGCGTCCAGAACTTCTTGCCGGTCCACACCGTTCCGGGAGGACCGTCCATCGGCTTCTGCTGCTTCTGCACGTGGACGGCGGCCGGAGCGCTCGCGGCGACCGGAGCGGCCGAAGCGGCGCCGGCCTGGGTCGTGCCGAGACCGGCGACCGCCAGGGCGACGGCGGCGAAGGCGCCGGTGATGATTCGCCTGTTACGCATTGGGTGGTTCCTTTCCCCGTGGATCAGGGCCCGTTGCGAGCCCTTCCCCCTGCACACGGCCGGGGCCCCCGCGCCGTATGACACCGCATCATGTGACCTGCGTCACATCATCGTTGGGGGTGGGTGAGGGCGGTGGCGTGCGTCGTCCCGGCGGTGCGCTGCGCACAATGGCCGGATGACCGCCTATGAAGTGCTCCGAGTGTTCTGCGGCCCCGACGGGTCCGGAGGCAACGCGCTGGGTGTCGTA
Organism: Streptomyces pinistramenti; assembly: GCF_020564935.1. Lineage (GTDB taxonomy): Bacteria > Actinomycetota > Actinomycetes > Streptomycetales > Streptomycetaceae > Streptomyces > Streptomyces pinistramenti. The sequence continues at coordinate 164,970 of NZ_JAJCXB010000006.1, forward strand.
CGGGACGGCGCCGCCCTCCCCGACCCGGCGACGCGGGCCGCACTCGCCGCCGAACTCGGCTTCAGTGAAACGGTGTTCCTCGACGACGCCGAGCGCGGCACCGTCGACATCCACACCCCGAGCGTCCGCCTCCCGTTCGCCGGGCACCCGCTCGTCGGCCTCGCCTGGCTGCTGCGCGCCCTCGGCCGCCCGCCCCTGACCCTGCGCCCGCCGGCCGGCGAAGTGGCCGTCTTCTACGAGGGGACGGCGGATGAGGGCGAGGCGGCCGAGGCGGAGACGGTCTGGGTGCGCGGCCGCCCGGAGTGGGTGACGGGGCGCAGGACCGAGCGGTACGCGTCGGCCGCCGAGGTCGACGCGCTGCCCGCGCCGCCGCCGGGCGAGGGCTGGCTGTACGCCTGGGCCTGGCAGGACGAGGCCGCGGGGATCGTGCGGGCGCGGGGCTTCCCGCGCCGCGCGGGCGGCACCGCGGAGGACGAGGCGACGGGCGCGGCCGCGATACTGCTGACCCATCGGCTCGGCCGCCCGCTGGACGTCCGCCAGGGGGCCGCGTCGCAGATCCTCACCCGGTGCTACCCGGACGGCAGCGTCGCGGTCGGCGGGCGGGTACGCGCCGAGGCGCCGTAGGGCGGGCCCGCGGGGTTCCGTACGGCCTGCCGGTCCGTGCCCGCCCGGCTCCCGCCGCCGCTACGCGCTCAGCGGGAACTGCGTGCCCAGCTCCTGGAAGACCGCGCTGTTGAGGGTGAACGCGCGCTTGCACTCGTCGATCACCCGCTGCTTCTCCAGGTCGTCGACCGGCAGGGCGTCCAGCAGCTCGCGGTACTCGCGCTTGAACGCGGCGGGATTGGCGATGTCCTCGAAGACGTAGAACCGCACGCCGTCGCCCTTGCGGTCGAAGCCCCAGGTCTTCTCCGCGGTGCCGCGGATGATCTGGCCGCCGGAGAGGTCGCCGAGGTAGCGGGTGTAGTGGTGGGCGACGTAGCCCGCGGGCCAGTCGCGTGCGCACTGCCGTATGCGGGCGGCGTACGCGGCGGTGGCCGGCAGCGGCTCCAGATCTTCGGACCAGGACGGGCCGCCCAGGTGGGCGAGGTCGCGCTCCAGCTCGGCGGTGCGGGCCAGTTCGGGACGGATGAAGGGCCCTGCGACCGGGTCCTGGGCGAGCGTCCGGGGGGTGTCCTCCAGCGCGCGGTAGACGAACCACAGCTGCTCGGTGTAGCGGCGGTAGGCGGGTACGCCGAGCCGGCCGGCCAGGAGGCCGTTCATGAACGGGGGGCTCTGGGCCTCGGTGTGCAGCTCGTGCGTCGCGGCGCGGATGAGCGCGGAGAAGGGGGTGGGCGGGGTCGAGCTGGGTGCTTCCACGGCTGGCCTCCGGGGACCGAGGGGAGCGGAAAGGAACAGGTCGAGGTAGGCTCACCCAACTACTTAGGTTTACCTAAGTCAGCCTGTTCCCGACGCCCTGTCGGTAAAACTTTACCCCGGGCCGCCGTCAGGGAAGCGTGAGGATTTCCGCGCCCGTCTCCGTGACGACCAGGGTGTGCTCGAACTGCGCCGTGCGCTTGCGGTCCTTGGTCACGACCGTCCAGCCGTCGTCCCACATGTCGTACTCGTAGGAGCCCAGCGTCAGCATCGGCTCGATCGTGAAGGTCATGCCGGGCTTGATGTCGGTCGTGTGGTGCGGGCTGTCGTAGTGCGGGACGATCAGACCGGAGTGGAAGGACGAGTTCACGCCGTGGCCGGTGAAGTCACGGACCACGCCGTAGCCGAACCGCTTGGCGTACGACTCGATGACCCGGCCGATGATGTTGATCTGGCGGCCCGGCTTGACGGCCTTGATCGCGCGGTGGAGCGCCTCCCGGGTCCGCTCGACGAGCAGCGTGGACTCCTCGTCGACGTCGCCGCACAGGTACGTGGCGTTGTTGTCGCCGTGCACGCCGTGGAGGTACGCGGTCACGTCGAGGTTCACGATGTCGCCGTCCTTGAGGACGGTCGAATCGGGGATGCCGTGGCAGATGACCTCGTTGAGCGAGGAACACAGCGACTTGGGGAAGCCGCGGTAGCCGAGCGTGGAGGGATAGGCGCCGTGATCGCACATGAACTCGTGGGCGACCCGGTCCAGTTCATCCGTGGTCACACCAGGCGCGATGAGCTTGGCGGCCTCCTCCATCGCCTGCGCGGCGATCTTGCCGGCGATCCGCATCCGCTCGATGGTGTCGGCGTCCTGCACCTCGGGCCCCGTATAGGGCGTGGGCGCGGCCTTGCCGACGTACTCGGGGCGCGGGATCGAGGCGGGGACGGGGCGGGTGGGGGAGATGTCCCCCGGGACGAGAAGCGACTGGCCAGACATGCCAGCGAGTGTATCCGCGGGCCATCGGGCAGGATTGGCGGCACAGAACGGACCACAGGAGGCGGCAATGGCGCTGTTCAAGAGGCGTACGGAAGGCAAGCCCGGCGAATGGTTCTACTGCCTGCGGCACCAGAAGGTCGAAGAGGGCCCCGAATGCCGGGCCGCCGACCGCTTCGGCCCCTATGACAGCCGCGAGGCGGCCGCGCACGCGATGGAAACGGCCCGCGAGCGGAATCTGGAGTGGGAGACCGACCCGCGCTGGCACGAGCAGGACAAGAGCGGCGAGGACGGCGCGGGGCGCGACGGTGAGCGGGGTGCTCCGTAGCGGCATGCGGAACGCGTGGCGGCGTCGGGAACGCCCCCGTGGAACGGCCGGACCGGCTCGTTTATTTGTAGCGTCAATGTAAATCGCCGGTGTGTCTCGTTATCGTTTCGATTCTTGACGATGCGGGTGGCGGTGACGTTCACTTCAGCCGTTCCGGCGGCCCATGGGGGAGAAAACCGAAATGAACGCACCGCTACGTCGCATCCTCACCACCGCGATGGCGCTTTCCCTCGCGGTTCCCCTGGCCGCCTGCGGAAATGATCACCAGGAACCGGCGGCGGGCGAGAAGTCCATAGGTCTGCTCCTGCCGGAGAACAAGGCGTCGCGCTACGAGGATTTCGACCGCCGCATCATTTCGTCGAAGATCGCGTCCCGCTGCCTCGAATGCCGATTGGACTACCACAACGCCAAGTCGAGCGTGGACGCCCAGCGGCAGCAGTTCGACGCGCTGGTGAAAAAGGGCGTCAAGGTCATCATCCTGGACCCGGTCGACGCGCAGGCCGCCGGGAGCTGGGTGGACGCGGCGGCGAAGCAGGGCGTCAAGGTCGTCTCCTACGACCGGCTCACCGAGGGCAAGGCCGCCGCGTACGTCTCCTACGACAACGAGAAGATCGGCCGGCTTCAGGGTGAGGGCCTCGTGGCCGCACTCGGATCCCGCGCCGCCACCGCCGACGTCGTGATGCTGAACGGCTCGCCCGCCGACCCCAACTCCCCGGAGTTCAAGAAGGGCGCGCACGACGTGCTGGACCACAAGGTCCACAAGATCGTCTACGAGAAGGACATCGCGGACTGGTCGGCCGACAAGGCCGGCGAGAAAATGACCGAGGCCATCAAGAACCTCGGCCCGGCCGGTTTCGACGCGGTCTACTCGGCGAACGACGGAATGGCCGGCGCTATCGCCGACGCACTGAAGTCGGCCGGCGTCAGGAACGTTCCGCTCGGCGGCCAGGATGCCGAACTCGCCGCTCTGCAAAGGCTGGTGAAGGGCACTCAGACCTTCACCGTTTACAAAGAGGTCAGGCCGGAAGCCAAGACCGCGGGCGACATCGCCGTCAATCTCCTCCAGGGAAAGAGCATCGCGTCCCTGACGCCGACGACCGTCACCGGAAAGAGCACCTCCGGAATTCCCGCCAAGCTGTTCAGCGCGAAGATCGTCACCCGGAACACCCTGCAGGACACCGTGATCCGCGACGGCGCCGTGCGCGCCGACCTGATCTGCACCAAGGACCTCAAGGCCGCGTGCGAATCCCTGGGAATTTCCTAGCCAGGGCAGGGGATACAGGGGCGCGCCCCCCGCTCAGGCAGGGGCGGGACCGGTGCCGGGTTCCCGGGGCCCTGGATCCGCGGGCGCGTCCGGTGCGGTATCCGGTGCCGTGGCGCGCTCCCGTAGCCGGCGGGCGTGCTCGTCGGTCGCCGCGTCGTACGCCAGCAGCTTCGGCAGGGCCAGCGCCAGCAGCGCGACGGCGGCGAAGCACATCGCGCCGCCCGCCCAGACCGACGTCCGCACGCCGGTCAGCGCCGCCATTCCGCCCACCCTGACCTGCCCCAACTGCGGCCCGACCGCGTACGACAGCAGCTCGATGCCGGCCAGCCGGCCGCGCAGCTCGTCGGGGATCGTCTGGTTCCACATCGCCGAGCGGAAGATGCCGCTGACCATGTCGCAGGCCCCGGCCAGCGTCAGGAACAGCAGCACCAGCCATACGTGCGCCGCCTGCCCCGCCGCGGCCATCGCAAGGCCCCACGCGGCGGCCGCCAGCACGACGGCCCGGCCCTGCCTGCGGACCCGCGATGTCCAGCCGCTGGTCAGGCTGACCAGGCAGGACCCCGCGGGCAGCGCCGCGTACATCAGGCCCAGGGACCACGGGGCGTCCAACTCGTCGGCGAGGAACGGGAAGATCGCCAGCGGGAACGCGAAGAGCATCGCGCTGAGATCGATCGCGTAGGTGCCCAGCAGCTCCTTGCGGCTCCAGGCGTAGCGCGCGCCCTCGGCGATGCCGCGCAGCGACGGCTTGCCCGCGTCGCGCGCGGCGGGCGACGGCGCGATCCGCACGGACAGCAGCACCGAAGCGGCGTACGTCGCGGCGTCGATGGTGTACGCCCAGCGCAGCCCGGCGTACGCGAGCAGCCCGCCGGCCAGCGCGGGCCCGGCGATGGCGCCGATCTGCCAGCGCAGGGAGTTCAGGGCCGCGGCGGCGGCGAGCTGGTCGTGCGGCACGATCCGCGGCACGATCGCGTTCAGCGCAGGCCGCTGGAGCCCGGTGAGCGCGCTGGTGGCGGCGGCCGCGACATACAGCGGCCACAGCAGCGGGTGCGGCAGCACGCTGTTGAGCAGCAGGAGCACCGACAGCAGGCCCAGGGCGGCCTCGGTCCACACGATCAGCCTGCGGCGGTCCATGGCGTCGGCGAGCGCGCCGCCGTAGAGGCCGAAGACGATCAGCGGCACCAGCTCGACGGCGCCCAGCGCGCCGACCGCGAAGGCGGAACCGGTCAGCTCCTTGACCTGGAGCGGCACCGCGACGAACGTCAGGAAGCTGCCGAAGACCGTGATCGCCCCGGCCCACCACATCAGCCGGAAGTCGCGGGAGGTGCGCCAGGGCGCCAGGTCCGGCAGCACGGCGGCGAGCCGGCGGCGGGGAGCCGCGGGCGGCGGGGGCGGGTCGTGGGTCACGGGGCATCAGCGTGCGCGGGGGCGCGGGGCGGCGCAAAGGAATTAAGGGCGGGAGGGGAGTGCGTGGCGGCGTGCCGTCTCGTGCCGAGGGCCGGACCGCCTGCTTCCAGGGGCCCGGCCGCGCCCGCTGCCCGGTCAGGGCTCACCACCGCGGGGGCGGCGGTGCGGTCAGTTCATCGGCGAGCCGGGCCAGCCGGTCACGGAAGCGGCGGTGCCTGCGCGGCGCCGGCAGGCTGTTCTCGCCGGCCGCCGCGCTGACCAGATGCTGCACGGTGTCGAGATCGAGGGGATGGGGCGGCTCGGCGTCGTCACCGGCCCGCGCGGCGACCGGATCGGGGGCGGCCAGCGCATCGTGGGCCAGGGCGTGCAGCTCGCGGTCGCCGCCGTCGAGCGCCAGCACCGTCGCGCCGTTGCGCCGGGCGTCGTGCACCCGCTCAAGGAGCCCGGCGCCCGGCTGGCCCGGCGAGACGACCAGCAGCGTCGCGCCGCGCCCGGCGGCCGCCAACCGGCCCGGACCCACCGACAGATGGGCCGGTCCGCCGCGCGGTACGCGGTGCCGCACCAGCGTCGGCGACAGCTCGGGCAGCCCCGACCAGGCGGCCTCGTCGTCGAGGTGCGCGGCCAGGTGCCAGGGCTCGTACCCGGCGCTGCCGACCAGCAGCAGCCCGCCGCCGTGCGGGGCGACCGAGGCGCGCAGCGCTCCGGCGAAGCGGCGGGTGGACTGCACCCATTCGGTTCCGGCGAGGACCTCACGCAGCAGCGCGACCCGTACGGCATCCATGGCCCGGCATCTTGTCGCAGGGCCGGGGCGGGCGCGGCCGATACCGTCGAAGTCACCCGAAAGGGGATGCGGGCCGTCAGGAACTGCCCGCGCCCGCACGGGAGTTGCCGGGAGCCTTGGCGCCCGCACCGTCCGCGGGCGGCCCCTGTGCCAGGTGGTCGCGCGGACTGTCCGGGTTCAGCAGCCGGTTGAGGCGGGCGGGGACGTCGAAGCCGACCAGCAGCACCACCAGGATCGTGCCGGCGAAGGTCAGCGCGGCCAGCGCGCCGCCCAGCGACCTGCCCTCCGCGAGGCGCGCGCCCAGCACCGGCGCCACCGCGCCGCCCAGCGCACCGACGTTGTACGTGAAGCCGAGCCCGGCGCCGCGGCTCGACGTCGGGAAGTGCCCGCCGATGTAGCGGGGCAGCAGCCCGGAGATGCCGAAGCTCAGTGCCTGGAGGACGAACAGCAGCACGCCGAGCAGCAGGAGGTTGCCGGAGACGGCGAACACCGGGAAGACGAACACGAGCGAGGCGATCAGGGTGAGGGCGTACGCCTTCTTCGTGCCGATCAGGTCCCCGGTGAAACCGGCCAGGCAGCAGCCGGCCATGGTGCCGAAGCCCGCGAAGAACAGGACGTCGGTCACCTGCCCCGGGCTGTAGTGCAGCTCCGTCTTGAGGTACGTCGGCAGCAGCGCCTGGATCGGCCAGGTGTAGAGGAACGCCACGAAGACCGTGGCGATCAGCGACAGGTACAGGGCCCAGCCGCGGCGCCCGCCGAGCTGCACGGCGAGCGCCGCGATGGCCAGGCCGCCGACCACCGCGAGCAGCGGCACGGCGCCCGCACCCACCGGTGTGAACACCCCGAAGAGCGCCGCCGTCGCCACCGCCGTGACGACGACGTTGGCGGTGGCCCGCCCCGGTGTGGCGAACAGCGGCCGGAACGGATGGGGCTTGGTCTCGCGCCCGGCGACCGCCGCGCTCCACTCCTCCGTCTCCGGCAGCGAACGCCGTACCCACAGGGCGACGACGATCGGCGCGAGACCGATGTAGAACATCCAGCGCCAGCCGAGCGCCGGTTCGACCCACTTGTAGCACTCGGCGGCGAGCACCGAGCCCATCGAGAATCCGGAGATGAGGAAGCCGCTGGCGCGGTTGCGGACCCGGGCGGGCCAGCTCTCCAGGACGTAGGTCGCGCCGGCGCTGTACTCACCGGCCATGCCCATGCCGATCAGCAGCCTGGCCACGAACAGGCTGGTGTAGTCCCAGGCGAATCCGCAGGCGAAGGTGCCGACGGAGTAGAGCAGGATGCTCGCCACCATCGACGGCTTGCGCCCGAAGCGGTCACCGAGCGCGCCGAGCGCCGCGCCGCCGAGCCAGCGGGTGATGAAGGCGCCGGAGATCAGGCTGGCCGCCTGCACCGTGCTGAGGCCGAACTCCTCGCTGATCTCGGTCAGTACGAGCGTGATCAGGACGAAGTCGAAGCCGTCGAGTACGTAGCCGATCCAGGCGGCGGAGAACGCCTTCCACCGGGTGCGACTCACCTCCCGGTACCACGGGCCGGACGCCTTGTTCGCAGGGTGCACGGTGACTCCAGAATGCCGGACGCTCGCCGTCGAGCGCGGTCCACGGATTCCTCGCGGGGCGACGAGGTGTGCCGCCGAGGCCGACGGCCGGCGCGCGACCGGCCCCGGGGGTGCCGGTCACCGGACGGGCGGCAGTCCGGCCGCGGTGAGCAGCCGGCCGACCTCGGCGACGGACTCCGCGCTCAGCGGGAGCTGCGGGGCGGCGGTGGCGCCGTGCACGATGACGCCGAGCAGCCGGAGCGCGGCCTTGAACGCGCCGAGCGCCGACGAGCTGCGGCCCATGTCGGCCTCCGGGCCGACGTCGACCAGGGCGAACAGGGCGGCCAGCCGCTCCTGTTCGGCGGCCGCGGCATTCCAGTCGCCGGCCCGCGCGGCGTCGTAGAGCCGTACGTAGGCCGCCGGGTCGACGTTGCCGATGCCGGGGACGACGCCGTCGGCACCGGCCAGCAGGGCGGCGTCCGCGGTCAGTTCGGAGCCGGTGAGGACCGAGAAGCCGGGGACGGGTCCTGAGCGCCGGCCGGTGCGCCCACCGAGCGCGACGAGCAGCCGGCGCAGCCCGCCCTCGTCGCCGCTGCTGTCCTTCAGGCCCGCCAGCGTGCCGTCCTCGGCCAACTCCCGCACCAGGGCGGCGGACAGCTTGCTGTGCACGGCGACGGGGATGTCGTAGGCGAACAGCGGCAGGTCCACGGCGGCGCGGATCCGGCGGAAGTGCGCGGCGGTCTCCCGCGGGTGGGTGCGGGTGTAGAAGGGCGCGGTCGCGACGAGGGCGTCGGCGCCGAGAGCGGCCGCGGCCCTGGCGTGCCCGGTCACCCGGTGGGTGGTGGTGTCGATGACGCCGGCCAGCACCGGCACCCGCCCGTCGGCGGCCCGCACGACGGTCTCCAGGGCGGTGGCGCGCTGCGCGTCCGTGAGGTACGCGACCTCGCTGGTCGAGCCGAGCGCGAACAGCCCGTGCACGCCGCCGTCGACGAGGTGGTTGACCAGGCGGGTCAGGGACGCGGCGTCGACCTCGCCCTGCGGGTCGAGAGGGGTGCAGACCGGCGGGACGATGCCGTGCAGCGGTGCGGGCAGTGCCATGGGGGCTCCAGCGGTGATGCGGTGCGAGCGGGACGCCCGCCAACTTGTTGGACGTCGGACATGGGATGTCCTATGTCTGGGTCACAATAGACCCGTGCACACGCGGTCGGTCAAGGGTCGTGGCACCGGAGGGGGCCGGGTAGGCCGGCCGCAACAGCAGACGCGGGAGAGGGAGACCATGGCGCGAGGCACGATGTCCGAAGACGTCCAGGGGCAGATCAAGCAGCTCATCCTGCAGCGCAGGCTGACCCCCGGCGACCCGCTGCCCACCGAAGCGGAACTCGTCGGCCTGCTCGACGTCAGCCGCAACTCCGTCCGCGAAGCCCTCAAGGCGCTCCAGGCCATGCGCATCGTCGAAATCCGCCACGGCTTCGGCACCTACGTCGGCCCCCTCACCCTCGAACCGTTTGTCGAAGGCGTCGCCTTCCGCGCGGCCGTCCGCCACCACCAGGGCGAATCCAGCCTCTACGAACTGATGGAGGTCCGCGAAGCCCTCGAATCCGGCCTGATCGCCACCGTCGCCCACGACCTGCCGCCCGAGGACCTCGGCACGCTCAAGGGACTCGTGGCACGCATGGAACAGGAGGCGGGCAACGGCCGCGTCGACAGCGCCACCGACCGCGCCTTCCACCTCGCCCTCTACCGCTCACTCGGCAACCACCTGCTCAGCGAAGTCCTGGACGCCTTCTGGGCAGCCCTGCGCCGGGTCCGCGAAGACCTCTCCGACGACCGCCAGGACCCGCAGGTGACCTACCGTCAGCACGCCGAAATCGTCGCCGCCCTGGAAGCCGGCGACGGCGAACGCGCCACCGAGGCCATGCACCGCCACTTCGACGGCATCCGCCGCCGGCTCGCCGACTGACACCCCTCCCGCCGGACGGCCCGCCACCCCCACCCGGCGGGCCGGATGGCCTCCGTTCACCGGGAGTTCACTCCTGATCGGCCCGGCCGTCGCCGACCCGGGCGACACGAAACCGGGACATGTCCGGTGCCTTGACGGTCAGTTGAGCCCTCCCTATGGTCACCGCACAGGACGAAGGACGTCCTACGTCCGGCCGATGGGGGAGCCCCGTGGCATACGAGACGTCAGTGCCCTACCGCGCAGGGGGCAACGGATACACCGCCTTCCGCATCCCCGCCGCCGTCCGCACCCGCTCCGGCACCCTGCTCGCCTTCGCCGAAGGCCGCACCGCATCCGCCGCCGACTCCGGCGACATCGACATCGTCCTCAAACGCTCCACCGACGGCGGCCGCACCTGGAGCCCCCTCCACGTCGTCGCCCGCAACGGCACCGGCACCGCAGGCAACCCCGCACCCCTCATCCTGCCCACCGGCCGCATCCTCCTCCTCCAGGTCCACAACGCCGCCCACGCCACCGAAGAACGCATCCGCCGCGGCCACATCAGCGCCGCCGACGGCCGCCGCATCCACCTCCAGCACAGCGACGACGACGGCACCACCTGGAGCCCGCCCCGCGACCTCACCGACCAGGCCAAAAACCCCACCTGGCGCTGGTACGCCACCGGCCCGGGGCACGCACTCCACCTCCGCCACGGCCCCCACGCCGGACGCCTCGTCGTCCCCGCCAACCACTCCACCCCACCCACCGACCCCACCCACGACGGCACCGAACCCCGCTACAACGGCGCCCACACCCTCCTCAGCGACGACCACGGCACCACCTGGCGCATCGGCTGGACCGACAGCGACACCCACCCCTCCGTCGCCCCCAACGAAACCACCGCAGCCGAACTCCCCGACGGCACCCTCTACTTCACCACCCGCAACGAAGCCCCCGCCCCCTGGCACCGCGCCGACACCCGCTCCACCGACGGCGGCACCCACCTCACCACCCCCTTCCGCCCCCAGGCAGGACTCGCCGGACCCCCCGTCCACGGCAGCACCCTCCACCTCGACGACCACCACACACTCCTCCACGCCGGCCCCCCCCCCCCCACCGCCCGCGCCCTGATGACCCTCCGCACCAGCCGCGACCACGGCCACACCTGGCGCCACGCCCACACCGCATCCGGACTCCCCGCCGGCTACAGCGACCTCGTCCGCATCGACCCCACAACCGTCGGACTGCTCTACGAAACCGGCGACTTCAGCGCCTACGCGACGATCACCTTCCGCCGCATCCCCGTGGAGGACCTCCTGTGAGCACCCACCACCTGCCCCGCAGAACCCTCCTGGGCACAGCGGCCGCCACCGCCGCAGGTCTCACCCTCGCCGGCTGCGGCACCGGCACCGAGCGCGGCGGCCCGCCCCGGGAACGCAAAAAAGGCCAGCGGATCACCTTGACCTTCTGGTCCTGGGTACCCGGCATCGACAAACCCGTCGACCTCTGGAACCGCCACCACCCCGACGTCCACGTCACCGTCGAAAAGGTCTCCGCCGTCAACGGCCAGCAATACGCCAAAATGCACGCCGCCATCAAAGCCGGCAACCCACCCGACCTCGGCCAGATCGAATACCCCGTCATCCCCGGATTCCTCCTCGACAACGGCCTGCGCGACCTCGCCCCGCTCGGCGCCGCCCGCCACAAAAACCGCTTCGTCGGTTGGCAATGGCAGCAATCCGTCTTCGGCAACGGCATCTACGCCATTCCCCAGGCATCCGGCCCCATGGGCCTCTTCCTTCGCCAGGACCTCTTCGACAAGTGGGACATCGAAACCCCGCACACCTGGGACGACTACGAATCCGCCGCCAGAACCGTCCGCAAAAAAGGCGCCTGGATCGACACCTTCGCCCCCACCAACGGCAACCGCTTCGCCGGCTTCGCCTGGCAGGCCGGCGCCACCTGGTACACCACCCACGGCGACACCTGGATCATCCACATCGACGACGGACCCACCCGCAAAGTCGCCGACTACTGGGAAGCCCTCGTCAAACAGCAACTCGTCAAAACCATCCCCGACCGCCAGAACGCCTGGTACAAGGACATCCAGACCGGCGCCGTACCCGCCTGGCTCGGCGCCAGCTGGGGCGACGCACTCCTCGCAGGCAACGCCCCCGCCACCCACGGCAATTGGCGCGCCGCCCCCATGCCCCAATGGACAAAAGGCGCCGACGCACAAGCCAACTGGGGCGGCTCCGCCACCACCGTATTCGCCGCCGCCACCTACCCTGAAGACGCCCTCGAATTCGCCCTCTGGCTCAACACCGACCCCGCCTCCCTCGCCCTCCTCATCGACGGCGGCTACGGATTCCCCAGCGCCAAAAAGGGCTACACCACCACCGACCTCGACGTCGACAAGGAATTCTTCGGCGGCCAGCACTACAGCACCGTATTCGCCGACGCCGGAGCGCACGTCGACACCCGCTGGAAATGGGGCCCCGGCGTCGACACCCTCTACCAACGACTCGGCGACGCCTTCACCGACGCACTCGGCGACGGCAGCTCCTTCCGCTCCGCCCTCACCAAAGTCCAGGCCCACACCCTCACCGACCTCAAGGACAAGGGACTGAAAGTGGAGAGCGGCGGATGACCCGCGACACCCTCGACCACCCGGGCCTCCCCCCGGCCCCCGCCCACCACACCACCCCCACCAGGCCACACCGCCCCACCCGCCGCCCCACCCGCCACACCCGCGCCGCCGTCGCCCTCCTCCTTCCCTTCCTCACCCTCTTCGCCCTCTGCTTCCTCGCCCCCCTCGGCTACGCCGTCCACGAAAGCCTCCACCGCACCGCACGCACCGGCCCCCTCGGCCTCGGCGGCGAACACGACGTCTTCACCGGCCTCACCAACTACACCCACGCACTCGCCGACGACCGCTTCCTCACCGGCTTCGGCCGCGTACTCCTCTTCGGCGCCGTCCAGATCCCCCTCATGATCGCCCTCGCCACCACCCTCGCCCTCCTCCTCGAAAGCGCGAGCGCCCGCGGCGTCCCCTTCTTCCGCACCGCCTTCTTCCTCCCCTACGGCGTCCCCGGCGTCATCGCCTCGATCCTCTGGGGATTCCTCTACGTCCCCGGCATCAGCCCCCTGGTCACCCTCGCCCAAACCCTCGGCTGGAACGTCGACTTCCTCGCCCGCGGCACCGTCCTGTGGTCCATCGCCAACATCGTCACCTGGCAGTTCACCGGCTACAACATGCTCGTCCTCATCGCCCAACTCAAAGCCGTACCGAGCGAGTTGTACGAAGCCGCCCGCATCGACGGCGCGAACGCCTGGCACACCGCCCGGCACATCAAGCTCCCTCTGATCCGCCCCGCACTCACCCTCACCTGCGTCTTCAGCATCATCGGCACCCTCCAGCTGTTCGCCGAACCCATGGTCCTGCGCCCCCTCGCCTCCGCCATCGACTCCGGCTACACCCCCAACCTGCACGCCTACAGCGAGGCATTCGTCGGCAACAACCAGCACCTCGCCGCCGCCGAAGCCGTCCTCCTCGCCCTCGCCGCCTGCGTCCTGTCGTTCGGCTTCCTGCGACTGGCCGGCGGACACGGAACGGACCGCCGGTGACCCGCCCCCCGGCCCGCTACCGGATCATCACCGCGACACTGCTCACCATCGCCGCGCTCTACTTCCTCACCCCCGTCTACTGGCTCGTCATCTCCACCACCAAAAACACCGCCGACCTCTTCGGCACCTTCGGCTTCTGGTTCTCCCGCCACCCCCACCCCATCGACCACCTCACCGCCGTCCTCACCTACGACCACGGCAGCTACCTCCGCTGGTTCGCCAACTCCCTCCTCTACGCCGGGATCGGCGCCACCACCGCCACCCTGCTCTCCGCCGCCGCCGGATACGCACTCGCCAAATACGCCTTCCCCGGCCGCGAAACGGTCTTCAACATCGTTCTCGCCGGCGTCCTGATCCCCGGCACCGCCCTCGCCCTCCCCCTGTACTTCCTCTTCAGCGAGATGGGCCTGTCCAACACCTACTGGGCAGTGCTGCTCCCCAGCGCCGTCAGCCCCTTCGGCGTCTACCTCTGCCGCATCTACGCCGCCGCCGCGGTACCCGACTCGCTCCTGGAAGCCGCCCGGATCGACGGCGCGGGCGAAGCCCGGATCTTCGCCGGGCTCGGACTACGCCTGATGACCCCGGCCCTGGTCACCGTCTTCCTGTTCCAGTTCGTCCATATCTGGAACAACTATTTCCTGCCGCTGGTCATGCTCTCCGACTCCGGCCTCTACCCCATCCAACTGGGCCTGACCTCCTGGACCGGCTACGCCGACCGCCGGCCGGAGCTCTACCAGTACACGGTCGGCGGCGCGTTCCTGTCCGTCGTGCCGCTGATGATCCTGATGACCGTCCTCCAGAAGTACTGGCGCACGGGACTGACGGACGGGAGCGTCAAGGCGTGAGGTGGGAGACGTGAGGTGGGGGAGGGGTGGATGGTGAGTTGTGTTCACGTGCCTCAACGGCCGGGCGGGCGGGCCGTAATGGGGACTGCGGTGGTGGTGGGAGCGGCGGTGGCCGTGGTGACGGCCGCGGTGACGGCGTAAGGGGACGGCACCGTGGAGACCGGTCGGCGGGCGGGGCGGTCCGGCGGCCGTGACGGCGTGACAGTATCGCTGTCATGACTACTCCTGACGACGCCGGATCCGCCCCCCGGCCGGCTGCCCAGTCCCCCGCCCAGTCCGAGAACATCGCGACCCGCGTGAAGGCCGCACTCAAGCGCGACCCCTGGGAACTGCCGGACGTATCCGGCCTGGTGGTCGGCGTACTCGGCGGCACCGGCGACCAGGGCCGCGGACTCGCCTACCGCCTCGCCAAGTCCGGCCAGAAGGTGATCATCGGCTCCCGCGCCGCCGAACGCGCACAGGCCGCGGCCGACGAACTCGGCCACGGCACCGAAGGCGCCGACAACGCCACCTGCGCCCGCCGCAGCGACATCGTGATCGTCGCCGTGCCCTGGGAAGGCCACGCCAAGACCCTGGAAACCCTCCGCGAGGAACTGACCGGCAAGCTCGTCGTCGACTGCGTCAACCCGCTCGGCTTCGACAAGAAGGGCGCCTTCGCCCTCAAGCCCGAAGAGGGCAGCGCCGCCGAACAGGCCGCCGCCCTGCTCCCCGAATCCCGCGTCACCGCCGCCTTCCACCACCTCTCCGCCGTCCTCCTCCAGGACCCGGAGACCGAGGAGATCGACACCGACGTGATGGTGCTCGGCGAGGCCCGCGCCGACACCGACATCGTCCAGGCACTGGCCGCCCGCATCCCCGGCATGCGCGGCGTCTTCGCCGGCCGGCTGCGCAATGCCCACCAGGTCGAGTCGCTGGTCGCCAACCTGATCTCCGTCAACCGCCGTTACAAGGCCCACGCGGGACTCCGCCTGACGGACGTGTGAGCGGCGGGGAGGCGGCGTGTGACCGGTGCGCACCGTGGTGTGTGACCGGCGTGCGCCCTGACGTGTGAGCGGCGGGCGGCCGGGGCGCGGCGGCCCGCCGCCGCGTGGCCGGGTGGTATGCGGCCTGGTGGCACGCGGCTCGGAGGCGCGTGGCCGGGCGGTGCGTGGCCCAGCGCCGCCACGGCAACCGCGCCACGGCAACCGCGTCATGATCGCCGGAGGGCATGGGGGACACTGGAAGGGACCACCTCACCCCGACAGGAGCCGACCCCCATGCCCTCCGTTCCCTCGTCCCGCCCGGCCCCGCGACTGGCGCTGTTCGCCGTCGCGGTATGCGTCCTCGCCGTCGTGGCCGCCGTCGTCTCGTTCGTACAGGGCAGCTGGCTCGGCGTCGTCTGGATCCTGATGGCCGGCATCTCCAGCAACATGGCGTGGTTCTACGTACGCCGCACCAAGCTGGAACGAGAGGCCGCCCAGGCCGAGGCCCCGACGACGGCCTGAACGGGACGGGGCGCCCGCGACTCCGGCGGGCCCGTGGGCCTGCGCGTCGCCTTCGATCTGCGGGGCCGTGGGGTTGTGCGTCGCCCCAGATCTGCGGGCCCGCGGGCGGCTGCGGGCCCGTTGGCCTACGCGGGGCCCGTCGGCCCGCGGGGCCCGTTGGGCTGAGGGGCCGTGGGCCTACGCACCGCCCCCGATCTGCGGGATCTGCGGTTCGCCCTGCCAGAAGCGGAAGAATGCCTGGCCCCAGTAGGAATCCCAGTTGGAGACGCCCAGGGCGCGCAGGATCATGTCGACCAGGTTGAAGAACACGTGGTTGATCTCCGGCACCCACAGCAGCCCGAAGACCGCCAGCAGACCGAACGGCGCGAACGGCTCCACCTGGCGCCGGAAGGAATGCGAGAGCCAGGGCTCGATCACGCCGTAGCCGTCAAGGCCCGGTACCGGCACGAAGTTGAGGATCGCGGCCGTCACCTGGAGCAGCGCCAGGAACGCCAGCGCATAGCGGAACGGGTCCGGCACGCCGTCCATCGCGCCCAGCCAGAACGGCGCCGTGACGATCGCGGCGAACAGGATGTTCGTCAACGGTCCCGCCGCCGAGATCAGGCTGTGCCGCCAGCGGCCGCGGATCCGGCCGCGCTCGATGAACACCGCACCGCCAGGCAGCCCGAT
Organism: Streptomyces pinistramenti; assembly: GCF_020564935.1. GTDB lineage: Bacteria > Actinomycetota > Actinomycetes > Streptomycetales > Streptomycetaceae > Streptomyces > Streptomyces pinistramenti. Next base: position 181,192 of record NZ_JAJCXB010000006.1, read on the forward strand.
CCCACCCATGATCACGAAGATCACCGGCAGCACGATGCTCAGCAGCGCATGGGTGTATTTGAGGGGGTTGAGCGTGAGGTATCCCTTGGCGCCCACCGAAATGTCGCCGCTGTGCAGGGCGGTCCTGGCGTGCGCGTACTCGTGCAGGCAGAGCGAGACCACCCAGCCGGACACCACGAACAAGAACACCGCGAACCCCGTGCCGGCCGCGAGCTGCCCGCTCCAGACCGCCCAGCCCGACACCGCCATCACGGCGACGAGCGCGAGAAACACCGGGCTGATGTGACGGTCGGCGCGCCGTATTGCTGTGGTCATCGTGCGGGGCTCCCGGTTGTGGTCGGTCGGCCGAATGCGGTGTGCCGGCCGGGCCCCGACGGTATCGGCGCCACGGTGCTCTGTGCACACCTCCTTGTGGATGCGTGCACGTTCCTCCTGGACGTGTGCACGCTCGCTGGGGCTTGTGCGGGGGCCTGGGCCGGGGCCTGTGCGCCGCCTGGATCTGTGCGCCGCCTGGATCTGCATGTGTACGCTCGCGCATCTTGCGGAGGGGGCGGGCCTCGGGGTCTGGTTGTGTCGCGTGCTCGCCCGTGCTCGCCCGTGCCCGCCCGCTCTCGGCCGGTAGCTCGCTCCCTCCGGCTCCGGCCGCGGTGCCCCGTCCTGGCCCCGTTCCCGCTCCCGTCGTCCCGGTCCCCGTCCCGTTCCTTTCCCCCGCGCGTCTCCTTTTGCGGAAAACGACGCGCGCTGTCGGGCCGGTTCCGGGCAAGGTGGACCTCCGGGCCGAATCCGGGATCGGCCCGAGTCGGGTCGGGGACGCGGGGGCGGACGGCTCAGGGATGTGTCGGGGCCTCACAGGGGATCGCCCGGGGATGGAGCGGGGGCGGGGCAGCCGCAGTAGGCAGCGTGGTCCGCTCCGACCGGTCGGCGACTGCCTGGTGGCCGGGCGGTGAGCGGCGGGGGCAGGGCAGCGCAGGTATGCAGCGCAGGTATCAGGTGCACGAGGTGCATGAGGCGGGGGAATGGAAAGTGGGCGGTTCGGGCGTGACCGACAATGGCCAGGTGCGCTATGGAATTCTCGGCACCACCCAGGCTCTGAGGGCCGACGGCACCCCCGTCGCACTCGGCGGTGCCCGCCTGCGCGCCCTGCTCACCGCCCTCGCGCTGCGGCCGGGCCGGGCGCTCCCCACGGATCTGCTGATCGCCGACATCTGGCGGATGGACCCGCCCGCCGACGCGCCGGGTGCCCTCCAGGCGCTGGTCGGCCGGCTGCGCAGGGCGCTGGGCCACGAGGCCGTCGCATCGGCCGACGGCGGCTATCGCCTGTGCGCCGCGCCGGAGGCCGTCGACCTGACCCGTTTCGAACGGCTCGCCGCGGACGGCACCCGGGCGCTGGCCGACGGCGAACCGGCCCGCGCCGCCGCCCTTCTCGACGACGCGCTCGCCCTCTGGCGCGGCCCGGCCCTCGCCGACCTGCCCGAAGCCCGCGCCGACGCGGCCCGTGCCGAACGCCGCAGGCTGGACGCCCAGCGCAGCCGGCTCGCCGCCGATCTCGCCCTCGGCCGCGCCGACCACGCCCTGCCGGCGCTCGGCGCGCTCTGCCAGGACCATCCGCTCGACGAGCCGCTCCAGGCCCTGCGGCTGCGTGCGCTGCGGGACGCGGGCCGTACCGCCGAGGCGCTGGCCGCGTATGAGGAGATACGCGCCGGCATCGCCGACCGCCTGGGCGCCGACCCCGGCCCGGAACTGCGCGCCCTGCACGCCGAACTGCTGCGGCCGGGCCCCACCCCGTCGGGCCCCCTCGCCCACGACCTCGCCGCCCCAGGTCACGACGCCCCAGGCCACGACGTGCCCGCCTCCCACCCCCTGGCAGGACCGGCCCCCGCCGACCGCCACAGACCCGCCGGCCCCGGCCCCGCCGCGTGCGCCGGCTCGGGCCCCGACGCCGCACCGGCCGGTGACGGCACCCGTCACCACCACACCCGCGACGAGACCACCGACCGTCACGGCCACACCGGCGCCCACGACCACACCGCGCACCACCCCACAAACAACAGCACCACAGGCCACAGCACCACCGTTCACACAGGCACCGGACAGCACGACGCCCCGGCCCACGGCCACAGCACCACCGCCCACAAGGAGACGGAAACCGGCACCGGCCACCACACCCCCACCGCCCCCACCACCTTCGGCACCCTCGCGCCCGGTGGCGGGTCCTTCGGGGCCGTTCCGCCGTACGGGAATCTTCGGGCGCGGCTGACGTCCTTCGTCGGGCGGGACAGTGATCTGGAGGCGCTGCGGGGTGACTTGGCGGCGCACCGGCTGGTGACGCTGCTCGGGCCCGGTGGTGCGGGCAAGACGCGGCTGTCGCAGGAGGGTGCGGAGCGGGCCGCCGCCGCGTTGCCCGATGCCTGGCCGCACGGTGTGTGGCTGGCGGAGCTGGCGCCCGTCGACGATCCGCAGACCGTTCCCGAGACCGTGCTGACGGTGCTCGGCGCGCGGGAGACCGTCGTGCGCGGCACCACGGCCGAGGGGCTGCGCGCGGCGAGCGACCCGACCGCGCTCGACCCGCTCGGCCGGCTTGCCGAGCACTGCGCGGACCGGCGGATGCTGCTGGTACTCGACAACTGCGAGCACGTGATCGGTGCCGCCGCCGAGCTGGCGGAGCGGCTGCTGGCCGCCTGCCCCGGTGTCACGGTGCTGGCGACCAGCCGCGAGCCGCTCGCCGTACCGGGTGAGGTGCTGCGGCCGGTGGAGCCGCTGCCCGACCCGGTTGCCCTGCGGCTGCTCGCGGACCGCGGTGCCGTCGCCCGTCCCGGGTTCCGGGTCGACGACGATCCGGCCGCCTGCGCCGAGATCTGCCGGCGCCTGGACGGCCTGCCGCTGGCCATCGAACTCGCCGCCGCCCGCCTGCGGATGCTCTCGCCGCGGCAGCTCGCCGAGCGGCTCGACGACCGTTTCCGGCTGTTGACCAGCGGCAGCCGCACCGCGCTGCCCCGGCAGCAGACCCTGCGCGCCGTCGTGGACTGGTCCTGGGATCTGCTGGACGCGCCCGAACGCGCCGTGCTGCGCCGCCTGTCGGTCTTCGCCGGCGGGTGCGATCTGCCGCTCGCCGATGAGGTGTGCGCGGGCGAGGGTGTCGACGGGCGTGAGATCGCCGCGCTGCTCGGTTCGCTCATCGACAAGTCGCTGGTGGTGGCGGCGCCCGCGCCGGACGGCCGGATGCGCTACCGGCTGCTGGAGACCGTGGGGGAGTACGCGGGCGAGCGGCTCGACGAGGCCGGTGAGCGGGCCGGGGCCGAGCGCAGGCATCTCGTCGCGTACCGCGAACTCGCCCGCGCCGCCGACCCGTTGCTGCGCGGTCCTGGGCAGCGCGGCTGGCTGGAGCGGCTGGAGCTGGAGCACGACAACCTGCGCACCGCGCTGCGCCGTGCGGTGGCGGCGGAGGATGAGCACGAGGCACTGTGCCTGGTGCTGTCGTTGCAGTGGTTCTGGTCGCTGCGTGATCACCGTGCCGATGCCCGTACCTGGTCGCAGGCGGCCGCGGCGCTGGGCCCGAACCCGTTCCTGCCGCCCGTCGAGCCGGCCCCCGAACTGTACGAGCGTCCCATCGACGCGCCGCCCCCGATGAGCGCGGAGCAGCTTCAGGAGGCCCGCCGCGAGGTCCGGCTGGTGGCGATGGCGAGCGTCGACAGTGACATCGAGGCGCTGCAGAGTCCGCGGATGCAGAGGGACCTGGAGGGTGTGCTGGCCGCCTATCGCAGCGGGATGCCGCAGACCTGCCGGGTGCCCGGGGTGATGTGGTTCTTCGCGGCGCTGCTGTCCGGCCGGATCGATGAGCTGCCGGGGATGGCCGACGACGCGGTGCGCGCCTGCCGGGAGTTCGGCTTCGAGTGGGAGCTGGCGTTCACCCTCCAGTTCCGCGCGAAGATCCATAACGACCGGGCCGGCGGGCTGGAGATGGCGAGCCGGGACGCGGACGAATCGCTGCGGCTCTTCGTCGGGATCGGGGACGACTGGGGCGTGGCCGAAGCGCTCGCGGGGCGCGCCGAGGCCCGCGAGGCGCGCGGTGAGTACGCACTCGCCGCCCAGGACTACCGTGCCGCGATGGCGTACGCCGAGGATCTGGGCGCGCACGATCAGACGCTGCTGCTGCGGACCCGGTTGGCCGGGGTGCTGATCGAGGACGGGCAGGGGGAGGCCGGGGAGCGGCTGCTGCGGGAGGTGCTGGCGCAGGCCGGGGAGCGGAACAGCGGCCGGGAGGCGGTGCCGTTCGCGCAACTGACGCTGGCCATGCGGCTGACGTCGGTGGGCCGTCTCGACGAGGCGCGGGAGCAGCTGCTGACGGTGCGGGACGCGTTCGCGCAGCGGGCTCCGGAGATGTTCCTGGGCCTGGCGGAGTCGGCGCTCGTCGCGACGGACCTGGAGGCGGGGCGGCTCGACAGGCTGCCGGAACGGCTCCGTTCGGCGCTGGCGAAGATGCAGAGCGCCCTGACCCGGATGGTCGCGCCTGATCTGCCGGTGAACCAACTGCTCACGGGTGCGCAGGTGTGGCTGGCGGTGCGGGGTGCGGACGCGGGGCGGGACGCGGCGCGGCTGGTGGGCGCCTACGACGCGCTGCGGTCGGTCAGCCACGTGCCGCCGGGCATCGTCCGGGACAGCCGGGCGGCCGCGGAGAAGGCGGCGCGCGGGGTGCTGGGGGATGCCGCTTATGCGGATGCTCATGCCGAGGGCGGCGGCCTCTCGCTGGAAGAGGCCACCGCTCTCATCTGACGCGAGCCGGGCGAAGGCTGTGACTCCCGGGGGCACCCGGCCTCCGGGCGCGTCAGGTTCTGTGGGCGCGTCCGGGACACCCGGAGGCTTCCGTCGCGTCAGGTCTTCTTGCGGAACTTGGCGACGGCGAGCGGCATGGTCACCGCCGTGATGGCGACGGCCCAGCCGAGCGTGATCAGGGTGGGGTGGAGGACGGCGCCCTGTCCGTTGATCAGCGCGCGGGCCGCGTCGGCCAGGTTGGAGAGCGGGTTGACCTTGGTGAAGCCCTCCAGCCAGCCGGGCATCGACTGCGTCGGGGCGAAGATCGACGAGCCGAACTGCAGCGGCATCAGGACCAGCATCGCGATGCCCTGCACGGCCTGCGGGGTCTTCAGGGCCAGCCCCAGCAGGACGAAGATCCACATGAGGGCGGCGCCGAAGGCCGTGGCCAGGGCGATGGCGCCGAGGAACGGCAGGATGCCGCCCTTGACCTCCAGGCCGAGCAGGAAGCCCATGCCGAGCAGGATCGCGGTGGCGATCAGCATCCGGCCGACCTCGACGACGATCTTGGCTATCAGCACCGACGACCGGGCGATCGGCATCGTGCGGAAGCGGTCCATGACCCCCTTGCGGAAGTCCTCGTTGACGCCGGAGCCCACCGCCATGGCGATGTTCATGCCCATCATCGCCATCATGCCGGGCACCAGGTACTGGACGTACTCCTGCTGGTTGCCCTTGCCGGCGATGGCGCCGCCGAAGACGTAGACGAACAGCAGGATGAAGATGACGGGCATCAGCAGGGCGTCGAACATCGACTCCGGGTCCTGCTTGATCTGCAGGGCGTTGCGCCGTACCAGCGCGCCGATGTGCCGGAGGTTGGCCCGCAGGCCGATCCGGCCCTCGTCGGCGCGCGGCTTCGCCCGCGGTGCCGTCATTGTCGCGGCACTCATGCCGATACCTCCGCGTCACTCTGGTCCGGATCGTCCTCGGGGGAGCCCGCTTCGGAGGTCTTCTGGCCGGTGATGGCCAGGAACACCTCGTCCAGGCTGGGCAGATGGGTGCTGATGCCGGCGAGGGCGAAGCCGCGCTGTCCCAGGACGGCGATCACCGCGGTGAGCTGTTCGTCGCTGATGATCGGGACGTTGGCGACCCCCTCGGCGCGGTCGGCGGTGGCGCCCGAGATGCCGTCGAGTCCGGCCTGGGCGATGGCGCCCACCATCCGGTCCAGCTCGCCGGGTTCGGTGGGACGGATCTGGAGGGTGCGGCCGCCGACCTTCGCCTTCAGCTCGTCGACCTGGCCCTCGGCGATCACGCGGCCGCGGTCGATGACCGTCAGCTCGCTCGCCAGCTGCTCGGCCTCTTCCATGTACTGGGTGGTGAGCAGCACCGTCGCGCCGTCGCGGACCATCCGCTGCACCTCGGCCCACACCTCGTTGCGGGTGCGCGGGTCGAGTCCGGTCGTCGGCTCGTCCAGGTAGAGGACGGCCGGCTGTCCGATCATGGAGGCCGCCAGGTCCAGGCGGCGGCGCATTCCGCCGGAGTACTTGGCGGCGGGCCGCTTGGCGGCTTCGGTGAGGGAGAAGCGCTCCAGCATCTCGTCCGCGCGCCGGCGGGCGTCCTTGCGGGACAGGTCGAGCAGCCGCCCGATCATGTAGAGGTTCTCCCGGCCGGAGAGCTTTTCGTCGACCGAGGCGTACTGCCCGGTCAGGCCGATGGTGCGGCGCAGCGCGCGGGGCTGGCGTACCACGTCGTAGCCGGCCACGAAGGCGCTGCCGGCGTCCGGTACGAGGAGGGTGGACAGGCAGCGGACGAGTGTCGTCTTGCCGGCGCCGTTGGGGCCGAGGACACCGAGCACGGTGCCTTCCCGCACGTCCAGGTCCACCCCGTCGACCGCTTTCACATCGCCGAAGTGCTTGACCAGACCGCGCACCTCCACGGCGTTTCCGCCCTTGGTGGGTTTTGTCTGTTGCGTCATGTCCACCAAGGTGCCAGTGGCCACCGACAGCGCACCGACAGCCTGCCGACAGGGCGGGCGCGGCTGCGGGGGACGCGCCCCCGCAGCCGCCCGTGCTCCTAGTGGAAGGTGTGTTCCTCGGCCGGGAAGGACCCGCCGACGACCTCGTCGGCGAACTCCTTGGCCGCGCCGCCCAGGAGTTCGCGCAGGGCGAGGTACTGCTTGACGAAGCGCGGCACCCGGCCCGCGGTCAGGCCGGCCATGTCGGTCCACACCAGGACCTGGGCGTCGCAGTCGGGTCCTGCGCCGATGCCGACGGTCGGGATGTGCAGCGAGCGGGTGACCTCCGCCGCCAGCTCGGCGGGTACGGCCTCCAGGACGACGGAGAAGGCGCCCGCGCCCTGGACGGCCTTCGCGTCCCGCAGCAGTTGCTGTGCGGCTTCCTCGCCGCGGCCCTGCACGGGGTAGCCGCCGAAGGCGTTGACGGACTGGGGCGTGAGGCCGATGTGCGCCATCACCGGGATGCCGGCCGAGACCAGCAGCTCCACCTGGTGGGCGGAGCGTTCGCCGCCCTCCAGCTTGACGGCGCCCACGCCGGCCTCCTTGACCAGCCGGGTGGCGCTGCGCAGGGCCTGTACCGGGCCCTCCTGGTAGGCGCCGAAGGGCAGGTCGGCGACGATCAGGGCGCGTTGGGTGCCGCGGACGACGGCGGCGGACAGCAGGGTGATCTCGTCCATGGTGACGGGCACGGTGGATTCGTAGCCGAGGTGGCAGTTGCCCATCGAGTCGCCGACGAGCAGGACGGGGATGCCGGCGTCGTCGAAGACCGAGCCGGTCATCGCGTCGTAGGCGGTGAGCATCGGCCACTTCTCGCCGCGTTCCTTGGCGGCGGCGATGTCGCGGACGGTGATGCGGCGGGAGCGGGTGCCCCCGTAGAGCGCGGTGCCGTGGCCGGCGGGCTGCGCGGCCGGCTTTCGGGCAGGCGAAAGCTGCGTCATGGTGACGGCTCCTGTTCTCATCTCGAGGCGCCCTGACGGCGTCCCCGGAATCCCCTCCATGCTGGCACGCGGGGTCGCGGCGCGGAAGGCCGGCACCGGAATCCGGCGGTTACGGAACGGAGTCGTATCGTTACGCTCTATGCTGCGCCGCATGGCCACCTCACCGCCCCGCCCGGGTGTCTCCGAAGCCGGCAGCGTCCCCGCGCACATTCACCGCCGCCGCTGGGTGATCCTGTCCGTGCTCATGCTCAGCCTGCTGATCGTGGTCCTGGACAACTCCATCCTCAACGTCGCGATGAAGACCATCGCCACCCCCGCCCCCAGCGGACTGGGCGCCACCCAGAGCGAGTTGGAGTGGGCGATCAACGCCTACACCCTGGTCTTCGCCGGGCTGCTGTTCACCGCGGGGCTGCTCGGCGACCGCGTCGGCCGCAAGAAGATGCTGCTGTTCGGCCTGGCGGCCTTCGGTGGCGGCTCCGCGCTCGCCGCGTTCGCCGCCTCGCCCGCCCAACTCATCACCTTCCGCGCCGTGATGGGCCTCGGCGGCGCCTTGGTGATGCCCGCCACCCTCGCCATCCTGATGCACGTCTTCGAGCCCGGCGAGCAGCCCAAGGCGATCGGGGTCTGGGCCGGCGGCGTGGGCCTGGCCATCGCGGTCGGGCCGATCGCCGGCGGGCTGCTCCTCGATCACTTCTGGTGGGGCTCGGTCTTCCTCATCAACGTTCCCATCGTGCTGACCGCGCTGACCGCGATGCTGTTCCTGGTCCCCGACTCCAAGGACCCCGAGCCCGGCAGGCTGGATCCGGTCGGCGTGCTGCTCTCCGTGGTCGGCCTGGTCCTGCTGGTCTACGGGATCATCAAGGGCGGCCAGCTCGCCGACTTCACCGCCCCCGTGGTCGTCGGCACGACCCTGGGCGGCCTCGCCGTGCTCGCCGTCTTCGTGGCGCACCAGAAGCGCAGCGACCACCCGTCGATCGACATCGGCTACTTCCGCAATCCCGCCTTCTCGGCCGCCGTCACCGCCATCGCGCTGGTCTTCTTCGCGCTGATGGGCGTCACCTTCCTCTTCGTCTTCTACGTGCAGAGCGTGCGCGGCTACACGCCGCTCCAGTCGGGGCTGCTGCTCCTGCCGCTGGCCGCCGCCCAGATGATCTTCGCGCCGCGGGCCCGGCACGTCGTCGACAGGTTCGGTGCCCGCGCGGTGTGTACCGCAGGCATGGCGGCCGTCGCCGTCACCATGGCCGGGCTGCTGCTGCTGGACGCCGGCACCCCGATCTGGGTGATGGAAGTGCTCTTCCTCCTCCAGGGCACCGGCATGGCGCACATCACGCCGCCGGTCACCGTCTCGATCATGCAGGCCCTGCCGCGTGAGAAGGCCGGCTCGGGCTCCGCGCTCAACAACACCTTCCGGCAGGTCGGCGGCACCCTCGGCATCGCGGTACTCGGCTCGCTGCTGTCCACGACGTACCGCGACGGCATCCAGGGCGCCCTCGACGGCGTCCCCCGGCTGTCGCCCGCAGCCCGGCACGCGGCCGGTGAGTCCGTCGAGGCGACGCTCGGCCTGGCCGACCGGATGGGCACCGCCGGAGCGCCGCTGGTGGCCGCGGCGAAGGACGCCTTCGTGCACGCCATGCACGTCACCGCGTTCGGCTCGGCCTGCATCGCGCTGGCCGGCGCGGTGGTGGTCGCCGTCTTCCTGCCCGGCAGGCAGCCCGGCACCGCGCCCGCGGCCCGGCCGCAGGAGGAACCGGCGACGGAGGCCGGACGGTGAGCGGTCCGGCAGCAGCCGTCCCCGAACGGCGCGGCCGCCCGCGCAGCGCGGCCGCCGACCACGCCATCATCGAGGCCGTCCTGCGCCTGATCGAGGAGGGCGCCGGCATCGGTGAGCTGTCCATGGAACGCATCGCCCGCGAGGCCGGGGTCGGCAAGGCCACCGTCTACCGCCGCTGGCCGGGCAAGGACGCGCTGCTCCTCGGCGTGATCCGCTCCCTGGAGGAGGAAGCCCCCGCGCCGGGCGGCGGAACGGTGCGCGACGAACTGGTCCGGATACTGGATTCCCTCCGCAGTCGCGGCCTCGCCAAGCGCCATTCCGCCGTCCTGCGCACGGTGCTGACGCACGTCCGGGCGCAGCCCGAGGTGTGGCGCGAGTACCACGAGACGGTGGTGCGCGCCCGCCGCGAGGCGCTGTGCGCCGTACTGCGCCGCGGCATAGCCGGCGGCGACATCCGGGCCGACCGCGACGTCGACGTGCTCGCGGACCTCTTCGTCGGCCCGATGCTCTCCCGGGCCCTGCTCGACGAGGGGAAGGCGCTGCCCGACGGCCTCGCCGAGCAGATCGTCGACACCGTGCTCGACGGCGTGCGCCCGCGTCCGTGACGGGAAACGTGACGGGGAAAGCGGGGGAAAGGGGAGAAAGGGAGCCGGGCGGCGGACCCGCGGGAAGGGCTCGCGGCCGGGGTGGAATATGCCCGTTCTGTGACACCTGGCGCCAAGGTGCCGCTTACCGGAACCCCGACCCGCCGCCCGTCCGTCTCCACTTCTAAGAAAGCGCATTACGGACCAGGGCCTAGGGTCGTGAACCACAGGCGAGGCAGCGGAGATAAGGCAGTGAGGGCAGCGGAATGGCGCAGGCATACACGACGGAGCCGGGGCAGGGCGAGGACCCTGAACGGACCGGTTCCGGAGCCGCCCGCCTGAAGAACTGGTGGCGCCCGGAAGGGATGTGGCGGCGCGGCATCATCCTCGCCGTGCTGGCGGTACTGCTCGGCCTGCTGATGTTCCTGCACGGCCGGATCCCCAACACCGTGGGAAATCTGGGCAGTCTGCTGGAGACCTTCCTGCCCTGGGTGGGGATCGCCGTCCCGCTGCTGCTGCTCCTGGCGCTGCTGCGCCGCTCGGCGACCGCGCTCATCGCGCTGCTGCTGCCGATCGTCGCCTGGGTCACCCTCTTCGGCGGGCAGCTCACCGGCAAGTCGGGCAGCGGCGGCGATCTCACCGTCGTCACCCACAACGTCGACGCCGACAACCCCGACCCGGCGGGCACCGCGAAGGACATCGTGGCGGCCGGTGCCGACGTCGTCGCCCTGGAGGAGCTGACCGCCGAGGCACTGCCCGCGTACAAGAAGGGGCTGGCCGCGGCGTACCCCTACCGTGCGGTCAAGGGGACCGTCGGGCTCTGGAGCAAGCGGCCGCTGTCCGACGCCGCCCCGGTGAACATCAAGATGGGCTGGACCCGCGCGCTGCGGGCGACGCTGACCGCGGCGGACGGCCATCAGGTCGCCGTCTACGTCGCGCACCTGCCGTCGGTGCGGGTCAAGGTCGCGGCGGGCTTCACCGCCAACCAGCGGGACCAGAGCGCCGCCGCACTGGGCCGGGCGATCTCCCACGATCCGCTGGGCAAGGCGGTGCTGCTCGGCGACCTCAACGGCACCATGAACGACAGGTCGCTGGCGCCGGTCACCTCGCAGATGCGCTCGGCCCAGGGCGCGGCGGGCGACGGCTTCGGCTTCACCTGGCCGGTCGGCTTCCCGATGGCCCGCATCGACCAGATCATGACCAGGGGCCTGGATCCGGTGGCGGCCTGGACCCTGCCGGCCACCAGCAGCGACCACCTGCCGATCGCGGCGTCGCTCAAGCTCTGAGACGGGACGGGACGGGACGGGACGGCCGCGGGTGCGCGGCAGATGGCGGGGCGGCAGACACGAAGTGTCCCGCCCCGCCGGTGCGCGGCCCCTCCCACCACGGGATTTCACACCTCGTTGACCTGCCGGAATACTGGGCCGGGGAGACTTTGTTCCGTATCAAAACTTACGGACCTCCTGCCTGCCCGCGTGTGACGACCCCACGCACCCGTTCCCGAAAGGTTTCTCATGCCCTTGGCTCTGCTCGCACTCGCGATCTCGGCCTTCGGTATCGGCACCACGGAATTCGTGATGATGGGCCTGCTGCCCAACGTCGCGGACGACCTGGGCACCACCGTGCCCGCCGCCGGCTACCTCGTCTCCGCCTACGCACTCGGCGTCGTCATCGGCGCCCCGCTCCTGACCGCACTCGGCTCCCGCATACCCCGCAAGCGGATGCTCGTGCTGCTGATGGCGGTCTTCACGGTCGGCAACCTCGCCTCCGCACTGGCCCCCACCTTCGGCCTGCTGATCGCCGGACGGCTGCTGGCCGGGCTGCCGCACGGCGCGTTCTTCGGCGTCGGTGCCGTGGTGGCCGCGCGCCTGGTGCGCGAGGGCCGGCAGGCCCGCGCGGTCGCCACCATGTTCCTGGGCCTGACCGTCGCCAACATCGTCGGTGTGCCCGCGGCGACCCTGCTCGGCCAGCACCTCGGCTGGCGCGCGACCTTCCTCGTCGTCGCCGCCATCGGCCTGGCCGCCATGGCCGCGCTCGCCCGCCTCGTCCCGCAGCTGCCCGCGCAGGAACGCACCGGGCTCGGCCGCGAACTGCGCGCACTCGGTGACCGCCAGGTGCTGCTCGGCCTGCTCACCACCGTCTTCGGCTTCGCCGGCGTCTTCGCCGTCTACAGCTATCTCGCCTCGACGGTGACCGAGGTGACCGGCTTCTCCGAAGGCACGGTCCCCCTCGTGCTGGCCCTCTTCGGCATCGGCATGACCCTCGGCGCACTGGCCGCGGGACCGCTGACCGACCGGGCGCTGCGCCCGACCCTGTACGGCTCGCTGGCGGCGCTCACCGTCGTCCTCGCCGCCTTCCACTTCGCCGCCGACGTGAAGTGGGCGGCCATGGTCTGCGTCGTCCTCATCGGCGCCGTCGGCTTCATGACCACCACGCCCCTCCAGATGCTGGTCATGAACAAGGCCCAGCAGGCGCCCACCCTGGCCGCCGCCTCCAACCAGTCCGCCTTCAACCTCGCGAACGCGGGCGGCGCCTGGGTCGGCGGCCTGGCCCTGACGGCCGGCTGGGGCTGGACCTCACCGACCCTCGTCGGCGCGGTCCTGGCCGCCGCGGGACTGGCCGTCGCCGTCACCGCAGGACTGCTGGACCGCGGCGAAGGCGCCGCCGCCCACGAGACCTCCCGGATCGTGGCGCGCGGCGGGGAGAGCGCCCAGGAGACCGCGGAGAGCGCCCCGGCGGGCGGCCACACCGGCTGAACCGGGGGCCGGGCGGCCCGCCGGTCACCCGGCGCCGGTCACCCGCCCTCCCGCCAGCGGTTGGTGACCGGCAGCCGTCGGTCCTTGCCGAAGCCCTTGGCGGAGATCTTGGTGCCCGGCGGGTACTGGCGGCGCTTGTACTCGGCGGTGTCCACCATCCGCAGCACGCGGGTCACCAGCTCCTCGTCGAAGCCCTCGGCGACGATCTCCGCGCGCCCGCGGTCACGGTCGACGTACTGTTCGAGGACGCGGTCGAGCACGTCGTAATCGGGCAGCGAGTCGGTGTCGACCTGACCTGGGCGCAGCTCCGCGCTGGGCGGCTTGGTGAGCGTGTTCTCCGGGATCGGCGGGGTCTCGCCACGGTCGGCCGCCGCCTGGTTCCGCCAGCGGGCGAGCTGGAAGACGACGGTCTTGTAGACGTCCTTGATCGGCCCGTACGCGCCGACCGAGTCGCCGTAGAGCGTCGAATAACCGCAGGCCAGCTCGGACTTGTTGCCCGGGGCGAGGACGAGATGGCCCTCCTGGTTGGAGAGCGCCATCAGCGTCGTGCCGCGCAGCCGCGACTGGAGGTTCTCCTCGGCCAGCCCGGTCAGGCCCAGCGCCCCCATGTACGCGTCGAACATCGGGCCGATCGGCACCGTACGGAACGCGAGGCCGGTACGGAACGCGAGATCGGCGGCGTCGGTGAGGGAGTGCTCCGACGAATAGGCGGACGGCATGGCGACGCCGTGCACGTTCTCGGCGCCCAGCGCATCGCAGGCCAGCGCGGCGACCAGCGCGGAGTCGATGCCGCCCGACAGGCCGATGACGACGCTGCGAAAGCCGTTCTTGGTGACGTACGCGCGCAGCCCGACGACCAGCGCCGTGTAGATCTCCTCGGTGTCGCCCAGCCGCCCGGCCTCGCCGCCCGGCGCCAGGCGCAGGTAGGCGGGCAGCGGCTCGGGAGAGAGGGTGACGTGGTCGATGCGCAGCCCGTCGTCGACGGTGCCGGACGGGGGTTCGGCGGCGGCAGCGGGCAGGTCGAGGTCGACCAGCACGCACTCCTCGGTGAACTGCGGGGCGCGCGTGATGACTTCGCCCTCCCGGTCGACGACGATCGAGTCGCCGTCGAAGACCAGATCGTCCTGCCCGCCGGTCATCGCCAGATACGCCGTGGTGCAGCCGGCCTCCCGGGCCCGCTTGCGGACCAGCGCCAGCCGCGTGTCGTCCTTGTCCCGCTCGTACGGCGAGGCGTTGACCGACAGCAGCAGCCCGGCGCCGGCGCTGCGGGCGGCCGGCACCCGGCCGCCCTCCTGCCACAGGTCCTCGCAGATGGCGAGCGCGACATCGACGCCGTGCACCCGCACGACGGGCAGCGTGTCGCCCGGCACGAAGTACCGGAACTCGTCGAAGACGCCGTAATTGGGCAGATGGTGCTTGGCGAAGCTCAGGGCGACCGCGCCGCCGTACAGCACCGCCGCCGCGTTCTGCGGGGATCCGGCCGGCCGTCCGTAGCGCGGCAGGTCCTCGGCGCAGCGGTCCAAGTAGCCGACGACGACGGGCAGTTCACCGAGCCCCTCGGCGGCCAGCCGGGCGGCCAGGGCGGTCAGCGCGGCGCGGCTCGCCTCGACGAACGAGGGGCGCAGCGCGAGGTCCTCGACGGGGTAGCCGGTCAGCGCCATCTCGGGGAAGGCGACGAGGTGCGCGCCCTGCCCGGCGGCGTGCCGGGTGCGGCGCACGATCGTCTCGGCGTTCCCTGCGAGGTCACCGACGCAGGAGTCGGTCTGCTGGAGGGCGAGGCGTAGTGAGGGCACCCGGCCAGTGTATTCGTCTTTCTGACGCAATGGGGGGTGGGAAGGCGACGGGCGAGCCGGGAGGGCGGACGGCCGGGGCGCGGCACCGGTCATCGGTGCCGCGCCCCGGCGTCTGGCCGGCCGCTCCGGATGCCCGGAGGCGGCGGCTACTTCAGGTATCCGATGACCGTCATCATCCCGGACTCCGAGTGGTACAGGTTGTGGCAGTGCATCATCCACAGGCCCGGGTTGCGCGCGTCGAAGTCGACCGAGACCCGGTGGCCCGGCCGCACGATCACGGTGTCCTTGAGCGCCCCGCCGTTGAGCATCGCGAACAGGTTCCCGTGCAGATGCATCGGGTGCCACATGGGGCTGCGGTTGCGGAACACCATCCGGACCCGCTCGCCCTCCCTGACCCCGTAGCGCTGCGACGGCGAGTACATCTCCCCGTTGATCGCCCAGTTGAACCTCCGCATCGTCCCCGTCAGCGTGAAGTGGAGGGTGCGGTCGACGCTCCGGGAGTCGACCCGCACCGATTCCGCGGCCTCCAGGTCCGGCGCGATGAGCAGTTTCCCGTACAGCTCGTCGGGGAGGGTGCCGGCCTCGGGCGCCGCGCCGCCGCCGGTGCGCAGGATCGCCAGGGCGGTGCGCTTCTTGCCCTCGGCGAGCGCCGTGAGCGGGAAGGCGCCGTCCTTCGCCGTGACGAGGACGTCGTAGCGCTCGCCCATGCCGATCAGCAGGGCATCGGTCGTGGCGTGCGAGACGGGGTTGCCGTCGGTGTGCGTGATGGTCATGGAGTGGTCGCCGAGCGCCACGCGGTAGGCGGTGTCGCCGCCCGCGTTGATGAACCGGATCCTGATCCGGTCGCCCGGACGTGCGGTGAAGGTCTGCGGATCGTCCTCGATGCGGCCGTTGATCAGGTGGTACGGGTAGTCGACGTCGCCCGCCTCGCCGCCCAGCAGCCGGCTCCTGGCACCCCACAGCATCCGTGCGGGCCCCGCGGGCTCCTGCCGCTTGTCGTCCTGCGTTTCCGTGCCGCCGTGGCTCATCCGGTGACGGCCCTTGTTCATCTCGGCCAGGACCCCGTCCGGAGTGCTGCCGTCCACCCCGTCGACCCAGTCGTCCAGGACCACCACCCACTCCTTGTCGTAGGAGAGCGGCTCCCTGGGGTCCTCGATGATCATCGGCGCGTACAGACCGCGGTCCAGCTGCATGCCGACGTGCGAATGCAGCCAGTGCGTGCCCGGACGCGTGACCGCGAACCGGTACGTGAAGGAGGCGCCCGGCTGGACGGAGCGCTGGGTGAGGCCGGGGGCGCCGTCCATGTCGTTGCGCAGCATCAGGCCGTGCCAGTGCACGGTCGTGGGCTCCGGCAGATGGTTGGCGAAATCCACCGCGAGGGTGTCGCCCGCGGTGACCCGGACCTCCCGGCCCGGCAGCTCGTCGCCGTACGCCCAGGAGTCGACGGTGCGGCCGCCGAGATCGAGCTGGGTGCGGATGGCGGTGAGCTGCATGTTCCGTACGGGGCCTGAGCCGCGTCTCTTCTCGGCGGCGGCGACCTCCGGGCCGTCCGGGGAGACGTAGCGGTCGGGAGCGTCGTCGCCGGGGGCGGACGCGTCCTTGCCGCCGACGGTCGAGCCGGGCGAGCCGGTGGAACAGGCGGCGAGCAGGCCGCTGCCCGCCACGGCGATGCCGGCGCCGAGCACGGCGCGCCGCGCGGGCGCTTCGGGGGACGCGGATGCGGAGGGGTCGGAAGACGTGCGGATACGACGCATGGGGAGCACCTCGTGAGGGTGTCGGCGGGTGCGGAGTGACGGGCGTGGGGCCACGGACGCACAGGCGCCGGGGCCGGGCGCGCCTACCCGCGCAGGACCGACAGGCGGGGAAGGAGAGGGGCGCGGAGCGGCAGGGATATCGCCTGCCGCCCGTCCGGCAGCCGGGCGGCGAGCACCGCCGGGGCGCCGGGGGCGCGGGGTCCGGGCCGCGAGCCGGCCGCCCGGTGGTCCGGCTGCCGGGCGGCCGTCCTGGCCGTGGCGGCGGAGCGGGGTGCGCGGCCGGGGGCCGGGTGGCCGGAGGCGTGCATCGCGGCGAGGCCGGCGGACAGCAGCGGCCGGCCGCACCGGGCGGCGGCCGTGGGCTGTGCACGCATCGCTGGCCTCTCGTCGGGACGGCGGGTGGGCGCTGACGGCGCGGCGCGGTGGCACGGCCGGGCGCCTGGATCCCGCACCCTACCCCCGCGGGGTATGACCCCCTTGTAACGGCCCGCAGAACGCCGGAGTGGTGAGCCAAGCGGGGCATTCCGGGGCGAACGGGAGTGCCGGCGAGGCCCCGGGACCGCCCGCCTTCCGGGTGCCTCCTGCCGCCGCCCGACGCCCGCGGCGCCGACGCGGAACCCGCGGCCACAGCCGCCCTTCCCGCACCCGTCGCGTCCCGCGTCGCCGGCCCGTCGTGCCGCAGGACCGCCGCCTATCCTGACCGGACCGTGCCGCTCCTGCCCGGCCCGCCGGTACACGGGCGGCCGTGTCCGACCGTGCCGCGCCCGGGGCGGGACCGTGTCCGCACGGGGCCGTGCGGGAACCTTGACCACCAGGATGTCCGTGACCGCGACCGCGCCCCCGTCCCTCCCCGTCCCGGACCGCCGCCCGGCGGGACGTGCCCGTCGGCGGGCGGCCGCCGCGCTGCTGCTGCTCGGCGCCGTCGCGTACACCGCCTGGGTCCTGGAGCTGGTGATCGCCACCGGCCTCGACCCCGTCGACGCGTACGTCAGCGAACTGGCCGCAGCCGACCAGCCGCTCGGCGGTCTCTTCCGCGCCACCGACCTGGCGGCCGGCCTGCTGGTGCTGGCCGGCGCGGGGCTGGGGCTGAGCCTGCCGGGACGCCGGCCGTGGGCCACGGCGGGCTGGAGCGCGCTGGCCCTCTTCGGCGCCGCCACCGCCCTGGACTCCCGGCTCCCGCTGAGCTGTGCCCCGACCGACGACCCGGAGTGCGCGGCCCGCGAGACCGCAGGACTGGTGCCCGCCACGCACACCGCGCACGCGGTCAGCAGTTCGCTGGCCATGCTCGGCGCGCTGGCCGCCCTGGTCCTGCTGACCGTCGCCGCCCGCCGCTACGCCTGGTGGCCGCCGCTTTGCCGCTACGGCCCGCCCCTGCTGCTGGCCGAACTCGCCGCCACCTTCTGGACGCTGGCCGCCGTCGCCGCCTTCACCACGGGCGCCGGCACCTGGGCGCTGGGTCTGGGACAGCGCCTCCAGGTCCTGCTCGTCGCCCTCTACGTCGCGCTCCTCGCCGGCTGCGTGGCGCACCCGGGACGGCCGCGGGACACCGACCGGGTTCCGGAGCGCCGCCCGGCGGGAGAATCGGAGTGGAAAGCGGGAGGTCACGGATGACGGGAGGCCACGGATGATCCGGAGCGCGGGGAGCGGCCGCGGTGGCGAAGGCCGGGACGGCGCGGGCCGCCGCGGGGGTCCGGCGCCGGGCCGGATGCTGCGGGTCGGCGGCGTACCGCTGCACGTGCTGAGCGAGGGCAGCGGCCCGGTCTGCGTGCTCAGCGGCGGGCTCGGCATGGCCTGGTTCGACTGGGAGACGGTCGCCGCGCTGCTCGCCCCGTACCGCACCGTCGTCCGCTTCGACCGCCCCGGCCTCGGCCTCAGCGCCCCGGCGCCGGGCCCGCCCGCCCTGGCCGCCGAGGCGGACCGGATCGCCGAGGTGCTGGACGCGCTCGGCCACCGGGGCCGCTGCACCGTCGTCGGGCACTCCCTGGCCGCCTTCCACGCCGAGGCGTTCGCCCGGCTGCACCCGCACCGCTGCGCGGGGCTCGTGCTGGTCGACGGCAGCGTCGAGGAGAACGCCAGGCCGCGGCTGCCGCGCGCGGTGCGCAGCGCCTGGGCGGGCGGAGTGGCCGGTGCGCTGGCCGCCGCCGGGGTACCGCGCGCCCTGGGCCCGGCCGGCCGCCGGCTGGCCGGCCGGGCCAACGCCATCGGCCACCACGCGCCGCACCACTGGGAGCGCACCGCCTACCGCACCAGCCGGGTGCTGCGCGCCTGTGTGCTGGAGAACGCGAGCTACCCCTACCAGGCGGCCGACCTCGCGGCGCTGCGCCCCGGCCGCCCGCTGCCCGACGCCCCGGTGACGGTCCTGGCGGCCTACGACGGCGGCGAGACGGCCCGCGGGCTGCGGTGGCTGGAGCGCCAGCGGGCGCTCGCCGCCGAGCTGCGCGGCCGGTTCGTGGTGGCCGCCCCGTCCGGTCACCTGGTGATGGCCGACGCACCGGAGTCGGTCGCGCAGGCGGTGCTGGACCTGTAGGGCGTCCCGCTGCGTGGCGCCTCGGGCACGCAGCGGGACCGGTTCGTCAACACGCGGTCAACGGTTACTCAGTCGCATTCCAAGAGTGGGCCAAGCCGCCCGTTCCGCCGTTCCGCGGCAGCTGGTCCGCCGGGATCGTGGGAGGTGGGGACGGGGGCGCGCGACGGAAAGGGGTGCGCGGACGGCGGCTGGAGGTTACGGCCTGATGGTTCTGATTCAGGCCAAGGGTGCGTAATGTGACGGTAACCCCCGCACGTGATACTGGTGTGCCACGCCGGTTTTCCCACGCGCGTGGACAGGCCGATTGACCTGCAAGGATTGGTGACCCATGGACAAGCAGCAGGAGTTTGTGCTCCGAACGCTCGAGGAGCGCGACATCCGCTTCGTACGACTGTGGTTCACCGATGTGCTCGGGTTCCTCAAGTCCGTGGCCGTCGCCCCCGCCGAGCTGGAGCAGGCGTTCGACGAGGGCATCGGCTTCGACGGCTCGGCGATCGAGGGCTTCGCCCGGGTCTACGAGTCGGACATGATCGCCAAGCCGGATCCGGGGACGTTCCAGATCCTGCCCTGGCGCGCGGAGGCCCCCGGTACCGCCCGGATGTTCTGCGACATCCTGATGCCGGACGGCTCGCCCTCGTACGCCGACCCGCGCTATGTGCTCAAGCGGATCCTGGCCAAGACCTCCGACCTCGGGTTCACCTTCTACACGCACCCCGAGATCGAGTTCTTCCTGCTCAAGGACAAGCCTGTCGACGGCACGCGGCCCACGCCCGGCGACTCGTCGGGCTATTTCGACCACACCCCGCAGAACGTCGGGATGGACTTCCGCCGGCAGGCCATCACGATGCTGGAGTCGATGGGCATCTCGGTGGAGTTCAGCCACCACGAAGGCGCCCCAGGCCAGCAGGAGATCGACCTGCGGTACGCCGACGCGCTGTCGACGGCCGACAACATCATGACGTTCCGTCTGGTCATGAAGCAGGTGGCGCTGGAGCAGGGCGTGCAGGCGACGTTCATGCCCAAGCCGTTCTCCGAGTACCCCGGCTCCGGTATGCACACCCACCTCTCGCTGTTCGAGGGCGACCGCAACGCCTTCCACGAGTCCGGCGCGGAGTACCAACTCTCCAAGGTGGGCCGGTCGTTCATCGCCGGACTGCTGCGGCACGCGGGCGAGATCTCCGCCGTCACCAACCAGTGGGTGAACTCCTACAAGCGCATCTGGGGTGGCGCCAACCGCACCGCGGGCGCCGGCGGCGAGGCCCCCTCCTACATCTGCTGGGGCCACAACAACCGCTCGGCGCTGATCCGGGTGCCGATGTACAAGCCGGGCAAGATGGGGTCGACGCGGGTCGAGGTCCGCTCCATCGACTCCGGCGCGAACCCGTACCTGACGTACGCGGTGCTGCTCGCGGCCGGCCTCAAGGGCATCGAAGAGGGCTACGACCTGCCGGCCGGCGCCGACGACGACGTCTGGGCGCTGTCCGACTCCGAGCGCCGCGCGATGGGCATCGAGCCGCTGCCGCAGAACCTCGGCGAGGCCATCGAGCTGATGGAACGCAGCGAACTGGTCGCCGAAACCCTCGGCGAGCACGTCTTCGACTTCTTCCTGCGCAACAAGAAGCAGGAGTGGGAGGAGTACCGCTCCGAGGTCACCGCCTTCGAGCTGCGCAAGATGCTGCCCGTGCTGTAGGCGGTGCCCGCACCGTCTCCGTACCGCCGCGCCCGGGGCGGCCGCGCCGCCGCGCGAGCCGCCTGCCGGGTCAGTCCCGAGAGGCGCCCGCCATGGCACAACCCGCTCCGCAGGGCCGGCGGAGCAGCACCTTCACCCGGCTGCTGAGGCACGGTTTCACCGATCCCTCGGCGGCCGGGCGGCTGCTCGACGCGCCCGAACTCGCTTCCGTACGCGACGACTCGGTGCTCCTGGAGGCGCTGGCCGGCACCGCCGATCCCGATCTGGCGCTGCTCGGCCTGGTCCGGCTGGTCGAGGCGCAGGACCCGGACGCTCAGCAGCTGCTGCTGAGCACCCTGGTCACCGCGAAGCCGCTGCGCGACCGGCTGCTGGGTGTCATGGGCGCCTCCGAAGCGCTCGCCGACCACCTCGCCCGGCATCCGCACGACTGGCAGTCGCTGGTCACCTACGAGTCGGCCGATCTGCACCCCACCACCCCCGAGTTCGAAGGGGCGCTCGCGGACGTGGTCTGGGGCGAGCGGGGCCAGACCCTGCCGCGCGCCGACGCGCTGCGGATCGCCTACCGCAGGTCCCTCCTCGGCATCGCGGCCCGTGACGTGTGCGGGACGGCGGACGTCACCCAGACCGCGGCGGAACTGGCCGACCTGGCCACCGCCACGGTGCGGGCCGCCCTGGAGATCGCGTCGGAGGAGGCGCCGGGCGACGCGGCCGTCTGCAAGCTGGCCGTCGTCGGCATGGGCAAGTGCGGCGGCCGCGAGCTGAACTACGTCTCGGACGTCGACGTCATCTTCGTCGCCGAGGCCAAGGAAGGCACCGAGGAGGACAAGGCGCTGCAGGCCGCCACCCGGCTCGCCGCCCGGCTGATGCGGGTCTGCTCGGACATCACCGTCGAGGGCACCATCTGGCCGGTCGACGCCAACCTCCGCCCCGAGGGCCGCAACGGCCCCCTCGTCCGCACCCTCAGCAGCCACCTCGCCTACTACCAGCGCTGGGCCAAGACCTGGGAGTTCCAGGCCCTGCTCAAGGCCCGCCCGATGGCCGGTGACCCCGACCTCGGGAAGGCGTACGTGGACGCGCTGGCGCCGCTGGTGTGGCAGGTCGCCGAGCGCGACAACTTCGTCGCGGACGTGCGGCAGATGCGGCGGCGGGTCGTCGAGAACATCCCCGTGGCCCAGGTCGACCGGGAGCTGAAGCTGGGGCCCGGAGGGCTGCGCGACGTCGAATTCGCCGTCCAGCTCCTCCAGTTGGTGCACGGCCGCAGCGACGCGACGCTGCGCAGCGCCACCACCCTGGACGCGCTGGCCGCGCTCGCCGCAGGCGGCTACGTCGGGCGCCAGGACGCCGCGGCGCTGGACGCCGCGTACCGCTTCCTGCGCACGATGGAACACCGCATCCAGCTCTACCGGATGCGCCGTACGCAC
Source organism: Streptomyces pinistramenti (assembly GCF_020564935.1). Lineage (GTDB taxonomy): Bacteria > Actinomycetota > Actinomycetes > Streptomycetales > Streptomycetaceae > Streptomyces > Streptomyces pinistramenti. The sequence goes on from NZ_JAJCXB010000006.1 coordinate 203,189, forward strand.
CTGATGCCCGAGGACGACGCCGACCTGCGGCGGCTGGCCCGCTCGATGGGGCTGCGCACCGAACCGGTCGACGCGCTGCGCAAGCAGTGGAAGTGGCACGCCCGCGAGGTGCGCAGGCTGCACGAGAAGCTGTTCTACCGGCCGCTGCTGGACGCCGTCGCGCATCTGGAGCCCGTCGAGACCCGGCTCTCCGCGAAGGCGGCGGGCCACCGGCTCGAAGCGCTCGGGTACGCCGACCCGGTGGCGGCGCTGCGGCACCTGGAGGCGCTGGCGTCCGGGGTGACCCGTAAGGCGGCGATCCAGCGGACGCTGCTGCCGGTGCTGCTCGGCTGGTTCGCGGACTCCGCCGACCCGGACGCCGGGCTGCTCAACTTCCGCAAGGTCTCCGACGCGCTCGGCAAGACCCCCTGGTACCTGCGGCTGCTGCGCGACGAGGGCGCGGCGGCGGAGAACCTCGCCCGGGTGCTGTCCGCCGGGCGGCTCGCCCCGGATCTGCTGCTGCGCGCCCCCGAGGCGGTCGCGCTGCTGGGCGCCGCCGACGGGCTGCGGCCGCGCGGCCGCCAGGCGCTGGAGCAGGAGGTGCTGGCCGCGGTCGGGCGGGCGAGCGGCGCGGAGGCAGCGGTCGCGGCGGCCCGCGGGGTGCGCCGCAGGGAGCTGTTCCGTACCGCGGCGGCCGATGTGATCGGCGCGTACGGCACGGAGGTCAGCCCGGCCGAGGAGGACCGGGGGCGGGCGGTGGACGCGGTCGGCTCGGCGGTCTCCGACCTGAACGCGGCGACCCTCGCCGGGGCGTTGCGGGCCGCGGTCCGCGAGAGCTGGGGCGACACCCTGCCCACCCGCTTCGCCGTCATCGGCATGGGCAGGTTCGGCGGCCACGAGCTGAGCTACGGCTCGGACGCCGACGTGCTGTTCGTGCACGAGCCGCGGGAGGGCGCCGACGAGCACGAGGCCGCCAAGGTCGCCCGCGCGGTCGCCGACGAAATGCGCCGGCTGCTCCAACTCCCGTCCGCCGACCCGCCGTTGCCGATCGACGCGGATCTGCGCCCGGAGGGCAGGTCGGGCCCGCTGGTGCGCACCCTCGCCTCGTACGCGGCCTACTACCGGCGCTGGTCGCTGGTGTGGGAGGCGCAGGCCCTGCTGCGGGCTGAACCGGTCGCGGGGGACGCCGAGTTGGGGGAGCGGTTCATCGAGCTGATCGATCCGCTGCGCTATCCCGTCGAGGGCCTGGGCGAGGACGCGGTGCGCGAGATCCGCCGGCTCAAGGCCCGGATGGAGACCGAGCGGCTGCCGCGCGGCGCCGATCCGACCACCCACGCCAAGCTGGGGCGCGGCGGCCTGAGCGACGTCGAGTGGACGGTGCAGCTGTTCCAGATGCGGCACGGCTGGGAGATCCCGGGGCTGCGGACGACGCGGACCCGCGAGGCGCTGGCCGCCGCGCACGCCGCCGGCCTGATCGGCACGGAGGACGCGCAGATCCTGGACGAGGCGTGGGTGCTGGCGGCGCGGGTGCGCAACGGCGTGATGCTGGTGCGCGGCAGGCCCGGCGACACCTTCCCCGCCGACGGCCGCGAACTGGCCGCCGTGGGCCGCTACTTGGGCTACGAGGAGGGCCACGTCGGCGAGATGCTGGACGACTACCGGCGGATCACCCGGCGGGCCCGCGCGGTGGTGGAGGAGCTCTTCTACGGCGGGTGAGCCCGGCCGCTCATGAACGGCGCAGGCCGCTCCCGCCGCCCGCCTGCACCTCGCGGACCCGTGCCATCACGCCGGCCAGCGACAGCTCGAAGGCGAGGCCGGCCCGGCCGGGCCCGGTGGCGGCGAGCGCCTGCGCGAGACGGGGCGTCCGGTCCGCGTCGGCGACGTCCCACATGGCCTCCGGCGCGGCCAGGTCGAGGGCCGAGCCCAGCACGACGTTCTCCAGCGCGACGATCACCGGGATGACGTCGGACGGCGCGAAGCCGGCGTCCAGCAGCAGCCCGGACGCCCGCTCGTAGAGGGCCAGCACCTTCGGGGCGCGTACCGGTGAGACGGCCAGCAGCGGGATGGCGCGGGGATGGGCGGCGAACGCGGCGCGGTAGGAGCGGGCCCAGGCTTCCAGGGCCGCGTCCCAGGGGGCGCCGTCCAGGGTCGAGGCGTCGATGGAGTCGTTGATGCGCTCCCGCAGCAGCTCGATGACGCCGGTCCTGCCGTCCACATGGTGGTACACGGATGCGGTCTGCACGCCGAGCGCGCGGGCGATCTGCGGGACGCTGAAGTCGCCCTGCTCATCGACGAGCCGCAGCGCCGTCTCGCCGATCCGCGCCCGGTTCAGCAGCGGTGTGCGCGGCCTCGCCATGTCATCTCTCCCGCCCATGAGTCTTCCCGAAGGGTACGGGCAGGGGTTACATTGCAAAAACCGAAAGGCTTTAGGTTTCTGCACAGGTTTCCTGGTTCCCGCCCCGTGGACCACCGACCGCTGCCCCGCGCCGTGCCCACCCCGCCACGCGCCCGGAGCCGAGCCGGTGCCGCGTCCCCTCCCGCCGCAGAAGGACAGCACCTCCATGGCCGCAGCCCCCGAGACCCGGGACGGGTCGCCGACCCGCACCCCCGCACCGTCCGACCCCCCGCCGCAGCCCGCCGCCGGCCTGCGCCGCGGCACCCTCGGCGTCGCGGACATCGCCTTCTTCGTCATCTCCGCCGCCGCGCCGCTCACCGTCATGGCCGGCACCTCGCCCGTCGCCATCGGTGCGGGCGGCATCGGCGCGCCCGTCGGCTACCTCCTGGCCGGCGCCACCCTCGCCCTCTTCGCCGTCGGCTTCACCGCGATGGCCCGGCACGTCCGGCACGGCGGCGGCTTCTACGCGTTCATCACCCGCGGCCTGGGCCGCCCGGCCGGCTTCGGCGCCGCCACCCTCGCCCTGCTCGCCTACAACGGCATGCAGATCGGCGTCTACGGACTGCTCGCCACCGCCACCCAGGACGCCCTGGAAGCCTTCTGGGGACTGCACGTCCCGTGGCCGCCGATCGCCCTCGCCGGCGTCGCCGTCATCTGGTTCCTCGGCTACCGCAGCATCGACTTCGGCGCGAAGGTGCTGGGCGTCCTGCTGGTCGCCGAGACCGGCATCCTCGTCCTGCTGGCCGGCGGGGTGCTGCTGCACGGCGGCGCGCACGGCCTGGCGGCGGACTCCTTCACCCCGCAGCACATCCTGGTCCCCGGCACCGGCGCGGTCCTCGCCTTCGCGTTCGCCGCCTTCACCGGATTCGAGTCCACCGCCATCTACCGCCGCGAGGCCCGCGACGCGGCCCGCACCATCCCGCGCGCCACCTACGCCGCGGTCGCCTTCCTCGGCCTCTTCTACGCCTTCATCATCTGGATCATCATCCAGGCGTTCGGCAGCGACCGGATCGTCCGGGCCGCCCTCCACGATCCGGCCGGACTGTTCTTCACCGCCACCGAGCGCTACGTCGGCACCTGGGCCGCCGACCTGATGCACCTCTTCATCATCACCAGCATCCTCGCCTCCCAACTCGCCTTCCACAACGCCATCACCCGCTACGGACTCTCCCTCGCCCAGGAAGGCGTACTGCCCGCAGCGCTCGGCCGCATCCACCCGCGCAACCGCTCCCCGTACGTCGCGGGCGCGGTCCAGAGCGCCATCGCCGTGGCCGTCGTCCTCGGCTTCGCGCTCGCCGGCGCCGACCCCTACCAGCAGCTGCTGCTGTGGATGAACACCCCGGGAATGCTCGGCCTGTTGGCGCTCCAGGCGCTCACCGCCGCCGCCGTCCCCTGCTACTTCCGCCGCATCCGCCACCGGGAAGGCGCGCTGCGCACCCGCGTCGCCCCGGTGGCCGCCGTGGTGCTGATGGCCGGGGCGATCTGGCTGGTCGTCGCCAAGATCGGCCTGATGACCGGCGCGCCGACGGCCACCAACACCGTCCTGGTCCTCTCCGTCCCCGCCGTCTTCGCCCTCGGCCTCGTCCTCGCCCGCAGGACCCGCAGGACCGCCCCCGCCGTGTACGAGGGGTTCGCCGCGGAACCGGAGGACACCGACTGAACCACCCGCCCACCGCACCGCACCCGCATCACCCGCACCCCGAAGGAGCCCCCGTGCCGTCCGCATCCGTCACCCCCGCCCTGCCGACCGCAGCCGACACCGTCCTCACCGGCGCCCGCGTCATGGACCTCCAGAGCCCGGACGTCCCGCAGC
>NZ_JAJCXB010000060.1 GCF_020564935.1 Streptomyces pinistramenti
AGCTAAGCCTTTCAGCGCCGATGGTACTGCAGAGGGGACTCTGTGGGAGAGTAGGACGCCGCCGAACAATTTTTGTGGAATGCCTCGTCGGGAACTTCGGTTCCCGGCGGGGCATTTCTGCATTTCCGGAACGAAACCGCACCCCGGGTGGATGGTTGGACCGTTGTCCGTCGGTCCCGGTCGGTACGCTCGGGCCATGCGCTACGACCTGGTCATTTTCGATAACGATGGTGTCCTTGTGGACAGCGAACCGATCTCCAACCGGATCCTGGCCGATTACCTCACCGAATTGGGCCACCCCACGACGTACGAGGAATCCGTACGGGATTACATGGGCGCCGCCGTGCACCGTATTCATGACACGGTGCTGGAGCGGTCCGGCGAGCGGTTGCCGGACGGGTTCGACGAGGACTTCCATGCGAGGGTGTTCGAGGCGTTCCGTAGGCAGCTGGAGCCGGTGCGTGGGGTGGCCGCGGTCCTGGACGAGCTGGTCGCCGAGGGGGTGGCGCACTGCGTCGGGTCGTCCGGCAGTCATGAGCGGATTCGCGTGGCGCTGCACAGGACCGGGTTGTTCGACCGGTTCGGGGACGGGCGGATATTTTCCGCGCAGGACGTGGGGCGTGGGAAGCCGGCGCCGGATCTGTTTCTGCATGCGGCGCGTGAGATGGGTGTGGCGCCCGAGCGATGTGCGGTCGTCGAGGACAGTCCGCTGGGTGTCCAGGCGGCGCGGGCGGCGGGGATGGACGTGTACGGCTTCACGGCGATGACCCCGGCCGGTCGGCTGGGCGACGCCACCGCGCTGTTCGCCGCCATGACGGAGCTGCCGGGGCTGCTGCTGCGGTAGCCCGTGCGGCGGCCGTGGCGTGCTCCCGGAATTGGTTGAGTGATCCATCTACCCAGCGGTAGCGGGGAGTTCTAGGCTGAGCGGCCATGACGGCGCCACTGGTTCCAGGAACGCTCGTGCGGCACGGCCGGGTCTCGCTCGCCCTCAGTTTCTTCATCCAGGGCACGGTCTTCGCCCTGCTCGTGACCAGGATCCCCGCGATCCAGGACCGCTACGGGATATCCGACGGCCTGCTGCCGGCCTTCCTGGCCGCGGTGCCGGTCCTCGCCGGTGTCGGCAGCGTGCTGACCGAGCATCTGGTGAAACGGGTACCGCCGAGCCGGGTGCTGCGCTGTATCCAGCCGGTGGTGTGCCTGGCGTTGCTGGCCGCGGGGTCGGCGGGCTCGATGGGGCAGGCGGCCGTGGCGCTGGCGGCGTTCGGGCTTTCGGTCGGCGCGCTGGACGCCTCGATGAACATGCTCGGGGTGAGCCTGCAGCGTGCGTACGGGCGGAGCATCATGCTCGGCTTCCACGCCGCGTACAGCCTGGGCGGCATCGTGGGTGCCTCGCTGGCCTGGGTGGGGGCGCACTGGCAGCTGTCGCTCGCGGTGCTCTACGGGCCGGTGGTGGCGGTGCTGGTGCCGCTGGCGCTGGTCGTCGGCCGGTGGTTCGTGGACGGGGCTGCCGGGCACGGTGCGGCGGGGCCGGCGGGCGGTGCGGGCGGGAAGGCGGCGGCCTCCGTGTCCATGCGGCTGCTGTTGCCGCTGTGCCTGGTGATGGCGTTCGCGTACATCGGGGACTCGACGGTCTCCAACTGGAGCGCGAAGTATCTGCAGGACGTGCTGGGGAGTTCGGAGCAGGTGGCGACGGTTCCGTACAACGTCTACATGGTCACCACGCTGCTCGGGCGGGCGGTCGGCGATCTGGGGGTGCGGCGGTTCGGGGCGGTCGCCGTGGTGCGGTGCGGGACGGTGGTCGCGGCGTGCGGGTTCGCCGTGGTGGCGGTGGCCCCCGGCGCCTGGGCGGGGATGGCGGGGTTCACGCTGCTGGGGGTCGGGCTGTGCGTGATCGTGCCGCAGACGTTCGCGGCCGCGGGGCGGCTGGCCGGTCCGGAGGCGTCGGACACCGCGATTGCCCGGCTGAACATTTTCAACTATGTGGGTTTTTTGGTGGGTTCGCCGCTGGTGGGTGCGCTCGGTGACGCCTGGAGCTACCGGGGCGCGATGCTCGTACCGATGCTGCTGGTGCTGGTGACGCTGGTGTACGCCCGGTCCTTCGGACCGCAGGCCGCCCGATACGGTGACCGTCATGAGCGGCCGCGCACAGCTGATGTGGGACGAGGCAGTAACGGGCTATGACTTCGGGCCCGGACACCCGATGGATCCGGTGCGGCTCGCACTGACCATGCGGTTGGTGGAGGCGTACGGGCTCGACGGCGCGCCTCTTGAGGTGGTCGCGGCCAAGCCGGCCGGTGACTCCACCCTGCGGCTTGTGCACCGCGAGGACTACATCGCCGCGGTGCGCGCCGCCTCGGCCGATCCGGCGGCGGCGGACGCCTCGTACGGCCTGGGGACGGCGGACGATCCGGCGTTCGCGGGGATGCACGAGGCGTCGGCGCTGATTGCGGGGCAATCGGTCGGCGCGGCGGAGGCGGTGGGGCGCGGCGACGTGCTGCATGCGGTGAACTTCGCCGGCGGCCTGCACCACGCCATGCCGGGCGGCGCGTCCGGCTTCTGCATCTACAACGACGCGGCGCTGGCCATCGCCCGGCTGCTGGAGCTGGGGGTGGAACGGGTCGCGTACGTGGACGTGGACGTGCACCACGGGGACGGCGTGCAGGCGGCGTTCTGGGAGGACCCGCGGGTTCTGACGGTGTCGCTGCACGAGCATCCGCGGACGCTGTTCCCGCAGACCGGCTGGCCGGAGGAGACCGGCGGGGACGGCGCGGAGGGCAGCGCGGTGAATGTGGCGCTGCCGGCCGGCACCGGGGACGAGGGCTGGCTGCGGGCCTTTCACGCGGTGGTGCCGGAGCTGCTCGGCGCGTTCCGGCCCCAGGTGCTGGTGACGCAGCACGGCGCGGACACCCACTTCGAGGACCCGCTCGCGCACCTGGCGGTGAGCATCGACGCGCAGCGTGCGGTGGCGGAGTCCTGTCACGCGCTGGCGCACGAGCACACGGACGGGCGGTGGGTCGCGCTCGGTGGCGGCGGCTATGCGGTGGCGGACGTCGTTCCGCGCAGCTGGACCCACCTGACCGCCATCGCCGCGGGCCGGCCGCTCGATCCGTCGTCGCGGATTCCGGAGGGCTGGCGGCACGAAGTATTCCGCAGGACACGGCAGTTGGCGCCGCAGCGGATGACCGACGGGCGCGCGCCGCACTGGCGGGACTTCGCCGAGGGCGGTTACGACCCGGCGGACCGGCTGGACCAGGCGATCCTGGCCACGCGGCGGGCGGTGTTCCCGGCGCACGGGCTGCTGCCGTGAGCCGGGAGGCGGTGCGTCCGGATGTGTGACTACCCGTCGGTTCGCTCTCCCGGCGGTTCGCCAACCATCCAGCATGGGGGCCGTGTTGAGGACCGGCGCGCTGCGTGCGCACCTGATCGCGGCGCGGCTCGCGGGGACCATCGCGACTCCGCGGGAGAAGAGCCTGGGCCGCTACCGGCTCTTTGCGGAGCGCGACCCCAGGGCGTTGCTGGGGCTCGACCCCGAACGGGACTGGCCGGTCGGTGAAGTGCTGCGGCTGATGGGGCGGAAGTGCGGGGTCTCGGCCGATCCCGCACTGAGATCCGGCCCCGATGTGATCGATCCGGACCGTACGATCGCGGGTCTGGACGCTTTCGCCGACCGGATCGGCGCGGCGGTCGCCCGTCGCGCTCCGGTGTTGATCGGTACCGGCCACCCGCACCGGCTGCTGGATTTCTACGCCGCCTTGGCGGACGCTCTCTCGTCAGTGGGTTGCACCGTCCTCACCCCCGCGTATGGCTTTCGTGTCGACATAGCGACCCGGTTCGGGGTACGCACGTACGCCCTGGACTACGTACGGGGAGTCGCGCTGATGCGCGAGCCCGGCGTGCGGGGCGCATCCGCAGAGGGGGGCGTGCACACCCATTCGCCCCTCCCGGTACGCACCGCGCTGGCGGCCGCTGCGGACGCGGTGGGGCCGCTCCCGGAACTGGTCATCGGGGACCACGGCTGGGTCTGCGGCGCAGGTCAGCTGGGCTTTGAGGCGATCGGCCTGGCGGATACGGACGATCCCGCGCTGTTCGTCGGACAGGCCGAGGGCCGGGTCTCGGCGGTGGTGCCGCTCGACGACGCCGTACGGTCCGCGCTCTACCGGCCCCTCACCCGCTATGTACTCAATCAGGCCAATCTGCCCCATTAGGCGGCCCTTCGCTGCTCCTCTTCCCCACTCGCATCACCCGCCCCTAAATTGGGGAGTGAGCGCATAGCGACGAAGAGTTACCGGAGGGGAAGCCGGTACCCGTCTTATGCGGAAGGTGCAGGTGTGGCATGGCTGCGGACCAGAAGCCTCTCAATGAGGTCGTGTTTCTGACAGTGGCGGAGGTCGCCACGGTAATGCGAGTGTCGAAGATGACCGTGTACCGCCTGGTACACAGTGGTCATCTGCCCGCGATCCGCGTGGGGAGGTCGTTCCGCGTGCCCGAGCAGGCGGTCCACGACTATCTCCGCGAGTCCTATGTGGGGGTCGAAACCGCCTGACGGACCTCTCGGACCCTCGGATTACGCCGTACGCCCGGCGCCGGGTAGGCTGGCCCGATGTAGGTAGTGTGGGCTCGGACGCCCCGCACCGAGTGATTCGAAGTGAGCGAGGGTAGTCGTGGGCTCTGTTATCAAGAAGCGGCGCAAGCGGATGGCCAAGAAGAAGCACCGCAAGCTGCTCAAGCGCACCCGTGTTCAGCGTCGTAACAAGAAGTAAGCGACGCTGATCGCGATTTCGCAGCCTCTCACCGCCTTGTGCGGTGGGGGGCTGCGGTGCGTTGTGGCGGGTCTCGGACGAGGTGAGGGGGCCGGTGGGGCGACAGCGGCGGGAAATGTAGCTCTGGGCAGCCTGAGGTCATCGCAGCGCAACAACGACCCGATAGCGTGGCCCGCACAGTTCGGACGGGGGCCGGGTGCGGGAAGGAAGGGCTGATCTTGGGCAAGGTCGTGCTCGTCACGGGAGTCGCGCGGCAACTGGCCGGCCGGTTCGTCCGACGGATCCGGCGCGACCCCGGCGTCGACAGGGTGATCGGGGTCGACGCGGTGGCCCCCGAGCACCATCTGGGCGGCGCCGAATTCCTCAAGGCCGATATCCGGCATCCGGCGATTGCCAGGGTGCTGGCCGAGACGGGTGTGGACACCGTCGTCCACATGGATATCAACGGCACGCCGCTCGGCAGCCGCGGCGGTCGGACCGCCGTCAAGGAAGCCAACGTCATCGGCACCATGCAGCTCCTCGGCGCCTGCCAGAAGGCCCCGCGTGTGCAGCGGCTGGTCATCAAGTCCACGACCAGCGTCTACGGCTCGGCGCCCCGCGACCCGGCCGTCTTCAGTGAGAACACCCCGCCCAAGTCGCTGCCCGGTGGCGGGTTCGCCAAGGACGCCGTCGAGGTCGAGGGGTACGTGCGGGGCTTCGCCCGGCGCCGCCCGGACGTCGCGGTGTGCGTCCTGCGCTTCGCCAACATCCTCGGGCCGTGCGCGGATTCGCCGCTCGCCGATTACTTCGCGCTGCCGGTGCTGCCGACCGTCCTCGGCTACGACCCGCGGCTCCAGTTCGTGCACGAGGACGACGCCCTGGAGGTCCTGCGGATCGCCGCGTCCGAACCGCGCCGCGGGACGCTGAACAGCGGCACGTTCAATATCGCGGGCGACGGCGTGCTGCTGCTGTCGCAGACCTCCCGGCGGCTGGGGCGGCCCACGCTGCCGCTGTTCCTGCCGACGGTCACCTGGGCGGGTACGGCGCTGCGTTCCGTCGGCATCACGGACTTCTCCCCCGAACAGATCCGGCTGCTCACGCACGGCCGGGTCGTCCAGACGACGCAGATGCGCGAGACACTGGGATTCCACCCGCAGTACACGACGGCGGAGACCTTCGCGGAATTCGCCCGCAGCCGCGGACCCGGGCTGCTCCCGCCCGCGTCCCTCGCCCGCACCGTCGACCGGCTCGCCGGCGTGCTGCCCGCACGTCCGGCCCAGTGAGGAGTTCACGCACGATGGCGGACGCCAAGGTCATTCCCTTCGGTGAGGAGCCGCGGGCGCGTCGCAAGGCCAGGCGGTCGGCGCGCGCCTCGGGCACGGCCGCGCTGACCCCCGTACCGGAGGCGCGGACCGGCGCACCGCAGCCGGAGCCCGGCCGTCCCACGGTGCGCGGCGGGCAGTCCCTGGACGAACGGATCGCGGGCGGGCTGAGCTTCCTGCGCCGCCGGCTCACCGGTGAGTACGAGGTCGACGACTTCGGCTACGACGAGGAGCTGACCGATCAGGTCCTGATGTCGCTGCTCCGCCCGTTCGCCGAGAAGTACTTCCGGGTCGAGGTGAAGGGGATCGAGAACATCCCCGCGGACGGCGGCGCGCTGGTCGTCGCCAACCACTCCGGAACACTGCCGCTGGACGGCCTGATGCTCCAGGTCGCGGTGCACGATCACCACCCGGCCGAGCGCCATCTGCGGCTGCTGGCGGCCGACCTGGTCTTCGTGCTGCCGATCGTCAATGCGCTGGCCCGCAAGGCCGGGCACACGCTCGCCTGTGCCGAGGACGCGCAACGGCTGCTGGAGCGCGGGGAGATCGTCGGGGTGATGCCGGAGGGGTTCAAGGGCATCGGCAAGCCCTTCGCCGACCGGTACAAACTGCAGCGTTTCGGGCGGGGCGGTTTCGTCTCGACCGCACTGCGTGCCGGGGTGCCGATCGTGCCGTGCTCGATCGTGGGCGCCGAGGAGATCTACCCGATGATCGGGAACGCCAAGACGCTGGCGCGGGTGCTGGGACTGCCGTACTTCCCCGTCACGCCGACGTTCCCGTGGCTCGGGCCGCTGGGTGCGGTGCCGCTGCCGACGAAGTGGACGATCCAGTTCGGCGAGCCGATCGCGACGGACGGCTATCCGCCGGAGGCGGCCGACGACCCGATGCTGATGTTCAACCTGACCGACCAGGTACGCGAAACGATTCAGCACACGCTCTACAAGCTGCTCGTGCAGCGCCGTTCGGTGTTCTTCTGAGCCTGCGTTCCCGATGGGAGCAGGTGCCGGCGGCGGATGGTGAGGCGGGCCGCCGCCGGCCTGACAGGGTCAGTCGCCGCTGTGCTCGCCGTTGATGCCCAGACCAGGAAGCAGCCCGGGGATCAGCGGCGGGAGGGTGACGCCGGGCATGCCCGAGGTGCCCTTGCCGCTGTCGTGGGACGGGCCGTCGGCGCCGTCCTTGTCCGGCGGGTCGAGCAGGTGGCCCGCGGCGCCGCCGAGCAGACCTTCGTTCTCGGACGGTGAGGCCGACGGCCGGGGTGCGTCGTGCGAGCCGGCGCTGTGCTTGCCCGACGGGGCGTGGCCGTCCGACGGCTTCGGGTGCTCGGGCCGGCCCGTTCCGCTGTCAGGCGCGGGCGGGGCGGCGCGGTGGCGGCCCGCCTTCTCCGGGGTGGGCAGCAGCGAGCGGAGCGGTTTGACCTCCTCGACCATGGCGTCCATGACCGAGCTGACCTCGTCCCTGACGTCCGTGAGCTGGGCCGGGAGCCGGTCACGGAGCTGCGACCAGGTCTCGTGGTGCGAGGTGGTGAAGGAGTTGAGGGCCTGGATGGGACCGAGCGAGCCGTCGCGTTCGTACGCGGCGTGCAGCAGGCGGTGGCCTTCGCCTGCGTCGTGAGTGACGCCGGAGAGTGCTCTTCGGACCTCGCCGAGGGATTCGTGGTCGAGGTCGGCGACCCGGCCGCGCTCCATCAGACGGCGGGCTTCGAGGAGGCGGGTGGATGCCTGGTCGAGGAGGAGGCGTCCGCGGTCGGCGTCGTCGTCGGTCATGCCGAGCTTGAAGTCCTCCATCCCGCGCTTGAGGCCGTAGAGGGAGTCGCCGGGCAGGGCGTCGGAGCTGGCGGCGGCGACACCGCTGAACGCGCCTGCGGCGACGCCCACGGTCAGTCCGCCCGCTGCGAGCCCTTTGGTGAGCCGGGAGCGGGGGCGCATCTTGCCGAGCTGCTTCGCCGCGCGGTGACCGCCTTTGGGAGTGCGTTGCTCGGGCACCCTGGCACCGTCGGACGGAGCGCCTTCGGCGAAGGCGGCCTCCATCGCGGCGATGAGCTGGGCGCGCTGGACAGTCTTGACCTCGGTGGCCAATTCCGGCTTCGGGAGCTCCCCGAGGCCGTCCGCCACCGCCAACAGCCGTGCTTCACCCGGCGCTTGGGCCGGTGTGTCGACCTGGTCCTCGGTCGCCGCGCCCTTGGGGACCTGCTCCTCCAGGGCCTGGGCGAAGGCGTTGGCCCGCCGGTGCACCGAGATGTTCACGATCACGGGCGGCACCTCCTCTCGTCATCCCGCTCGACTCCCCGGACTGGCTTTGACTATCCAGATGGACCGGACGGTTGCACGCCGATGCCCGCGGCCACTCGGTTGAGTGAGAGGCAGCGGACATGGCGTGACCGCATGGAGCCTGCATCCCGGACAACGAGCGGCGCGGCACACGGGTTACGCACTCACGATGATCTGACCGACAGGACACGACCGGTCGCGAAGAGTGACGGAACTCCGGCGCAGAGCGGGCCGGAAAGCGAACGGAGGGGTGGGGGTGGCGGGTTGGTGGGGGTCAGCGGGCGTCTTCGGGCAGCAGCCGTGCCAGGGTGCGCACCGCGCGGTACTGGAGGGTCTTGATCGCGCCTTCGTTCTTGCCCATGACGCGGGCGGTCTCGGCGACGGACAGGCCCTGCAGGAAGCGCAGTGTCACGCATTCCTGCTGCTGGGGGTTGAGCTTGCGGACCGCTTCCAGCAGGGCGGCGTTGGAGAGGGATTCGAGGACGGAGTCCTCGGGGCTGCGCTCGACCTCGTTGGCGTCGAGCATCTCGCCGGTGGTGACTTCCAGCCGGAATCGCGAGGACTTGAAGTGGTCGGCGACGAGATTGCGGGCGATCGTCACCAGCCAGGCGCCGAAGTCACGGCCCTGCCAGGTGAAGGTGCCGATGCGGCGCAGCGCCCGCAGGAAGGTCTCGCTGGTCAGGTCTTCGGCGGTGGCCCGCCCGCCGACGCGGTAGTAGATGTAGCGGTAGACCGTGTCGGCGTACTGGTCGTAGAGGCGGCCGAAGGCTTCGGCTTCTCCGGACTGGGCGCGTTCGACGAGGTCCATCATGCGACGGCTGTCGCTGTCGGCGGGGCGCCGGGTGGTGGTCGTGCCGGTGCCGGAGCGGCGCGATCTGCCGACGGGTGCGGCCTTGCCGACCGCAGCGCTCCCGTCGGCCAGGGCGTAGCAGGGGCCGGCGGGGACGGCTGAGGCGAATGCGGGGACGGCGTACGCGGTGGGGACAAAACTGCGCAGGTGGTCGACGAGTGTCGTACGCAGCGTAGCCAGGCCCGAGGCGTCAACCCCGACGTGTGGGTACACGGGACTCCCAGAGGCAGAGCTTCCATCACGTGCAGTGCGGGACCGTTCACTCGTCGTAGGGACGTGTGGGTTCCGGATTGCGTCTGAGGAGAATAACGCTTCGTATAGGCAGCGCTACACCCAGTTGTTCAAATCATCGATTACTTACGGACCGTGCCGGGTTCGTGGCAGATCAAGTATCGATTACTGAGCAGCTTTTGATCGGAAGGTGACGCAATCTGCCTGGTTGGAAGGCGTGTTGTGGTTGAGCGCCAGTAATGGGACTGACGGCGGCGCGCCGGGGGTAGGCCGACGGGATGGGCCGGATCGCCGCCCGGCGATCAATCCTGGTCAGGGGCGGTGCCGCGGCGGAACCACGAGCGTGGTGGCGGCCGGGTCAGCGGCGGCGGCGCTGGAGGGCGGCGGCGGCCGCAGCGCCGCCCGCGAGGGCGCCCAGGCCGGCGGCCGCGGGGATGCCGATTCTGGCGGCCTTGCGGCCCGTTCGATAGTCGCGCAGCCGCCAGCCCTGCTCTCCGGCGTGCTTGCGCAGCCGGCTGTCGGGGTTGATCGCGTAGGGGTGGCCGACGAGCGACAGCATCGGGATGTCGTTGGCGGAGTCGCTGTAGGCGGCGCAGCGGGAGAGCTCCAGGCCCTCGGCGGCGGCGAGCGCGCGGACCGCTTCGGCCTTGGCCGGGCCGTGCAGCGGTTCGCCCACCAACTTGCCGGTGTAGACGCCGCCGACGGACTCGGCGACGGTGCCCAGGGCGCCGGTCAGGCCGAGCCTGCGGGCGATGATCGTCGCGGTCTCGACCGGTGCCGCGGTCACCAGCCAGACCTTCTGGCCCGCGTCGAGGTGGGCCTGGGCCAGCGCCCGGGTGCCGGGCCAGACGCGTTCGGCCATGTACTCGTCGTAGATCTCCTCGCCCATGGACATCAGCTCGGAGACGCGGTGGCCCTGCACGATGGACAGTGCGCTGTTGCGGACGTCGGCCATGTGCTCGGGGTTCTCCGAGCCGGCCAGCCGGAAGTAGATCTGCTGCCAGGCGAAGCGGGCCAGGTCGCGCTTGTGGAAGAAGTGCCGCTTGTAGAGGCCGCGGCCGAAGTGGAAGAGCGCGGCGCCCTGCATGACGGTGTTGTCGAGGTCGAAGAAGGCCGCTGCGGCCACGTCTCCGACGACCGGGAACTCGGGCTCGTCGGGCGTCTCGTCGGCGGCCTCGTCCTCGGTCCTGGCCTCCTGCGAGGTCTTGCGGGCGGCTTCCGCGGCCGCCTCGCCGGCCAGCACGCTGCGCGCGGTGGCGGGCCGCCGGTGGCGGGAGAACCAGCCTGCGGGGGAGGGAACGGCGGGGCGGGGCCGGTCGGGCTGCTGGTCGGGCGACGGTGTTTGGGGGGGCGTCCCGGAGGGATTCCTACCGGGGCGGTGGTCGGGCGACGGTGTTTGGGGGGGCGTCCCGAAGGGGTTCCTACCGGGGCGGTGGTCGGGCGACGGGAGGGCCATACCGCTAGCGTAGCCAGTTTGTTCGGTGGTTCCGGTTACGGCCTTGTGTCGGGCAACCGGTGATCGGCCGACGGCGGGGCGGCGGCCGCGGGCGGGGGTTCAGGCGCCCAGTGCGGTGCGCAGGCGCTTGGGGTCCACGCGCCAGAAATCGTGCTGGGCGCCGTCGACGAGGATGACCGGAATCTGCTCCCAGTACTTGTGGTGGAGGTCGGAGTCCTGGGTGATGTCCTTCTTCTCCCAGGAGGCGCCGGTCTCGGCGCACACCGTCTCGATCACGGCCTGGGCGGCGTCGCAGAGATGGCAGCCGGGCTTCCCGATCAGGGTGACCGTGCGCTCTGCGGGGTTCTTGCGGGTGCTGCGGCTGAACATGCCGAACGAGGGGGCCATGCGGCCATTGTGCCCCGGGTCGCCGCGGTTCTGAGGTGGCCTGGGGTCGACTACCATCGGTGGGCGATTTGTAGGTTTCCGGGGGCATAGCGGTGAGGAGTGAGGGCGCGTGCTCCCGTCGGCGAACCTCCGTGACCTGCGGGAAGCGGGTGAACGGCGTGACCTGGGAGTTGGTTCCGGGAAGGGCCGGAAAAGCCGCGTGACACCGGTCACTTTGGCCAGACAAAGCGGACATCATCTTTGTGCACGCGTTCACAAAGACATAGCCTGCTGTCGACGGGGCGGTCGGGTGACGCACGGCCGCCCGCAGCCCCGCTCTACCCGCAGGAGCACCGTGGCAACTGGCCGAACTCACCGACCGGCGACCCGAAGCCGAGGCATTCCCGAGGCCACTGTCGCCCGGCTACCGCTGTATCTGCGTGCACTGACCGCGCTCTCCGAGCGCTCGGTCCCCACGGTCTCCTCCGAGGAACTCGCCGCGGCGGCGGGGGTCAACTCCGCCAAGCTGCGCAAGGACTTCTCCTACCTCGGCTCGTACGGGACGCGGGGCGTCGGGTACGACGTGGAGTATCTCGTCTACCAGATCTCGCGGGAACTCGGCCTCACCCAGGATTGGCCGGTTGTCATCGTCGGTATCGGAAATCTCGGCGCCGCGCTCGCCAATTACGGCGGTTTCGCGTCCCGCGGGTTCCGGGTCGCCGCGCTCATCGATGCCGACCCGGCCATGGCGGGAAAGCCGGTCGCCGGCATCGCGGTGCAGCACACCGACGAGCTGGAGCACATCATCGAGGACAACGGCGTCTCGATCGGCGTGATCGCGACCCCCGCGGGCGCCGCCCAGCAGGTCTGCGACCGCCTGGTAGCCGCCGGTGTCACCTCGATCCTCAACTTCGCGCCGACCGTACTGACCGTCCCGGACGGGGTGGACGTACGGAAGGTCGACCTGTCCATAGAACTGCAGATTCTCGCCTTCCACGAGCAGCGCAAGGCCGGGGAGGACAGCGTGCAGGACAGCGGTCCGCCGGCCCCCGCGGCCCGTACCGCCGCAGCCGACCGCAAGGGACCTGACGGGGACGTGCCCGCCGTGATGCCGGCATGAGCGAGCGCAGCGAGCGGATCATGGAAAGGTGCGTCACAGGCGAAGGCTGTGGCTCGCGAGGCGAGGTGCGAGCATGAGTCTCCTGGTCGTCGGACTGAGTCACCGGAGCGCGCCGGTGAGCGTGCTGGAGCGGGCCGCGCTGGCGCCCGACGCACGCGGCAAGCTGCTGCAGGACACGGTGTCCGCCGAGCCCGCGAGCGAGGCGGCGGTGCTGTCCACCTGCAACCGCATCGAGCTGTACGCGGACGTGGACAAGTTCCACGCCGGGGTCGCCGAGCTGTCCACCCTGCTGGCCCGGCACGGCGGCGCCGGCCTGGAGGAGCTGACCCCTCACCTCTACGTCCATTACGAGGACCGCGCCGTCCACCACCTCTTCTCGGTGGCCTGCGGCCTGGACTCGATGGTCGTCGGCGAGGGCCAGATTCTCGGCCAGATCAAGGACGCGCTGGCCGTCGCGCAGGAACAGCACACCGCGGGACGGCTGCTCAACGACCTCTTCCAGCAGGCGCTCCGGGTCGGCAAGCGCGCGCACAGCGAGACCGGCATCGACAAGGCCGGGCAGTCGCTGGTGACCTTCGGCCTCGAACAGCTCGCGGGCGGTCCGGACGTCGAGGCGTGGGCGCACGGCAAGCGGGCCCTGGTCATCGGCGCCGGATCGATGTCCTCGCTGGCCGCCACCACCCTCGTACGGGCCGGTGTCGGCGAACTGGCTGTCGCCAACCGGACCCTGGAGCGGGCCGAGCGGCTGACGGGGATCCTCACCGAGCCGGGCGGCCCCGGCGCCGCGAACGGGCTGCGGGCCCGCGCGGTGGCGATGGACGCCGTCGGCGCGGAGCTGCCGCTCGCCGACATCGTGGTCTCCTGTACCGGCGCGACCGGTCTGGTGCTCGGCGCCGAAGCGGTCGCCGCCGCCCGCGCCGGACGCACCGACGGCACGGCGCTGCTCGACCTCGCCATGCCGCGCGACATCGACGCCGCGGTCCACCGGATCGAGGGCGCGCATCTCGTCGACATCGAGTCGCTCGCGGACGCGTCGGCCGACGCGCCCATGGCGGCCGACGTGGACAAGGTGCGCGGCCTCGTCTCCGAGGAGGTCGCCGCCTTCGGCGCGGCCCAGCGGGCGGCGCACATCACCCCCACCGTGGTCGCCCTGCGCACCATGGCGGCGGACGTCGTCGCGGGCGAGATCGCCCGGCTCGACGGCCGCCTCCCCGACCTTGACGACAAGCAACGCGCGGAGATCACCCAGACCGTGCGCCGGGTCGTCGACAAACTCCTGCACGCGCCCACCGTGCGGGTCAAGCAGCTCGCGAGCGAGCCCGGCGGCGCCGGGTACGCGGACGCGCTGCGGGAACTCTTCGACCTCGACCCCGAGACGGTCGCCGCCGTCAGCAGGGCCGATACGCGGGCCGACAGGCACGATGCAGCACGGGAGCGGGCATGACTGACAGCACTATGAGAGCCCTGAGACTGGGCACACGGCGGAGCAAGCTCGCCATGGCCCAGTCCGGACAGGTCGCCGATGCGGTGCGCGAGCTGACGGGCCGTCCCGTCGAGCTGGTGGAGATCACCACGTACGGCGACACCTCCCGCGAGCACCTCGCGCAGATCGGCGGTACCGGCGTCTTCGTCTCCGCGCTGCGCGATGCCCTGCTCGGCGGGGAGATCGACTTCGCGGTCCACTCGCTGAAGGACCTGCCGACCGCGCAGCCCGACACCCTCACGCTGGCCGCCGTGCCGCTGCGCGAGGACCCCCGGGACGCGCTGATCGCCAGGGACGGGCTGACCTTCGAGGAACTGCCCGACGGCGCGCGGGTGGGCACCGGCTCCCCGCGGCGGATGGCGCAGCTCAATGCCTGGGCCACGGCGCTGGGCCGCCGGATCGAGACGGTCCCGATACGCGGGAACATCGACACCCGGATCGGCTTCGTCGAAACGGGCGAGCTGGACGGCGTCGTACTGGCCGCCGCCGGGCTCTCCCGGCTCGGCCGGATCGGCGAGGTGACGCAACTGCTGTCGCCCGACCTGGTTTTGCCCGCCCCCGGCCAGGGGGCACTGGCGGTCGAGTGCGCTGCGTCCAACGCAGACCTCGCCGCCCAGCTCGCCGGACTCGACGACCCGTTCACCCGGGCCGCCGTGACCGCCGAGCGTTCCCTGCTCGCCGCCCTGGAGGCCGGCTGCTCCGCACCTGTGGGTGCGCTGGCCGACCTGCAGGTTGACGAACAGGCTGCCACCGAAATGCGCCTGCGCGGCGTCGTCGGCACGACCGACGGCAGCGCGCTGGTGCAGCTGTCCACCACCGGGCACGTACCCGCCTCTCCCGACGACTTCACGACGCCGCAGCACATGGGCCGTGAACTCGCCGCCGAGATGCTCGCAAAGGGTGCGGCCGGTCTTATGGGGGAGCGAGCACTTTGAACCCCACCGTCCCGAACCACTCCGCCTCCGGCCAGGTCACCTTCCTCGGTGCCGGGCCGGGAGATCCCGGTCTGCTGACGCTGCGTGCCGTGGAGGCGCTGGCCCAGGCGGACGTGCTGATCGCCGACCCGCAGGTGCTGGACGTCGTACGCGTACATGCCAGGGCTCAGGTGGACACACCACTGCAGGCGGCAGCTGACGAGGCGTCAAGTCCCGTCATGCCCGCCGAAGTTTCGTCTCTGCGTGACACCGCCAATCTTGTCATGGCGGCCGCGCGCACCGGCAAGCGGGTCGTGCGTGCCGTGACCGGTGACCCCGGTCTGGACGGCAACGTCGCCGAGGAGATGCTGGCCTGCGCGTCCGAGGGCATCGCCTTCGAGGTCGTGCCGGGTATCGCCGCGGCCGTGGGCGTGCCCGCGTACGCCGGCGTGCCGCTGCGCGACGCCGAGGGCACCGATGTCCGCTTCGTCGACGCGCGTACCGCAGGGGACCGCTGCTGGACGGAGCTGGGCGCCAGCGACGCCACCGCGGTCGTCTCCACCACCCTCGACTCGGTGGCCGCGGCCGCCGGCGAGCTGGTGGCCGCGGGCCGCAAGCCCGACACCCCGCTCACCGTCACCATCGCGGGCACCACCACCCGGCAGCGCACCTGGACCGCGACCCTCGGGTCCGTCGCCCAGATGCTCAAGGCCGCCAAGGTGCTGCCCTCGCCCGACGGCGGCCAGCCGGTCATAGCCGTGGTCGGTGAGCGCAGCGCCGCAGCGCAGCGCGACCAGCTGTCGTGGTTCGAGTCCAAGCCGCTGTTCGGCTGGCGGGTGCTCGTACCGCGCACGAAGGAGCAGGCCGCGTCGCTCTCCGACCAGCTCGTCTCGTACGGCGCGGTGCCGCACGAGGTCCCGACGATCGCCGTCGAACCGCCGCGCACCCCGCAGCAGATGGAGCGGGCGGTCAAGGGCCTGGTCACCGGCCGGTACGAGTGGATCGCCTTCACCTCGGTCAACGCCGTCAAGGCGGTCCGGGAGAAGTTCGAGGAATACGGCCTCGATGCGCGGGCGTTCGCCGGCATCAAGGTCGCCGCGGTCGGCGAGCAGACCGCCAAGGCGCTGATCGCCTTCGGCGTGAAGCCCGACCTGGTGCCGTCCGGCGAGCAGTCGGCGGCCGGCCTCCTGGAGGACTGGCCGCCCTACGACGCGGTCTTCGACCCGATCGACCGGGTCTTCCTGCCGCGCGCCGACATCGCCACCGAGACCCTGGTGGCCGGCCTGATCGAGCTGGGCTGGGAGGTCGACGACGTCACCGCCTACCGGACGGTGCGCGCCTCGCCGCCGCCGGCCGAGACCCGTGAGGCGATCAAGGGCGGCGGCTTCGACGCGGTGCTCTTCACCTCGTCGTCGACCGTCCGCAACCTCGTGGGGATCGCGGGCAAGCCGCACAACGTGACGGTGATCGCCTGTATCGGCCCGGCCACCGCCAAGACCGCCGAGGAGCACGGGCTGCGCGTGGACGTCATGTCGCCCGAGCCCTCGGTCCACAAACTGGCCGAAGCGCTCGCGGACTTCGGGGCGGCGCGGCGCGATGCCGCGGTGGAGGCCGGCGACCCGGTCACCCGCCCCAGCGAGCGGCGGCCCGGATCACGTAGGAGGGCTCGCAGTTGAGCAGCAGTACGTACGGAACGTTTCCCGGCGCGCGGCCGCGGCGGCTTCGCACCAGCCCCGCCATGCGCCGGATGGTCGCCGAACACCGGCTGCACCCGGCCGACCTGATCCTCCCGGCGTTCGTCCGGGAGGACATTTCGGAGCCGGTGCCGATCTCGGCGATGCCCGGGGTCGTGCAGCACACGCGGGACTCCCTGCGGAAGGCGGCCGTCGAGGCGCTGGAGGCCGGGGTCTCGGGGATCATGCTCTACGGCGTTCCCGATGACGCCAAGAAGGACGCCCAGGGCACGGCGGGCACGGACCCGGACGGCATCCTTCAGGTCGCCATCCGCGACGTGAAGGCCGAGGTCGGCGACGATCTCGTCGTCATGTCGGACCTGTGCCTGGACGAGTTCACCGACCACGGCCACTGCGGTGTCCTGGACGCCGACGGCCGGGTCGACAACGACG
The DNA here is from genome assembly GCF_020564935.1 of Streptomyces pinistramenti. Classification (GTDB taxonomy): domain Bacteria; phylum Actinomycetota; class Actinomycetes; order Streptomycetales; family Streptomycetaceae; genus Streptomyces; species Streptomyces pinistramenti. The sequence goes on from NZ_JAJCXB010000060.1 coordinate 16,875, forward strand.
CGACCCTGGAGCGCTACGCCGAGATGGCGCAGGTCCAGGCGGACGCGGGGGTCCACGTGGTGGGCCCCAGCGGCATGATGGACGGCCAGGTCGGCGTCATCCGTGACGCGCTGGACCAGACCGGCCACGAGGACGTGTCGATCCTCGCCTACACCGCGAAGTACTCGTCGGCGTTCTACGGGCCCTTCCGCGAGGCCGTCGGCTCGTCGCTCAAGGGCGACCGCAAGACGTACCAACAGGACCCGGCCAACCTCCGGGAGTCCCTGCGTGAGCTGGCGCTCGACCTCGACGAGGGCGCCGACATGGTCATGGTCAAGCCGGGGCTGCCGTACCTCGACGTGCTGGCGAAGATCGCGGACACGGTGGACGTACCGGTCGCGGCGTACCAGATCTCCGGCGAGTACGCGATGATCGAGGCGGCGGCGGAGAAGGGCTGGATCGACCGCGACCGGGCGATCCTGGAGTCCCTGACCGGCATCAAGCGGGCCGGCGCCAACATGATCCTCACCTACTGGGCGACCGAGGTCGCACGGTGGCTGTGAGGACGGAAGGGCTGCCTGCGCGGGCCGAGCCCGCTGGGCCCGCACGGGACTGAGCAAGGCTGAAATGAGTTTGGGCGGACGCCCGGTGACTGTTGTGGCAGTCGCCGGGCGTTTGTGTGTGCAGGGGCGGGCGATCGTAGGTGGTCCGTGGGGCGGAGGCCAGGGGCGCGGCGGGGATATCCACAGGGCGGGGAGCGGTCCGTGCCGGACTGAGATCCTGGGGGCAGGGGCGGCTCTTGGGCCGGCGAAGCGCTGGGGAGGACAGGGTGAGGAAGGACATGGCAGGGAAGGGCGTGGCGGGGGACGGCATGGCAGGGGACGACGCGACGGGTGCGGGTGCGGTCGGGGACGCGGCCGGATTCGCGGCGCTGCTGCGCGAGTTGAAGGACCGGTCCGGGCACAGCTACGGCACGCTCGCGAAACGGCTGCACATGAGTACGTCGACGCTGCACCGCTACTGCAACGGCGACGCGGTGCCCGCGGATTACGCGCCCGCGGAACGACTGGCCCGGCTGTGCAAGGCGAAGCCGGACGAACTGGTCGAGCTGCACCGGCAGTGGATCCTGGCGGACGAGGCCCGCAGACGGGACCGCGAGCGGGAACGGGAACGGGCGCGTACACGCGAGCGGGGGCGGGAGAGCGCGGGCGCGAGTGCGGGCGCGGCCGGGCCTTCCGGGGAGTCGGAGAAGTCGGAGGAGCCTGGGGGGTCTGGGGCTGGTGGTTCGGTGGGTGGGCCGGGGGGCGGTTCGCCGGTCGGTTCGGGGGATGGTTCGGGAGTCGGTCCTGACGGTGAACTCGGTGAACTCGGTGAACTCGGTGATCTTGGTTGCCGCGGTGGCTCTGGTGATCCTGGTGGTTCCGGTGGTTCTGGCGATTCCGGTGGTCGTTCGGGGGACGGTTCGGTGGCCGGGGTGGTCACTGTGACGTCGGCCGGCGCCGGTGCCGGCGTGGGCGTGGGCGATGGTGACGGGCATGAGGGAAGGGCACGGGGGCGTGGTCGGGGGCGGCGTACGGCTTTGATGGCGGGCGTTGCGGTGGCCGCGGTGGTGGGGTCCGCGGCACTGGCTGCTGGGTTGGTGATGGGGGGCGAGGGGCGCGGGGGCGCGGACGGGCGGGGATCGGCGGCCGCGACGAACACGGCTCCGGGGCAGGGCTTGTCCAAGGACGGCAGCGCCGGGCGGTCTGGTGAGCCGTCTCCCGGGGCGACCGGTATGAGAAGCGCCTCGCCGTCCCCGACGCGTACGGCGACGGGCGGGAAGAAAGCGGGTGAAGGGGCGGGCTCCGGTGCCGGGGCGGTGGAGCCGGCGGGGCTGCCGCTGAGCGTCGATGTGCGGCCGTACGCCTGGGAGGGGCCGTGCAGCCAGCACTATCTCGTCGACCGGGAGCCCGCCGAGATGCCGCCTCCGCCCGCTGAGCAGGATGCCCGCGGCTGGGTCGACGCCATGGGCGCGGTCTCGGCGGGCAGCCAGTTGGTGCAGCTGTCGGTGCAGGGCACGGGCGGGCACACGGTCGTGCTGCACGCGCTGCGGGTGCGGGTGGTGGGCGAGTCGGCGCCGCCCGCGTGGACTTCGTACAGCATGGGGGTCGGGTGCGGCGGCGGCATCACCCCGAAGACCTTCGGAGTCGCTCTGGACGCGCCCCGGCCGGAGGTCGAACCGGAGGGCGGGCAGGTGGACTTCCCGTACAAGGTGAGCGAGAAGGACCCCGAGGTTCTGATGGTCACCGCGCGGGCGGACAGGCGCGATGTGCACTGGTATCTGGAGCTGGAGTGGTCCAGCGGAGACCGGCACGGTTCGCTGCGGATCGATGACAACGGCCGGCCGTTCCGTACCAGCGGCCAGGCCGGGCGGCCGCAGTACGACTACCCGCTGGGCGGCAGCGAATGGATCGCCGCACCCAAGGAGTGAGCCCCGGGGGCGGCGGCGCCTGGAAGGACTGATCGACCGGCGCCGCCGCTTCCGGGGAGCGGGTCACCAGGTCAGAGCGTCCGCGGCGGTGGTCTGCCAGTAGGTGACCCACGCCGAACTGTCGGTGTATATGCCGCCCTTGGGCAGGGTGGGGTTCGCGGCGGGGCCGGTCGAGCCCTGGCCGGCCCGGTCGGCGAAGAAGACGGCGAGCTTGTGGGCGGTGTAGCCGCTGTTGCCGGAGCCGTCCGCCGACTCGGTCATGATGCCCGCGTAGGCCGACTCCCCGGGCTTCAGCGTCCTCACGGCCTGGGGCTTGCTCTCCTCCAGGATGGTGGTGGCGGCCTGGCCCTCGTCCCAGCGGAGGTAGGGGGCGGAGTAGGCGTTGCACGGCTTGGAGCCCGTGTTCGTGGCGGTGAGCAGCAGGTGGTTGATGGGGCGGTCGACCTTGGTGACGGTCACCTTGACGTTGGCTCCGGTGCAGGCGGTGGTGACCGGGCCGCTGTCCGCCCCGCCACCGGAGCCGTGCTGCTGTGTGCCGCTCCTGCCGGTGCTCTTGCTGCCGGAGGTGCCCGACGCCCCGGAGGCGGAGGCGTTCGTGGCGCGGGCGCCCTGGGCGTGCGTGTCGGATTCCTTCGCGCCGCCGTCCTTGCCGGGGCCCGCCGCGCCGTCCTGGCCGCCGGCCGACGGCTGGGTGGAGGCTGCGGGGGCCTGGCTTCCGGTGTCCTTGGTGTCGTTCTGGCACGCGGTCAGGGAGAGGGCGGCGGTGAGCACGGCGGCGGAGGCGAGCACGCGGGTGGCGCTACGGGTGATGCGCATGACGGTCGGTCTCATTTCGTTGAGGGTTGAGGGTTGAGGGTTGAGGCGTTGAGGGTGGGGCGGGCGCCGGTTGTTCGGGCGCCGGGTGTGGATGGGCCCGTGCGTCAGGCGTTGCCGACGAGGAGCAGGAGGATCGTCGTGATCGAGAGGGCGAGTGCGGCCAGGGCCAGTAGGTCGGGGAGAGCGTCGCGGCGGAGTCGGAAGGGGATCCGTCGCACGGTGTCTCCTGGTTGGTCGGGGCCGGTTGGGGCCGGTCGAGGTCGGTCGGTGGTTGCAGGAACGAGCTTGCGGCGCGGCTTGTCCCGTCCGCCACAGCCAGCCGGGCAATTGGGACACTGGAACGCTCACACCCCATCTGACCTGCTGGAATGCAACCTGCCTGGAACGCCGGGCTGGGACGCGAGGCCGTCCCATCGACCGTTCCGGAACGGTCGGGAGAGGGGAAGAGGGGGAGAAGGGGGAACGCACGAGCGAGGGCCGAGGGCCCGCACCGGACTCAATCCGGTGCAGGCCCTCGGTCCTCGCTCCCACGTCCCACGCCCCGCGAGCCCTCCAGCCCGTCGCCCGTGGTGCTCCGTGGATCAGGTGAACAGGGCGATCCCCGCGAACGACACCGCTGCGGCCAGGACCGTCGAAGCGGCGCCCAGGACGACGGCCCGGCCGCCGGTGCGGACCAGCGAGACGAGGTGGACGGACGTGCCGAGTCCGAAGAGCGCGCCCGCCAGCAGCAGCGTGGTCAGCGTCTGGGCCGCGTCGAGCACGGATGCGGGCAGCACTCCCGAGCTGCGCACGCCGACCATGGCGATGAAGCCGAGCACGAACAGCGGGACCAGCGGCGGACGCTTGCCGCTGCTGTCCACCGTGCCCCGGCGCCGGCGCACGATGCCGTAACCCGCGATCAGCGGGGCGAGCAGCACCACGCGGGTCAGCTTGACGACGGTCGCGACGGCGAGCGCGGCGGGTCCTGCGACCGACGCGGTGGCGACGACCTGGGCGACCTCATGGACGCTGGCGCCCGCCCAGATGCCGAACGAGGTGTCCGACAGGCCCAGCGGGTGCTGCAGCAGCGGCAGCAGGAAGATCGCGAGACTGCCGAAGATCGTCACCAGCGCGACGCCGGTGGCCAGGTCCTCCTCCTCGCTGTCGCTGACCGCGTCCATCGCGGCGGCGGCCGACGCGCCGCAGATCGAGAAGCCGGTGGAGACCAGCAGGGTGGTGCCCGGCCGGGTGCCCAGCTTCCGGCCGAGCCACATGGTGCCCGCGAAGGTGCACGCCACCGTGAGAACGACCACCAGCAGCACGCCGGGGTCGAGCTGCAGGACCTGGGAGAGGGCGAGCTGGAGGCCGAGGAAGACCACGCCGATGCGCAGCAGTTTCTTGGTGGCGAGCTTGGCGCCCGGCAGCACACGGTCGCTGAGCAGGCCGAGGTTGCGGGCCACCGCGCCCAGCAGCACCGCGATGGTCAGGGCGCTGATCGCGGGCACGAACTGGTTCAGCAGGTACGACGCGGCGACGCCGACCGCGACGACGGCGAGCCCCGGTCCGTACTCGGCGAGGAACCCCGGCCGGGCCGTCCCGCCGTCACGGGTACCGGCATCGGCACCTCCCGCACCGGCATCCACGTCCCCTTCGCCACCGGAACCTTCGCGACCGGAACCTTCGCGACCGGGCCCGTCGCCCCCGGGGAGATCGGCCCCGGCGGCGTCGGTACCGGGACCGTCGCCTTCCGTGCTGGGGGAGGTGGTCGGCGGCTGTACTGGGCGGGCGGTCCCGTCGATGGGCTTCATATCTCGATCGTCGGAGCGGCCGCCCGTGCGCGGTAGCCGCCATCGCCCTATGCACCCATAGACTCCCGCTATGGGAAGGACATGCCTATGAGGACGGATCTGCGGTCGCTGGAAATGCTGCTCGCGGTGGCCGAGCACGGCAGCATCGGCGCCGCCGCGCGGTCCCTGGACATCCAGCAGCCGTCGGTGACCGACCGGCTGCAACGGCTCGAACGCCACCTGGGGCTCTCCCTGGTGGAGCGGTCCCCGCGCGGCTCCCGCCTCACACCGGAGGGGGTCGCGGTCGCCGACTGGGCCCGCGAAGTCCTCAGCGCTTCCGACCAGTTGGAGGCGGGAGTGGCCGCGCTGCGCCGGAGCCACGACAGTCAGCTGCGGGTCTCCGCGAGCCTGACGGTCGCCGAGTATCTGCTGCCCCGCTGGCTGGCCGACCTGCGGCTGCGCTCGCCGGACACCGGGGTCGCGCTGCGGATGTGCAACTCCGAGCAGGCGGCCCAGGACGTCCTGCACGGCGACGCCGACCTCGGGTTCATCGAGGGGCCGCGCACCACCCGTGGCCTGCACGCGCGGGTGGTCGCGGTCGACGATCTCGTCATCGTGGTGGCACCCGGACACGCCTGGTCCCGCCGGCGCCGCCCGCTGACCGTGACGGAACTCGCGGACGCGCCGCTGATCGTCAGGGAGAAGGGTTCGGGCACCCGCGACACGCTCGATCACGCCCTGGTGCGGGCCGGCGCCCACCGGACCGCCACCCCGCGCCTCGAACTCGGCTCCACGGCGGCGATCAAGGCCGCCGTCCTGACCGGCCAGGGCGTGGGGGTGCTCAGCAGGTTCGCCATCATCGACGACATCCGGGGCGCCCGGCTGCGCGAGGTGGCGGTGGACGAGGTCGATCTGCGCCGCAGGCTGCGGGCGATCTGGCGGTCCGGCACCCACCTGGCGGGCCCGGCCGCCGAACTCGTGGCGTGCGCCGTGCAGTCGAGCTGAGGCGGGGTGGGCGGCACGGGCGGCGGCGCGCGCCCGGTGGCCGACGGCTGAGGACGCCCCCCGTAGGCGCGTCCGTCAGGAAAGCGTGAAGTCCTGCCAAGCGCCGTGCGCCGGGCAGGACTTCACGGAAGTTCCCCGGTCAGAGCCGCTCGGGCGTACGGATGCCGAGCAGCGCCAGGCCCTGGTGCAGGGTGCGCGCCGTGAGGTCGCAGAGGAAGAGGCGGTTGGCGACCTGGTCGGCGCCGCCCTCGGCCTTCAGGACCGGGCACTGGTCGTAGAAGGTCGTGTAGAGGGACGCGAGCTGGTAGAGGTACGCGGCCAGCTTGTGCGGCTCGTACCCGGCGGCGGCCTCGGCCAGCGTCTCGCCGAACTGGTCGAGGTGCAGGCCCAGCGCACGCTCGGCCGGGGCCAGTTCGAGCTCCGGGTGTGCGACGGGCTCCGCCTCGCCCCGCAGCCGCAGGATCGAGCGGATCCGGGCGTACGCGTACTGGACGTACACCGACGTGTCGCCGTTCAGCGAGACCATCTGGTCCAGGTCGAACTTGTAGTCGCGGCTGGCGGACGTGGACAGGTCGGCGTACTTGACCGCGCCGATGCCGATCTGCACGCCGTTGGCGGCGATCTCGTCCTCGGTGAGGGCGACCTTGTCGTTGTTCTTCTCGCGCACGACCGCCGTGGCCCGCTCGATCGCCTCGTCGAGGAGGTCCACCAGACGCACCGTCTCGCCCTCACGGGTCTTGAACGGCTTGCCGTCCTTGCCCAGGACCGTGCCGAAGGCGAGCTGGACCGCGTCGGTCCCCTCGTGCAGCCAGCCGGCCCGGCGGGCGGTCTCGAAGACCATCTTGAAGTGCAGCGACTGGCGGGCGTCGACGACGTAGAGCAGGGTCTCGGCGCCGAGGTTCTGGACGCGGTCGCGGATCGCGGACAGGTCGGTCGCGGCGTAGCCGTAGCCGCCGTTGGACTTCTTGACGATCAGCGGGACCGGATTGCCGTCCGGGCCCTTGACGTCGTCGAAGAAGACGCACAGCGCACCGTCGGAGCGGACCGCGACACCGGTCTCCTCCAGGATGCGGCAGGTCTCCTCCAGCATGGCGTTGTAGCCGGACTCGCCGACCACGTCCGGGTCCTTGATGTCCATGTCGAGCTTGTTGAAGACCGAGTAGAAGTAGATCTTCGACTCGTCGACGAACCGCCGCCACAGGGCCAGCGTCTCCTCGTCGCCCGCCTGGAGGTCGACGACCCGGGCCCTGGCCCGCTCCTTGAACTCCGGGTCCGCGTCGAAGAGGGCACGCGACGCCTTGTAGAGGCGCCCGAGGTTGGTCATGGCCTCCTCGCCGGAGACCTCGCCGCCCTTGTGGTCCAGCTCGTGCGGGTGCTCGGTGAGGTACTGGATGAGCATGCCGAACTGGGTGCCCCAGTCGCCGATGTGGTGGCGCCTGATCACCTTCTCGCCGGTGAACTCCAGGATCTCGACCATCGCCGCGCCGATCACCGCGGACCGCAGATGGCCGACGTGCATCTCCTTGGCGACGTTCGGCTGCGCGTAGTCGATGACGGTCGTACCGGGGCGGTCGGCGTACGGCACGCCCAGGCGGTCGTCGGCGGCGCGGGCGGCCAGGGTCGAGATGATCGCCTCGTCCGCGACGGTGATGTTGAGGAAGCCGGGCCCGGAGACCTCGATCTCCTTGATCACGGCGCCCTCGCCGGTGGGGATGCCGGCCACGACCTGTCCTGCCAGCTCCCGCGGATTGCCCTTGAGCTTCTTCGCCAGCGCCAGCATGCCGTTGGCCTGGAAGTCGGCCCGGTCGCTTCGTCGCAGCAACGGGTCCGCGGCGGCGCCGGCCTCCGGCAGGGCTGCCGAGAGGGCGTCCGCGACGCGCTGGTTGACCGAAGCTGCGAGGGAAGTGACCGGGGTCATGAAGTCAGGCCGTTCCGTTGGAGTGGAAAGGGTTTGCCAACGAGTATCCCACGGCGGCGCCAGCCGATTTCCGTCTGGGACAATGGCACCGTCAGGCTTTTGCCTGCCGTACGACTGTGTGCCGCACGGTGCAGGGCGAGCCGACCGGAAAGCATTCGGGAAGCATCAGGTAGAGGAAGGGCCGATCGTGGCTCAGCAGAGCACCGAGACCGACTGGGTCTCCAGGTTCGCGGACGAGGTCATTGCCGAGGCGGAGCGCCGCGCCCCCGGCAAATCCGGCGCCGACGCGCCGGTGATCGTCTGCGCCTCGGGCCTGAGCCCGTCCGGCCCGATCCACCTCGGCAACCTCCGCGAGGTCATGACCCCGCACCTCGTCGCCGACGAGATCCGCCGCCGCGGCTACGCCTGCGAGCACATCCTGAGCTGGGACGACTACGACCGGTACCGCAAGGTCCCGGCAGGCATCGACCCGTCCTGGGCCGAGCACATCGGCAAGCCGCTGACCTCCGTGCCGGCCCCGCCCGGCAGCCCGTACGGCAGCTGGGCCGAGCACTACAGGGCCGCCATGGAGGAGTCGCTGCGCGAGCTGGGTGTCGAGTACCGCGGCATCAGCCAGACCGAGCAGTACACCTCGGGCGCCTACCGCGAGCAGGTGCTGCACGCGATGAAGCACCGCGCCGACATCGACGCCGTGCTGGACCGCTACCGCACCAAGGACAAGCCGAAGGCCGGCAAGCAGCAGCAGAAGCCGGTCGAGGCCGCCGAGCTGGAGGCCGCCGAGGGCTCCGGCGCGGCGAGCGAGGACGACGGCAGCGCGGGCGGCTCCGGCTACTTCCCGTACAAGCCGTACTGCACGGTCTGCGAGAAGGACCTCACCACCGTCACCTCGTACGACGACGAGACCACCGAGCTGGCCTACGACTGCACCGCCTGCGGCCACTCCGAGACCGTGCTGCTGAGCGGGTTCGACCACGGCAAGCTCGTCTGGAAGGTCGACTGGCCGATGCGCTGGGCCTACGAAGGCGTGCTCTTCGAGCCCAGCGGCGTCGACCACTCCTCGCCCGGCTCGTCGTTCGTCGTCGGCGGCCAGATCGTCCGCGAGGTCTTCGGCGGCGCGCAGCCGATCGGCCCGATGTACGCCTTCGTCGGCATCAGCGGCATGGCCAAGATGTCGTCGTCCAAGGGCGGGGTGCCCACCCCGGGCGACGCCCTGAAGATCATGGAGGCGCCGCTGCTGCGCTGGCTGTACGCGCGCCGCCGGCCCAACCAGTCCTTCAAGATCGCCTTCGACCAGGAGATCCAGCGGCTCTACGACGAGTGGGACGCCCTGGAGCGGAAGATCGCGGACGGTTCGGCGCAGCCCGCCGACGCCGCCGCCCACCGCCGCGCCATCGGCACCGCCGCGGGCGAACTGCCCACCACCCCGCGCCCGTTGCCGTACCGCACGCTCGCCTCCGTCATGGACATCACCGCGGGCCACGACGAGCAGACGCTGCGCATCCTGGGCGAGCTGGATCCGGAGCACCCGGTCACCGCGCTCGACGAGACCCGCCCGCGGCTCGACAAGGCCGAGTACTGGATCACCACTCAGGTCCCGGCCGAAGCGCGCACCATCGTCCGCGACGAGCCGGACAAGGAACTGCTCGGCACGCTCGACGAGCAGGCCCGCGGCTCGCTGCGGCTGCTGCTCGACGGCCTGGACGAGCACTGGTCCCTGGACGGGCTGACCACCCTGGTCTACGGCGTTCCGAAGATCCAGGCGGGCCTGGAGCCGGACGCCAAGCCGACGCCGGAGCTGAAGGTCGCCCAGCGGGCGTTCTTCGCGCTGCTCTACAACCTGCTGGTCGGCAAGGACACCGGGCCGCGGCTGCCCACCCTGCTGCTGGCGGTCGGCGCCGACCGGGTGCGCAAGCTGCTCGGGGACTGAGCGGTACGGCGGCACGCCCCGGCGGGGTGGTGCGCGCGCCGTGAAACGGGTTCGGCCCCGGGGAATCCCCCGGGGCCGAACCCGTTCCACCGGAGCCGCGACGCGGCGCAGCGGCCCGTCAGCCGTCGCTCTTGTCGTCCTTGCCCTTGGCGTCCTTGCTCTTGTCGTCCTTGGTGTCCTTGGCCTTGCTGTCGTCGGCCTCGGGGGCGGTGCTCTTGCCGGCGTCCGCCTTCGGGGTCTCGGCCTTGGCGCCGTTGGCGGTGGCCGCCGCGTTGACGGCTTCCCCGGCGGCCTTCTGCGCGGCCTTGAGGAGGTCGTCGCGCTTGGGGGTGTCGCCGCCGGCCAGGCCCGCGCCGTTGTAGTTCAGCGTGACGACGATGTTGGCGGTACGGGCGACGATCGTCTGGTTCTTGTAGTCGTTGCCCTTGTTCTTGATGTCGTAGGTGACCGAGGTCGCCTCGTCGCCGACGCCGTCGACCGCTGCGGTCTTGACGTTCTTGGCGTCCTTGGTGCCCTTCGCCAGGTCGACCTGCTTGGTGTAGAAACCGGCCGCGCGCTTCTCACCGGTGGCGCCCACCGAGGTCTCGGAGTCGTAGCGCTTGAAGCCGACGTCCAGCCAGCGGAACTGGCTGCCGTCGACACCCTCGGACTTCGAGCTGTACCAGGAGCAGGTGCCGCTGGCGTCGGTGTCCGTCGACTTGCCCTTCTCGCCGGACGCGTCCTTCACCTTGGGCAGCAGGTCCTTCATGGTGCCCTGGGAGAACGCCTTGCACGGGTCGGGCAGCGTCTTGAACTTCGCCGGCGAGACGCTCGGCGAGGTCGTGCCCGACGTGCTGGGCGTGGCCGACTTCGAGGCGTCGGACGAGTCCTTCGAGCCGGAGTCGGAGCAGCCGGCGACGAGCATCACCGGTACGGCTGCGCAGGCGATGATGCTGGCGAGTCGCTTGGATGAACGGTGCATGGTTCCTTCGCTGTTCGTCGTCGTTGTTCCGGCACACACGGGCCCGGCGGACGGAATCCGTCCCCGGGCATGCGGCGGCAAGGCTAGACGGCACGCTACGCGGCGGCACACGGCGCGCGCCCGATGCGCGTCATTACGGACGGGGTGATCCGGGGCGTTCCGCAGCCAGTCGGTCAATCTCCTCATTCAGCGCGAAAGTGGACGTTATTCGCTGAGGGTGTCGGCCAGTTCGGTCGCCAGCGCATGGGCCTTGTCCTGCAGTTCCTGGCTTCCGGGCACCCGCGTCTTGTCCGTGGACCACTGGTCGTAGGTGACCGTCACGATGACGTTCGACGTGCGGAACACCACAGTGATGTCGCGGTGCACTCCGGAGTCCGCCGTGGCCAGCGCGTCGTCCAGGAAGGCGTCGTCGCCGAGGTCGTCGAGGGCGCGCGAGGCGGTCGACGCGTCGGGTGTCCCGCTCGCGCCCGACGGGCTCGGGGATGCCGTCGCCGACGGGCTGCCCGTGGGGTCCGTCGCGGCCTTGCCGTCCTGCGGGGCGGCGTTCGCTTCGGCATCCTTGCCCGCGCCCTTGCCCGCCTTGCCCTTGCCGCCGCCCTTCGGCGCGCTCTCGGACGGGGACGGCGCTGCCGACGGGGTCTCGCCGTCGGCCGGGATGCCGGCGGCCAGCTCCTTCTTGGTGTAGATCTCCTGAGCCCGGTCGGCGTCGCTGACGGCGGAGTCGTACGAGACCACGCGCTGGATGTCGAGCGTGAGATGGCGGGTGCCCGCGGTGGTCTCGCGCTTCCAGTGGCAGCCGACGCGGCGGTCCGTGTTGTACGTGACGTCGGCCTGGCCGGCGTAGAGCTTCCCGGCCTCCGCAGCCGACAGATGCTGGCCGTCGCCGGGCAGCATGCCGCGCACGGTGCTGCGGGCGGGCAGCCGGCACGCGTCGGGGAGGGTCTGGTATCTGCCCGGCTCGGCGACCTGGCTGGAGGTCGCCGCACCGCCCTTCGCGTCGTTGGAGCCGCCGCCGGCCGCGGAGCCACCGGAACAGCCGGTGAGGCCGACGGCCAGGGCCGCGGCCGCCACCAGAGCGGCACCGGGTACGAACGATTTGCGCTGCATCGTCCGTGGCTCCTTCCTGCGAAAACTGGTTGCCGCCGAGTGGCGGGCGATGGACACAATGTCTACCGCACGTCGTGCCGCACACGCCGGTTCACCGTCCAGCATCGGATGACTTGTCCGCGTTTTGCGTTTTATGTCTTTTCGGGGGAATGGGGAAGCCATGTCGTACGTCGAAGTGCCCGGCGCGCAGGTACCGATCCGGATGTGGGCGGACCCGGCCACGGTCGAGGGCGTGGCGATGCAGCAGCTGCGCAACGTCGCGACGCTGCCGTGGATCAAGGGCCTGGCCGTGATGCCGGACGTGCACTACGGCAAGGGCGCCACCGTCGGCTCGGTGATCGCCATGCACGGCGCGGTCTGCCCCGCGGCGGTCGGTGTCGACATCGGCTGCGGAATGAGCGCCGTCAAGACCTCGCTCACCGCCGACGACCTGCCCGACGACCTCTCCCGCCTCCGCTCCAAGATCGAACAGGCCATCCCGGTCGGCCGTGCCATGCACGACGACCCGGTCCGGCCGGGCACGCTGCACGGATACCCGACCTCCGGCTGGGACGACTTCTGGGCCCGCTTCGACGGCGTCGCCGAAGCGGTCAAGTTCCGGCAGGAGCGGGCCACGAAGCAGATGGGGTCGCTCGGCTCGGGCAACCACTTCATCGAGTTCTGCCTCGACGACACCGGCGCGGTCTGGCTGATGCTGCACTCCGGCTCCCGCAACATCGGCAAGGAACTCGCCGACTTCCACATCGGACAGGCGCAGAAGCTGCCGCACAACCAGGGCCTCGTCGACCGCGACCTCGCCGTCTTCATCGCGGACACCCCGCAGATGGCGGCCTACCGCAACGACCTGTTCTGGGCTCAGGAGTACGCCAAGCACAACCGCGCGGTCATGATGGCGCTCTTCCAGGACGTCGTCCGCAAGGAGTTCAGGAAGGCCCGGCCGGTATTCGAGCCGGTGATCTCCTGCCACCACAACTACGTCAGCGAAGAGCGCTACGACGGCATGGACCTGCTGGTCACGCGCAAGGGAGCGATCAGCGCGCGGGGCGGCGAGTACGGCATCATCCCGGGGTCGATGGGCACCGGCTCGTACATCGTCAAGGGCCTCGGCAACGCCGCGTCCTTCAACTCCGCCTCGCACGGCGCAGGCCGCAAGATGAGCCGGAACGCCGCCAAGAAGCGCTTCTCGACGAAGGACCTGGAAGAGCAGACACAGGGCGTGGAGTGCCGCAAGGACTCCGGAGTGGTCGACGAGATCCCGGGCGCGTACAAGCCGATCGAGAAGGTCATCGATCAGCAGCGGGATCTGGTCGAGGTGGTGGCCAAGCTCAAGCAGGTCGTCTGCGTGAAGGGCTGAGGCCGGCACCGACCGTGATCGACGAGGCCGGACCGATTGACGCCTCATCAACCGGCCCGGCCTCGTCGACCACAGGCAGCGGCGGGTGCCGGGCACGAAGTCGTGCGGCGGTGGAAGGAGCCACGGACTTCGGCCGCTGCGCGGTTCTCGCGCGCATCGACAACGGCCTGGGCATCGGCAACCCGGAACAGGGCACGGCCGTCTCCGTGTGCCGCGACCCGCGCGCACCGAGGCGGGAACTCTGGCCGACCCACCGCCACTTCGGCGCCTGCCCGTCCGGCTGAAGGCGCCGTGGCGGCAGGTGAGGGAAGGGCGCGGTCTGCTCGAACTGCCGACGTGTCCTCGTCGCCCTGGAGTGGAGCGGGGCTCCTTGGCCGCGGAGGCGGAGTTCGTTGTTCCGGAGGGGCCTGATGAGATGCGCGTACGCCCCGTCTGTGGGGGGCTCCGGCATGTCCACGGAGCGGCCGTAAGGGCCGGACCCATGGGGGTCCGGCCCTTACGGGTAGGGGGTGGGGGATCAGGCCGGTGCGGAGCCGGCGTAGAGGGCGTTCCAGGTGTCGGGGGTGACGGAGCCGTCGGGCAGCAGGTTGTGGTTCCGCTGGAAATTGACCACGGCCACCAGGGTGTCGGCGTCGAACGCGCCGCTGAGACGGTTCCAGCCGAGGTAGTGGCGGTTGGCCAGCAGGCACTGCAACTGCGAGACACGGTCGCCCTGGTCGCCGAAGGCGGTGGACTGCCGGCCTTCGTAGAACGCGCAGGCCGCGGGGCCGTCGACGAGGTTGTCGCCCATCGCGGCGAAGGCCGGGGAGGCGAACAGGCCGGTGGTCATCACGCCTGCGGCCGCGGCCAGGACTGCGGCGCGCTTGACGGTCCTGCCGGACCGGCGGAGACGGGGGAGGGGGATACGGAAAGTACTCACGTTCCTCCCCGTTCCCCGTGTCCGCGCTTTCATGTGACCGGAAACCAGCCGATGTTGATCTTCTGTCGCGTCTCCCGGCCGCCCCGGATGGGCCCGGCGCGCGGTCAGAGTTCGCGGTACACCTTGGAGTTGGACGCCTGGGCGCGCGGGCGGACCACGAGCAGGTCGATGTTGACGTGGGACGGCCGGGTGACGGCCCAGGCGATGGTGTCCGCGACGTCGTCGGCCTCCAGCGGTGCGGCCACGCCTTCGTAGACCTTCGCGGCCTTGGCGCCGTCGCCACGGAAGCGGGTGGTCGCGAATCCCTCGGTCTTGACCATGCCGGGGGCGATCTCGATGACGCGTACGGGCCGGCCGCACAGCTCCAGGCGGAGCGTCTCGGCGATGACGTGCGCGCCGTGCTTGGCGGCGACGTAGCCGCCGCCGCCCTCGTACGTGCCGAGGCCCGCGGTGGAGGAGAGTACGACGACGGTGCCGTCGCCCGACGCGGTGAGCGCGGGCAGCAGCGCCTGCGTGGTGTTGAGGGTGCCGAGCACGTTGACCTCGTACATCGCACGCCAGTCGGCCGGGTCGCCGGTGGCCACCGGGTCGGCCCCGAGGGCGCCGCCCGCGTTGTTGACGAGCACGTCGCAGCGGTCGAGGGACGCGGCGAACGCGTCGACGGCTGCACGGTCGGTGACATCGAGGGGGTACGCCTCGGCGTTCGGGAGCGAGGCGGCCAGTTCCTCGATGCGTTCCTTGCGACGGGCGGTGAGCACCACGCGGTAGCCGGCGGCGGACAGTTGCCGGGCGGTGGCGGCGCCGATGCCACTGCTGGCTCCGGTGACGACAGCGGTACGGGCGTCGGCGGTACGGGCCTCGGCGGTCATGCGCTCTCCTCGGGATGGTGGGGTCGTGCGCGGCGCGGGGCCGGTGTGCCCGGCGTTGCGGTGCCGCCGCCTCGGGCGGCAGGCCGGGCGGTGGCACCGTACGGCGGTGTCTCGGTGCGCGGCCGGTCCCGCGGTACCGCGCCAGGATATGCAGGCGTGGTCAGCGGCCCCGCGGGGCGTACATGATCACAGCCATGCCGGCCAGGCAGATCAGGGCGCCGGCGACGTCCCACCGGTCGGGGCGGTAGCCGTCGGCGACCATGCCCCAGGCCAGCGAGCCGGCGACGAACACCCCGCCGTACGCGGCAAGGATGCGCCCGAATTCGGCGTCCGGCTGGAGCGTGGCCGCGAAGCCGTAGACACCCAGGGCGATCACCCCCGCGCCGATCCACAGCCAGCCCTTGTGCTCGCGCACGCCCTGCCAGACGAGCCATGCCCCGCCGATCTCGAAGAGCGCAGCGAGGACGAAGAGGGCGACGGAACGGGCGACCAGCATGCGCCCCAGCCTAGGGCGTGTCCGATGGGTCGCCGTGGCGTCGCAGCGCCCGGCACCAGCGCTCGCGGCGTATGTCGTCGGTTGCCGACCCCCCACGCCTAAAGGGCGCGGGAGGTGCCCCCTCGCGTCGACGCCCTCCTCCGCCTTTCGATCGCAGGCACCAGACGCCGCTCCTTCCCCCACGGCCACCCATCGGACACGCCCTCAAGCGCGCCCGGAGAGGCCGGACCATCCGGCCTGACCGGCTGGTGGTCGGCCTCGCGGCTTGGGGTGCACCAGGGGCGTCCGTGCAGTCGGCCCCGGGTAGAGGACGCGGGCCGCCCCTCGGGGGCGCGTGCCGTCACCCTTCCGTTCGGCTGCCCGTCCAGTGGTCAAGGGCGTGGCGCAGGGCCTTCGCGCGTGCGCGGGGATCGCGGGTGTCGTCGGCCCAGGCGATGTAGCCGTCGGGCCGCACGAGTACGGCGGTGCGCCGGCCGCCGGCCCAAGAGGCGCGTATCACCCGGTCGTTGGGGCGCTGCGGTTCCGTTTCGGCGGCGGGGGTGATGAGGACGAAGCGGCCGTGGCGCAGGAGTTCGTAGAGCCGGGTGGTGTCGGCGAAGCGGATGTCGGGGGCGCGGCGGCCGGTCAGGCGGTGGGCGCCGCGGCCGGCGGGGTAGGCGATGCCGATGCCGGAGACGGTGCGCAGGGCGCGGCGGGACAGTGGAGGGAAGTGGCTGATGAGCTGGGCACCGGCCGTGCGGAGGGCACGCCGGGCCGGGGTGTGCAGCACGGCGAGGCGGAGGAGGCCGCCGCTGTTGCGCAGCACCATCCTGCCGACCGGATGACGCTCGGCTTGGTAGCTGTCCAACAGGGTGTCCGGCGACCGGCCTTGGAGCACGGCGGCGAGCTTCCAGCTGAGGTTGGCGGCGTCCTGGAGCCCGGTGTTCATCCCCTGGCCGCCGGCCGGGGAGTGCACATGCGCCGCGTCACCGGCGAGGAAGACCCGGCCGACGCGGTAGTCGGGCACCTGCCGCTCGTCGCTGTGGAAGCGGGAGATCCAGCGTGCGTCGTGCATGCCGTAGTCCGTGCCGAGGGCGAGGCGGGTGAGCTCGCGGACCTCGTCCAGGTCGACGGGGACGGTGTCGGCGGCCTGGCGGTGGCGGTTCCAGCCCGCGACGCGGTACCAGCCGTCGCCGAACGCGCCGATGAGGGCGGTGGCGTCGGCGGTGGAGTTCATGGTGAAGGGGGCCGCGGGGGGCTGCTCCAGCCGGACGTCGGCGAGGACCAGGGAGCGGATGATGGAGCGGCCGGGGAAGGGTAGGCCGAGGGTTTGCCTGACCGTGCTGCGGACACCGTCGGCGCCGACGAGGTAGGCGGCCCGCTCGCTGCGGGTGCCCTCGGCGCCCTGGACGCGCACCGTCACGCCCTCGGCGTCCTGGTCGAATCCCAGCAGTTCCGAGCCGTACCGGAGGACGGCCCCGGCCTCCCGGGCCCGGCGCGCCAGCAGCCTTTCCACCTCGAACTGCGGGGTGACCAGGACGAAGGGGAACCGGGAGCGGAGCCGTGACGGATGGAGGGTGACGCTGCCGAAAAGCTGCATCCGGGTCAACGGGTGGCCGCCCGCGATGAGTTCGTCGGCCAGGCCGCGGGCGTCGAACTGCTCCAGGGTGCGGGCGTGCACCACCAGGGCGCGGCTGAGATTGCTGGTGCTCTCGGCACGGCGCTCCAGGAGCGTGACGCCGAGGCCGGCTTCGGCGAGGTCGCCCGCCAGCAGCAGTCCCGTCGGCCCGGCGCCGATGACGAGGACGTCGGTCCGTCTCGCGTCGGCCGGATCCGCGGTCGGCGCGGTGGACGGATTGATGGACGGGCCGGTGGACGGGACGGCGCCTGGGGCGTGTCCCGGGTTGCTCAGGTCGGTGGTGCCGGACTTGCGGTGCGTGGCCCCCATGGCCGCCTCCTGTGCCCACACGTGTTGGTCAACGCTTGTAGGCAAGCGTAGGCCGGTCGCCGCGCCAAGTCAACGGGTGTTGGCATACGTGTGTGGGCATACAGTTGTGGGCATGGCCGATTCCGCACCGCTCCCTCCCGCCGCCGCCGATGCGGCCGACATCCGCGCGGCCACCGTCGCCGCCGGAGCGCGCCCGCGCCGCTCCGACGCCACCCGTGCCGCGATCCTGGCAGCGGCCCGCGACCGGTTCGCGGCCGACGGCTACGAGCGGGCCACCATCCGCGCCATCGCCCGGGACGCGGGCATCGATCCGTCGATGGTGATGCGCTACTACGGCAACAAGGAGGGCCTGTTCGCCGCCGCTTCCGAGATCGACCTGCGCGCGCCCGACCTCACGGGCGTGCCACGCGGCGAACGGGGCGCCCGGCTCGTGCGCCACTTCCTGGAGCGCTGGGAGCGCGACGAGACGCTGACCGGCATGCTGCGGGTCGGGGTGACGAACGAGGCGGGCGCGGAGCGGATGCGCGGGGTCTTCCGGGATCAGATGGGCCCGGTGATCGCGGCAGTCTGCCCGGCGCCCGACGAGGCGCCGGCCCGCGCCGCGCTGATCGCCTCGCAGATACTGGGCATGGCGCTGTGCCGCTACGTCCTGCACCTGCCGCCGGCCGTCGGCCTCAGCCGCGACGAGGTCGTCGGCTGGCTGGCGCCCACGGTCCAGCGCTACCTCACGGCCGAGCTGCCCTGAACGCCGCCGCCACAACCGGGGAGTGCGACGGCGCTTTCCGGCCCGGCGGCCTCACAGCTCCGCGGCCCGCTTCGCGACCCCCGCCACGTGCGCGGCGAACGTCTGCCGGGCGTCCGGTGCCAGCGTCGACAGCGCCACCATCGCCGTCAGGACCACATCGCACAGCTCGCGCTGCACGTCGTCCCAGGTGTGGCTGTGTCCCTTGCGCGGGTTCCGCCCGGTGGCCCCGATGACGGCCTGGGCGACCTCGCCCGCCTCCTCCGAGAGCTTCAGGATGCGCAGCAGCCGTTCCTGCTCAGGGGGGAGCGTGCTTTCCCGGTCGAGCCAGGCCACGAGGGGTGTCGACGGTGTCCCGGACGGCGGCCTGGGCGGCCGGCGGTGCGGAGGGGTGCGGGGGCTCGGGCGGGCCGGCTGCCGGGGCCGCCACTACGGCCACACCAGGCAGTACGCCTGGTGCCCGGCGTCGTGCAGGCGGTGGCTGAAGTCCTGCCATTCGTGGAGCAGCTGGTAGACGGAGTAGGCGTCGCGCGGGCCGCCGCGGTCGGGGACCGTGGACCAGATGAAGGCGGCGGCGCCGACCGATTCCTCGCCGACTCCGCGCAGCGGGTCGACCACCGTCATGGGGAGCTTCACCACGGCGTAATCGGGGTGGAGGACGACCAGTTCGAGCGGCGGAACCTTGTGGAGCGGTATGCCCTCGATGCCGGTGAGGACCATCGCGGCCATCGTCTCCGGCTTGATCTTGGTGAACATGCCGCCCATGCCGAGTTCGTCGCCGCCCAGTTCCTCGGGACGCATCGAGATCGGGACGCGGGCAGCCGTGGCGCCGTTCGGCGCGCCGAAGTATTTGTACGTCACCCCCATGCGGCCGCCTCTGTTTTCCCCGCCCTTGGTGTCCTCGCGCCGGTGGCGGCCGCGCTGGGCGCGCTCAGGACCCCGGTCATCGGTTCCCTCGCCCAGTTCGCCACCGCGATGCATATCTCCACCCGACCACTCGCAGCCTCGGCCGCGCAAACCCGATCATCGTCTCAGAGACCTCCCCCGTCACCAGCGCGTGAAACGCCCGGCCGCACGCCCCTGTGCGCCTCTGAGACCATTGGTTGCGTGACCCATTCGTACGACGCCCCAGTTTCGCAGACGCGCGGGGGCTGACGCCCGGCCGAGAGCGAGAGGAATCGAAAAGGGACCGAGACGGAACCGCGCGGCGCCGAGGGTGTCCGCGAAGGGATTCCCCGCACTGTTGCCAGCCGGGCCGCGTCCGAGTGCCGCGCCGCCCTTCCCTCCGTATATGCAGGTCAGGATCGCTGTGTCTTTTCCCTATGAAGCCCCTGTTTCGCAGTCGCTGTTCGACCGTGCGTCCGAGGTGACGCCCGGTGGCGTGAACTCTCCGGTGCGGGCGTTCCGTGCCGTGGGTGGTACGCCCCGTTTCATGGTGTCCGGTGCCGGTCCGTACCTCACCGATGCCGACGGTCGCGAGTACGTCGACCTCGTGTGCTCGTGGGGACCGATGATTCTCGGTCATTCCCACCCCGAGGTCATCGCGGCGGTCCAGGAAGCGGTCGCACGCGGTACGTCCTTCGGCACGCCGGGCTCCGGCGAGGTCGAGCTGGCGGAGGAGATCGTCGCCCGGATCGAGCCCGTCGAGCAGGTGCGGCTGGTGTCGTCCGGCACCGAGGCGACGATGTCCGCGATCCGGCTGGCGCGCGGTTTCACCGGCCGGGCCAAGGTCGTCAAGTTCGCCGGCTGCTACCACGGCCACGTCGACGCGCTGCTGGCCGCGGCCGGTTCGGGGGTGGCGACCTTCGGGCTGCCGGACACCCCGGGTGTGACGGGCGCGCAGGCCGGCGACACGATCGTGCTGCCGTACAACGACATCGAGGCGGTGCGGGCCGCGTTCGCCGCGCACCCGGGCGAGATCGCGTGCGTGATCACCGAGGCGTCGCCGGGCAACATGGGCGTCGTCCCGCCGCTGCCGGGCTTCAACCAGGGGCTCAAGGACGCCTGTGCGGAGAACGGCGCGCTGTTCATCTCCGACGAGGTCATGACCGGCTTCCGGGTCAGCAAGGCCGGCTGGTACGGCATCGACGGGGTCACGCCGGACCTGATGACCTTCGGCAAGGTCATGGGCGGCGGCTTCCCCGCGGCGGCGTTCGGCGGCCGCGCCGACGTGATGGCGCACCTCGCGCCGGTCGGCCCCGTCTACCAGGCGGGCACCCTGTCGGGGAACCCGGTCGCCACCGCCGCCGGCGTCGCGCAGCTGCGGCTGCTGGACGACGCGGCGTACGCGAAGGTCGACGCGGTCTCGGCCGAGGTACGCGGGCTGGTCACCGCCGCGCTGGCGAAGGAAGGTGTGGCGCACCGCGTCCAGGCCGCGGGCAGCATGTTCACGGTGTTCTTCACGGACGCCGAGGTGACGGACTACGACGCGGCCAGGACGCAGGAGTTGTTCCGCTTCACCGCCTTCTTCCACTCGATGCTCTCGCAGGGCGTCTACCTCCCGCCGTCCGCCTTCGAGTCGTGGTTCCTGTCGACCGCGCACGACGCCGCGGCCGTCGAGCGGATCGCCGCCGCGCTGCCGGCCGCCGCGCGGGCCGCCGCCGGGGCCACGGCCTGACCGACGTACGGGACGCCGCGCGGCCGGCCGGGTGCCTCGGGCACAGCGGCCGGCCGCGCGGCTGACGGATCACGACTGAATGAATGGGTGACATGAGCAGCGAAGACATCACCGTCGTGCACCTGATGCGGCACGGCGAGGTGCACAACCCGGAGGGCGTGCTCTACGGGCGCCGTCCCGGCTACCACCTCTCGGAGCTGGGCCGGAAAATGGCCGACCGGGTCGCGGAGCATCTCGCGGAGCGGGACATCACACACCTCGTCTCCTCTCCTCTGGAGCGTGCCCAGGAGACGGCGGCGCCGATCGCGGCGGCGCACGGGCTGGAGGCGGCGCTCGACGAGCGGCTGATCGAGGCCGGGAACGTCTTCGAGGGGAAGACGTTCGGGGTCGGGGACGGCGCGCTGAAGAAGCCGGGCAACTGGAAGTACCTGACGAATCCGTTCCGTCCGTCCTGGGGCGAGCCGTACATCGAGCAGGTCGTACGGATGATGGCGGCGCTCGGTGCGGCGCGGGACGCGGCGCGCGGGCACGAGGCGGTGGCGGTCAGCCATCAGCTGCCGATCTGGATCGTGCGCAGCTTCGCGGAGCGGCGGCGGCTGTGGCACGACCCGCGCAAGCGGCAGTGCACGCTGGCCTCGCTGACGTCGTTCACGTTCCACGGCGACAAGATCGTTTCGGTGGGCTACACCGAACCGGCGCGTGACCTGGTGCCCGCTCATCTGCTGGCCGGCGCCAAGCCGGTCAAGGGGAAGGCGAAGGCGTTCGGCGCCTGAGCCGGGAGAGCGGCAGCTGATGCCCTGTCAAGTACCTATGCGCCAATAGCGAGCAAAAACGTGAGATCTAACTGAATAGCCCGGAACCTACGTGTCCATCCGGCCATCTATCCCATTGTCCGTTTATATGGATATTGAGATCAGCGAGCACGGATGGGGACGACGCTATGCGCGCAATCAGTCGGCGGAACCTGCTGGGTATGGGAGTTGGGGCGGCCGCGGCGTTGGGCGTCGCCGGCTGCGCCACCGGTACGGACACGCAGTCGGACAAGCAGCGGGCCAAGGGCGGGGTACAGGCCAGACCGAAACTCATCGGTGACGGCTCCACCGCCGACATGGGGCGGCAGCCCAACCAGCCGAAGGCGCCCGAGCGGCTGGAGCCCGGGCAGACCCCGCCGCAGTTCGTGATCTTCTCGTGGGACGGCGCGGGAGAGGTCGGCAACGGCCTCTTCCCGCGCTTCCTCCAGCTCGCCAAGGACCACGGCGCGGCCATGACCTTCTTCCTCTCCGGCCTCTACCTGCTGCCCGAGTCGAAGAAGCACCTCTACCTCCCGCCGAACAACCGCCCCGGCGCCTCCGACATCGGCTACCTCACCGACGAGCACATCAAGGTGACGCTGAAGAACGTCCGCCAGGCATGGCTCGACGGCCACGAGGTCGGCACCCACTTCAACGGGCACTTCTGCACCGGATCCGGATCCGTCAAGGGCTGGACGCCCGAGCAGTGGCAGTCCGAGATCGACCAGGCGATGGACTTCGTCACCAAGTGGCGTACGAACACCGGCTTCCAGGACATGGAGCCGCTGCCCTTCGACTACCGCAAGGAGCTGATCGGCGGCCGCACCCCCTGCCTGCTCGGCCAGGAGAACCTGCTGCCCACCGCGAAAAACCTCGGCTGGCGCTACGACGCGAGTTCGCCCGGCGGGCTCCAGATGTGGCCCAGGAAGAAGATGGGCATCTGGGACTACCCGCTCCAGCAGATCCCTTTCCCCGGCCACTCGTTCGAGGTGCTGTCGATGGACTACAACATCCTCGCCAACCAGTCCAAGAACTCCACCCGGGCGCCGTCCGTGAATTACCCGGGCTGGCGCCGGCAGGCCACCGACTCGTACATCTCCGGATTCCAGCGCGCGTACGAGACCAATCGCGCGCCGTTCTTCATCGGTAACCACTTCGAGGAGTGGAACGGCGGCATTTACATGGACGCCGTCGAGGAGGCGCTCAAGCACATCGCGAATGAGCAGCACAAGGACGTCCGGCTGGTGTCCTTCCGGCAGTTCACCGACTGGCTCGACGCGCAGGACCCGCAGGTGCTCACCAAGCTCCAGGGGCTGAGCGTCGGCCAGCAGCCCGCCGGCGGCTGGAAGTCGTACCTCGCGGCGGCCTGAGACGGTGGTGGGCGGCCGGGCCGCCGGCCGCCCCCCCCCCCGCCTGCTCTTCGACCTGCCCGCAAGGA
>NZ_JAJCXB010000061.1 GCF_020564935.1 Streptomyces pinistramenti
GACCGCCTACCATCAACTACAGGCCGACGCGCCTTCCCAGGCGGATTCTGTGGCCATGATCGAACAGGTACGAAAGGGCACTCCGTGACGACCGAAACCCCCCGTTGGTTCAAGTCCTCCTACAGCAACAACGGTGGCGCCTGCATCGAGGTCGCTGCCAACCTCGTCGCCTCGCGCGGTGTGGTTCCCGTCCGTGACTCCAAGGACCCGAGTGGCCCGGAACTGGCCTTTCCTGCTGGTTCGTTCTCGTCCTTCGTGGCGGGTGTCAAGGACGGACAGCTCGGCACCGTCTGACCCGGGCCTCACTTCCGTTGCCGTGATCGAGCAGGTACGAAAGGGCACTCCGTGACGACCGAATCCCCCCGTTGGTTCAAGTCCTCCTACAGCAGCAACGGCGGCTCCTGCATCGAGGTCGCTGCCAACCTCGTCGCCTCGCGCGGTGTGGTTCCCGTCCGGGACTCCAAGGACCCGCACGGGCCGGAACTGGCCTTCCCCGCCGGCTCGTTCTCGTCCTTCGTGGCGGGTGTCAAGGACGGGCAGTTCGGCACCGTCTGACCCGTCGGTTCGGCGTCGCCCCATCGTGCTCGCACGGTGGGGCTTCGTGCTGTGTGCTGCCGCCGTCGCGTACGGGTGTTGACTTCGAGTGTGCTCGAACTCCTAACGTCGCAGGAGCGGTTCCGGGACGAGGCCGGACACCGCGGCACCACATCGCACCAGGAGGTAGCAGGATGACGGGGATGCCTACGCGTCGGCTCGGTGAGCTGGAGGTCTCGGCCCAGGGGCTGGGATGCATGGGAATGAGCCACGGCTACGGCGCGGCGGACGACACACAGTCGATCGCGACGATCCACCGGGCGCTCGACCTCGGCGTGAGCCTGCTGGACACCTCCGACTTCTACGGGGCGGGCCACAACGAGGAGTTGATCGGCCGGGCCGTCGCGGGGCGGCGCGACGAGGTGGTGCTGGCGACCAAGTTCGGCTTCGTCAACCGGCTCGGCGAACCGGCCGCCGTCCGCGGCGACGCGGCGTACGTACGGCAGGCGTGCGAGGCGTCGCTGCGGCGGCTCGGGGTCGACCACATCGACCTGTACTACCAGCACCGCGTCGACCCGGAGGTGCCGATCGAGGAGACGGTCGGCGCGATGGCCGAGCTGGTCGCGGCGGGCAAGGTGCGCCATCTCGGACTGTCCGAAGCGGGCGCCGAGACCGTGCGGCGGGCGCACGCGGTGCATCCGATCGCGGCACTCCAGAGCGAGTGGTCGCTGTGGACCCGGGACCTGGAGGAGCGCATCGCGCCGGTCTGCCGGGAACTGGGCATCGGCCTGGTGCCGTTCTCGCCGCTCGGCCGGGGCTTCCTGACCGGGCGCTACACCTCGGTCGACGGGCTCCCGGAGTCCGATCTGCGGCGCACCCAGCCGCGGTTCGCCGACGGGAACCTCGAACAGAACCTGGCGATCGTGCGGAAGCTGACGGAGCTGGCCGCAGGCAAGGGCGTGTCGGCCGGGCAGCTCGCGCTGGCCTGGGTCCAGTACCGCGGCGATGACGTGGTGCCGATCCCCGGTACCCGCCGCCAGACGTACCTGGAGGAGAACCTCGGCGCGCTGCGCGTGGAGCTGTCGGACGGCGAACTGGCCGCGATCGACGCGGCGGCCCCGGCGGGCCAGGTCGCGGGCACCCGGTACGACGCGGGCAGCATGACGCTCGTGGAGGGGTGAGCCCCGGCGCCCGCCGGGCCAGGCACGACTTCGGACTCACCCGTCTACGCTCGGGGGGTGACGACGGCTCCGGAAGACTTCCTGCGGACGTTCCACGCCGCGCATCCGGCGGTGACCGCACGGTCGATGGCCCGCGGCCGGTCCGCCGACGGCCGCTCCAGCTACGAGATCCTGCGGGACGCCGTGACCGGGTGCCGCCGGGTGCTCGACCTCGGCTGCGGCGACGGCCTGCTCCTGGAACTGCTGGCCGCGGATCCGGGCCGGGAACTGGCCGGACTCGATCTGTCCGCCGAGGAGTTGGCCCTGGCCCGGCGCCGGCCCGGTGTGGCGGCGGCGGAGCTGCGGACCGGCCGGGCGCAGCAACTTCCCTTCGCCGACGGCCGGTTCGACGGCTGCGTCGCGCACATGGCGCTGATGCTGATGGACGAGGCCGAGCGGGTCGCCGCCGAGCTGGCGCGGGTGCTGGAGCCCGGCGGCACGCTGGCCGCGGTGATCGGGGGCGGGGCCGCGGGCGGCGAGGCGTACGAACTGTTCCTGCGGCTGGCCCGGCCGCTGTTCGACGCGGCACCGGACGCCCGCCGGATCCCCCCGCTGGGCGACCGGCGGCTGCGCACCCGGCAGGGCTTCGACGAGGTCTTCGGCCCGGCCGGGTTCGGGCCGGTGCGCTGGGAGAGCGTGCGGATCGATCTGGCCGGGCCGCCGGAGCGGGTGTGGCGGACGGTCGGCGGGATCTACGACCTCGGGCCGCTGGACGCCGCGGTCATCGCCGGGCTGCGGGCCCGCTTCGAGGCGGAGTCGGCGGCATCGGCGCTGCCGGACGGGCGGATTCCGTGCGCGATGACGGTGCGGGTGGCCACGGCGCGGCGGCTCGGCTGAGGGCACCGACCCGGGGCCTGGCGGGGTCAGAGTCCCTGTGCCGCCAGCCATTCCGGGTCCGGGTCGATGGTCTGGAGCACCTCGATGAGGATGCCTTCCGGGCTCCAGACGTTGAACCGGCGCTGGCCCCAGGGCTCGTCCCGCAGCGGCTCGGCGATCTCCACACCGGCGGCCCGCAGCGCGGCCTCCTCCGCCGCCGCGTCCGCGACCAGGAAGCCGAGGCAGAGACCGGCGGTGTCCTGGGTGCGGAAACCCTCCGGCATCGCGTCGTGGCCGCGCTGGACGAGGTCGATGACGTACGACGGGTGCGCGTCGTGGTGCAGGCTCACGTACCAGTCGAGTGCGGCGACGGGGGTGAAGCCGAAGTGCTCGGTGTAGAAGCGGCCGCTCGCCGCGACGTCGTCGCTGAGTACGGCCACGCCGAGTTTCTGGAATTGCATGGGGAATCCTCTCTGTTCGCGCGGCAATTGACATTCCGAACGTCAACCACTCCAGGCATAGTGCTACGGGTGGAGTGGTTACGGTGTCAAGAGTTGAGGAATGAAGCCGAGGTTCTCGGGAGGAGATCCGGATGGTGCGTAACCCTGAGCGGCGTACGGCACTGATCGACGCCGCCATCGACGTCCTGGCGCGCGAGGGCGCGCGCGGGCTGACGTTCCGGGCGGTCGACACCGCGGCGGGTGTGCCCCACGGCACGGCGTCCAACTACTTCGCCGGCCGCGACGCGTTGCTGGCCCAGGTGACCGGGCGGATCCACCAGAGCATCGCGCCCGACCCGGCGGAGGTCGCCGAGGTGATGAAGGCGCCGCCGAGCCGGGAGCTGGTGGCCGAGCTGATGCGGTGGATCAACCGGCGGGTCACCGAACACCGCACCGGCTACCTCGCGATGCTGGAGCTGCGCCTGGAGGCGACCCGGCGGCCCGAGCTGCGCGCGGAGCTGACCCGGGCCGTCCGCGAGACGCTCGACGACGACATCCGCTTCCACCTGGAGGGCGGGCTGCCGGGCGACCGCACCGCCGTGACGCTCATCTACCTCGCGATGACCGGGCTGATGCTGGAGCAGCTGACGCTGCCTGGTGTGGTGCCCGAGGAGGAGACGGAAGGGCTGGTCACCGCGCTCGTGGACCGGGCGATCGGACCGGACGCGCCCTAGCCGTACGGCCCGGTAAGCCCTGTCACGCTCCGGCGTCGCCATGCCGCACGGCGGCCGTGCGACGCTGGGCAGGTGACGCTACCGGATCTGGTTCGGCTCCGCCGGGCCCGCGACCTGATGGACCGCGACTACGCGGAGCCGCTCGATGTTCCTGCGCTGGCACGGGCGGCCCACATGTCGCCAGGACACTTCTCCCGCAGCTTCCGCGCCGCGTTCGGGGAGACGCCGTACAGCTACCTGATGACGCGCAGGATCGAGCGGGCCAAGGCCCTGCTGCGGCGCGGCGACCTGTCGGTGACGGACGTCTGCTTCGCGGTCGGGTGCACGTCGCTCGGGTCGTTCAGCTCGCGGTTCACCGAGTTGGTGGGCGAGAGCCCGAGCGCGTACCGGGCACGCCGGCACGAGCCGGGCGCCGCCATCCCGGCCTGCGTCGCCAAGATCTTCACGCGACCGGTCAGGAACGGAGAAGCGCAGCACGCGGCGCGCTCGTAGCGTGGGCCGCATGGACATCAGACTTTCGCAGTGCTTCATCGCCGTCGACGACCACGACGAGGCGCTCGCCTTCTACCGGGACGCTCTCGGGCTGGAGGTGCGCAACGACGTCGCGTTCGAGGGGATGCGCTGGGTGACCGTCGGCGCGCCGTCGCAGCCCGATGTGAACCTCGTCCTCGAACCGCCCCTCGCGAACCCGAACGCCTCGCCCGCCGACAAGCAGGCCATGGCGGAACTGCTGGCCAAGGGCATGCTGCGCGGTGTCATCTTCGCCTCGGACGATGTCGATGCCGCCTTCGAGCGGATTCGCGCCGCGGGCGGAGAGGTGCTGCAGGAGCCCATGGACCAGGCGTACGGGGTCCGCGACTGCGCCTTCCGCGATCCGGCGGGCAACATGCTGCGCTTCACCCAGCCGCGCGGCAAGTGAGACCGGCGCCGGCCGACGCGGGCCCGTACGACAGGACCTAGGCGCCGTACGGGCGCAGGGCGCGGGCCTCGCGCAGGGCCAGGGCCCACCAGGTCAGCTCCCCGATCAGGGCGTCGGCGGCCTGGGCGGCGGGCTCCGGCTCGTGCAGCCGCCCCTCCTCGTCGAAGAGGTTCCAGGCGAGCGGGAAGCTGACCGTCTCGCGGACCGTGGTGGCGTGCAACTCCGCGAAGACCAGCCGCAGTTGCTCGATGGCCCGCAGGCCGCCCGAGACGCCGCCGTACGAGATGAAGCCGACCGGCTTGGCGTGCCACTGGGGGTTGAGCAGGTCGATGGCGTGCTTGAGCGGGGCCGGGAAGGAGTGGTTGTACTCCGGGGTGACCACCACGAAGGCGTCCGCCGCCCCGATGCGTTCGGAGAACGCCGTGAACTCCTGGCTGCCGTGCCGGAGTTCGTAGGGGCGGACGGTGTCGAGGTCGATGACGTCGAGGTCGATGTGCGCGTGGGTGGCGACGTGCCGGGCGAACCAGTTCGCGATGACCGGGGCGAAGCGGCCCTCCCGGGTGCTGCCGATGATCACGGCGAGGGTGTAGCGGTGCGCGGGGGTGTGCTCGGGCGTGGGTGCGGGTGTGTGCGCGGACATGCGGGGGCCCCTCGGAACGGTACGGCGGTGTTGCCGTCGGAACCAGACGCTAGGACCTCGATCAAGGTTGAGGTCAACTGTGGCTGGTGGGTTCCTGTCCCGTTCCGGGGGGCCGGTGGCCGTGGCCGTGGGCGGCTTGGCTACTCGGCGCCGAAGAGCCCGAGCAGTTCGGTCTTCTGGAACATCCGCGCCGTGTCGACCGCCGACGGCGTGCCCGCGGCGGGGTCGGCGCCGTGTGCCAGCAGGACCCTGATGACTTCGTCCTCGCCCTTGAAGACCGCGCCGGCGAGCGGGGTCTGGCCGCGGTCGTTGGGACGGTCGGCGTCGCCGCCGCGGCGCAGGAGGGCCTCCACGGTCGAGGCGTGGCCGTGGTACGCGGCCAGCATCACCAGCGAATCGCCCTTGTCGTTCGTCAGGTTCGCCGGTACGCCGGCGTCGACGTAGGCGGCGACGGTGTCGGTGTCGCCGTGGCGTGCCAGGTCGAACACCTTGGCCGCCAGTTGCAGCACCTCGGGGTCGTGCGCGTGCTCGGTCGCCTCGGGCCCCTGCGGCTCGGTATTCGCGTCGCTCATGATCGCCGGCCTCCTGCTGTGGTGGTGATGTCCTCGCCACTGTCGGGGGGCGGGGGGCCCTTTGTGCAGGCCAACGGGCTGGGGGCGGTGGGTGATGGGGACTGTCCCCGTGCCCCGGCCTTCGGCCGGTGGCTCGTGTGGGCGGACCGGTCTCAGAAGGCCGCGCGGATGGCTCCTACGCGGGTGCCGCCGCCCAGGAGGGGGGCGTCTTCTATGCGGTGGAGTATGTCGGCTTCCACGTTCATCAGGCGCAGGGTGCGGGCCAGGATCGGGCCGAGGGTGCGGGTGGCGCCGTCGTCGACCTTGAAGGCGAGGGCGCGGCCGTCGGGCAGGGCCAGGGCCTGTACGGCTTCGGCGCCCATCTTCGACAGGACGCCGGGGAGCGCCCGCATCAGCCAGGTGTCGGGGCGGCGGGTGCCGGCGACGTACTCGGGGTGGGCGCGCATGGCGTCGGCGACGCGGCGTTCGGGGGTGCCGGGGTCGGCGGTGACGAAGTGGCGGAAGGCGCGGGCGAGGCCGGTGAGGGAGAGGGACATGAGCGGGGCGCCGCAGCCGTCCGTGCCGATGTGGGCGACGTCCTCGCCGCCGGCGGTGCGGACGCCTTCGAGTATCAGCTGCTGGAGCGGGTGGTCCTGGTCGAGGTACGAGTCGAGGGGCCAGCCGTTGCGGGCGCAGGCGGCCAGCATGGCGGTGTGCTTGCCGGAGCAGTTCATGGTGATCCGGTCGCGGACCTGGCCCGCCGCCAGGTAGTGCTCGGCCTCCTCCGGGTCGAGGGGGAGGTCGGGCGGCGTGCCGAGCTGGTCGGCGTGCAGGCCGAACTCGTCGAGCATGGTGCGGACGAGGTCGAGGTGGAAGGGTTCGCCGGAGTGGCTGGCGGCGGCCAGGGCCAGCCGCTCGTCGGCCAGGTCGAGGCCCGCGCGCAGGACGGCGGCGGCCTGCATCGGCTTGTTCGTGGAGCGGGGGAAGACCGGGGCGGTGACGTCACCGAGTGCCGTCTCCACACTGCCGTCGGCGGCCAGCACCACCAGCGAGCCGCGGTGCCGTCCCTCGACGAAGCCGGAGCGTACGACCTCGGCGAGCACCGGGGGCAGAGACACATCTGCCGGGGTCGGCTCGGATATCGGGCGGGGCGGGGTCATCGGTGGCCTTCCGGGACGTGACCTGCGGCCCCGGAGGCCGGTGGCCCGGGTCAGGACAGCAGATCGTCTACTTGCGCTTCGCCTTCACGGTACCTGCGGGTGATTTCGGTACTGCAATCGTCCGCCATGCGCTGGAGGGACTGGCGGCGGTGCGAGACCTGCTGTTCGTAGCGGACCAGCCGGGACATGCCCTCCTGGAGCTCCGGGTCCGTGCGGGCGGTGAGGTCGGACAGCTCGACCTCGCCCAGCATCTCGTCGGCGAGCCTGCGGTACTCCTCGCTGTGCGGCGGGCCGAGCGTGACGTGCCGGGCCGACGAGCGGTGGCTGGACGGTACGTCCGTGAGGATCTCCGGCAGGCGGTCCAGCAGCGGCGACAGGGGTGCCGCGCGGCGGGCGGTCTCGGCGCGCAGGATGTCGATCCGGCCCTGGAGCAGCCGCCGCAGATAGCTGAGGTCGGCCTCCTCCTGCTGGGCGTCGCGGCGCAGCACCCGCAGATCCGGCAGGGTCTGGGCGGTCAGATCGGGCTGGACGACCGGCTGGAAGCGGTCGCGTTGCTTCGGTGGGCGGTGCGGTGCCCGGCCTGCCTGGAGCATGGGGCCCTCCTTGCTGCGGCCGGGCTCCGCGGGAGCCGTTGCCGTGGTCGTCGTACGGACGGTCGGCGCCAGGCCGGCCGGTGTCGTACGGGCGGGTGGTACGGGACCGGGAATCCGCCCGGCGCCGGCAGTGCTCATGAATCGTTCCGTCCCCTCGTCCGGTGCGGCATCCAGGGCATGTTGTCCATGAAACGCACCACGTGCACGCATCGTGCCACTCTGGGCGGTCCGTGTGCAGGGCCATGACACCCGAACGGCCCTCGGATGGGTACGGCTGTCCGAACGCGTATCGGCGCGGTGCATGATGGCGCTTATGCGAGCTGTGGTGCAGAGGGTGGACGGCGCGGCCGTCGTCGTGGACGGGGAAACGGTCGGCGAGATCGTCGGCGAGGGGCTGTGCGTGCTGGTCGGCGTCACGCACGAGGACACCCGGGAGAAAGCGGCGCAGCTGGCCAGGAAACTCTGGTCGGTGCGCATTCTGCAGGGCGAGAAGTCCTGCTCGGACACGGCGGCGCCGCTGTTGGTGATCAGCCAGTTCACTCTCTACGGTGACGCGCGCAAGGGCCGCAGGCCCACCTGGAACGCGGCGGCACCCGGGCCGGTCGCCGAGCCGCTGGTCGACGAGGTCGTCGCGCAGCTGCGGGCGCTGGGCGCCCGGGTGGAGACCGGCAGGTTCGGTGCCGACATGAAGGTGTCGCTGACGAACGACGGGCCGTTCACGGTGCTGCTGGAGGTCTGAGCCGCCGGTCTCCGGTGCGCTACGGCTCTACGACGACCTCCTGGGCGGCCGCGGTGCCGCCGGCGCTGAGCTGGGCATCGAGCGGGACGTTGCGCTTGACCAGGGCCAGGGCGATCGGGCCCAGCTCGTGGTGGCGGGCCGATGTGGTGATGAAGCCGAGCTGGCGGCCTTCCTCGCCGTCCGACGCGAGCCGTACGGGGGTGCCGTGGGGCGGCAGGTGGACCTCGCTGCCGTCCAGGTGCAGGAAGACCAGGCGGCGCGGCGGCTTTCCGAGGTTGTGGACCCGGGCGACGGTCTCCTGGCCGCGGTAGCAGCCCTTCTGGAGGTGCACGGCGGTGCCGATCCAGCCCAGCTCGTGCGGGATGGTGCGGTGGTCGGTCTCCAGACCGGCCCGCGGGCGGTGCGCCTCGACGCGCAGCGCCTCCAGGGCGAGGATGCCGATGGCCGGGCCGTGCGCGGCGGCGAAGGACTCCAGGTCGGCGCGGGGCAGGAAGAGGTCGCGGCCGTGCGGGGTCTCGCGGACGACGGCGTTCTGCGGCGCCTCGGTGATCGAGCCGGCCGGGAGGTGCACCACGGCGGTCTCGGCGGTGCGGTCGGCGACCTCGACGCGGTAGAAGAACTTCATGCTCTCCAGGTAGGCGGTCAGCGCCTCCTGGGTGCCCGGCTCGGTGTGCATCCAGGTCGTCACGCCGTCGTCGACGAGGTAGAGCGCGTACTCGATGTGGCCGTGCGCGGAGAGGATCAGGGCTTCGGTGGCCTGGCCGGGGGCGAGGTCGCTGACGTGCTGGGTGAGGAGCAGGTGCAGCCAGCTCAGCCGCTCGGCGCCGGTGACCGCGACGACGCCGCGGTGCGAGAGGTCCACGAAGCCGGCGCCGTCCGCCAGCGCGCGTTGCTCCCGGAACAGATCGCCGTAGTGCGCGGCGACGCCTTCGTCGGGGGCCTCGGCGGGGACGGCGCCGGGCAGCGACAGCAGGGAACTCTTCATGCTGTCAGCGTACGGCCCGGCTGTGACAACTCAGGAGTCGGTGGGGGCGGCCTTGGCGGTGCAGGTGCGGCAGCGGCCGAAGATGGCGAAGTGCTTCATGTCCGTCTCGAAGCCGAACTGTTCGCGCAGCAGGGACCGGAACGGCTCGGCCACCGACAGGTCCGCCTCGATGACGTCCGTGCAGTCCCGGCACACCAGGTGCATGTGATGGTGCCGGTCGGCGAGGTGGTACGTCGGGGAGCCGTGCCCGAGGTGGGCGTGGCTGACCAGGCCGAGTTCTTCGAGCAGCTCCAGGGTGCGGTAGACCGTGGAGATGTTGACGCTGCCCGCGGTCTTGCGGACTTCGGTGAGGATGTCGTCGGGGGTGGCGTGCTCCAGTCTGTCCACAGCCTCCAGGACGAGCTGGCGCTGGGGGGTCAGGCGGTAGCCGCGCCTGCGGAGGTCGCTCTGCCAGTCGGTGGTCACCACGCCCCCAGTGTAGGAGGGCGTGGCGCCGGTGGGTGGCGTCAGTCGGCGTGGACTGTCCGCAGGTAGCGGGCGAGTGCGGTGACGGCGGCGGGGTTGCGGGGGCTTTCGACCAGGTCGGCGTAGTCGAGGACGAAGATCCGGTCGTGTTTGACGGCCGAGACGTTCGCGAGCGGCGGGTAGCTCTTGAGGAACTTCTTCTTCTGCGGGGCGGTCGGGGTGCCGTAGTCGTTGATCACGATGACGTCGGGGTCGCGCTCGACGACGGTTTCCCAGCCGACGGTGGTCCAGGAGTCCTTGACGTCCTTGGTGAGGTTGTCACCGCCGGCCTTGGTGATGATGTCGTCCGGTGCCGCGAAGGCGCCGGAGGTCATCGGCTTGTCCTGGCCGCTGTCGTAGAGGAAGACGGAGGGCCGGTGGCCGTCCTCGGGGAGCTTGGCGCGGACGTCGGCGATCTGCTTGCGGTAGTTCTTGATCAGCTTCGTGGCGCGGTCCTCGACGTGGAAGATCTTTCCGAGGTTCGCCAGGTCGGTGTAGAGCGCTTCCAGGGGCGGCATCACGCCGCGGGAGCTGCCGGAGCCGCCGTTGCGGCAGGACTCGGTCAGGACGTACGCGCCGATGCCGAGCTTCTTGAGGGAGGCGGGGGTGAGGTCGTTGCCCTCGCCGAAGCCGTAGCTCCAGCCGGCGAAGACGAGGTCGGCCTTGGCGTCCAGCGCGATCTCCTTGGTGATCGCCTTCTTGGACAGCCACGGGACCTTGTCGTACGCGTCCCGCCAGGCGACCTTGCCGAGGTCGCCCTTGTAGGTGGGCATGACGTAGCCGGCCATGTGGTCCTCCAGGCCGAGCGCGAACATCAGGTCGGCGATGTTCACGTCGTTGGTGACGACACGGGAGGGGGCCTTGTCGAAGGTGAGCGGCTTTCCGCAGTTCTTGACGGTGACCGGGTAGCCGGCCGCCTTCGCGGGAGTGTCGTCGTGGGCGACCTGTGCGCCGCAGCCCGTGAGGGCCAGCGCGAGGACGGGGAGCAGGGCGGCGGTGCGGCGGGGCATGGCGTTCCTCAGAAGGCGGGCGCGGCGGAAGTGACGGGGGGTGCGGGCGACGGCAGCCGGTCGAACAGCAGCTGTACGGCGCCCGATTCGGGGTGCCGTACGCGGTGGGCGCGCACCGCGAAGACCTCGGCGAGCAGGTCGGGGGTCAGCACGTCGTGCGGCGGTCCCGAGGCGACGATCCGGCCGCCGTCGATGACGTACAGCTCGTCGCAGTGCACGGCGGCGAGGTTGAGGTCGTGCAGCGCGGTGAGCACCGTCAGGCGGCTGTCACGGACCAGTGCGAGCACCTCCAACTGCTGGGCGATGTCCAGGTGGTTGGTGGGCTCGTCGAGCACCAGGACCTGCGGTTCCTGGGCCAGCGCGCGGGCGATCAGCACCCGCTGCTTCTCGCCGCCCGACAGGCTGAGGAAGCCGCGGCCCGCCAGGTGTGCGGCGCCGACCCGGTCCAGGGCCCGCGCGCAGATCCCGTTGTCGGTGGCGCCGGGCCGTCCGGAGCCGTGCTGGTGGGGCAGCCGGCCCATCGCGACGACCTCGGCGACCGTGAAGTCGAAGGTGCCCGCGGCCTCTTGGGGCAGCGCGGCCAGCAGCCGGGCGCCTTCCTTGGCGGTCATGGCGTGCAGGTCGTCGCCGTCCAGACGGACGGTGCCCGCCGCCGGGCGCAGCGCGCGGTAGACGCAGCGCAGCAGGGTGGACTTGCCGCTGCCGTTCGGGCCGACCAGGCCGATCAGCCGGCCGCTGCCGGCCGTCAGCGCGATGTCGTGGACGAGCCGGTGCCCGGCGACCTCGACCGCCAGGTCCTCGATGTCGATCCGCATCAGGCGCCGCCTCCGAAGCTGTAGCCGCGCCGCCGCATCAGCAGCACGAAGCAGGGCACGCCGATCACCGCGGTGAGCACCCCGACGGGCAGTTCGACGGGGGCCAGCAGCACCCGCGAGAGGATGTCCACCCACACCAGCAGGACGGCGCCCAGCAGCGGGGCGACGGCCAGGACCTTGCGGTGGTCGGAGCCGACCAGCATGCGGGTGATGTGCGGCACCATCAGTCCGACGAAGCCGATCGCGCCGCTGACCGCGACCACCGCGCCGGTCACCGCCGCCGCGACGACGAACAGTTCGCGGCGCAGCCGGGCGGCGTCGACCCCGAGGGCGGCGGCGGTCTCGTCGCCCATGGCCAGCGCGTTCAGCCGGCCGGCCGAGAGCAGCAGATAGGCCAGCGCGGCGGCCACCGCGAACGCGGCGATCGGGAGGGACGCCCAGCCGGCCCCGCTCAGGCTGCCGAGCAGCCACATCATCGCCGAGCGTGCCGCTTCGCCGTGGTCGGCGGAGAACACCATCAGGGTGGTGACGGCGGAGAAGCCGTAGTACATCGCGGTGCCGGTGAGGACCAGCCGGAGCGGGGTGAGGCCGTGCGCGGTGCGGGCGGCCGCGTACACCAGGACCATGGCGAGCAGCGCGCAGACGAAGGCGGAGGCGGACAGCGCCCAGACGCCGAGTGCGCCGGCCGCGCCGAAGAGCAGGACGGCGTTGGCGCCGACGGCGGCGCCGGACGAGATGCCGAGGACGAACGGGTCGGCGAGCGCGTTGCGGACCAGCGCCTGGACGGCGACGCCGATGGCGGACAGGCCCGCGCCGACGACGGCGGCCAGCAGGGCGCGGGGGAAGCGCAGCTCCCACACGATGGTGTAGCCGGAGACCTCGCCGGGGGTGAGGGAGCCGCCGGTCAGCCCGGCGCCGAGGTAGTGCAGCACCTCACCCCAGCCGAGCCCGGAGGCGCCGAGGCCGACGCCGCACAGCACGGAGCCGGCCAGCAGCACGGCGGCCACGGCGATCAGGGGCGGTACGGGTATCCGGCGCGGGCGCGCCCCAGGCCCGTCGTGCGGGCTCGGGGCGCGGGGCGCGGCCTGGGTGGTCGGGGCCACGGGCGGTCCGCCTTCGGCTCGGGCCGTCCTAGGGATGGAGGCACGGCCCGGTGCGGGCGGCACCGGTGGCGTCCTCTCGCAGTCCACGGCGAGTTGTCAGGATCGGGCGCCGCCGCGGGTGATCGGGCTTGCGGAAGGGTGGTTCCGCTTACCGTTGCGGGTCAGCGCCGGACTCTCACCGGACTTCCCCCGCGGGGCGCGTTGTGCTGGGTGGTGCTGGTGGTGCGGTCAGCCTTCGTACGGCGTGCCGTCGGCGTTGAAGAACGACACTCCGTCCGGGGTGTCGGCCGGCAGGCTCTCCGCCCATTCCTGGAGGCCGGCGACCTTCTTCAGGTGCGCGGACATGTAGGGGCGCAGCGGCACGTCGGGGGTGGCCTTCTCGCCGACCCACATCAGGTCGCTGTTGACGTAGCCGTAGAGCCGCTTGCCGCCGCTGTACGGTCCGGCCGCCGCGGTGCGGGCCACGGCGTCGGTGGCCAGGTCGATCTGCGGCTTCTGGTCGGCGAGTTCGCCGTACCAGACCTCGACGATGCCCTGGTCGCGGATCATCACGACCTCGACCTTGCGGTCCTTGTCGATGCGCCAGTAGCCGCTCTCGGTCTCCAGCGGGCGGACCTTCTTGCCCTCGCCGTCGAGCACCCAGCTGTGCGAGGTGTACTCGATGAAGTCGCGGCCGTCGTGGGTGAAGGTGGCTTCCTGGCCGAAGTTGCACTTCTCGGTGCCGGGGCCACCGTCTGCGTCGAACAGCTCCGCGACACCCGCACCCTCCCAGTTGCCCAGGAGGAAGGCCAGGGGGACGAGGGCCGGATTCAGGTCGGACGGGATCTCGATCATGAGCTCAGGCGATCTGTAGAGGATTCAGGAGACGGTCAGGAGCGGTTCAGCGCTGGCCCTGGTACAGCTTCTTCCAGGTCAGACCGGCGAAGGCGAGCACGCCGACGCCGACGAGGACGAGCAGGGTGGTGAAGACTGCCTCAAGCACGAGCGCGCTCCTTGGACGGAGTGAGGTGATACGGACCGGATCCGAGTCTAGTCGTCGCCGATCGCGGCGGCGCTGTGAGGTTCCCCGCCCGCCGTCGGGGCCCCGGGCGGGCCGCCGTTCCGCGTCAGTTCACGTCGACGTCGTCGAAGAGGTCGAGCATCCGGGCGAGGACGCGGAGGCAGGCGGTGACGTCGGCGCCGGTGAGGTCGCCGCCGACCTGACGCAGCAGGGCGCGTTCGCGGGTGGTGACGGCGGTGATGGCCGCGCGTCCCTCGTCGGTCAGGCGGATCAGCGGGGAGCGCTGGTGGGCGGGGTTCGGACGGGTCTCGACGAGGTGTCGGGCCGCGGCGTCGTTGACCATGCGCTGGACGAACTGGCGGCTGAGGGCCTGGGCGCGGCCCATCTGCGGGACGGTGAGGGGGCCGTGTTCGCGGAGCAGGTCGAGGACGGCGCGGATGCCGACGGAGAGTCCCTGGCCCGGTGCGTCCGTTTCGACCTTGCGCTGCACGCGCCGGTAGAGCGGTCCGACCAGGGCGAACACTTCGGTGAGCCGGTCGGCGAGGTCGTCCGGCGGCAGGGGCGTGGTGTCGTGGTCGGTCACCCGGCCATGGTGACACCGTGGTTGCCGTCCCGGCGATAGTGACAACTTGGTTGTCAAAATCCCTGCGGCATGGCACCTTGGTTGTCATGACTGACGCCTCCGACCTCTTCACGTTCGAGACCGACGACGGCCACCTCGCCTACCGCGACACCGGCAGCGGCCCGCCCGTGGTGCTGCTGCACAGCGGCTTCGCCGACCACACCGTGTGGGACGACCAGGTGCCCCTCCTCGCGCGGCGCCACCGGGTGATCGCGCCGGACGCCCGCGGGCACGGCCGATCCGCCAACGCGAGCCGCCCGTTCCGCCCCGCCGACGACCTCGCCGCGCTGCTGCGCCACCTCGGCACCGGCCCCGTGGTCCTCGTCGGCCTGTCGATGGGCGCGATCACCGCCGTCGACACCGCGCTGGAACACCCCGGTCTGGTACGGGCGTTGGTGATCAGCGGCGGCGGCGTACTCGACGGCCCTGTCAACGATCCGCGGTCCGACGACGCCCTGGCCGCAGGCGACATCGAGCGCTGGCTCGGCAACGTCGCGGACTGGGTGACGGGACCGCACCGCACGCGCGAGGAGGTCGATCCCGGCCTCGTGCGACGGCTCCAGGAAGCGAGCCGCAGGACCGTCGCCAAGCACACCGTCGACGAACCGGACCACTACGTACCGGTACGGGACGCGGCGGCCCGCGCGGCCGGCATCACGGTGCCGCTCCTCGCCGTCAGCGGCG
This sequence comes from Streptomyces pinistramenti, assembly GCF_020564935.1. Lineage (GTDB taxonomy): Bacteria > Actinomycetota > Actinomycetes > Streptomycetales > Streptomycetaceae > Streptomyces > Streptomyces pinistramenti. The sequence goes on from NZ_JAJCXB010000061.1 coordinate 15,070, forward strand.
CCCTCGACGCACCCGGCCTCATCGCCATGACCGAAAAGCTCGCCCACACCGTCGCCGACGGCCGCACCCTGACCATCGAGGGCGTGGGCCACTACCCCAACATGGAGCGCCCTGACGTCTTCAATCGCGCGGTCGAGGACTTCCTGGAGACCGTGTACGCCGACGAGCGGTGATCCGCCGGGCCGCGGCCTAGGGTGGCCCCATGGCGAAGAAGCTCGTGATCAAGGTGACGGCGGGTGCCGATGCGCCCGAGCGGTGCTCGCAGGGGTTCACGGTGGCGGCGGTGGCGGTGGCCAGCGGCGTCGAGGTGTCCCTGTGGCTGACGGGGGAGTCGGCGTGGTTCGCGCTGCCCGGCCGGGCGGCGGAGTTCGAACTGCCGCACGCGGCACCGCTGCCGGAGCTGATCGACGGCATCATCGCGGGCGGCGGCGCGATCACCGTCTGCACGCAGTGCGCGGCGCGCCGCGGCATCGAGCAGAAGGACCTCATCGAGGGCGCCGGGATCGCCGGCTCGCAGCTGTTCGTCAGCGAGATCATGCCGGACGGCGTGCAGGCGCTGGTCTACTGAGCCGCCCGCCCGCCGCTACTTCGAGTGCCGGTCGTCCCGGTCGTCCAGCTCGCGCCACCAGCGGTCGGACTCCGGGTCGCCGGACTCGTCCCACCAGCGCTCCTGCGGGCCCCGCCGGTTGGCGACGATCGCCGCGACCGGCGGGATCACCATCGCCACCAGGCACATCACCACCGCCGCTGTCACCGACCACAGCCGCACCACGCTCCAGGCCAGGATGAAGAGCGTGAGGCAGACGCCCATCATCGTGAAGTACCAGCGATGACGGCGTTGTGGGGGCAGCCAACGAGGCGCGTGCATAAGTCCACGGTAAGTCCGCGCGCCGCCGGAAAGAAGTCCGGACGGCGGTCCCCCCGGGGGCAGCGCGGAGGGCCGCACCCCGCGCAAGGCGTCCAAACCCTGGGGTGCGGCCCTCCGGCCGTACGGTCCGCGGCGGCAGGGCAGGCGCGGACCGTTCCATGATGCCGTCAGACGGCGATGGCGACCTCCGCCAGGCCGCCCTGCTGGGCGACGACGGTGCGGTCGGCGGTGCCGCCGGGGACGAGGGCGCGCAGCGTCCAGGTGCCCTCGGCCGCGTAGAAGCGGAACTGCCCGGTCGCGGAGGTCGGGACCTCGGCGGTGAACTCGCCGGTGCTGTCCAGGAGACGGACGTAGCCGGTGACGGGCTCGCCGTCGCGGGTCACGCTGCCCTGGATCGTGGTCTCACCGGGCTTGATGGTCGAGGCGTCGGGGCCGCCGGCCTGTGCTCCACACATAAGACGTACTTCCTTGAGGGGTTTTGAGGGAGGGTGCTGGCGCGTGGGGTTACTTGGCGGGGCCCAGCTCGATCGGGACGCCGACGAGCGAGCCGTACTCGGTCCAGGAGCCGTCGTAGTTCTTGACGTTGGCCTGGCCCAGCAGCTCGTGCAGCACGAACCAGGTCAGCGCGGAGCGCTCACCGATGCGGCAGTAGGCGATGGTGTCCTTGGCGAGATCGATGCCCTCGTCCTCGTACAGGGCCTTCAGCTCGTCGTCGGACTTGAAGGTGCCGTCGTCGTTGGCGTTCTTCGACCACGGGATGTTGCGGGCGCCGGTGATGTGGCCGGGGCGCTGCGACTGCTCCTGCGGGAGGTGCGCCGGCGCGAGCAGCTTGCCGCTGAACTCGTCGGGGGAGCGCACGTCGACGAGGTTCTTGTTGCCGATGGCGGCGACGGCGTCGTCACGGAAGGCGCGGATGGAGGTGTCCTGGGCCTGCGCACGGTACTGGGTCGCGGCGCGCTCGGGGACCTCGGCGACCAGGTCGCGGGAGTCCAGCTCCCACTTCTTGCGGCCGCCGTCGAGCAGCTTCACGCTGTCGTGGCCGTAGAGCTTGAAGTACCAGTAGGCGTAGGACGCGAACCAGTTGTTGTTGCCGCCGTAGAGGATGACGGTGTCGTCGTTGGCGATGCCCTTCTCGGACAGCAGCTTCTCGAAGCCGGCCTGGTCGACGAAGTCGCGGCGGACCGGGTCCTGAAGGTCCTTCTGCCAGTCGATCCGGATGGCGTTCGTGAGGTGGTTCTTCTCGTAGGCGGAGGTGTCCTCGTCGACCTCGACGATGACCACCTTCGGGTCATTGAGGTGGGCCTCGACCCAGTCGGCGTCCACCAGAACGTCACTACGGCTCATGTTCTTCCTCCGGGGCAGTTACGGGGGGTGATTGCGGTCGGGCACGCGGTTACGCCGGGTGTGCGCGGCGGCTCGCTGCGCGCGGCGCTGCGCGGGGAGGTGCGGAAGGCGCGGCCCGGCAGGCCGGGCGGAGAGACGGGTGCGAGGCCCCGTCAGACAGGGCGACAGAGCATGGCGGCGACGCGGCACAGGTCAACTGCCCGCCGCTTCGTGAGGTTCGCCTGTCCCCGGATTCGGAGACCGCTCAATGCGCTCTGCATGCTGCCGATCGTAGGGACGCACACCAGGGCCTGTCACCGGCATGTCGGATGCTGAGACGTGATTGTCCGCGATGCGGGACGACAGGCGCCGCCCGGCCGTGTGTGACGGGTGCCGGGCGGCGCTGTGCGGGTGGGGGGTCGACTTACGGAACGCGGTGTCTCAGCGATTGGACGGAGTGGGGGCGGCCAACCGGAACGGGGTCAGCCGGGGAGCTTGACGTCCTTGCCGGACGCGGAGATCGAGATGCCGCCGGACTGCGCGGTGACCTTGTCCAGCTTGAGGTTGCCCGGCAGCTGGGTCAGCTTCCACTCGTGGTCGGTCTGGCCGCGGACCTTGTCCGTGCAGCCGGGGATCGCCCCGCACACCGCCGGAATCCGGTCGGCGCGCAGCCGCAGCGTGTCGCCGCCGGAGACCGAGATCGTGCCGGTCACCTCCAGCGAGCTGAGCAGCGGGATGCTCGGCGAGATCTTGACCTGGCTCTGGCCGTTCTTCTCGCCGCCGTAGCTCACCTTGACGTTCGCGCCGGACGCCTTGGTCAGGTCCGCATACGAGATCTTGGCGGTGCCGGTGGCGCTCGCGGCGTTCTCGATCGAGGAGAAGTCGCTCGACAGGGCCACGTCGTGGAACGTCGCGCTGAGCTTGTCGATACGCAGCGTGTGCCCCTCGGCGTTGGCCTCCATGCCGCCCAGCTCGGCGTCGACCTCGTCCAGGCTGCGGCCCGCGACCTGGGTCAGGAAGGGAAAGCCCTTGATGGAGACGGTCGGGGCGGCCGCGAGCCCCTGACTGCTGCGGATCTTGTCCGCGGCCTTGTCCTCGGCGATGTTCACCGCGACCCGGTCGGCGGCCACGAAAAGACCGCCTATGACGATGACGATGACCAGCAGCACCTTGAGTGCACGCATCGAACCACTACCCCCACACCTGGCCGGAACCCCGGCCGCTTCGCTTCTGTCCGTACGGCCCAGGCCCCCTGCCCACGCCCTACCGCGAGCCTAAACGAGAGTGTCCCCTCGGATGCCGGAACGGCCGCCGGGGGCGCAGGTACGCGCTCCGGCGGCCGTTCGTGCGGCGCCCGTTCCGGCTAGCTCAGGGCGTCGCCCAGGAAGTGGACGGCAGGGGCGGCGAGTGCCAGCGGCAGGGCGACACCCGCCGTCATGTGGACGAAGCGGGACGGGTAGTCGTAGCTGGCCACCCGCAGGCCGATCAGGGCGCAGGCGCCGGTCACCACGCCCAGCAGGGCGCCGGCCGCGCCGAGACCGCCCAGCTGTCCCACGCCGTAGCCCGCGCCCGCGGCCGCGAGCAGTGCCAGGACCAGGGTCGCGGCGGACGGCAGCGGCAGCGCGCGGACGACGGCGGCCACCGCGACCGCGGCCGCGCCGACCGCCACCGCGTCCGCCCCGGCCGCGAGCTGGCCCGACGCGAGCACCGCGAGGGCGGTCGAGGTCAGCCCGGCGGTCAGCGCGTACATCCGCTCGTCGGCGCTGCTGCGGTTGCGCAGCTGGAGGACGAGGACGAACAGGCACCACACGCCGAGCGTGCCGATGGCGACGAGCGGAGCGCTGCCGTGGTCGGTGACCAGCAGCGCGACGTCGGTCGTGACCCCCGCGAGGAAGGCCAGCGCAATGCCCTGGCGGGCGGGCCACATGCCGTTCAGCCGGAACCAGCCCGCGGCCGTGACCGCCTGGAGCAGCACCACGGGCACGCACAGCACCGGCTGCCCCAGCGGCGCGGCGAGCGCGAGCAGCAGGGCGAGCACGGCGGTCAGCGCGGCCGGCTGGATACCGGGCGGAATGATCGGCGACCGGCCCTCGGCGCGGGCCCGCTGGTTCGGCGCCGGCTGCGCGGTCCCGGCCGGGACGGCGGTGCCGGGCGCGGGAGCGGGAGCAGTGGACGGCTGCGGGGCCGCGGCGGCGGGAGCGGTGGCCGGGACATGCGCCGCCTGCGGGTCGTATGCCTGCGGGTCGTACGCCTGGGTGCCGTACGCCTGCGGGTCGTAGCCCTGCGTGCCGTACGCCTGGTCGTGCGTCTGCTGCTCGTACTGCTGTTGCTGCTGCCCGTACTGCTGCTGCCCGTACTGCTGTGGTGCGTACGGCTGTTGCTGGGGCGGCTGTTGTTCGTAGGAGGGGTGGCCGTAGGGGTCCTGCCCGTATGGGGGCTGGGCGTACGGGTCCTGGGTGCCGTACTGCTGTGGGGGGTACGGCTGCTGTCCGTACGGCTGCTGGTCGCTCATGATCGTGTACTCACCCTCCCGCGAACGGCGGCAGGACCTCGACCGTGCCGCCCTGGGCCAGCGGCACGTCCGCGTGAGCGCGGGTGCCGACCGGATCGCCGTCCACCAGGAACGAGCAGCGCAGCAGGACGCGCGCGAACTCCGGCTGTGCGGCGTGCGCGGCGCGTGCCGCGTCCAGCGCATCGGCGAGCGTCGCCGCCGCGTAGGGCTCCTCGGCCGTGCCCGCGGCGGCCTTGGCGGCTGCCCAGTAGCGCACGGTGCCAGTTGTTGTCACGGCGGCCTCTTCGTTGTGTGCGTCGTGTGCGTCGTGTGCGTCGTGATGTGTGGTGATGCGTCGTCCATGATGGCGCACGCGGCGGCCGATCCGGCTCCGGGCAAGTTCTGGCAAAGGCTCCGGGGCCGTCCTGCACGTCTTCGAATATTCGATTGCCGCGGGCAATCGTTCGCATAGGGTCGAAAGGTGTTGGTCCGACTCGCGTGGGCGCATTTGCGGCCCCACAGGCGCGCTATATCCCTGATCGTGTTCCTCCAGCTCATCCAGACGCTGGCCACCCTCTACCTGCCCACTCTGAACGCCGACATCATCGACAACGGCGTCATCAAGGGTGACACCGGCTACATCTTCGGCACCGGCGGCCTCATGGTCGCCGTGACCCTGCTGCAGATCCTGTGCGCCATCGGCGCCGTCTACTTCGGCGCGCGGACGGCCATGGCGCTGGGGCGCGACATCCGGGCCGCCGTGTTCGACCGGGTGCAGTCCTTCTCGGCCAGGGAAGTGGGCACGTTCGGTGCCCCCTCGCTGATCACCCGCACCACCAATGACGTCCAGCAGGTCCAGATGCTGGTCCTGATGACGTTCACGATGATGGTCTCGGCGCCGATCATGTGCATCGGCGGCGTCGTGATGGCGCTCAATCAGGACGTGCCGCTCTCCGGCCTCCTCCTGATCATCGTCCCGGTACTCGGGATCCTGGTCTCGCTGATCGTGCGCCGGATGCGTCCGCTGTTCCGCGGAGTCCAGGAGCGGATCGACACCGTCAACCGCGTGCTGCGCGAGCAGATCACCGGCATCCGCGTGATCCGTGCCTTCGTACGCGACCGGCACGAGCAGGAGCGGTTCGCCGGGGCCAACACCGATCTGTACGACGTGTCGGTGCGGGCCGGGCGGCTGATGTCGACGATGTTCCCGCTCGTCATGCTGATCGTGAACCTCTCCAGCGTGGCCGTGGTGTGGTTCGGCGGGCAGCGGATCGACAGCGGTGACATGCAGATCGGCGCGCTGACCGCGTTCCTCAGCTACCTGATGTACATCCTCATGTCGATCATGATGGCGACGTTCATGGTGATGATGCTGCCGCGCGCCGAGGTCTGCGCCGAGCGCATCCAGGAGGTGCTGTCGACGGACAGCAGCGTCACCCCGCCGCAGAACCCGGTCACCACCCTGCGCACCCGCGGTGAACTGGAGCTGCGCAACGTCGAGTTCCGCTTCCCCGGCGCCGAGCAGCCGGTGCTCAGGGACATCTCGCTCGTCGCACGCCCCGGCGAGACCACCGCCGTCATCGGCTCCACCGGCAGCGGCAAGTCCACCCTGATCGGGCTCGTCCCGCGGCTCTTCGACGCGACCGGCGGCGAGGTCCTGGTCGACGGCGAGGACGTCCGCACCCTCGACGAGGAGACGCTGGCCGGCGCCATCGGCCTGGTCCCGCAGAAGCCGTACCTCTTCTCCGGGACCGTCGCGAGCAACCTGCGCTACGGCAATCCGGACGCCACCGACGAGGAGCTGTGGCACGCGCTGGAGACCGCGCAGGCCCGCGACTTCGTCGAGCGGATGGAGGGCCGTCTGGAGGCGCCCATCGCCCAGGGCGGCGGCAACGTCTCCGGCGGCCAGCGGCAGCGGCTCGCCATCGCCCGCGCGCTGGTGCGCAAGCCGGAGATCTACCTCTTCGACGACTCCTTCTCGGCGCTGGACTACGCGACGGACGCCGCGCTGCGGGCCGCGCTGTCCCGGGAGACCGACCGGGCGACCGTCGTCATCGTCGCGCAGCGGGTCGCCACGATCCGCGGCGCCGACCGGATCGTCGTCCTGGACGAGGGCCGGGTCGTCGGCACCGGCACCCACACCGAGCTGATGGCGGAGAACGAAACCTATCGGGAGATCGTGCTCTCCCAGCTCACCGAGCAGGAGGCGGCGTGACCACCCCGGACAAGGGAGCGGCCTCCCGTACCGAGACTTCCGCAGCGCCGCCCGCCGCGGCGCCGGCCCGCCGCGGCCCGGCGCCGGGGCCCGGCCGGATGATGTCCGGCCCGGCCGAGAAGTCGATGAACTTCAAGGGCTCGGGCCTGCGGCTGCTGTCGCAGATGCGGCCCGAGCGCGGCATCATGTCCGTCGCGGTGGTGCTGGGTGTGGCGAGCGTGGCGCTGAACGTCCTGGGGCCCAAGGTCCTCGGGCACGCCACGGACCTGATCATCTCCGGTCTCATCGGCCGGAAGCTGCCGGCCGGCCTCACCAAGGCCCAGGCCGCCGAGCAGCTGCGGGCGCACGGCCAGGGCGGTCTCGCTGACATGGTCGGCGCGATGCCCGTGATCCCCGGCCGTGGCATCGACTTCGGCGCCATCGGCACGGTCCTGCTCGGCGTCACGCTGATCTACGTGTGCGCCGCGCTCTTCGGCTTCCTCCAGGCCCGGATCGCCACCCGCGTCGTGCAGCGCGCCGTGTTCCGGATGCGCGAGCAGGTCGAGGAGAAGCTGTCCCGGCTGCCGCTGAGCTACTTCGACACGCAGCAGCGCGGCGAGGTGCTCTCCCGGGCGACCAACGACATCGACAACATCCAGCAGACGCTCCAGCAGACCCTGAGCCAGATCCTGGCCTCGCTGCTGACCATCGTCGGCGTGCTCGCCATGATGTTCTGGATCACGCCGCTGCTGGCGGTGGTCGCGCTGCTGACGGTGCCGGTGTCGGTGTTCGTCGCGGCCAAGGTCGGCAAGCGGGCGCAGCCGCAGTTCGTCCAGCAGTGGAAGACGACGGGCAAGCTCAACGCGCACATCGAGGAGATGTACACCGGCCACGCGCTGGTGAAGGTCTTCGGCCGGCAGCGGGAGGCCGCGGCCCTCTTCCGTGAGCAGAACGACGCGCTGCACGCCGCCGGCTTCAAGGCGCAGTTCATCTCCGGCATCATCCAGCCCGCCATGATGTTCATCGGCAACATCAACTACGTGCTGGTCGCGGTCGTCGGTGGGCTGCGGGTGGCCTCGGGCGCCCTGTCGATCGGTGACGTGCAGGCGTTCATCCAGTACTCGCGGCAGTTCAGCCAGCCGCTCACCCAGGTCGCCTCGATGGCCAACCTCGTGCAGTCCGGCGTCGCCTCGGCCGAGCGGGTCTTCGAACTCCTCGACGCCGACGAGCAGCAGCCCGACACCCGGCCGCCCGGCGCCCGCGCGGACACGGTGCGCGCCGCAGGCCGGGTCGCCTTCGAGAAGGTGTCCTTCCGCTACGAGGCGGACAAGCCGCTCATCGACGGCCTGTCGCTGTCCGTCCAGCCCGGCCAGACCGTCGCCATCGTCGGCCCGACCGGCGCGGGCAAGACCACCCTCGTCAACCTCCTGATGCGCTTCTACGAGGTGAACGGCGGCCGGATCACTCTCGACGGCGCCGACATCGCCGAGCTGCCGCGGGAGGAACTGCGCGCCCAGATCGGCATGGTCCTCCAGGACACCTGGCTCTTCGGCGGCACCATCGCCGAGAACATCGCGTACGGCGCTCCCGAGGGCACCCCGTTCGAGAAGGTCGTCGAGGCGGCGAAGGCCACCCACGTCGACCGCTTCGTGCGGACCCTGCCGGACGGCTACGACAGCGTCATCGACGACGAGGGCGGCAATGTCTCGGTCGGCGAGAAGCAGCTGATCACCATCGCCCGCGCGTTCCTCGCCGAGCCCGCGATCCTCGTCCTCGACGAGGCCACCAGCTCGGTCGACACCCGCACCGAGGTGCTCATCCAGCACGCCATGGCCCAGCTCCGCACGGGACGCACCAGCTTCGTCATCGCGCACCGCCTGTCGACCATCCGCGACGCCGACCTGATCCTGGTGATGGAGTCCGGCGCCATCGTCGAACAGGGCAGCCACGACGCCCTGCTGGCGGCCGACGGCGCGTACGCCCGGCTGTACGCGGCGCAGTTCGCGGAGGCGGTGGCGGAAACGGAGTAGCGGCCGGCGGCTGTCCGGCTCAGTCCGTGGCCGTGCCGGGCAGCTGCTGCGTGAGCCGGTCCCCGATCCGGTCCAGCAGCCCGGCGCCGGCCGCGTTCTCCGCGTGGCCGAAGACGGGCGCGGTCCACAGGTCGGTGGGCCGGGTGACGACCCAGTGGAGGCGGCGCATCGATGCGGTGTCCCGGTAGTACCCGCGCGTGGGGGCGCTCACCGCGACGACCGCATTGGTGTGTGCGTCCGTGCGCCCCCCGCGCTCCCGCTGCCGTGCAGCGCCGGGTGCCGCAGGACGACCGAGCCGCCCGCCCGTCGCCCGGCCACCGCCCCTGGCGGAGTGGCTGTCGCCCCGCACCCCTTTCGGAGAAGCCGACGGCGGCGACCCGGCGAACGGGCCCGGCGGACGGCGGCGGCCAGGTCACAGACCTCGCGGTCGCCCAGGGTGGTGCGGCCGCCGGAGCCTTCCCCTGCCTTCAGCGGGGGTGCCCCATGTGCCCCCGGGAGGAGAATCCGAACGTGATGACGGCCTCCCTTCCCCGGAAGGCGGCGGCGGCCCGGCGCAGCGCGGGCCTGCCGAGCGCTCCGTTGAAGCCGTGTGCCAGGACGATCGCGACGTCCTCCGAAGGGCCGCCGGTGCCACCGTCCTGACCAGCGGGAATGCCGGGGTTTCTGGGTTCGTACGCGGCTTCGATGCGCACGCCGTCGTCGGTCAGCAGCGTCGCGCGGTGGCCACGCGACGTGATCGAAGGAACACGGGAACGTGCGAGATCGGCCTCGGGTCCGGACGTCATGTGAGTTATTCTGCTGGGCATGAAGGATCCGGGCAGCGTTGCCCCCGGATCCTTTTGTGCTTCCGGGCAGGCCCCCGAGCGTGGCCGAAAGTACCGTTCGAAGCAGTGCCGCAGACTCCCCCGGCCGAGGCCGGGTGGTGCCCCCGTCGCAGGGACCGAGGAGGAACCAGACGTCATGGGCGAGCGAAGCGAGCAGTACCGGAGCAAACGGACCGGGTATCGGGCAGGTGGTCGGAAGTGAGTTCCCTCCTGCTGCTGACCAACGCACTTCAGCCGTCGACGGAGGTGCTGCCCGCGCTCGGCCTGTTGCTGCACAGCGTGCGGGTGGCCCCGGCCGAGGGCCCGGCCCTCATCGACACCCCAGGGGCCGACGTCATACTGATCGACGGCCGCCGCGACCTGCCGCAGGTGCGGTCGCTGTGCCAGCTGCTGCGGTCCACGGGCCCCGGCTGCCCGTTGGTCCTGGTCGTCACGGAGGGGGGTCTTGCGGCCGTCACCGCCGACTGGGGTGTCGACGACGTCCTGCTGGACACGGCGGGTCCGGCCGAGGTCGAGGCCCGGCTGCGGCTGGCCATGGGGCGGCAGCAGATCACCACCGACGACAGCCCCATGGAGATCCGCAACGGCGACCTGTCGGTGGACGAGGCCACCTACAGCGCCAAGCTCAAGGGCCGGATCCTGGACCTGACCTTCAAGGAGTTCGAGCTGCTGAAGTACCTCGCGCAGCACCCGGGCCGGGTGTTCACGCGCGCTCAGCTCCTCCAGGAGGTCTGGGGCTACGACTACTTCGGCGGCACCAGGACCGTCGATGTGCACGTCAGGCGGCTGCGCGCGAAGCTCGGCCCCGAGCACGAGTCGCTGATCGGCACCGTCCGCAACGTCGGCTACCGCTTCGTGACGCCGGAGAAGGTGGAGCGCGCGGCGGCGGAGAAGGCGGAGCGCGTGGCGGCGGCCGAGGCGAAGGCGAAGGACAGGGCCGGGGAGCAGGCGGGCCAGGACGAGGCGGCCGCCGCACCGGAAGCGGCCGTGAGCCGGTCCGCCAAGGGGTGAGTGTGGGGAGGTGACGGGCCGGTGGCCGGCGGCGGCCGTGGTGCGGCCGCCGGCCACCGGCCCGTCCGGCGGGCGCGGGCCGCGCGGTCCGGCGGTTCACAAGCCGCACGATCCGGTCCGTGAACTGCTGGTAGCCCCCTGGCACCACCCGCGTAGACTGCCGCGCGTGGCCAAGGTGACGCGGGATGATGTGGCAAGGCTGGCGGGTACCTCGACCGCCGTCGTCAGTTACGTCATCAACAACGGACCAAGGCCGGTCGCCCCGGCCACCCGCGAGCGGGTCCTCGCCGCGATCAAGGAACTCGGCTACCGGCCGGACCGGGTCGCGCAGGCGATGGCGTCCCGCCGCACCGACCTCATAGGTCTGATCGTCCCGGACGCCCGGCAGCCGTTCTTCGCGGAGATGGCGCACGCCGTCGAACAGGCCGCTTCCGAGCGCGGCAAGATGGTCCTGGTCGGCAACGCCAACTACCTGGACGAGCGCGAGGTGCACTACCTCCGTGCGTTCCTCGGGATGCGGGTCTCCGGACTGATCCTGATCAGCCAGGGCCCCAGCGAGCACGCCGCCGCCGAGATCGATGCCTGGGACGCCCGGGTGGTGCTGCTGCACCGCAGGCCGGACGCCATCGACGACGTCGCCGTCATGACGGACGACATCTGGGGCGCGCAACTGGCCACCCGGCACCTGCTGGAGCACGGCCACCCGTACGTCGCCTTCCTCGGCGGCACGGAGGCCACCCCCAAGTCGGGCGACCCGGTCACCGACCACGTCGAAGGCTGGCGGCGGGCGATGCAGGAATCCGGGAAGCCGCTGGACGGGCGCTACTTCCAGGCGCCGTACAACCGTTACGACGCCTACCGGGTCGCGCTGGAGCTGCTGGCGGGCCCGGACCGGCCGCCGGCCCTGATGTGTGCGACCGACGACCAGGCGATCGGGGTGCTGCGGGCCGCCCGTGAGCTGCGCATCGACGTGCCGGGCGGGCTGGCCGTCGCGGGATTTGACGATGTGAAGGAAGCGGGTCTCACCGATCCGCCGCTGACCACCGTGGCGTCCGACCGGCAGGCGATGGCGCGGGCCGCCGTCGACCTCGTGCTGGACGACGGGCTGCGGGTGGTGGGTTCGCGCCGCGAGCGGCTGCGGCAGTTCCCCTCGCGTCTGGTGGTGCGCAGGTCCTGCGGCTGCGGGGGCTGACGTCCCGAAGCCGTCGCGCGCCAGGCGGAAGCGACGGTTCCTTATACCGGGCATACCGACTTCTGTCGGGTCTCTCAGGACACTCTCAGACCGCTCTCATGGACCGACCGCAGAGTAATCGCATGACCGAGAGCTACCGCCGAAGCGGCGACGAGATGCCCCAGGACCGGCCGTACGGTTACGGCTACGAGCCCCGCCAGGGCGGCGAGCAGGCATTCCCGCCGCCGCCCCCGTACGCACCGGCCGACCCGGTCGCGGCCGGTGACGGCGTCACGGTGTGGCCCGGCCGGGCGGCCGGTGCGGGTGCGGGCAGCGAGTCGGGTGCGGTCGGCGACGGCAGCGGAGCGGCAGGTCACGGCGGGAGCGGCGGCGACGGTGCGTATGCCGGGTTCGCGGGTGCGGACCCGCGGCGGCCCGAGCCGGAGGCGGCGCCGCGGCGCAGGGCCCGCCGGCCGGTCGCGCTGATCGCGGCGGTGGCGCTGGCCTCCGGGCTCATCGGCGGCGGCAGCGCGGCGCTGCTCGCCGGCACGGCCAGGCACGACCAGGCCACCGTCTCCACGCCGCTGGTCAACGCGGGCCAGACCACCAACGGCGTCGCGGGGGTGGCGAAGGCGGTCAGCCCGGCGATAGTCGAGATCCAGGCGCGGTCCGCCGACGGCGAGTCCACCGGGTCCGGCGTGGTCGTCACCGGCAAGGGCGAGATCGTCACCAACAACCACGTGGTGTCCGGGGCGCGCACCGTGACCGTCACCTTCAGCGACGGCAGCCGGAAGACCGCCGACGTCGTGGGCACCGACCCCGACAAGGACCTGGCGCTGATCAAAGTCAGGGGTGCCAAGGGCCTGACCGCCGCGAGCCTCGGCGACTCCGACAAGATCGCGGTCGGCGACCAGGTCGTGGCGATCGGCTCGCCCGAGGGCCTGACCGGTTCGGTCACCAGCGGCATCGTCTCCGCCCTCAACCGCGACGTCACCGTCCCCAAGAGCGAGAGCCAGGGGCAGCAGGGGCAGGGCCAGGGGCAGGGCGGCGGCGACGAGTGGCCGTTCGAGTTCGGCGGCAACCAGTACAACGGCGACACCGGCTCGTCCAAGACCTCGTACAAGGCCATCCAGACCGACGCCTCGCTCAACCCCGGCAACTCCGGTGGCGCTCTGATCAACATGCAGGGCCAGATCATCGGCATCAACTCCGCGATGTACGCGCCGAGTTCGGCGGCCAGCAGCACGGCGGGCAGCGTCGGCCTCGGCTTCGCCATCCCGATCAACACCGTCAAGGCCGACCTCGACGGGCTGCGCGGCGGCGGCAGCGGCGGCGCCAACAGCGGGATCTGAGCCCGCCCCCCGAACGGCGGCCCGCCCGGCCGGGCCGCCCGGCACCACCTTCCCCGTACGACCAGGAGGCCGCCATGGCCCACAGGATCGCCGTTCCGGTCCACCGCGCACGCCGTGCGCTCGCCGCCGCCATCGCCCGGTGCGCGGGCGGCGCACACCGCGGCACCGTGCAAGGCTGAGGGCAGGCCCAGCGCCTGAGCCGTCAGCCGTCCCGTATCGCACCACGAGGTAGTCACGCACATGAGCCCCGCCGAGCACGGTGATCAGCCCGCCCGCATCCTGATCGTCGACGACGAGCCAGCGGTCCGCGAGGCGTTGCAGCGCTCGCTCGCCTTCGAGGGGTACGGCACCGAGCAGGCCGTCGACGGTCTCGACGCGGTCGAGAAGGTTGCCGTCTACGACCCCGAACTGATCGTGCTGGACGTGCTGATGCCCCGGATGGACGGGCTGACCGCCGCCCGCAGGCTGCGCGCGAGCGGGGTGACCGTGCCGATCCTGATGCTGACCGCGCGCGACACCGTCGGCGACCGGGTCACCGGGCTCGACGCAGGCGCCGACGACTACCTCGTCAAGCCGTTCGAGCTGGACGAACTCCTGGCCCGCATCCGTGCGTTGCTGCGCCGCAGCTCGTATGCGGCGGCCGCGGGCGCGCCGCCCGAAGAGGGCGACACGCTGTCCTTCGGCGATCTGCGGATGGACCTGGCGACCCGCGAGGTGACCCGGGGAGGCCGGGCGGTCGAGCTGACCCGTACCGAGTTCACCCTGCTGGAGATGTTCCTCGCGCACCCCCGCCAGGTCCTCACCCGCGAGCAGATCCTCAAGGCGGTCTGGGGCTTCGACTTCGAGCCGACGTCCAACTCCCTCGACGTGTACGTGATGTACCTGCGCCGCAAGACGGAGGCGGGCGGCGAGCCGCGCCTCGTGCACACCGTGCGCGGCGTCGGCTACGTGCTGCGGGCGGACGGCGGCGCGGAATGAGCACCCCGCACACCCCGCACACCCCGGACGCACCCGGCCCCGACGAGCCCGGCCCAGGCGGGGGCGCCACCGCAGCCCCCGCCCCCGGCATCGTCGAGCGGGCCGCCCGCCGCTACCGGCAGCTGCCGCTGCGCTCCCGGCTGGCGATGCTCACCGCCGTCGCGGTCGCCGTCGCGGTCGCCGCTTCGGCCGCCGCCTGCTGGCTGATCACCCGCGACCGGCTCACCGAACAGCTCGACACGACGCTGCGCAGCGTCGACGTCGGCCAGGACTACGTCCAGGCGCTGAAGTTCTCCTGCTCGGGCACCGCGGAGGGCCGGGTGACCTTCCAGCCGACGCCGTACACCATCCAGCTGGTGTCCTCGTCGGGCGACGTCTGCACCTCGCCGGAGAAGGAGGCGATCCCCGCCCAGCGCACCGACGTCGCGGTCGCCGACGGACGGCTGGCCAACACGGTGCACACCACCCGCTCCGCCAACGGCACCGAGATGCGGGTGTCGACGGTGCACTACCCGGGGCCGATCACCGACGCACGCGGCAACCGGCTGGCGATCTCCGTCGCCGCGCCCATGGACCAGGTCACCCAGCCGCTGAACCAGCTCGCGCTGGTGCTGCTGATCGTCGCGGGGGTCGGCGTGCTGGGCGCGGCCACTGCGGGTCTGTGGGTCGCGCGGGCCGGCCTCAAACCCGTCGACCGGCTGACCGAGGCCGTCGAACACGTCGCGCGCACCGAGGACTTGACCATCCGCATCCCCGCGGACGGCGAGGACGAGATCGCCCGGCTCTCGCGCTCCTTCAACTCCATGACGGCCGCGCTCGCCGCCTCCCGCGAACTCCAGCAGCAGCTGATCGCGGACGCGGGCCACGAGCTGCGCACCCCGCTGACCTCGCTCCGGATGAACATCGACCTGCTGGTGCGCAGCGAGCGGTCAGGACGGCAGATCCCGGCCGCCGACAAGGAGGCGCTGCTCGGCTCGGTCAAGGCGCAGATGGGGGAGCTGGCGGCGCTGATCGGCGACCTCCAGGAACTCTCCCGTACGCCCGATGCGGGTCCTGGCAGCGCGGGTGCCGTGCGGGTCGTGGCGCTGCACGAGATCGTCGGTGCGGCCCTGGAGCGGGCCCGGCTGCGCGGCCCTTCGCTGACCGTGACGGCCGCCCTCGACCCCTGGTACGTGCGCGCGGAACCTGCGGCTCTGGAGCGTGCGGTGGTCAACCTGCTCGACAACGCGGTGAAGTTCAGCCCGGCAGGCGGCACCGTCGAGGTCGGTCTCACGGCGGGCGAGCTGACCGTACGCGACCACGGGCCCGGCATCGCCGAGGACGAACTGCCGCACGTCTTCGCCCGGTTCTGGCGTTCCCCGTCCGCCCGCAGCCTGCCGGGCAGCGGCCTCGGCCTGTCGATCGTGGCCCGCACGGCGGAGCAGGCGGGCGGCGGCGTGCTGCTGCGCGCCGCCCCGGGCGGCGGCACCGAGGCGGTCCTCACCCTCCCGGGGGCTCCGGCCCCGCCGCCTGAACTGCCGGGGCAGCCGTAGCGCACCTGCGCAGCCACGTCCGGCTGTTCACGTATTTCTCGTGAGCCACTCCTTCACCTGCCGGGCGTACTGCGGCGCCCACTGCGGGGACCAGCGCCGGAAGTAGACATGCATGTTCAGCGCGTGCAGCACCTGCCCGAGAGCGACGCGCTGCTCCCAGTCGTCCGGCAGCGGGCAGGCGGCGGCGTAGGACGCGAGGAAGACGTCGCGACCGGCCGGGAACGCGTCGAAGATGTGCTCGTCGAGCTTGCCGAAGTCGCGGAACCTCTCGGCGTACGTGGCGTGTTCGAAGTCGAGGACGCAGGTGATCCGCCCTTCGCGCAGGGCTTCTGGCTCATCGCCCTGGGCCACGCTCAACGTGCGCTCGGCGAGTATGCCGATGCGCTTGTTTCCTTTCAGCGCTCCGCCTCGCTCCACCGCCGCCTCGGGGACCGCAGCCGCGAGGCGATGGCCTGGCACGGCGCGGGCGAGACGTATCGGGCGATGGGGCGCCCGGCGGAGGCAGCCGACTTTCATCGGCGCGCGGTGGCGGCGCACCATGAACTGGGTGACCACTGGCAAGAGGCGTTGGCTCTCGACGCCCTTGCCGGCGCACTCGCCGAGGACGACCCCGACCGGTCCCGCCGCCATCGGGCCGAGGCGCTGCGTATCCTCGACGGCTTCGACGACCCCGGGGCGGTAGAGCTGCGCACCCGCATCGGGAGGTGGTGAGGCCCGCCCCTGCCGGGGCAACGGCCTGGTCAGGAGCCGGGGTGGCCCATAGCCGTGCCACCCGGCAGGAACGGTTCGTGGCTGCCGTCAGCCGTTCTTCTCCTGCCCATCCGTCGCCTGCTGTCGCTTCGCCTTCTTCGCGGCGTCGCCGAACGGGAGGTCGGAGCCGGTCAGTTCGGCGCGGATGCCGTCCTCCTGTACGGAGATGTGGCGCAGCCGGACGTCGCCCGGCGTCTTGGGCAGCCGGAAGGACAGGGACAGCTGGTCGGCGAGCTGCGGCTTGGTGAGGCCGGTCAGTGCGCCGAGCACCTTCGGGTCGATGCCGACCTTCTGGAGCAGCCAGGGGTGGTCGACGACCACGTCGACGAGGTTGACCTTCATCAGCTTCTCGACGAACCGCGGGGCGCCGGTCAGCTCGTGCAGCTTCTCCTCGCTGTGCAGGGCCTGGTCGATGTACTCCTGCGGGATGCCGATGCGGTGCGCGATGGCCGGGACGCTGAGCATCGCCTTCACCTTCGCGGCCTGCCGGCTCAGTTCGCCGGCGGCCTTGCGGGTCAGCCGCAGGCCCTCTTCCTTGCCGGTGCCGGGCCGGTAGACGGCGACGTCGCCGATGTCCAGGCGCATCTTGCTGATCTGGGTGGAGACACCGCGGTCGCCCGCCCGCTGAATGCTGGCCTGGGCGTGGACGCGCAATTCGCGTCCGGCGATCGGCAGTTGACCGACGGCTCGGACCGCATTCGGTCCCATTTCGCTGAATTTCACCTGCGATGCGCCCAGTTCACGGTTCATGTCCTCAAAGGCGAGCAGCACACTGCCGTGCATCGAACCGATTGTGGCGCCCTTGATGGAAGTGGGCAGATCACCGTCCAGCTGTATATCGCGGGCGCTCGCCTCGAATTTCGCCAGCGAGACGCGGTCGGCGGCCACGTCGGGAATGGTGACGTCGACCTGGTCGAGACGCTTGGCCGCGACCTGGGTGAGGAACGGGAAGCCCTTGATCTCGACTTCCGGGGTCGCCGTGAGATGCATCGCTTTCTTGATCTGCTGTTCGGCTTTGTTCTGCGCGTACAGCACGGCGAACCGGTCGGAAAGGGTGAGGAATGCCGCGCACACCAGCACGGCGACCAGCAGCTTCAGGGTGAGCGGCACGGCGGCGAAGCGGCTGATGCCGCGCTTGTTGCGGCGGTGGTTGGGCGGCGCCCACTCCTCGTCGCGCTCGTCGTCGGAGCGCAGGCCGAGGCCGAGCGGATCGTCGCTGTCATCGCGCTCGTTGAGGTATCTGCGGCGTTCACCGAGGGAGCGTCCGGCGGGGTCCGAGACCGGCTCGGGCTCGGGCTCGGGGTCGGCGAGTGCGGCCAGGTCCGCGTACGGGTTGACCGGCTCGAACTCGCGGGTGTCCCCGGCCGGCTCGTCCGCGGGGCCCGATGGGGCGGGGCCGGGAGCGGCGGACGAGGACAGGGCTGCCGAGGGCGCCGCGGGTGTCGCGGATGCCCTGTGCGCCGAGGGTGAAGATATGCGTGTGGGGGTTCGCATCCGCACATCCCACCATGCGCAGGACCCTCGCACGCAAGTCCTACCGGCGGTAAGCGAGTTACGCGAAGATTGTCGCGCCGACTTGGTCGAAATTTTCCGGACGTCGGGTACCCCGTACCCGCAGCTTTATTTCCCATGCCGGATTTCCGGTTCCGTCTTTCCCGTTCCGCCTTTCCCGTATGCGCGGGAAAGGCGGAAACAAGGAACGACCGAACGGGGTTGCGGCTCTTCCTACTTCACGACCGTGATGCGGTCCGCCTTCGGCGGGTCCAGGGGTTTCTGGGCCGACGAGTGCGCGGTCAGGTAGGCGGTGAAGGCGTCCAGGTCCGAGGGGCCGACGTGCGGGTTCTGGCCGTCCTTGAAGGCGGGGAAGCCGTCGCCGCCGCCGGCCAGGAATTCGTTCATGGCGACGCGGTAGGCCGCCGCCGGGTCGATGGCCTTGCCGTTCAGCTTCACCGAGTCCTTGACGACGCGGGCGGCGCCCGACTGGGTCATATCCAGCGTGTAAGTGAGTCCTTCGGACACCTGGAGGATCTTCGGCGATGCCTCGTTCGGGCCGCTGACCTGCTGCTGGAGCCCGGCAAGCAGCTGGGCGCCGGTGAGATCGACGACGTGCATCATGTTCGTGAACGGCTGGACGGTGAACGCCTCCCCGTAGGTGACCACCCCGTCCCCCTCACCGCCGGACGCCGCGTACGCGAGGTCGGAGCGGATGCCGCCCGGGTTCATCAGCGCGAGCTGGGCCCCGCCCTTTCCGGTGTCCGCGGTGGCCGCGAGCTGGGCGTCGGCGACGACGTCGCCCAGGGGCGATTCGGGGGTGTTCGCGCCGCGGCCCGGGATGTCGGCGGAGATGTGGCCGACGGGCCGTCCGGCGACCGGCGCGGCCAGCTTGTTCCAGCGGGCGATCAGGGACGTCATGTCCGCGGCCTTGGGCCCCTTGCGGTTCACGACGCGGTTGGCCGCGCCCGGCGCGTGCACGCGGGTGCGCACGATGTCCTTGGTCCTGCGGTCGTACGTCAGCGTGGTGTCGGTGTAGAGCCGGCCGAAGGAGGCGGCCGATGTGACCGTACGGGGAGTCCCGGAAGGGTCGGGGATGGTGCAGGCGTACGCCTGGTGGGTGTGTCCTGTGACCAGGGCATCGACTTTCGGGGTGACCTTCTTGGCGATCTCGGTGATCGGCCCGGAGATGCCGTCGCCAGGACCCGGGCTGTCGCAGTCGTAGTTGTACGAGGTGGAGGCGGGCATCCCGCCCTCGTGGATGAGCGCGACGACCGACTTCACGCCCTGGCGTTCGAGGACCTTGGCGTACTTGTTGATCGTGGCTACCTCGTCGTGGAACGTCAGGCCCTTGACCCCTTCGGCGTTCACGATGTCGGGGGTGCCCTTCAGGGTCACCCCGATGAAGCCGATCTCGACGCCCTTGTGCTTCCAGACGGTGTACGGCTTGAGCAGCGGCTTGCCGGTCCTGTCGTCGGTGACGTTGGCCGTCAGGTAGGGGAAGTCGGCGCCCTTGAAGGTCTTGCCGTCCTCGAAGCAGCCGTCCTTGGGGTGACAGCCGCCCTTCTGCATCCGGGTCAACTCGGCCCGGCCCTCGTCGAATTCGTGATTGCCGACGGAGGTGACGTCGAGGCCGAGCTTGTTCATCGCCTCGATGGTCGGCTCGTCGTGGAAGAGCCCGGAGAGCAGCGGGCTGGCCCCGACCATGTCGCCGGCCGCCGCGGTGACGGAGTACGGGTGCCCCTTACGGGCTGTGCGCAGCGCCTGTGCGAGGTACTCGACGCCGCCCGCCGCGACCGTCTTCCTGCTGCCGTCCGGCTGTGTCTCCTCCACGGTCCCCGACGATCCCTGTGGCGGTTCGAGGTTGCCGTGGAAGTCGTTGAAGGAGAGCAGCTGGACGTCGACGGTGCGGCCGTGCGACCGGTCGGCGCGCTGGTCCGTGCGGTGGTCCGCGCCGGCCGGTGCGGCCGCTGCGGTGAGGCCGACGGCGGCGGCCAGTACGGCGGTACCGGCGGCCAATCCGCGGATGCGGCGCCGCCGTTGAGATGTCGCTGGCATGTGGTCCCCTTCGTGGGCCGGTCGGGTGGCGGCGCCGTGCGTGCGGGCGAGGCGGCCGGCCCGTGCGCGTCGTAGGTGTCCGGGGGACGCGTGTGACGAGTCCGGGCGGACGGCAGCCTACGGTCAACGCGCGTAGCGCAACAGGGGCCGGAAGATGACGGTCCGGTGGCCGAAAGCCGGGGCGGGCTGCGGGCGGCCCGCCCCGGCCCTGCCCGGTCGGCGCCCGGTGTCCCGCCCCGGCGCCGTACGCTTCGAAGCATGACTGACGCTGCACAGGAGACGGGCCGCACCGGCCGCAGGATTCAGGTGGCCGCCGAGCTGGCGCCGGACGTGGCCGCCGCGGCCCTCGCACTGATCGAGCAGGCCGCACGGACGGACGGGCAGCCCGCCGTGTCCGAACAGGGGCGGCTGCAACTGCGCGGCGGGGCCCGGGTGGGCGTCCGGCATGTGCTGGTGTACGTGCCCGCGGAGGACGGCGACGAGCTGGTCGGCTACGGGCAGCTGGAGGACACCGACCCGGTGGAGGCCCCGGCCGCCGAGCTGGTCGTGCACCCGGCGCACCGCGGCCGCGGGCACGGCCGGGCGCTCGGCGGCGAGCTGATGGAACAGTCCGGCAGGCGGCTGCGGGTGTGGGCGCACGGCGGTCATCCCTCCGCCCGGCACCTCGCCCAGACCCTCGGCCTGACGATGTTCCGCGAACTGCGGCAGATGCGCCGCCCCCTGACCCACCTCGACCTGCCCGAACCCCGCCTCCCCGAGGGCGTCACCATCCGCACCTTCCAGCCCGGTGCCGACGACGCGGCCTGGCTCGCCGTGAACGCCGAGGCGTTCGCGCACCACCCCGAGCAGGGCTCCCTCACCCAGCGCGACCTGGACGACCGCAAGGCCGAGAGCTGGTTCGACCCGAAGGGCTTCTTCCTCGCGGAGCGGGACGGCCGGCTGGTCGGCTTCCACTGGACCAAGGTGCACGCCGACGAGGGCCTCGGCGAGGTCTACGTACTCGGCGTACGGCCGGGCGCGCAGGGCGGCGGCCTCGGCAAGGCCCTGACCTCGATCGGCCTGCGCCACCTGGCCGCGCAGGGCCTGCCGACGGCGATGCTCTACGTCGACGCCGACAACACGGCCGCCGTCACGGTCTACGAACGCCTCGGCTTCCTCACCCACGAGACGGACCTGATGTACCGGTCGGAGACCTGAGCGTCCCAGCGGCCTGAAGGCCGGGACCGGCACACCGGGCCGGGCCCGGCGCGTGTGCCAGGCGGAAGTGTGACGTCTGGACCCAGGGCCTGTCCGGCAGGTCACGCGAAAGCCCCGGCCGCTCATCGTCCTGCCTGGCGGGCGGGGCGGTCTGACGGCGGGCACGGAGGCGACGTGAGCGCGCCTCCCCGTACCTTGCCGCCAAGATCGCTGTCCTGCGGGCAGCGGCTTACGGGGCAATTGCGGTCCGCCGACGGGCCGGTGGGCTATTCCCTCGTCCCCTGGGAAGTGACGGGGCGTTTGGGCAGCGTACGCAAACGCAAACGGAGGCCGAAGGAGGCGTCCATCATGCGCGAGATCGAGATCAAGCCTGTGCCCGTCAAGCGGGAAGAGCGCCGCACCAGTGCCTTCAACAAGAAGTGACCCGAGGGGCGGGGCCGGCACGGCAACTGCCGGTGCCGGCCCCGTGCCCTTGGGCGGATCAGGGACCGGTCCTGTGAGCGAGAGGAGCAGGTGTGCGGCTGCGGCGGCTGAGAGGTTTGACGTGCTACTGGCACCGGGGGGACTTCGTCGCCCATGCCTACCGGGGTCACGCGCCGGTCGCTCTGCACCCCTCGACCGCGGAAATCCTCAGCGCCTTCGACACCTGGACCACCCCCGCCGATGCGGCCGAAGCTCTGGACCACCTGCACCCCGAGACGGTGGTGAAGGCAGCCGGAACACTGCTCGAATGCGGCCTGCTGGCCGAGGAAGGCAGCCCCGATGCCGAAGAGGACGAGCGCCTGGCGGACACCTGGGGCCCCTGGTCACCGGAAGCATCCTTCTTCCACTACGCCACGCGCGATGTCCCCTTCGAGACAGCCACCCCCGAGCTGCGTCAGCACCTCACCCGCGACGGGCGTCCGGCGCTGTTCACCGAGTACCCCGAGGCCGACCGCATCCTGCTGCCCCGTACACCGGACCCTCGCCTGTCCGCACCGCTGGAGCAGAGCCTCTACCGCAGGCGCACGCACCGCTCCTTCAGCGACCAGCCGGTGAGCCTGCACGATCTCGCGGTCCTGCTCGCTACCGTCTTCGGCCCTGCCGAGTTCATCGACGGCTTCGAGTACGGCGCCCTCATCCGGCGCACCAGCCCCTCCGGCGGAGCCCGGCAAGAACTCGACGCCTACCTCGCCACCCCCAACGTCACCGGCATCCCCGCCGGTCTGTTCCACTACAACGCCCGCGAACACAGCCTGGAGCTCCTGCGCGAAGGCTTCACCCACACCGAAGCCGGAGCGCTGTGCGCGCACCAGGAGGGCACCGACCAAGCGGCCTTCGTCATCTTCGTGACCGCCGCTTGGGAACGCATGCGCGTGAAGTACCGACACCCCCGCGCCTACCGGGTCAGCCACCTGAACGCCGGACACCTCGGGCAGACCTTCGCCCTGGCAGCCACCGCGCTGGGCCTGGGCCCCTTCCAGAGGCCGCCTTCGACGACACCGCCGTCGAAGGCGGCCTCGGGCTCGACAGCGCCACCCACAGCACCCTCTACGTCCTCGCCGCCGGACACCCCGCCCCCGGCACTCCGACCGACACCGCCGACCTCAACGCCTTCCGGCACACGCCCCTGCGTCACGGACAGCCGGGACAGTCCGACAACTCACTCATCTAGGCCAGGAAGCCGCCGTCGATGTCGAGGACCGCGCCGGTGACGAAGGAGGCGGCGGGGCTCGCGAGGAAGACGACGCCGGCGGCGATCTCCTCCGGCCGTCCGTAGCGGCCCATGGCGTTCTCGGCACGCCAGGCGTCCGCGGCCGGCCCGTCCGCCGGGTTCATGTCGGTGTCGACGGAGCCCGGCTGCACGACGTTGACGGTGATGTTCCGCGGCGCCAGGTCCCGCGCCGCGCCCTTGCTGTACCCGACGACCGCGGCCTTGGTGGCCGCGTAGTCGGCGGCACCGGTAACCGCCGTACGAGTGGCCAGAGTTGAGCCGATGGTGATGATCCGGCCCCCTTCGCCCAGCGCCCGGGTGGCCGCCCGGATCGCGGTCACCACGCCGCCGATGTTGACCGCGATCTGGCGGTCGAAGGCGTCGGTGTCGCTGTCGGGTGAGCCGACCACGCCGTTCACCGACACACCGGCGTTGTTCACCAGGATGTCCAGGCGCCCGAAGTCCGCCACCACGGTCTCGACGAGGCCGGTGACCTGCCGGGCGTCGCCCTGGTCGGCCCGGTGCGCGGCCGCGCGGACGCCCTTGGCCGCGAGATCGCGGACGACTTCCTCGGCCCGCTCGGCCGACGCCGCATAGCTGATCACCACGTCGGCCCCCGCGTCGGCCAGCGCCCGCGCGGTCGCCGCCCCGATACCGCGCGTCCCGCCGGTCACCAGGGCAACCTTGCCCGCCAGCGTCTTCTCCACGACTTTCCTCCGGTGCAGTGGCTCTGTCGCGTACGTGCCGTACGCGCTTATATACCGATCGGTACTGAACTTGGCCGAGCGTACTATACTCATCGATACATAAGTGCGGACGGAGTCTGGATCATGGCCACAGGGCGCCCACGCGAGTTCGACCTGGACGAACGGCTCGACCGCGCACTCCAGGTGTTCTGGAAACACGGCTACGAGGGCACCGGCCTGTCCGACCTGACCTGCGCGATGGGCATCAGCCGCCCGAGCCTCTACGCCGCCTACGGCAACAAGGAAGCCCTGTTCCGCAAGGTCCTCGACCGCTACCTGGACGGCCCGGCGCAGCACGTCCGCACCGCGACCGACGAGCCCACGGCGCGCGCCGCCGCCGAACACCTGCTGCGCGGCGCGGTCGAGGTCAGCACATCGGAGGCCAACCCCGACGCCGGCTGCCTCATCGTCCAGAGCGCCCTCGCCACCGGCGAACAGGCCGGCCCCGTACGCGAGGACCTGAAGTCCTGCCGCCGCGCCGGCGACGCAGCCCTGCGCGCACGCTTCGAGCGCGCCCAGGCCGAAGGCGACCTGGCACAGGACGCCGACGCCGCCGACCTCGCCCGTTTCATCACGGTGATCTCGTACGGCCTCTCCGTCCAGGCCGCAGGCGGCACCGACCGCGCCGCACTGCACCGCGCCGTCGACATCGCCATGAGCCAATGGCCGGACGCGCCCCGCTGAGCGAGCCGCGGACGGCGCACGGGGGACGGCCCCGGCGACAGGGCGAGGGCGCCCGCCGGTCAACGGCGGGCGCCCCTGGTGTGAGACTCGGGCCTCGCGACTGCGCGCCCGGCGGGGCGGAGAGCCCACCGGGCGCGTGTGGTGCGGGGTGCGGGGTTTACGGGTGGTACTTCTCCTCGACCGTGTCGGCGGCGCCGTTCTTGCGGTCCATGGTGACGCGGACGGTCACGCTGCTGGTCTTTGCGGCTTTCTCCAGC
>NZ_JAJCXB010000062.1 GCF_020564935.1 Streptomyces pinistramenti
CGGGCGCTTCCCTTCGGTCTTGCGTTTCCGACTCTATCAGATCCTCGCGGTCCCGATTTTCGCCGGTGCGATCCGGCCTCTCGGCCTTTTCGCGTTTCCAACCTTACCAGATCCGTTTCCGTCTCCGTCTCCGGCCCCCCGTTGGAGCGGGGTTGGCCTTCCAGCTTTCACTTTCCGGCCTTTCCGACTCTATCAGATCCGATTCTCGCCGTTTCCGGTCCGAATTCATTTCCGATTCCCCGTCGGAGGGGGTCTCGCTGCGCCTTTCGGCGTGGTCACTACTTTAGCGGAATTCCTCGGTGACTCATAATCGAGCCGCGGTCCGAATTTCGGCATGCCGAAATTGTTCCCGGTGAGGAGTCGTGCAGTAGTGGTGTGCCGCGAAGCGGCGGATGGCTGCCGTGGGGCCGGTTGGCTCCGTGGCAACTCGGAGAACACTACACGAGCCCCTCAGGTGCTTCAAACCCGTGCCGGGCAGGGCTTTCGGCGGTACGTTGGGCCCATGAATCCGCATGCGCACGTACAGCAGTGGTGGCTCGCCTGACGGCGGCCGACCACCAGCGCATGTATGACCACGGCCGCCGCTTCGGCGGCCGTTCGCGTATCTCCATCCCGCAGCCGGCCGGCGAGGTCCGGCGGTCCCGACGCGTGGCGCCCGCAGGGGCGGACGCACGGTGCGTAAGCACGGGAAAGGGACGAGATGGCGGGGAAGCGGATTTTTAGCGGTGTGAAGCCGACGGGGCATCTGACGCTGGGGAACTATCTGGGGGCGATGCGCCGCTGGGCCGATGAGGACCAGCACCGTGCGGACGCCGTGTTCTGTGTGGTGGACCTGCACGCGCTGACCGTCGAGCACGATCCGGCGCGGGTGCGGCGGCTGAGCCGGCAGGCGGCGACGCTGTTGCTGGCGACGGGGCTGGATCCGCAGCGGTGCACGGTGTTCGTGCAGAGCCATGTCGACGAGCACGCGCGGCTGTCGTACCTGATGGAGTGCACGGCGTCGGACGGCGAGATGCGGCGGATGATCCAGTACAAGGAGAAAGCCGCGGGTGCGCAGGCGCGCGGGGAGGGGGTGCGGCTGTCGTTGCTGACGTATCCGGCGCTGATGGCGGCGGACATCCTGGCGTACGGGACGGACGAGGTGCCGGTCGGGGAGGACCAGGCGCAGCATCTGGAGCTGGCGCGGGACCTGGCGGTACGGTTCAACCGGCGCTACGGGCCGACGTTCGTGGTGCCGAAGGCCATCCATCCGACGGTGGCGGCGCGGGTGATGGATCTGCAGGAGCCTGTGTCGAAGATGGGGAAGTCGCAGGCCAGGACCGCGGGGATCGTTTTTCTGCTGGACGAGGCGGAGACGGTCCGTAAGAAGGTGATGCGGGCGGTGACCGATGCGCACGCGGATGTCGTGTACGACCGGGCCGAGCGGCCCGGGGTGGCGAATCTGCTGGATGTGCTGGCGGCCTGCTCGGGCGGTGATCCGCAGGCGCTGGCGGGTGCGTACGGCTCGTACGGGGCGTTGAAGAAGGACACGGCCGAGGCGGTGGTGGAGCTGTTGCGTCCGGTGCGGGAGCGGCATGCGGAGCTGGCGGCCGATCCGGGGTACGTCGATGCGGTCCTGCGGGCGGGGGCGGCGCGGGCCCGTGAGCTGGCGCGGCCGCGGGTGGATGCGGCGTATCGGGCGGTGGGGCTGCTGCCTGCGGTGTGAAGAGGAGGAGAGGAGAGGGGATCTTGTCCCCTCTCCTTCATCGCTGCGGGTGGGGTCAGCCGTTGCCGGAGGCGAGTTCGCGGCTGCGGTCGCGGGCGGCTTCCAGTGCGGCGAGCATGGCGGCGCGGACGCCGTGGTTCTCCAGTTCGCGGATGGCGTTGATGGTGGTGCCGGCCGGGGACGTGACGTTCTCCCGGAGCGTGACCGGGTGTTCGCCGCTGTCGCGGAGCATCACGGCGGCGCCGACCGCGGCCTGCACGATGAGGTCGTGGGCCTTGTCGCGGGGCAGGCCGAGCAGGATGCCGGCGTCGGTCATCGCCTCGACGAGGAAGTAGAAGTAGGCCGGTCCCGAGCCGGAGAGTGCGGTGGCCGCGTCCTGCTGGGTCTCCGGTACCCGCAGGGTCTTTCCGACGCCGGAGAAGATTTCCTCGGCGCGGGTGAGGTGGTCGCCGGTGGCGTGGGTGCCGGCCGAGATGACGGACATCGCCTCGTCCACGAGGGCGGGGGTGTTGGTCATGACGCGGACGACGGGGGTGCCGGCGGCCAGCCGTTCCTCGAAGAAGGCGGTGGGGATGCCGGCCGCGCCGCTGATGACCAGGCGGTCGGCGGGGACGTGCGGCGCCAGCTCGTCCAGGAGGGCGCCCATGTCCTGCGGCTTGACGGTGAGGATCAGGGTGTCGGCGGCCTTGGCGGCCTCCGCGTTGCCGACCGCTTCGACGCCGTAGCGGGAGCGCAGCTGTGCGGCGCGCTCGGAGCGGCGCGCGGTGACCAGCAGGTCGCCGGGTGCCCAGCCGCCTCGGATCATGCCGCTGAGCAGGGCTTCGCCGATTTTGCCGGTGCCGAGTACTGCGACCTTCTGGGCCATCGTTCGGGTCCGCCTTTCCGCTGCGCTGGGCTTTTCCCGGCCATCCTCGCATCGTGCGGGCGGTGGGCGGGGCGGGGGCGGACGGCGGTCGGGAAGGGCTTCGGCGGGGAGGGGAACTTCTGCGGGAGGAGGCCCGGGGCGTGATCGGGACGTGCCGTTGCGGCGGAATTGACCGTAAGGTCGTGGGGCTCGTGATCACCGACGGCACGAGTGGTGGGCGCGACCGTCAACGGCAGCACCGGTCGCCCGCGTCACCCCGACCGGCCGACCGCCCGCCCAGCGCCCGACCCCAGGAGTCCCGTGAATCCCCGGCCCCTCCGCTACTGCGGTGCGACCGCTGTCCTGTCCGTTGCCCTGCTGCTGTCCTCCTGCACGAGCGGGGCGGTGGCCGTCAAGGGGACGGCGGGCGCGGGCGGGGTCGGCGATCCGCTGTTCCCCGCGCTCGGCAACGGCGGCTACCGGGTCAGCCACTACGGGCTCGATCTCGCCTACGACGTGCCGAAGCGGCACCTCGACGCGACCGCGAAGATCACTGCCCGCGCGGCCGAGAACCTCAGCTCCTTCAAGCTCGACCTCCGGGGCCTGAAGGTCTCCGGCGTCCGCGTGGACGGTGAGGAGGCCGCCTTCAGCCGCAAGGGACACAAGCTGACGGTCCGGCCCGCGCAGGTGCTGAGGAAGGGTGCCGCGTTCCGTACGACCGTCGAATACAGCGGCGTGCCGCAGGAGATGACGGATCCGGACGGTGCGACGGACGGGTGGGTGAAGACGGCGGACGGCGCGTTCGTGTCCGGCGAGCCCGCCGGGGCCATGACGTGGTTCCCCGGCAACAACCACCCGTCGGACAAGGCCGCCTACGACTTCCGGATCACCGTCCCGGAGCGCTACACCGCGGTCGCCAACGGGGAGCTGCGGTCGAAGAAGACCGCCAAGGGGCGCACGACGTACGACTGGCACTCGGCCGAGCCGATGGCGACGTACCTCGCCACCGCCACCATAGGGACGTTCGACGTCCGCCAGTCCCGCACGCCCGACGGGCTGCCGCTGTACGTCGCGGTGGATCCGAAGGAGGCGGCGGCGAGCGAGGAAGCGCTGGACCAGCTGCCGGACATCCTGGAATGGGCCGGCAAGCTGTTCGGCGACTACCCCTTCTCCTCGGCCGGCGCGATCGTCGACCACACGCCGCCGCGGATCGACTGGATTGCGCTGGAGTCGCAGACGAAGCCGGTCTACGCAGGCGCGCCGGACGCCGAGACGGTGGTGCACGAGACGGCCCACCAGTGGTTCGGCGACTCGGTGACCCCGAAGACCTGGGCGGACACCTGGCTCAACGAGGCGTTCGCGACCTACGCCGAGTGGCTGTGGGAGGAACACGAGGACGGCCGCACGCCCCAGGAGCGGTTCGACGAGCTGTACGAGACCGACCAGGACGACAAGCTCTGGGAGTTCCCGCCCGGCTACCCCGAATACGCCGAGAACGTGACGGAGCTGCCGATCTACGACCGCGGCGCGATGGTCCTCCAGCAGCTGCGCAACGCCGTCGGCGACAAGACGTTCTTCGGCATCCTCAAGTCCTGGCCCGCCGAGTACCGGCACGCCAACGCCGGCACGAAGGACTTCATCGCCTTCTGCCAGGAGCGCACGGACGAGGACCTGACCGACCTCTTCGACGACTGGCTGTACGGGGAGGGGCGGCCGGAGTGGGAGTACTGAGGCGGGCCGGGCGCTCAGCCCCCGTGCGGCGCCGGGCCTGACGGCCGCCGGGCGAGCGTGAGGTGCACCGCGTACGCCTCCTCCACGATGCCGTCGGGGAAGACCTCCAGCAGCGCCGCGCGTTCGTCCTCCAGGACGGGGGCGCTCGCGGCGGGGCCGATCGTGGCGAAGCAGGAGCGGCTGCCGAGCATGGCGAGATGGGTCTCGACGGGAATCCGGCGCGTCCAGTGCAGCGTCCGCAGGGCGGGCCGCAGTCCGAGGCGGCGGATCAGGTCGGGTGCCTGGTGTGCGACGTCGTGCCGGTGGTAGCCGGGCAGCCGGCGGACGAGCCGGTCCTCCTGCTCGGCGGCCCAGGGGACGTCCGGATCGGGGACGTTCCACCACAGGGCCAGGGCGCCGCCGGGCCGCAGCACCCGCAGGGCCTCGGGAACGGACCGCGTCCGGTCGGTCCAGTGCCAGGATTGCGCGTAGCAGACGAGGTCGAAGCCCGCGCCGCCGGAGAAGGGCAGTGCGTCGCCGAGCGCGCGGACCAGCGGGACGCCGGGGTGTGCGGCCCGCAGTTCGGCGGCCATCCCGGCCCCCGGCTCCACCGCCACCACCCGGGCGCCGCGCGCCGCCAGCAGCCCCGTCGAGATGCCGGTCCCGGCGCCGACGTCCAGCACCCGCGCCCCGGACAGCGGCCGTCCCGACAGCTCCTCGACCGCGTCGAAAAGCTCCGGCGGATACCCGGGCCGCGCCGCCGCGTACTGCGCGGCGACGGCATCGAACGACCTGGCCGGCGTCACCGGATCCGGCGCCCGGCGGGCCTCGGACGTCATCGGGCGCCGGTGCGAGGAGGAAGACGGCATGACTCCAGCCTGCCCCTCCGGGCGCCCTGCGTACAGAGGGGTGTCCGGCCGCCGCTACCGCCGCTTCTTCCCCTTCGGCCTGGGCTTCTTGGCGGCCGGGTTGCCGGTGCGGGAGGTGCGGCGGCGTTCGTGGCGTTCGCAGGCCGCGGTGTATTCGGCACGGCGGAGTTTTTCGCCGGGGGCCTCGATCAGGCTGCGGCAGAAGTAGGCGAGCAGCGAGCCGATGAAGCCGATCAGCAGCAGGCTCTGGGCGGATTTGTCGGCGGCGCTGTCCGATGACGGCGCGGGCCGCCGGACGTACCCCTCCCAGGTGCGGCGGAACGCCAGCGCGCTGCAGACCGCGAAGCCGACGAAGACCAGGAGGCTGACGAACGGGCCGACATCGCCGAACTCGACCCCCTGGAACGCGAAGCGGACAACGAGCGCGCCGATCAGCGCGAGAAGCAGCGAACCGACCGCGACCCCGGCCCTGCGCAGGGCGTAGCCGCGGTCGTGGCGGACCCAGCTGGTGCCGAAGAAGCGGATCTCTTCCGGTTCGGGCCCGCCCTGGTCCTGGCCGCCGTGCTCGGTGCCGTCCCGCTCCGTGCCGCCCGGTGGCGTCTGCTCGTCGCTCATGTCACCGATTATCCCCGGCGGCAACGGCTCCGGCCCGGCTCAGGTCATGCAGCGCTGCGCCACGAAGCCGTCACTGCCCGTCCGCACGTAGCTGTCGGAGATGTACTGGCCCGGCCCGATGTTGTCCCAGATGTTCGAGGTGCCGTACGGGCCGACGACCCACTGTCCGTACCGCTGGCAGAGGATCCGGACGCGCGCGCCGTCCGGCAGGTGCCCGACGACCGGCGTGTTGGTGCCCGCGCCTTCGCGGACGTTCACGCGGTAGCCGGGTGCGAGTGGATACGTGACCTGCTGGGTGGCCAGGGTGCCGACGGCGGCTGCGCCCGCTTCGTCCTCGTCCTGCGTCGCGGCATGGCCGAGCTGGTCCTGTGTGCTGCTCATGTGTTCTCCCCCGTGGAAAACGTGCACCGTTCGGTGCACTGTTGCGCGCCGCCCGTTCCGGGCCGCGCGTCCTGCAACGCGCACGCTAGCAAGCCTCGTTCGTCTCGCACGTGTCATCGACTAGGCTCCGCGCGTCGCACCTGCGACCGAATCTCACGGGGGTGGAATCGATGGGGCCGCTGCGTGATCTCGGTCTCGACCCGGAAGCGGAGCGTCCGGAATACGCCGGGCAGTACCGCCTGGAGGCGCGGCTCGGGGCAGGCGGCATGGGCGTGGTCCATCTGGCGCGCTCCTCGTCGGGGCTGCTGCTCGCGGTCAAGGTCATCCATGCCGAATTCGCCCAAGACCCCGAGTTCCGGGGGCGGTTCAGGCAGGAGGTGGCGGCCGCGCGGCGGGTCAGCGGCGCCTTCACCGCGCCCGTCGTGGACGCCGACCCGGACGCCGAGCGCCCCTGGATGGCGACCCTCCACATCCCCGGCCCGACCCTCTCCGACCACGTGAAGCGGAACGGCCCGCTGGCCTCCGGCGAGGTGCGCAGGCTGGCGTCCGGGCTTGCCGAGGCGCTGCGCGACATCCACCGTGCCGGGGTCGTGCACCGCGATCTGAAGCCGGGAAACGTGCTGTTGGCCGCCGACGGCCCGAAAGTCATCGACTTCGGCATCTCACGCCCGTCCGACAGCGAGATGCGCACCGAGACCGGAAAGCTGATCGGCACGCCGCCGTTCATGGCGCCCGAGCAGTTCCAGCGGCCGCGCGAGGTGGGACCGCAGGCGGATGTCTTCGCGCTGGGCTCGGTCCTGGTGCACGCCGCCACCGGCAGCGGCCCGTTCGACTCGGAGAGCCCGTATCTGGTGGCGTACCAGGTGGTGCACGACGAGGCCGATCTGGCGGGGGTGCCCGAAGAGTTGGCGCCGCTGGTCGCCGCCTGCCTGGCCAAGGACCCGGCACACCGGCCGACACCGGACGCGCTGATGGACCTGCTGCGGACGGACCTGCCCACGCCGGCGCACACGGACCTCCTGGACGAGCTGCGGGACGCCCCCCGGGAGGACCCGCGAAACGGCTGGGCCCCGGAAGCCGCGGCCCCGGAGGCCGTCCAGGATGGCGCCCCGGAGCCCCGGGTTCCGGGCCAACGCCGCCCCGTACGCGTCGAGTCCGCCCCTGCCGAAGCCACCCACGTACGCGCCCGCAGCCCGCTCGCCGGCCGCGCCGACGCGCACCCCGGCGGCGAACCCCCGGCCCCCGGCGGGCGGGCGGCAACCGGCCACCCCCACTCCCCCACCACCAAACGCCGCCGTCGCCGCCGCGCCTGGCCGGTGTGGGCCGCCGCCGCCCTGATCGTGGCCGCCGCCTGCACCTTCGCCGGCGTACGCGCCCTGTCCGACGGCGACGGGACCGACCCCGCGCGGCCGGCCCACCCGCCGCACGCGGAAGGCGAGTTCCGCCCCTGGCGCACCACGCTGCTGCATCGCCCCGCCGGCTACCGCGCCGAAATGCCCGCCTGCGCCCCGGGCGCCACCCACGGCGGCGGCCCCGACGCCCTCTTCTGCGTCCAGCCCGGCCTCCTCGCCGCCCGCATCGACGCCGACACCGGCACGGTCCGCTGGCGCCGGGCCGGTCACCGGCCCGGCCCCCAGGACGCACCCCCCGCCCCGCCGGTACTCTCCGGCGGCCTGCTCTACGTGACCTCCCCCGGCGGCACCCGCATCGACGCCCTCGACCCGTCACCCGGCGGCCGCGGCGCCACCCGCTGGAGCAAGGAACTGACCGGCTACGAAGGCGGATCGGCCGTCATCGGGGACGTCCTGCTGCTGACCGCGGGCGACGGCACCGTCACCGCCCTGGACAGCGCCACCCACCGGCAGCTCTGGCGCAAGCCCTTCCCCGGCCACGCCCTGCCCTCCTTCACGACGTACGCCACCCAGGCCGGCCCCCCGACCGCGTACGCCGCCGAGCCCTCCCCCGACGGCTCCACCACCCGCATCACCGCCATCGACCCGCGGCACGGCACCGTCCGCCGGCACACCCGCATCCCCGGCAGGCTCACCCCCGTCGGCACCGGCGCGTCCGGCACCCTCTACCTCACCGCGTCCGACCCGAAGCTCACCTTCCGCACCACGGCCGTCGTCCGCTACGACCCGAAGCGCGGCCGCAGCACACGCCTGCCGCTGGCCGCACCGCTCGACAACGTGACGGCCACCGTGCGCGGCGAAACGGCGTACCTGCTCGCGGCGGGCGGCACGCTCCAGGCCGTCGGGGAGCGGCACTGGGCCGTCGAGACGTCGGTCGCCCGCGGCTCGGCCCCGGTGGCAACGGCGGACGACCGCCTCTACCTGACCTCGGCCGACGGCCGCCTGCTCGCCGTCGACGCCCGCACCGGCGGCCTCACGGGCCAGACCCCGGCCCGCCTGACGGCCGCCCGCCACAACGGCTTCCTGGAGTCACTCCCCGCCCCGGTAGCCGACCCACGCCACGGCCGCATCTACGCCGCCACCCCCGACGGCACCGTCTTCGGCGTCCCCACCAAGGACCCGTCCGCCTGGTGACGACCGGGCCTTGGCGCCCGCGCGTCCACCACGTGACACGGACACACGCACACCTCCCGACGCACCCCCGGCACCGGCCGCGCGGTCCCCACCTCCCCCGGAGGAACCCCAGGTCCGTCCGCCGACCTCACTTCCCGGCCGGGACCGAGGTCGGCCGTTCCGGTCGGGGGGCGTCTTCGGACGCCCGGCATCCGAACAGCCGCTCAGGGGAAGGGCGGTCAGCCGATGGGGTTGACGAAGGTGGCCGGGTGGGTGGCGCCCCGCTGGTCGACGAGCGTGCCCCAGGGCCATTCCACGGTGAGCGAGGTGGTCTCGTTGGGCGGGGTGATGTCCGCCCAGGCGGGCTGGTAGAAGCCCTCCTCCTCCTTGGTCATGGCGACGTTGAGCGTGAAATCGGTGCTGTCCCCGGGGTTCAGCGTGATCGAACCGTACTTGGCCGACGAGCGCGGCAGCGACCAGCGCTCTCCGCCGTTCTCCGACTTGAGGTCCACGCCCGGGAAGCCGCCGATCTTGCAGGTGCGACTGCCCTTGTTGGTCAGCACGACGCTGGTGGTCGTCGCGCCGCTCGCGTCCGGGTCCGGGGCCGCATCGTCACCCGTGGCGAACGACGCCTTCAGGCCGGAGGTGTGGCAGCGCTCGATGCCCGAGCCCGTCCGGCCTCTCCCGGCGGCGTACGAGCCACCGGACTGCTTGTCCACAACCCCCGCCTCGGCGTCGGCCTTCGCGCCGGGGTCCGCCTGGGACTCGGAGCCCTGCGCCTCGGCGGATGAGCCCGCGGCATCGGCGTCCGCGGCGGCCACGGCCGCATTGACCTGGCCCGAGGACTTCGCACCTGCGGTGTCCGAGCCGGAGCAGGCGGTCAGGGTCAGGCCGGCGGCCGCGGTGAGCACCGCGGCGGCGACGCGCAGGCTGCGGCGACGGACGGGGCGGACGGTGTTCGTGCTCATTTCGGGTTCCCCCTGGGGCAGTCGGTGTCGTTGTCTCCTCGGTTACGTCACTCACTCTGCCCGGGGCCGCTGGCGCCGGACTGCCACTCCGCCAACACCCGGCTAACCCCCTCGCAGCCGACGGCTACGAGAACTCCGGTCGCGATGGCATCAGGCGTCTCCACCGGCTCCGGTACCCGAATCACCGCTTCGTGACCGGGACTCGGAACATCTCTTGAGCATGCGCGTGTGGACGGGTGGTCGGGGGGACAGCCGCGATGGCACCACACCGGAGTCTCCGCCATGAAGGTGTGCGACCAAGCCTGCCCCCATGTCACACCCCCTTGATACCGTTCCTCTTCACACAGAGTTACGGGGGAGGGGAACGCTCGGTGTCCAGCAACCTGTCGGTCGAGCCCGGCGAACTACGCGCGTCGGCGCATGCCCAGAGCGGCATAGCCGACGACATCAAGAAGCCTTGCGACAAGGCCGTCACCGAGACCGGTACGGCCGCGGATTCCGCCGACGGCTGGTCCGTCGCCTCGGCTCTGCACATGATCAGCGAGACCTGGAAGCCCGCTCTCGACGGCCTGCACAAGCGGCTGTTGTGGGGCGCGGGCAACCTTCGCGACACCGCTGACAACCATGAGTGGAACGAGGACATGGTTGATCAGGACTTCGAGGACTTCGACGGGGACATGGAAGACGTGATCATGTCCGCCCCGGCCTCGGGGCCTGGGCCGGCCTTGGGAAGCGGCCCCGGCTCGCCGGTGTACGCCGGGCTTCCGCACCCCGGCGCGGGCGGCGACGACCCGGTCGGGGATGCCGTCGGCGCGTACCGGCCCCCGCCGCCCGGTACGCCGGCGCCCAGCACGGACGACATGCTGCGTGCCAAGCCCGCGATGCCCGTCTACGACCCGGGCCAGGCCCTCGCCGAGCCCGGCGGGAAGTCCGCTCCCCGGAACACCGACGACACCCCCTTTGGATGACCCATGGCTTCCGACTACGCACGTCTGCTGAAGCAGGACTTCGCGGACCTGACGGCCGCGGCCGACGCCTGGCAGCGGGTTTCCCGGGACATGGACACCGCGTTCGACCAGCACCGCACCAAGGTGACCGGACCGCTGCACGCCTCCTGGGAAGGGGACGACTCGAAGGCCGCGCTGGCGTTCCTCGAAGACATCGAGATGCGGATCAATGTGGTCCGCACCGAGTCGATGACCATCTCGAAGTCGATCGACACGGTGCGATTCCGCATGGAACAGGCGCAGACGAACCTGCGCAACGCCGTACGGAGCACGGAGGCCGAGGGTTTCCTCGTCGACGACTCCGGCTCCGTGGGAGAAGCGTCCTGCGAAGTGGACGAGTCGCCGGACGAGGCGCAGAGCAAGCTGGAGCGGATGAAGCACTTCCAGGAGGAGATCGACACCGCGGTCAAGGACGCGCAGAAGGCCAGCGACGACGGCCGCAAAGCCCTGTCGGAACTCCGCGGCGACCTCATGGACCGCAAGAACACGCACATGGCCGCCGAGTCCGCGGGCGACACCCAGCAGGCCATGAAGGACCTGGGCATCCAGGGGCCGCAGATTCCCAAGGACTCCAAGGACGCGGCCGCTTGGTGGAAGGGCCTGGACGACGACACGCGCCAGGAGTACGCCACCATGTACCCGGAGCAGATCGGCAAGGCGAACGGTCTGCCGAGCGACGTACGCGACGACGCGAACCGGCTGTCCCTGGACCAGCAGCTCAACTTCGTCGCCGGCAGCGACCAGTCGATCCCCGGGATCTCGCAGGACCGTCACAACCTTGAGGTCCTCAAGGCCGAACTCGACAAGCGCGACGGCGCGACGGGAAACAAGAAGCTCTACCTCCTCGATTTCGACGAGTTCGAGGACGGCAAGGCCGTCATCGCCATGGGAAACCCGGACACCGCGGACAACGTCGGCGTGCAGGTGCCCGGAACGGCGACGACGATGGACTCGACGGGCGGCCAGCTGTCGCGGATCGAGAAGCTCCAGCGGTCGGCCGAACGGGCCGATCCGTCGGCGGACACCTCGATGGTCTACTGGCTCGGCTACGACGCTCCGGAAGTGCCGAGCACCGACGCACCGAACCTCGCGGTAGGCGGCACCGGCCGGGCCGACGACGCGGCGCCGGACCTCCGGGACTTCACCCATGGCCTGCGTGCCTCACACGAGGGCTCCGACCCGGCGCACATGACCGTTCTGGGGCACAGCTACGGCGCCACGGTCGTGGGGGACGCGGACGCCGGAGGCAAGGGCCTCGGCGCCGACAGCATCTCCGTCGTCGGCAGTCCGGGAATGACGGTGGGGAACGCGTCCGACCTGCATGTCGGATCGGACCACTTCTATACCGGGCTCGCCGACGACGACAACATCAAACTGGCACAAGGGCTGACGCTCGGACCCGACCCCAATACCGGCGCCTTCGGCGGAACTCGGTTCGTCACCGATACCCACGGCCACAGCGGCTACTGGGACGACCAGAGCCAGAGCCTCGCCAATCAAGGACGGATCATTGCCGGCCAGGAGCCGGACAAGGCCCTTCCCACTCCCATCAACATGTAAATGCCACCCCTGAGAGGCACGGTTCACCCGTGGCGGCCACGCTTTTGCGACGCACCCTCCCGCTTGTCCTGACCGCCTCGGTCATCCTTTCCACCGGAGCCTGCATGTCCCAGAATTCCGACGACGCCAACCAGCCGCTGCCGCGTAAGAGCCGTGCGGACGCGCTGACTTGGGCGAAGCACTACACCTCGACCATGGCGCATTACGCCGAGGTGAAGGTGGGCGACAAGTACGGCCCGTTCACGGACTTCGAGGACTGCGTCGGCCGCGATGACGAAGTGGCTCACGACGGCAGGTACACCCTGACCTACACCGTGTATGCCAACCTGCCTCGGGATGAACACATCGCGGCGGTCCGCAAACTCCGGGCGGCGCTGAAGGAGCACGGCGTGAATGTCTCGTCGTACGAGGAACGCCCGCGCGCTCATCAGGTCGTTCTCGACGGTTACCACGAAAAGGAGAAGTTCTCCCTCATCGCCGACACCGTAAAACCCCCCAACACCCTCCGCCTCTCCGTCAGCACCCCCTGCTTCCTGCCGCCCGGGGCGAAACAGCAGAAGTTCTAGGGCAGTTCGGGCCCGGAACGGCGAAGTTTCGATCGCCCAACAGGTGATGCCGTCACGCCTGACGCCCATGCACCTGCCGTTCGTTCACGGGCATTCCATTCCGTTAAACATGCGTTTGATGATGGCGCAGACCATCCCCTCGATGGATTCGGGATCAAGAGGATCGCCCTTGTCTCCCTTTTCGCCTTTGTCGCCACGCGGGCCGGGGTCGCCCTTGGGGCCGGGGTCGCCCCGCTCGCCTCGCGGGCCGGGCTCACCCGCGTCACCCCGCTCGCCCACCTCGCCGTCCCGGCCGGGGCAGCCGGGCTCACCACGCTCGCCTTGCGCACCCGGCTCTCCGCGGGGACCGGGCTCACCCGCGTCGCCCTTTTCCCCTCTGTCTCCTTTGCAACCCGGCTCACCCCGGTCCCCCTTGTCGCCTTTCTGGCCTCGTTGACCCGGGTCGCCCTTGTCCCCCCGCTCCCCTTTCTCGCCGTCCCGTCCGGGATCCCCTCTCCCGCCCGTTTCCCCCTTGCTTCCCTTTTCCCCTTGATCGCCCTTCTCGCCGCGTTGCCCAGGATCCCCTCGGTCACCTTTCTCGCCCCGCTCCCCCTCGTCGCCCGTATCTCCTTTTCTGCCGCGCGGCCCGGTGTCACCCTTCTCGCCCCGGCATCCGGGCACTCCTCTGGGGGGATCTTTGATGGTGATGGGAACCGTGACGGTGATACATCCGCATTCCACCCCTTTCCTGAGTGTCAGGTCGGTCTCGCATAAGGGAACGCGGGGAGACACCTCGAAGTCCCCCACCCAGTAACACGTTCCAGAAATAGGCGTGAGGCTGTGCCAAATACCTGAACCACCCACAACCGCGGCGGTGCTGTATTCGACTTCCTCTCCGCCGGCCGGCCTGGGCCAGTAGACGATAATCTTGGTGCGCACACCGGGATGGAGCGGCTCCCCGAAGAAAACGAGGAGGGAAGAGTTCTGATCGACAGGCGTGGCCATATCTCTCCTTCAGTGGGCGCTGGGGCAGGCGGGAGCGGGTGGGCAGTGCTCCCGCGCTTGACCTGGGGAAGCGGAACCCAGAGAAATCGGGCACGATGGCGTCACGTGGACGAATTCCGTGCAGCCGAACTAATGCATCCCCCGAAAGCGAAACCTGGGACCGGATGGGGCGCCGGCGTCAAAAACGCTGCGCATCGTACTCATTCGGCTCTATACCCACGCAGCCGTGGACTATCTATGAATGT
The DNA here is from genome assembly GCF_020564935.1 of Streptomyces pinistramenti. Classification (GTDB taxonomy): domain Bacteria; phylum Actinomycetota; class Actinomycetes; order Streptomycetales; family Streptomycetaceae; genus Streptomyces; species Streptomyces pinistramenti. Next base: position 13,980 of record NZ_JAJCXB010000062.1, read on the forward strand.
GCCGAGAGCATGTGATTCCAACCCAGTGGAGTGAATCGTAGGCTGATGTAATGATCCCGCGATCCTCGTTCACTCCGGCCGTCAGGCGGAATTCACGGGATCAACGTATCCGGGCGACCAGGCCCGCAGAGCCCCGCACACGACAAGAGGCCCCCGTCACCCGACGGGGGCCTCTCAACTGCCGTCCCCTCAGCCCAGCTTGCTCACATCGCGCACCGCGCCCTTGTCCGCGCTGGTGGCCATGGCGGCGTAGGCGCGCAGGGCCTGGGAGACCTTGCGTTCGCGCTGCTTGGGGGCGTAGACGCCGCCCAGGGCGAGGCGGCGGGACTCCAACTCGACGTCGCTGACGAGGAGTTCGATCGAGCGGTGGGGGATGTCGATGCGGATGCGGTCGCCGTCCTCGACGAGGGCGATGGTGCCGCCGGATGCCGCTTCGGGCGAGGCGTGGCCGATGGAGAGGCCGGACGTGCCGCCGGAGAAGCGGCCGTCGGTGACCAGTGCGCACGCCTTGCCCAGGCCGCGGCCCTTGAGGAAGGACGTCGGGTAGAGCATCTCCTGCATGCCGGGGCCTCCCTTGGGGCCCTCGTAGCGGATGACGACGACGTCGCCTTCCTTGACCTGCTTGGTGAGGATCTTGTCGACGGCCTCTTCCTGCGACTCGCAGACCACGGCCGGGCCTTCGAAGGTCCAGATCGACTCGTCGACACCGGCGGTCTTCACGACGCAGCCGTCCTCGGCGATGTTGCCCTTGAGGACCGCGAGACCGCCGTCGGCGGAGTACGCGTGCGCCAGGTCGCGGATGCAGCCGCCGGCCGCGTCCACGTCGAGCGAGTCCCAGCGCTCGGACTGCGAGAAGGCGGTCGCCGAGCGCTTGCAGCCGGGGGCCGCGTGCCACAGTTCGACGGCCTCGGCGGAGGGCGAACCGCCGCGCACGTCCCAGGTCTTGAGCCACTCGGCCATGGAGTCGCTGTGCACGGTGTGCACGTCCTCGTTGAGCATCCCGGCGCGGTACAGCTCGCCGAGGATGGCGGGGATGCCGCCGGCCCGGTGCACGTCCTCCATGTAGTACGTGCCGCCCGGCGCGACGTTCGGGGCGACCTTCGCCAGGCAGGGCACCCGCCGGGAGACGGCGTTGATGTCGTCCAGGTCGAAGTCGAGGCCGGCTTCCTGGGCGGCGGCGAGCAGGTGCAGGATCGTGTTGGTCGAGCCGCCCATGGCGATGTCCAGGGTCATGGCGTTCTCGAAGGCGGCGCGGGAGCCGATAGTGCGCGGCAGGACGGTCGTGTCGTCCTGCTCGTAGTGCCGCTTGGTGATCTCGACGACGGTGCGGCCGGCGTTCTCGTACAGCGCCTTGCGGGCGGTGTGGGTGGCCAGCACGGAGCCGTTGCCGGGGAGGGAGAGGCCGATGGCCTCCGTCAGGCAGTTCATCGAGTTGGCGGTGAACATGCCGGAACAGGAGCCGCAGGTCGGGCAGGCGTTGTCCTCGATGCGGAGGATGTCCTCGTCCGAGATGTTCTCGTTGACGGCGTCGGAGATCGCGTTGATCAGGTCCAGCTTGCGGACCGTGCCGTCGACGAGGGTGGCCTTGCCGGCCTCCATCGGGCCGCCGGAGACGAAGACGGTCGGGATGTTGAGGCGCATCGCGGCCATCAGCATGCCGGGGGTGATCTTGTCGCAGTTGGAGATGCAGATCAGCGCGTCCGCACAGTGCGCCTCGACCATGTACTCGACGGAGTCGGCGATCAGGTCGCGGGAGGGCAGGCTGTAGAGCATGCCGCCGTGGCCCATGGCGATGCCGTCGTCGACCGCGATGGTGTTGAACTCGCGAGCGATGCCGCCGGCCGCGTGGATCGCCTCGGAGACGATCCGGCCGACCGGCTGGAGGTGGGTGTGGCCCGGCACGAACTCCGTGAAGCTGTTGGCGACGGCGACGATCGGCTTGCCGAAGTCCTCGCGCGCTACGCCGCTGGCCTGCATAAGGGCTCGGGCGCCGGCCATGTTGCGGCCATGGGTAACGGTGCGGGACCTCAGATCGGGCACGATGGTCACTCCCTCGGGATTCGTCCGAACGACCGCCGCGTCCGCCACCGGGCCGGGCCCGCAACGGGCGGCGTCATATAGCAGCCGTCCTTTATCAGCTGGACCCGAGATTACGCTCCCGATCCGCGATCCGGACAGGCACTCCGCAATGTGAGACGGGTGACCGGAGTGCGGACAGCCGGGTACGGGCTACCCGGCCGCGCGGCTCACGAGCCCGGCACCCAGTTCGGCGAGGCGAGATGGAGCCGGGTGAAGGCCAGCGCCTCGGCGAGATCCGCCTCGCGCTCGGCCGCCGACATCGCGCGCCGGGTGTTGACCTCGACCACCACGTGCCCGTCGAAGCCGGTGGTGGCCAGCCGCTCCAGCAGGTCGGCGCAGGGCTGGCTGCCGCGGCCCGGCACCAGGTGCTCGTCCTTGTTGGAGCCGTCGCCGTCGGCGAGGTGGATGTGGGCCAGCCGGTCGCCCATCCGGTCCACCATCTCCAGCGCGTCACTGCGCGAGGTGGCGGTGTGCGAGAGGTCCACGGTGAAGTGCCGGTAGTCGTCCTGCGTCGGATCCCAGTCCGGCGCGTACGCCAGCATCTCGCGGTCGCGGTAACGCCAGGGGTACATGTTCTCCACGGCGAACTTCACGTCCGTCTCGCCCTCCATGCGCCACACCCCGCGCACGAAGTCCCGCGCGTAGCCGCGCTGCCAGCGGAACGGCGGGTGCACCACGACCGTGGACGCCCCCAGCTTCTCCGCGGCGTTCTTCGCGCGCTGGAGCTTGACCCACGGATCGGTCGACCACACCCGCTGAGTGATCAGCAGACACGGCGCGTGCACGGCGAGCACCGGCACGCCGTGATAGTCCGAGAGCCTGCGCAGCGCGTCGATGTCCTGGCTGACCGGATCGGTCCACACCATGACCTCGACGCCGTCGTAGCCCAGGCGGGCGGCGATCTCGAAGGCCGTCGCCGTCGACTCCGGGTAGACCGAAGCCGTGGACAGCGCGACCTTCGCATCCGGGATGCGCACCACTGGCTCTGTCACGAGTGACAGCGTACGGGCCACGGCGTTCAGCCCGGTGGCAGGTGGTCGAGACGACGCAGGATGACGCCCTCGCGCAGCGCCCACGGGCAGATCTCCAGCGAGTCCACGCCGAAGAGATCCATCGCCGCCTCCGCCACCAGCGCCCCCGCCAGCAGCTGCCGCGCCCTGCCCTCGGACACCCCGGGCAGCCCGGCCCGCTCCTGCACGGGCATCGCCGCCAGCTTCGGCACCCACTCCTCCAGCTTCTTGCGCTCCAGCTCCCGCAGGACGTAAAGACCGTCGCCCGAGCGAGCGGCGCCGGTGATCCTGGCCAGCTGCCGGAAGGTCTTGGAGGTGCCGACGACGTGATCGGGGGCGCCGTAGCGGGTGAAATCGCTCACCACCTTCGCGATCTCGGCGCGCACCCGGCGCCGCAGCGCCCTTATGGCGTCCGCGCCGGGCGGATCGCCGGGCAGGCCGCTGCTGGTCAGCCGGCCGGCGCCGAGCGGCAGCGACGCCGCCGCGTCCGGCTCCTCGTCCAGTCCGTAAGCGATCTCCAGGGAGCCGCCACCGATGTCCAGGACCAGCAGTCGGCCCGCCGACCAGCCGAACCAGCGCCGGGCGGCGAGAAAGGTGAGCCGCGCCTCGTCCTCACCGGAGAGCACCCGCAGCTCGAAGCCGGTCTCCTGGGCGACCCGGCGCAGCACGTCCTCACCGTTGGCGGCCTCGCGGACCGCGGAGGTGGCGAACGGCAGCACGTCCTCGACGCCCTTGTCCTCGGCGACCTCGATCGCCTCGTGCAGGGTCGCGATCAGCCTGTCCACGCCCGCGTCGCTGATCGCGCCGTCCGCGTCCAGCAGTTCGGCGAGCCGCAGCTCCGCCTTGTGCGAGTAGGCGGGCAGCGGGCGCGCGCCCGGGTGCGCGTCGACCACCAGGAGATGGACCGTATTCGAACCCACATCGAGGACACCGAGTCTCATACGGGGAAACCTACTGCCGTGGCAGGCGTAAGGGTCGCGCCGCCTTAGGCTGGGGATGTGGCTAAGACGAAAAAGGCGAAGCAGGATAAATCCCCGAAGAAGGAAGCAAAGCGGCGGGCCGAAGCGGCGGCGCGGGGGGCCACGGCCGACGAGGTCGGCCTCGACTTCGCCCGCGCCTGGGTCACCTTCCCCGACCCGGCCGACGACGAGCAGCTCTTCCGCTGCGACCTGACCTGGCTGACCTCCCGCTGGACGTGCATCTTCGGCAGCGGCTGCCAGGGCATCGCGGCCGGCCGGGCGGACGACGGCTGCTGCACGCTCGGCGCGCACTTCTCCGACGAGGACGACGAGAAGCGGGTCGCCAAGAGTGTGGCCCGGCTCACGCCGGAGCTGTGGCAGTTCCACGACGTCGGCACCGATTCCGGCTGGATCGAGGAGGACGAGGACGGCGACCGGCAGACCCGGCGCTGGGACGGCTCGTGCATCTTCCAGAACCGGCCCGGCTTCCCCGCGGGCGCCGGCTGCTCGCTGCACATCCTCGCGCTGCGCGAGGGCCGCGAGCCGCTGGAGACCAAGCCGGACGTCTGCTGGCAGCTGCCGGTACGGCGCACGTACGACTGGATCGACCGGCCCGACGACACCCAGATCCTCCAGGTGACGATCGGCGAGTACGACCGGCGCGGCTGGGGCCCCGGCGGTCACGACCTGCACTGGTGGTGCACGTCCGCCACCTCGGCGCACGGCGCGGGCGACCCGGTCTATGTCTCCTACAAGCCCGAACTCACCGAGCTGATGGGCAAGAAGGCGTACGCCAAGCTCGTCGAACTGTGCGAGGAGCGGCTGGCGGCGACGCTGCCGATGGCTCCGCACCCGGCGGACCCGCCGAAGGCACCGAAGCCCTCGAAGGGCTGACGGGCCGCCCGCCGGTCAGCGCGCCGCCCCTTCGGTGGCCGGCAGCGTCGACGGCCCGACGGTACCGGGGTCGGCAGGCGCCGGGCCGGTCGGCGGGGGCGTCGGTGCCGGGTCGGCCGGCGCGGGGCCCGTGGGCGCCGGGCCGCCGCCCGGGGCCTTCGTGCCGTGGCCCTCGATCGTGAGGGCGGCGCCACCGGGATCCAGCACGACCCGGGTCCGCCAGTGACCCACCGGCTCCCGGTCGCGATCGACGTACACCGTGACCGCCGCCGTCCGCCCCGGCTCCAACTCACCCGCCGTACGGCTGATGTGGACCCACGGCGCCGCGGCCGCGGCCGTCCAGCGCACCGGCACGCCGCCGGAGGCGCTGAGCGTGACGACGGTGGTTCCGCCGCTCGGCTGGGCGGCGACGGTCAGCCGCCCGGGGCTGCCGGGCCGCAGGCGCGGACCGCCGGTCACCTCGACCGAGACGTCGGGGGTGTGGCCGCCGACCGGGAATCCCGGCTGCGGCGTCGTGCTGGCGTTCCCGGCGTTCTCGTACGGACGGCCGTCCAGCCGGGAGGCGTCCGCGTCGCTGGACGTCACCGCGTGCGAGGCGTCCGGCTCACCGGCCTCCGGGGCACCGCGGTACGCGGCCCACAGTGCCAGCACCGGCGCTGCCAGGACCGTGGCGACGACGGTGGTCGTCATGACCCGGCTGCGCAGCCGCCTGCGGCGGGCCGCGCGGTCGGTGGGACGGACCGGGAATCCCGCGCGGTCATAGCGAGGAGAACCGTTTGGCCATCCGCTGCGGCCCGCGCGCCCGACGCCCGACGCGGACCCGGCACCCGCCACCCCCTCGGCACGCCCCGACTTGGTACGCCGCGCCGCGGCCAGCGCAGCGAGCACGGCCTCCCGCGGCGCACCCACCAGCGGCAGGTCACCCTGAGCCGCGGGCGCGGTGCCCGGCCACGGGCCCGCCGCGGTGGCCCGCTCCGCGGTACGCCGGCACTCGGCGCACTCGTCGACGTGCCGCACCAACTCCCGCCGCAGCGCGGCACCGAGCAGCACCTGGGTGTCGCCCGCCAGCCGCGCCACATCCGGGCAGCGGCCGGATTCGACGACGGCCAGCGCGGCCCTGGTCCGCTCGACCTCGCAGGATGCGGCGGCCAGCAGGGCGTGGGTGGCGGCGGGCTCGGTGCCCAGGACCGCGGCGACCTCGCCGGCCGGCAGGCGGTGGCGCACCGAAAGCTCCAGCGTCTCGCGCTGCTCGGGTGTGGTGCCCGCGGCCTCGGGCCAGGCCAGGACCGCCAGCTCGCGCCGCCCGGCCTCGGGATCCGCTTCGGCGTCCGGCGCGATGGGCTCGGCGAGCCTGCGCAGGCAGGCCCAGCGGGCGAGCGCGTAGAGCCAGGGGCGGTAGAGCTGCGGTACTGGCTGCCTGCCCTGCTGCCGCTCGGCGAGCGCGAGGGTCTCGCCGAGTACGGCGGCCGCCGCGTCGTGCGCGCACAGGACGGACAGGCAGTACGTGAACAGCCCGTCCAGATGCGGCTCGTAGGGGCGTTGGGGGGTGCCGTGGCGGGTGTGGTGATCGGGGCTTGAGTGGTGGTCGTCGCGGGCCGCGTGGTCGGGGCGGCGCCGTGCGGCGCCGTGCGACCGGGGTGCGCCGGTGGTGTGCGTGGGGTGCTCGGGCCTGCTCATCACCCGGCGACGGTAGGCGGATGATGCAGCGGTGCTCCCGCCCCGGGCACACATTTGACCCTTACGAGTGGCCATCTCACTCAAAAGGGGACAGGAACCACTCGTTCCGCCCACGCGGTCCTCCCGGCAGGCACACTCGGGGCCCTCCGCAGGCCACCCGGTCGGCGCAGCGGTCCGCGTTGTCACACCCCGCGGTTACGGTGGCCGCATGGCAACCCGTAAAACGTCGGCCAAGGAGCGCCCCTCCTACCGCTGCACCGAGTGCGGCTGGACCACCGCGAAGTGGCTCGGCCGCTGTCCTGAATGCCAGGCGTGGGGCACGGTCGAGGAGTTCGGCGGCGCCCCCGCGGTGCGGACCACGGCGCCCGGCAGGGTCACCACCGCCGCGGTGCCCATCGGCCAGGTCGACGGCCGGCAGGCCACCGCGCGCACCACCGGCGTGCCCGAGCTGGACCGCGTGCTCGGCGGCGGCCTGGTCCCCGGCGCCGTGGCGCTGCTGGCCGGCGAGCCCGGCGTCGGCAAGTCCACCCTCCTCCTGGACGTCGCCGCCAAGGCCGCATCCAGTGACCACCGCACGCTCTACGTGACGGGCGAGGAGTCCGCGAGCCAGGTCCGGCTGCGCGCCGACCGCATCGGGGCGATCGACGACCACCTCTATCTCGCCGCCGAGACCGACCTCTCCGCCGTCCTCGGGCACCTGGACACCGTCAAGCCCTCGCTGCTCGTCCTGGACTCCGTGCAGACCGTCGCCTCCCCGGAGATCGACGGCGCGCCCGGCGGCATGGCCCAGGTCCGCGAGGTCGCCGGCGCCCTCATCCGGGCGTCCAAGGACCGCGGCATGGCCACCCTCCTGGTCGGCCACGTCACCAAGGACGGCGCCATCGCGGGGCCCCGCCTCCTGGAGCATCTCGTCGACGTGGTCCTCCAGTTCGAGGGCGACCGGCACGCCAGGCTGCGCCTCGTCCGCGGCGTCAAGAACCGCTACGGCACCACCGACGAGGTCGGCTGCTTCGAGCTGCACGACGAAGGCATCACCGGCCTCGCCGATCCCTCGGGCCTCTTCCTGACGCGCCGCGCCGAGCCCGTGCCCGGTACCTGCCTGACCGTCACCCTGGAGGGCCGCCGCCCCCTGGTCGCCGAGGTCCAGGCGCTCACCGTCGACTCGCAGATCCCCTCGCCGCGGCGTACGACGTCCGGCCTGGAGACCTCCCGGGTGTCGATGATGCTCGCCGTCCTGGAACAGCGCGGCCGGATCAGCGCCCTGGGCAAGCGCGACATCTACAGCGCCACGGTCGGCGGCGTGAAGCTCACCGAACCGGCCGCCGACCTCGCGGTGGCGCTCGCCCTGGCCAGCGCGGCCAGCGACACCCCGCTGCCGAAGAACCTCGTCGCCATCGGCGAGGTCGGCCTCGCCGGCGAGGTCAGGCGGGTCACCGGCGTGCAGCGCAGGCTGTCCGAAGCCGCCCGGCTCGGCTTCACGCACGCGCTGGTCCCGTCCGATCCGGGCCGGATCCCGGACGGCATGCGGGTCCTGGAGGTCGCCGATGTCGGCGAGGCGCTGCGCGTCCTGCCCAAGCGGGCGCGGCAAGCGGCCCCGCCGGAAGAGCCCCCGCAGGAAAGGGAGGTCCGCCGGTAGACTTTGCCCTGGTCTCGCCCAACGCCGCAGTCCTGCCGCCGGCACACGTACGCTCCCTGGTACGTCCGCCGCAGCAGGGGCCGGGTGGCCTGCGGACCGACAGACCTTGCGACGGAGGAGTGCAGTGGCAGCCAACGACCGGGCATCGTCTCCCGGCAGGTCCGGTGGGAGTTCCGGCACCGACGCCCTGATGCGCGCCTCGCTGAGCGCGGTCGCTCCCGGTACCGCCCTGCGCGACGGCCTGGAGCGGATTCTGCGCGGCAACACCGGCGGGCTGATCGTGCTGGGCTTCGACAAGACCGTCGAGTCGATGTGCACCGGCGGCTTCGTCCTGGACGTCGAATTCACCGCGACCCGGCTGCGCGAACTGTGCAAGCTGGACGGCGCGCTGGTGCTCGACAAGGACATCAGCAAGATCCTGCGGGCCGGCGTCCAGCTGGTGCCGGACGCCTCCATCCCCACCGAGGAGACCGGCACCCGCCACCGCACCGCCCAGCGCGTCTCGATCCAGGCCCGCTTCCCCGTCGTCTCGGTCAGCCAGTCCATGCGGCTGATCGCCCTGTACGTCGACGGCGAGCGCCGCGTCCTGGAGGAGTCGGCCGCGATCCTCTCCCGCGCCAACCAGGCGCTGGCGACCCTGGAGCGCTACAAGCTCCGCCTGGACGAGGTCGCCGGCACCCTCTCGGCCCTGGAGATCGAGGACTTGGTGACGGTGCGGGACGTCTCCGCCGTGGCCCAGCGCCTGGAGATGGTCCGCCGGATCGCCACCGAAATCGCCGAATACGTCGTCGAACTGGGCACCGACGGCCGCCTGCTGACCCTCCAGCTGGACGAACTGATCGCCGGCGTCGAGCCCGAACGCGAACTGGTCGTCCGCGACTACGTCCCCGAGCCGACCGCCAAGCGCTCCCGCACCGTCGCCGAAGCGCTCGCCGAGCTGGACGCCCTCAGCCACACCGAGCTTCTCGAACTCCCCATCGTGGCCCGCGCGCTGGGCTACAGCGGCTCCCCCGAGACGCTGGACTCCGCGGTCTCACCGCGCGGCTTCCGGCTGCTGGCGAAGGTCCCCCGGCTGCCCGGCGCGGTCATCGACCGCCTAGTCGACCACTTCGGCGGCCTCCAGAAGCTGCTGGCGGCAAGCGTCGACGACCTCCAGGCCGTGGACGGCGTCGGCGAGGCCCGCGCCCGCTCGGTCCGCGAGGGCCTGTCCCGCCTCGCCGAGTCGTCAATCCTCGAACGTTACGTCTGAGACGGGAACCCGGGGCGGAACGTTTCCGGGGCCGGGTCACCGGGGAGACGACGCACCATCCCAACCCCCCTGATCCACCTGCCTCCAGAACGCCGCCTCCCTCTCCCGCGACAGGCCGACCGCCGGCCGGTCCGGGCGCTGCGGTGCCACCCCGTCGAGCGATTGCAGCCACTGCCAGGTGTCCGCCACCGTCTCCCCCACGGGCCGGCAGTGCAGCCCCGTGGCCAGCGCCTTCGACACGTTGCCGCGGTGCAGGGTGTCGTGGGCCTCGCCCGGCGGCAGCCAGACCGGCAGTTCCGTCCAGGGCTGGATTCCGGCGGCCTGCACCGCTTCCGGTGATGCCCAGCGCAGTTCGGCGTCCGCACCGGTCACCCGCACGCAGTGGCCGAGCAGTTCGCCCATCGTGGTGTGCCCCGGCGCGCTGACCAGGTTGTACGCGCCGCCTGCGATGCCGTCCCCGATGCCGTCCAGCACCCATGCCGCGAGGTCGCGGGCGTCGATGTACTGGAGGGGCAGGTCGCGGGGGCCCGGCGCGAGGACCGGGCCGCCGCGTGCGATCCGGTTCAGCCACCACGGCAGCCGCCCGATGTTCTCGTACGGGCCGAGGATCAGCCCCGCGCGGGCCAGCACCGCCCGGTCGCCGAAGGCTTCGGTGGCGGCGATTTCGCCGCCCCGCTTGGCCTGCGAGTAGTCGTCGGCCACGGTGGCGTCGGGTGAGCCCGGCACCAGCGGACCGTTCTCGTCGAGGCCGGGGGCGGCCGGGAACGGGTACACGGACCTGGTGGAGACGTAGACGTAGCGGCCGACCCGGTCCGCCAGCAGCCGTGCCGCGTCCCTGACCGCGGCCGGCGCACCGCCCCAGGTGTCGACGACGGCGTCCCACTCGCCCGTGGCGAGGGCCGCGAGCCCCGCCGCCGCGCTCCGGTCGCCGTGCAGCGCCGTCGCACCCGGCGGCGGGCCGTGCTGCCCGCGGTGGAACACCGTCACCTGCCAACCCCTGGCCAGCGCCGCCTCGGTGACCGTGCGGCCGACGAACTCCGTTCCGCCCAGCATCAGTAGTCGCATGCCGCGACTGTGCCGCACGGCCGCCGGATCGCGGGGCCCTGCACGCTGTGAGCGGATCCCCTACGAGCGGAACAACCGGAGGTACCGGCTCCGGACCGGTCCGCTCAGTCCTTGGCGAGGACGAACGACGTACGGGCCGCCGAGAGCCCCGGCACCTCCGCCTCGATCAGGTACTTGCCCGCCGGAACCGCCGCCGCGCTCGGCGTCGCGCACTTCGGGGCGCTCGCCCGGCGGTCCCACTCGACGGTGCGCTGGAGCGAGCCGTGCGCCGGGATCTTCACGAGTGCGGCTGCGGAGCCCGCGGGGCAGTCGTCGGATGCCCACACCGGGTCGTCGCCCGCGGTGTCGGTGATCGTGAGCACCGCGGCCTTGCCGCCGAGGTCCACCTTGCAGTCGGCGCCCGCGGAGTTCTTGACCGTCAGCTCGAACTTCGGCTTCTCGCCCGGCCGGTAGGAGTCCTTGACGCTGTGCAACGCCAACTCCGTGCTGCCGTCCCCGCAGTTCGCGAGGGAGCCGCCGGCCGCCACCGCGCCGCCGCCCGTGCCCGTGCCGATCGGCGCGCCACCGGAACCGCCGGAACCCGCGCCCGCCGCACCCGAGCCGCCGCCGGAGCCGCCGCCGGAGCCCGTACCGTCGCCGTCCCCTTCGCCGCTGCCCGACTCGTCGCGACCGCCCGGCTTTTGACTGATCGCCGGGCCGGTCGACGAGGGACCTGGCGTGATGGACGTCGCGGGCCCCGAGCCGCCGTGGCCCTTGCTCTCGGTGCCGGTTCTGCCGCTGTCCCCGCCCAAGTTGAGGAGCCACACCACCAGGAGGGCGAGCAGCGCGAAGATGCCCAGCGCAACGGCCCTCCGCCGCCAGTAGATGGAGGAGGGGAGCGGCCCGATCGGATTGCGCAGTGATCCCACGCGGAAACTCTACGAGAGAACCCCGGGCGCACCGGCCAGTACCCGCCGCACAGAACGGCAACTTTTCCCATGATCGGCCCGGATCCGGGTCCGCGGACCCGATTCCCACCCGATTCCGGCCCGACCCCCGCCTCTTCCGCCCTATCCGCCCCATCCGCCGCGGTCCCACCAGCGGCCACCACCCGGCACGGAACGTCACCCGCCCCCCACCCGGTGTTCGCCGAAACACTCTCCTGACGTCGGTCAGGTGCGCTAGGGGCCCGGCATTACGTACCGTCGTCCCTCATGAACAGCACCGATCTCTATCGCGACGTCACCGACTTCGCGCATGGCACCCCTGCATGGGTCCATTCCTTCGCCGACGCCGGCACCGAAGGCGGGATTCTGCTCCTGATGGCGGTGGCGATCCTGGGGTGGTGGCGGTCCCGCCGGCGCGACCCGCGCGCGGTCGCCCTCGCCATACTGGTGCCGGTCGGCACCATCGTCGCGTACGTCCTGAGCGAGATCGTCAAGGGCATGGTGGAGGAGGAGCGGCCCTGCCGTGCGGTGGCGCACGCGGCCGCCTCCATCGCGACGTGTCCGCCCGAGGGCGACTGGTCCTTCCCCAGCAACCACTCGGTGATCGCCGCCTCCCTGGCCGTCGGCATCGCCATCGCCTGGCGGGCCGCGATCTGGCTCGCGGTGCCGGTGGCCCTGCTGACCGGCTTCTCCCGGGTCTTCGTCGGCGTCCACTACCCGCACGACGTGGCCGCGGGCCTCGCCTTCGGCGCGGTGCTCGCCGCCCTGACCATCCTGCTGCTCCGCCGGCCGATGACGGCGCTGGTGCTGCGGATGCGCTCCGGGCCGCTGCGCCCGCTGGTCGAGGCGCAGCGGGGTTCGCACGCGGCGGTGTAGGGCGGATCCACCGCCCGCCCCAGGCGCCGCCTGCGCACGGCGCAGAGGATTGTTCACGGAGTGGCGGTCGCCGGCCGCCACTCCTCCTTGTGTCCGAAGCCCCGGCCGTTGTCGATCAGCCGCAGCCAGTCGGGGCGCAGCTCCCACAGCGCGGTCCGCTCCAGGGCCGCGCGCAGCCGCTCGTCGGCCGCGACGAACGGGAACCGCCCGGCGTACGCGGCCCAGCCGGCCGCCCGCTCCGCGCCCTCCAGCACGCGGCAGCGGCCCCGCCCCTGGAGGCCGGTCAGCGCGCTCCACTCCTGGCCGTCCCGCTGCACCGTGAACGCCACCCGCGCACCGGGCTGCCGCAGCGCCCTGCCGTGCCGGGTCGTGCCCGAGGTGACGAAGTACGCCACCGGCCCCTCCGCATCACCGCCCGCGGCGTAGAGCACCGCACACGCCTGCGGCCCGTCCGCGTCCCCGTACGCCAGCGTCAGCGTCGTGTGCGCGGCCAGCGCCCGCTGGATCTCCGCCGGGCAGCCGCCGCTCCCGGCCTTTACCCCTGCATCCGCCGCGTTCGCCTCGTCCGGCATCCGTGCCACTCCTCTCCGCTCCCCGCCCGTTCGCTTCCCGTCGCCCCCGGTCGCATCCTCGCGCGCGGCCCGCGGGCGGCGCGCACCGGCTCCGTACCGGGCGGCGCGCGATCCGGCCGCGTACCGCCGGTAAGCGGCCACCCGTACGTACCGGGGCGTCCCGCGTGCGGGTGGGCGCGCAACGGCGCGGCCCGGCGCGTTTCCCGGGCGCGGCCGGTCGTGCCACCATCGGCGGTGCCATGACTTCGACGCCTGTCTCCCCCGCTGCCACTGCCACCGCCGCCACTCCCGCTTCCGCCGCCGTACCGGCCGCGGAGCCCACCGACGGGACCGGACTGCACGGCCCCGTCACCGCCTGGTTCGACGCCCATGCCCGCGATCTGCCCTGGCGCCGCCCCGAGGCCGGCGCCTGGGGCGTGATGGTCAGCGAGTTCATGCTCCAGCAGACTCCGGTCAGCCGCGTGCTGCCGGTGTACGAGCAGTGGCTGGCCCGCTGGCCGCGCCCCGCCGACCTGGCCGCCGAGGCGCCGGGCGAGGCCGTCCGCGCCTGGGGCCGGCTCGGCTATCCGCGACGCGCCCTGCGCCTGCACGCCGCCGCATCGGCGATACAGGAGCGGCACGGCGGCGACGTACCGCGCGAGCACGCCCAGTTGCTGGCGCTGCCCGGCGTCGGCGAGTACACCGCCGCGGCCGTCGCCTCGTTCGCGTACGGGCAGCGGCACGCGGTGCTCGACACCAATGTGCGCCGGGTGTTCGCCCGCGCGGTGGCCGGCCGCCAGTACCCGCCGAACGCCACCACGGCCGCCGAGCGCAAGCTCGCCCGCGCGCTGCTGCCCGACGACGAGGGGGTCGCGGCGAAGTGGGCGGCGGCCACGATGGAGCTGGGCGCGCTGGTGTGCACGGCGCGCGGGCCGGAGTGCGCACGCTGCCCGATCGCCGCGCAGTGCGCCTGGCGGCTGGCCGGATCCCCGGCGCACGAGGGCCCGGCGCGCCGCACCCAGAGCTATGCGGGCACCGACCGCCAGGTGCGCGGCAAGCTGCTCGCCGTGCTGCGCGAGGCGGTCCACCCGGTGCCGCAGGTGATCCTGGACGCGGTGTGGGACGAGCCGGTGCAGCGGGCCCGCGCGCTGGACGGGCTGGTCGCCGACGGTCTGGTGGAACCGCTGCACGGCGGCCGCTACCGTTTGCCGCTGACGTAACGCGGCACGTCCGGCCCCGGTTGAGGAGGAGGAACGCACCTGCGGGTGCGTCCCTCCTGCCGTTCGGCGCGGGCCGTCCCGGGGTTCCCGGATCCCGATGTCCCGAACACCCCCCGGAAAACGGCCCGTCGGCCTTCCGGCGGGGGCCGTCATCCCCCCGGAGGATGACGCGCGGGGGCCCGCCGTCCGTCCGGAGGAGGACCCGCGGACCGCTGTTACACAACCGAGGGTTTTCCGTGCACTGCCTGTGGGGCCGACGCACATTGCGCCGCAACACCCCCTCCGTAGCGTCCTTCTCGTGCTGGAGATGACCACCGGCACGGTCAACGTGGGGAAGCGCAAGCGGATCGGAGGCGTCGGAATGGCGACCAGCGGCGGCAAGGTACTGGACTTCGAAGAGTACGTACGGACGCGGCAGGAGGCCCTGCTCCGTAGCGCCCGGCGCCTGGTGCCCGACCCCGTCGACGCTCAGGATCTGCTGCAGACGGCCCTGGTCCGCACCTACGGCCGCTGGGACGGTATCGCCGACAAGTCGCTGGCCGACGCCTACCTCCGCCGCGTCATGATCAATACGCGGACGGAGTGGTGGCGGGCCCGCAAGCTGGAGGAGGTGCCCACCGAGCAGCTCCCCGACGCGAGCGTCGACGACGGCAGCGAGCAGCGCGCCGACCGCGCCCTCCTGATGGACATCCTCGGCGTGCTCGCTCCCAAGCAGCGCAGCGTGGTCGTCCTGCGACACTGGGAGCAGATGAGCACCGAGGAGACCGCTGCCGCGCTCGGCATGTCGACCGGTACCGTCAAGAGCACACTGCACCGCGCCTTGGCCCGGCTGCGTCAGGAACTGGCGAACCGCGACATCGACGCGCGGATGCTGGAGCGTGGCGAGCAGGAGCAGGAGCGGTGCGCGGCCTGACGGGCGGCGTACGGCGCCCCGCACGGCGCACCACACGGAGCAGCACACCGGCCACGGCACCCGTCGGGACGTCCGCCGGTGCCACCACAACAGAGACAGCGGCAGGATCAGCGGCTGCGCGAGCAGCACGGTGAGCAGGAGCGGATTGTCCAGGAACAGGTTGACCATGGACAGGTTGACCAAAGGCGGCGCGGCCACCGCGGGGGTGGCCGCCGTCGGCCTGCTGCTGGCCGGCTGCAATCCCGGCGGCGGGGGCGTCCGCAGTGAGGGCTCGGCCGGGCCCACTCCCGGAGCGCCCCGGGGCGCGGTGACCGCGTCCCCCAGCCCGTCCAGCACCGCCGGGTACAAGAAGGTCGACGCGGTGGACCTGCTGAAGAAGGACCCGAAGGTCGGCCCGGACGTGAAGCGGACCCTTGCCAAACCCTGCGCCGCCGACGAGTATCCGATCGAGGTGACCTATGCGTCGGTGACCGGCAGCAAGGCTCCCGACGTCATCGTGAACGTCATGACCTGCGCGGACTCCATCGGCATCGGCTCGTACGTCTACCGCAAGGACGGCGGTGCGCACGGCGGGACCGATGGGTATGACAACGTGTTCAGCAACGAACAGCCGTCGGTCTCCGCCGGAGTCAACAAGGGCGACCTGGAGATCTCCAAGCAGACCTACGGCACCGGTGACAAGGTGTGCTGTCCGTCCGGCGAGGACGTGACGACCTACCGTTGGTCCACGGACCGCTTCACCGAGTTCGCGCGGTACCACACGGACTACAGCAAGACCGGCGTCGACGGCACCCAGCCCGAAGACGGCAACGCATCGGAGGGTTGAGACAACCGCATGGCCGACACCCATGTGCTCTTCGTCGAGGACGACGACGTCATCCGCGAGGCCACCCAACTCGCCCTGGAGCGGGACGGTTTCGTGGTCACCGCGATGCCCGACGGGCTCGCGGGCCTGGAGGCGTTCCGCGCCGACCGGCCCGATATCGCGCTGCTCGACGTCATGGTGCCGGGACTGGACGGCGTCAGCCTGTGCCGCCGGATCCGTGACGAGTCGACGGTGCCGGTGATCATGCTGTCGGCGCGCGCCGACTCCATCGACGTGGTGCTCGGCCTGGAGGCCGGCGCCGACGACTACGTCACCAAGCCGTTCGACGGCGCGGTGCTGGTCGCCCGGATCCGCGCCGTGCTGCGCCGCTTCGGGCACGCCAGCGGGCCCAACGGCGCGGGCGCCCGCACGCCCGACGCGCCGGAGCCCGCCGAGGCGATATTGCGCTTCGGCGATCTTGAGGTGGACACCGAGGGCATGGAGGTCCGCAAGAGCGGTCAGCCGGTCGCGCTCACGCCGACCGAGATGCGCCTGCTGCTGGAGTTCTCCGACGCACCGGGCACGGTCCTCTCCCGCGACCGGCTGCTGGAGCGGGTGTGGGACTACGGCTGGGGCGGTGACACCCGGGTCGTCGACGTCCACGTCCAGCGGCTGCGCGGCAAGATCGGCCAGGACCGCATCGAGACGGTCCGCGGCTTCGGCTACAAGCTGAGAGGCTGACGGGCCCCGTGGTCAGGCTGGCCCTGCGCACGGGTCTGAGGTGGAAGCTCAGCGCCGCCATCGCGCTCGTCGGAGCACTGGTCGCCATCGCGCTGAGCATTGTCGTGCACAACGCAGCCCGGGTCTCGATGCTCGACAACAGCCGGGACGTGCAGGTCGACCGGCTGGACATCGTCCAGCGGATCTTCGAATCGACCGGCCGGCTGCAGTTCGGCGCGAAGATCGACGATCCCGCGCTGCCGCCCGCACTGCGCAAGGAAGTCACCGGCTACAAGCGCGCCACCTATCTCCAGGACACCGGGGAAACCGCCCCCGAGGTCTGGGCCGCAGCCCCGATCGGCAACGACCGGGTGCTGTCGATACACAACCGTTTCCCCGACCGGTTCGCCGTCCTCGACGACCTGGACCAGGCGCTGATCATCGGGTCGGCCGCCGTCGTCGGCGGCGGCTGCGCGCTGGGCGTACTGGTCGGCGGCCGGCTCTCCCAGCGGCTGCGCAAGGCGGCGGCCGCCGCCGGGAAGCTCGCCGACGGCGACACGTCCGTCCGGATCCGCGACGAGGTCGGCGGCCGGATCCGGGACGAGACGGACGACCTGGCCTGGGCCGTCGACGCCATGTCCGACGCGCTCCAGCAGCGCATCGAGGCGGAGCGCCGGGTCACCGCCGACATCGCGCACGAGCTGCGCACCCCCGTCACCGGACTGCTCACCGCGGCCGAACTGCTGCCGCCGGGCCGCCCCACCGAACTCGTACGCGACCGGGCGCAGGCACTGCGCACCCTCGTCGAGGACGTCCTGGAAGTGGCCCGCCTGGACGGCTACGCGGAGCGCGCCGAACTCCAGGACGTCGCCCTCGGCGAATTCGTCAGCCGCCGGGTACGGGCCCTGAACGCCGACGTCAGCGTCGAGATCGTCCGCGACGCCGAGGTCACCACCGACCCGCGCCGCCTGGAGCGCATCCTCGGCAACCTCATCGCCAACGCCACCCGGCACGGCAGGCCGCCGATCGAGGTGACCGTCGAAGGCCGGGTGGTCCGGGTGCGCGACCACGGCAGCGGCTTCCCCGAGGCGCTGCTGCGCGAGGGTCCGAGCCGCTTCCGGACCGGCAGCAGCGACCGGTCAGGCCGCGGCCACGGCCTGGGCCTGACCATCGCCGCCGGTCAGGCGCGCGTCCTCGGCGCCCGCCTGACCTTCCGCAACGCCGACGAGATCGCCGAAGGATCGACCGGCGCCGTCTCCGTCCTGTGGCTGCCGGAAAATGCGCCGACGGCCACCGGCAGCTTCCCCGTCATCCACCTGCCGGACCGCTGACCTGCTGGGCGGCCGGCCCGGCGGGCTCCCCGTCGGCGCCCTTTCCGCCGGTCCCCTTGTCGTCGGCGCCCTTTCCGTTGAGGGAGCCGCTCCAGTAGGCGTCGTCCCACCGGGCGGCGTCGGGGCTGAACTCGACCTCGGCCTTGTCGGCGGCACCGGGCGGCAGCGAGAAGGCGTACTTCCCGACGGCCGTCCTGCCGGGGAGGAGGTAGCCGGTGATGACCTTCTGCCGTCCGCTTCCGTCGATCACCAGTGACGCCGAGGCTCCGTCGGCGTCGTTGACATCGGGCAGCCCGGTCTCGACCGCGACCCGCTCGCGGCCGGTGTTGACGACCGTGACCGTCACCTCGATCGCCTTGTTGCCCTTGGCGTGCCCGTGAGCGAAGGCGTCCGGGGTGAACGGCTCCGGCTTGGCGACCGTGACCTTCAGACCGCCGTCGAAGGTGTACGGCTTGCCGAACGACAGATGCCGGGCCGCTTCCGCCGCCGCCTCGGACTCCGCCTCGGCCGACGCGGAGGCTTCCGCCTCCTCGACCTTCGTCCGCGCGTCGTCGACGACCTTGTCCACCACTATGGCGCTGAAGACCCCGCCCCCGACCGCGGCCACCAACCCGACCGCGCCCAGGACCACACCGGTCACCGCCATGCCCTTGTTCGTCGCCAGGCCCCTGCGCACCTGGCTCAGCCCGACGAAGCCGAATATCAGCGCCAGCAGGGCCGGCAGCCAGGACATCCAGAACAGGATGATGAACAGGCCGAGCACGACGCTGATGATGCCGAGCACCAGGGCGGCGATGCCCATGCCGTTGCGCGGCTGCGGCGCCCAGACCGGCGCCATCGGCATCGGGTAGGGCTCCTGGCCGACAGGAGCCGATCCGGGCGGCGGCGGGCTCCACGGGTTGTAGTCCCCCGCTGCCTGCTCGCCAGGCTGCTGACCGTCAGGTATCTGACCGCCGGGCTTCTGGTCGTCGGGCGGAGTGGGCACGGTCATGCGCAGTCCTCGAATTAGGCTGAAAGAGACGAACTGGCGACATTACCAGGCACTTTTGCCCGTTCATTGCCTAATTTCAGACAGCTCCGAGCCCTCGATTTCGGCCACGGCCACCGGCGGCCCGCGCGCCCCGCCTCAGCTCGCCTCCCCGTCCACGCACTCCCCCCATTCCTTGTCCAGATCGAGCTGCTCGCTCGGCTGCGTCAGCGAGAACCAGTTGCCCGAGTCGTCGCGGAATATCGCCTCGATGCCGTACGGCCGTGCCTGCGGTTCCTGAAGGAACTCCACACCCCGGCCCTTGAGCGTGGCGTACTCGGCATACGCATCATCGGTCGTCAGGACACCCGCCCCCAGCAGCCCCTTGCGCACCAGCCCCTTCAACGCCTCGGCGGACTCCGCGTCCATACCCGCCCCGCCCGGCACCATCAGCGTCAGCTCCACCCCCGGCTGATCCTTGGCCCCCACCGTCAGCCAGCGCATGCCCTGCTCGCCGCCCATTCGCATGTCCGTACGGACTTCGAGCCCGAGCTTCTCGGTGTAGAACTCCTTGGCGCGATCCTGGTCGAGCACCCAGACGGTGCTGATCGCGAGACCTTTGATCATGACTCTCTCCTCCTGCCGTGCGTCACCGCTCGCCCGCCGCCCGTCGTGAGCGCGGTCACATCTCGATGCTGACATGCACCACTGACAACGGCCCGCCGCGTTGCGCACCCGCATCTGCGCTACGCATCGTGACGCATCTCTCACACAGCGCTGCCGGGCGGCGTAACGTGGCCGGGAACGGGGTTGCAGCGGGCAACCCGCAATGAGTGGCGGTGAGTTGTGCCTCCTCGCAAGGACACCGACGCGTCGGTGAGCGTCCCGTGCTTCTACGGCGCCGAGTTGCGCTTCCAGCGGGAGCAAGCGGGCTTGACCCTGGAGCAGTTGGTGGAAGGCAGCTTCCGGGGCCTGTCCTTCCTCAGCCAGATCGAACGCGGCGAACGCGGCATGCCGAAGGATCTCGCCGTCCACGTCGACAAGAAGCTCGGCACGAACGGCTTCTTCGAGCGGCATTGCACGGCGGTGCAGAAGGCGCGGTTGGTCGGGCATCCGACCTACTTCGCGAGCATCCCAGAGCTGGAGAAGTCCGCCGCGACGATTGAGGAGTGGGCCCCCTTCCTCGTGCCGGGGCTGCTCCAGACCAAGGCGTACGCCACGAAGATCGCGAAATCCGCGGCATGGTGGGTCTCTCCCGAGACCATCGAGAAACGCGTCCGTGCGCGGATGGCGCGTGCCGAGTTCTGGAAGCAACCCGACCGGGCCACGTTCTGGGCGGTGCTGGACGAGTCATTGGTTCGCCGACCGCTGCTCACGCCGAAGGAGATGGCCGAGCAGCTTGAACACATCGCCCAAGTGATGCGGTCCAGCAAGGGTGTTGTGCAGATCCTCCCTGAATCGGAGGGCGACCACACCCTCATGATGGGGCTGCTGAGGATCATGACCTTCCCGGACGCCCCACCACTCGTCTACATGGAGGGCGATCACAGCGGCCAAACCATCGACTATCCGCCGCTCGTGAGGGACTACCGAAGGTCGTACGATCTGCTTCGGGCCGCCGCGCTGTCCCCTACGGCGTCCCTGGCCCGGATCGAGAAGGCGGCAGAGGAGTTCCGAAATGGCAGTCACAACACTCGACTTGAGTGACGTCCACTGGCGCAAGAGCAGCTACAGCAACGCTGAAGGCGGCGAATGCCTGGAGGTCCGCGACGACCTCCCCGGCCTCGTCCCCGTCCGCGACAGCAAGGCCCCGCACGGCCCGGCGCTCGTCTTCCCGGCGGCCGGCTGGTCCACGTTCATCTCGGCCGTCAAGGACGGCGGGCTCTCCGGGAGTTGACCCGCAGTCCGGCAGCACACGGAATCAGCGCACGGAAAAGCGGCCCCCGAACACCGGGGGCCGCTTCCGTACCGAGAACGGTCGACTCGGGTCAGACGGCCTCTGCCACCGCTACCCGCGCCTCCGGAGCGTCCCCACCCTCCTTGTTCTCGGTCGGCGTGGGGCCGCCGCGCAGCGGGATCTCCTTGAGGAACCAGGCCGCGGCGAAGCCGATGATGCTGACCGCGGCGCCCCACAGGAAGACGTGGTGGGTGCCGCTGGCGACCGCGTGCGTGTAGGCGTCACGGACCGCGGCCGGCAGCTGGGCCAGCCCCTTCGGGTCGAGCTGGGCGGCGCCGCCGGACGACAGCTTGCCGCCGGCCGAGCCGAGCCGCTCGCTCATCGTGCTCTGCACCTGCTGCGTGAAGATCGCCCCGAAGATCGCGACGCCGAAGGAGCCGCCGATCGTCCGGAACAGGGTGGCGGACGACGAGCCCACGCCCATGTCCTTCATCTCGACGCTGTTCTGCGCGATCAGCATCGTCGTCTGCATCAGGAAGCCCATGCCGGCGCCGAGCACCGCCATGTAGAGACCCGAGGTGAAGCGGGTGGTGTCGGTGTCCATCAGGGACAGCAGCGCCAGGCCCGCGGTGATCAGGCCGCCGCCGACCACCACGAAGATCTTGTACTTGCCGGTCGAGGTGGTGACCCGGCCCGCGAACAGCGACACCGCCATCATCGCCAGCAGCATCGGCAGCAGCAGCAGGCCGGAGTTGGTGGCCGACGCGCCCTGCACGGTCTGCTGGAACAGCGGCAGGAACGTCATCGAGCCGAACATCACGAAGCCGACGAGGAAGCCGATGAGGGTGACCAGCGAGAAGTTGCCGTTGCGGAAGATGTGCAGCGGCAGCACCGGCTCGCTGACCTTCATCTCCACGACGAGGAACAGCCCGATGGCGACGACGCCGAGCGCTCCGAGCCCGATGATCTGCGACGACAGCCAGTCGTACTCGGTCCCGCCCCAGGTGGTGATCAGCACCAGCGAGGTGATGCCGACGGTGAGCAGGAGAGCGCCGACGTAGTCGATCCGGGTCTGCGCGCGCTTCTTCGGCAGGTGCAGCACCGCGGTCACCATGACCAGCGCGATGGCGCCCAGCGGAAGGTTGATGTAGAAGCTCCAGCGCCAGCCGAGGTGGTCGGTGATGGTGCCGCCGACCAGCGGCCCGCCGATCATCGCGACGGCCATGACGCCGGCCATCATGCCCTGGTACTTGCCGCGCTCTCGCGGCGGAATCAGGTCGCCGATGATCGCCATGACGCCGACCATCAGACCGCCCGCGCCCAGGCCCTGAACGGCGCGGAAGCCGATCAGCTGCCCCATGTCCTGGGCCATTCCGGACAGCGCGGAGCCGATCAGGAACAGGACGATGGACGACAGGAAGACGCCCTTGCGTCCGTACATGTCGCCCAGCTTGCCCCAGATCGGGGTGGAGGCCGCGGTGGCGAGGGTGTACGCGGTGACCACCCAGGACAGGTGCTCAAGACCGCCCAGTTCGCCGACGATGGTCGGCATCGCGGTGCCGACGATCATGTTGTCCAGCATCGCGAGCAGCATCGCGATCATCAGCGCGAACAGCACCACCCGCACACTGGCGGGCTGCTTGCCCCCGTCCTGCGCCACATCAGGTTTTTCCCCCGCTGGGGTCGCTTTCTGCGACATCCCCACATCACTCCCACTTACTTGCCGCCCGGCTAGTTCAGTACAGTAAGGAAAGGTAGGCCGCCAACTAGCCGGGCGTCAAGTAAGTTAATTCGGCGTGCCCGCCCCGCCGCCCCCACTACGCAGGAGAGCACCGTGAGCACACCGCAGGCGCGCAGGAGCAACACCCGCCAGCGCATCCAGGACGTCGCTCTGAAGCTGTTCTCCGAACACGGCTACGAGAAGACGTCGCTCCGGGAGATCGCCGAGAAGCTGGACGTCACCAAGGCGGCGCTCTACTACCACTTCAAGACCAAGGAAGACATCGTCATCAGCCTCTTCCAGGACCTCGCGGCGCCGATCGACGACCTGGTGGCCTGGGCCGAGGAGCAGCCGCGCACCCTGGAGACCAAGAACGAGGTGCTCCGCCGCTACAGCGAGTCGCTGCGCAGCGCGGAACCGCTGTTCCGCTTCATGCAGGAAAATCAGGCCGCCGTACGGGACCTGAGCATCGGCGAAACCTTCAAACAGCGGGTGCTCTCCCTCTTCGCGCTGCTCAAGGAGCCGGACGCGGAGATGATCGACCAGGTGCGCTGCCTGACGGCGCTCTTCTCGATGCACGCGGGCATGTTCGCCATGCAGAACGTGAAGGGCGACCCCGAGGAGAAGCGCAAGGCCATCCTTGAGGTCGCCACAGAACTGGTCACGGCGGCCAACCCGCCGAGCCGCCGGCCAGCCCGGCCGGACTCAGCTCAGACGGAGTCGCCGTGAGCCCGCAGGAATCCGGTCGGCTCGATGCCCGACCCGTAGTTGGGGCCGGTGCGGACCTCGAAGTGCAGGTGCGGGCCTGTCGAGTTGCCGGTGCTGCCGGACAGGCCGATCTGCTTGCCGGTCGAGACCTGCTGACCGACCTGGACCTGGATCTGTGACAGGTGCGCGTACTGCGTGTACGTGCCGTTGTCGTGCTTGATCACGATGGCGTTGCCGTACGCGGGGCCGTCGCCGCCGCCGTTCGGGCCGGCCTTGACGACGGTGCCGTGGTGCACGGCCTTGACCGGGGTGCCGGTCGGGACGACGAAGTCCTGACCACTGTGGTTGTGCGACCAGTGGCTGCCGGCGATGCCGAAGGGCTCGCCCATCGTGTACTTGTCGACCGGCTTGACCCAGGCGTTGGCCTTCTTCACGGCGGCCTGCTTGGCGGTCTGCGCCGCCTTCACCTGGGCGTCGGCCTGCGCGGTGACCGTGGAGCCGACGTGCGACGTGAGGCCGGTGAGGCCGGAGTCCGCGGCGTTGGCGACACCCGCGCCGAGGGCGACGGTGGCACCGAGACCGGCCGCGACCACGAAGGTGCGGGACCGGAGAGCGGACTTCTTGGAATTGCGGAACGCGGCGAACTTCGACATGCGGGTTGCATCTCCGAAAAGGAACGGGAAAGGAATGCGATCCGGCTGCGGACCGGCATCGCCATTCCTTGGTAACCCGCCATCGCCGCCCCGCCAAGGCCCCCTTCTACTACTCCGAGCCGTACCGGAAGCCGGGGAATTGAGCCCCTTGCGCTCCCCACACCCATACCAGACCAAACCCCCAAAACCCACTATCCCGACCCCGAGCAGGCACCCCCTGAACCATCACTGACCAGGCAATATCCACATTCGCACAGCGCCGCCCCGACACCCCGCACCACACCTGCCGCAGGCCCTCCACCCCCCAGAGGCAAAGGTCCCGCACTCCCCCCTGGCAATTCCCCTAAAGCATCTAGTAGGCCCCGATCGGCCTGTGCGACAAGTCACCGACGCATAAGATCCAAAGCCCTTTCGTGGGTCTTTGGAGTGTCCGTTTCGGGACCAAGGGCCTTTGTGACCGGGGTTACTCGGATTCTGTGACCGGGATTACCCGCAGGACGATAAATGCCCGCACCGCCAGGGTCACGGCACTGTCCGATGCCCCGGAATCCGCCCCGGGCCCCGAGTGTGCGCCCTGGCCTGACCCCTCGGAGCCGTCAACGGGGAAGAGCCGGTCCGGCACCCATGGATCCGTCAGCAGCAGGCGTCCGCCTCGCCTCAGCCGTGATCGCGCCGCTCGTCAGGAAGCTCTTCGTCCAGGAGGGGCCGGGCGCCGCCTGGTCACAGGCCCGGTACGGATATCCGGCCTGGTGTCCTTCCGCGGCGAGAAGCGCACCCTGACCGACGAGGACCTGCACAAGCTCGCCGCGAAGCTGGTGCGCCGGGCCGTACAGGCCGCGGGCCCGGCGAACGCCCGGTCCCGGCGGACGAGGAAACCGCCGTCGCCGACGCCCTGGCCGCCACCCTGCGCGGCCTCGGCGATCTCGACATGGACGACGTACAGGCCGTACGCCTCGGCCCCACCGCCCTCGCCGCCCGCCTGACAGCCGCCGCCCCGGCCGCGTCCCGCGCCCTCTCCCGGCACGAAGCTCACCCTCTTCCCCCGCCCGCGCACCTGACCACCCCCCACCCCCTCCCCTAGGCGGTGTCTTCAAATGATCTCGCGTGGTGGATCATGGTGGGGTGATACGTCGCCATGAACTGTCTGATGCGGAGTGGGAGTTCGTCCGGCCGTTGTTGCCGGTGTCGTTGCGGGGCAGGAA
>NZ_JAJCXB010000063.1 GCF_020564935.1 Streptomyces pinistramenti
GGGCCATGTCACAGGATCAAGATGCTCAAGCGCCAGATATTCGGCCGCGCAGAATTCGAACTTCTCCGCAAACGCGTCCTACTAGCGTGACCGAACGTCACCGCACCACACGAAGTGGACCAGAGCCTCTCAGGGGATGTCGTTTCGCGATGTCTTGGGGAGTCAATGTGCCCATCTCGGCATGAGCAATCGCGATGGCTTTTGATGTCACTCGCCGCTTGTCCCCTCAACTGGGGCAGGAAGAGAGACGCCGTTGCCGGAAGCTCAGCCGCGCGTCTCACCTACGTGCCCTCCCGCTGTGACTGCTGTGGCCGTGCACGGGCTCGACGCCAGGCCGGTCGCGGAGCCGGAGGCTGATCAGCGCGGTAATCGTGAAGGCGGCGACCTGGTAGAGCATGGCGTGCCGGAACGCGGTGTCCGCATCGGTGGCGGGGGCGTAGTAGGCGAGTCCGGCCGCGGTCACTCCGATGGATCCGCCGAGCTGCTGTGCTGTGGGCAGCAGTCCGGAGACCGAACCGGCGGCGGGGCCGTGCACCTCGGCGAGGACCAGGGTGAACACCGACGCGGTGAAAGCGCCGAACGCGGCTCCGCCGACGGCCAGCACGGGGAGTGCCGCCCGGCGTCCCGACGGCGAGGCGACGAGCGGAGCCAGTGCCAGGCACATCCCGGCCAGCACCAGCGACGCGACGGTGAGCACCGTCGGCCCGTGACGGCGGGTGAGAGCGGGCGCGGCTCTGCTGCCCAGAACGGCGGCGGCGGCGAACGGTGCCGAGGTCAGTGCGGCTGACAACGCCGAGTACCCGACGGCGGACTGAAGGTGGAGGAAGAGCAGGTAGGTGAAGGAGGGCACCCCTGTGTTGAACGCGAACACCAGCAGTGTGCCCCTGCGTGCCGACCGGTCACGCAGCACCGCGGGATGGATCAGCGGGTCAGGCCGGTGCGGGAGGCTCCGGACGAAGTGGCCGAGGGCGGCCACAGCCACGGCGAAACCCGCCCATGTCCACCAGGGCCAGCCTGCTTCCCGCCCCAGCGCCAGGGGCAGGACCAGCGCGCCGGCTCCGATGGTGACCAGCAGCGCACCCAGCTTGTCGACGCTGAGTCCGTCCGCCCCGCGGGTGCGGGGCAGCGTGGTCGCTCCTGCCAGCGAGGCGAGCGCCACCGGCACGGTGAGGAGCATCACCGGCCGCCAGCCGAGGCCGAAGAGGTCGGCACTGAGGACGAGGCCGCCGATCAGCGGCCCGGCCAGTGATGCGACGGCCATGGTGGCGCCGTACAGGCCGAGTGCTCGCGGCCGGCGTGCCGCGGGGGTGGCGGCCTGGATGAGCGACAGGACCTGGGGGGCGACCAGGCCGCTGCCCGCGCCCTGCACCAGCCGGGCCGTGATCAGCGACGCGGCGTCGGGGGCACACGCTCCGGCCACCGAGCCCGCGGTGAAGACCACGGTGCCCGCCACGAACAGCCGGCGGTAGCCGTACCGGTCGCCCAGCCGCGCGGCGGGGATGAGCAGGCACGCGTACGTCAGGGTGTATCCGGCGAGGACCAGTTGCACGGCGCCCGGACCGGCGCCCAGACCGGCCTGGATCGCCGGAGCAGCCACCTGGGCGACAGTGACGTTGAGCAGCTGCACGAAAGTGGCGCTGAGCACCACCGGCAGCACGAGGCGTCCGCTGCTCACGGCAGCAGAGCCACGGCGAGCTCACGGGGCCGGGCGGCGAACGGACTGTGGCTGCCCGGCAGGGTGCGCACGGTGAACGGGTTGCCGGGCACGGCCCGGTCGGCTTCCGCGATCATCAGATCCTGCACGGCCGTCGGCAGCGCCCGGTCGTCCGCGCAGCGCAGGAAAGTCCGCGGGACGCGCCCCCACCGTTGCGGAGTCACGATGACCGGGGTGGTGGGGATCGCCAGCGGCAGATCGGGGCTCAGTGCCGAGCGCCAGCGGTCGAAGCGGTCCAGGGGGGTGTCGTGGTAGTGGGTCTGCCGCAGTTCCTCCACGTAGGCGGGGTCCTGCGAGAGCGGGTTGATCCGCACGGCGCCCAGTTCCCCGGGGTCGCCGAGGTTGAGGCTCTGGCCCCGTGCCGTGGCGTTCTCGGGCGAGCCGAGGTAGTCGAAGAACCGGGGCCGTCCGGCGGGCACGAAGGCGGAGAGGTAGACGATCTCGTCGACGAGTTCGGGTGCCCGCTCGGCGGCCAGTGACGCGGGCCCGCCGCCCGCACTGTGCGCGACGAGCACGACACGACGGTGGTGGCGGGCCTGGCGCAGCGTGTCCAGCACGGCCTCGGCGCTGTCGTCCATCGTCACGGTGGCGAGCGCGGACTTCTCGGTCAGCAGGCCCGGCTGGCCCGGCTGGAGGTATCCGCTGGGCAGCGGTGCATCGAAGCCGTGCCCCGGCAGGTCGACGGCCATGCTCGCGGCACCGAGTGCGGCGAGTGCGCGCTGCGTAGCCGCCCACTGCCCTGAGCCGTGCCAGGCCCCGTGCACGAAGACGAAGACGGTGCCTGGGGAGGAAGAATCAGTCATGACCGCATCCCACGCGACCCGGCCCCGATCATCCAGCGAAAGATCTGACAAGCTGGTCTTCGATATATGCGAGATATGACTGAGAGGCTGACATGGAGGCGCGGCACCTGAGGTACGCATTGGCCCTCGCCGAACACGAACACTTCGGCCGGGCGGCCGGTGCGCTGGGCATCGCGCAGCCTCCGCTGTCCAAGCAGATCGCCGACCTCGAACGGGAAGTGGGCGCCCGCTTGTTCGACCGCACCCGCCGGGGGGTGTTTCCGACGGCTGCGGGCGCGGCCTTCCTCTCCCGGGCGCGCAGGGCGCTCGACGAGATCGCGGCGGCCTCGGTCGACGCGGCCAGGGCGGCACGCGGCGAGACGGGACGGCTGCGCCTGGGGTTCATCGCCTCGGCGCTGCTCGAACCCCTGCCGGACGTCCTCGGCCGGTTCGGCCGCGAACGGCCCGACGTGCGGCTGGAACTGCACGAGATGGCGACCAACCGCAGCACGGCCGCACTCGTCGCCGGCGAACTGGACGTGGCGATCGGCCTCGGCCGGCCACGGGGCATCGGGGCCGAGCAGTTGGTATCGGTCCCGATCGGACACGACCACCTGGTCGCGGTCGTGAGCAGCACGCACCCATACGCGGGTCAGCCGTCGGTGGACGTGGACCAGCTGCGGCGACAGCCGCTGATCGTAGCGCCAGGGGAGGACGAGCCTGCCGTCGTCACCGGGCTGCGGACCCTCCTGGGCAAGGGCTCCCCGGCGCTCTCCGGCGCGACCGTCGCGAGGGACATCCACACCATCATCGGCCTCGCCGCATGTGGTGTAGGCGTGGGTCTGGGCCCCTCCCGCATGCTGACGGCCCCACGACGGGGCACGTGGTTCTGCGAGGTGACCCCGCGCACGCCTCTGCCCGATCTGTTCCTGTCCTTCCGTGCCCGGGACCGTTCCCCGGCACTGAACGCCTTCCTCGACGTCATCCGCACGAACTGCCCCGATGTCGGTGCCGCACTCGACCACCGGCTCGGCCGACCCGGTCCCCAAGAAGAAGGCGACCGCGACTCGCCCCCTACCTGACTTCGCCTCGCCGGACGAGTGGGAGAAGTCCACCCCGTTCCTGTGCTTCGGCACCGAGCTCCGCGCACCGTCGGCACGACTCGTGCTGCCACGCTCGACGTTCCCCGCCACAGGGTGGGTATCTGGCCGGCCTGTTGACCGGCCACCGCTGTTTTCGGCTGGTGTCCCGCGCGCCAGCCACGCGCTGGGGCCGTTCTGGCATGCGGTTCCGGTACTGCGTTGAACTCAGCCGACACCAAAGAAGCAGTCACCCTGCGTACGCGAACCACGCGAAGTGAACCAGAGTCCTCAGAAACTGACACAGCCGGCAGCTTCTCAGGCGAGTGTCGGTGGGGCGTCCCGCAGGGTGACGTTGGCGTGGCTCTCCTGGGAGCAATGCCCAAGACCTGTGGATCAGCCGGGGGAGGCGCGCAAGGGCGTACCTTCCCGGGTGATTGATCGATAGGTCACCGAGCAGACCGTCGTTGCCGCGTCGGTCGGGAAGGGACGCCCTGTGCTCACCGTAGTCAACGAGGACGGCACCACACGCGGCGGTTCGCTGATCGACGAGATCGTCCGGGAGGGGGCCCGCCGGATGCTGGCCGCTGCGCTGGAGGCGGAGGTCAACGCCTACGTAGCCGAGCTGGCCGATCAGCGCGACGAGGCCGGTCGCCGACTCGTGGTGCGCAACGGCTACCGCCAGCCGCGCAAGGTCACCACCGCCTCCGGGGCGGTCGAGGTCAAGGCCCCGCGGGTCAACGACAAGCGGATCGATCCGGACACCGGGGAGCGCAAGCGGTTCTCCTCGGCAATCTTGCCGCCCTGGTGCCGCAAGTCCCCGAAGATCTCCGAGGTGTTGCCGTTGCTCTACCTGCACGGGCTGTCCTCGGGAGACTTCGTGCCTGCGCTGGAGCAGTTCCTCGGCTCCTCGGCCGGGCTCTCGCCGGCCACCATCACTCGCCTCACCCAGCAGTGGCAGGCCGACCACCAGGCATTCTGCGACCGGGACCTGTCCGGCACCGTCTACGTGTACGTCTGGGCGGACGGTATCCACCTGCGCGTCCGCTTGGACGAGGCGAAGGCTTCGGTGCTGGTGCTGATGGGCGTGCGCACCGACGGCACCAAGGAGCTCATCGCGATGACCGACGGCTACCGCGAGTCGGCCGAAGCCTGGGCCGGGCTGCTGCGCGACTGCGCCCGCCCCCGCTGCGCGCCCCGGTCCTTGCCGTCGGGGACGGCGCCCTGGGCTTCTGGAACGCGACCAGCGAGGTCTTCCCCGACACCCGTCATCAAAGGTGCCGGGTTCACAAAACCGCCAACGTCCTCGACAGCCTTCCAAAGCCCGCGCAGCCTGCGGCCAAGCGGGCGACCGCCGACATCTACGACGCCGAGGACCGCGACCACGCCGCCGATGCGGTCAAGACCTTCGCCCGGCAGTACGGCGCGAAGTTCCCCAAGGCGGTCAAGAAGATCACCGAAGATGAGGCCGAGCTGCTGGCGTTCTACGACTTTCCCGCCGAGCACTGGATCCACCTGCGGACCACGAATCCGATCGAGTCGACCTTCGCCACCGCCCGGCTGCGCACCAAGGTCACCAAGGGCGCCGGCTCCCGAGCAGCCGCCCTGGCCATGGTGTTCAAGCTCATCGAGTCCGCCCAGGCCCGCTGGCGGGCGGTGAACGCACCCCATCTCGTCGCCCTCGTCCGAGCCGGAGCCCGCTTCGAACGCGGACAACTGATCGAACGCCCAGAAGCCTGCGCTGCGTGAACCGGCACTCCGTCACCAGCCCCTCCTGAAACCGGTAGCGCCCCCGGCCGACGGTGGTGAAGATCGCGGCATGCATATCTTCCTGGAGACCGGCCGGCTCGTGCTGCGCGCATTCACCGAGGCCGACGCCGACGACCTGTTCGCCCTCAACGACGACCCCGAGGTCATGCGCTTCATCAACGGCGGGAAGCCGGCCAGCCCCGAGACGATCCGGGAGTACACCCTGCCGCGGCTCCTGCGCGACTACCCGGGCACCGGGACCTGCGGCTACTGGGCCACACAGGATAAGGCCACCGGGGCGTTCCTGGGCTGGTTCGAGTTCCGGCCGCGGGACGAGCACAGCCGCGACGAGGTCGAACTCGGCTACCGGCTCCGCAAGTACGCCTGGGGCCGCGGCTACGCCACCGAGGGATCACGGGCCCTGATCAACAAGGGGTTCACGGAGCTCGGGGTGAAGCGGGTCATCGCGCAGACCATGGCGGTTAACACTGGCTCCCGCCGAGTGATGGAGAAGTCCGGCCTGTCCTTCCTACGGAGCTTCGCCGGGGACTGGCCGGAACCGATCCCGGGCTCGGAGCACGGCGACGTCGAGTACGAGCTCACCCGGACCGCGTGGGAGCAACGCGGATAGATGCTCCCCGGCGTTCCACAACTCTTGACAATTACTCCTCTCCTGGAAGCTCTGCTCCGAGACCGGAGTGAGCCGGGCGGTGGACTGGAACTCCGGCAGGGTGGTGGAGCCGCAGGAGACCATCGTGGTCTTGAGCTTGGTGATGGTCAGGGCGAGCCCTTCGTTGAGGTCACCGGCGTAGGGGACGTAGCCGTCGACGCCTTCCTCGAAGACCAGTCCCTGACCTCCCTGGCCGTAGCGTTGCCAGTTGCGGGCACGGTTCGATCCTTCGCCCCAGTACTCCTTGACGAAGCCGTCGCGGGTGGGCAACCTCGCGCCGGCTGCCTGGTCGAAGCGCGCGAAATATCGCCCCATCATGACGAAGTCGGCTCCCATCGCCAGAGCCAGGGCCACGTGGTAGTCGTGCACGAGCCCGCCGTCAGAACAGATCGGCACGTACTCGCCGGTGCGCTCACGGAAGGCGTCCCGAGCCGCAGCGACGTCGAGCACTGCGCTGGCCTGGCCGCGGCCGATGCCCTTCTGGTCGCGGGTGATGCAGATGGAGCCGCCGCCTGACGAAGTCCGCCCCCGCCTCGGCGAGGAAGGTGAACGCCTCGCCGTCGACCACGTTGCCGCCACCGACCGGGATCTCCGGATAGTGCTTCTTCAGCCAGGTCAGTGCCTGTGCCTGCCAGTCGCTGTACCCGTCGGAGGAGTCGAAGCACAGCACGTCCGCGCCTGCCTCCAGCAGGGCCGGGACACGCTCTTGGTAGTCAGGGGTGTTGACGCCCGCGCCCACACGCAGGCGCTTGGCGGCATCCACAACCTGGTTCGGGAAGCGCTTGTTGTCGGTGTAGTCGGATCGGAAAACCAGATGCTGCAGGTGGCCCTCGGCGTCGAGCATCGGGAGGCAGTCGAGCCGTTCGTCCCACAGCCGGGCGTTGGCCTCGGAGAGCGTGGTGTCGGGCCCGGCACAGGGAAGGTCGGCGATGGCGGTCATCCGGCCGCTGCTCCGGCCTCACCGAAGGGTGCGGGCCTCAGCCTCGACGTCGTAGTCGTACATCCAAGGCATGCCGAGGATCGGCGCTTTGCCCGCAGCCATGAGTTCCACGTTGAACCGGGAGCCCTGCTGGAACCGGGCCGCACGATCGCGCCGCAGCGTCTGGTAGCGGACCAGGACATGAGGCACGTCGGCGGTACTCACCCCCTCCAGCAGCGTGGCCAGCCCCATCCCGTCCTCAATGGCCTGGTTGGCTCCCTGCCCCATATACGGCAGCATCGAATGGGCCGCGTCGCCGAGCAGCGCCAGCCGCCCTTGCGACCATTGCCGCAGTGATTCCCGGTCGTAGACGCCCCACCGGAAGGTCGCGTCGACCTGCGAGATGACCTTGCGGGCCAGCGAATCCCAGCCGTCGCCGAAAGCGGCGGCCAGCTTCCGTGGGTCACCCGGCGCCGACCAGGACTCACGCATCTGCTCATCGGCCACCGTAAATGCCACGAAATTCAGCAGCTCACCCCCGCGCACGGGGTAGACGAGCAGGGTCTTGGTGCCATCGTTCCAGAACCGCACAGCGCCCTCGGGCCAGTCGGGCACCCGCTCCGCGAGTAACACACCACGGTATGCCGCAAGGCCGGAGAACACCGGGCCGCGGGGCTCCACGACATACTGCTGCAGCACCGAATGGATGCCGTCGGCGCCGACCACGACATCGCCCTCGGCTTTCTCCCCGCTCTCGAACGTCACCACGGCACGGTCGTTTTCCTGCGTGAACGCCACACACCGGTGATTGAGGTGCAACGCGTCGCCCGGAAGACAGGAGACCAGCAGGTTCACCATGTCCGCGCGGTGCATGCCGAACAATGTGTATCCGTCGCCTCCGCCGAGCGACAACGAGGACACCTCGGTGCCGTCCGCATCGCAGACCGCGAATCCGGTGAAGGACGCCCCGCTCTCGGTGACCTTGTCGTAGAGACCGAGCCGCTCAAGCACCCGCAGACTGTTGGGCGCGAGCATAAAACCTGCCCCGACCTCGCCGAGCCGGTGAGCCTGTTCGTACACCTCCGCCTCAATGCCCTTGGCCCGCAGTGCCACCGCCGCAGCCAGACCGCCGATACCACCACCGACAATCACCACGCGCACTCCGGCCATCGGGACTCCATTCCACCTTCACCAAGGCATTCGGATACCTACGAGCACATGCTGAGCGACTACTGCGCGGCGGCCTGCTATTGAGCCGGAGGCAGCATGCCGCCACCGCCGCCCGGCTCGGCGCCCCGCTCGACCATGACGGAGGAACGCCTCGACGTGACGGTGTCGCTGTCGGGTGCGGCTGTGTGGGAACGAGCTGGAGGCCGGCAGCAACAGGGGCGCCGAGTGGGCGGTGCCGTCGTCTCCTGTCTGCGGGCGCCGGGGCCGCCTGATGTGCGATTTCGTTTCGGCCGAAACGAAGCCGCCCGCCCCTGCCGTTCAGCCGGCCCAGAGTTGAGTACGCGTACTCACGCGCACCACTGCCAGGCTCGGCACCCTGCGGCCATGACGCCCCCTTCGGCGCCGGAGCGCCGGCGCCCCTGGTCGCGCCGAACACGCTGGGGCGTGGACCTCGCCCTCGCGATCCCGCTGTTCCTACTGAAGACCGCGTGGCTCGGGCTGGACTGGATGTTCGGCCTCGGTCTGGAGACAGGGGCAGCGCAAGGCGACACAGACCGGATCGACGCGGCCGGCCTCGCGCACATCGGGCGGATGCAGGTGCTGCTGATTGCTGTGCTCATCGTGGCGTCTCTCGCGGAAATCTTCCGTGCCCGCTGGATGGTGATCGCACACCTGCTGGTGACCCTCCTGTCCGGCGGGGTGCTGGTGGCCGTCCAGCACCAGTGGGGCAGCAGCCACGCCCCGTCGCCCCGGTGCATCCGCTATAGCGCGCACTGCTGAGACAGCCGGGCGCGGCTCGGGCCACGCTGTTGCCTGTTTCAGACGTACTCCAGGAAAGCGGTCGCCCATGTGAGGAAACCGGCGACCGGGCCCGCGGGCGACATGAACGTCAACTCCTGTGGGCCTGGCCCGCATTGGAGTGGTGGCTCGGACCGTCAGTGGGACATGGTGCCGTCCGAAAGGGTTCTCGCGAAGGAAGCGGCACGTCAGTCTTCGTCCGAACTGGACAGGGCTTCGGAGATCGTGCGGGTGGCGAAGTCGGGGTCGTCGGTGATGCGGTTGATGTGCTCGGCGAGCAGGAAGGCGGTGACTTCCAGGGGGGTCATCTCCTCCTTGGTCCAGTCTCCGTACTGTTTGCGCCACAGGTTGGGGCTCAGGCCGGTGCCCGCGGCGACGACCAGGCCGGCCATGGTGGGGATGGTCTCGGGGCGGACGCTCTTGGGCATCATGCGCATCGTGGCCACGAGGCTGGGCACCACGTACTCGATGACGTCCTTGTCTTGGGCCTCGTGGGCCTTCCGCAGCCAGGTCATGAACATGAAGATGAGCGTGCACGCGCCGTCCAGCACGTCATTGGCTCCCTTGGAGTCCAGCGACGCGGTGAACTGGTCGATCATCGCCTGCTGTTCGGGATCGGTCCCGGTCTTGCCGTCGTGGATGCCTTTGAGCCGAGAGTCGATCATCATGAGCGCTGCACCCACGTCGCCGGCGGGAGCGTGCTGGGGGTCGCAGGGCGATGACACAGAATTCCTCCTCAGGTGGCTGCGATGGCAGCGCGGGATGTCCGTACAGTAGACGGCCGATGAGATGGGGCCGGTGGTTTGTCGCCTTTATGGCGACGGGGTGGTGGGTGGTGCCAATGCGGACACAGGGGCCTAATCGCTCGATGCCTCGCACCTGTGGGGGAAGGAGTAGGGCCTGCTGCCCCGGTCGGCGAACCCTGCCCGCGGCGGGCAGGGGCCTGTTCGACGGCCCCGCCGACCTGTCCGCCCGCACCGACGAATACCTCGGCGAAGGCTTCACTCGATAGCAGCCGCTGCCCCGTTGGCGTTGACCCACGTCGGATCCTCGTCGTCTCGCCGCTGGTCCTGGCCGAGTTCGACCATCTGCTCACCACCCGCGCCGATGGGCACGTCGCCGTGGGAGCGGTCACCCGACTCGGAGCCCTCGCCCGCACCGGCTCCCTTCAGATCGCCACCGTCGACGGCAAACTCCTCGGCGAGGCCGAAGCTCTCACGCGGCGCCACCTCGGCCAGGCCCTCGGGCCGGTCGGCACCACACCAAGCCGGTGCTGAACCCGGTCAGCAGCAGTGTGGGGGCCAGTGTCCAGGAGGTGAGGCCGTCGCCCCAGTGAATGATGGTCCACCACAGTGCGAGCAGGCCGATGACGGCGATGCCGAGGCCGAGTTGCAAGGTGGCGCGGCCGAGTTTCTGGATGAGAACCGGGCCG
Organism: Streptomyces pinistramenti; assembly: GCF_020564935.1. GTDB lineage: Bacteria > Actinomycetota > Actinomycetes > Streptomycetales > Streptomycetaceae > Streptomyces > Streptomyces pinistramenti. The sequence goes on from NZ_JAJCXB010000063.1 coordinate 10,314, forward strand.
GCGAGTGCCACGGCGACGGCGCGGGTCTCCTCCCCGTACCCGGCCGCTGACCACCGGCCTCGCAGGTTTCGCACCGTGGCCCGGAGGTAGGCTCCGGGCCACCCCGGACCCGTGTGGAGGTCGACGTGGAACTGTCCGACCTGCGAATCTTCCTGGCCGTTGCACGCACGCGAGGCATCACCAAAGCCGCTCAGGAACTGCACACCGTGCAGTCGAACGTCAGCGCCCGGATCCGTGCCCTGGAAAAGCAGCTCGGCGCACCGCTGTTCCGCCGGCACGCACGGGGCGTGGCCCTGACACATACCGGCGAGCGGCTGCTGCCGTACGCCGAGCGCATCAGCCGGCTCGTCGACGAGGCGCAGCATGTCATCGGCGACGAGACCGATCCGTGCGGACCACTGCGGATCGGATGCATGGAGACCACGGCGGGCCTGCGGCTTCCCGCGGTGCTGGCGGCCTTCGCGGAGGACTGTCCCCGCGTCGACTTCTCACTGGTCACAGGGCCGACCGAGCAACTGGTCCGGGACGTCCTGGAGTACCGGCTCGACGGGGCGCTGGTCAGCGGCCCGGTGCGGCAGCCCGACGTGGTGGCAACTCCGCTGTTCGAGGAGCGCCTCGTCCTCGTCACGGCCCGCCGGGTTTCCGATCCGGACACCGTGCTGCACGAGCCCAGGATCCTCGTCTTCCGCACCGGCTGTTCCTACCGCAGGCGCCTGGAGAACATCCTGCGCGCGCGAGGCGCCGTCGGCGTTCGCTGCATGGAATTCGGAACGCTGGAGGGCATCCTCGGCTGTGTCGGGGCCGGTCTGGGCTTCAGCCTGCTGCCCGCCGCTGTGGTCGAGCGGCACGCCTGCCGCGAACAGGTACGGGTGCACGAACTGCCGGAGGATGAGGGACGTGCGGAGAGCGTCTTCGTCCAGCGCGTCGACGTACCGCCGTCGCCCGCCCTGGCCCGCTTCCTCACACACGCGCAGGCAGTGGAGCAGGTACCGCCTGTCCTGCGGATGGCCGGCGGTCCTCCACGGCAGCCGGCTGGTTCACCGGCCCGACGCCCCTTGGCCGGCGGAGAGTTCTCTGCCGACGATGGCTCATATCACAACCAGTCATTGGATCTGGAGTCTCGATGAACCTACTGTTCCGCTAACGCTGCACCGCCCGCCGTGCCACCGGCGGGCAGATGTCCGGACGAAGGGGACTTTGCCTTGCTGACAACGCGCCTCACCCATGCCTTGGGAATCGAGCACCCCGTCGTGCTCGCCCCCATGGACCTCGTCTCCGGGGCCCAGCTCGCCACCGCGGTGACCACCGCCGGCGGCCTCGGCATGATCGGCGGAGGCTACGGCGACGGAGAGTGGCTGGAGCGGGAGTTCGCCGCCGCGGCCGGCACCCGGGTGGGGTGCGGCTTCATCACCTGGAGCCTGGCCCGCCGCCCCGAGCTGCTCGACATCGCCCTGGAGCACCGGCCCGCCGCGGTGATGCTGTCCTTCGGCGACCCGACGCCGTTCGCCGACAAGGTCCGCGCTGCCGCCGTACCACTGCTGTGTCAGGTCCACACGCTCGACCAGGCCCGCCAGGCACTCGACGCCGGAGCGGACGCCGTCGTCGCCCAGGGCGGCGAGGCCGGCGGGCACGGAGTCGGGACGCGCTCGACGTTCACCCTCATACCCGACATCGCGGACCTGATCGCCGACCGCTCCCCGCACACGCTCCTGCTGGGCGCCGGCGGGGTGGCGGACGGTCGCGGACTCGCCGCCGCACTCGCCCTCGGCGCGGACGGTGTCCTGGTCGGAACCCGCTTCTGGGCGACACAGGAAGCAATGGTCTCCGCTCGCGCCCACGCCCGTGCGCTGGCGGCCAGCGGCGACGACACCGTCCGCACCAGCGTCTACGACATCGTGCGGGAGTACGACTGGCCCGCCGAGTACAACGGCCGCCTGCTGCGCAACCGCTTCACCGACCGATGGCACGGGCGGGAGTCGGAACTCCGTGCACACCTCGACGAGGCCGCCGCCGAGTTCAACACCGCCGTCGCACAGCGGGACTTCGACGTCGCGAACACGATCGTCGGTGAGGGCGTGAGCCTGGTCAAGGAGATCCTGCCCGCCGGAGAAGTAGTGCGGCAGATGACGCAGGACGCGGCCGCCCGCCTCGGAGCGGCGGAGGCAGTGCCCAAGCCGAACGCGGCCCGCCCCCGGTGTCGATGACGGCGCCGGCGGCGGTGACGGGTTACGGGGTTTCATCGTCGCCGGTGCGCTCGCCGGGCGGCTCCGCCTGAAGTCCTCCCTCGTGGTCGCCGGCGGTACGCTGCGACGCCCGCCGCCCGGACTCCGGTCCGACGGAAGGGATCTGATGTGAGCAGGCGAGAGCCCGTAGTCGCGCACCTGCACCTCCATGACGTCGTGATCATCCACGAGGTGGTGCACCGGCCATGTGAGGTCGCCAAGGCTTCTTGAAGCCCGGCAGCTCAGCGGACCAATAATCGGTTGCCAGTTGGCGATGGTGGTGGATGCAATGTCCGGCATGGTCACCCAGGTGCGCCCGCCGCGGCGACATGAGATGAACGCGTCCTACCGGGCCCTGCCACTCTGTGATCCGGGCGCACGGCAACCGAGTCGTCCCACGGGAGACGCCCACGCATGAATACGCCACCATCGCCGCCTGGAGTGGAGCGGACCGACGGATCATCCGTCCAGATCGGCGCTCTCGTTCCGCTGACTCGGCCTGGCTGGGTCGAGGCGGGCCAACACTTGCTCGCCGGACTTGAGCTGGCCGTTCGCGAAGTCAATGAGGCCGGCGGGATCGCCGGACGACCACTTGAGCTGGTGGTCCGGGACACCGCGGCTGATCCGCAGAGGGCCGCTGCGGCCGTAGATGAATTGGCTCGCCTGGGCGTGGCTGCCTTGGCGGGGGAGTATCACAGCGTCGTCGCTCGCGCCGCTGCCGCCAGGGCCGACGCCCTCGGCCTGCCGTTCCTCTGCTCGTCAGCGGTTCTCGACGCGCTCACCGAACAGCCGACGGAATGGGTCGCGCGCCTCGCCCCGGCGCAGTCCCACGGCTGGCAGATCTACGCGGACTTCCTCCTCGGCGCGGGCCACAGCCGAATCGCCGTAGCAGCCGAGCCGAGTGTCTACTGGGCATCCGGGGCCCGCATTCTGCGGGATTACCTCGCTCCACGCGGCGGCACCGTCATCGAACTCGACGTGCGCGCGCTCGACCCCACGGCCGTGTGCGACGAACTCGTCGACAATCGCGCGACCGCCCTCCTCCTTCTGGTCGGCCACCCGGAGCCGGCGGTGCCGATCGTCAAGTCTGTCCGCCGCGACCAGCGCCTCGCCGAGATAATGATGGGTGCTCCGGCCGGGCAACCGGAGTTCGCCGAATGGGCAACGTTGCTGGGCGACGACGGCGCCGCGATCCCGTTCTTGCGCTACCTGCCCGAGCGCCTCAGCCCACTCGGTGCACGAGTCGAGACGGCCCTCCGCGAGCGGCTGGCCGAAGCGCCCTCCTTCGTCGCCTTCGAGGGCTACGACACGGTCACCGTCCTCGCCGATGTGCTGCGTTCTCACGGGGCGGACCGGGCGCGCACTGCCGAATCCTGGCCGCGCGTTGCCGTCGAAGGCACCCGCGGGCAGATCCGGTTCTCCCGCACGCCAGGCATCAGCGTGTGGCAGTGGGCCTGGACGCCGGTCCAAGTCGTTGACCGAGATCCGGCGGAACCCGATCGCTTCCGGATCCTTCACGCGGGCTGAGAGAGCACCAAGGCCCGACTGCCCAGATCTGTCCGAACGTGAGGCTGCCGTCTGCGTGTTCATACGGGCTCTCCGCTGCGCGGCGGGGCCCCGACCGCATTCTCGGACAATCGCGCGGCAGCCGACGCCGGCCCGGGGCAGCCCGGAGAAGGCCAGCAGCCGGACCGGCATCAAGCATCAAGATCTATCTCAGCGCCAACCACGGTTCCCTGATTCCCGAGACCGTGGATCCCTCAAGTTAGCGGAAAATGAAGGCTGTTCAGCCTGAACCCGAGGGCGGGTTGACCTGATTCCGAGGGATGAACCCGTGGGCTCGCGGTCACCTCACGGGGGCGGCGCGAGCCCTTTACCCGGGGCTGCTCCAGATCGGTGAGGAGGTCATCGAGGGCCTTGTTGAGGGCTTCGGAATTGGCCGGGTCGAACCATGTGGTGCGGATGCGTTCGTTGTTCCCGTTCGGGGTCTCGTGGTCGGCCGCGAGCCGGCGCAGGGAACGGGTCTCGTCGCTCAGGGCGCGACCGACTCCCTGGAAGAGGCTGCGCAGGTAGCGGTCCGCGTCGTCGGAGGCGATGCCGTGGCCGGCGCCCACGACGTGAGCGTGGCGAGGTACGCGTAGTGGGTGGTCAGTGTTCCCGCCAGTGCGGAGAAGACGTCGAAGGTCGCCTCGTCCGAGGCCGGGAGTACCCCGCCCAGGTGCGCGAAAAGGGAGTTCACCACCGGGTGCGACGGCCACGTAACCGTGACGGAGCGCCGTTCGCGTACGGCGGGCAAGGGGACAGCGCGAACCAGCGGGGCATCGGTGGCGAGTGTCCGGCGCAGGTCGTCGTTGCCGACGCCGGCCATCACGTTGACCACCACCTTGTCGCCGTCCACCCGCAGGCCGGCCAGTGCTTCCTGCCGGTCCTGGCGGCGTACGGCGATGATCACCGCCTCTGAGCGGTCCACCACCTCCTGATTGCCGGCGCATACCCGTACCCCCTCGTAGCGCTCGGACAGCTCCGCAGCAGTGCGGGCCCCCTGGGGGAGAGGAACAGCTCTGGCGACTTGTCGCCCCCGTCGCCCAGGCCCATCACGACGGCCCGGCCGATCTCACCCACCCCGATGATGCCGATGCGCTTCACCACGTCTACCCCCATCGTGCTTGGCGGTCATGACCCATGTCCGGTCGTGACCTGTGCTGATCGAGACTCATGCCGGGCCGGGTCCGTGACGTCGAGTCTGTATCGGTGGAGTCGGTGTCGGGGGCCTCTGGCCCCTCGTTCACCCGCAGCCCCGACACGGCTCGGCAACCCGCCTGACTTGTCGCGATCCGCTGCATGCCACTGAGCGACATCAAGGCTTGACGAGCCCAAACAGAGCGTGTCCGCCGACAACTTGGCGCGTCCGCCGCCCTTGGGAACGACGATCCCCACCTTCGCAGCGTCGTCGGCCTCCTCCACGCGGTCGGCCGGCTGCCGCCACGCCGCGCCCAGCGCGTCCGACTCGCCCAGCAGCGACAGGAAGGACGCGCGTGTTGTAGCGCGGGGCCGGCATCTCGCGCATCGCGGCTTCGGCCGAGCCGTCGTCCTCGGGCACCGGTCAACCGAGGTTGAAAAGTGCTCACTTACTCTTACGACGATGACAACGGGGTGGACCGCGGTCCACCGCAGGGAGGGGACGGGAGCCGATGAGCCTTCGTCAGTACGAGTACGCCTTGGCCGTTGCCGAGGAGGGCTCGGTGACGGCGGCGGCGGAGCTGCTGCACGTCGCTCAGCCGTCGGTGTCCCAGCAGATCCGCGGCCTGGAGCGGGAACTCGGCGTGGAACTGTTCGCCCGCACGCCGACCGGACTGGTGCCCACCGTGGTCGGCCGCGCGTTCCTGCGGGAGGCGGAGATCGCGGTGAGCGCGTCGCGGCGGGCGAGGGCGACGGCGCGGGCCGGTGCCGATGAGCTGGTGGGCGAGCTGATGGTCGCGGTGCAGATGGGCTTTGGCACACGGCAGCTGCCGGGTGCGCTGGGCGCGCTGCGGCGCCGCTTCCCGCGGCTGGAGGTCACCGTCTTCGAGGAGCCGAGCTCCGCCGAGCTGGAGCGGCTGGGGCGCCGGGGCGTGCTGGACCTCGCCCTGATGGCGGCGTGCGAGCAGAGCCCCGCCGACGCCCACCACCTCGGCGACGAGGAGTTCGTCGTGGTGCTGGGCGCCGGGCACCGGCAGCTCGCCGTGGACCGGGTCGAGCTGCGCGAACTGGAGGGGGAGCCGTGGGTGAGGTTCGACCGCGACAGCGCGCTCGACGGCGTGCTGCTGAACGTGCTGCGGGACAACGATCTGACCCCGACCACGGCCGCCCGCGTGTCCCAGACGGCGACGGCCGTGCGCTGGGCCGCCCACGGGCTGGGGGTGACGCTCGTCCCGGCCTCCGCGGTACCCCACGGTCACGAGCACCTTGTTCGCCCGGTGTTCCCGGTCGTGTCCCAGCCCGTCATCGCCGTGGTCCGGCACGGCGCCGGCCCGGCGGAGACGGCCCTGCTCGAACTCCTGCGTCAGGAGACCTGGTCCGAGCCCGCTTTCTTCTCACCGGTGTCCTGACAGCCGAGAAGGAAGCGGGCGCCGCTGAATTCTTTCTGTCGAAACCGGCGTTTCGGAATTCCGGCGGCGTCATCCTCTGGGGAATTCGCCACCGTCCACCACGAGATTGCTCCCGGTCAGCCAGCTCGCCCGGTCGGACAGGAGGAACAGCACCGCGTGGGCGATGTCGTCGGGCTGACCATCGCGCCCCAGCGGGGGGCTGGTGTTGTCCTGGCCCGGCCCCGCGTCCAGGCGCGCCCACTGCTCCCGCGTTGCTTCGCCGCCGGGGGTGGCGGTTCTGCCGGGAGACACGGTGTTGACCCGGATTCCGAACGGGGCCAGCTCCGAGGCCAGTCCCCGGCTGTAGGTCTCCAGCGCCGCCTTCGCCGTCACGTAGTGCAGGAACGGTGGTGCCACGGTGGGGACCGCGGCCGAGGAGACGTGCACGATCACCCCCGAACGCCGTTCCCGCATCCCCGGTGCCAGCAGCGAGTCCAGCCGCACCGACGCCAGGAAGTTCAAGTCCAGCGCGTCCTGCCACTCCTCGTCAGGGATGGCCAAAGCGCCCTTGTACGGTTGCGCCCCACCCACGTTGTGGACCAGGACGTCCACCCCGCCGAGCACCTCCTGCGCGGCCGCGGCGAGCGCCTCCGCTCCAGCCCGTGTCCGCACGTCGGCCTCCACGAAGGTGGCCCCCTCCGGCACCGTGCTCGTCGCCGACCTGGCGGTCGTGAGCACCTCGGCGCCCGCGTCCAGGAGTTGGCGTACGACGGCCGCTCCGATTCCGCGAGAACCACCCGTGACCAGGGCCCGCTTTCCCGTGAGTTCTCGCGTTCCCGATCCGTTTTCCATTGTGGTCATGTCGCTGGTCCTCTCGATTATTTGTTCGTCCGCTCGACGGAAGAAGGATCGACGTGCGCAGAGCGCGAATCTTCGGAGAAATCGCGGTGAGCACCTCGTCGAGCTGTTTCACGGTACGGCCGGAAAAGAATGAGAGGCAAAGACGAAATGTCAGCAGGTGCTATAGGGCATTCCTATGGCATCCCGGCCCCCTCCGCCGCCCGAGGCCGCGCAGGAAACGGATCGGGGCGACCCCGTCCACCACATCCGCGTCGGCCCGCACGCCCCACACCCGCTCGATCAGGGCCGCGGTGAGCACCTCGGCCGGCGGCCCGGCCGCCACGACCGCGCCCCGCGGCAGCACCACGAGCCGGTTGCCGAACGCCGCGGCCAGGTTCAGGTCGTGCAGCGTGACGGCGGTGGACACCGGCAGCCCCGTCGCTAGCTCCAGCAGGTGCCGTCAGAAGCGCCCTGGCGACAGCCCGGTGCGAACGGGCGGGCAGGGAAGATCGTGATTCTCTTGGCTCGCCTCGGGGCCAGGAACTACTGTCGCGAGCATGGTCGAACACGACGCCCTCAGCGCCACCCGCGAGGCTTACGACGCCGCTGCCCCCACCTATGCGGAGCTGTTCCGCGACACGCTGCGTGACAGCCCCCTGGACCGCGCGATCTTGGGTGCCTTCGCCGAGGTCGTACGGGCGAGTGGGGACGGTCAAGTCGCGGACCTGGGGTGTGGGCCTGGCCATATCACCGCTCATCTGGACGAGTTGGGGATGGCGGCCTTTGGCGTTGATGCCTCGCCTGCGATGATCAAGTTGGCTCGACAGGCTTATCCGGACCTGCGGTTCGACGTGGGCTCGATGGCCGCGTTGAACATCGCTGACGGCGTGCTGGGCGGCGTACTCTCCCGTTGGTCCATCATCCATACTCCGCCGCAGGAACTCCCCGTCATCCTGGCGGAGTTCCACCGTGTGCTGGCACCTGGCGGTCACCTTCTGGTCGGCTTTTCGGCCAGCGATGATCCGTCTCACCCGACGCAGGTCTTCGATCACACAGTCGCGCCGGCCTATCGGTGGTGGCCCGATCACCTCGCCGCGATGCTGCGCAAGTCCGGGTTGGCCGAGGTGGCCCGGATGATTCGTGAGCCTCAGCCCACCGACCGACGGCAGTTCCAGGAGATTCAACTGCTCGCCCGCAAAGCGCAGGGCGACTCATGACCAGGGCTCACCGCCTGGTCGAGCTCCGATTTGGCCGAACGAGGGGACTCCGAGGAACACCCTCGATGACCTGCGCTCCTGACGGGCATCGAGCTGGGCGATCTTCTCTTCTGCCCCAGCGAGGCTGACCCGTGGCCCTTCGACCTCGCCGAGCCGGCCTTCGCGTCGGCTCGTGATCACCCAGATCAACTGCTCGGCCCAGTCGGTGTCTCCCGGGGTGCCCCCGAGGAGTTCGCCGGCACGGGAGCCACTGGAGGCATGGGGCAGGGCTGTGGGCCCGGACCCGGTCGCAGGCCATTGCCCCAAAGGACTCACCCCGCATCGAGTCGGGAATCGGGCGGGGACCGGTCCGCCGGACCTGCCGGCGCAGCCGGGCTCGCCGGAACTGGGGAGCCCGGCTGCGCCCTCCTGCTGATCCGCGCCCTTCTGTTACCGCGCCCGACCGCCTCTCCGGCTGCCCGCCCCGGATCGGCCTGGCCTAAACTGATCCGATGCCGCTCGTCGAAGTCACCTACGCGCCAGAGGTCGCAGAACCCAAGCTCCACGAACTCGGCTCGGTGTTGCCGCACTTGGTGTCCAAGGCCGTGGAGTGCCCCGAGGAACCGTACGACGGGGACCTGCAGCCGGGCGATGTGGAGATCCGCTTCCGAAGGCTGGGGCCGTTGGACCGCTGCGGCTTGGATCTCGTGATCGAGGTGCGGTCCAAGTGGTTCGAGAGCAGAGCCGCCAACCGTCAGGAACGCGTGGATCTGCTGCACGACGCCATCGGGGCCGCGACCGGACTCCGCGACTTCGGCGTCTACTTGTCGCTCCCGGTGGCCGCGTGGTCGCAGGGAGAGTGAAGCAGAGTCAACTGCCGCTCCTCGCCGGGACGTTGAACGAGACCCAGACGTCTGGCGGCAGGTCCGGCCGGCCGGGAACCGGCCTGCGCTCCTCGGTCCATGCGTCGCCGGCGATCTCGGTGGCGACGCGACGCCAGAAACGTACGGCGGTCACGTTGTCGTCCTGAAAGGCGATTTCCCACGGCCCCGGGTGCTCGGCCACGACCATTCGTGCGGCCCGCAGCCCGATCCCCGTTCTCCGCGCGCCACGCACCACGAAGAAGCTGTTCAATACCCGCGTCGGACCCGTCAGGCTGCGGACGAACGCGAGACCGACCGGGCTTTCGCCGCTGGTCAGAAGGTAGGGCGCCCAGTCGGCGCCGGTGAAGGCATCGTCAACCCGATCGCTGCGGAACGTGCCGTCCGGGTACGGCAGTTGTCCGCGGAACTCGGACAGGTCGTGGCGGAACATCAGCCAGAGCCGCTCCAGGACGGGGCGGTCGGCGGCGTTTGCGCGGCGCACGGATACGTCTGACATGAGACTCCTTTCCGGTGCCGGTCGGCTCCAGGACACGAAAAAGCCTCCCCGACGGACGTGCATCCGGCCGGGGAGGCTTCACTGATGACGGTGACCTTAGCAGGCGGCCCGAACCGACGTCCCACAGAGGCGTTTCCACACCTGCCAGACCTCCGTCTCTGCCGCTCGGCCGAGCAACCGGTAGTGGATCTCCGCCGGTTGCTGTTGCTCACCGTTGACCGGGACCAGGTCCTGGGGCAGGCGGACAGCACCACCGTCACGTCGGCCTCCGTCATGTTGTCGCAGCAGTTCGCGTGGCTGCCCGGTTGACCGAGCGGCTGGTAGCGGTTGTGGTCGCACGAGGGGATAAGGGGGGCGGGCACGCCGGGCGAGGTGTCTATCCTCGACATGATCCTCAGCGGACCACACCGGGCCGAGGAACTGGCCGCACGCCTGGGCTCGTTCGGCATCGACCCCGACGGGCCGCTCGCCGTCCTCGCCGTCGTGCCCGACACCCCTGCGGCCGCGTCCACCCTGGCCGCGCTGCCCGCCGCCATCACCGAGTGCCTCGTCCAGCAGGGCGTCCCGTCGGTGGTCGCCGGATCCGGCCAGGACGTGGTGACGGTCGTCGGCCTGTACAGCGCGGACACCGAGCCGTCCGGCCTGGCCGACGGGCTGTTCACCTGCCTGCGACAGACGGTGCGCGGACAGCGCGTGGTGATCGGGGTCGGCCAGGTCGCCGGCGGCCACCAGGTGCTGCGCCGCAGCCTGCTCCAGGCAGGGATGTCGACCGGGTGGCGCAGCGTCGCAGGCAAGGGCATCAGGCGGTGTCGTTCGCCGACGCGAGTGCGCACCGGCTGCTGCTCGCGCTGCTGGACCGCGAGACCCGCCGCCAGTTCGCGAATTCCGTCCTCGGCCCGGTCGAGGAGTACGACCGGACGCACCACAGCGACCTGATGCGCAGCCTGGCGGTGTTCATGCGCTCGGGCATGCGCTGGACGGAGACGGCCGCGGAACTGCACGTCCGCGTCAACACCCTGCGGAACGGATCGCCGGAGTACGCGCCCTCACCGGGCGGGACCTGGCCTGCACGGAGGACATGGTGGACGTCTTCCCCGCCCTCCAGACGTACGGCGAAGAGGAATGAGGCGGAGGGGCGCCGGCCGGCAGCCGGAGACACCCCGTCGTTGCCCCGAACGGCACTGCCCGGACCGGGAGATGATGTCGCGGCGCCCCATCGGACATGCCCTACCCCGCGGTCGCGGACTTGAGGTGGTCGAGGGAATCGCGGATGAGGTCGGACAGCGTCCGGCCGCCGGATGCGCCGAGCCACCGCTCGAACGCGACCTTGAAGACCGCGACCCCGGCCTCGGCGGCCAGGCTCGCGGTGGGCTCCGTGATGCCACGCCGGCGCAGCGCGTCGGCCGTTGCGGAGGCGAGCGAGGCGAGCTTCAGCAGTTCGCGTTCCTGGAGCCCGGTGTTCGCGGTGATCACGGTCTGGCGCTGCCGGGAGAGTTCGCGGCGTTCTTCGAATCGGGCGGAGGCGGCCTGGAGGGCCGCGATGACCGCGTCGATCGGGGCCGCGGCTTCGGGCGCGCAGACGATGCCGTTCACGCAGGCGTCGAGCAACTCGGCCTGCCCCGAGAACAGCACCTCGCGCTTGTCGGCGAAATAGCGGAAGAACGTCCGCTCCGTGAGCCCCGCCCGGTGGGCGATCTCCGCCACCGTGGTCTGCTCGAACCCCTGCTCCACGTAGAGCTCCAACGCTGCCCGTGCAAGCCGCTCACGCGCGCCCGGTTCCCATCGACCCATGGCTCGATTCTACGTGATGACAGCAGCTGACATCGAGTGTACGGTGCGATGACAGTCACTGACATCGACTTGTCCTGGCGTACCCCTGCGCCGCGGACAGGCCGCTACCTGGAGATCTCACTGATGCGTGTATTCGTCACCGGCGCCTCCGGCTTCATCGGCTCCGCCGTCGTCCCCGAACTCCTCCGCGCGGGCCACCAGGTCGTCGGACTCGCCCGCTCGGATGCCTCGGCCGAAAAAATCGCCGCCGCCGGGGCCGAGGTGCACCGCGGCGCCCTCGATGATTCCGACAGCCTGCGCGCGGGTGCTGCCGCGGCCGACGGGGTCGTGCACCTCGCCTTCATCCACGACTTCTCGGACTACGAGGGCGCCGTCAAGACCGATCTGCGCGCCATCGAAGCCTTCGGCGCCGCGCTTGAGGGCTCCGACCGCCCCCTCGTCGTCGCCTCCGGACTGCTCGGGGTCGCCCGGGGACGGGTGGCGACCGAGCGGGACCAGCCCGATGCCGGCTCGGGCGGGAGCCCCCGGGAAGCCGCCGGGCGTGCGGTGACCGAACTCGCCGGACGCGGCGTGCGTTCGTCCCTCGTACGTCTCGCGGCCTCGGTCCACGACGAGGGTGACCGGGCGTTCGTCCCGAGGCTGATCGAGATCGCCCGAGAGAAGGGGGTATCCGGCTACCTCGGCGACGGCTCCCGCCGCTGGCCCGCGGTGCACCGGCTCGATGCGGCACGGCTGTTCCGGCTGGCACTGGAGAAGGCCCCGGCCGGATCGGTGCTGCACGGCGCCGCAGAAGAGGGCGTGCCGAACCGCACCCTCGCGGAGGTCATCGGCCGCCACCTCGGCCTGCCCGTGGCCTCCATACCCACCGAGGACACGGACGAGCACTTCGGCTGGCTGGGCCGCTTCCTCGCCGCCGACGCCCCGGCATCCAACGCACTGACCCGCGAACTGCTGGGGTGGCACCCCACCGGCCCCGGCCTCATCGACGACCTCGACCACGGCCACTATTTCGACACCCGAGCTGCTTGAGCCCGACGCGTCCACGGTCAGATCAACGGAGCGCCAACTGACCGTCTACGTCCGGCCTCTGAACCTGGCCCCTCGCCCAAGTTCAGTTCTTCATCGCAATGTTGGGGGCCGGATACGGGTCGGATGCCGCGACGGTCAACCGGCCATGGCGAAGCCGCCGATACAGAAACCCATCACCATGAAGAGCAGCAGGCCGCCCTGCTCGCGGTGACAGTGAGCCATCCGTAGAACTACTCATGCCCGGTCGCCGTCCGGGCCTCGACGACCGGGCATCCCGGGCGCACGCACAAGACCGCTGCCGCGAAACGCGGCAGCGGTCTTTCCTGGTTGCCGGGCGGATCCGGTTCCGGGGCGCGGGGTTGAGGATGGCGACGGGCTGCGGAAGCGGGCGGGGCGGGGGCGGGGGCTCGTTCCGTACCGGCAATCGACTCACCGTCCAGCAGTCGCCTCACTAACCTGGGGCGATGGCGTGGAACTGGGAATCGGTGAATGGCGTCATCGGTGTGGTCAGTGTCATTGCCACGCTCGTTGCGACGTATTTCGGGTATGTCGGGGTGCAGGCTGACCACACTCGGCGAGTTCCGGGCTGAGGACGAGGCGCTCAACGACGCGCTCAAGCGGACGTTCGAGGCGCAGCAGCGCGGCGAACTGCTCGCCTACGAGCGGAAGAACGCCGAGGCCGAGGTGGAGATCGACGAGCAGCGGCTGCGGGTGGACCGCCGCCGCGTCGCCATGGAACTCGACGCGGAGATCGAGGCGCTGGGCCGGGACAACGTCGCGATGATCCGCATCATCAAGGCGATCTCCGGCATGCAGGTCCCCAATTACATAGGCGGCGGCGACATTTCGAGCTACGTCGACACCCTGCCGATGTCGGCGGTGGCCAGGATGATGGACCGGGTGAAGGCCCTGCGCACCGATCAGCAGCTGGGCGAGGCCGAGACGCCGCTGCTGACCGAGGGGGAGGGCCCGGCGCCGGGGGAGTGAGAGCGAATGCGCCTCTGGAAGGGCCCGGCAGCCGACGCGGATGCCGGGCCCCGGCCGTTCAGCGGAAGGGGCCGTCGCTCGCGAAGGCGTGAGCGGCGAAGCGCTTGCCCATCCGGCGGTAGGCGGCGGCGGTGGGGTGCAGACCGTCGGCCAGGTCGTCCGTCTCGTCGGGGCCGAGCAGCTCGCGGCCGTCAAGATGGTAAAGGTGGGGATCGTGTGCCTGCCGGGCCGCCACGATCCGGGCCAGCTCGGCACGGACCGCCGCAAGCGACAACGCCCCGCCGGCCACATCCGCCGGGTCGCCCAGAGCGGTGATCTTTCCGTCCTGGCCCATCGTGGCCGGGCCGGGAGTCTCCTCGAACGCCGGGCAGCTCACGGGGGACATCAGCAGGAGCGGGGTGTCCGGGTGCCCGTCCCGGACCGTGTCCAGGAATCCGTGCACCGCCGGGCCGAACGTCCGCAGCCGGAAGGCGGCCAGGCCCACGATGTTGATGCCCACCTTGAGGCTGATCAGGTCGGCGGGCAGATCGCGGATCGTCCGGGCGACGTAGGGATCCAGCATCTCGTTGCCCGCCTGGCTGAGGTTGATCACCTCCACCCCACCGAGCGCGGCCGCCACCACCGGCCAGGTGCCGGTCGGTCCTTCGGCCTCGATGCAGTGGCTGATGGAACTGCCGTGGTGCACCCAGCGGCGCCGCCCGTCCGGCAGCGGCGCCAGCACCTCGCCATCAGTGCGCAGCGCCACCAGCTCCGTAGGCGTCTGCTGCGGCAGCCACAGCTCGACGTCCTTCATGCCGGCCGGCAGCCCGGTGAACCGTACGGTCCCCGGCTCGCCAGGGATCAGCCGCTGCGGGGCCCCGGGGCCCGCCATCCGCAGCACGTTGCCCACCGGCGCCTGCCGACGCCCGGCCGGTGCGCCGTCCACCAGCAGATCCAGCATCCCGGTCGGGCGGGGCTCGGGGTCGGTGTCGAGCTGCCCGGTGGAAGTGAGCACCTCCAACTCCAGCTCACGCGCGTCGGTACGGAACACCAGCCGCACCCCCGAAGGCATCACGGTCACCCCGTAGACCGACGGGTCCTGGTACTGCTCCTTGGTCCACGCAGGCAACCGGCGCGGCATCACCCCCGCCTCCGTGACCTCCAGGTCCAGCGCACCCCGCAACTCCACCGGACCGCCCACCAGCGGAACCGCCCGCATCGCCACCGTCACCACTCCCATCCCATGCCGCCGACGACACGAACCTACTGACCACCCCGCTCCGGTGACAATCGATCACCTTGCCACGCGACGAGCTTGCGGTGACCAGGTCACGCAGCCACTCGATGTCGCGCACCGGCATGATGCCGCATCCCGCGTCGCCGCCCTGCGGCCGCATCTGCGACGGCATGGTCCTCGGTCAGGCGGCGGGGCGCGATGTGCCTCGCCCGCTTACGGGTCGGGTCGGGTCGGCCGGTCGTCCGCGGAGCGCCGCTCACGGCAGCCAACGCACCGGAGACACCCGGCGGATGTGAATGAGTACGTCGAAGGCGTCGGCGAGGGAAGCGACGGTGAGGTGTGCGAGGTCGTCGCGGGACGGGTCGTAGACGCCGCTGATGACGCGGGCTTTCGCCGGTCCGTCCCATTGGCGGCGTACCGCTTCGTGGCGCAGGTCCAGCCAGCGGGCGGGCAGATCCGCCGCGCCGAGCCGCGCGTCGATCAGGTCTCCGGCCGGCTCCGGGACGACGGCGACACCGAGATCCCCGTGGTGGAAGCCGATCGCCACGGAAACGTACCGGGTGCCGTAACGCTTGCGCAGCAGGCTGCCGACGCTGGGCTGGGGGCCGCGCTCGGGGGCCGGGCCCAGGACCGTTTCGGCCGCCGACGTATGGGCGATGCCGTCCCAATAGACCATGCGCAGACCGGTCCGGCGCTGCGTGTCGCCGAGGGCGTCCGCCCATACCGGGGCGTCGCCCGCGTAGTTGTCCCGTCCGGCGACGCTGCGTTCATGGAAGTCCACGATCCGACGCATCCGCGCCAGGATGCCGTCGTCATGGACGGCGTCGGGCAACGACCGGATCAGCGCGAGCGCGTCGTGGGCGTGGTCGGCGAACGGGCGTCCCGGGTGCGTTCCCCAGGCCCGCTGCAGGTGCTCATCGGTGTGGTGAGCGGTCCGGATCGGATCCAGGTGGGAGGCCACTTCCGCCAGCCGTTCCGGGGCCGACGCACGGACGTGATCCAGGACGGCGCCGTAGTCATCGGACTGCGCCTGCGTGGGTTTCACGCCGAAGATCCGTACGGGATCGTTCGGGTGCTCCTGGTTGAACGCCCGGATCCACTCCAGCGCCGCGGCCATCTCGGCGGTGCGCCAGGGCCGCCAGGCGTCGTCGAGCGCGGACCCGGCCGAGCCCTCGCCGCCGCGCACGTACCCGTCGAGGCGGGCGGCGACCCCGGCACTGTCCTGCACGGCCAGCGCCCGGAACCCGTGGCGCCGGACCAGCCGGCGGAAGAGCTGGTCCCGCACGCCGAAGGTTTCCCGGGAGGCCCGGGTGGACTCCCCGATGCCGACGATCGCTGCCGCGACGGCAAGCCTCTCGGCCAGCTCGTCGAGCGCGGCGTCGGACAGCGGGCCGGTGCCGGAGTGCGGGAGGCCGGACGAGTCCGTACGTGAAGGGGCGGAGCCGCGGGAAGCGGTGATGTTGTTGGTCATGCCCTCAGACTTCTACCTGAAGTTCGGTTGAGGTCAAGAAGGTTGGTCCGGCCGTGCGGCGGCGGGCTGCCGGGTCAGGCGGAGGTGGCGAAGGCCGGTGGACGCAGCGTGCCCTCGGTGGACTCGACCACCTGCGCGGCCCCGAGTGCGAGGTCCTCGCGGTGGTGCGGGGCGACGAGTTGCACGGCGCAGGGCAGACCGTCCGGGCTGGTTGGGCCGCGTCCGGTGCGCCCAGTAGGCGGCGAAGTCGGCGGGGGTGACGGTGCGGCCGCCGTCGGGTACGTCGGCGAACCACGGTTCGAGGTCGCCGCGCCTGGCGGTGAAGTCGTCGAGGACGCCGAGGAATCGGCTGTAGGCCAGGACCTTCTGCCGCAACTGGAAGGGCGCGGGGAAGTCCGCGGCACCGGGCAGCGCCGACTCGTCGTCCCGGACATGTGGCCCCGGTCGCGCAGGAGGCCGGCCGTCCGCTCCAGGGCGTGCAGCATCTCGGACCGTGGCGCGGATATGCCGAGGGAGCGCAGAACTCCCACGCGCAGTGCGGGCAGCGGCCGATCGAGGGTGTCCACGCACGAAGTCCCGGGCGTGCGAAGCGAGTTCGGGTCTGCGGGGTGGTTACCTGTGGTCACGTCGAGGCGCAGGGCGGCGTCCCGGACGGTGCGGGCCATGCCGCTGGGGGCCGTCTTCAAATGTCACGCCCACATCCGGGACGGCCGCTTGGTAGGACTCGGCGGTCTTGTCGTAGCGGGTGTGATCCCTCGGCGTTGCTTCAAGCGGTTGAAGCAACGCTCGACGACGTTGCGCTGCTTGTAGAGGTGCTTGTCGACGGCTGGCGGGCGGTCCCGCCTCATTGATGCTCCTGCCGCCTCCGGGCCGAAGCCCCTCACTGCGATTCGTACAGCAGGGGCCGAAGTGCGGAAGCGGGTCCGGGAGGTGGCCGGTGCGAACAGTCCGGCTGCCGACGGCCGGGGGCTTGGACATCGACGGCGTCCTGGTCAGCGGTGAGTCGCGGATACCGCCGCGTGCGCCTCGGCCCGCAGAACTTCGGCGTCGGGCTGTTCGCTCGCCCAGGCGACATGGCCGTCGGGGCGGATGAGCGCGGCACGCACGGTGGACCAGGCGGGGCGTGGGTCGGGCCGGTGTGCTGTGTGCGTGATGATGTGGGGGGTGGAGGGCGGTGCCGGGGTGCCGGTGAAGTGCAGCAGGACGTGGCGGCCGGTCCGGAGCAGCGTGAAGAGGTCTGTGCTGTTGGAGAGTTCGAGGTTGGGTGCGCGGTGACCGGTCAGGGGGTGGTGGTGTGCGGGGCCCGGGTAGGTGACGGCCAGTGCGGAAAGTCGTTCGGCCAGGCTTCGGGAGAACTCGGGTACGGTGGCGATGAGTTGGCCCAGGAGTGCGCGCAGGTCTTGGCCCTCCGCCGAGTAGGCGTTCATCAGTGCCGTCTGGGCGCGGGTGCTGAGCAGTAGGTCGGCGCCGACCGGGTGGCGTTCGGCGTGGTAGCTGTCCAGGAGTCCGGCGGGGGCGGTGCCTGCCACTGTGGCGGCCAGTTTCCAGCCGAGGTTCGTGGCGTCCTGGATGCCGACGTTGAGGCCCACGCCTCCGGCCGGGTAGTGCATGTGCGCCGCGTCGCCCGCGAGGAGGACGCGGCCCCTGCGGTACTCGGCGGCCTGGCGGGCGGCGTTGCCGAACCGGGAGAGCCAGCTCGGGTCACGCATGCCGAAGTCGGTGCCGGCGATCCGGGTCACCTTGGCGCGCAGCCCGTCGAGGGTGAGTTCGCCGGGGTGGCCGGTACCGGTACTGTCCGGGTCACCGCCGACGATCCGGTGGATGCCGCCCGGCATCGGGACAATCATGACGCCGCCGGTCGGACCTGACACGGCCAGCACCGCTTCCTGTGGCGGGTTGTCCAGGACGACGTCGCCCAGGAAGCCCCAGGTGGTGGCGTCGTTGCCGGGGAAGTCGATGCCCGCCGCTTCGCGCACGGTGCTTCGGGTGCCGTCGCAGCCGACGATGTAGTCGGCGCGCAGTGTGTACGGGCCGTCGGGGCCGGTTGCCTCAACGCTCACCCCGTCTTCGTCCTGGGTGAGTCCGGTCACTTGCTGCCCCCGCCGGATTTTGGCTCCGGCCGCATTCCCGTGCTCCTCCAGTAGCTCCTCGGTGCGGGCCTGCGGCAGGGCGAGTGTGAAGGGGTAGGGGGTGTCGAGGACCCCGAAGTCCATCCGGTCGTCGAGCCCGCCGAAGTGGCCGCTGGGGATGCGCCGTCCCTCCGTGAGGAAGGGCTCCAGCACGCCCCGGGTGGCCAGGGCCTCCAGTGTGCGCGGATGGATGGTGAGGGCCTTGGAGTGGGGATCCCGCTCGCGGCGAGTTTCCAGGACGGTGACGGGCGTCCCGCCCAGCCGCAGTTCGGCGGCCAGCCACAGCCCGGTGGGGCCGCCTCCTGCGATGACTACGTGCTCGTGCTCCATGGCAGCTCCTCAAGAATGTCTTGGTCAGTGACCAAGGTGGGGTGCGCCCAGTAGACTAGGTCGGTGACCAAGAAGCAAGCGGAGGATCTCGCCCGGACTCGGCTCGACCCCGGAACGGTGGTGCGAACGGCCCTGGAACTGCTGGAGGAGAAAGGCGCGGACGGGCTCTCGATCCGCGGCATCGCGGACCGGCTCGGCGTCCGGATGAACACAGTGCTCTGGCATGCGAAGAGCAAGGCGCGGCTGTCGGAGTTGATGGCGGACGCGATCGTGGCCGGGGCGCCGGTGGACGGACTGCCCGAGCCCTGGGAACCACGGGTCCGCGAACTGCTCCACCGCTACCGCCGCGCCCTGCTGGCCCACCGGGACGGGGCCAGGATTGTGGCCGGTACGTACGCCGCCGAACCCGCCACACTCCGCTTCGCCGACCTGATGACCGAGGCGCTGCTGGCCGGCGGTCTCGCGGAACGCGAGGCGGTCTGGACCGGCTGGAGCCTTGTCTACTTCGCCTTGGGGCTGGCTCAGGAGGAACAGGCGCTTCCTGACGCGATGGGCCCGGCGTTCGCACGAAGGCTGGACACGGGCGAATACCCCTCACTGTCCCGAGCCGCCGCGTACTTCGAGGACACCTCCTTCGACGAGCGCTTCGACTACGGACTCTCCCGCATCCTGGGGGTGTGAAACGGAACGGCGCCCCAACGGCCGGGCTCTCCACCCTCGACGGAGGGCCCGGCCCGTCCTCGCGGGAGACCCGCGCGCGGATGTTCTGGATCAAGGAGATCAAGCGCCGACCAGGTCCTGGCCAGGTCCGCACCCGGCACCTCGACTGGTGGGACACGCGCGCTCCCGCCGGGGGCGAGTCGACACCCTCATCTCATACAAACCCCTCCCCTTCCCCACGGACGGCTTCCGAGTGACCACGCTCCACGAGGAACCGCGGGTGCTCGTCACATCGGTGAGTCATCCCCTGGCGAACGAGGAAGCAGTCAGCCTGCGGGCTCTGTCGGACGAGGAACTGGTGGCCTGCGTCAGCACTCCGGTTGTCCGGAGCACGCCCAAGCCGGTCGGCGCCACCTCAGCCCGCGATCGACGAGAGCTACGAGGACAAGCTGGAGGTCGTCGCCACCGGCCACTGTGTCGCGATCTTCCCTCCCAGTGATCGACGCGCCGCTGTGCGCGAGGACATCGCCCTGGTGCCCGTCGTCGACACCGATCCCTGCGAGGTTGTGCTCGTCACGCGCGCCGACGCCCCGAACCCGCTGCTCGGATCACTGGAAGACGTCGCACATACATTGCTCGGCACAGTCTCCACCCTCGCCTCGCTGCTGATGTGGGCGTGACACTTTGAAGAGCCCCTAGCCAGGACAGGTGTGCTGCGGCCGGAACGGCAGGGGCGAGGGGCCCTGGGGGATGTGGCCATGGCTCGGCTTGAGGTCGGCGCCCCCGCACAGCGCGGCCGGGATGCGGGTGGAGCCGTGGTCGTCCCCTGCGGTGCCGAGCGCGACGAGGGCGGCGGCGACGGCCGCGGCCCTCGCCGCCGCTGGAGCCGCCCGGTGCGCGGCAGTTCCCGGGGTGGCCGCCTTGAGGTGAAAAGCCAAGCTCAGAGGCTGGTCAGCCGTCCTCTCTGCTGTCCTCAAGGATGTGGTCCACGCACACCGCCAGGATGACCAGCAGTGTGTCGTCCTGCCGGCCCATGACGTCGACGGCGTAGGCGTCGCGGATGCTGAACCAGCGGCGGGAGATATGGGCCAGCGTGGTGCCTTCGTGCTGGATGTCGAATTCGCGATCCCACAGGTTGCCGGCTACCCGCAGGCGGCGGCCGTCCTGCAGGCTGACCTTGAAGCGGTCCCCGAAGAGCGTGAACCTCCGCTTGCTGATCCGGCCCACGACCTCACCGCCCTGCTTGATCAAGAGGGTGTGGTGGAAGGTGAATGCCTTCTTGACGATGCTGGCCACCTGGTCGCCCTGGGTGTCCACGAGGTCGAAGGTGGTGCGGAGCCGGAGCAGTTTCCGGTTGACCTTGTAGAGCCTCTCCCGGTGCTCGGTCTCGATCCACGCCTCCTCGTGAAAGGCCAGCATGCGGTCGCGTACCAGGTAGCGCATCGAAAATCCCGTCCGAGTCATGGTTGGCAGGTCCGTGACACCGTGCCGTCGCAGAGCGTACTGGGGTCGCGGGGGCCTCGTGGACCAGGGGTATTGACGAGGCGCGTCAAGACTTCGCCAAATACTTGCGCGATCACGCAAGTATGCCGCTATGCTTCTGGAGGTTTGAAGAAGGCACCTCGTTCGGTGAGGCGTCTGCACGGACACAGGCCACTGACCCCACGACGTCGAGAGACGCCCAGGTTCAGGACAGATCTCCCCGGCTCAAGGGGTGATCCCAAGTGGCTTCCCCCACAGGTGGATTACGCCGTGCAGTGCCAAAGCTCTGACGAGTTGGGGTGAACCGGCCATCGGGCCGGTCCGCTCCTTGCCGCGTCGTCCAGCGCCTGCGTGCGCTCCGGCCGGAGGGAGGCGAGAGACATGGATTGCGGTTGCAGTAGACCGGGCCACAGTAGGCCCCGTACCGGATTGTCTTCTTCGACCTCCGGTATGCGGTAACCACCTCTCCCGCGCGCACTCACTTCCCGCTCCAGGCACCCGTACGGCCTTCGCCGTCCCGGGCCGCCGGGCTGCGCGCTCCCCGGGAACGGCTGCCGCGCGCCCTCAACACCTCTCCCCATCGGGGGAATCGGGAGGCCCGCCATGACCAGCGTGATCAACGACAAGACCATTCCGGCACCGCGCAGCGCAGTCCTCGACGACGCGCACGTGGGCGACATCCGCGGTGCGCTCGGCACCATCAAGCACGACGACACCGGTGAGCGCCACGGCCTGTCCGCCAAGCTCAGGACGCTGCTCGCGATCGTCGGCCCCGGCCTGATCGTCATGGTCGGTGACAACGACGCCGGCGCCTTCGCCACGTACGGGCAGACCGGGCAGAACTACGGCACCCAGCTGCTGTGGACCCTGCTCCTGCTGATTCCCGTCCTGTACGTCAACCAGGAGATGGTGCTGCGCCTCGGCGCGGTGACCGGCGTCGGGCACGCGCGCCTGATCCTGGAGCGGTTCGGGAAGTTCTGGGGCGCGTTCTCCGTCATCGACCTGTTCCTGCTCAACGCGCTGACGCTGGTCACCGAGTTCATCGGGATCACCATGGCCGCCGACTATCTGGGACTGCCGAAGGCCGCCTCGGTGATCCTGGCCGCCGCCGTCATCATCGCCTCCGCGTTCACCGGCTCCTTCCGCCGCTTCGAGCGGATCGCCGTCGCCCTGTGCGCCGCCTCGCTGCTCCTGGTCCCGCTCTACTTCATGATCCACCCCAAGGCGTCGCAGATGGCGCACGGCTTCGTGGTCCCGGCCATCCCCGGCGGCAGCGGCGAGCCGGCCACCGTCATGCTGCTGATCATCGCCATCGTGGGCACCACGGTGGCGCCCTGGCAGCTGTTCTTCCAGCAGTCGTACGTCATCGACAAGCGCATCACCCCGCGCTTCATGAGGTACGAGAAGGCCGACCTGTGGATCGGAATCGCGATCGTGATCATCGGCGCGGCCGCCATGATGGGCCTGGTCGCCGCCGCGTTCGCCGGCACCAAGGGGTTCGGGAACTTCGACGACACCGCGGGCCTGATCGCCGGCATCGAGGCCAAGGCCGGCAAGGCCGCCGGGGTGCTCTTCGCGATCACTCTGCTCGACGCCTCGATCATCGGCGCGTTCGCCGTGTCCCTGTCCACCGCGTACGCGATCGGTGACGTGTTCGGGATGAACCACTCGCTGCACCGAGGGGTCAAGGGCGCGAAGGGCTTCTACGCCGTCTACGCCGGCCTGGTCGCGACGGCGGCCGCGATCGTGCTCGTCCCCGGCTCCCCGCTCGGCCTGCTCACCCAGGGCGTGCAGACGCTCGCCGGGGTCCTGCTGCCGTCCGCCTCGGTCTTCCTGCTGCTGCTCTGCAACGACAAGCAGGTCCTCGGGCCGTGGGTGAACGGCCCCAAGACCAATGCCTTCACCGCGGCGGTCGTCGGTGTCCTGGTGTCGCTGTCCATCATCCTGACCGCCTCGGTCCTCTTCCCGGACATCAGCGCGGGCGCGATCCTCGACATCATGGCCGGCTGCGGTATCGCCGGGGTACTGGCCGCCTGCTACGCCGTCACACGTCGGCGTACCACCACCGAGGAGGACCCGATCGACCGCACCGGCCGCGACGACTGGCGGATGCCGCCGCTGGAGACACTGACCCGGCCGGCCATGTCCACCGGCCTCAAGATCGGCATGGGCGCCCTGCGCACCTACCTGCTCATCGCGGTGATCCTGGTCGTCATCAAGATCGCCCGGGTCGCCCTCGGCAACTGACCCGGGCGGGCCCACCGCCAACCCTTCCGGAAGCGCCCGCCGTCCGGCCAGTTCACCCAGACGCCGCTGTAGGCCGCCCACCGCATCACCAAGGCGGCCACGGCCCGCTCCCGCACGCCGTCCAGCTGTTCCCACCTGCGCACAACGCGCCCTGCACGGAGGTGAGTTACCCATGTCCGTCCTGACCGCCCGCCACATCCCGCTCGTCGGTCGCCCTTCGGCCCACAAGCGCGGCGCCGTGCGGGCAACGCTCGCCCAAGTGCTGCACCGACTTGCCGACAGCCCTCTGGACAGCACGGTCATCCGCACCGTCCCCGCCCCGGCGGCTGCCCGCACCCCCTCCGCGCGCGCCGAGCGGGGCCCGGCCCCGCTGCACGCCCACTGGCACACCGTCACCGGCCCCGACGGCCGGTCCCACCTCGAAGCCACCTGGCACCAGCGGCTCCGCGAACACCGCATCCGGAAGGAGTCCGTACGTCCTTCCCTCCCTGGGGACTTCTTGGCGGACGGCATGGCGCCCTCGCCCGATCCGGCCCGTCCCTCCGGCCGGAACCCGCTGCCCGCCGTGCCTCACCGGCACCCGGCGACGGCACCCGATGCCCCGACCACGAATGTCGTCAACACGCCGACCCGACAGGAAACAACATGGCCCTGAGCTACCGCACGGCTGACTGTGTCCACCACGACCGGACCCCCACGCCCGGACCGCGGGGGCGCGGCAGGACCTGGCACGTATCGCAGTCACCTCACTCACCCGCGGCCGCAGAGCCGCCCCGGGCTCCGGTGTACCGGGTGGATGGTCTCGTCGTCGACCGCGGCGCCCGCCGGGCCTCGGTCGAAGGCGCCAACTCGCCCTCACCTGCATGGAGTTCGAGCTGATCGCCCACCTCGCCGCCCACCCCGATCGCGTCTACACCCGACGCCGGCTGATGGAACTGGTGTGGCAGCAGACGCCTACGGGCGACCTGCGTACCGTCGACGTCCACATCGCCCGCCTGCGCCGCAAGCTCGGCCCCGAACACCGGGCCCTGATCCGCACCGTGCGACAGGTCGGCTACGCGTTGAACCGCTTCCGGAGCATCGCCTGACTGTCCGCTTCCCTTGCCACTCGGCTCTCGCCACGATCCACATCCGCGGCCACGAGGCGGCCACGAAGGTCCGCGCAGTGTGCGAGCCGGCCGTCAGCAGATCCGGCGCCCGTCTCGGGCCCTGCACGCCGACTTGGGCCCCGGACGCCGGGTCCGGGGCCGATCACAGCGCCCCAGCGCAATAAAACCGCAGGTCATAGCGCTCCTCCACAGAGCCCCCTGTCGGATTCGAACCGACGGCCCTCGCTTCACAAGGGCAGAAATAGGGGGAACCCGTAAGTGTCTCGCCGGGTTACTGACCAGGGGCCTGGATGCACCGGCCAGTCCCATATCCGGAAGCAGGGGGGAGCGCTCTCCTGAGCGGCCTCGTCCGGACGCGAGGTGCCCCTCGCCGTCGACGGCCCGCAGGAATCCGGGCGTGGCCCGCGTGACACCGCCTCGGCACGTCAGCCGCGGGTGCACCGTCGCCGTCACGGGCATCGCTATCATCCCCACGACCAGGCCGTGGACGAGTCCGACCAGAACGCCGGTCTGCGCACCGGCAGGAACCAGCCGGTGGAAGACCGCGGCGTACGGCAGGCCGAAGGCCACCGTGCCCGTCATCACCAGGTGGAG
Organism: Streptomyces pinistramenti; assembly: GCF_020564935.1. Lineage (GTDB taxonomy): Bacteria > Actinomycetota > Actinomycetes > Streptomycetales > Streptomycetaceae > Streptomyces > Streptomyces pinistramenti. Next base: position 35,064 of record NZ_JAJCXB010000063.1, read on the forward strand.
CAACATGCCGAGCATCCGGGCGCGCTTCTCGTCCCGTCGATGGTCGTCATGCCCCCCGGCCGGCGGCGTGATGTCCATGACCGTGGTCGTCATACCCCTCGTGCGAACCATCACCACGGTCCCCGCCGCGGACCCGGTACCCGCTGCGGACTCCGTGCTCTCTCCCCGCGGCGCGCATCACGAGCCGCGGTGCCAGGCCGCCCCTGTCACCACACCGGCAACCCGCCCAGGGCCGCCCCGACGCGAAGGACTGTCAGTCAGATGACACAACCGCAGCACCACGGCCGCCGCCCGGGGGCCTTCGCCGACCCGCCCCAGGAACAGCTCAAAGCGGCGGCCTGGGTGGCCCGGTCTCTCGGCCGCGGCGAGCACGCGCCGCTGCACGCCGAGGACGTGGTGGCGCTCGCCGACATCCTGCGGCCGGTGCCCGTACGCCCCGGGACCGTCGTCACCGCCGCCGGCGCCGCCCCGTCCGGGGTGTGGATCCTGCGCAGCGGCAGCGCCGAGCTTGCCGTCGGCTCCGGTCCTCGCCAGGTCGTCGTCCAGATCCTGCACCCCGGGGACATCGACGGAGACGTCCAGATGCTGCTGCGCATGCCGCTGCCCTACACCACCCGGGCCCTGGAGGCGGGAGAGTTCCTGCACCTGTCGAACGCCGACTTCGACCGCGTTCTCCAGAGCCGTCCTGCCGTCGCCCGCCGCTGGCTGACCAGCATCTCCACCCGACTCGCTCACAGCCAGGCCCGCCTGACCACGCTCCTCGGCGGCACCCTGATCGAGCAGGCCGCCCGCCTGCTCCTCGATGAAGCCGTCGACGGCACCGTCCGCCTGCCCCAGCGCACGCTCGCTGCCATGCTCGGCGCCCGCCGCCCCTCCCTCAACAAGATCCTCAAAGAACTCGAACAGCGCGGCACCATCCGCCTGGCCTACCGCGCCATCGAAATCAGCGACGCCGCCGCCTTGCGAAGACTGGCGACATGAACACCACCCGCCACCACGAGTGCCCGGCACGCGGTGCCGCTTCGCGCGACGGGAGCCTCGGATCCGCGGTCGAGCGACGTCGCCGTGCGGCAGAGCGGCTCCCGACGGGGAGCGCTCCCTTGGGTGCGTGACCGGGCGTCCGCGCAGCACTGAGCGGTTGGCAGGCCGAGCGCTTCCCGGCTCGGACCGCCAACCGCTCACTCAGTCCTACCTCCCGTCACCGACCGTGACCGCCACCGCCGTGGTCGCCGCCACCGCCGCCGCCGTGGTCGCCGCCGCCGCCGTGGTCGCCGCCACCGCCGCCGCCGCGGTCGCCACCGCCGCCATGACCGCCGCCGTAGCCGCCGCCGTGGTCGCCGCCGCCGTGGTCGCCGCCGCCACCGCGGTCGCCGCCGTGGCCGTAGCCGCCGTTGTCGCCGTGGCCGTAGCCGCCGTAGCCGTTGTCGCCGTGGCCGTGACCGCCGCCGTCATTCCAGCCCCAGTTGTCGGAGCTGTGGTGGGAGTTGTAGGTGCTGACGGCAGCGATATGACTCGCGGAACTCTGCGGCATCTGGGCTGCGGAGGCTGCGCCGCCGGCCGCTGCCAGCGCGCCGGCAGCCAGGAGCCCGGTAGCCGCAACCGCGGCAATGCGCCGTATCGACTTGCTCATGAGTGCCCTCCTTGCATACTGAGGGGCGGTTGGTCGCCGCCTGCCTCAAGTCAAGAGTGGGACTCTCCATGGTGCGGCTGCGCCCGAAAAGTCATAAAGGTGACATAGGTTCTGCGACTTCCTGCCGACGGTGCCCCGCGGCGCCCGGCCCGCCGCACGGGACCGGCGTCCCGGCCGCCGCTGCTCACTTCAGGTCGATCCGGAACACCTTGTCCGAGCCGGGGCCGCCGTCGCCGTTGTTGTCGGCGTTGGTCGTCGTCAGCCACAGCGCCTTCTTGCCGGGCACCGCCTCGACGGTGCGCAGCCGCCCGTAGTCCTTGGTGTAGTACGCCTTCGGGGTGCCGGCGGCGGTGCCGTCGACCGGGATGCGCCAGAGCCGCTGGCCGCGCAGCGCCGCCAGGTAGAGCGCCCCGTCCGCATACGCGACGGCGCTGGGGGAGGCATCCTTGACCGGCCACTGCCGCTTGGGGCTGGTCATCCCGTCGGTCGAGCAGGTGCCCTCGCAGAGGGGCCAGCCGTAGTTCTTGCCCGGTTCGATGAGGTTCAGCTCGTCGTACTTGGCGTCGCCGAACTCCGCCTCCCACAGGTGGCCGGCGGCGTCCCAGGTGAGGCCCTGGGGGTTGCGGTGGCCGTAGGAGTAGACGAGGGTGCCGAACGGGTTGCCCGGCGCGGGTTTGCCGTCCGGCGTCATCCGCAGGATCTTGCCGTTGAGGGACTTCTTGTCCTGCGCCAGGTCGGGGGTCTGGGCCTCGCCCGTGGTGGCGTAGAGGAAGCCGTCGGGGCCGAACTTGATGCGGCCGCCGTTGTGGTACTTGTTCTTCTTGATCCCCTTGACCAGCACGGTGTAGTCGCCGAGCTTGCCGTCCTGGTACGTCAGCCGGGCGATGCGGTTGCCTTCCGACGCGGTGTGCATCACGAAGACGTGGTGGTCGCTCTTCCAGTCCGGGGACACGGCGATGCTCAGCAGGCCGCCCTCGCCGCCCGTGGTCACCACCTCCGGCACCTTGCCGACCTCCTTCTTCGTGCCGTCCTGGGTGAGCGTGAAGACCTTGAAGGTGTCCCGCTCGGTGAGCAGCGCGGAGCCGTCAGGCAGCCAGCTCAGGCCCCACGGGATGGACCAGCCGTCCGAGACGGTCGCCGGTGTGCCGGGGACGGAGCCGGCCGCGGCCCGGTCGGCGGGGCGCGGCGGATGGGAGGGGCCCGCCGATGCGGCGCCGGACGTTCCGGCGGCGAGCAGCAGCCCGACGGCCAGGGCGGACGCGCCGAGACTGGGGAGGGAGTGGCGATGGGGGCGGATGGGGATGTGCTTGCGCATGGGGGCCTCCGGTCAGGAAGGTGCGGCAGGACATGCCCGGGGGAGCGGTGAGCGGAGCGAGGGACGTGCGGGCGGGTGGACGTCCCGTCCGGGCGGCGTCGGCGGGGCGGGACGCCAGAAGCTGATAGGAAAGTTTCCTGTTTGTTGACTGGCCGGGAACCTACTGCGGGCTCCGGGCACCGTCAAGACACCGGGCGGAGGCCCGAGAAGCGCGCGGACACGTCCAAGGTGCCACGTCCTGACGGGAGTTGCCGTCGTGCTTCCGGAAACCACGGACGGCGGACGGCAGCCGGAAGAAGTTTCCGCGGCCGTCTGCCTCGCCCCGGCGCCCCCTCCCACCAGGGGTGTTGCCGGAACCGGAAGTCTCGGGGGATGCCCCCGGACGCCGTATGGACCGGGCCGGTGCCGCCCCGCCCCAGTGACGGCGGCGCTCATGGGCGGTGATTCTGCGGTGCGGTACGGAGCGCTACGGCGCGGCGGGCGCCGGCCTGCTCCCGCCGACCGCGGCAGCGCCGTACCCACGGCTGTCCGCACTCCAACTCACCTGCACCGCAAGGGATGTGGCCCTGCCGGTACGCCGGTGCCCGGCGGCCTGCGCGGGCGGCACGGTCGCCGCGGCGGCGCCGGGAGTGCGCCACCGCCATGTCCGAAACTCTCCGTTCCCCCCCCACTCATCCACCTGCTCCACCGAAGGGCGGACCCCCATGACCAGCCTGCAGACCGTACGCACCACGCACCGCGACCCGCACACCCCGCAGCCCAACACACCGAAGGCCGCGGCCCGTTCGCACGCTCCCGGTTCCGGAACCGGGACCACCTGGCACACCCCCGGCTACACCGTGATCGACACCGCGCTCGAAGTCACCGCGTACCGGCTCGCCGACCGCTGACCGCCGCGTGCTGCTCAAGGTGCTCGGCACCGCGGCGGGCGGCGGCGTACCCCAGTGGAACTGCGCGTGCCCCGGATGCGCCGGGGCACGCGCAGTTC
>NZ_JAJCXB010000064.1 GCF_020564935.1 Streptomyces pinistramenti
GGGCCTGCGTCCCCGACCCGGCGCGGCGGGCCCGGCGCCTGGTGGCGGCGCGCCGCACGGCCGAGGCGTGGGACAGCGCGACGGCGGGCGCGCCGGATCTGGCCAACCGGCCCGCCAAGCCCGCGCTGTACGGCGTGCCGGTCGGCGTCAAGGACATCGTGCGGGTCGACGGGCTGCCGACCCGCGCGGGGTCGGCGCTGCCGCCGGGGGTGCTCGCCGGGGCGCAGGCCGCGGTCGTCGACCGGCTGTGCGCCGCCGGGGCGGTGATCGCCGGGAAGACGGTGACGGCGGAGTTCGCCGTCACCGCGCCGGGCCCGACCCGCAATCCGCACAACGTGGCCCACACACCCGGGGGTTCGAGCAGCGGATCGGCCGCGGCCGTCGCCGCCGGGATGGTGCCGCTGGCGATCGGGACGCAGACGGTCGGCTCGATGATCAGGCCCGCAGCGTACTGCGGGGTGGTCGGCTTCAAACCGAGCCTCGGCCGGATCCCCACCGCCGGGGTGATCCCCAACGCCCTCAGCTTCGACACCCTGGGCTGCTACGCATCGGACGTCGCGGGGGTCACGCTCGCCGCCTCGGTGCTCTGCGACGGCTGGCCGACGGCCCCGCAGGACGGGACGGGCCCGCCGGACGCGGCGGGGGATCCGGGCGGCACGGTGGCGCGGCTCCCGGTGCTCGGCGTGCCCGTCGGCCCGTACCTGCGGCGCGCCGACGACGAGGCGCTGGCCGCCCTCAACGACCAGCGGGCGCTGCTGAGGGCGGCCGGCTATACCGTCCGCGAGGTGCCGCTGATGGACGACTTCACTGACGTCGTCACGCAGTTGTTCACCATGAACCGCTACGAGGTGGCCCGCGTGCACGCCGACTGGTTCGAGCGCTTCGGTGACCTCTACCGGGAGCAGACCGCCGAGGCGATCAGGGAAGGCCGCGCGATCGGGGAATCCGACTACGAAGCGGCCCGGATCCGGCGCGCCGCGTTCCGCGAACGGCTGGCCGCGGCAGGCGCGGAGGCCGACATCGACCTGTGGATCGCCCCGGCCGCCACCGGCGCGGCCCCGCTCGGCCTCGGCACCACCGGCTCGTCCGTCATGTCCCTGCCGTGGAGCAACGCGGGACTGCCGTCGGTCGGCCTCCCCGCGGGCCGTTCCGCAGGCGGGCTGCCGCTCGGCCTCCAGATCGTCGGCCCCTTCGGCGCGGATCCGTACGTCCTGCACTGCGCGGCAGGCATCGAACGGGCCCTGGGCGCCGGCCGGGGCCGGGAAGCCACCGGCTGACATGCGTGCCGACGAGGGGCGGATGCGGATCGGGGACGCGGCGGCGGCCGCCGGGATGACGCCCCGGGCGCTGCGCTACTACGAGCAGCAGGGGCTGGTGACGGCCCGGCGGACGCCGGCCGGGCACCGCGAGTACGACACCGAGGACGTCCGCCGCCTGCGGGCGGTGCGTGCTCTTCGGGAGGCGGGCCTGACGGTCGGCGACGTGCGGGCGTTCGCGCACCTGCTGCGCACCCTGCCGCCGAGCGGGCTGCCGGACCTGATACCCAGGGATCCCGGCGCGACGCGGTGCGGCGTGGCGGAGTCGGTGGCCCGGCGCAGGCTGGCCGACCTCGACGACCGGATAGCGCGGCTCTCCCAGCTGCGCGCCCGGCTCGCGGCCCGCCTCGGCGAGCCGGGCGCCCAGGAGCAGACCGCCCAAGCACCGGCCGTCCCGGGGAATGGCGCCGCCGCTCCAGGAGGCGCTGCCTGCAGACGGCCGGGCGGTGCTCAGTCCGAGGACAGCGTCAGCCCCCGCGTCAGCAGGTCCATCGTGCGGTGAATCATCGCCTCCAGCTCCGTGGGACCGCTGTCCACCGCCCGGCTGCCCACCGCCCCCGGCGCCCCGATTTCCTCCGCCCAGCGCAGCAGCGTCTCCTGGAGGGCCGCCAGAATCGCCGCACTGATCACCCGTACCTCCAGGTCGCCGGCCGGGCGTCCGGCCCGTTCGGCCAGGAGCGCGCTGATCAACTCCGTGTCCCGCGCGAGGTTTTCCGCCGTCCGGCCGCGCACCGCTGGGACGTAGCGGATCAGTCGCGCGCGCTGGACCAGCTCGCCGTGGTCCCCGGCGACCAGGGCGCGCAGCGCCGTGACGGCCGCCTGCCGCAGGGTTTCGGCCACCGGTTCGCCGGCCGGGCGGCCCCGGATCGCGGCCTCCAGCACGGAGTCGTAGGCGTCCCTGAGCACGATGTCTTCCTTGGTGGGGAAGTAGCGGAAGACAGTGCTGGGCGAGACCTCGGCGGCGTCGGCGATCTGGTCGACGGGCGTGGCGTCGTAGCCCTGCTCGTCGAAGAGTCGGTAGGCGGCCCGCCGGATCGCCTGCCGGGTCTGGATCTTCTTCCGTTCACGCAGCCCGATTGCCGGTGTTCCAGCCGGTGTTGCGGCGGAGGTACGTGCAGAGACCATGGACACCATTGTCGGCCATCGAGAGCGCCGGAGGCCACGGATGTGGCACGACGGGAAAGGGTGCCGCCGGGCCGCTTGCCCTCGGGGGAGGGGGCGAGTTCGGTGCATCGGTCTCGGCATGGTTGCCGGCTGGGGTCGGCCCCGCTTTCGCGGGGCCGACCGGTTGTCCACCTTCTCCGCGCAGTCCTGCCCGGACCACCCCCGCACCCGCGGGGCCGACGCCTGCCGCATCGTCTGGCGGATGGGCCAGGCGGGACCACCCCCGCGCCCGCGGGGCCGACCTGCCGCGCGCTTTCCGCGCGCTGCCGCGCGGCGGACCACCCCCGCACCCGCGGGGCCGACTGGCAACCCAGGCGAGTGCTGCCGCAATCTCGGTGGACCACCCCCGCACCCGCGGGGCCGACCGCCCCCACCTCGGCGGGGGCAACCCGCAGGGGGAACCACCCCCGCACCCGCGGGGCCGACGTAGTCGGTGGGGGAGGTGATTGGACGGGCGGGAACCACCCCCGCACCCGCGGGGCCGACGGTTCTTGACCTGCAAGTTTATCCGCGTCTTGCCCCGGTTTCCTTTAGTTGCGCCGAGCTCTTCTGGAGCGTTGAGGTAGGGATCATTCCCGCGTCTGCGGGATCTACGAAACGCAGCCCGTCCCGTATCCACGGGCGAACGGAATCCCTGCGGCTGCGGGCCCCCCCGAGCGAACGCGTCCAGGCCGCGAAGGGCCCGGGGCACCTCGCCTCGCGGAGCCCGGGCGCGTACGTCTTCGCGCCACGTGCCCGCCCGCGGGCCACGCCGGTACGCGTGCTGCGCCGCGGCATCCGCATCAGGCGTGCGAATAGGCGACCAAGGAGATGCCGACGTAATGCACCACGAAGGCTGCGAGGGTGAGGGAGTGGAAGACCTCGTGGAAGCCGAACCACCGGGGTGAGGGGTTGGGGCGCTTGATGCCGTAGATCACGCCGCCCGCGCTGTAGAGCAGTCCGCCGACGACCACCAGCACCAGGACGGCGATGCCGCCGGTGTGCAGGAAGTCGGGGAGGAAGAAGACGGCGGCCCAGCCCATCGCGATGTAGCAGGGAGTGTAGAGCCAGCGGGGTGCACCGACCCAGAAGACCCGGAACGCGATGCCGGCCAGCGCGGCGGCCCACACCGCCCACAGCAGCGCCTGGCCGCGGCCACCCGGCACGAGCAGCATGGTCAGCGGCGTATAGGTGCCCGCGATGATCAGGAAGATGTTGGCGTGATCGAGGCGGCGCAGCACCCCGTCGGCGCGTGGGCCCCAGTTGCCGCGGTGGTAGAGCGCGCTGACGCCGAACAGCAGGCAGGCGCTGAGGGTGTAGATCGCGCAGGCGATCCGGCCACGGGTGCTGTCGGCGAGCGCGGTGAGGATGACGCCGGAGAGCAGGGCGGCGGGGAACATGCCTGCGTGCAGCCAGCCGCGCAGTTTCGGCTTGTACGGTGCGGCCTCCGCGGCGCCCGAGGAGCCCGCGTCGGCCGCCGCGGGCACGGGGGGAAGGTGGCTCGCTGCGGCATCGTGCGGGGAGGTCATGCCGGTCATGCTATCTACGCGACCGTAGGTTACCGATCAGTGCCGAAGTGGTGACGGTCACGAAGGTGCCCTCTGGACAGATGTCCGTCAGGGTCGGATGATCAAATGAGTGCGGTCGGCACCGGATGAGCGGTCACGAAGCATCCGGGTCGCAGCCCCCAAGGGGCAGGCAGTCAAAAGAAGCGGATCCATCCGGGCGAACCGGACGTCGATCCGTCCACACCCTCACCTAGGAGCGATCGTGGCGCGCGACAACGCGGCTCCCACCACCCCGACCCGTCACCAGGGACTCACCACCTGGGTCGACGAGATCGCAGCGATCACCCAGCCCGACCGGGTCGTCTGGTGTGACGGCTCGGAGGCGGAGTACGAGCGGCTGTGTGAGGAACTGGTCGACAAGGGCACGTTCACCAAGCTCGACCCCGTCAAGCGACCCAACTCGTACTACGCCGCTTCCGACCCCAGGGACGTCGCGCGGGTCGAGGACCGTACCTTCATCTGCTCTCAGAAGGAGGAGGACGCGGGCCCGACCAACCACTGGAAGGACCCCGCCGAGATGCGGGAGATCTTCGCCGGCTCCGAGGGCATCTTCCGCGGTGCGATGCGCGGCCGGACGATGTACGTCGTCCCGTTCTGCATGGGGCCGCTCGGCTCGCCGCTCTCCGCGATCGGCGTGGAGATCACCGACTCGGCATACGTCGCCGTCTCGATGCGCACCATGACCCGCATGGGACAGGCGGTGCTCGACGAGCTGGGCGAGGACGGCTTCTTCGTCAAGGCCGTGCACACGCTCGGCGCCCCGCTCGCCGAGGGCGAGAAGGACGTGCCGTGGCCGTGCAACACCACCAAGTACATCTCGCACTTCCCCGAGGACCGCGAGATCTGGTCCTACGGCTCCGGCTACGGCGGCAACGCCCTGCTCGGCAAGAAGTGTTACGCGCTGCGCATCGCCTCCGTCATGGCGCGTGACGAGGGCTGGCTCGCCGAGCACATGCTGATCCTCAAACTCACCCCGCCGCGGGGCGAGGCCAAGTACGTCGCCGCCGCGTTCCCGAGCGCCTGCGGCAAGACGAACCTCGCGATGCTGGAGCCGACCATCCCGGGCTGGACGGTCGAGACCATCGGTGACGACATCGCCTGGATGCGCTTCGGCGAGGACGGTCGCCTCTACGCGATCAACCCCGAGGCCGGCTTCTTCGGCGTCGCGCCCGGCACCGGCGAGCACACCAACGCCAACGCCATGAAGACGATGTGGGGCAACTCCGTCTTCACCAACGTCGCGCTCACCGACGACGGTGACGTGTGGTGGGAGGGCATGACCGAGGAACTGCCCGCGCACCTCACGGACTGGAAGGGCAACGACTGGACCCCGGAGTCCGAGACCCCGGCGGCCCACCCCAACGCCCGCTTCACGGTCCCCGCAGGCCAGTGCCCGATCATCGCGCCGGAGTGGGAGGACCCCAAGGGCGTGCCGATCTCGGCGATCCTCTTCGGCGGCCGCCGTGCCAGCGCCGTGCCGCTCGTGACCGAGTCGCTGACCTGGCAGCACGGCGTCTTCCTCGGTGCGAACGTCGCCTCCGAGAAGACCGCCGCCGCCGAGGGCAAGGTCGGCGAGCTGCGCCGCGACCCGTTCGCCATGCTGCCGTTCTGCGGCTACAACATGGGCGACTACATGGGGCATTGGGTCAAGGTCGGTGCAGACAAGGACCAGGCCAAGCTGCCGAAGATCTACTACGTCAACTGGTTCCGCAAGGACGACAAGGGTCGCTTCGTGTGGCCGGGCTTCGGTGAGAACAGCCGGGTGCTGAAGTGGATCGTCGAGCGCCTTGAGGGCACGGCCGAGGGTGTCGAGACGCCCATCGGCGTGCTGCCGGCCAAGGGCTCGCTGGACACCGACGGCCTCGACCTGTCCGACGCCGACCTCGACTTCCTCCTCACCGTCGACAAGAACGTCTGGCGCGAGGAGGCGGCGCTGATTCCCGAGCACCTCAACACCTTCGGGGACCACGCGCCGAAGGAACTGTGGGACGAGTACCGCGCGCTGGTGCAGCGCCTGGGCTGATGCCCGCGGCGCAGCTCGCCGCGCCACCGCGCTTGCGGGGCCCCGTACTTGGTGCGGGGCCCCGCTCGGCTTTTGTGCCGACGCGGGAAACCGGTGCCCGGCGGCCGCTACGCCGTCGCGAGATCCGGCAGGTCGCTGACGGTGGCGCCATGAGCCTCCAGACGCTCCACGGCCAGGGCCATCGCCGCAGTGTCCTCGCGGGACGTGGCGACCACCAGGGCATTGCCTGCGAGGGTGCGCGCACGCTGCTCAAGCGCCCGCAGACGGGACGGATCACCACCGGTGGGCTCGGCACGCAGCGGGTAGTGGCCGCCGTTGAGACGGGCGACCTGTTCGGCTATCCGGTCGGCGGCAGCGGCCAGCGCATCGGCGCCCCGCCCGTGCGCCTCGGCCTGCGATGCCAGGGCGCGCAGCTCGTCGGTGACGGTCAGCAGCGCGGTCAGATGTCCGGCGAGCCGGATGTCCAGCTCCTCCTCGCGGGAGCGATGCGGGATCTCCGGGGCCGCGGCCATGGTGTGGACCGACTTGGTGCGGATCGGTTCGTACATGGGATGGCCTCCTGAAAACGTCTAGGAGACCATCTTACATTAGACAAAGTCTAAAGTTGTGCCGAGTGTGGAGGGAAGTGGCGCAGGTCCAGGAATTCGCGGCGGACCGGCACTGTCCGTAGCCGCCGAGAAGGCCGAGAAGACCGAGAAGGCCGGGAGAGATGCCGCCCCGACGGCCGGTCGGCCTGCCCTGCCGGGAGCGACCTGGGCCAGGCGGTTGGAGCGGGCACCAATACGTCGGGCGCGGGAGGCCGTCCCCCGGACCGTTCCGGCCAGGTCGGGGACGGGCGTCCGGTCGGGGTGACGTACGCGCTGATCGCCGCGCCGTGATGCGGCGAGGTGCTGCGTTTATGGGGTGACGGGAGTCCGCTTCTTCTTGAGTGCGCGCGCCTGGTATTCGTGACTCCTGCTCGACCGGCACTTCCGCGCTCGGACCACCCCCGCAACCGCGGGGCCCACCGACGGATCGCGTGCTCGCTGAGGAATGGGGCGGGAACACCCCCGCACCCGCGGGGCCCACGGCGTGGTGGGGGTTGACGGCGACGTAGCCGAAGGAACACCCCCGCACCCGCGGGGCCCACGCCGAGCTGATGGCCAAGTCCGTGCCCGGCGTCGGAACACCCCCGCACCCGCGGGGCCCACGATCGTCAACGGCCTTCTGTCGAAGAATCTGGGGGAACACCCCCGCACCCGCGGGGCCCACACTCCCCACCCAGCATGTCAACAATCCATTTTGGGAACACCCCCGCACCCGCGGGGCCCACCTCGACCGGCTGAAGAGGTGCGGGGCGTCCGTCGGAACACCCCCGCACCCGCGGGGCCCACTTCGTGGTCGCCGGGGGCGAGATCAGGGTGGGCGGAACACCCCCGCACCCGCGGGGCCCACTCGAAGCGCCTTTCCAGCTGGTCGACACCTGGAGGAACACCCCCGCACCCGCGGGGCCCACCTTCGGCCCCATCGTCCGGGTTTCCGGCTGCCAGGAACACCCCCGCACCCGCGGGGCCCACCTCGCTGAAACGCTGAGTCAAACTGGAGACCAGGGAACACCCCCGCACCCGCGGGGCCCACTTCAACCAACAGCAGGTGGTGGAGCAGTCGCAGGGAACACCCCCGCACCCGCGGGGCCCACGTAGGGCCTGCGATCGAGGTGGTGGATCCAGCGGGAACACCCCCGCACCCGCGGGGCCCACGGGCCTGCACCCCAGCGTCCTGGCCTCCCTGGTGGAACACCCCCGCACCCGCGGGGCCCACATGAGCTGAGCACGACGGCCGTCAGCCGCGGTCGGAACACCCCCGCACCCGCGGGGCCCACCCTTCTTGACCAGCGACTCTACTCGTGCTCTGCACCGGTTTTCTTTAGTTGCACAGTGGCTCCTCCTCGATGGGATGGGCTCCGTTCTCGGCGGTTGCACTTCGTCGCGTCGCGTCGGCGATGTCACGTGCCCCGCAGGCTGAGGACACAGCGGCACTGATGTCCTCCAGCACTCTCAACAGGTGCGCCGACGGTACCGGGTCGTGGCTTCCGGCTTCCAGGGTGGCGACTTGGGCCCGGTAGTCGGCCCGTCGTTGGAAGCAGAGCAGACAGGGGTATGCCGAACGGCCCCTCGTCGCCGGTGGTTTGGTCTACAGCGGGGCGGGACACTCCGTGAAGGCAAGGCCATCGTGCTGGACCATGCGCCGACAGGAGACGAAGCAGCCGGGATGGTCGGGGACGGCCGGGACGGTCGGGGCGTATCCGGGGTGGCCGTGTCGTTGCCGTGCCAGGAACACCCCCTCTCCGAGCGGGTGATGCGTCTGCGCGACCTCCGGGTTGTTCCGGGCAGAACGGGCGCAACTCGCCGCCCTCGCGCCTGCGGAGCCGACATGTCCTGCTGCTCACCTGCCTTGGCCGGCCCGGCCCGCGCCCCCACCCGTGCCTCACCCCTCATTCCCCTTGAGGCATATTTGCGGTCCCTTCTCGTGCGAGAAATTCCATAAAGATGCAAAAACGAACAGAGTTGACGGGAATCCGAGCGTTGTCAGTGCCCGCCCCTATGCTCCGGAACCAGTTGGCGAGAAGCAGGGGAACGGGCACAGGGGGCGTCATGAGTGAAGGTCAATTACCGCACGGCGGAAGGCGTGGCGTCGCCGATCCGCTCGGTGTGCTGTGGGGCAAGTCCGAGGAGAAAGCCGGCGGGAAGATGAACCTGCTGCTGTCGCATCTGCTGGACACGGCGGCGGTGGCGGAGCGGATTTGGGACGGGTTTCTCGCTCCGTCCACTCGGAGGGTGCTGGAAGGGATCGCCGGAGGGGGAGGCAAGGGGAGGCGCCTTTTCGCGTGGTTGTGCGGTGTGCACGACTGCGGGAAAGCGACACCCGCGTTTCAGCGCATGTGGCCGAAGGGCGCGGAGGCGGTGCGGGCGGCGGGCCTCGGGTGGCACGAACCCACTGTGGCGCACTGCAAGTGGCGGCACGACCGGGCGGGTGCGTACGTGCTGCGGGCAGTTCTGCCGGAGGCCGGATGGTGTGAGGAGCAGGTGGACTGGGTGTGGCCGCTGGTGGCAGGGCACCACGGGGCGTTCCCGGACCTGGCTGCCACGTACCCGGACAGGAAGGGGCGTGGGCAGTTGGCCGGCGGTCCTGCCTGGGCGGAGGCCCGGTCGTCGTTGGTGGAGCGGTTCACCATGGAGCTCGGATTCGGCGGTCTGGCGGAGGTCGAGCCGGTGGGCGTGCCGTCGCGGGCGGCGCAGCTCCATGTGAGCGGCCTGATCGTGATGGCGGACTGGATCGCCAGTGACGAGCGGCACTTCCCGGGGATCGACCGGCTGGCGGACGTGAGCATCGCACGCGCGCGGACGCGGGCGGGGGAGGCGTGGCAGCGGCTTGGGCTGCGAGGTGGCTGGGGGCGCCTCGCCGAGCCGGGGCCGGAGGCGTTCAGGGACAGGTTCGGGCATGCTCCGCGTGCTGCACAGACGCTGGTCATGGACGCGGCGCGGCGTATGGCGGCGCCCGGACTCCTGTTGGTCGAGGCGCCGATGGGGGAGGGCAAGACCAAAGCGGCGCTGATGGCGGCGGAGATCCTGGCGTCCCGGTTCGGCGCGGACGGCGTGTTCGTGGGGATGCCGACACAGGCCACCAGCGACCCGATGTTCGGGCAGGTGAGGAAGTGGGCCGGGGCTGTTGACGAGGAACTCGCCTCGCAGGTCGCGCTGTTGCACGGAAAGCGGATGTTCAACAAGGAGTGGCGCGAGCTGTTGGAGGGGGGCGGACAGGACCCCGAGGCTCCGTTCGGCGGGGTGGACGAGTACGGGGAATGTGCGGACGACGAGCTGTACGGAGACGGGGTCGCCGCTCTGTACGGCGGGGTCGCGCGGCCGGTGTCCCGTGGACCCGCCGAGTGGTTCCTGGGCGCCAAGCGAGGGCTGCTCTGTCCGTTCGTGGTGGGGACGATCGACCAGTTGCTCTTCTCGGCGACCCGGACCAAGCACGTGATGCTGCGCATGGCCGGACTGGCGGGCAAGGTCGTGGTGCTGGACGAGGTGCACGCGGCGGACGTCTACATGTCCCAGTTCCTGGTGGAGGGGTTGCGTTGGTTGGGGCAGGCCGGGGTTCCGGTGGTGCTGCTGTCCGCGACGCTGCCTCCCCGGCAGCGGCGTGAGCTGATCGACGCGTATCTGGCCGGCGCCTCCTCGCGCGAGGAGTTCGCGGCAGGAGACCTTCCCGCCCCCGAGGGCTACCCCTCGGTGACGTCGGTGTGGGTGGCGCCGGACGGATCCGGGCCCCGTTGCCGTACCGACGCGTGCGAGGGCTGGCGCGCGGATCTGCACGTCGCCCTCGACCTCATGCCGGAGGCGGTTCCCGGCCGGCGGGCGAAGAGGGAACTCGTCCAGCAGGCACAGGAGAGGGCTGATGCATCGGTCGTCACCCGCTTGCGTACCGAGCTGGCGGCGGGCGGGTGCGCGCTGGTCATCCGCAATACGGTGCACCGCGCGCAGACCCTCTACAGCGCGTTGCGCGAGGAGTTCGGCGACGACGTGCTGTTGCTGCACGGGCGGATCGCCGTGGGAGCGCGGGCGGACCGCACCGAGCGGTGCCTGCGGCTGCTGGGCTCGCCGGGGGAGAAGGAGGCGGGACAACGGCCGGAGCGGCTGATCGTCGTCGCGACACAGCTCGCGGAGCAGTCCTTCGACGTCGACGCCGATCTGCTCATCACGGATCTCGCCCCGATCGACCTCCTGCTTCAGCGGATCGGGCGGCTGCACCGCCACCACGGCGTCGAGCGGCCGGACGCGCTGCGCCTCCCCCGCGTGGTGATCACCGGCTTCTCCGGCGTGCGCGGAGGCACGGGGGAGGACGGCGCGGGTGCGCATCCCGCGGCCCTCGGAGGAGCTGCACCCCGGTTCCTCGGCGCGTCCGAGTTCATCTACGGGCGGCATCTGCTGCTCCGCACTGCCGCATTGGTGTTCAAGGACCGGGAAAGAAAAGGGGGTTGGGCAGTTCCCGGCCAGGTTCCCGGACTCGTCGCGGCGGGCTACGGGAGCGTCGATGAGGCAGTTCCCGAGGCGTGGCGCGAGGACGCGGAAGCGGCTCGGCTGGACCGGGAAAAGGAACAGCGTGAGCGGGCCGACAAGGCCGCCGGCTATCTCCTCACCCGGCGCGGCGACAAGGAAGGGGCCACCCTCGCCGGGCTGCACTATGCGTCGGTGCCCGGCGGGGGCAGGGACGCCGATCTGGACGCGGTGGTGCGTGATGGTGAGGCCGGGGCGGAGGTTGTCCTCGTCGTCCATGACGGGCTCACGTACCGGACCTTGACCGGCCGGGCGCTGACCGTCAACGGCGATGTGTCCGACGGACTGCTGGACGAAGTGCTGGGCGGCACGGTGCGGCTGCCTGCCGGCTGTGCGGCGGAGGCGAACCGGCAACTGACCCCGTTGCCCGGCTGGCTCGGTCACCCGAGGCTGCGGTACAGCCCGGCCCTCGTCCTCGATGCGAGCGGCGGCGCCGTACTCGGGGATCACCGGCTGCACTACGACGACGAGAAGGGCCTCTCGGTGACGTACGCGGACACCGGGGCCGGCCCGGAAGGGAGTGGTGCGCGGGCGGTGCGTACGGATGCCCGCACCGCCTGCCGCCCCCGCTGATGCGGGGCCGTCGCGTCCGGAAGACGCAAAAGTGGAACATCCCGTGGGCTGGAAGGCCGGGTGCGGGGACGGCTGAAATCTTCTCATCCGTCCGAGGCGGGGGAGAGGGTGTGCGCCACGCTGCTCTCGCGTCGCAAGACGAAAACTTGGGGGGAAACCGAGTTGTTCAATCTGCTGGACGAACCATGGCTTCAGGCAAGCCCGTTGGGCGAAGCGGAGCAGCCTGATGCGCAAGACGCCGGAGCCCCGCTGGAAGTCGGTCTGCGTCGGCTGATCATGGACGCGGACCGCTTCCGGGATCTCGTGGTGGACCTGCCCACGCAGAAGCCTGCGCTTTTCCGTCAACTGCTGCTCCCCCTGGTCGTGGACGCCCTCGGGTCGCCAAGGGACGCGACCGAGTGGACGCGGATGTTCCGGGCCGGTGCCTTCACGGAGAAGCAGCGGGAGAAGCTGGCCGCATACCTGGACGCGCACCACCACCTCTTCGGGCTCTTCGACCCGGTGGCCCCCTTTGCGCAGGTGAGTGGGTTACGCACGGCGAAAGACGAGACCAAGGGCTCGGCATTGCTGGTGGCCACCGCCGCCACGGGTAACAACGTTCCCCTGTTTTCCTCCCGCACCGAGGGCGATCCGCTGGAGCTGACCCCGGCGCAGGCCGCTCGCTGGCTGCTGCACACCCACTGCTGGGACACCGCCGCCATCAAGACGGGTGTCGTCGGCGATCCGCGGGCGAAGTCCGGCAAGACCACCGGAAACCCCGTCGGCCCGCTGGGGCAGCTCGGCGTCACCATGCCCATCGGACGCACCCTCTACGAGACGCTGCTGCTGAACATCCCTTACGGGCGGGTGCCGTTGTCGGACGACCTGCCGCAGTGGCGCCGTCGCGCCCTGGACGGACGGGTCGAGGAGACCCTCTCCTGCGCCACGCCGGCCTGGCAGTCCCGGCCCGCCCGGGGGCTGCTCGACATCTGGACCTGGCAGTCGCGTCGTATGCGTCTCCTCCCCGAGGAGGGCCCCGCCGGGGTGCACGTCACCCGGGTCGTGGTCGCCGCCGGTGACCGGCTCGATCTCAGCCCCGACGTGGAGCCGCACACGGCGTGGGTCATCGAGCGGCCTTCCGCCCGCGCCGCGAAGTCCGCACGGGGCGCGCCCGCACCCGCCGTGCGCCCCCGAAGGCACCAGCCGGGGCGAGCCGCCTGGCGTGGCCTCGGAGCCCTGCTGGCCGTCAACTCCGCAGACCGGAAGCGTGAGGCAACGGCCACCCGCAACGGCTTCCAGAGCAGCGTCGTGATCGGGCGGCTCAGTGAGATGTGCCGGCAGCTGCCGCAGGCGTATCCGCTCCAGGTCGAGCTCACCGGCATCGCCTACGGCAACCAGTCGGCCGTCATCGAGGACGTCTACTTCGACGAGATCCCGCTGCCGGTCACCGCGCTGGACCCGGAAGGCATCGTCTACGGCGCGCTGCTGGAGGCCGTGGACCAGGCGGAGAGCCTCGCCGCTGCCGTCAACCACCTCTCCGGCGACCTCCGTCGGGCCGCCGGCACCGAACCGATCCCCTGGGACAAGGGGCAGCGCCCCGGCGACACCCTCCTGCACACACTCGACCCGGTGGTGCGGCGCCTCCTGGCGGGCCTGCGTGCCGCCGGTGACGACTTCGAGCTGTCCGAACGCGGTCTGGAAGCGTGGGAGCGCAAGGCCGAGCAGGCGACCTGGCGGGTGGCGGAACAGGTCTTCTCCGCCGCCGCGCCCCCGCTGTTCACCGGTCGCCGCGTGGTCAAGGACGGCAAGGAACACGTCTACCGCCTCAACACCGCCGAGCGCGCCTTCCGCGGCCGCCTGGACGCGGTCCTCCACCGGCGCGCCGCCGCCCGCAGAACGAGCTGAGCGGGACTCGTCCGGAACCCGGCGGCCCCGCACGGGCCCGCCTCCCCCGCCTGCACCCTGTACGCCTTCCCTGCCGCATCCCATCGAAGGGGGACGCCGTGTCCACCACCCCGCAGCCCCGCCCCGCCGAATCCACCGGACCGCGCCGCTACTGGAACCGGTACGTGAACAGCCAGGGCGACTGGCGCACCGACCCTGCCACGGGGGCGCCGATGCGGCCCCCGGGGGAGGACCTGGCCGGTTTGCGGGCCGGGTTGGGGAATGCGGCCTTCACGGTCCCCGGACTCTGGCCCTTCTACACCACCGAGACCGACGGGCAGGTCACGTACGAGCTGGTGGCCGAGCATGCGGCCCTGTCGCTCTACGGCCTGCACCAGCAGAGTCAGAGCCTGCCCATGCACAAGCAGGGTGCCGGCGCGGGCAGGGCACTGCGCGCGCTCCACGAGCGGTACGGCGAGGAGGCGGTGGACCGACGGGTCGCCGCCGCCGTCCACACCACGTCCGTCTCCGCGCTGGTGCACCGGCTGCGCGGACTGGTCACCCAACTCCGTTCCGTGCAGCAGCCGCTGGACTATGACCGGCTGCTGCGGGACATCCGGCGCTGGCACTTCCCCGACGACCGCTCGCGGGTCCGCCGCGAGTGGGGGCTCGCCTACCACTCCTGGGGCGCGCAGCCCGGCGCCGCCGGACCGGCCGCCGCCCAGCGCCCCTGACGACCCATACCCCACCCACCGACCGATCCGATCCACCGGAGGACGGCCACATGGCGCTTCCCGCGTCCCACTGCTACATCGACATCCACATCCTCCAGACCGTCCCGCCGGCCAACCTCAACCGGGACGACCAGGGCAACCCCAAGGAGGCGTACTTCGGCGGGGTACGCCGCTCCCGGGTGTCCTCACAGGCGTGGAAGCGCGCCACTCGTACGCACTTCGCCGAGCGGATCTCCCCGCAGGACCTGGCGACCCGCACCCGCCGCATCGGCGCGGCGCTCACCGAGCGGATCACCGACGGCACCGACACGGACGCCGGGACCGGTGCCCGACTGGCGGGTGCCCTGCTGGCGCAGCTGAAGATCAGCGCAGGCAAGAAGGACGGCGACACCGCCTACCTCTTCTTCTACGGCCGACGGCAGTTGGACGCCGTGGCGGCCCTGGTCCGGGACCGGCTGGACGAACTCTCCGGGATGGATGACACCGAACTCGCCGATGCAGTCGCAGAGTTGCCCGTGCGGGAGAAGTTCAGCACCGGCCACCCCATGGATGTGGCGCTCTTCGGCCGCATGGTCGCGGACATCCCCGCCCTGAACGTCGACGCCGCCACGCAGGTCGCCCACGCCCTTTCGACCCATGCGGTGGAGCTGGAGTTCGACTACTTCACCGCGGTCGACGACGAGCAGACCGATGAGGAGACCGGCGCCGGCATGATCGGCACCATCGGCTTCAACTCGGCCACCCTCTACCGCTATGCGTCCGTGGGACTCCACCAGCTCCTGCACAATCTCACCGACGAGGCGGCGGCCGTCACCGCGGTCGAGGAGTTCGTGACCTCCTTCGCCCGTTCCATGCCCACCGGTTACGCGAACTCCTTCGCGCACCGCACCCTGCCCAGCCTGGTCGCCGTCGTCGTCCGCACCGACCAGCCCGTCAACCTCGTCTCCGCCTTCGAGGAGCCGGTCCACGCCGCCTCGGGCATCGCAGCGGCTTCCGCCCGCAAGCTGGCGGACGAGCACGCCAAGGGCATCCGCAACTGGGGCGGGACACCGGCCTTCACCGCCCTGTGCCACACCTTCGCCGAACCGGGCGGCACCGCAGATCTGCTGACGGACGCCTTCGGCGAGCCAGTTGCCTTCCCGCAGCTCGTGAGCGCCCTCCGCGCGCACCTCACGGACACCCTCCAGCAGGCAGTCCGATGACCACCCGCACTCCCGGGCCGGCCCCCGGCGACCGGGCCGTACTGCTGCTGCGCCTCGCCGGCCCCCTGCAGTCCTGGGGCACACGCAGCGCCTTCAACCGCCGCGAGACGAACCCGGAGCCCACCAAGTCCGGCGTGATCGGCCTGCTCGCCGCCGCCTCCGGCCTCGCCCGTGAGGAGCCGCTCGGTGAACTGACGTCGCTGCGGCTCGGCATCCGCGTCGACCAGCCAGGAACCCTGCTGCGCGACTACCACACCGTCAGCGACTACCGAGGCCGCCCGCTGCCCCAGTCCGGCGTCACCGCCAAGGGAATCCAGAAACCCACATCCCCGGTCAAACACACCCACGTGACGACCCGCTACTACCTCCAGGACGCCGTCTTCCTCGCCGCCGTAGCGGGCCCGCGCGACCTCCTGACCACCCTCGACGCGGCCGTCCGCGCCCCCGGATTCCCGCTCGCGCTGGGCCGCCGCTCCTGCCCGCCGACCCAGCCGGTCTCCCTCGGCCTGCGCGAAGGCGGCCTCGAAGAGGCACTGCGAGCGGAATCCTGGCAGGCGTCCGGGCGGGCCCGCGAGGAGTACGCGTCCGGCCTGGGCAGGGAACGCGGCGCCGGCCGCCCGCTGTACCCGGCCCGCGTCGACCGCTCGGCGACCCTGGAGGACCCGGACGGCGACGATCTCGTCCACGACGCACCGGTCTCCTTCGACCCGCACGCCCGCCGCTTCACCAGCAGGCGCGTACGGCACACCTGGCTGAACATCCCGACCGGCTTCACCGAACCGGACGCCGACGACCCCACCGGCGATCCGGAGGACGAGGCCGGCCACGACCCCTTCGCCCTGCTGGGCTGGTGAACTCCATGACCTATCTGTCCCGTATCCGCATCAACCCTCTCCGCGCGGAAAGCCGGAA
This sequence comes from Streptomyces pinistramenti, assembly GCF_020564935.1. Lineage (GTDB taxonomy): Bacteria > Actinomycetota > Actinomycetes > Streptomycetales > Streptomycetaceae > Streptomyces > Streptomyces pinistramenti. Next base: position 16,431 of record NZ_JAJCXB010000064.1, read on the forward strand.
GCTGCTGTCCAACCCGCGTGCCCTGCACGGCGCCGTGCAGGGCGGTCTGCCGGGCCCCCAGGATGCCGAACGCGTCCTGTGGCGGATGGACGCGGACGACCCCCACCGGCCGCACCTGTTCGTCCTCACCCGGTCCCGCCCCGACTGGACGCGCCTCGTCGAGCAGGCCGGCTGGCCCGACGCCGGGGGAGAGCACGCCGCGATCCGCGACTACACCCCTCTCCTGGGCCAGATCGCCGTCGGCCGCGAGTTCGCCTTCCGCCTGACGGCCAGCCCCGTCCAGAACACCCCGGCGCCACAGAAACCCACTCCGGCACAGGCCGCGCACATCGCCGCCGACACCGACGGCAAGCGCCGCGGCTTCCGGCTCGGCCACCGCACCGCCGCCGCCCAACTCGACTGGTTCCTCACCCGTACCGGTCGCTGGGGCTTCGACGTACCCGCCTCCCGTACCGATCCCGCCGCCCCGGGCCTCGTGCCATCCCCACCCGACAGCGATCACGTCGGGCAATCCGGCCGGGCCCTCCGCGATCCCAACCCCCGGCGCGAGGTCCGCATCACGTCCCGAAACCGGCACTCCTTCAAAAAGAACGGCAACGGCCCCCACGTCGTCTTCCACACCGCCACCTTCGAAGGCCGCCTGCGCATCACCGACCCGTCGGCCTTCACCGCCCGCCTCCTCGACGGGATCGGCCCCTCCAAGGCGTACGGCTGCGGCCTGCTCACCCTCGCGCCCCTCGCAGGCCGGAAGGACTGAACCGTGGCCGACATCTGGTGGAAAGCGGACCCGCACGATCTGCATCGGATCGTCGACCGCGTCTCCAGCGTCTACGTGGAGCGCAGCCACCTCGACCGCGAGGAGAACGCCGTCGTGGTCGTCAACAAGCGAGAGACCGTCCGCGTCCCCGCCGCCATGATCGCCGTCATGCTGCTGGGCCCCGGCACCCGCGTCACCCACGGCGCGATCCGCCTGCTCGCCGACTCCGGCACCGCCGTCTGCTGGGTGGGCGAGCAGGGCGTTCGGATGTACGCGGCCGGGCTCGGCCCCAGCCGGGGCGCCGGCCTGCTCCACCGGCAGGCGTGGCTGGTCACCCGGCCCAAGGAACGGCTCGGCGTGGCCCGCGTCATGTACGGCATGCGCTTCCCCGGCGAGGACGTCTCACGGGCCACCATGCAACAGCTCCGCGGCCGCGAGGGCACCCGCTTCCGCCGCCTCTACCAGGAGCACTCCCGCCGCACCGGCGTGCCGTGGAACGGGCGCGTCTACAAGTCCGGCGACCCGTTCGCCGCGGGCGACGACGTCAACCGCCTGTTCTCGGCCGCCAACGCCGCCCTCTACGGCATCTGCCACGCGGTCATCGTCGGACTCGGCGCCAGCCCCGGACTCGGCTTCGTGCACACCGGCTCCGCGCTCTCCTTCGTCCTCGACATCGCCGACCTCTACAAGGCCGAGCACACCCTCCCCCTCGCCTTCGACCTCACCGCCAAGGGCCTCACCGAGGAACGAGACGCCCGCATCGGCCTGCGCGACCGCATCACCGAGAAGAATCTCCTCACCCAAATCGTCACCGACGTCAAGAGGTTGCTGAACCCGCCCGGCACCGACTTCGACACCCCGGAGACCAGCGAACTCTGGGACGAGCGCCTCGGCACGGTCTCCGCAGGCGTCAACTGGTCGACGCCGGACGGGGCACCGGTAACGCCGGACCACCCCACCCCTGGCACCACGCCCGAACAGCCGCCCCTCACCCCCAGCGGCATGGGCGAGCAGCACATCGCCATCATCGGCCCGGAACCGGACACTCCACTCCAGCCTCCCCATGAGCCCACCCGGCCCCCGGAGCAGCCCACATGACCGTCATCGTCCTGATCGCCGCCCCCGACGGACTCCGCGGCCACCTCACCCGCTGGATGGTCGAAGTCCACGCCGGAGTCTTCGTAGGCAACCCCAACCGCCGCATCCGCGACCGCCTCTGGGAACTCCTCGCCACCCGCATCGGCGACGGCCAGGCCGTCCTGGCCGAACCCGCCTCCAACGAACAGGGCTGGGCCATCCGCACGGCGGGGCGCGAGCGTTGGCGGCCGGTCGACTTCGAGGGGTGATTCTTTCGGCTCGGGAGAGGCGGTGAGGGCCGTGGGGGTGGGCCTGGTGATCCGTGCGTGATGTGCCGTGCGGCACAGGCTCCGCGGTCGCCCGATGATCGGAACCCGCCCCCGCCGGAAAGCAGACGTACCGCCGGTGACGGATGGCCGCTGAGCGCTGAAGTCCCGTCCTGTGCAACCGTGTTCACCGCATTCGGCTACGGGATCCGCTGCGCGTAGGGAGTGGACCGGCAGTCGTGCGTCTCGGTGACAGCTGCTCCGCACCTGACTGCCGTGGACCGGCTCGGTTCGCCATGGCTGGGCCTACAGGGGCAGCCTCCACCTCGACCGGCGGGCCTTGCGCCGCCCTTGTGCCATTGGCCGGGTCCTTGCAACCCTCTGGTCTGCGCCGGGCATTCGGCCGATTTCGGGCTGTGGTCCGAGATCCGCGTCGGCAGCGGACTCGCCTTGGGGCAAGCCCCCTGCGCTTGCGGGGCCGACGTCGGCATCCTCGTGCTCGTGACCCTGGCGGTCGGACCATCCCCGCACCGCGAGCCCGACGTTGGGGTCCGCGTGTGCTGCTCATCCGGCGTAGAACCACCCCCGAACCCGCGGGGCCCAACCTGCCCAGCCACGGGCGAAGATGACCATGGCGGAACCACCCCCGCATCTGTGGGGCCGACCTCTCGTGCCGGCCGATCCGGCGCCCGACGCCCGAACCACCCCCGCACCCGCGGGGCCGACAGCATCAGCTGCTGACGCGCGGTGTCCTCCCACGGAACACCCCCGCACCCGCGGGGCCGACTAACGTCAGAAACGAAAACGCCCCGACAACCGCGGAACACCCCCGCACCCGCGGGGCCGACGCAGGGTCTCCTGCACAGCCTCCATGTCCCCCAGGAACACCCCCGCACCCGCGGGGCCGACGGCTTCATCCGGTAGGCGCGGAACGGGCGCGGCGGAACACCCCCGCACCCGCGGGGCCGACCACGCCCCCGCCTAGACGGCCCTGTGTGGCCCGGGAACACCCCCGCACCCGCGGGGCCGACAACAGTATCGGCAACATCTCCGGATCCGCGGAAGGAACACCCCCGCACCCGCGGGGCCGACAGGACGCTCACCATCATCTTGGTGCCCGGGTCGGGAACACCCCCGCACCCGCGGGGCCGACGCCTTGAGCAGGGGCCACTGCTGGATTCGACGGGGAACACCCCCGCACCCGCGGGGCCGACAGGATCGCGCAGCGGACAGTTGGAGGAACACCCCCGCACCCGCGGGGCCGACCCCCGGCAACCCACCAGGGCAGCCGGGGCTGTCGGAACACCCCCGCACCCGCGGGGCCGACTCCACCCCACCGCGAACCCGAGCGCGGCGGGCGGGAACACCCCCGCACCCGCGGGGCCGACTGACGGACGCGTGCCGGCAGGCCGCCGACTCCAGGAACACCCCCGCACCCGCGGGGCCGACAGTGCGGGTCCGTGTGTGCGTCCGTCGTAGGAGGGAACACCCCCGCACCCGCGGGGCCGACGTCGCGGAGGAGGGTTTCCGCAAGCTCCGCGGGGGAACACCCCCGCACCCGCGGGGCCGACACTTCCTGACCTGGGGATCTGTCTGCCCCCTACCTCGTTTTCATTCGGTTGCAGCTCAGTCTCCCTCCGCTCACGGCGTTGCGGTCCGTATCCACGGAGCCTACGGAGAGCGAGATCGGACGGCCGCCCCGCGGTGTCGGAAGTCTGTACGTGTACGGGCCGGATGCGTCGCTTGGCCGCTCACCCGCACGGGAAGGTGATGGCATTGCAGCTCGCCCCCGCAGTGGCCGGCGCTCGCATGGCCATGATCCGAACGCCCTGCCCTGTCCTCCCGCCTCAGAACTGCCCGTACCCGTCCAGGAACGACCCGATCCGTGTCACCGCGTCCGTCAGGTCGTCCTTGTTGGGGAGGGTGACCAGGCGGAAGTGGTCCGGGTCGGGCCAGTTGAAGCCGGTGCCGTGGACGATCATGATTTTTTCGGCGCGGAGGAGGTCGAGGACCATTTCGCGGTCGTCCTTGATCTTGTAGACCTTGGGGTCGAGGCGCGGGAAGGCGTAGAGGGCGCCCTTCGGTTTGACGCAGCTGACGCCGGGGATCTGGGTCAGCAGGTCGTAGGCGGTGTCGCGCTGTTCCAGCAGACGGCCGCCGGGGAGCACCAGGTCGTTGATCGACTGGCGGCCGCCGAGTGCGGTGGCGACGGCGTGCTGGGCCGGCATGTTGGCGCACAGGCGCATGTTGGCGAGGATCGTCAGGCCCTCGATGTAGGACGAGGCGTGTGCCTTGGGGCCGCAGACCGCCAGCCAGCCGCTGCGGTAGCCCGCCACCCGGTACGACTTGGACAGGCCGTTGAAGGTCAGTGTCAGCAGGTCGGGGGCGAGGGCGGCGAAGGGGGTGTGGGTGGCGCCGTCGTAGAGGATCTTGTCGTAGATCTCGTCGGCGCAGACGATGAGGTGGTGGCGGCGGGCGATCTCGGCGATGCCCTCCAGGAGCGCTTCGTCGTAGACCGCGCCCGTGGGGTTGTTGGGGTTGATGACGACGATGGCCTTGGTGCGGTCGGTGATCTTGCGCTCGATGTCGGCGAGGTCCGGCATCCAGTCCGCCTGCTCGTCGCAGCGGTAGTGGACGGCGGTGCCGCCGGAGAGCGAGACGGATGCCGTCCACAGCGGGTAGTCCGGGGCCGGTACCAGGACCTCGTCGCCGTCGTCGAGCAGCGCCTGCATCGACATCTGGATCAGTTCGGAGACGCCGTTGCCGAGGTAGATGTCGTCGACGGAGACCTCGACGCCCTTGGTCTGGTAGTGCTGCATCACCGCGCGGCGGGCGGAGAGCAGGCCCTTGGCGTCGCCGTAGCCGTGCGCGGTGCCGACCGAGCGGAGGATGTCCTCCAGGATCTCGGGCGGGCACTCGAAGCCGAACGCCGCGGGATTGCCGGTGTTGAGCTTGAGGATGCGGTGACCCGCCGCCTCAAGCCGCATGGCCTCCTCCAGCACGGGGCCACGGATCTCGTAGCAGACATTGGCGAGCTTGGTTGACTGGATCACCTGCATGTCCGCCACCCTACGACCGGGCCAGCGCGAGCGCCCGGTGTTTTTGCCCACCTTGATCAGCTGGTGGTGTGCCTCTCGTCACGTGCTGTCACTGGTCGTGGGTACGGTGGTGAGTGGATTTCGTTGCGGCCCGGCGTCCATGGCAGTCGGCGGGTCCGGATCACGCCGACCGGGCCGAGGTCACGGACGCCATGGGCACCACGGGTACCACGGGTGTCATGGACGCCGCGGGCCTCAGCGTCGTCCGCCTCCGCCGGACGACCACCTGTTGAGCTTCCTGACGCTCTCCGCCAACTCCTCGCGCCGGGCCTCTTCGGGGGCGTCGCCGTGCTTCTTCGGGGGCTGGTCCCGGTGGGGCTTCGTCACTGTCCGGCGGCCTTGTGGAGTGCGGCGGCGAGCCTGCGGGCGGTGGCGGTGTTGCAGTTGCCGAGGGCGATGAGGGGGAGCGTGTAGCTGCCCGCGAAGGCCGGCAGGTCGATGCCGAGGGAGGGCAGGGAGATGCCGTTGGCGGCGAGCGCGGCGCGGAGTGCTTCGGCGCAGTCGTCCACGTCGTCGTGGTGGTGGGGGCGGGGGGTGTGCGTCCGGTCTGGCATGGCGTCGACTTCCTGTGCGTATCGTGACCAACTGCTCACAGAGTGACGTGATGCGGCGTAGCGTGGAAGTGATTTCCCTTTCGGTGCGTACATCGTGGAGCGGTGAAAAATGCCTGCACGCAAGGAAGTTGACGGTTCAGTCAGTGTCCCGGCCTTTTACGGCTCCGAACTGCGTTGGAAGCGGGAGGAAGCGGGGCTGACCCTTCAGGCGACGGTGGAGGGGAGCTATTACGCGGTGAGCTATCTGAGCGAGATCGAGCGGGGGGCGCGGCGGATGCCCGGTGATCTGGCCGCGCATATCGACCGCGTGCTGAAGACGGACGGGTTCTTCGAGCGCCGCTGTGAGGACGTGCGTAAGGCGCGGCGGGTCGGCCATGCCGATTACTTCGCGCGGATTCTGGAGGCGGAGAAGTACGCGAAGAGCGTCGAGGAGTGGTACCCCGGCCTCATTCCCGGCCTGTTGCATACGGCGGCGTATGCGAGGGTGATGGTGCGGGCGACGCACCCGTTGGCGCCCAACGAAGAAGTGGAAGAGCGAGTCACCGCCCGACTGGCGCGAGCACGCCTCTTCGAGGATGACCACAAGACGCCGATGTACTGGGTGATCCTGCACGAGTCGGTGCTGCGCGAGCCCATGCTCCCGCCCGAGGACATGGCCGAACAGCTCGATCACATCGCAGCGTTGGCGCGGCGGCACCGGATCGCTCCTCAGATCCTTCCGTGGAACTGCGGGCCGCATCCCTTCATGCTGGGCGCGGCTACGCTCATGACCTTCCGCGACGCCCCGCCGCTGGTCTACACGGAGTCGCTGCACAGCGGTGACACCATCGACGATCCGGCGCTCGTGGAGGAGTACCGCAAGTCGTACGATCTGCTCAGGGCTGCCGCACTGTCACCGCAGGCGTCCCTGGCCATGATCGAGGCAACGGCGGAGGACTATCGAAATGGCAAGAAAACAGATTGATTTGAGTGCCGCTGTCTGGCGTACGAGCAGCTTCACCAATGGCTCCGGCGGCAACTGTGTAGAGATCGCCGAAGCGTTTCCCGGCGCCGCCCGCTGGCGTAAGAGCAGCCACAGCAACGGCTCCGGCGGCAACTGCGTCGAGATCGGCGAAGACTTCCTCGGCGCCGCCCGCTGGCGTACCAGCACCTATACCAACGGCGACGGCGGCAACTGCGTAGAGGTCGCCGACGACATCCCCGGCATCGTCCCCGTGCGGGACACCAAGGACCGGGACGGGGGGACGGTCATCGTCCCTGCCGTCGCCTGGAGTCGGTTCATCGCCGCCGTCAAGGGCGGGGCGCTGAGCGCCTGACGGAGCGGCCCGCCAGGATGTCCGTCCGTTTGCCGTCCTGCATGACGAAGCGGCCGTCGATCAGGACGTGCGGGATGCCGGTGGGCAGGGCGCGCGGGACGTCGAAGGTGGAGCCTGCCGCGACCGTTTCCGGGTCGAAGAGGACCAGGTCGGCGCGGTACCCCTCGCGGACCAGGCCACGGTCGGGCAGCCGCAGGCGGGCGGCGGCGCGCGAGGTGAGGTGGGCGACGCACTCCTCCAGGGGCAGGACGCCCAGCTCGCGGACGTACTTGCCGAGGTAGTGCGGGAAGGTGCCGTACGCGCGGGGGTGCGGCTTGGCGCCCTGGAGGATGCCGTCGCTGCCACCGGTGTGCACCGGGTGGCGCATGATGCGGCGGACGTTCTCCTCGTGGCCGACGTGCTGGAGGATCGTCGGGCCCAGACGGTCCTCGATCAGGAGGCGGCGGGCGGTGACCCAGGGCTCCTCGCCGCGTTCGGCGGCGCTGCGGGCGACGGTCTTGCCGACATAGCAGCTCAGGGCCGGGTCGGAGACACCCGAGATCTCGATGGCGTCCCACTCGATGGGGACGCCGTGGCAGCCGTCGGCGCCGTCGACCTCCATGACCTGCCGGATGCGGGCGGCGCTCGCGTCGTCCTGGAGGCGGGCCAGGATCGCGTCCGGGCCGCCCTCGCTCGCCCAGCTCGGCAGCATGGCGACGAGCGTCGTGCAGCCGGGGGTGTAGGGGTAGGTGTCGAGGGAGATGTCGGCGCCGGATGCCAGGGCCGCGTCGAGCAGGGCCAGGAGTTCGGGGGCGCGGTCCTTGTTGACGCCGAAGTTCATGGTGGCGTGCGCGAGATGGAGCGCGCAGCCGGCCTCGCGGGTGAGGTCGACCATCTCCTCGTACGCCTGGAGGGCGCCCGCCCCGTAGGAGCGGTGATGCGGGCAGTAGTAGCCGTCGTATTCGGCCACGACCCGGCACAGTTCGGTCAGTTCGGCATCGGATGCGTACATGCCGGGGGTGTAGGTCAGGCCGGACGAGAGGCCGACGGCGCCCTGTTCCAGGCCCTCGGCGACCAACTGCCGCATCCGCGCGATCTCGTCGGCGGTGGCGGCGCGGTCGTCCCAGCCCATGGCGAGCATCCGGACGGTGCCCTGGGGAATGAGGTAGGCGGCGTTGACGGCGATGCCGTGGCCGTCGAATCCGTGGTCGAGGCGGTCGAGGTAGCCGCCGACGGAGCGCCAGCTGAAGTCGATGTCGGATCCGTCGCCGTTCCAGCCCGTGATCTGCGCGCGGACCTCGGCGAGCGTGCGGTCGTCGACCGGGGCGTACGACAGGCCGTCCTGGCCGATGACTTCGAGGGTGACGCCTTGGGCGGCCTTCGCCTCGTGCGCGGGGTCGCGGAGCAGCGCGAGGTCGCTGTGGGCGTGCATGTCGATGAAGCCGGGGGAGAGGGCGAGGCCGTCGGCGGCCACCGTGTGCCGGGCGGACGGGCGGGGCCCGACGTGGCCCTCGCGGTGGATCGTGGCGATCCGGCCGTCGGACAGGGCGACGTCGGCGCGGTAGGACGGGCCGCCGGAGCCGTCGATGACGCGCACGTCGCGGAACACGGTGTCCATGAGGGGCCTTTCTGGGACCGGCGGTGCGGGCCGCGGGGGTCGGCGCGCACCGCCGGAGTCTGTGCGGGCGGCGCAAGGGCCTGTCGGGGGCGGTGGTTCAGGAATTTTTTCCTGCGCTTCTCACGAAACGGGGGTGCCGGGCGTCTTCCTGATGAGAGATCGACGGGGAAGGTGCGAGATGTCGGATCGGGAATCGGCTCGGGCGTGTGCTCGGGAAGCTGTTCGGGGGAGTGCCGGGGGAACGGCTCGGGGAGGTGTTCCCCCAGCAGCCGTGTCAGAAGAACGTGCGGATGAAGTCCGAGACCGTGCCATCGGCCTCGACGAGCGGGATCAGCTGCCACTTGTCGAACGAAGTACAGGGGTGGGACAGGCCCATCCCCACCCAGTCGCCGACCTCCAGGTCGTCCGCGCCCTCGGTGGCCACCCAGGCGTGCTGGTCGGACAGGCCGGTGACGGTGAGGCCGGTGGCGGGGCGCTCGATGCCGTCCCGGCCGGAGCGTACGACCTGGGCCTGCGGCAGATCGAGGTCGTAGGCGGCGTCGCGCTTACCGGCGTTGAGGAACGCCTGGCGGGGGGTGGGGCGGGAGACGACCTGTGCCCAGAGGCGGAAGGCGGGCTGGAGTGCGCCTTCTTCCGGGACGCGGTTGAAGGGGGTGAGGTGGCGGTAGTGGCCGTCGTCGTGGGAGACGTACGCGCCCGAGCGCAGCAGCTTCAGCACCGGGGCGGAGAGTGCGGGGATCTCGGCGAAGACCTCGGCGACGGCGTCGAACCAGGCGCTGCCGCCCGCGCTGACGACGATCCGGTCGAGGTCGGCGAAGCGTCCGGCCTTGTCGAACTCCACGGCCAGCGCGACCAGTCGGCGCAGCCAGGCCGTCACCCGCTCAGGGGTCGCGTCGGGCACCTCGCCCTCGTAGCCGGCCACGCCGACCAGGCGGAGGGTGTCCACCCCCGCGATGGCGTCGGCCAGTTCGAGGCACTCGGCCTCGGTGCGGACGCCGGTGCGGGCGGTCTCGCCGGCGCCCAGCTCGATGACGACGTCGACGGGGCGGCTCGCGCCCGCCTCGCGGAGTGCGGCGTCCATCAGCGCGATGCCGCGCAGCGAGTCGACGTAGCAGACGAAGCGGAAGCCGGGGTCGGTGTCCAGCTCGGCGGCGAGCCAGCGCAGCGCGGCGGGGTCGACGAGTTCGTTGGCAAGGAAGATCTGCTGGATGCCGTAGGCGCGGTAGACGCGGGCCTGGTGGGGGACGGCGGCGGTGATGCCCCAGGCGCCGTGCTCCAGCTGGCGGGCGAAGAGCTGGGGGGCCATGCAGGTCTTGCCGTGCGGGGCGAAGGCCAGGCCGTGGCGCGCGGAGTAGGTCTCCATCAGCGCGAGGTTGTGCTCGACGGACTCGGCGGAGAGGGCCAGTACGGGAGTGGTGAAGCCGCCGTCGAAGAGGTTGCGGCGCTCGGCCGCCAGCTCGCCGACGGTGCGGCCGTCGGCGTCCGGCGGGAGGGCCTTGAAGCGGTGGTCGACGCGTTCGTCCGCGAGCCCCTGGGCGAGCCCCTTCGCGTGGTCCGCCGCGAGCCGGTCCCGGTCGTCGACCATGGGCCCTCCTCAAAGATCTTGTTGCACTCTATGCAACAGCCATTGCGTATATCGCTTATAGGTGTCTAGCATCCGAGCCATCACCGGGTCAATGGTGAGAATCGCCCCGGGAAACCGTCCGCAAACCGTCCGCGAAACCCCCGGAAGCCTTCCGCGACGCCTTTCACGGAACCCGCCGCGAAACCTCCGCGACCTCGCAGGGCAGCCAACCACCCGGCGCAGCCGCGCAGCTAAGGAGTACCCCCGATCGTGACCAGGTCCTCGAACGTCAGCGGCACCGCCGGCCCGGACGGCGGCACCGTCCCGGACGCCGACGTCGATGTCGTCTGCCTCGGCGAGTCCATGGTCACCTTCCTGCCCACCCGGCCGGGCCGCCTCGCCGACGTACCCGCCTTCGACCGCGCCATCGGCGGCGCCGAATCCAACGTCGCCTGCGCGCTGGCCCGCACCGGACACACCGTCCGCTGGATCTCCCGGGTCGGCGCGGACGGCTTCGGTGACCACCTCGTCGACACCATCGCGGGACACGGCGTCGACGTCGGCCACGTCCAGCGCGACCCGCAGCGCCCCACCGGCATCTACTTCCGCACCGCGGGCGAACGCGCCACCGGCGTTGACGGCGAGGAGCCGGGCCGCGCCGAAGTGCTCTACTACCGCGCCGGATCCGCCGCCTCCGCGATGACCCCCGCCCAGCTCGACCGCTCCGCGCTGGCCGGCGCCCGCGTCCTCCACCTCACCGGCATCACCGCCGCCCTCTCCGACGGCTGCCTGGAGGTCCTGCGCACCCTCACCCGCCGCACCCCGGGCCGCCCGCTGGTCTCCTTCGACGTCAACTACCGCGTCGGCCTCTGGCGGGCCGGCACGCACGGGCCGGAGATACTGCTCGACCTCGCCCGCGGCTGCGACCTGGTCTTCGTCGGCGAGGACGAGGCCGAGGCCGCCTGGGACCTGCACGGGCCCGAAGCGGTGCGCGAGGCGCTGCCCGAGCCCGCCACGCTCGTCGTCAAGCAGGGCTCCGAAGGCGCCACCGTCTACGACCGCAGGGCCGACGGCAGCGACTCCGTCACCTTCGTCCCCGCCCTGAAGGTCGAGGTCGTCGCGCCCGTCGGAGCCGGGGACGCCTTCGCCGCCGGATTCCTCTCCGGCACCCTCCGCGACCTGCCGGTGCCCGCCCGCATCCGGCACGGGCACCTGATGGCCGCCGCCTCCCTCACCGTCCCCGGCGACCTCGCCACACCACCGGCCCGCAGCCTTGCCGACCGCCTCGCCGCCCTCGACCCGGCCGACTGGGGCACACTGCGAATCGGCCCCGGCTGGACGACCGACGGGGTGCGCACACCACGGGTGGAGGTCCCCGCACCATGAACGAACCAAGCCAACGAAGCGAGCGGAACGCCGGACGGCACGCCCCCGGACTCCGCCACGACCAGCACGGCGAGGTGTGCGCATGAGCCAGACAGTCGACCGCGCCCTGAGCATCCTGCCGCTGCTCGCGGAGGGACCGGCCAACCTCGAACAGGTCTCGGTCCGACTCGGCGTGCACAAGTCCACCGCCCTGCGCCTGTTGCGCACGCTCCACGAGCACGGCATCGTCTACCGCCAGCCCGACCAGCGCTACCGCCTCGGCGCCCGGCTGTTCGCGCTCGCCCAGGAAGCTGTCGAAAACCTCGACGTCCGGGAGATCGCCCACCCCCACCTCGTCGACCTCAACGAGAAATGCGGACACACCGTCCACCTCGCGGTCTACGAGGAGAACGAAGTCCTCTACATCGACAAGGTGGAGAGCCGTTACCCGGTCCGGATGTACTCCCGGATCGGCAAGCCGGTCGCGATCACCGTCGCCGCCGTCGCCAAGCTGCTCCTCGCCGACCTCGCAGAATCCGAGCGCCGCGCCCTCGCGGAAAAGCTCGACTACCCCCTCTACACGTCCCGTTCGACCCCCAACGCCGCGGCCTTCCTGGCCGAACTGGCAAAGGTCCGCGAACAGGGATGGGCCACCGACCTCGGTGGTCACGAGGAGTCCATCAACTGCATCGGCGCCCCGATCCGCGGCGCGGACGGACGCCTGGTCGCCGCCATGTCGGTCTCCGCACCGAACGTCGTCGTCACCGCAGAGGAACTCCTCACCCTGCTCCCACTGGTACGCCGCACCGCCGACGCCATCAGCCGGGAGTACTCCGGAACCGCAATCCCCCGGCCACAAGCCGGACCCGCACAGGAAGCCTGAACACCATGACCGAGAAGACCGCGCTCACCCCGGCCACCCACACCACCCCGCCCGCGAAGTTCTCCCATGGCGTCAAGAAGGGCAACATCCTTCAGGTCGCGGGCCAGGTCGGCTTCCTCCCCGCCGTCGAGGGCCAGGCCCCCACCCCGGCAGGACCCACGTTGCGTGAGCAGACCCTCCAGACGTTCGCGAACGTCAAGGCCATCCTCGAAGAGGGCGGCGCGAGCTGGGACGACGTCATGATGATGCGCGTCTACCTCACCGACGTCGACCACTTCGCCGAGATGAACGAGATCTACAACGCCTACTTCGAGGCCGAGGGTCTCAAGGAGGCGCCCGCCGCCCGCACCACGGTCTACGTCGGGCTGCCCAAGGGCCTGCTCATCGAGATCGACGCGCTCGCCGTCCTCAGCTGAACGGGCAACGCCCCAGCTGAACGGACACGCGGAACGTCCCCTCCGCTGTCCGCGGCACGCCGCACCGCCCCGAACCGCACCACCCCGAACTGAGCAACTTCCTTGCCGTTAGCGCTGATTCACCCGCTCGACCCGCCGCACGGCGCGGCGCCCCGTACCGACGGGGCGCCGTGCCGCGGTCCCCCCTGCCTGGATGCATTCCAGGGGACTCACCCGGACACCGGGCCCCTGCCTGACAACGGAGTCACACGATGTTCCTCGCCGCCACGACCGCCGCCCCACCGTCGCCACCACCCCACACCGGCGGGCTGCTCGCCCTGATCCCGGGCACCGCAGGGCTCCTGACGGTCGCCGTCCTGGGCATCGCCCTGCTGCTCCTGCTGATCATCAAGCTCCGCCTGCAGCCCTTCGTGGCACTGCTCACGGTCTCCATAGCCGTGGGCCTGGGCGCGGGCCTTTCGGTCACCGAACTCTTCGGCACGGTCCAGAAGTCCGACGTGAAGTCCATGATCGAAAGCGGCATGGGCGGCACCCTGGGCCACATCGCGATCATCATCGGGCTCGGCACCATGCTCGGCTCCATCCTGGAGGTCTCCGGCGGCGGCGAAGTGCTCAGCACCCGCCTGCTGAACCTCTTCGGCGAGAAGCGGGCCCCGCTCGCCATGGGCCTGACCGGCCTCATCTTCGGCATCCCGGTCTTCTTCGACATCGGCATCTTCGTCCTCGCGCCGATCGTCTACGCGGCCGCCAAACGCGGCGGCAAGTCGATGCTCCTGTACTGCCTGCCGCTGCTCGGCTCGCTGTCGATGACCCACGCCTTCCTGCCGCCGCACCCCGGTCCCGTGGCCGCGGCGAGCCTGTTCCACGTGGACCTCGGCTGGATCATCCTGATGGGTGTCATCTGCGGCATCCCGGCCGTCCTGGCCACCTGGGCGTGGGCCGCCTGGATCGGCAAGCGGATCTTCGTCGAGATCCCGCAGGACATGGTCGAGGCGGCCGACGAGGCCAAGGCGGCGGTCCTCGCCGAGCAGCGGGCCTCCGGCGTCACCCCGCAGGAGAAGCCGGTCGCGCTCGGCGCCGTCCTCACCATCATCCTGACCCCGCTGGTCCTCATCCTGCTGTCGACGTTCTCGTCCATCGCGATGGACCCGAGCACCGTCCGCTCGGTCATCGAGTTCTTCGGCAACCCCTTCGTGGCCCTGACGATCGCCCTGCTGGTCGCCTACTACCTGCTGGGCATCCGCCGCGGCTGGTCCCGCAAGTCGCTGGAGACCGTCTCGACCGCCTCGCTGAAGCCGATCGGCAACATCCTGCTGGTGGTCGGCGCCGGCGGCGTCTTCGGCGCGGTCCTCCAGGGCAGCGGCGTCGCCGACGCGCTCTCCGACACCTTCCACAACGTCGGCCTCCCGGTCATCGTCCTGGCCTACCTGCTCTCCCTCGTACTGCGGGTGGCCCAGGGCTCGGCGACCGTCGCCATCGTCACCACGGCCGGCATCGTCCTGCCGCTGGTGGACGGCCAGGGCATGTCCCAGGCCCACCTGGCGCTGATCATCATGGCGATATCGGCCGGCTCGATCTTCGCCTCGCACGTCAACGACGGCGGATTCTGGATGGTGTCGAAGTACTTCGGCATCACCGAGCGGGACACCCTGAAGTCCTGGACGGTGCTGGAATCCGTACTGTCGGTCGCCGGATTCGTGGTGGCGGCGGTGGTGAGCCTGTTCGTCTAGGGCGCTGGGTTGCGGAGCCCCTCCGGACCGGGCCGGCGCCCTCCCCTTCCCGCGGGGAGGAGCGTCGGCCCGGTCCGTATCCGCGGTCCGCACGCCGGGGTTGAGCGGGGCGTCCACCGCCTGAGTCGTCCGGGGCGGTGCGTACGTGAAGCGGCACTGTGACGTTGAACAACGCAGAAGTCCCCCACCGCCCTCGGACGGCCGCCGGAAGGACCGTCCGCATGACCACCGTGTCAGCCGACCACAACGACGGAATCAAACCCGAACGCGCCCTCAAGCACGCCATCCGGCACATCCGAGGCGACCGGGTCCAGATCGTCGAAGGGATCATCGAACCCGTGTCACCCACCTGGGACCACGAGGCCGCGGCCGAAATCCGTGACCAGATCCGCGCCCGCGTCCGTGAGCTCGATTGCGTGACCGGATCCGGCAACCTGGACCTTCCCGGCTCCTCCAACCGGTACGTCCCCGACACCGCCGTGGTGCCCGCTGCGGCGGCCAGGGGGGGCGGCGCCCCGCTGCCCGACCAGACGCTCCTCGTGGTCGAGGTCACCACCGAGTCCAGCGGCGATACCGCCGGAGTCGTCAAGCGCAAGCGGTACGCGGAGTACGGTGCACCGCTGCAGCTGCTGGTCGACCGTCAAGAACGCAGCGTCACTCCGTACTCGGAACCCGGGCCGCTCGGGTACACCCGCGCCGACGGGCCCCACCACCACGGTGCCGTCCTGCATCTGCCGGAGCCGTTCGGCCTGGATCTCGACACCGGCACCCTCTGACCCACGCCGGGCGTCCGTTCCATGCCGGCCGCTCAGGATCCGCATGGGTTCGTCCAGTCCGCAGGGGCAGCCCCGGCCCGTCCACCCTGCCCCGAGTGCTGCCCACAGGGACCTCCCGGTGTCGCGTGCGGGCGGTTAGATTGACCGGCTCCGACGAGCATCGTGGAGCACCCCCATGCACGCACATGACGAGCAGCGACCGTCCCCTGGCCGGAAACCGGGGCGCGTCCCTGCGCGCACCCCCGCCGCTCTGCCGCCCCTTTTGGCCCTGCAACGGGCGGCGGGGAACGCCGCCGTTTCGCGGATGCTCGAAGAGCAACGCCACCAGCACGGCGCGGGCTGCGGCCACGAGCAGCCGGGCGGCCGGCAGTCGGTGCTCGACGCGGTGAGGTCCAGTGGCAGCCCGCTGGCCCCGCACATCCGTGAACGGGCGGAAGCGGGCCTGGACATGGACCTCAGCGCCGTACGGGTGCACACCGGCCCTGCCGCGCAGCGGTCGGCGCAGGACCTGGGGGCCCGCGCGTACACGACGGGCAAGGACATCGTCGTCGGCCCGGAAGGCGCCGACGACGAGACGATGTATCACGAACTGCGCCACGTCGATCAGCAGTCCAAGGGGGCGGTGGCCGGGACCAGCAACGGGGCCGGCGTGAACGTCTCCAGCGAGGGCGACCCCTTCGAGCGGGACGCCGCGGCGTTCGGCCGGCAGATGGCCCGGGGGGACACCCCCGCCCCGCAGAAGGCCCGGGAGGGGCAGGACGGCGAGGCCGCGGCGGGGCACTCCGACGGCATCACGGTGGCCCGGATGCCGTCCAGGCGCCGCGGCAGGCAGATGTATCCCGCCGACGTGGGCCAGCAGTTCGAGATCGACTACCAGGGCTACGAGGTCGTCGGCAGGTACGTGCGCAGCTCTTCGCGCGGTGAGGTCTTCGACACCAGCTCGTTCGGCCGCATCACGGTCTCGCCGTCGGACATCCTCGGCCCTCGTGCCACGGTGGGCGGCATGCACCCGCCGGGCCGGAGCAGGCCGCCCGCCGAGAACCTCGGTGGCCGCGACCGGATCTACCTGTCCGAGGGCGACGCCTCCGCGGCCCGCGCCCGGGTCCGCAGGGATCCCCGCATGGCCGACCGGATGGCCTACACGACCTACGACGCGGGGGGTGATCCCCGCTACGAGGACCTTCCGGCCCATGCCGAGGACCTGCGGCGACTGGGCGTGCCGCACTTCCCGAACATGGACATCCGGGACCAGAGGGCCATGGAGCAGCTCCGCGGGGCGGAGCACGGCGCCAATATCCACAACCACATGCCGCGCGTCCCGCAGGGCACCCGCGGCTACTCCACCCAGCAACTCGTCCGGGACACGGCCCGGTTGCCCGAACGGCTGGGCCGCCATGACATGACGGTGAGCGTCACGACGCCGCGCCCGGACTTCTACGGCAACCCGGCCACGCACAACAGGATTTACGGGCTGGAGAGCCGCAGGGCCCTGGAGGACACCCGCATGGAGGTGACCGCGGAGTACTCGGACTCCGAGGGTTCCCTGGAGGACTACGGCTACTCGCACCGCCGGACCACGGAGAACGAGTCCACCGGCGCGGCCGAGCGGCGCAGGAAGTACCGGATGAGCGGGCGCGACCGGGACTGGTAGGGCCGGGCCGCGGCAGCGGCCGGCCCGCCCGGTCGGCCCCTGCCACGGCATCGACTTGTCATCAATTCCCGTTGCCTCATTGCCTCCAGGCTCCGCGGCGCTAACAATGCGCACGACAAAACCGAAGGTACGTACGGACCTTCGGTGACGGAAGCTTGAGAGGACCCCCACAATGAATCGACCTCTCGTCGGCACCCTGGCCACGGCCGTTCTGGGAGCCGCAGCCCTGGTGGGCACCGCCGGTACGGCCGGCGCCGCCCCCCTCCCGGGCAAGGCGGCCACCGCGTCCGACGCGGCGGCAGCGAAGGGCGCGGCACACATATCCGCGGCCCCCGCGAAGGCAGGGCAGCACACCAAGGCGGTGGACTTCGCCGGCACGGTCGCGCTGAGCAACTGCTCCGGCTCGATCGTCAAGATGCCCACGTCGAAAGAGACCGACAAGGCGCTGGTGATGTCCAACGGCCACTGCCTGGAGTCCGGGATGCCGGGCGCGGGTGAGGTGCTCGTCGACCAGCCGTCCAGCCGCAGCTTCACCGTGCTGGACGCCAAGGCGGGCGACCTGGGCACGATCAAGGCCACCAAGATCGCGTATGCCACCATGACCGACACCGACGTGTCGCTCTACGAGACCGGCTCCACCTACGCCGACATCGAGCAGAAGTACGGCGTCAAGCCGCTGGAGCTGGCCACCGAGCACCCCGCCAAGGGCGCGGCGATCACCGTGGTGTCCGGCTACTGGAAGAAGACCTACTCCTGCAAGGTCGACGGGTTCGTGCACGAACTCAAGGAGGGCGACTGGACCTGGAAGGACTCGGTCCGCTACACGCCGGAGTGCCAGACCATCGGCGGTACATCCGGCTCCCCGGTGCTCGACGAAGCCACCGGCAAGGTCGCGGCCATCAACAACACGGGCAACGAGGACGGCGAGAAGTGCACCGTCAACAACCCGTGCGAGGTGGACGAGAGCGGCAACGTCACCGTCCACAAGGGCACCAACTACGCCGAGGAGACCTACGGGATCCCGAAGTGCTTCGCGGCAGGTAACAAGCTCGACCTGAGCCAGGACGGCTGCACGCTCCCGAAGCCGTCGGCCGCTCGCCGCTGACCCGCCCCACGCAGCAGGCCGGGCCCCGTGCAAGTCACTGCACGGGGCCCGGCCCGGGCGCACGAGGGCCCGCCGCACCCGGGCCCGCTGGAACCGCTACGGCAGACTGTGCACGTGCCCGCCGACCTGGCTCGCGAAGGCGTTGCCGTTCGACGCGTCCCAGTTCGTCGACCAGGTCATCGCGCCGCGCAGGCCCGGGTAGGTCTTGGACGGCTTGAAGGAGCCGCAGCCGCTGCCCTTGGTCAGGCAGTCCAGCGCGTCGTTGACGACGGACGGGGCGACGTAGCCGCCGCCGGCCGCGCTGGCGGACGCCGGGACGCCGATGCCGACCTGCGAGGCGTCCAGGCCGTTCTCCAGCTGGATGCAGGCGAGACCGGTCAGGAAGTCCACGGTGCCCTGCGAGTAGACGTTGCCGTCACAGCCGATCATCGAACCGCTGTTGTAGTACTGCATGTTGACGGCGGTCAGGAAGTCCTTGATGCCCAGCGCCGTCTTGAAGTACTCGTTCTGCGGCGACTGCATGTCGATGGTCTGCGGCGCCATGGTCACCACGACATCGCTGTGCGCGGCGTGCACGGCCTTCAGCGCCTGCGTCATATAGGTGGAATTCAGGCCATTTTCCAGGTCGATGTCGACGCCGTTGAAGCCGTAGTCGTCCATCAGCTTGTTGACCGAAGCGGCGAAGTTCCCGGCCGACGCGGAGTCGCTGACCGACACCGCGCCCTTCTCGCCGCCCACCGACAGGACCACCGACTTGCCGGCCGCCTGCTTGGCCTTGATGTCCGCCTTGAAGTCGTCGGCCGAGCCGTAGCCGACGGCCGGATCCAGGTTGAAGGCGATCTCGCCCGGCTTGCCCGTCGCGTCGGCGAAGGCGACCGCGATGATGTCGTACGCGTCGTCGACGTCCTTCAACTTCTGCACGGTCGCGCCGTTGTTGAAGTTCTGCCAGTAGCCGGTCACCGCGTGCTTCGGGACGGCGGCCGCGCCCGCCGCCGGGGCGGAGTGCTGCGGACGGGTGTCCTGTGCGGCCTGCGCGGTGCCCGCGGCGGCGACGCCGGCCGACATCAGCGCCGCGACGGCCGCGGTGGCCGACAGAGTTCTCTTCCATTTTCCTGATCGTGCGCGAACCACGACTGCCTCCGTGGGGGGAGTTGGCTGGTATGCGGATGCGCGCTCAGGGGCCCCTGTGCTGCCGTACAACGTGGTCCAGACCATTGGGCGTGTCAAGGTTCCGGACACAACCGGTTGCCCCGCGTGAGCGACGCGCAAAGGGGAAGGTGAAAGGGAGAGCAGTGGAACGGCGCGTTCCGCGGCGCCCTGTGGGAGTGACGAGTGACCCGGAACGTGTTCTCCCGGACGTATCTCGCGGATAAAGTGCTGGGCGTATGGCGCCGATGGCGCAGAGCTGTGCCGATCCGCGGTCCCGGGGCCCCCGGAGGCCGAAGGGAGTGGGGGAGCGACGTGCCGACGGCGATTGCAGTCACCAGCCCCGACCTCGCCCTGCCCGCCGCCGACCGGCAGACCCCCGCCGCCGTCGTGCTGCGCGCCCCCGGACTCCAGCCGCTGGACGAGGCGTTGACGGAGACCGGCGCCGTGCTGGCACACCACGGCCACCTCATCGTGCTGTACTCCGCGGCCTGCCCGCCCGAACACGTCCGCAGACTGCACACGCTGCGCGCCCTCCTGGAGAGCGACCGGATCGCGATCGTGCCGCTGGGCCTGCCGCCGCTCGGTGTCGCCGTACTCGCCCGCCAGCTCCGCCAGTTGTCCCTGTCCGCGCTCACCCCCGGCGTACTGGCCTGCGCCGCACGGCTGCTGGCGCACTACGTCCACGCCGGCGCGCTGCTGGGTACCGTCAGCGGCCTGGACCGCGTCCCGGTCGACCTGCGCTCCCACGTGACGTCCTGGCTGCCCGGCGCGCAGTTCGCGGTGCTCGCCAACCCCGAACCGCAACTGGTCCGCCTGGAGCGGCACGCCGCGGCCGCCGGTCTGAAGGGGCCCGCCTACGGCACTCAACTTGCACTGGCCAGAGGTCACTTCAGCGGCGACTGGGTATCCGGGGTGCTGGCCCCTTCCTGGCAGGTCCAGGGCGCCTACGAAGTGCCGCTGCCCGCCGAGTCGGCCCACTGGTGGGGCACCCGCAAGCTCGTCGAATTCGCCGCGGCCATCCCTGATCCGGCCCTGCTGCACCGGCTGGTGTCCTCCGTACGCCGCGAGGCATGCCGCTGGTGCGGGCTCGAACTCAGCGGTGACCGCTGTGCGTTCTGCGCCACCCCGCGGCCCGCCGCGCGGGAGGGCGGAACGGCAGGTGGACGCGCGGTGACCGCGGCCCGTGCACCCGGCGGCGCGGTGGCCGCGGGCCCGGGATCCGGGAGCGCGGTGGCCGCCATCGCGGGCCCGCGGCCCGCCGCACCGCCGCCGCCGGGACCGCCCGCGCCGCCCCCGGCAGGCCCCGCCGCGCCCGTCCCGCCGCACTCCCCGCCGACCGGCCTCGGGCTCTCCCCGGTGG
>NZ_JAJCXB010000065.1 GCF_020564935.1 Streptomyces pinistramenti
TGGTGCGGAGTCTGTGCGGCGGAGGCGGACTCGGGTGCGCTGTCCGACGCCTTGGGCGCCGCCGGCGGCTCGGCCTCCGGCGGGACGGCGGCGCCCTCGTTCTCGGTGCTCACGGCTCTCTCCTCAGCTTCACGACTGTGCCGGCCCACGGCCCGGCCCGTCTTCCGGCTTCCCGGGCGGCGGGGCGTCTGCGGCGCCTCGCCGTCCGGTTCGCCGGCATCCGGGGCCGGGTGTTCCGGTGTTCCGGGATTTCCGGTTCCTCTGTCTCCTTGGGGACGCGGAATCCGGTCTTCAGGATTCCGGATCCGGGCGGAACGGGCGAGTCCCGGCCCGGACGGCATGGGCGGGGCTCGGCCTCCAGCCTTTCCCACGACGCGTCAGCGCACCGTAAGGCGAGGCTGTGACCGTCACCTCATCCTTCATGCCGGACATCCTTTACGCCCGGTAAAACAGACGCATCCCCTGCCGTGCGCACGGGCAGCGCAGGGCGGCCCGACGACGGTGGATGGCACGATAACTCGGTGACCTATGCACGCCCCGCCCAGGACGCCCGTCCGGGTCCTCCCGCCCTGTCCGTCGTAGCCCATCGCGGCGCGTCCGACGACGCTCCGGAACACACGCTGGCCGCCTACCGCAAGGCGATCGAGGACGGTGCCGACGCCCTGGAGTGCGATGTCCGGCTGACCGCCGACGGCCAGCTGGTCTGCGTCCACGACCGCCGGGTGAACCGCACGTCCAACGGGCGCGGCGCCGTCTCGGCGCTGGAGCTGGCCGACCTGGCCACTCTCGACTTCGGGTCCTGGAAGGCGGCGGCCGACGACCCCGAGGCGCCCGACCGGCAGCACGACGACCCCGAGCTGACCTCCGTGCTGACGCTGGAGCGCCTGCTGGAGCTGGTAGCGGACGCCGACCGGCGGGTCGAGCTGGCCATCGAGACCAAACACCCGACCCGCTGGGCCGGACAGGTGGAGGACCGGCTCGTCACCCTCCTGGAGCGCTTCGGGCACACCGCCCCCAGAGGCCCCGGCGACCCGCCGCCCGCGGTCCGCGTCATGAGCTTTTCCGCGCGCTCGCTGCACCGCGTGCGGACCGCGGCCCCGCAGATCCCGGCGGTCTACCTGATGCAGTTCCTCACGCCGCGGCACCGCGACGGCCGGCTGCCGCCCGGTGTCGGCATCGCGGGGCCCGGCATCCGGATCCTGCGCGCCCACCCCGACTACGTCGCCAGGGCGCACCGCGCAGGTCACCGGGTGCACGTGTGGACCGTCAACGAGCCCGATGACGTCGAGCTGTGCCGGCATCTCGGCGTGGACGCCGTCATCACAAACCGCCCTAAACAGGTACGCGCCCAACTCGGCCTTGCCTGAAGATCGTCACGGGGTGTGCACCGGCGCATGCGACACGTGGGCATGTGTGTCGAATGCGTCACTGTGCAGCGCTTGGCCGGTTTCCGGTCCAGTCCATTGGGGAATTCATCCCGTGGCGTGGGGCAAAGGAGGTCTCGGGGGTGGCGTTGGTGGTGGCACAAGAGGTGCCGACGTCGTCGATCATGGCCGTACCCCATGGTCCAGCGGGTGTGGGCATGGCCAGACGGCGCATGAGCGAAGAGCTGTTGGCAAGTGGAGTTCAGGACACAGTCGTCGATGACGCGGTCCTCATTCTCTCGGAACTGTTGAGCAATGCCTGTCGGCATGCGCGTCCCGTATACGAAAAGAGCCTGCCGGATTCCGTCCGCGAGCCGGGGTCCGTACGCGCGGTCCACGGCGGCCGGGACCAGGATTACGTCCTCGCTTCCTGGCGCATCGACGGCCGCGGCCGGCTCACGGTTTCGGTCACGGACGGTGGCGGCCCGACCCGGCCGCGGCCGTCCACTCCCTCGGTCACCGCACGCGGCGGCCGCGGGCTTGCGATCATCCGCTCGCTGTCCAAGGACTGGGGCGTGCGCGAGGTGATCGAGGGCGAGGTCACGGTCTGGGCCGTGCTGTCCGCGTACGACGGCTTCGCCGACCGGGTCGCGCTGGCGCCGGTCATGCCGCCGTCCTTCGCGGCGGGCCAGGCGTCGGGCCTGCCGCCCGAGCTGGCCTTCGCGGACCTCGAAGACCCGGTGTAGGCGCGCCGGGCGCCCGCAGGCACGGCGGCGGGCCCGCGTGTGAGGGCGGTCAGGGCCACGCGGCCCCCGGGCGACGCGGATCCTCTAGGCTCACGCCGAACCGCGTCCGAAAGAGGCGCTCACCCAGCGGCCGGACGCCCCTTGCGTGAACGCCTCTCCGCCCAGGATCGACCAGGAGACACCGCCGCCATGGCCAAGAAGCGCCGCCCCCAGCCCCAGGCCGCAGCACCGAGGATGCAGGACGGCGAGGTGCCGGTCGTCGGTGCCCGCGAGCCCTGCCCGTGTGGTTCGGGCCGCCGCTACAAGGCATGTCATGGCCGGAGTGCGGCGCACGCCGTCACCGAGCTGGTGCAGCGCCCGTTCGACGGCCTGCCCGGCGAGTGCGACTGGGTCGCGCTGCGCGAACTGGTGCCGGCCGCGACCGTCGAGCTGACCCTCAAGGACGGGCTGCCCGACGACGTGCCCTCGGTGACGCTGGCGACGGTGCTGCCGATGGCCTGGCCCGCGCTGCGCCGCGACGACGGCGCGGTCCTGCTCGGCCTCCAGAACGACACCTCGTCCGGCGACATCAGCCGCGACCTGGCGGACACGCTCCAGCGCGCCCTGACCGCGAAGCCGGGCACTCCGGTGGCGGCCGGCCGGGCTGCTGCCGACGGGCCCCGGCTCCAGGATCTGCTCGACCCGGACGCTCATTTCGAGCCGTCCGTGCACAGCGGCTTCGAGTTCTGGGTGGAGAACGCGGAAAACGCCGCCCCCGAGGTGGCCGCTTCCCTGGAGCGGGCCAACGCCGCCGCCATCCCGACCGCCCGGATCCCCGGCCTGGAGGGCGCCTACTGGTGCGAGGCGCCGGAGAAGAACCACCTGCGCTGGGTCACCTCGTTCCCCGAGGAGCAGCTGCTGGACGCGCTCGCCCGGCTGCACGCCGCGGGCACGTCCTCGCTCGGTGACGGCACCAGGCTGGTCGGATCGTTCCGCGCGCACGGCCTGGTCGTGCCCGTCTGGGACCTGCCGTCGGAGATGAGCGCGGAGGACGTGACGGCGCCGGCCGTCGCGTTCGGTGAGCGGCTGGCGAAGGCGCTCGCCTCGGACGCACCGCTGACCTCGGAAGAGCGCCGGGCGCGCGGCGGCCTCACCAACCGTCAGGTGACGCTGAGCTGACAGTGACATTCCCAGGGGCCTCTGACGTGACTCCTGTCACAACTGCCTCTACCTATCGGTAAATAGGCGTCCGGAATTCCGCGATCGAATTTGCGAACTGCCGATCTCTTGTTACCGTTCTAGGAGCCCGGTCGCTGGTGCATCCCCCGTCGCCAGCGACCGGGCGCTTCCATGTCCGCAGCCGGACGCGCTCCCGGCCGGACCCTCCGCACGGCCGCCGCCGGATCACCGCGATGCCGAAACCGTTGCGGCACCCGCTCCGACACCCGACGTGGCCCCCGATGCGGCATCCGCTGAGACACCCGATGCGGATCTCCCCTGCCCTGCGCCACGGCCCCGCGGCCGCCGCACCGGCGCGAACGCCTGCCGCCCGGCACGGAGTTGCCCGGAGACACCCGTCAGGGCCTGCCCGGCCACCCGGCGGGCCCCACGAACACAGAAACCGCCCCAGCCGCCGCAGGCACGGCCGTACGGGGCGCCAGGAGGTGAATTCCCGTGCTGCGCCGACCCCTACGGGTGAAACTCCGGGGTGCGGCTCCGGGAGGGCTCAGTACGCGAGCCGGCTGCCGCCGTCCGGGGCGCTGGTGCTCGCGGTGACCAGTGCGGCCACGATCGTGGACACCTGCGGCAGCCACGGCGCGGCCTGGGTGGCGGCCGGCGGCCGCTCCCAGCGGACCGCGCCGGCGCCGATCTGCGAAGGCGGCAGCACCAGATAGCCGCCCTCGCCGTGGAAGCGCAGCGAACTGGGCACCCAGTCCTGGGAGTGCAGCAGCTCGCCCAACTCCGCCAGGTCGTACGGCGATACGAGCAGCGACCAGCGGGTGGGGGTGGCCACGACCGGGCCGAGGCGGACGCCGAAGTGGTCCAGGGCGGCCAGCGCCTGCGCGCCGGCGACGGCCGGCAGGCTCACCGCGCAGGGCGCGCTGCCGCCGGTGGCCAGCACGACCGGGGCGTCCGGCCGGTTCGTCCACCACCAGCGCACCATGCGCGCGTCGGTCGTGGCGGCCAGCAGGCCGGGGTCGAAGGGGTGCGCGCCGGGCACCACGCAGTCGGCGTCGGGGCAGCTGCACCGGGGCGCGGCGCGTTCGCCGAGGCCGCGCCAGCCGCCGGGCTGCCGGCCGCCGGCGCGCAGTCTCACCCCCGGTACCACCGGCCACTGCCACTCGGTGGCGCAGTGGAGCGCCGCGCCGAGCAGGGCCGACCTCCCGGTGCGCCGGAACAGATGCTTGCGTCGCCTTCCGAGGATCTCGCGCATGAGCGCTCGTTCCTTTCCGTTAACGCCGAGGGCTAAGTCCATCGCACTACATGCCGGTTCATGCCGCTGCGCGGCGAGCTCCTACGACCTGGCCGTACGGCCAGGG
Source organism: Streptomyces pinistramenti (assembly GCF_020564935.1). Taxonomy (GTDB): domain Bacteria; phylum Actinomycetota; class Actinomycetes; order Streptomycetales; family Streptomycetaceae; genus Streptomyces; species Streptomyces pinistramenti. The sequence continues at coordinate 4,630 of NZ_JAJCXB010000065.1, forward strand.
GCCGGTCACGCCACGTGGATCTTTGGTCACTGCGTATTCGAGGGGCAGCGCATCACGTCGTACGCCGAGCGTGGAACGTGACGGGGTGGCGCGCTCTTGGCGCTTGCTGTGCGGTAGTGCAATCCCGCCACTTGGGAGTCCGTCGCGGTCGTCGTCAGTAAAGACGCCCGTGTCCTCCGGAGGGTTCCGGTGCGGCCCCAACTGGCCCCGCATCTCTCCGAGTACGTACCCGCCATCGTGCATATGACGCGCTGTTGATCGCCGTCAGTCGACCTCAAATGAGTGTCCACGGGGATCTTTTCCGGCCAAACTTCTTACCCGGTTGACACCATAAACCCCTTGGGGACAATGCTGGACATCACGTCATTGGTGCGTGTAAATGTGGAGGCATTGATAGCTGAGCAGCATGACATGGGGGTTTGCGATGCTATTGAGTAAATTGAGCGGACAAAAGAACCGCACAACATCACTCAACAAAATGACGCACTCCCTACCAAAATGCGGCTCCACCTGGAGTGATTCCGGGCCTGGCGGAAGTCATCGGCCATGACCGTCCCCCATGTTCCGAAAGTGGCCGGAACCGAGCCCCCACTCTCCGGCTCCGCGCACACTGCCGACCCGCCCGCGGCCCTCACCCCCCTGCACGACCTCACCGAGCACCTCGCGCGCACCCGCACACTGCCGGACGCACTCCAGGAAGTGCTGCGGGCCGGCGCCACCCTCCTCGGCGCCACCCGGGGCCTCGCAGTCCTCCAGCCCGCCGACGGGCTCGGCCCCGACACCACCATCGGCCTCGGCCTCGGCCCCGCCGACCTCGGCCACATCGAGACCGTCCCGCACCGCGCCCTGGCGCACCGCCGCATCCTCGACGGCCTCCCGGAGCCCGACGGCGGCCACGGCACCGGCTCCCGCCCGGAGGACGGCGCCCGCACCGGGACCGCCGAACGCACCGAGATCACCGAGATCACCGAACCCGACATCCCCGGGGGCAAGGGCCTCGACCCCCGGCTGCGCGAGGTCGCCGCCCGGCTCGGATTCGCCGCGAGCCACACCGTCCGGCTGGCCGCCGACCCGTACGGCGGGCTCGGCGCCGCGGTCTGGCTCTATGACGAACCGGGCGAGCCGACCGAGCGGCAGCGTCACCTCGTCGGCCGCTACCGCAGCTACGCGTCCGAACACCTCGCCCGCCTCCTGGAACTCGACCGTCACCGGCAGGCCGCCGCGACCCTCAACGAGGAGCTGCTGCCCCACCGGCTGCCCCGGGTGCCCGGCGTACGCCTCGCGGTGCGGCACGGATCGGGTCCGCGCGGCGGCGGCGACTGGTACGACGCGCTGCCGCTGCCGGACGGCGCGCTGGGTCTCGCCGTCGGCTCGGTCTCCGGCTCCGGCCCGAGCGCGGTGGCCGCGATGGGCCGGCTGCGGGCCTCGCTGCGCGCGTACGCCGTCATGGAGGGCGAGGATCCGGTGGCGGTCCTGTCCGACCTCGAACTGCTCATGCGGCTGACCGAACCGGCCCGCACCGCCACCGCCCTGTTCGCGTTCACCGAGCCGCCCGGCCTCACCGGCGACACCCGCCGCACGCTGACCCTGGCCGGTGCAGGTCACTGCCCGCCGTTGATCGTCGGCGAGTTGCGCACCGAGTTCGTGGAGACGTCGCTGTCCGCGCCGCTGGGCATGCTGGCCTGCTGGGAGGCGCCGAGCGTGGCGATCGAACCGGTGCCCGGCGAGACCCTGCTGCTCTACAGCGACGGGCTGCTGCACCGGACCGGAGACGCCACGGACCGCGCCTTCGCCCGGCTGCACACCGCGGCCGCCGGCGTCCCCAGGAGGAGCCGCCGCGATCCGGACGCGATCGTCGACCACATCCTGGGCGCCCTGCTGCCCCAGGGGCTCGACGATCCCGCGTCGGACGAGGACGTCATCCTGCTCGCCGCGCACTTCGAGGCGTAGGGCCCGGCCACCCCAAAAGACGCGCGCTCCGGGGCTCAGCCGATATATGGCCGAAGTGCCTGAGAGGTCACACCTTCCGCCCTCTGGACCGCATTCGATCCGCACATACGATGGAACACGGTTCAGTCTTTACAAGGAGGCATCGTGACCGACGAGCTCACCCCGGAGACCCCGGACGAGGACGAGCAGCCGATCAAGCAGCGCAAGAACGGCCTTTACCCGGGCGTTTCCGACGAGCTCGCCGCGAGCATGAAGAGCGGCTGGGCGGACACCGAACTGCGTGACCTGGAGCCGATCGAGCAGGCCCCGAACGCCGCCGCGCGCCGCGCCGCGCTCTCCGCGCGCTTCCCCGGCGAGCGCCTGGTGATCCCCGCGGGCAACCTCAAGACCCGCTCGAACGACACCGAGTACGACTTCCGCGCCTCCACGGAGTACGTCTACCTCACCGGCGACCAGACCGACGACAGCGTCCTGGTCCTGGAGCCGAACGGCGACGCGCACGACGCGACGGTCTACCGCCTGCCCCGCTCGAACCGCGAGAACGGCGAGTTCTGGCTCAACGGCATGGGCGAGCTGTGGGTCGGCCGCCGCAACAGCCTCACCGAGTCCGAGGCGCTGCTCGGCGTCCCCTGCAAGGACGTCCGCGAGCTGGCCGGGGCGCTGACCGAGGCGACAGGACCGGTCCGTGTCGTCCGCGGCCACGACGCCGGGATCGAGGCGGCGCTGACCGACAAGGTCACCGCCGAGCGCGACGAAGAGCTGCGCGTCTACCTGTCCGAGGCCCGCGTGGTGAAGGACGCGTTCGAGATCGGCGAGCTGCAGAAGGCCGTCGACTCCACCGTCCGCGGCTTCGAGGACGTCGTGAAGGTCCTCGACAAGGCCGAGGCGACGTCCGAGCGCTACATCGAGGGCACGTTCTTCCTGCGCGCCCGCGTCGAGGGCAACGACGTCGGCTACGGCTCGATCTGCGCCGCGGGCCCGCACGCCACCACCCTGCACTGGGTCCGCAACAACGGCGCGGTCCGCTCCGGCGACCTGCTGCTGCTGGACGCCGGCGTGGAGACCAACAGCCTCTACACCGCCGACGTCACCCGCACCCTGCCGATCAACGGCCGCTACACCGACCTCCAGCGCACGATCTACGACGCGGTGTACGAGGCCCAGGAAGCCGGCATCGCGGCGGTCAAGCCCGGCGCGAACTTCCGCGACTTCCACGACGCCTCGCAGCGCGTGCTCGCCGAGAAGCTCGTCGAGTGGGGCCTGGTCGAGGGCCCCGCCGACCGCGTCCTGGAGCTGGCGCTCCAGCGCCGCTGGACCCTGCACGGCACCGGCCACATGCTGGGCCTTGATGTCCACGACTGCGCCGCGGCCCGCACCGATGCGTACGTCAACGGCACCCTGGAGCCCGGCATGGTGCTGACCGTCGAGCCCGGCCTGTACTTCCAGGCGGACGACCTGACGGTGCCCGAGGAGTACCGCGGCATCGGCGTCCGCATCGAGGACGACATCCTCGTCACCGAGGACGGCAACCGGAACCTGTCGGCCGCCCTGCCGCGCCGCTCGGACGAGGTCGAGTCCTGGATGGCCGGTCTGCGCGGCTGACCGCGCCGCACGGCACACACGACGGCCGGTGATCCCCTCGGGGTCACCGGCCGTCGCCGTACCCGCCTCACAGCGCCAGCGGGTAGGACGTCCTGCCGGACGCCTCGTCGATCTCCTCGTGTGCCTTGGTCAGCATCTTCATGGCCAGTTCGTTGAGGGCCCTGGCCGCGGCGATCTCCTCGCCGATGCGGGGCTGGTACGAGTCGACGGGGTGACGGCTGGCGTACCCGTGGGCGCGCACCTCCCGCCCGTCGGGGAGCCGTACCAGCGCGGCCGCGCGGGTGCGGTGGGTGTCCTCTTCGAATTCCATCTCGACATGCCATCCGACAGCGGTGTCCACCATGACGATCACCTCCGGAATCGCTTCTTCCAGCGTGCGCCCGTCGGCCGCGTCGCGCACCGCCGACGCCGTCGGAAACCGGGGCACCTCAGCCACCGCCCGTGCGGTACGCCCCCGCCCTGATGCCCGCCCAGACGGCCGTGGCGGTGGATTCCGCGAGGGCGATGTCCACCGGGCGGCGGACGATGAGCAAGCGGTAGTAGAAGGGCGCGGCGAGGGCGGAGATCACGGCGACCGGGTCGGTGTCGGCCGGGACTTCGCCGCGGGCGATGGCGCGCCCGACCATCGCGCCCGCGAGCTGGAGTCGGCCGTCGAAGAAGTCGCGGAGGATGGTGGCGGCCTCCGGCTGGCGCGCCGCGGCGGAAACCACCGCGTCGAGGAGCCCGCGGACCCGGGCGGCCTCGTACAGGGTCTCCAGGGACTGCGCGAGGGCGTGCAGGTCACCGAGGAGGGTTCCGGTGTCGGCCAGCGGGACGCTCGTGCTGCTGACGTCCGTCAGCAGGTCGCAGACCAGGCCCTCGATGGTGCGCCAGCGCCGGTAGACCGTCGCGAGGTGGATTCCGGAGCGCTGGGCGATGCCCTCCATGGTGACCGCGCCGAATCCGGACTCGGCCAACTCGTCGAAAACGGCGGTCAGTACGGCCTGCCGGGTGCGTGCCGTACGTCCGCCCGGTCGGGCCTTGCCGGGAAGGTGGGGCGCAGGGGTCAAAGCCGCTCCGTATTGCCGTGCGGGGTCGGGCCACGTATTCTCCACCACAGACTAACGCGAGCAAGTTCGCGTTAGACAGTGCGTGCCGGTCTCGCAGTGTGGGGAAACCGCGGGGGAAGTCCTCACCTGCGAGACCGCGCGGCACGTTCCGCCGACAGCGGCGCCCCGCTCAGACCCCGAGCGCCCCACCCTTGACGGCCGTGACGAACCGGCCCCAGGCCCCGGCACCCATCACCAGCGCCGGCCCGTCCGGGTTCTTGGAGTCCCGGACGGGGACGATGCCGGGGAGGTCTTCGCGGATCTCGATGCACTCGCCGCCGCTGGAGTTGCTGTAGCTGCTCTTGCGCCAAGAGGCCGCACCGTGGAAGTCCTCGGCCACCTCGACGCAGTCGCCGCCGCTGGCATTGCTGTAGCTGCTCTTGCGCCAGCGTGCGCCGCCGAAGTCATTCCTGCTGGGCTGCATCTCTGTAGTCCTCTGCCGTCGCCTCGATCATGGCCAGGGACGCCTGGGGTGACAGTGCGGCGGCCCTGAGCAGATCGTACGACCTGCGATAGTCCTTCACGAGGGGCGGATAATCGATGAGTTGGCCGCTGTGGATGCCCTCGGTGTAGATCACCGGAGGGGCATCCGGGAAGGTCATCACTCGCACCATGCCCATCATGAGCGGGAAGGCCGCCGCTGTTTCGGGGATGACCTGGAGAACTCCCTGGTTGTCCTTGATGACCGTCGCGATGTGCGCGAGCTGCTCAGCCATCGGGCCGGGCTCCAACAAGGGCTTGCGGAGCATCGATTCGTGGACGATCGCCCAGAACGCAGGGCGCTGCTCACGGCCCCAGATCTCGGCACGCTCTATCCGCGCCGCCACCTGCTTTTCCACGGTCTTCGGCGGCAACCACGGACTTCCGGTCCGTACGACCTGCCGCGCATACGTCTCGGTCTGGAGCAGCCCAGGAATGAGCATCGGCGCCCACTCCTCGATCCGCTCCGCGAACTTCTCCATTTCCGCGACGTCCGCGAAATACTCCGCGTGACCCGACTGCTTGGCCTTGCGTACGTCCTCGCAGCGCCGCTCGAAGAAGCCGTCCGTGCCGAGCTTCGCGTCGACGTGCCGGGCCAGATCCATCGGCATACGGCGCTCGCCGCGCTCGATCTGGCTGAGGAACGAGAGCCCTCTGAAGCTTCCGTCGACCAACTGCTCAAGCGTCAGGCCCGCGGACTCCCGCTTGTAGCGCAGCTCGGCGCCGTAGAAGGCGGGTACGTCCGCGGACGCGTTGGTTGCTTTACGTGGAGGCACAACTCACCACCATTTTTCGTGTGTTGCCCTGCGTAACTCACTGTGCTTCCACGCTAGCCGTCACCACGTCACGCTGTGAGGGATTCATCACAGACCGCACAGGAAGGTGGACACCATGCACGACCACGCCCCCTACGCCGACCGCACCCCCGACCCCGAGGACGTCGGCGAGCGTCTGGAAGCGCTCCAGGGTGCGTTGCACGCCAACGGCATCACGCTGCCGTCGCTCGGCCTCGATCTGCCGAGCCTCGTGGGGCATTACCGGCTGCCGCTGATCGCGCTCGGCAACTGCAACGTGGAGACGGCCGGGCGGCTGACCGAGGTACTGCTCAAGGCTGCGGGGCGGTAAGGGAGTTGGGACCGGTGCGGCGGCGCCACCGGCTACGGTGAACGGCGCGTGGATGTCCGTACGGCGAGGAACGCTCCAACCGGAGCGGAAGCATCCGTTCCTCGCTCGTTCGAGTGGTCCGCCTCCGCGCCGTTTTTCGGTGACGGTCATCGGGTTCCGCTCCGGAACGCGCGTAGAACGTGCCTTTGGGGCATGAAAACGCAGAGACGGGCTCGTTCTATCGCTGCGCACCGCGGTTGGCCGATCCTCCGGCGGTCCGTGAAAGTCGGGAACAGCCCACCCGCCGGGGGGCGTTGATACCCGGAAGGACCCGCATGACCAACCTGACCGCCGTCGTGATCACCGGCGCCTTCGCGCTCGCCGCGTCCGTCACCGGCGCGCTGCTCACCCATGTCCTGGCGCTGCGTACCGAACGCGAGCGCCGCCGTCACCGGGACGAGGGGCCACGGATCGTAGTGGTACCTGCGCGGCGCCGCTGGTGGCGCTGACGACGGCGACGGGACACGCGGAGCGCCGCGTCACTCCGCCCCCGGCTCCCCCGCCGGCCGGATGTCCGCCTCCCACTTCTCCTCGATGCGGCCGAACTTCCACACGGCCAGCGCGACGAGCCAGGTGACGAAGAAGATGCCGACGATCACGAAGCCGATGATGTTGAGGTCGAGTCCGGCGATCCAGTCCCAGAAGAAGCCGTGCAGGCCGAGCTTGTCGGCGAGCAGGCCGAGCAGTTCGACGGTGCCGATGATCAGCGCGACGGCCACCGACAGGCCGGTGATGGTGAGGTTGTAGTAGACCTTGCGGACCGGCTTGGAGAAGGCCCAGCCGTAGGCGAAGTTCATGAACGAGCCGTCGATGGTGTCCAGCAGGCTCATGCCCGCGGCGAAGAGCACCGGCAGGCAGAGGATCGCGTACCAGGGCAGCCCGGACGCGGCGCCGGACCCGGCGAGTACGAGGAGGGCGACCTCGGTCGCGGTGTCGAAGCCGAGGCCGAAGAGCAGGCCGAGCGGGTACATCTGCCAGGGCTTGGTGATCGACTTCATGACGCGGCCGAGCAGCCGGTTCATCAGCCCGCGCTTGTCGAGCTGGTCCTCCAGGGCCGCCTCGTCGAAGTCACCGGCCCGCATCCGGCGGAAGACCTGCCAGATCCCGGCCAGGATGACGAGGTTGACCGCCGCGATGATGTAGAGGAAGACGCCGGAGACGGTGGTGCCGATCAGGCCGGTGACGTCGTGCAGCCGGGAGCTGTCGTTCTGGACCGGGCCTGCCAGGGCCCGTACGCCGAGCGAGAGCAGGAAGGCCAGGCCGAAGACGACGCTGGAGTGGCCGAGCGAGAACCAGAAGCCGACCGAGAGCGGGCGCTGCCCCTCGTTCATCAGCTTGCGGGTGGTGTTGTCGATGGCGGCGATGTGGTCGGCGTCGAAGGCGTGCCGCATGCCCAGGGTGTACGCGGTGACGCCGATGCCGATGCCGAAGGTCTTGGTGCCCAGGCTGTAGTGCTCCGGCGCGACGATCGCCACCAGCGTGAACCAGCCGATCACGTGCAGGGCGAGGATGAACGCGGCCATCCCGCCCAGGCGGCCCCACTCGGCGCGGGTCATCGAGCGGGCGATGCGCTGCCTTCGGGTGGGTGCGGGCGCGGTGGTCGTCGGTGCGGCGGGGGACACGGGCATGGGCGGTGCTGCTCTCTTCCGGTGGGTCGCGCCTCTCCTTCTGCGGGCGCCCCTCCTTCACGTTGCTGCGCATATTTCGCACTTGCAACCAGTGCGCAGTAAAGACCGGGAAAGATTCAGCCCATCCCGTACGACGGCCCCGAGCGGACAGAAACCCTCCGCCCCGGGGACGCGCCGGTCCGCCGGTCACCCCCGGGAGCGCCCGGGAAACGTCAACTTCCCTGGCGTCACCGGAGGTTCACTTGACATGCACAAACCCAGAACGCTTCTCTGGACCACCGACCGGCTCTCCACCCCGCGACCGGAGGAGATCATGCGCCCGACGCCCCCGCACCGTCACCCCGGATCCACCCGCCTCAGAAGGCTCGCCACCGCCTCCTGCCTGCTGGCCTTCCTGGCGCCCGCCCTCCCGTCGACGGCGGCACAGGCGGCCGACCAGCCCGTCTGCAACAAGCACTGCGACGCCCGCGATCCCCGGTACGCCGCCGACGACCACACCGCGGCCACCGCGTCGGTCCACGCGCGCACCCTCGCCCTGCACCTCTCCGACAACGATGTCATGGGCTGGGCCTCGATCGACAACGGCAACCCCGGCGACGAGATCTGGCTCGACCGCTCCTTCGACGGCGGGCAGACCTGGTCATCCGGCAGCAGGCTCGGCGCCACCAAGACCCCCGAGGGCTCGCGGGGCTGGCGCAGCCAGATGTACAACGTCGACGACTGGAACCACGCGGGCATCGGCGCGCTGCGGGCCTGCGGCAAGGCGGGCGACCGCCCCGAGATCGCCTGCACTCCGTGGAAGCGCACCAACTGGAACGCGTGGAGCAGGAGCACCGCGGCCGCCACCGCGCTGATGATGGGCTACCACCGCGACACCAGGAAGTTCGCCGGCTGGTGGACCTCGGCCACCGCGCTGACCTCACTCATCGACAACATCCGCGTCAGCGGCATGCCGAGCTACACGTACGCCATCTCCACCACCTACGACAAGCTCCGCGGCGAGCAGGACGGCGACTTCAAGAACTCCTATCTCGACGACACCGGCTGGTGGGGCCTGGCCTGGGTCGCCGCGTACGACGTGACCGGCGAGAAGCGCTACCTGGACACCGCCCGCGCCGACGCCGACCACATGCACGACCACTGGACCGCCACCTGCGGGGGCGGCGTCCAGTGGGCCACCGACAAGCCGTACAAGAACGCCATCACCAATGAGCTGTACCTGCACCTCAACGCGTCCCTGCACAACCGCATCGACGGCGACGGCACCTATCTCCAGCGCGCCGAGGACGAGTGGTCCTGGTTCCAGGGCAGTGGCATGACCAACTCCGGCCACACCATCAACGACGGCCTCGACAACTCCTGCAAGAACAACGGCCAGTCGACCTGGACGTACAACCAGGGCGTGATCCTCGCCGGCCTCGCCGAACTCCACCGCGCAACCGGCGACGCGTCCCTCCTGGACAGCGCCCGCACCCTGGCCGACGCCTCCACCTCGTCGTCCTACCTCAACCCGGGCGGCACCCTGCACGAGCCCTACGAACCGGACGGCACCGGCTGCACCTCCGACGGCGACTCCTTCAAAGGCCCCTACGCCAGGGGCCTCGGCATCCTCAACAAGGAACTCCCCGACCACCCCTACACCACCTACCTCAACAACCAGGCCGCCACCCTCCACACCAAAAACCGCACCCCCCTCGACCAGTACGGCCCCCACTGGGCCGGCCCCTTCACCACCACGGGCAACGGCTGCCAGCACAGCGCACTGGACCTGCTGAACGCGGCTTCGCAGGGCTGAAGGGGGCAGGTATGAGCTACGGGCTCGCGCGGAGGAGGTCTTCTTCGCGTGGGCTCGGCCGCCTACCCGCGCGCATCGCAGGACAGGCAGCGGCGGGTGGCCACCCGGTCCGTGTTGCCCGCGGTGGCCCGCAACGGCTCGGACACCGAGATCCGGGACCAGACCCCCGGGGCGGGGGCAGCCACCCACCCGAACTTCGGCGCGCAGACGACACTGTCGGAAAGGTGACCGCAGTCGGGCAGGTGCGCATTCCCTGCGGGCGACACGACGAGGGCACCGGGCGGCGGCCCGTCCGGGACCGCCTCCGCCGTCGTCGGCCGGAGCGCGGAGACACCCCCCGCCCGCGGGGCCGACCCGTCGGGTGGGCAGTCGCACCCCTCCCCGACGATGAGGTCACAGCGTTCACAGCGTCGGACGGTCATGGCTGATCGGTTCCCCCGGCACGTCGTCGAATCTTTCAGGCACTCCAACTACCCCTAAAGGGACAGCAGTTGGTTCACCTGTGCGGCAGCGGGAGCGACGATCGCACAGAGCGGCGGCCCGGCGCACGGGAAGCGAAAGATTCCGGCCCCGGCCGCAGCGAAGGGACCTCACGACGCCATAGGAAGCGCCACACCCTCGCGTCACCTGACGGGTCCGCTTCCCGGACAGGGCCTTGCAGGGGAGTCACGTCTTCTCGACGGATCATGTGCGGCTTGTCGGTCTGGGCCAGCGACCTGCGCACGACTGGTCGGACAGGCGCAGCCCCGGACCGCTCGCGAGGTGGACCGGCCTGCACGGTCCCTCTCGCCGACGAAGCCGAGCGGACGATCAATCGGCTCACGAACTCCCGGGCCGTCGCGACGCGCTACGGCAAGAGGGCGTACGTCTTCCACGGGACGGTCACGGCCATCCGGCTACGGCTCCGGCCATGAGCAACCGTGGCCGACCGCTGGTGGACTCTTGGCAGCGGCTCAGGGTGACACCAGGTCCTTCGTCACCGGCGAGAGCCCACGAAGCGTTCACATTCGTGTTCGTCACGACCGGAACGGTGTTCCCGTCGTGGTTTCGCGAGACGCCGGGAGAGCTTCGGGGGCTACTCGAACGCTTCCGTCACTGCGGCGGTGGAGCCGCCCCACCGGGGTCGCTCCACCGCCGCAGCCGGGCGGGTCTTCACTTGTGGGCGCTGATCACACCGCCGTCGCTGAGCACGATGTACACGCCGTTGGCGTCGACCCCGACGTCGTGCCCCTTCGTCTCCAAAGTGGCGGCCACACCCTCGAAACCGATGATCTGCGCGCGGTACCGCAGCTCGCCGACCTTCGTGACCTTGGCCTTCCAACCGCCCGCGAGCTTGAAGGTGCCCGGCCCCTGGTGGCCACCGCCCATCCAGGAATGGACCTCGCCACCCATCGTGAGCACGATGAACATGTCGTTGGCGTCGAGCCCGGCGTCGGCGTCCTCGCCGGTCGTCTCCATCGTGGCCAGGACCGAACCGTTGCCGACGATCTTGGCACGGTAGCGCTGACCGCCGAGGTCGTAGATCTCGGCCTTGCTGATGCCGTCCGCCAGGCGCTCGGTACGGACCGGGGACGCCGCCCTGCCACCGGCGTGCGCGCTGCCCGGCCGCTCGCCCGCAGCGCCCGCCTTGGTGTCGCCCTTGGCATCGGGGCTCGCCTTGTCATCGGTGCTCTGCACTCCGGACCAGCCCGAGGCGGTGGAATTGGCGGCGGCAGAACTCGTGCCCGTGTGGCCCGCGGACTTCGCGTCGGCGTCCGAGCCGGAGCAGGCGGTCAAGGTGAGGCCGGCAACTGCGGTCAGCGCCGCGGCGGCGATACGCAGGGTACGGCGACGGGCGGTGCGGCCAGTGATGCTGGAGCTCATTTCGGGTTCCCCCCGGGGCGGTCGGTGACGTTGTCTCCTCGGTACGTCACCCACTCTGCCCGGGGCCACTACCGCAAGGCTGCCGCTCCGCTAACAACCGGCTAACACGGGCGTGAGCAGCGGAAGAACGAAGCCGCCGCTGGTGGGGAACACGCAGCCGCTTGCCGGAACCAGGGGCATCCGAGCGGAGCATCAGCAGGTAAGTGCCAAGCCCCGCGCCGTGATCCCCTCACGACGCCATCGGCAGCGCCGCGCCCTCGCGCCACTTGAGGATCTTGTCGAAGCTGACGACGGCGCCGCGGCGACCGGTGCGGTTGCGGTAGCGGACGTGGTCGGTGAGGGCTTCGATGAGGAAGAGGCCGCGGCCGTCCTCGGCGTCGGTGGGGGCCGGGGCGGGGGTCAGCAGGGCCGGGTCGGTCGGGGGGCGGGGGGCGGCGGAGAAGCCGGGGCCCGAGTCCGTGACCTCGATACGGCAGGTGTCGCCGTCGATGAACGCCGTGACGCGGTAGTCGTCGCCGGCCACGTCGCCGCCGTGTTCGACGGCGTTCGCACAGGCTTCGGAGAGAGCTGCCGCGAGGTCGTAACAGATGTCCTGGTCGACGCCGGCCGTTTCCATGGCGCCCAGCAGCAGGCGTCTGGCGAGCGGCACGCTCGCAGGCTCACGGCGCAGATGGAGTGACCACCAGATGCTCATTCGCTCCAGCCTCCTGCGCCGCGGCTCGACATACCGTTACGTATTGCCGCGGTAAGAGCCCCGTAAGCATGCCCGGGGCGGCACACCGCTCGATCGGCGGATGCGGACACCGAGCGCGCCGTGTAAGCGAGCTCCGGGGTATGCGCCCCCGCGCGCCCCGCCGTCCTCCGCCGGGCCCCCGCCGAGCGCCCCTGCGCGGTGACCTGCCGTAGGCGGCGGATAAGCGCAGTGGGATGATGGCGCCGCCATGACTGCCCCTGTCGCCAGCACAGTGCGCGCGGCCGCCGATCTGCGGCTGCTGAGGGCCGCGGTGTTCACCGCGGTCTGCGTCGCGCTGTCCGCCGCCGGGCACATGGCCGGGTCCTTCGCCTCGGTCCCGCTGTGGACGCTGGGCGTCGCCTGCGCCGTGGTCTTCGCGGTCGCGGCCCCGCTGGCCGACCGGGAGCGCACGCTGCCGGGCATCGCCGCGGGCCTGGCCGTCGGGCAGCTCGCGCTGCACTCGCTCTTCTCGCTGGGCCAGCAGTGCGCGCTGGGCGCCGCCCCGGGCGGTACGGGCTCCGGCAGGCTGTCGGACCGGGCCGTGATCGGCCTCGCCCGGCGGCTGACCTGCGGGCTCGACGGCGTGGCGCTGGACGGCGACGGAGCGCGCCGGATCCTCGCGGGCGGCGGCGGGGTCGATCCGGCGGTGGCCGGCGCTTCCGGGATGTCCGGGATGTCCCACCCGCTCGCGCCGGGTTCCGGTGCCGCGCCCGCGATGGCGCACTGCCTGCTGCCGTCGCTGCCGATGCTGCTCGGACACCTGCTCGCCGCGCTGGCCGCCGGCTGGCTGCTGCGCCGCGGCGAGGCGGCCCTGTGGCGGCTGGTGCGGCTCTCGGCTCCGGCGGCGCAGGAAGCGGCGGCGCAGGCGCTGGCCGGTGCGCTGCGTTCGGCGCTCGCGCTGGTCCGTTTCCTGCTCGCCGGGCCCGGCGCCGCACAGGGCAACGGCCCGGCGGTGCCAGGTGCCCACGGCAGCGCCAAGGCCGGGCCGCGGGATCTCGTCCTTCAGCACAGTGTCGTCCGGCGGGGGCCGCCCGCTCTGGCCCTCGCGGCCTGACGCCACGCGAAGCACGCCCGCAGGAAGGGGTGGGGCTCTCGCGTCGTCGCCGCGCGCGCCGTCCCCCTTACCTCCTCCTGACTGTGGAGAGTTTCCGCCATGGCGAAAACCAAGATGACGACGAAGACGATGACCCGCCGCCTGCCGGTGGTGGGCGGTATCGCGGCGGGCAGTGTGCTGCTGCTGGCCGCGCCCGCGTTCGCGCACGTCACCGTGCAGCCCGACACGGCCGCGCAGGGCAGCTACGCGACCATCAACCTCAAGGTCCCCAACGAGCGCGACCACGCCTCGACGGTGAAGCTCGAAGTCACCCTGCCCACCGACCACCCGCTGGTGTCCGTCATGCCGCAGCCGGTGCCCGGCTGGAAGGTGAAGGTCACCGAGGCCAAGCTCGACAAGCCGGTGGAGACGCACGGCGAGAAGATCGACAAGGCCCCCTCCAAGATCACGTGGACGGCGGACGACAGCGGGATCGAGCCCGGCCAGTTCCAGCAGTTCCCGCTCGCCGTGGGCCAGCTCCCCGAGCACGCCGACCAGCTCGTCTTCAAGGCCCTCCAGACGTACGACAACAAGGAGGTCGTGCGCTGGATCGAGCCGGCCAAGGAGGGCGCGGCGGAGCCGGAGAATCCGGCTCCGGTACTCAAGCTGACCGCGGCGGCCAAGGACGGCGCCGCGGGCCCGCAGGCCGCCCAGAACGTCCCGGCGCCGAACCAGAAGGTGTCCGACAGCGACACCACGGCACGGGTGCTCGGCATCGTCGGCATCGTCATCGGCATCATCGGAGTCGCATACGGCGTCTTCGCCGGCCGGCGCCGCAACGCCTGACCAGTGGCCGGGCCGGCCCGCTCCAGGGCCGGCCCGGCACCCGCTTCCTGACCACACGGGATACCTCTGCAATGCGTAGTAAGACCCTGATCGCGGCTGCCCTCACGGCGGCCGCGGCCCTCACCCTGACGGCGTGCGGACCCGACGACGGCGGCGACAAGCCCGCCGCATCGGTCTCCGGCGCCTCCTCCAAGCCGATCGTCGCGCTCGACAGCCCGATGGAGAAGCCGGACCTCGTCCTGACCGACTCCGACGGCAAGAAGTACGACCTGCTGGAGAAGACCAAGGGCCACCCGACGCTGATCTACTTCGGGTACACCAACTGCCCCGACGTCTGCCCGCTGACGATGGCCAACGTCGCCGTCGCGGTCAAGCAGCTGCCGAAGGCCGAACAGGACGACCTGCGGGTGCTGTTCATCACCTCCGACCCGGAGCGCGACACCCCGTCGGCGCTCAAGAAGTGGCTCGGCGGCATCAACACGAAGTTCACCGGCCTGACCGGCGACTTCAAGACCATCCAGGCCGGTGCGCGCAGCGTGAACGTCGGCATCGAGAAGCCGGTCAAGAAGAAGAACGGCGACATCGTCTCGACGCACGGCGCGCAGGTCCTGATGGCCTCGCCCAAGGACGACCGCATCCACTGGCTGGGCATGCAGGACGCCACCGCCGACAACTACACCTCCGCACTTCCGAAGATCATCAAGGGACAGAACCCGTGAACCGCCGCACCGCCACCGCCCTCGCCCTCACCGCCGCCTCCGCGCTCGCCCTGGCCGGCTGCGACTCCGCCGACAGCGGCCCGGAGCTGAAGGTCACCGGCGCGTACATGCCGCAGCCCGTCACCCAGAAAATGGCCGGCGCCTTCCTCGTCGTCGAGAACACCGGCGGCACCGACGACAAGCTGACGTCCGTCACCAGCGACCTCGCCGACGACGTCTCGATACACAAGACCACCGGCAACAAGATGGAGCAGGTCAACTCGCTGCCGATACCGGCCCACGAGGAGCTGACGCTCTCCCGCGGCGGCAACCACCTGATGTTCATGGGCCTGAAGAAGAAGCCGTCCGCGGGCGACAAGATCACCGTCGAGCTGCACTTCGGCACCTCGGACCCGGTCAAGGTCGAGGTGCCGGTGAAGGACGCCGCGTACACGCCGAAGAAGTGACGTAGAGGTACGAGAAAGGGGAGCACCTTCATGATCACCACCGCCCCTCGGCGGCCACGGCCGGTGGCGCTGCGCCTGCTGGTCGTCGTCGCCGCGCTGTTCGGCGTCCTGTTCGGCGGCGCCGCACCGGCCTTCGCGCACGCGGCCCTGACCGGCAGCACTCCGGCGCAGGGGGCGGTGGTGGACCATGCCCCCGAACAGGTCGCGCTCAGCTTCTCCGAAGGCGTCGCGATGAGCGACGACTCGATCCGCGTCCTGGACCCGAAGGGCAAACGGGTGGACCGCGGCAAGCTGCGGGACCTGTGCAGCGGCGAGACCGTCAAATACGGCACCGGGCTGCCGCCAGGACTCCCCGACGGGACGTACACCGTCGCCTGGCAGGCCATCTCCGCCGACAGCCACCCGGTGTCCGGCGCCTTCACCTTCTCGGTCGGCGCGCCCTCCGCGACCAAGGCGCCGCTGCCCCAACAGGAGGCCGGCGGCGGCCTGGTGGGCGCGCTGTACGGCATCGCCCGCTACCTCGCCTACGCCGGTTTCACGCTGCTGGTCGGCGGCGCGGCCTTCGTGCTGGCCTGCCGCCCGGCGGCATCCGGCGTCCGCTCGGTGCAGCGGCTCGTGGTCCGTGGCTGGGCGCTGCTGACGGCGGCCACCCTCGCGATGCTGCTGCTGCGCGGCCCGTACACCGGGTCGGGCGATCTCGCGGACGTCTTCGATCTCGGCGGGCTCAAGGCGGCGCTGGAGACCAAGCCGGGCGCCGCGCTGCTCGCCCGGCTGCTGCTGCTCGCGGCTGCCGCGGTGTTCCTCGCGGTGCTCTTCGGGGCGTACGAGCGGGCCCGGCGGGCGGATACGGACGGGGCTGCGCAACCGTCCGGCGAGACGGACGAGGCGCGGGGGCACGTCGACGGCGGGCGGCTGCGGAGGCTGACGGCCGGGCTGTCCGCCGCGGGCTTGGTCGTCGCCGCCGGACTCGCGACGACCTGGGCGGCGGCCGAGCACGCGTCGACCGGCCTGCAGCCCGGCATCGCGATGCCGGTCGACGTGCTGCACCTGCTCGCCTTCGCCGCCTGGCTCGGCGGCCTCGCGGCGCTGCTCGTCTCCCTGTACCGGGGTCCTGTCGTGGAGCGCACCGCGGTGCGCCGCTTCTCCCGGCTGGCGTTCGGCTCCGTGCTGGTGCTGGTGGCCACCGGCATCTACCAGTCCTGGCGGCAGGTCGGCACCCTGCACGCGCTCACCGACACCACCTACGGGCTGTTGCTGCTGCTCAAGGTGGCGCTGGTGGTGGTGCTCGTCGGCATCGCGTGGACGTCCCGCCGGTGGACGGCGCGGCTGCGGGAGGCGGGCACGGAGACGGCCGCCGCCACGGTGCCGGTCGGTGTCGCGGCGGCCTCCGGGGCGGGTGTGCCGGACGTCCCGGAGACATCGGCTGCCTCGGATGGCCCGGACTCCCCGGGCTCGTCGGACGCCTCCGACGCGGCGCCGGCCGATCCCGCACGGACCGCTCAACTCGCCCGGCAGCGGGCCGCGTTGGACAGTGCGAAGGTGCGGCGGCTGCGCGACGCCGATCCGGAGCGGCGGGGGCTGCGCCGGTCGGTGCTGGCCGAGGCGTCGGTCGCCGTGGTGCTGCTCGTCGTGGCGACCGTGCTGACCGCCACCGAACCGGCCCGTACGGAAGAAGCCGTGAAGGCGGGCGAGGCCGGTCAGTCGGCGGACGCCAACCAGCCGCGGGTGCTGACCATCCCCTTCGACACCGGCGGCGCGCACGGCAAGGGCACCGCCCGCATCGACCTCGACCCGGGGCGCAGCGGCAGCGGCAACCAACTGCGGGTACGCATCGCCGACCCGTCGGGCGCGACCATGAACGTCCCCGAGGTGAAGGTGTCCTTCACCCTGCGGGCCAAGAAGCTCGGGCCGCTCCCGGTGGTGCCCGAGCACGTCGGCAAGGGCCACTGGAGCGCGAGCGGCGTCCAGTTGCCGGTGCCCGGACAGTGGCAGCTCGCGCTGCTCGTGCGGACCTCCGACGTCGACCAGGTGACCGAGACCAGGAACGTGAAGATCGACTGATGAGCACGAAGAAGCCGGACCGGAGCCAGGGCGGACAGCGGGACCGGTCAGCGCAGAACGACGCCGCCGACGCCACAGCGGCAGGCGATTCCCCGTCCGTCGAGCTGTCCCGCCGCCGGCTGCTGGACACCGTCGGCGCCGCGGGCGCGGCCGGTCTCGTCGTCGGCGGGGCCGGCGGCGCCATAGGGTCGGCCGCCGCCCAGGGCGACGCGCCGGCCGCGCTCGGCTCCATCGGCGCGACGCGGGTGCCGTTCCGCGCGGCGCGCGCCAAGCAGCAGGCCGGCATCACCACGCCGCTCCAGGCCGCCGGGCATCTGCTCGCCTTCGACCTGGCCCCCGGCAAGGACCGCAAGGCGGCCGCCGCGCTGCTGCGCCGCTGGTCACGGATGGCCGACGAGCTGATGGCAGGACGGGCTCCGGCCGACGACACCGACGTCGCGCGCGACGCGGGACCGTCCTCGCTCACCGTCACCTTCGGCTTCGGCCACAGCTTCTTCGGCCGTACGGGCCTGGAGAAGCAGCGGCCCGTGCAGCTCGACCCGCTGCCCGACTTCTCGTCGGACGCGCTGGACGCCGGGCGCAGCGAGGGCGATCTGTGGATCCAGATCGGTGCCGACGACGCGCTGGTCGCCTTTCACGCGCTGCGCGCGCTCCAGAAGGAGGCCGCCGGCACCGCGCGGCTGCGCTGGCAGATGAACGGCTTCAACCGCACGCCGGGCGCCACCGCGCAGCCGCTGACCGCCCGCAACCTCATGGGCCAGATCGACGGCACCAACAACCCCAAGCCGTCCGACCAGGACTTCGACGAGCGGATCTTCGTGGGGCGGGACGCCGACCAGGCGTGGATGCGCGGCGGTTCGTACGCCGTCGTCCGCCGGATCCGGATGCTCCTGGACGACTGGGAGAAGCGTTCGCGCAACGAACAGGAGCGGGTGATAGGCCGCCGGAAGGCCGGCGGCGCCCCGCTGACCGGCGGCTCGGAGACCACACCGATGCAGCTGGACAAGACCGGCGCCGACGGGCTCCCGGTCATCCCCGCCAACGCGCACGCCCGGATCGCCGCGCCGGAGTCGAACCAGGGCGCGGCGCTGCTGCGCCGCCCGTTCTCCTTCCACGACGGGTTCCGCGACGACGGCGCACCCGACGCCGGCCTGCTCTTCATCTGCTGGCAGGCCGATCCGCTGCGCGCCTTCACCCAGATCCAGCGGAAGCTGGACCGCGGCGACGCGCTGTCGCCGTTCCTGCGGCACGAGGCGAGCGGCCTGTATGCGGTGCCCCCGGCCCCGGAGCCCGGCGACTACGTCGGACAGCCGTTGCTGGAGGGCTGAGCCACGGCCGGCCCCCCGCGTCCACAGGGTGGCGGGCGCGGGGGCCGGTCTGTGGACGGAGCCCGCAGGGGCCTGCCGGGTCTCGGTATCGTGAGCGCACAGGGAGATCGGCGGGACGTCCCCGCAAGAACGCGAGGGAGACACCTGCATGTCGGCCAGTCGCTACACCTATCTCGGCCCGGCGGGCACCTTTACGGAGGCGGCGCTGCGCACGCTCCCCGAATCGGCGACCCGCGAGCTGGTGCCGATGGTGTCCGTACCGGCCGCACTGGACGCGGTGCGCAGCGGCGAGGCCGCCGGCGCGCTGGTCCCGATCGAGAACTCCGTCGAGGGCGGCGTGACCACCACCCTGGACGAACTCGCCGCGGGCGAACCGCTGATGATCTACCGCGAGGTACTGCTGCCGATCGCCTTCGCGCTGCTGGTGCGCCCCGGTACGGCACTGTCCGACGTCAAGACGGTGACCGGGCACCCCGTCGCGCAGCCGCAGGTCCGCAAGTGGCTGGCGGCCCATCTCCCGGAAGCGGCCTGGGAGTCGGCGGCGTCGAACGCGGACGGCGCGCGGCTGGTCCAGGAGGGCCGCTACGACGGCGCGTTCGCCGGGGAGTTCGCCGCGGCGACGTACGGCCTGGAGCCGCTGGTCACCGACATCCATGACGCGCAGAACGCCGCCACCCGCTTCGTCCTGGTCGGCCGCCCGGCCCGGCCCGCCGCGCCCACCGGCGCGGACAAGACCTCGGTGGCGCTGTGGCTGCGCGCCGACCACCCCGGTGCGCTCCTTGAGCTGCTCCAGGAGTACGCGGTCCGCGGCGTGAACATGATGCGTATCGAGTCCCGCCCGACCGGCGAGGGCATCGGCCGCTACTGCTTCTCGGTGGACTGCGAGGGCCACATCACCGACCGCCGGGTCAGCGAGGTGCTGATGGGGCTCAAGCGGGTGTGCCGCGAGGTGCGCTTCCTGGGCTCGTACCCGCGCGCCGACCAGGTGGCGGCGACGGTGCGCCCGGACATGACGGACGCGGCGTTCACCGATGCGTCGGACTGGCTGACGCGTTGCCTCGACGGCCGGTCCTGACCGCTGGACCGGGGACCGGCGGGACGCCGTCGGGCCCGGCCGGACGTACCCGACCTGGGGCTTTCGCCGGGGTGTGGAGACTGTCCACAAAGTTATCCACAGGCGTGAGTCTCGACCTGTGGGTAAGTCGACATGGGGGTCGACATGCGAGTCGGACAAGGTCGACAAATCACCCTGGCGCCCTCACATCGCTCCACAGGCCCCCACATCCCCCGAAGTGGGCCGCGTCAGCACAATTCCCGCGACCAATCCTTTAGGGCGAGGCAACCCCACACGAAAGAGCGGGTGAACGGGGTTTGGACAACAAATCCATAGCGGACGATTCACCTACCGGAACGAGGAGTTCCGAGTTCCACAGTTTTCACACACAGCCTGTGGATAAGAATCCCCGAACTCTCCTCCCCTGTGGACAACTCGGGTTTTCCCCAGCCGCCGAAGCCCCGGAATCCCCTCTCGCCGCCCTCCGTCCACACCTTGCCAACTCCCTCCGTACAGCCCGTTGATCACCGGGCGGCGCGCGCGCCCGCCGAATCCGGCCAGGAAATTCTCCGGCGAGATTCAGCCACTCCCGAGCCGCACCCCGGAGACACCCACGGACCCACGAGCGCGTTTCGCATCGCTTTGCCGGAGATCTTGACGGCACTCCGGCAGGCACTTCGCCATCACTTCGGCGCGCACTTCACCGCCACTCCGACGGCGCTTTCCGCTCGCCTTCCCCTCGCCATCGACCGCATTCCCGCCTCCTCACCACAAAAGAATAAACAATCCCAAAACGGACATAACGCCTGCCGTGAAATATCGCGTCGAGCGCCCCGGCCCGTCCCCGGTAGCCTGGGGGGGTGATTGACCTTCGCCTGCTTCGTGAGGACCCCGACCGTGTGCGCGCCTCCCAGCGCGCCCGTGGAGAGGACGTCGAGCTCGTCGACGCGCTTCTCTCCGCCGACGAGCGGAGCAGGTCGTCCAGCATCCGCTTCGACGAGCTGCGCGCCGAGCAGAAGGCGCTCGGCAAGCTCATCCCCAAGGCCACGGGCGACGAGAAGGCCGTGCTGCTGAAGAAGGCCGGCGAACTGTCCGCCGCCGTCAAGGAAGCCGACGCCGCGCAGGACGAGGCCAAGGCCGAGACCCAGGACCTGCTGCGCAAGCTCGGCAACCTCGTCCACCCGGACGTCCCCGTGGGCGGCGAGGAGGACTTCACCGTCCTGGAAACCCTCGGCACCCGCCGCGACTTCGCCGCCGAGGGCTTCGAGCCCAGGGACCACCTGGAGATCGGCGAACTGCTCGGCGCGATCGACGTCGAGCGCGGCGCCAAGGTCTCCGGCTCGCGCTTCTACTACCTCACCGGCGTCGGCGCGCTCCTGGAGCTGGCGCTCGTCAACGCCGCCATCGCGCAGGCCACCGCGGCCGGTTTCACGCCGATGCTGACCCCGGCGCTGGTCCGCCCGCGCGCCATGGAGGGCACCGGCTTCCTCGGCCAGGCGGCCGAGAACGTCTACCACCTGGAGAAGGACGACTACTACCTGGTCGGCACCTCCGAGGTCCCGCTCGCCGCGTACCACATGGACGAGATCGTCGACGCGTCCAAGCTCCCGCTGCGCTACGCCGGTTTCTCGCCGTGCTTCCGCCGCGAGGCCGGCACGTACGGCAAGGACACCCGCGGCATCTTCCGGGTCCACCAGTTCGACAAGGTGGAGATGTTCTCCTACGTCGCGCCGGACGACGCGCAGGCCGAGCACCAGCGCCTGCTGGACTGGGAGAAGCAGTGGCTGACCGGCCTGGAGCTGCCGTTCCAGGTGATCGACGTCGCCACCGGTGACCTCGGCGCCTCGGCCTCCCGTAAGTTCGACTGCGAGGCGTGGATCCCGACCCAGGGCAAGTACCGCGAGCTGACCTCGGCCTCGAACTGCAACGAGTTCCAGGCCCGCCGCCTCTCCGTCCGGATGCGCGAGAACGTCGAGGGCAAGCAGAAGGTCTCGCCGCTGGCGACGCTGAACGGCACGCTCTGCGCCGTCCCGCGCACCATCGTGGCGATCTTCGAGAACCACCAGCAGGCGGACGGCTCCGTGCGCGTCCCCGAGGTGCTCCGTCCCTACCTGGGCGGCCGCGAGATCCTGGAGCCCGTCGCCAAGTGACCGCCGCAGCCCCGGACGCTGCCCCGGCAGCGCCGTACAAACTCATCGCGACGGACCTCGACGGAACGCTGCTGCGGCACGACGGGACCGTCTCGGAGCGCACCCGCGCGGCGCTCACCACGGCCACCGCGGCGGGCGCGGCGCACATCGTCGTCACCGGCCGCGCGGTGCCCTGGACCCGGCACATCCTCGATGCGCTCGACTACCAGGGGCTCGCGGTGTGCGGGCAGGGCGCGCAGGTCTACCACGCGGGTGAGCACCGGCTGCTGACGTCCGTGACCCTGGACCGCCGGCTCGCCGAACTCGCGCTGGCCAAGATCGAGACGGAGACCGGCCCGCTGCGGCTGGCCGCGAGCCGGGACGGCCTGGCGGGCGAGGTGCTGATCGGCCCCGGCTACCGCCTCACGGAAGGCCCGCTGCCGAGCATCTTGGTGGACGACCCCCATGACCTGTGGTCGGCGCCGGTCAACAAGGTCTACCTCCAGCACCCCACGCTGGGCGACGACGCGCTGGCACAGGCCGCGCGCGCGGCGGCCGGTGATCTCGTCGGGGTGACGGTCTCCGGGCCCGGCATCGTCGAGCTGCTGCCGCTCGGCCTGACCAAGGCCACCGGTCTTTCGCTGGCCGCCCGCCGCCTCGGCGTCAAGGGCGGCGAGACCCTCGCCTTCGGCGACATGCCCAACGACCTCGCGATGTTCGCCTGGGCCGCGCACGGCGTCGCCATGGCCAACGCGCACGACGAACTGAAGGCCGTCGCCGACGAGATCACCGCGTCCAACGAGGACGACGGCATCGCGGTGGTGCTGGAGCGGCTGTACGGGCGCTGAGCCCCGGCGCCCGAGCGGTCAACGGCGCCTTCCCTGCGGCCGCTTGGGGGCGGCGGCGACGAACGGCCCGGCGCCCTTGACGTGCCGGATCCGCGGCGCGCTCTCCATCGTCCGCACTCCGGGCAGCGCCGCGATGCGGCTGGTCAGATACGTGTAGAGGGCGCGGACGTCGCGGCACACCACCGAGGCGAAGAGGTTGTTCGGGCCGGTGGTGGCGCAGGCGAACGCGACCTCCGGGTGCGTCGCCAACGCGGCTCCTGCGGCGGCCAGTTCGGCCGGTGCGACGGACATCCACAGCGCGACCGTCACGCCGTACCCGAAGCGGCGTATGTCGTAGTCGACGTCGAAGTAGAGGACACCGTTGGCCTGGAGTTCGGCGAGCCGGCGGCGCACGGTGGTGGGCGACCAGCCGGTGGCCGCGGCCAGTTCGGCGGGCGGCGTACGGCCGTCCCGGGCGAGCACGTCGAGCATCCTGCGGTCGTCGGCGCCGAGCGCGACCGGGGCGGGGCCGGTGTCGGGCTGCGGCGTTTCGTCCGGGCCCGGCACGGGTGCGGGGCCCGCGGGCGGGCGCGTCCCGCCGAGCCGGGCGATCTGCTCGTCGGTGAGCACACCCGCCTTGTTGACCAGGCTCTGGGCGCCGCCGTAGAACTCGTGCAGCAGGCAGTGGGCGGTGACGCCGACCACGCTCGGGGTGCGCGGCAGCTTCTCCAGCAGGAGTGCGTCGCTGTGCTCGCTGTTCGACGCCCGGCACACCGCGGCGATCTCCGTCCCGCCCGATGTCAGGCTCACCCAGGTGGTGTCCGACCTGCGGGCCAGCGCCTCGGCCACCGGAACGGCGGCGTCCGGCGCGCACTGGACCCGTACCAGCCACTCCACCTCGCCGAGCGTCGCCGGATCGGTCAGGCCCAGTACCTTGAGCGTGCCGGCCGTACGGTGCCGGGTGTAGCGCCTGGCGACGGTCTGGTCGGAGACGCCCAGGGCCGTGGCGATGCGGCTGAAGGGCGCCCGTCCGTCGAGCTGCAGCGCATGGATGAGCTGCCGGTCGAAGGCGTCGTACCTGTCGGATATCACCGTTCGACCCTACTGCGTGTCGGATTACGCCACTGCCGACGAACTGGCTGGGAGATCCGCCCCCGTAGGGCGGATTGTGGGCGATGCACCGACCACGGGCACCGACTTCAGGACCCGAGGGGGCACAGCCCGCTGCCGCACTCTGCGGCCGCATCGCACGGCCCGATACCGCGGCCGGCACCACACCCGGATCCGCCGCCGGAAATCCCTGGCCGGATCCCACCCGACACCACGGCCGGCCGCACCGGCCGGACCACAACGGAGGACTCTCATGCACCACGCGGCGGATCGGGGGAACGCGGCGGTCGCCCCCGCCGCGGACGGCGGAGGCCCGGCGGGGCACAGACCCGCGGCGCGCGGCAAGTGGTGGCCCCTGGTCGCCATCACCCTCGGCAACTTCATGCTGCTCGTCGACGTGACGATCGTGAACACCGCGCTGCCGCGGATGGCCGACGGGCTCGGCGCGTCCTTCACCTCGCTCCAGTGGGTGATGGACATCTACGCGCTGGCGCTGGCCGCGCTGCTGATGGTCGCGGGATCGGCCGCCGACCTCTTCGGCAGGCGCCGCCTGTACCTCGCGGGCCTCGCGCTCTTCGCCCTCTCCTCGCTCGCCTGCGGTCTTGCCCCCGACGCGGGCACCCTGATCGCCGCGCGGGCCGTCCAGGGCATCGGCGCCGCCGCGATGTTCGCCACCAACACCCCGCTCCTGATGGCCCATTACCAGGGCAGGGACCGTGGCGTGGCGTTCGGGATCTGGGGCGGCACGAGCGGCGCGGCGGCGGCCGTCGGGCCCGTACTGGGCGGACTGCTGACCGAGTTCACGGACTGGCGGGCGATCTTCCTCGTCAATCTGCCGCTGACGGCCGTCGCGGTGTGGATCACGGTGCGCTGGGTGCGCGAGTCGCACGGCGACCGCACGGCCCGCATCGACTGGGCCGGCGCCGCCTCCTTCACGGTGTGCACGGGCGCGCTGATGTACGGGCTGATCCGCGGCGGCGAGCACGGCTGGACGGAGTCCGGGACGGTCGCCTCGCTGGTGGCCGCCGCCCTGGCGCTGATCGTGTTCGTCGCCGTGGAGCGGCAAAAGCGGCAGCCGCTGCTGGATCTGCAGCTGCTGCGCCGGCCGTCGTTCGCGGTGCTGATGGCGGCGGCCCTGCTGCTCCAGGCCGCGGCGTTCCCGTACCTGACGTACGTGGGCCTGTGGACGCAGAACATCCTGGGCCTGAGCCCGGTCGCCGCGGGCCTCGCGGTGACGCCGATGGCGCTGATGTCGCTGCTCATCGGTGCGCTCGGCGGCCGCCGGCTGGCCCAGCTCGCGCCGCAGATCCCCATCGGCTGCGGCCTGTTGCTCACCGGCGCGGGCGGACTGCTGCACGCCCTGCTCCTCGACGGCAACACCGACGCCGGCTGGGCGACGCTGACCCCCGGGCTCGCGGTGAGCGGCCTCGGCATCGGCATGGCGATGCCCGTCCTGGTCTCGGCGGCACTCGGCGCGGCGCCCCCGCAGCGGGCGGGCATGGCGAGCGGCGCCGTCAACACCTTCCGCCAGCTCGGCTACGCCATCGGCATCGCCGTCCTGGGCACGGTCTTCGCCACCACGCTGCGCGAC
This sequence comes from Streptomyces pinistramenti, assembly GCF_020564935.1. Taxonomy (GTDB): domain Bacteria; phylum Actinomycetota; class Actinomycetes; order Streptomycetales; family Streptomycetaceae; genus Streptomyces; species Streptomyces pinistramenti. The sequence goes on from NZ_JAJCXB010000065.1 coordinate 30,077, forward strand.
GCGGCACCGGGCACGGCGGCCGGCGGGCACGGCAGCAAGGAAGCGGTCGGCGCCGCGTACGTCTCCGGCCTGACGGACATCACCCTCCTCTCGGGCATCGTCGCCGTGGCGGCCGGCCTGCTGGTCCTGGCTGTCGTACGCCGCTCGGACGCCGGGACCGGCGCGCCGTCCGCACCCGCCGCCGGGAAGCCCGTACCGCAGGACGGGAGCGACGGGAACGGGCGGGATACCGCACCGGCCGGGATCGGGACCGGCTCGGGCGGGGCGTAGCCACGTCGGAGCGGGGAGGCACCAGGGGCGACGTACGGACGTGCGTCGCCCCTGATTGCCGTTCCGGTGCCTGGGCCGGTCCCGATCGCCGCGCATCTCAGCCGCCGCCCGGCCCGGACACCGGCTCCTGGATCTCGGTCACCCGGTGCTCCTGATCCCCAAGGCATTGCAGATACAGCTCCCTGGCGTAGCCGGCGGAGCGGTGGCCGTCGGCGTCGATCCAGTGGGCGAGGTGCTGGGCGGTCGGCAGGATCCGGCTCATCGGGCCGCGGTGCACCATGGTCGCCGCCTGCTCGACGGCGGGCAGCTCCACCACATCGAAGCCGCCCGCCCCGGCCCTGCTCCGGCCTGCGCCCTCGCGCGGTCGGGCCTTCGCCAGTTCCTCCGCCGTCACCACGATTCCCGCGTGCACCAGCATCGCGTCCCCCCCGCCGCCCCCCGTCCGCCACCCACCATCTGGTCACTCTCCGTAAACGCCCGAGCGCACCACGCGGTTCCCGCCCGCTCCCGCGACTTCCGGGCCGCTTCCCGCCGACAGGCCCACCCGGCGCCCGTGCAGCTCCCGCCGGCATCCATGTACGCTGAAAGCATCAGTTGTAGGATGACCGGTCAACCGGGCACATGGAGGCGAGGAGCGGGATGGCGCTGCAGGCGGCGGGACGGCAGTCCCTGGTGGACACGGTCGTCGAGGCGCTGCGCGCGCAGCTCACCGCGGGCGAGTGGAAGGTCGGGGACCGCATTCCGACCGAGCACGCCCTCGCCGAACAGCTCCAGGTCGGCCGCAACACGGTCCGCGAGGCGGTACGGGTACTCGTGCACGCCGGGATGCTGCGGTCGCGGCAGGGCGAGGGCACGTTCGTGGTGTCCACCGCCGACCCGGGCGCCATCATGCGCGGGATCCAGCGGGCCGGTATCCGTGACGTGCTCGAACTGCGGATCGCGCTGGAGGCGGAGGCCGCCAGGCTGGCCGCCGTGCGCCATGAACCCGCCGACCTGGCACGGATGCGGGCGGCCCTGGACGCGCAGGCCGCCCTGGAGGTCGCCGAGGGCCGGCCCGCGTGCGACAGCCTGGAGCTGTACGCCGATCACGACATCGCCTTCCACAAGGCCGTGGTCGAGGCGGCCCACAACACCGCGCTGACGGCGACCTACGGCTGGTTCAGCAGCTCGGTGCGCGAGGCGCTGGTCACCGCGCTCGACGACCACGAGATCCCGAAGATCGTGCACGGCGATCACCACGCCGTCATGGAGGCCATCGCCTCGGGCGACCCGGAGGCCGCCGAGCGGGCCACCCGCGCCCTCCTGGACAAGCCGAAGCAGGCCGTGGAAGCCCTGCTCGCCGCCCGCTGACGCCTCCTCTCCCGCTTTCCCTCCCTCCCGGCGGCAGGTGCCGCCGCAGCTCCACGGCGCGCCAACTGCCCGCGCACACCCCACGATTGGCGAGGTACTCACCCATGTCAGGGATCAGACCCGACGCACCCTTGATCGACGCCGAGGAGGACCTGACCGCGGCACCACAGGTCACCGCGGCCCGCCGCCGGCTCCGGGCGCACCCCGCGCTCCTGCTGGCCGGCATCGTCCTCGCCTCGCTCAACATGCGGGCGGCGCTGGCCGGTGTCTCGCCGCTGCTCAGCGAGATCGGAGGCCACTTCCACCTGGCCGCGACCGCAAGCAGCCTGGTCACGACCATTCCGCTGGTCTTCATGGGCCTCGGCTCGATCATCGCGCCGAAGCTCGCCCGCCGTTGGGGCACCGAGGCCGTGCTGTGCGGCGCGCTGGTCCTGCTGTGCGGCGGCATCGTGCTGCGGATCGCGCCGCCGGTCGTCGCGCTGTTCGTCGGCTGCGCGGTGGTCGGCACCGCGATAGCCCTGCTGAACGTGCTGATGCCGGGCCTGATCAAGCGGGACTTCCCGGAGAAGGCCGCGAGCATGACCGCGCTCTACTCCACGGCGATGATCATGGGTGCCACCGTCTCGGCGGCCACCGCGGTCCCCCTGGAGAACGCGCTCGGCAGCTGGCAGGGCTCGCTGGCCTCCTGGTCGCTGCTGGCCGCCGTCGCCGCCCTCGTCTGGATTCCGCAGGCGGTCATCGCGCGCCGCGGCACCCATCACGGCGAGGCCGCGGCGACGCCTGCGCACACCGTCGAGACCGGCCCCCGGCTGAGCCGTTCGCCGCTGGCCTGGCAGGTCACGCTGTTCATGGGGTCGCAGTCCCTGATCGCGTACGTGATGATCGCCTGGATGCCGACGCTCTTCACCGACCACGGCATGGGCAAAAGCCAGGCGGGCCTGGTCTTCGCGTTCAGCACGCTGGTGCAGATGGCCGGTTCGTTCGTGGTGCCGATGCTCGCCGGGCGGATGCGGAGCCAGCGGCTGCTGGGGGTGGCCGTCTCCGCGCTGATGGCGTGCGGCGTCGTCGGGCTCCTGGTGGCGCCGGTGGCGGGTGCGTGGCTGTGGGCCGCGCTCCTCGGCGTCGGGCAGGGCGGCGCGCTGGGCCTGGCGCTGACGATGATGGTGCTGCGCTCCGGTGACGCACACACCGCGGCCCGCCTCTCGGGCATGGCCCAGACCGGCGGCTACCTCCTGGCGGCGGTGGGCCCGCTGATCCTCGGCGCGGTCCACCAGCTCACCGACGGCTGGACCGTCCCGATCATCCTGCTGCTGGTCGTGTGCGCCGGTCTCGCCCTCCTGGGCCTGGGCGCCGGCCGCGACCGCCGGATCGGGACGGCGGCGTAGCTCACGGGCTCACGCGTCGCGCAGGGAAGCGGCCGGCGCGCGGCGGCCCTCCGGGTGCCCGCTCCCTTTCGGGGCTCCGGGATGCCGCGTCGAGGGTGACGGCCCGCAGGGTGGCGCGGCGGACGGCGCGGGCCAGCCGGGCGCCCCAGAGGGAGCGGGGCCCCGCGAACTCCTCGGCCCGCTCGCCCGGTCTGGGCGCGCGGGCCGCGACGCAGACCGCGTCGGTCGGCGTACCGGACGCGTCACAGCCGCACTCGAACAGGGCCTGCACCTTGGCCTCGGTGGCGGTGGCGACGGCGTTGACCAGAGCCGCGTCGGTCAGCGGCACCGGCAGCGCGACGAGGGTGTTGATGGTGCCGGGCCCGGGGTGCGGGAGCGTGGCCGCGGGCGGCACCGCGGCCCATCCACAGACCCCGACACCGGCCGTGACCAACGCCTCGGCCCCGCCGTCCCGCGCGTGCGACCGCGTGCCGAGCACATCGGCCGCGGTCATCAGGCCGACGCCTGCGGCCACCGCCGTCCGCACCGCGGGACCGGGGACCGCGCCCGGACCCGCCCCTGCGCCCGCGGCGATCTCCGCCAGGTGCGCCGCCGGGTCGCGGCGCGTGTAGCCGTGCCCCACCTGGGCGTTGAGGACCCAGGAACGTGTGCCGATACCGCCGCCGAGCACCGCGCTGGAGATCATGCGCCAGCCGGGCCCGGCCCGCCACAGCAGCGCGGGCAGCGCGCCCGCACCGTCCGCGTCGCGGTGCTGCACGGTCTCGGTCGTGATCAACGGTTTCGGAGGTGTCACGCCGTAACCCTACGGACCGGACGGCGGCGCCCCCTTGGGCACCGGAGGTCCCCGCGCCCCCGGTGCGGACCGGCGCGCGGCAGGGGCGCCGCGCGGGCGTGGTCGAATTGTTCCGTGGACACCAGTGAAGGACAGGCCAGGCCACCGCGCCGCATCCGCAACCCCCAGCGCACCCGGCAGGCGATCGTCGACGCGCTGCTGAGCGCCATCGAGGAGGGCGAAATCTCCCCGACCGCCCGGGGTATCGCCCAGCGGGCCGGGGTGTCGGAGCGCAGCGTCTTCGTGCACTTCCGTGACCTCGACGACCTCCGCCTGACGGTCGCGCGGCAGCAGGCCGAGCGGGTGGCGAAGCTGATCTCACCGGTGCCGCAGGACTGGCCGCTGGAGAAGCGCCTGGACACGCTGCTGGCTCAGCAGGAAGAAGTGTTCGCGCTCCAGATACGGGTCAGGATCGCCGCTCTCGTCCACGCTCAGCAGTCCCCGGCGCTGGCCGCGGTCATGGTGGAGATGAACCGGAAATACCGGGACCGGCTGGCCACGGTCTTCGCGCCGGAACTGTCGGCGGTCGACGAGGCGGCGGGCGCCGAACTCCTCGACATCCTGGAACCGGTGCTCGGCTGGTCCTTCCGGTATCACCTGTCGGAGCAGCGCGGCGTGGACCGCGAGCGCGTCACCCGAGCGGCGCGCCGTACGGCCCTCGCGGTGCTGCGCGAGAAGGGCTGAGACCCCGGCGGCGGTCCGGGGCGCGGCTACCAGGTGACCGGCAGTGTGTGGCAGCCGTAGATGGCCATATCGGTGCGGAACGGGATCTCGTCGAGCGGTACGGCCGGGCGCATCGTGGGGAAGCGCCGCAGCAACGTACCGAGGACGATCTGGAGTTCGGCGCGGGCCAGGGCCTGGCCGAGGCACTGGTGGATGCCGTAGCCGAAGGCGACGTGGCGCTGGGCGCGGGCACGGGACACGTCGAAGGTGCCGGGGTCTTCGAACGTCTCCGGATCGCGGTTGGCGGACGCCAGCGCGCACACCACGCCCTCACCCGCCCTGAGCAGCCGGCCGCCGATCTCGACGTCTTCCAGGACGGCGCGGCGCGGACCGCTGCGGATGATGCTGTGGAAGCGCAGCAGTTCCTCGACGGCTCCGGGCAGCAGCGCGGGATCCTGGCGCAGCCGCTCGGCGGCGGCGCCGTCCCGCATCAGCGTCAGCGCGCCGAGCCCGATCATGTTCGCGGTGGTCTCGTGGCCCGCCACCAGCAAGAGACCGGCGCATCCGATCAGTTCACGGTGCGTCGGTTTTCCGTCCGCCTGCCGCTCGGTGATCAGGCGGCCGAGGATGTCGTCGGCCGGGGCCTTCTCCTTGGCCGTCACCAGCGAGTCGAGATAGGCCACCAGTTCCCGGCGGGCCGTGCCGCGCTCCCGGTCGGTGGCCGTCCGGGAGAGCAGTGTGGCGGTGAGGTTCTGGAAAAGCGGGTGGTCCTCCTCGGGCACGCCCAGCAGCAGGCCGATGACCCGCGAGGGAAGCGGCAGCGCCAGGGCCCGTACGAGGTCGACGGGGTGGGCGGACCGCTCGGTCCCGGCCATCGCGTCGCACAGTTCGTCGGTCAGCTCCTGTATCCGCGGGCGCAGCGCGTCGACCCGCTTGACCATGAACTCCCGGGTCACCATGCGGCGCAGCCTGGTGTGTTCGGGCGGGTCCGTCCGGATGAAGGCGCGGCCCTCCGCGGTGGCGTCACCTGCCATCCCGCTGCGCGGGAAGCCGGGCCTGGACGGGTCGGAGCTGAAGCGCGCGTGGTCGCCGAGCACCGCGCGGATGTCGGCGTAGCGGGTGATCAGCCAGGCCCGGTTGCCGTCGGCGAGGGCGATCCTGGACACCGGCGCCTCGGTACGCAGCCGGGCGAGGTCGACGGGCGGCTCGAACGGGCAGCCCGGCGGCGGCTCGACGGGCCGCGGCGGGAGGGCGGCTGCGTCCACGGGGGCGTCTGCGGGGACATCCATGGGGGAGGGCATGTGACTCCTTGGTTCCGGTTCGGCGGGCCCCGGGCGCGGCGGGGAGTGCGGGCGGTCTGGGCGGGCGGGAGTCCGTCACGGCGCGGGGGCGGGCTCGGGCGGTTGAGCCTCCGGGCGGCGCAGCCTGCGCCAGGTCAGCCAGCCGCAGACCGTGGCGGCCGGCTTGCCGAGCACCACGTTGGCGGCGCCGAGCAGCATGACGTTGTCCGCGTGGTAGAGCGGCAGCCAGATGACCAGGTGGGCGCACCACAGGCCGAGCCACAGGGCCGTGATCCGCAGGTGGAGGCGGCGCCTGCGGGGGTCGGACCGCCAGTCCCGCCGCTCGGCCCGCAGGAGCCGGGCCAGTGGGCCGCTCACCGGGCGGCCGAGCAGCAGCGACCCCGCGAACACGACCGCGAGCACCACGTTGAACAGCAGCTCGGGCAGGAAGAAGGCCCGTCCGTCGCCGACGTACAGGGCGACCAGCGAGTGCGCCAGGACGCCGCCGAGCGTGATCACCACGACCTTCAGCGAGTCGCCGCGCAGCAGACGGACCACGGCGACGGCCCCGCCCCCTAGGAGCGCGCAGACGGCGCCCGTCACCGGGCCGGCCAGGCCGTAGCCGGCGAGGAAGCAGCCGACCGGCACGGCCGCGTCAACTATGTGACGCAGCCCCTTGGTTGGGAGCCGTCGCTGTTCCGGGGCGGGGTTCGTTCGCGCTGCCACCCCGGTCACTGTGCCACTATTGCAGTAACACTGCAATAAGGAGAAGCTGTCAGCCTCGCGGGTCCGCGCAGACGTGGGGCCCGGGGCCCCCCAC
>NZ_JAJCXB010000066.1 GCF_020564935.1 Streptomyces pinistramenti
GTGTCTGTGGACACGGAGCCGGCCGCTCGGGCACGCGCGGGCCGTCAGTGGTTGCCGACACCGTTCCCGGAGAGCACCGGGATGCCTTCGATGAGGTGCGACAGCGGCTCGTCGCCCTTGGCCTGCGTCGAGTTCTTGGTGCACTGCTGGTTCTGCGGGTTGGCCAGGACGTTGACGTCCTGCACCGTGATCGGCACGAGACCGACCAGCGAACCGACGTCGACCTTCGCCGGCACGCCCAGGCAGAGGTCGTTCAGCGTCCCCTGGACGAGGCCGAGCTGGGTGCTCAGCTTGCCGTGCGTGGTGGAGTTGCCGTACGCGGTCTTGGCACCGTTGCCGTTGACCGTCGTGGTGCCCGAGTCGTTGCCGACCGCGAGCGCCTGCGGGGCGGCCGCAGCCGAGACGCCCACCAGCGACGCCGCGAGGGCGGCACCCGCCATGATCTTCTTCATCGCACAAACCCTTCGATACACGGAGCTTCCGGCACGGAAGCCCTGGTTCAACAACCCGTCAGAGAGCCCCGAGTTCCGGCCGGTCACCCGAACAGATGGAGATCCCCCCACCGAAGAGCCATCACCCTTCGCTCACACGCCCCGCACCCGTACGTACGCGCTCGGGCGCCATACGGGCTCCGTCACACACACACGAGGGGTCTGCGCCGCCGCATCCGGCCGCGCAGACCCCTTGTGCTCCGGCCGGCATGCCCACGCTTCCGCTAACCCCATCGATCCCGCGGACGCATGGGCATACGCCCTCCACACACCGTGCCCAACGAATGACACCGACCACCTCCAGTCACGACCGCATAACAATGCAAGGAAAAGGAATCCGATAGAACCCCGCATTGTCATTGTCCGGGCAGCGAAAAACCCGGGCCGCCCAGAAGAAGGAGGTCTGGGCGGCCCGGGTTCCGTCACACCGGTCAGTGGTTCGCGGTGCCATTCCCCGAGAGCACCGGAATGCGGTCCAGAATGTGCGACAGCGGCTCGTCGCCCTTGGCCTGGGTCGAGTTCTCGGTGCACTGCTGGTTCTGCGGGTTCGACAGAACGTTGAGGTCCTGGACCGTGATCGGCACGAGACCGATGAGCGAGCCGATGTTCGCCTTGGCGGGCAGCCCGATGCAGGGCTTGTTGAGCGAGCCCTGGATGAGACCGATCTGCGGGCTCATGTAGCCGTAGGTCGAGGAGTTGCCGTACGCCTGCATGGCACCGTTGCCGTTGACGGAGGTCGTGCCGTGGTCATTGCCGACCGCCATCGCCTGGGGGGCGGCAGCAGCGGCAATGCCGACGATGGACGCAGCCGCGGCTGCGGTCGCCAGAGCCTTCTTGATCATTGCGTTGTCCTTCGTGTTTCGGGTTGCCCTTGGGACGGGCACCGTGCCCAACTCGGATTATTGGAGCGGGGTTGTGCAGATTCACTCAAATGAGCTTGCGCCCTGACCGTTCTCATTGATCAGGAGGTCCGCCCGAGATAGGGAAGAGGCGATGCGGCGGCCGTCTCGGATATCCGTTACCGGAATTCCCGCACGCCGGCCGCTCGCGCCGCGCAGGGAATTACCGCCCGAGCGGCAGACCGCCGAGCAGCTTGCCGTCCCGGGTGGCCCCCGTGGCGCCACCCAGGAGGTTCTTCGCTCCGGACTCCGCGTGTTCGCCCGCGCCCCTGACCGTGTCGACCAGCGGCCGGATCTGGTGACCGTCCAGCTGCTCGCTGTTCAGCGCGTCCGTGAGGCCGCCGTTGAGGCTCATGGTCGGGGGTGCGGCCGGCCCGGCAGCGAAGGCGGGAGCGGCCGCACCGAGGGCCATCACGGAACCGGCGACAACAGCGGCTGACTTCGCGTACTTCACTTTGGACTGTCCCTTCTCGGGCGGTGCTCGGGAGAGCGCGACACCAGAGCCGCGTGAGCAATCACTTCGCTGCTCGGATCACCGCTTTCCCCCTGGCTAACGAGAACCGCCTCCCGGAGAAACTCTGAAGTTCCCGGTTCTTGGGAACGCCACCCGAAAGGTGCGCCGAGGCCACCGAGCGCCCGTAAGCGGTTCGCAAACCGGCCGGCCTCGGTGCACGGAAAAGGTGCATCGAGGCCGGCCGGGACAACGCGGTTCGAATCGCTTCGAATCAGCCGTTGACGCAGGTGTTGCCGAACGCCGGGTTGAGCAGACCGATGATGTCGATCGTGTTGCCGCAGAGGTTGATCGGCACGTGGATCGGCACCTGGATGGTGTTTCCGGAGATGACACCGGGGGAGTCGTTCGCACTTCCCACGGCACCCGAGTTGGCGAATGCCGGGGTGGCAGCACCCACCGCCATGAGCGTGCCGGCGGCAACTGCTGCGACCTTTGCGTACTTCACTTTCAGCCCTTCCTGCAACGGGTCCGTGGCGGACACGTCCTTCGTGCCGCACGGGCGCGAACCTGCTCGCCCGTAACTCCGCTGCCGATATTGGTAACGATGTGACCTCGCCGACGAAACTCCTGCGGAGAAGTTTTCGGAAAAATCGTCCGATCGATTCAGAAAGTCGTTTCGGCCGATAGTCGGCACACACAGTGCGCGGCCTCGCCGTCAAAGCCACCGCAGGACGTACGAACGAGGGTTTGCCGCATACGAATTCTTGTCGGAGGCGGATCGGACGCTCCGGCACGCGGTTCGCAGCGGGCACCGCACGGCCCGGACCACCGGGAGGAGAGGACCGGGGGTCCGGACCGGCGGCCGACGGCAGGATCAGTGGTTGGCGACGCCGTTGCCGGAGAGCACCGGGATGTCGTCGAGGATGTGCGACAGCGGCTCGTCGCCCTTGGCCTGCGTCGAGTTCTCGGTGCACTGCTGGTTCTGCGGGTTGGCCAGGACGTTGACGTCCTGCACCGTGATCGGCACGAGACCGATCAGCGAGCCGACGTTCGCCTTGAGCGGCAGGCCGATGCAGGGGTTGTTCAGCGTGCCCTGGATCAGCTCCAGCTGCGGGCTCATCTGGCCCTTGGTGGTGGAGTTGCCGTAGGCGGTCTTGGCACCGTTGCCGTTGACCGTGGAGGTGCCGTTGTCGTTGCCGACTGCCATCGCCTGGGGGGCGACCGTCGCCGAGATGCCGACGATGGAGGCGGCTACGGCCGTCGTGGCCAGGACCTTCTTGATCACGATTTACCCTTCTCGAAGCGGAGTGTCCGAATCCGGAGCGCCCTGGTCAACTCGCTTCTGAGGGTGCGGTTTCGCCCATTCACCCGAATGCCTCGAATCCGTAGACACATATCACCGCGTCCAGGCGGCACGGCATCGCGGACCGCGATCCGGCCCGGCACGCAAAAGGCCGGCACGGAGATCGGAGACTCCGTACCGGCCGAAAGCCGTGCGACCCACCCGGGGCAGGCGGCCGCCGCCGCTGGGCGGTGGTCAGCTGTTGACGCAGGTGTTGCCGAAGGCCGGGTTGAGCAGCCCGATGATGTCGATCGAGTTGCCGCAGAGGTTGACCGGCACGTGGACCGGCACCTGGATGACGTTGCCGGAGATGACGCCGGGGGAACCCTTGGCGCCACCCGCAGCGCCCGCGTCGGCGGAGGCGATGCCGGCCCCGCCCATGACGGCGATGCCCGCGGCGGCGGACAGAACGACGGCCTTGGAGACAAACTTCACGGCAAACCTCTTCACTGAGCAGCGTTCAGGACCTGCACGGCGGCATGGAGCGTCGTGCAGCCGCTTGGAGCGACAAGCTGCCCAACGCGTCAGGGCGGGCCAGGTAGCGGCTCATTCGAGTGAACCGAGAGTCTGGTGTGCCATGAGTGGCGACGGGGATATCGGCCCGAGCCTCGGCGGTTCGGGGCGCGGGACGCCGAGGTCCCGTCGCTCGCGGTCGATTGTCAGTGGGCTCGTGTGCAATGGATGTCATGAAGGTGACCCATGCCCAGGTGTGTGCCTGGCGGCTCCGGCAGCAGAGCCTTCTGCCGCGGACGACCGCACCCTTGGCGAGGCTGGTCGGGCAGCTGGCCGGTGTCCAGGCGCAGGTGGCGGCCGCGGCCGAACTGTCCCTGGCCACGCGGCGGAAGACCCCGTCGGACGGCGCCGTGCAGCGCGCGCTCGCGGACCGTTCGCTGATCCGCACCTGGGCGATGCGCGGCACGCTGCATCTGCTGCCCGCGCGGGAGGCGGGGGCCTATCTGGCGCTGCTGGGGGCCGCGCGTACGTGGGAAAAGCCGTCCTGGCAACGGGCGTTCGGGGTGAGTCCGGCGCAACGGGCGGCGCTCGGCGATGCGGTGGACGAGATTCTCGACGGCCGGGTGCTGACCCGCCAGGAGCTGACGGCGGCGGTGCTGGCGCGGCCGGGGCTGGGCGGTCTTGGTGAGCAGCTGTCCTCCGGGTGGGGCGTGCTCCTCAAACCGCTGGCCTGGACGGGGCGGTTGTGCCAGGGGCCACCACAGGGGCAACGGGTGACGTTCACCGCGCCGCGTACGTGGGTGCCGGGATGGCAGGGGGTGCCGGATCCGGAGGAGGCCGCGGCGTCGGTGATTCCCGCGTATCTCGGGGCGCACGGTCCCGCGACGCCGGCGGCCTTCGACGCCTGGCTGTTGCGCGGGGCGGCGCGTAAACCCGTGCTCCGTGGCTGGTTCGCGGCGCTCGGCGACCGGCTGACGGAGGTCGAGGTCGACGGGGCGGGCGGCGCGTATGTGCGCAGTGAGGATGCCGAGGCGCTGGCGGGGACGCGGCCGTCGGATGTGGTGCGGTTGCTCGCCGGTTTCGATCAGTACGTCCTCGGGCCCGGTACGGGCGACACCCGGCTGATCGCGGCGGCGCGGCGCAAGGCGGTGAGCCGGGCCGGGGGCTGGATCTCGCCTGTGGTGGTGCACGCGGGCCGGGTGGCCGGGGTGTGGGAGTTCACGGAGGAGGAGGTGGTGGTGACGCTCTTCGGGGAGCACGGCGTGGTTCCGCGGGCCGGTCTGGAGGCGGAGGCCGCGCATCTGGCGCGTTGCACGGGGCGGGAGCGGCCGCTGCGGGTGCGTATGGAGTGAGACGCCCAGGGGGTGTGGGGGGTGACGGGGTGGTGGCCTCCGGGCGTCCTGGGGTGGCTCGTCGGTGGGTGAAAGTGCTGGTCAGGGGTTTTGTCAGACCCTGGTGGAAGACTCGGGGGCATGAGATGGGCGGTGGCGGAGACGGGCGACGGGGGTGCGCGTCTCTGCCCGCTTGCCCAGGACGGCCGGCCCGCCGGGCCTGTGGTGCGGGAGCCGTCGCTCGCCGATGCGGTCCGGGCCCGTCCCGGGGTCGAGCGGTGGGTCTGGCGTTCCACCGCGGACCTCTACCGACGGCTGCTGGCCGCGGGTGTGCGGGTCGAGCGCTGTTACGACGTCGAGGCCGCCGAGGCGCTGCTGATCGGCTACGAGGAGGGGCAGTCGGGCCAGCCGCATTCGCTGGCCGCCGCGTGGGCGCGGCTGCGCGGCCTGCCGGTGCCGGAGGACGCTCCGGTGCGGGCGGCCGAGACCCAGCCCTCGCTGTTCGAGCCGGGTCCTGTGCCACTGCCGGAGGGCACGGACGAGTTGACCGCGCTGCTGGAGGTGTACGCGGGCCAGGTGGCGCGTACGGGGCGGGCCGGGGAGCCGGAGCGGTTGCGGCTGCTGCTGGCGTCCGAGTCGGCGGGGATGCTGGTCGCGGTGGAGATGGCGCGGGCCGGGGTGCCCTGGCGGGCCGACGTGCACCGTTCGCTGCTGGACGGGCTGCTGGGCGAGCGGTATCCGGGCGGCCTGGAGCCGCGGCGGATGGCGGAGCTGGCGGAGGAGGTGTCGCGGGCGTTCGGTCCGGGGGCCCGGGTGCGCCCCGATCTGCCGAACGACATCATCAGGGCCTTCGCGGGCGCCGGGATTGCGCTTTCCTCGACCCGCAAGTGGGAGTTGCAGGGGCTCGACCACCCGGCGGTGGCGCCGCTCCTGGAGTACAAGGCGCTCTACCGGCTGCACACCGCGCACGGCTGGTCCTGGTTGCAGCAGTGGGTGCACGACGGCAGGTTCCGGCCCGCCTACCTGCCCGGCGGGACGGTGTCCGGGCGCTGGACGGCCAATGGCGGCGGGGCCCTCCAGATCCCGAAGATCATTCGGCAGGCCGTGCGGGCCGATCCCGGGTGGCGTCTTGTGGTCGCCGACGCCGACCAGATGGAGCCGCGGGTGCTGGCCGCCGTCTCGCGGGACCGCGGCCTGATGGAGGTGGCGGGCAGCGGCCGTGATCTGTATGCCGACCTGGCCGCCCGTGCCTTCCGGGGCGACCGGGCGCAGGCCAAGCTCGCGCTGCTCGGCGCCATTTACGGGCAGACGTCCGGTGACGCGCTCAAGCACCTGGCCGACCTGCGCCGCCGTTATCCGGCCGCGGTGGCGTACGTCGACGACGCGGCGCGGGCGGGCGAGGAGGGCAGGCTGGTGCGGACGTGGCTGGGGCGTACATCGCCGCCCGCGTCCGTGGCGCCGCCCGACGAGGCGGGCCTGCCGCAGGAGGAGACGGTGGCCGCGGGGTACGGCAGCAGTGCGGCGGCCCGTGCCCGCGGCCGGTTCACCCGTAACTTCGTCGTCCAGGGCAGCGCCGCCGACTGGGCTCTGCTGGTGCTGGCGGGGCTGCGGCGGACGCTGTCCGAGGCCGGGCTCCGGGCCGAGCTGGTCTTCTTCCAGCACGACGAGGTGATCGTGCACTGCCCGGAGGAGGAGGCGGGGACGGTGGCGGCGGCCATCGCGTCGGCTGCGGACGCGGCGGGGCGGATCGCGTTCGGGGAGACGCCGGTGCGGTTTCCGTTCACGACGGCGGTGGTGGACTGCTATGCGGATGCGAAGTGAGGGGAGGAAGGGAAGGGCGGTGGCCGGCGGCACGGGTGGCGTGGCGGGCGGGTGCGGTGCGGGGAGTGCGCACGCGGGCCGTCGGGGATGCCAGTGCCATGACCTGGGGGTGGTGGCGGGCAGCGCCTAAACTCCCGGAGTAGGGGGCCGGCCGTGCTGTGGGCGGGCCGACATCCGATCCGGAAAGGGACCACGCGTTGACCGACAGCGAAGGGAATCAGACCTCGGTCGCGACCGGGGTCGCGGACGGGCACGCGCCGGCCACGGGCGTCCCGGCGGCGAAGCTGAGCCCCAGGAACCGCCGGAAGCGCATCGCGGACCGGGTGCTGGCCGAGGGCCAGGTGACGATCGAGGAGCTGGTCCAGGAGCTGGGTGTCAGCCAGATGACGGTCCACCGCGACCTGGACACACTGGAGCACCAGGGATGGCTGCGAAAGGTGCGGGGCGGGGCGACGGCCGCGCCGAACGCCCTCTTCGAGTCCAACGCGCGCTGGCGGGGAAATGAGCAGGTGGCGGCGAAGGAAGCCATCTGCGCGGCGGCGCTGGCGATAGCCGAGCCGGGCCAGGCGGTGATCATCGACGACTCCAGTACGGCGCTGCCGCTGGCCCGTACGCTCGCCTCGCGCGGCGCCTACACCGTCATCACCAACTCCCTCCAGGTGATCAACGAGTTGGCGGAGGAGCCCGATATCCGGGTGATCGCGCTGGGCGGCGAGTACCACGCGGCGTTCAACGCCTTCCTCGGGATGTCCACCGCGGATATCGCCCGCAGCTTCCGCGCGGATGTCGCCTTTCTGTCCACCTCCGCCGTCGACAACGGCCACTGCTATCACCAGGCGCAGGAAAACGTCCTGGTCAAGCGGGCGTTGATGGCCGCGGCCCGGCGCCGGGTGCTGCTCGTCGACCACTCGAAGTTCGGCCGCCAGGCCCTCTACGAGCTGGCGCCGCTGGCCGACTTCGATCTCGTCATCTCCGACGAGCTGCTGCCGCAGGAGGAGCAGGACGCGCTGCAATCCCTGGGTGTGCGCTACGAGTTGGCGGCGGAGGGCACGCACCGGCCGTGAGGGACACCTCGCTGGAGCGGGTCACCCGCCGCGGCTGTCTCCTCCGGCCGGTTTCAGCCGTGCGGTCCCGGCCGCCCCGGGGATGCTGGTCTTTCTCGTCGGCAGGCTGCTCCGGACCTCGTCGGCAGGCCGCTCCGGACGCGTCCGGGCGGATCGTCGGGGACGGCGTCGTCGAGCAGCCCGCCAGGACGGCGGCGCCTGAATCCGACGGGATCCAGGCGCCGTTGCGTCGTCAGGAGCGGCGCGGCAGTGCGGGACGGCCCATGGCGGTGAGCCAGAGCAGGGCCGCGCAGATGCACGCGAACGCGGCGAAGACCAGCGGGCGGGCGAACGCGTCGGTCCGTGAGCCTGCCGGTACGGCGCCGGCCACGGCGAGGAACAGGGCCGGCAGGGCGCGCGGGCGGGAGGGCACTTCCGGGGCGACGGACGGCAGCAGGCGGGTGGCCAGGGCGTAGGCGGCGCAGGCCAGCAGCGTGGCGCCGAGCGCGTCGCTGGGCCGGTGCCAGTAGAGGGCCTGGACGGCGGCGGCGGTGACCGCGAGCCAGAGTGCGCCGGCGGCGGCGACGTAGGGGCGGGTGCGCGGGGACGCGATGAGCAGGGCGCCGGCGACCAGTCCTGCGGCGATGGCGACGTGGCCGCTGGGGAAGCTCGCCTCGACGAGGTTCTGGGGGGCGTGTGACAGGTCGGGGCGGGGCAGGACCATCTTGTTCAGGACCTCGGCCGCTCCGAGCGTGGCCACCGCGACCGCGACGGCGGCGACACCCGCGAGCCGGCGCCTGCGCACCACGGCGACCACCGCGATCAGCACGATGCCCACGATGAGGGTGGCGTGCTCCGCCGTCAGCGGCGGTGGGCCCAGCGACTGGGCCCACCGGAAGATCCGGGCGTCGTCGGCGTAGCCGACCACCAGGGAGTTCTCCGCCCGCTGCCCGAATGGTGTGCACACCGCGAGCAGGTAGACGGCCACGAAGGCGAGGAGGAACAGTGCGGCCGGGCGCAGGCGCGTCAGGTGGCCGAGGGGCCCTGCCGTCCCGGCGAGGGCGGCGGGCGCGGCGGTCGCGGGGTCCGGCCGGGATTCCCGTACGTCCGTGTGGTCGTGGTGGTTCATGGCCTTCTCGTTCCGTCGGCGCTCTGTCGGCGGGGCGCCGGTGTGGCGGGGGGTGGATCGGCAGCGTGCCCCGGTGGGCGTGCGGCGACACGGGCCACGGGGTGGCGCGCGATGTGCCCCCGGCCACGGGCCGGGGGCTGCCGCTATCCGATCCGCGGGCTGCTGCGCCGGGTCTGTGCGGCGGCGACCAGGACCGGGAGTGCGGCGAACAGGACGAGGACGAGGGCGGCTTCCGATATATGCCGGATGTCCAGGGGCATCGCCGAGGTGAGGAGCGCGTGCGCGCGCAGCAGCACGAACGTGGCGACGGGGATCGTCCACCGGAAGTCGCCCGTGGTGGTCGTCGCCCACCAGGCGGCGAGCAGCGCGAGGACTTCGACCAGGAGCTGGGCGCGCTGGAACCACGGATCGTAGGAGGCGATGCGCAGCGCACCGGCCACGAACATGGCGAGGACGACGGGGACCAGCCAGCCGTAGGAGCGGCGGCGCAGCCGCTGCGGGCGGCGGAGGGCCAGCACCGCGCAGGCGGCGCACAGCGTCACCGACAGGGCGAGGTCGCCGGCCCTGATCGGGGCGGCGAGGCCGTAGTAGCCGACGCCTACGACACCCTCGTCGCCGAAGAGCGTCGAACTGCCGAGCGTGGCACCGGCGTAGATCATCAGCGCCGAGGCCGGCAGGGCGACCCACGGCTTGCCGCGCAGCAGCGCCACCAGGGCGATCAGCGGAAGCAGTCCGTAGGGCAGCATCCGCGTGGGGGTGCCGGGACCCTGCGCCCACGGGTACCAGCCGGCGTGATGGAAGCCGACGGCGTTGCCGGGCTCGATGCGCAGTGCCCAGTCCCACACGTCCTGGAGGTACGGCATCAGGGCCAGTGCGGCGAGGACGAGGGCTGCCAGGTGGATGCCGTCCAGCCACCACGGCCTGGTCGTGTCCTCGGCTGCGCCACGGGCGTGCGCCTGCACCCCGCCGCGCAGCAGGGCGACGGTCTCGCGGGGCGGCGGCCAGCTGCGGCCGGGGTGTGCCTCGGCGAGGCAGCCGAGCAGCTCGTCCCCGTGCTGGTCGCGGTAGGTCTTGGGGTAGGCGGCGAGCAGCAGACGGTTCATGCCGGGGCCGCCCCGAGGCCCCTGCGGCGTCCGGTGACGATGGCCGCGGCCTGTTGCATGCGTAGCGCCTCCTGCTCCAGCGTGTCGGTGCCGTCCTGGGTGAGCCGGTAGTAGCGGCGCTGCCGCCCGTCCACCACTTCTTCGTGGTCGGCGGTCACCAGGCCGGACTTCTCCATCCGCTCCAGCGCTCCGTACAGGGTGCCGACGGCGAGTTTGAGCCGTCCGTCGGTGGCCTGTTCGGTGGCTTTGATGACGCCGTAGCCGTGCAGCGGCCCGTCCAGGAGGGCGGCGAGGATGAAGTACTGCGGTTCGGTCAGGATCGGCTGCCGTTTCCTCATGGGCGGAAGCATATATCGGCACTCGAAGTATGCCCCACCCTGGGGCCGCCCGGAGGATGTCGACTGTGCGACATCGCGGCGCAGGGCGCGGGCCGTTTCCAGCGCGGCCAGGCCGTCGGCCGCCTCGCCGACCACCTCGACTGTCCTGCTGGACCTCCAGGATCCGCCGCGGGCCCCGGCGCACCGTCTCCTGGTCGTCAGCGATCAGCACCCGAATCGTCACGGTGCACCGTGCCGTCACGCGGCCCGCCGCCGCCTCCGGGAGATGACGCGGCCGGGCGGTTACGGGCTCAGTTCCTGCCGCGCGCCACTCCCACCGGGTCCTTCTTGAAGGCCCAGGCCATCTTGGGCTCCATCGCCCAGCGGAAGGCCCGTTGCACCGGTGGGGTGCAGAGCAGCGTGATGACGGTGCCCGCGATGAGCGTCAGCAGGACGGCGCCCCACGGTGTGTGCACCCACGGGGTGTCGTACCAGTGCCAGAAGCGGGAGCCCTTGGCGAGGAAGCCGTGCAGCAGGTAGCCGTAGAGGGTGCCCGCGCCGAGTGCGGTGCACCACATCGTGCGGCCCGGCACCCAGGCGAAGAAGCACGCCACGAGCACCAGCGAGCAGCCGAACAGGGCGAGCGTCATCACGACGCCGCTCCACCACGGGGCGCCGAGTTCCTGGGCACTGTCGCGGTGGTAGAACCACGCGGAGTTCATCCGCGGCGCGGCCCAGTACGCGAAGAGCAGGGCGGCGGCCATGATCGGCACAGCCGCGATCCGGGCCTGCCGGCGCCTGACGAGCTTGAAGTGCTCGGGCCGCAGGCACAGGCCGATCACGAAGAACGGCAGGAATTGCAGGACCCGTTGGAGGTCCAGGTCGTCGCCGATCTCCGGTGAGACGGAGGCCAGCACGGCGATGGTCAGCGCCAGCGGGACCGGCCAGCGCACGATCTTCCACAGCGGTGTGGTCAGCCGCCAGATGAACAGGGCGATCAGGAACCACGTCAGGTACCAGGGGTCCAGGAGGCTGATCGGATAGCCGGGGTCGTCGTCCGCCCACCGCTTGAAGAGCGTGTACGCCGTCTCGAAGAGGATGTACGGGACGGCGACGCCGGTGATCAGCCGCTGGAGGCGGTCCTTGCGCATGTCGAAACTGCGCGAGAAATAGCCCGAGATGATGATGAACGCCGGCATGTGGAAGGCGTAGACGGTGATGTAGAGCGCGGCGGCCGAGCGGCTGCCGTCCCGCAGCGGTTCCCAGCAATGGCCCATCGCCACCAGCACGATGGCGAAGTATTTCGCGTTGTCGAAGAACGCGTCGCGCTGCTTGGCCTTCGGCTGCCCCGCGCCGGCCTTCGGTGCGCCACTCCCGGAGGTGGCGGTGGGGGCCCTGGTGGTGACCGTCGCCGTGGCCGTGCCGCCCGTGCCCGTGTTCTGCCGGCCCTGCCGCCCCTCCGGCCACGCCAGGTTCAGCGTCTCGTCCGAGACCTGCTGCGGGGGAAGGGGAACCCGCCGGTCGCCGTGCGCCTGTGCATCGTTCGTCAAGGGCCCTCCCGGAACGAACCCAGAGGAGGAGTGGGACGCCGGATCTCACGGGGTGCCAAAACGGAACCCATAAGCCAAATCCTGCGTCTTAGTTCTTTTGCGGGGAGCATGGCGGCATCGAACATCCCAGGCACCTTAGCCGTGGCGCGGGAATCCCGTAAATCCCTGCCGGATACGGCCCTTGCCCAGAAGTGACGGCTCCGGGAAGGTTACGCGACGACACCCTCTATGCCGCGCGCCGCGGCGGCCGGCGCCCCGGCGTCCGCCCCCGAGCCCCAGGCGTAGATCTCCAGAGGTCTGCCGTGCGGTCCGCGCAGCCGGTGCACGGCGGCGACCCAGGCCGGACGGGCCTGCGCCATCGGGGGGTTGATCTCGTCGGCGAACCGGGCGTAGCGCGCGAGGTCACGCACCCGCGGCGCTCCCAGGACGCCGGTACGCACCTGCGGCACCAGCGCGTGGACGGTCCGCACGCACGGCACGCAGAAGCTCTGGACGACCAGCCTGCGGCCGGTGTGCGCGCGGTCCAGCCAGCCCTCCTTGCGGAGCAGGGCGACGGTCTGCGCCTCGATGCCCGGGTAGCGCGCGGGGGTTTTCAGCTCAAGCAGCAGCGCCTGGCCGTTGCGCTCCAGCCGCCGCAGATAGCCGGTGAGGGTCGGCACCCGCTCCCCCGCGAACCGCTTCCCGAACCAGCTTCCGGCGTCCAGGCGGGCAATGTCGGCCGCCGTGAAATCGCCCACCCGCCAGGGCGCACGGCCGGGGAAGAGCGTCGCCGCGTCCGTCGTCCGCCGCAGCGTCGCGTCGTGCATCACGATCAGCTGCCCGTCCTTGGTGCGCTGCACGTCGTTCTCGACCCAGACGCGGCCGAGCCGGTGCGCCGCGTCCACCGCGGCGAGGGTGTTCTCGGGCGCGCGGTGTGCCGCTCCCCGGTGCGCTATGACCAGCGGCGCGGCGGCCGTGGCCGGTTTCCCGGGGGCCCCGGCTGCCGTGGCCACGGCGGTCGCGGCCAGCGCGGTGGCGCCGATGGCCAGCCGTATCGGTAGGCGCGGCATGGGGCCTCCAGGTGGTTCGCCCGCAGGGGGAAGGACCCACGGCGGACGGCCCCTCGGATGCGTCGGCCCCTCCCACGGCGGAAGGCGGCACTCCACCGAAGATCACCCGATCCGGGCACCCCCGCTATCCGGACACCGCCATCCGGGCGCCCGCCGCCGCACGCGTGCGGGTGGCCCTGGTCCTGGTCAGAGACCGGGGCCACCCGGTGGCCTGGCCGCCCCACGGGGGCGGGGGCGGCCCGGCCGGATCCGGTGCCGGTCCACGGGGACCGGCACCGGTGGCTGTCGTCCGCGGCCCGGTCAGTCCACGGGGCCGCGGAGCGCCTGCTGGGTGAGTGGGTCCGGGCCCTCGCCCCACCGCACCGGATATCCGGCGGTCGGTGCGGGATCGACCTGCCCGGTGCGGGCGAAGGCGGCCCAGGTGGCGCGCAGTGCCCGGCCGAAGGCGTCGACCTCGCTCCACGGGACGGTGCCGAGCATCGGCGAGCCCCGCCAGGCGGCCTCGTCGCCCAGCAGCAAAGGGAGTTCGAGGCAGTGGGTGGCGCCGTAGGCGGAGCCGTCGGGGGCCCAGTCCAGGCGGTAGGTGTGCAGCCGGGCACCGGCCGCGCAGGCCCAGCGGGCGAACTCGGCGACCGGGCGGGTGAACGCCTCCGCTTCGGCGGCGCGGGCCGCTTCCGGGGGCAGGCCGAAGGCGGTCAGCTCCTCCCGGGTCCAGCCGACCAGCAGGTCGATGCCGTCGAGCCCGGCGGCGGGCGGCTCGGCGGGCACCGGCTGCACGCCGAGCACCGGCCCGAACGGCGGCGTCACGCGGCTGCCGGTCCGCTCGGCGATGTGCTCGGCGGTGGCCGACCGCGCCCCGAGCAGTTCGTCGAAGGTGGCGGTGAGCGGATCGACGGCGAGCGCGTCGGCGAAGAACGTGCCCTGTTCCGCGGCCTGTTGGGGCAGGGTGGTGGCCAGTTCGAGTACCGGGCTCTGCAGGATCGCCCGCCGCAGCAGCCGGGGCGTCTCGGGGTGGCGGAGCAGCAGGGCCAGCGAGATGGCGCCGGCGGACTGGCCCGAGACGGTGACGTTGTCCGGGTCGCCGCCGTGCCGGGCGATGTTCTCCTGCACCCAGCGCAGCGCCTCCAGTTGGTCGAGCAGGCCGAGGTTGCCTTCGCTGACGTCCTGGTGCCGCAGGAAGCCGAGCGGGCCGAGCCGGTAGCCGGCGCTGACCACGACCAGGCCGCACTCCGCGCTCAGCCGGGAGCCCTCGTACCAGTCGAGGAGCCCCGAGCCGCTGGAGAAGCCGCCGCCGTGGAAGAAGACCAGGACCGGGCGGGGCGGGGCCGGTGCGGCGGGTGCGGTGATCCGGAGGCTGAGGCAGTCCTCGCCCTGCGGGTGCACGTCGTAGGGGGCGCCCATCACCGCGTCCAGCCGGGAGGGCGGCTGCGGGCAGATCTCGCCGCTCGCCGCTTCGTCCGACCCGGCGGGGGTGCGGTGCGGCGGCCGGAAGCGGGCGGCGGTGGCGTAGCGGATCGGGCCCGTGCGCCGCACGGCGGCGGCTTCGTTCGGTGCGTCCTTGGCCACAGGAACTCCTTCGGTCCGGCTGACGGGGTGGCGGGGCGGCCGCCGGTGGAGCGGCGGCCGCCCGGTGCCGGGTGCCTCACGTCGGGGCGCAGGGCGTGCCGTCATTCTTGCCCTCCGCCCGAACGGCGAGCCAGGGGAAACGGCACCCCTCCTGCGCCCTCAGTCCTCCGGCAGCCCCAGGAAGCGCTGCGCGTTGCCGCCGAGCAGCGCGGCCCTGTCCTGGTCGCTCAGGAAGTCCGCGCGGTGCACGACGGCGCCGGCGGGGCGTTCGCCGAGCGGGTAGGGGTAGTCGCTGCCGACCATCACCTGGGAGGCGCCGAGGGTGTCCACGAGGGTGCGCAGCGCGGCCGGTTCGAAGACGACCGAGTCGACGGAGAACCGGTCGAGGTACTTCGACGGCGGCAGCTGGGAGGTGGCGATGACGTCGGCGCGCTGGTGCCAGGCGTTCTCCAGCCGGCCCAGCCAGAAGGCGAACGAGCCGCCGCCGTGCGCGAAGCAGATCTTCAGCGAAGGCGGCACCCGGTCGAAGACGCCGCCGAGTATCAGGGCGAGCACCGACAGGTGCGTCTCGGCCGGCATACCGGTCAGCCACTGGGCCATCCACCGGTCCAGGCGCGGCGAGTTCGGCATGTCCCAGGGGTGCACGAAGACCGGCGCGCCGCGTTCCGCGCAGTGCTGGAGGAACATCACCACACCCTCGTCGTCGAGGTCGCGGTCGCCGACGTGGTTGCCGATCTCCACGCCGTGGTGCCCGTTGTCCAGGCACCTGTCGAGTTCCCGGCAGGCGGCTTCCGGGTCCTGGAGCGGGACCTGCGCGAAGGGCAGCAGCCGGTCCGGTGCGGGGGCGCAGATCTCCAGGGCGAGGTCGTTGAAGATCCGCGCGGTCCTGACGGCCTGGTCGGCGGGGCGCGCGTAGGAGAAGAACACCGGTGTGGGCGAGACGACCTGGAGGTCGATGCCGTCGGCGTCCATGTCGGCGAGCCGGGTGGCGGCGTCCCAGCAGTCGGCACCGATCCGGCGGAACTCCCGGGAGCCCACCATGATCATGGCTTCCCGTTCGGACGTGGCGCGCAGCCAGGGCCAGTCCCCCGCGGGGCCCGCCGCCTTCGCCAGGTCGGGCCAGGCACGGGGGACGTAGTGGGTGTGGACGTCTATGTGTCTCATGGTGGTGTTCAGCCCTTGCCGGGGTGCAGCGTGCCGCAGGCGCGGCAGGTGCGCGCCCGCTCGTTGTCGTAGAAGCTCTCGAAGACCGGGGGCAGGTCGGTGACGATGTCGCGCACCTGGAGTTCCTCGGCGTGGATCAGCGCGTCGCATCCGGGGCAGTACCACTGGAAGCTCTCCAGCGTGCCCTCCTCCCGGATCCGCTCGATGACCAGGCCGATCGAGCCGGCCTCGGGGCGCTGCGGGGAGTGCGGGACGTTGCCCGGCAGCAGGAACATCTCGCCCTCGCGGACGTCGATGCGCTGCGGCCCTTCGTCGGTCATGACGTTGACGTGCATCGCGCCCTTGACCTGGTAGAACCACTCCTCGTACGGGTCGAGGTGGAAGTCGGTGCGCTGGTTGGGGCCGCCGACGACCTGCACGATGAAGTCGCTGACACCGTCCCAGATCTGACGGTTGTTCACCGGCGGCTTCAGCTCTTCGGCGTGCGCGTCCACCCACTGCGCGAAGTTGATGACCGGGGGAAGACTCATCATTGACCGTCCCTTCCACTGTCCTCGGCTGAGTTGCCGTCGTTCCTGCGGGCGATGCCCTGGATCTCGATGAGGAGGTGCGGGTGCGGGAGCTGGTGCACGGCGACGGTGGTCCGGGTGGGGCCGCTCTCGTCGAAATACTCGGCCCAGACCTCGTTGTAGCCCGCGAAGTCGTTCATGTTCACCAGGTACGTGGTGACCTGCACGAGGTCGTCGAGCCCCGCCCCTGCCGCGGCCAGCACCTCGCGGACGTTCTCCAGGACGGCCCGGGTCTGCACCCGGATGTCGAGGGTGGTGGCGCCCATGTGGTCGGCGGCCGCGCCCGCGATCGTGTTGTCCGGCCTGCGGCTGCTGGTGCCCGAGAGGAAGACCAGCTCACCGGCGGCCTTGACGTGCGGGAAGCGTCCGCGCGGTGTCGCCTTGCCGGGGACGACGATGCCGTCACTCATCGGTGGCCTCCCCGACGGTGAAGCCCGCCCTGCCGAGCCCGGTCACGGTCGCCTCGACCGACGTGCCGGGGGTCAGCGCGACGGCCGGGGTCGCGGCACCGGCCAGCAGGACGGTCCCGGCCCGCAGGGTGTGCCCCTGGACGCGTGCCATCCGTACGGCGGCGTGCACGGCGCGCAGCGGGTGGCCGAGGATCGCGGCGGTGGAGCCGGTCTCGGCGGTCCGCCCGTCGATCTCCAGGCGCACGCCGCGGTTGGCGAGGTCACCGGCGTCGGCGAGCCGGGTCCACGGGCCGAGGACGTAGCCGCTGGCCGAGGTGTTGTCGGCGACGACGTCCTGGAGGGTGAAGCGGAAGTCGCGGTAGCGGCTGTCGATCACCTCAAGGGCCGGGGCCACCGCGTCGACGGCGCTCTCCGGGTCGAGGTCGTCACCGGGTCCGATGTCGGTGCCGAGCCGGAAGGCGACCTCGGGTTCCACCCGCGGGTGCACGTACCGGCCGAGCGCGATGCGGCCGCCGTCCGCGATCCGCATGCCGTCGGTGAGCCGTCCGAAGATGACGTCGAAGACGCCCATCTGCGCGGCCTTCGTGCGGCTGGTGAAGCCGAGCTTGACGCCGCTGATCCGCTCGCCGCGGGCCAGCCTGCGGCCGATCAGCAGCCGCTGGATGCGGTACGCCTCGTCCAGCGTCAGCGCGCCGGACGAGGTGAGCTGGGGTACCGGTTCGGCGCTGACGGCCGCGGTGTCGAGCAGCCCGGCGGCGCTGTCGTGGACCGCGGCGTTGCGGGCGGCCGGGGAGTGTGCGGTGGTCATGCTGCGCCTTCCTCACGCGCGGCGGCCAGATCCAGCGCCACGTCGACGATCATGTCTTCCTGGCCGCCGACCATGTGCCGCCTGCCGACCTCAAGGAGCAGCTCGCGCACGTCGAGGCCGTAGCGGGCGGCGGCCCGTTCGGCGTGCAGCAGGAAGCTGGAGTACACGCCCGCGTAGCCGAGGGTGAGGGTTTCCCTGTCGACCCGGACCGGCCGCTTCTGGAGCGGGCGGATCAGGTCTTCGGCGGCGTCCTGGAGGGCGAACAGGTCGCAGCCGTGCCGCCAGCCGAGCAGGTTGGCGACGGCGACGAACGCCTCGATGGGGCAGTTGCCGGCGCCCGCGCCCTGGCCCGCGAGGGAGGCGTCCACCCGCGTCACGCCGTTCTCGACGGCGACCACGCTGTTGGCGACCGACAGCGAGAGGTTCTCGTGGGCGTGGATGCCGATCTCGGTGCCCGGGTCGAGGACGTCACGGTAGGCCCGCACCCGCGCGGCGACGTCGGGCATGGTCAGCCGGCCGCCGGAGTCGGTGACGTAGACGCAGTGTGCGCCGTAACTCTCCATCAGGGCCGCCTGCCCGGCCAGCCCCGCCGGGTCGTTGAGGTGGCTCATCATCAGGAAGCCGGCCACGTCCATGCCGTGCTCGCGGGCCCAGGCGATGTGCTGGGCGGCGACGTCGGCCTCGGTGCAGTGGGTCGCGACCCGGACGCTGCGCACCCCCGCGGCGTGCGCCTGGCGCAGGTCATCGATGGTGCCGATGCCGGGCAGGATCAGGGTGGTCAGCCGGGCTTTGCGGACGACGGACGCGGCGGCCTCGATCCACTCCAGGTCGGTGCGGGCGCCGTGCCCGTAGGTGACGCTGGATCCTGACAGGCCGTCGCCGTGCGCCACTTCGATGGCGTCGACGCCGGCCGCGTCCAGCGCGCAGGCGATGGAGCGGACCTGGTCCGCGGTGTAGCGGTGCCCCACGGCGTGCATGCCGTCCCGCAGGGTGACGTCCTGGACGAAGACGGACCTGCCGCCTTCGCCGTGCGGCGTCCCGTCGGTCTGGGTACTCATCGGGTGGCTGCTCCTTCCCGCTCTCCGGCGACCAGGCGTTCGGCGGTGCGCAGGGCGGCGGAGGTCATGATGTCGAGGTTTCCCGCGTAGTCGGGCAGGTAGTGGCCGGCGCCGGTGACCTCAAGGAACACCGAGACCTTGGTGCCACGGAAGGCGCGCCCGATGCCGGGTACGAAGGGCTCGTCGACCGGGTCGAACTGCACGTCCTGCTTGAGGCGGTAGCCGGGTACGTACTCACGGACCGCGTCGGCCATGGCGGCCACCGAGCGCCGGATCGCCTCCTGCCGCTCGTGGTCGGCCGTCTCGATCAGGCAGAAGACGGTGTCCCGCATCACCAGCGGCGGCTCGGCGGGGTTGAGGACGATGATCGCCTTGCCGCGTTCCGCGCCGCCGACCTGCTCGATGGCGGCGGCGGTGGTCTCGGTGAACTCGTCGATGTTGGCGCGGGTTCCGGGCCCCGCCGAGCGCGAGGCGATGGACGCCACGATCTCCGCGTACCGGACCGGCGCCACCCGTGAGACGGCCGCGACGACCGGGACGGTGGCCTGCCCGCCGCAGGTGACCATGTTGACGTTGTCCGCACCGGGGTGCGCGTCGAGATTGACCGGCGGCACCACGTACGGGCCGACGGCGGCAGGGGTGAGGTCCACCATCAGCTTGCCGTGCGCTTTCACCACCGCGTAGTTGTGCCGGTGTGCGGCGGCCGACGTGGCGTCGAAAACGACCGCGACCTCCGCGAACTCCGGCAGTGCCAGCAGCCCTTCGACGCCTTCGTGGGTGGTGGCGACGCCCAGCCTGCGGGCCCTGGCGAGCCCGTCGGACTCCGGGTCGACGCCCGCCATGGCGGCCACGTGCAGGGTCTGCGAGAGCCGCTTGACCTTGAACAGCAGATCGGTGCCGATGTTGCCGGACCCGATGATCGCTACGGCGCGTGTCATGCCGCGGCTCCTTCCTGAACGTCCCGGGTGCCCCGGATGAAGTCGGCGTGGACCTCGCCGAGCCCGTCGAGCCGGGCGCGGAAGACGCCGGGCCCTGTGACCGGGACCATCGGGCCGAGCGCCCCGGACAGCACGGTTTCGCCGGCCCGCAACGGTGCGCCCCGGCGGGCCGCCTCGCGGGCCAGCCAGACCACGGCGGCCACCGGAGTGCCCAGGCAGGCGGCCCCCGATCCGGTGGAGACGATCTCGCCGCGGTGATCGAGCGCCATGCCCAGGCCCGGCAGGTCGACGGCGGACAGCGGGCGCGGGGTGGTGCCGAGGACCAGGGCGCCGCTGGAGGCGTTGTCGGCGACGGTGTCGGTGATCCGGATGTCCCAGCCGGCCACCCGCGAGTCGACGATCTCCAGGGCCGGCAGCAGGAAGTCGGTCGCCCGGATCACCTCGGCCGCCGTGACCGCCTCGTCGTCCAGGTCGCGGCCGATGACGAAGGCGACCTCCGCCTCGATCCGCGGCTGGAGGAAGCGGCCGAGGTCCACGGGCTCACGGTCGGTGAGCACCATGTCGTCGAGCAGCACGCCGTAGTCGGGCGTGAAGACCCCGAACTGCCGCTGCACGGAAGGCGAGGTGAGCCCGATCTTGCGGCCGACCCGGCGCGCCCCGGCCGCCAGCCGGTCCGCGAGCACGGCGCTCTGCACGGCGTACGCGGCGTCCTGGTCGGTGTCGCCGATCAGGTCACGGACGGGGGCACAGGGAGTCCTGGCGACGGCCGCCGCCCGCAGGCGTTCGGCCGCGGCGGCCTGCTCAGGGGTGAGGTCGCGGGCCGCGGGCCCGGCGCCCGGTTCGGTGGTGTTCACAGCTGCACGCACACATTCGTCGGCTCGGAGTAGAAGTGGAGGGAGTGCGTGCCGCCCTCGCGGCCGATGCCGGACAGGCCGGTGCCGCCGAAGGGGGACCGCAGGTCGCGCAGGAACCAGGTGTTGACCCAGGCCATGCCGGTGCGCATCTGCTGGGCGACCCGGTGGCCGCGGTCCAGGTCGCTGGTCCACACGCAGGAGGCGAGGCCGTACGGCGAGTCGTTGGCCAGCCGGACGCCCTCTTCCTCGGTGTCGAACGGGATGAGTCCTGCGACCGGCCCGAAGACCTCCTCGCGCATGGTCCGGTCGGTGTGCGCGAGGCCGGTCCACAGCGTCGGCTCGATCCAGGAACCGCCGGCCAGGTCGGGCCCGAGGTCGGGGATGCCGCCGCCGGCCAGCACCTCCGCGCCTTCCTTCCGGGCGAGTTCGAAGTACGAGAGGACCTTCTCGCGGTGCGCCTGGGAGATCAGCGGACCGGTGGTGGTCGCCGGGTCGTCGGGGCGTCCCGGCCGCAGGGCGCGGGCGCGCTCGGCGAGCCCGGCGGCGATCTCGTCGAAGACCGGCCGCTGGATGTAGACCCGCTCGGTGCACAGGCAGACCTGCCCGGTGTTGGTGAAGACGGACCGGGCGAGCCCGTCCACCGCCCGCTCGATGTCGGTGTCGGCGAACACCAACGCGGCGTTCTTGCCGCCCAGTTCGAAGGAGACGGGCCGCACCCGCGGCGCCACCGCGCGCATGATCGCCGAGCCGGTCGCGGACTCGCCGGTGAAGGTCACCCCGTCCACGTCCGGGTGCTCGGTCAGGAACCCGCCCGCCGACTCGGGGCCGAAGCCGTGCACCACGTTGCACACCCCGTTCGGCAGCCCGGCCTCCTGGAGGATCTCGGCGAGCAGCGTGGCCGAGGACGGGGTCTCTTCCGACGGCTTGACGACGACGGTGTTCCCGCAGGCCAGGGCCGGGGCGAGCTTCCAGGTCAGGAGCAGCAGCGGCAGGTTCCAGGGCACGATGACGGCGACCACGCCGAGCGGCTTGCGGACCGCGTAGTTCAGCGCCTTGCGGCCGCCGGGGAGTTCGGTGAGGAAGGAGTCCAGGCCGGTGGCGGAGACCGTGTCGGCGAAGGCACGGAAGTTCGCGGCGGCGCGCGCCACGTCGAGTTCCTTGGCCATCGCGACCGGCTTGCCCGTGTCGGCCACCTCGGCCGCCACCAGCTCGTCGAAGCGGTTCTCGATGCCGTCGGCGATCCGCCGCAGCAACTGGGCGCGTTCGGGGACGGTGGTGCTGCCCCAGGGTCCGTCGAGCGCACGGCGCGCGGCGCGGACGGCGACGTCGACCAGGACCTGATCCGCCTCGTGGACCCGTCCTATGAGCGAACCGTCCACCGGGCTGATCTTGTCGAAGGTGTGCACGCCGTCCACCGGGGCGCCGTCCACGAAGTTCCGGATCTCCCGCACGGGGAGCGAGTTGCTGCGGCTCATGTCAGCGAGGCTAGGCAACTCAGCCATGCCTGAATAATGCTCTTTACGTTCCCTGCCATAGCTCTACGGGCATACCCTGAGGCCATGGAGAGCGACAAGCTCCTCGACGGCCGGCTGAAACTGCGCCACCTCACGCTCGTCACCGCCGTCGCGGACCAGGGAAGCGTCATCCGGGCGGCCCAGGAGCTGCACATCACCCAGCCCGTCGTCACCCGCGCCCTGCACGACCTGGAGACGATCCTCGGCGTCCCCCTCTTCGAACGCCACCACCGCGGCATGACCCTCACCCTGTACGGCGAGTCCTTCGTCGGCCACGCCCGCACGGTCCTGGCCCAGCTGCGCCAGGCCGGCGAGGAATTGACCCACCTCGCCGCCGGCAACCTCGGCACCGTCACCATCGGCATCCACCTGGCCGGCTCGAACCTGCTGCTGCCCCGCGCCATAGCGGCCCTCAAGCAGGCCCACCCGTCCGTCACCGTCATCGTCCGCGAAGCCGACCCCGACACACTCAGGGCCGGCCTGCTCTCCGGCGAGATCGACCTCATCCTGGGCCGCCTCATCGGCTCCCCGCCCCCGCGCCTCACCCACGAACAGCTCTACCGCGAGCCCGTACGCCTGGCCGCCCGCGCCGGCCACCCGGCCCACCGCCGGCGCAGCCCCTCACTCGCCCAACTGCGCCGCTACCCCTGGGTACTTCCCATCGACCGCACCGCACTCCGCGCCGAACTGGAAGAACTCTTCACCCACGAGAACGTCGAACTCCCCACCGACCGCGTCGAATGCACTTCGATGCCGACCCTGCGCCACTTCCTCCTGTCCACCGACGCCATCGCCGCCCTCCCCCTCCTGATCGCCACCCAGGACGCCGACCTCCGCCTCATCGACACCCCCCTGAAATCCATCAGCCAGGCCGTAGGCATCACCCGCCCGTCGGACCGACCGCTGTCGCCGGCGGCGGAGGCGCTGCATCAGCGGTTGCGGGAAGAGGTCGGGGAACTGACGGAGCTGCTCGGATAGCGGCGCCGCTCCGTCCCGGCCGGACCCCACCGCCCGCCCGTGGCGCCCATGCCCCCACCCCGGCCCGCTGCGATCCGGCGTACGTCCCGCAGCACCTCGACATGGGCCGGCCGGCTCCTGATCAACTCACCAGCACCCCCAGCACCAGCGCGACCGCGCCGAGTGCGAAACAGCTGAGCCCTGTCCTGATCCACCGGTGTTTGGCCGCGACGATGCCGCTCGCGTCGTCGAGTGCCGTCACCAGTCCGGCCATCTGGTCCTCCTCGGTGCCGCGCAGCGCATCGGCGAGCATCCCCGTCCGCGCGGCCAGCCGGATGTCGAGGAAATACGTCACAGGACGGCCGGTGCGCCAGCGGCTCGACCGGTACCGGGGGAAGGTGGCGAAGAGCAGGAAGCCCACCGCCGCGACCCAGGCCAGGCTGCCGGCTCCGCCGAAGACCCGGCCGGCCCCGACCGTCAGCGCAGCCTCCCACCGCCCGCTCAGCACCGCCCCCGCACACACCCCTATCGCCGCGATGAGCACGGACGCCTTGCTGTCGGCCCGGCCGATCTCGTTCCGCACCTCGGCCAGCAGACGCTCGGCGGTCTGCACCCCTTGCGCCTCGTGCGGGGTGGAGCGGGCGGCCGCCGGGGACGGGGCCGGGGATGAGCCAGTTACATCCGTCATGTCCCGTACTCCTGGTGTACCCGTCGGGATCTGGGCGTCGGCGTGCACCGTGCCTGGTCACAGCAGGCGGGGGACCACCAGCGCCGCGGCACCGAGCGCGCCGCACCACAGAGAGCCGCGGTGCCCCAGCCGCACGGCCGCGGCATGCAGGGCGGTCAGCAGCGTGCCGGCGCACCGGTGACCGGCGCCCGCGAGCGCGCACACCGCGTCTCCGTACGTGTACGCAAAGGCCGCGGCATGGCCCGAAACCCGTCGCTGCGCTCGGGTCCAGCAGTACTCCGGGAACAGCAGCCCCGCCGCCGCCACATTCAGCGCGTACTCCACACCCGTCCCCAGATGGACCAGCAAGGGCGCCGTCACCCACCGCAGCACCACGTAGAAGGCACCGCCGAACAGGAGAAAGGACACGACGGGCCGCAGCGCCTCCGGAGCCGTGCTCACGTGCCCTCCCCCGGCCCGGCCCCTTCGCCGCCCTGTGCACGCGGCCCCTGCTCCAGCTGCTCCCGGTAGATCGGCTGCTTACGGGTGCGGCCCTGACCGGCATCGTTGAGCCGCGACTTCACTCCCTCCAGCGCGGCGCGTGCGGTCTCCTCCACCATGTGGTCCTCGATCACTCCGGTGTCGAGGAGCTTCTCGATGAGACGGATCTGATTGCCGCTCGCCTCCCTCTCGTCTTCGCGGATGGAGGAGATCGCCAGCGGGATGTCGCCCGGGTTCTGAGCCAGGTGCGCGCCCCAGCGGGCCATCTCGCCCTGGCTGAGGAGCGTGGCGTAGAAGGTGCTCCGCGCCTCCATCTCCTCTTGATCGTTGCGGGTGCGCAGCCGAGTGAGTTCGTGCTCGCTCCGGGTCCGCATCTTGCTGTAGTCGATGGAGCGCAACGAGGAGAGCTGGCTCACCGCCTCCGCGTCGAGGCTGATCCGGACCTGACAGTGGATCTCCAGGCCCTCATCCGCCGCCAGGGGCCCGGAAGCCAGGGCGTCCATCACCGCGTTTTCCGCGTCGGCGCTGCTCTCGATCGGGTACCGGCGGCTCTCCCTGCGCATCCGGGCCAGCAGCCGCGGTTCGATCAGCGCCCGCACGTCCCTGACCTGCTTCTCCACGATCACCGTGGGGTCGGTGACCCGCCAGGTCAGATCGGTCTCCGCCGAGAAGAACGAGGCATCTCCCTCACTGGGCAGCCGGTGCTCCAGGGCCATGTGCTGTATCCCCATGTCCACCTCGTACAGGGTCCGGAAATTCTTGCTCACCAACTCACCGCGCGTGGGCTGCTGGTGGGGAAGATAGGTCTGCGGCCGGCCGCCGGACGTGAGGTAGACGAGGGCGCGTTCGGCAAAGGCCGGTGGTCGGTTGCGTACGTATTCGAAGCGATGCAGGGTGCGTTCCGCGCGTACGGGGTCGTTGACGATCGGCGTCATGTCCTTCTCCTGCTTCCGTTCTCGCTCTTGCTGAGGGATGGGTGGTCCGGGTCTTCTTCGGTACGGCCTTCTTCGGTACGGGCCGGGGCGTGGCCGACGTGGCGTCAGGGGCCTGTGAGCACTTGCGGCGGCCCGCCGGGAAGGGCGGTCCGCAGCCGCTGGGCCGCCGGGCCCGGCTTACCGCTGCCGTCGCGGAGCCGACGCAGCAGATAGTCGAGCCGGTCCCGCTCATTCGCGGTCACGGCCAGCTCCGGCAGCAGCCGGCGCAGCGCCTCCTCGACATCCGACACGGCCTCGACGTCCGGCGGCACTCCCACGGCCGGCTTCGCCCCGGAAACGGACCTGGCTGCCGCCTCCTTGGCCGACGCGTGATCGGCGGCTCGGACCCAGCGGGCGACCCCGTCCCGCGCCTCGTCCCGGGTGGAACGGTCCCCGAGCAGCCCGCGCCACAGGACGACGACGTGCCGCCGGGCGACAGGGTCACGATCCGCCAGCCAGAGCAGCCGGGGCCAGGCCGAACCGGCTCCCGGCTCGTAGCGGCGCCGCGCCGCGCCGCCCAGAAAGCCCCTGGCCGCCAGCTCACCCAGACGATCGCCGCTCCCCCGCCACTGCACGAGCCGTCCCAGGACCGTGGTGGCTGCGGGGCCCTGGAGCAGGACATCGAGCGTCTGCTCCAAGGCTGCCTGCAAAGCGGCGTCGGGCACCGGTCCGACCGCGGCCATCCTGCCGATGTCCCGCAGCGCCGTCGTGACCGTGGTGCCGCCGAGCAGTGCGTAGGTGCGGGCCGCCGTCCACCGCTGCCCCAGATCGCTCTGCCGGCTCCAGACGCCAAGCAACCGTCCGACCGGTGTGTCCATCCCGTGTTCCGCCGCGGTATACAGCGCCCAGGCCGCGAGTTGGCGTTCCATCAAGCTCGGCGACGAAGCCCAGCGGGTGAGAAACCGCTCGCACGCGTAGCCGAAATCGGAACTCGCCAGCACCCCGGCGGACACCGCGCCGCGCAGCCGCACCAGCGGCCGTTGATCCGCCACCAGCGCATCCAGCCACTCCAGCAGGGGCTCCCTGACAGCGGGATGACCGTTCCAGACATGGCGCAGGACGGCACTCCAGATGTTCTCGTTCTCGAACTCCACCGCCTGTTCAGGAATCCGGCCCCACGGAGTGTCGGAATCGACGCTGTACTCCCGCGCCCTGGCGAGTTCCAGCCGCTTCGCCCTGGACGTACCGAAAACCGGATGTGCCGCCGCATGTTCCGGCCTCTCGACAGCATCCAATCGCCCGTAAAGGCGGTCCCCGAGATCGACAACGAGCGGATAGGGCGATCCGTCGAATGCGGCGAGCGAGATCAGAAATGCCTTGTCCCGCAGATCTGTCCCGCTGTCGCCGAACCAGGAATCGACCAGCGCGTCGGCAGACATGCGCCCGTACCCGGTCAACTGCTCCAACCCGCACCGTCCGCCGGAGTACTCGGTGAGCAGTCGGGCGAACTCTGCGGCTTCCTGCGGCGAAGGACCGGAGCGCACATACCTTTCACTCACCTCCATCTGCAGCAATCGGTCGATCTCGGCGGATGCCTCCGCGCGGGAGTGGCCGGACTGCTGGAGCAGATGGCGCAGGTGCGCCGTGACGACATCGGCCGGCCTGGGCGACGTCCACTCCTTCACCTCCACCCCGTCCAGTACCGTTCCGTGATCCACGACGACGACGAACAGCCCGCCCGAGTCCGCAAGCCGATGCCGGACGGCGTGCAGATGGATGTCCCGCAGCGGCCCGTCCTCGCCGGCGGCCGGATCCACCACCAGGTGAGCCTTCCCCGGCAGCACATGGCCCGCGTACTCGGCGGGTTCCGTCCCGGGATCCAACGCGATCACTTCGACGGCTTCCTTGCCGGTCTGCCGCATCATCCGCAGCGCGGCGGTCCGGCGCCCGGTGCCCCGGCGTCCCCGCAGCACAAGGACGCGCTCTTCGGTGAGCCCGGCGCACAGTTGGTCGTAGCACCGGTTCGGCGCGAAGGTCCGCTCCACCCTTTCCAGCTCCGTGGCAGGAAGGGGGCCGACCCGGCGCAGCCTCGACGGCTCGCCGCTGTGCAGGTGCACCCGGACGTGCTTGTCGCCGGCCACGACGTCACCGCGCACCCGGGTGTCACCCATGACGTTGGCCCGGCCGGCCCGCAGGTGCGGCGCGAGCGCGAAGAGCTGCTCGACGGCCTCCCACGCCTCCGGCGGCGGCTCCTGGTCCTGCGCAGGGGGAGCCGACTGCTTCTCGGGCTCCGCCTCTTCCCGCTCGGGGCGCTTGTCCTCGCCGCCCCCCGCCTCGTCGCGGTCGGGCTCCCGCTCGTGCTCCTGGCGGTTCAACGGTCCGTACCTCCAGAAGGCCGGCGCCGCCTCTGCTCAGCAGCATCGGTACCGACATGTTTGTCACCCGCGACGGCGTCCCCGTCGATCCGGGCCGCCCCGAGGAAGAAGTTGCCGGTTCGCGTGTGGAGGACCGGCCCGGGGGCGGGATCCGCCGGCAGGCGTTCCCCTTCGGCCCGGCCCTGAGCAGGCGTGACCGCACCGGGCTCGTCCACGGGCGGCCACTCGTCCAGCGTGCTGTCCCGCACCACGGAGTCGTGGTACCACCCCGTCAGTACGCCTTCCTTGCTGTCAGTGGTCAGCGGGTGGAAGTACTCGGGACTGATCCCGTGGTGGGCATGGCGGACCACGCCGTGGTAGACGGCCTCCGACACGCACAGGACGCTGGGCTCCGAACCGGCATCCAGCGCAGCGCGCAACTCCTCTGCGTCCAGCAGCCGGAAGGCGTGAACGAGATCGGCGCCGCCCGCCCCGAACGCGTCCATCGCCACCTCCCCGGTGTGCAGGACGATGCGGAGCCGGACCTGAACACCGGCGGCGGCCAGCCGGTTGTTGCTGGTGAGCCTCATCGGAGTGGTCGTCAAAAGGGCTCGGATCAGGGCTGGTTTGGGCACCGACGGCTCGATGAGGACGAAGACGCCGTCCCCCCTGTCCTCACTGCGGTATTCCGTCGCTTCGACCGACGCGGCCGAAAGCGTCTCGCGCAGGACGGCGTACAACATGCGGCGGATCACGGCCTGTTCGCTGTCGAGGCGGCCTCCTGACCCCTCGATGTCCATGAGAAGAATGGTCTTGTTGCTGGGTTCCGGCATCGCGCGCCTTTTCGGGTTGGCTCGCCCGGCCTTCAGGGCGGCATCGGTGTACGGGGCATCCGGGCAGGAGCCCGGCAGCCGGCCGGACGGTCGAACTCCCTGCCGGCCTGCTCCTCGACCAGAGTTCAACAGGACGGCTCACCGCGGGAGGACCGTTGCCACACGCCGAATGTGACGGATTACGCAGAACCACTGATGCGACGCAGCACTTCGGGCCGCACCACGATCAAGGACCGCCGCCGCGTCGTCACCACACCGCGCTCCCGCAACTCACGCAACAGGCGGGCGACCGCCTCCCTTGAGGAACCCACCGACCCGGCCAACTCCTGCTGACTGAGCGGCACTCGGACAAGGATCCCCTCCGGCACCCACTCGCCGTGCCACTCCGCAAGCTCCAGCAGCAGCCGGGCCAGCCGTTCCTTGACGCCACAGGCCGCGAGCTCCAACCGTTTACGGTCCCCGGCACGCATCCGGTCGGTGATCACCGCCATCAGCCGACGTGCCGCCACCGGATGCTCGTCGAGGAAGACCGTGAAGCGTTCCGCTGCGACGACCATCGCCTTGACCGGCTCCAACGCCGTCACAGAAGCGGAACGGGACGATCCGTGCAGGGCCGCACTCTCCCCCACGATGTCCCCCGGCCCACGTAGGGCAAGCAGCGCCTCGTGCCCGTTGTGCGAATCGGCCGTCACCTTCAGCCAGCCATCGAGAACCAACAGCACGTGGGAGGACGGCTCCCCTTCCCTGAGCACGACGGCACGGGACGGATAGCGCAGCTCAACACCGGTTGCCAGCAGAGCCTTACGGCTCCCCTCCGCGAGACGCGCGAGATAGGGAACCCGATCCTCAACCAGAACAGGTTCGAACCCCCGCCCCGATACCTTCAAGCCCTCGACCGCCGCGTCATCGGCAGCACTCTCCATTGCCGTGTCCTTCCCCGTGCCGACAACAGCACTTGGCGACACCACCCTGCTCACCGAACGGACATCCGGGTTACCCGAAGGGAATCCGCGGCCCGCCTCCGGCACGGTGGGTTGCCTCAAGCGCCCAACGATTTTCGCGCAAGACGAGGACGAACGGCAAAGTTTCCCGACATCGAAAAGGCACCACACAAAGGACCTACAGCACAACACCTACCGGAACACCCGGCATCGACCGCCTCCACCGACCAGCGAGGCACCGCCACTGCGCATCCCCCGAGACCGAACATGGACGAAGAGGCCATAGCGACGAATGAGTCCAAAATAATCCACATACTCACCCATCACTACGTCAACCGCCGACCCAGACCTGCGCAGGAAACGACTCCCCCACCCCGAACCGCACGCAGGAGACGTAGACGTATACGCCATCGATTCTGCGCACGACCGCACAACGAAGGGCGGTCCACCCGACAAGATCGGCCCGGTTGTCGCCCAGCGGCTGATGGATTCTCGCGAAGCGTGAGGAGAAGGAGATACTGCTGGGGACAACACGTTCGATGACGACAACGCGGAGTTTCCCGGCCCCCGTCTCCGCCGCCAAGCGGCCCACGAGCCGGGACACGACCGGACAACAGACTTCGAGGTGACGGAAGATGACGAATGCGGGCCGGCCCCCAGAGGCGGGCAGCGAAATCCAGGGAGAGACCGGAAAGGGAAAACGGCGCATCCCTTTCCTCCTGGCCGTGGCGGGGCTCGCCTACGCGATCGACCTGTTCAGCAAGGTGGCCGTGGTCGCGCACTTGGAGAATCACGCCCCTGTTGAACTGATCGGTAACGTGCTGGAATTGCGGGTGATGCGCAACCCCGGCGCCGCATTCAGCATCGGCGAAGCAACAACCATCCTGTTCACCGTCATCGCCGTAGCCGTCACCCTGGCCATCATCCGCATGGCACGCAAGCTCTACAGCGTCCCCTGGGCAATTGCGCTGGGCCTCCTGCTGGGCGGTGCGCTCGGGAACCTGACGGACCGCCTCTTGCGCAGTCCTGGCCACTTTCAGGGCGCGGTCGTCGACTTCATCTCCGTACGGGGATTCAGCGTGATGAACCTCGCCGACTGGGCAATTGTCTGCGGCGGCATCCTGATCGTCTTCTTCACCTTCCGAGGCTGGGAGCTGGACAACACCAGCAAAAAGCCTGATGCCGAGAACACCGAGTCCGACAACAGCGCCCAAACCGCCCGGACTTGAGTCAGCACAGCACACAACAATGCCACCGGTGCGGGTTTCCACTTTCAGGTCGAGAAAACGGGAAGACTCGCGTACGAGGTGATCGTGGCGGGAACGTGCTGTGCTCGTGCTCGCCCCGCTCCTCACCGACGTCATACGGCCGGTCGCCGCGCGGCACGTCAACAGCTACCGGGGGCCTCCCCGTCCACCCCCGCTGCACGACCGGCTGCCCTCTCTCCCCGCCAGACCGAACGGTTCCACGGCGCCGGGAACAGCTCAATTCCCATTCCATGTTCATGCGGCAGCCGTCCGGGCCCGGCCCGGAACCTGCCGGAAACCTTCATGGACTTCTGCCGCTGCCCCTGGATGCAGGCCCCGGAAGACCGAGTCACCTTCCTCAACGCCTGCTCGGCCAACCAGAACTGGTGGAAATACGGCGGACCGCCACTTCGCCACCCTCTCCAACTGGGCCCTCCCGAACTGGCCTTCCGTCGGGCACGCACAGGTGCCCCACGGACCAGAGCCCACAGCGTGCCAGTTCACCCATGCGCCGCCCCCCGCCCCCGGATCAGTTCTCCGATTGCCTGCTCGGTCCAGTGACCGGCCGCTCCCGGGCAGCTTGCGACATAGGTAGCCACCGTTGTGGCATCCCACGCCCCTGCTTCGAGGAGCCCCAAGGACAGAAGTCGCACATATGCCGGCGAGGGCGAATTCCAGGCCACATCGTCGATTTCCCACGGAGCGGTGAAGGTGAGAACAGGAAGGCCGCTCATCCGCCCGGCGCAAACAAGGGTCTCGTAGCGGCCTTCACCCATCACCGCCCTTCCCTCCGACAGCACCTGAGTCAGATCCAGATCAACGCCCGGTTCCCGGTACATCTCTTGCGCAGCAACGTCGGCAAACTGTGCCGCTGACACCAAGTGCGCTCGCGCCAGAACGCGCCCCTCCGCCGCGGGATCATAGAAGGCTCTGCCCCCTCCCCACACCGGCGAATCCGTCGCGAAGTACATGCTCCCGGGCAACTCGACGGGAACGGATTCCGCAGGCAAGCTGCGATCCCGGCACCCCGGGTAGACCTTGGCCGCCCCTGGTGGCCGACCGCCGGCGAGGTAGCAGGCAAGTCGACCCAGGTGCATGTTCGAGCCGTAAGACGTGTACCAGACCCGCTGCGGCATGAGGTCGCTGATCGGGCCCGGCTCAATGGAGTGTGCAGTACTCATACTTGCTCGCGTCCTCACGGCTCGGATGCCTACTCGACCGGCACGTCGTACCGGACGACATGCCCATCCCCTGGGAGGGCCGGATCGTGACCATCACACGAACACCGCCGACACGACCCCGAACGAACCGGACGCCGCCATGCCCACCACATCCCCACCACCATGGAGATCCTGCCGCACACCCCGCCCAGTCGAACCAGGCGATACGTGAAGCGCCGATCCCACCCGCCGAAGGACCCGATGCGGCCCATGGCCGAGTTCTTCAGAGCCCACTGAGACCAGAACCGAGACTGCCGCCCCCCACCCGAAGCGCTCCCGGCACCAACACCGCACCCGGTGAACGAAAAACCCCAGGTCGGAATGTTCCAACCTGGGGTTTCTCTCCGAGCCGCCTAGGGGAGTCGAACCCCTGACCTACGCATTACGAGTGCGTCGCTCTGGCCGACTGAGCTAAGGCGGCGTGATGCGCGGCCCAGTCTACACATGCCGGAGGGGTGCTTCGTAATCGGTTGCGGGGCTGGTCAGGGGGCGGGGGTGGCCGGCGGGTGGGGTCAGGTGCAGCGCTTGTTCTTCGGGGGGACCACGCCGTCGAGGAGGTAGGTGTTGACGGCGGAGTCGATGCACTCGCTGCCGCGGCCGTAGGCGGTGTGGCCGTCGCCCTCGTAGGTGAGGAGGGTGGCGCTGGAGAGCTGGGCGGCGAGGCCCTTGGCCCAGATGTAGGGGGTGGCGGGGTCGCGGGTGGTGCCGATGACGACGATCGGGGCGGCGCCCTTCGCCTCGATGCGCTCGGTGGAGCCGGTGGGCTTGACGGGCCAGTACGCGCAGTTCAGGGAGGCCCAGGCGAATTCGTCGCCGAAGACCGGGGACGCCTTGCGGAAGCGGGGGAGGTCGGCGCGGACCTGCTCGGGGGTCTTGTAGGCGGCCGGGAGGTCAAGGCAGTTGACCGCCGGGTTGGCGTACATCTGGTTGGCGTACTTGCCGTCCGGGCTGCGCTCGTAATAACTGTCGGAGAGGGCGAGCAGCCCGCGGCCGTTGCCGCGTTCGGCCTGGGCGAGGTATTCGCGCAGGACCGGCCATGCCTCCTGGTCGTACATCGCGGCGATCACGCCGGTGGTGGCGAGGGACTCGGTGAGCTTGCGGTCCTGGCCGGTCTCGGCCGGGTGCGCGTCCAGCTTCTTGAAGAGGGCGGAGAGCTGCCTTCCGGCGTCCTCGGGGCTCTTGGTGCCGAGCGGGCAGTTGGGGTGCTTGATGCAGTCCGCCGCGAACGACGTGAAGGCGGTGTTGAAGCCGGCGGTCTGGTCGATGTTGACTTCCCGCGGGCCGAGCGAGGGGTCCATCGCGCCGTCCAGGACCATCCGGCCGACGCGGGTGGGGTGGAGGCCGGCGTAGGTCGCGCCCAGGAACGTGCCGTACGAGGAGCCGACGTAGGTGAGCTTCTTGTCGCCCAGGACGGCGCGCAGCACGTCCATGTCGCGGGCCGCCTCGATGGTCGAGACGTGCGGGAGGAGCTTGCCGGAACGCTTCTCGCAGCCCTTGGCGAAGTCGCGGTAGGCGGTGGTCAGCTTGTTGACCTCAGCGGGGGTGTCCGGGGTCTGGTCGGTCTGGGTGTAGCTGTCCATCTGCTTGTCGGAGAGGCATTCGACGGGTTCGCTGCGGGCCACGCCGCGTGGGTCCGTCGCCACCATGTCGTAGCGGGCGCGGACGGCGGCCGACTCCGGTGCGTACTGCTGGAGGTAGTCGATCGCCGAGCCGCCGGGGCCGCCGGGATTGACCAGCAGGGAGCCGATCCGTTTGCCGGGTCCGGTGGCCTTCTTACGGGCCACGGCCAGCTTCAGGTCCGTGTTCTTGTCGGGCTTTGCGTAGTCCAGGGGCGCCTTCATCGTGGCGCACTCGAAGCCGCTCACCCCGCACTTGCGCCAGCTGAGCTTCTGGTCGTAGTACGGCCGGAGGTTGTCGGGTACCGCGGCGGGCAGCGGGGCGAGGACGGATGGGGCGCCGCCGGTGGCGCGGGCGCCTTCGGTGCGTTCCGGGGAATCCTTCGAGCCCGAGGACGATGGTCCCGAGGAACAGCCGGAGATCAGCAGCGCGGTGGCCGCGAAGACGGCAGCGGTGGTGCGGAACAGGCGGCTGGTGGCCATGGGCGGTCCCTCGGTCCCTGGTTCGGCGTGGTGACGGGCGGGTGCGGTGGCGCCAGTGGGCGCGTGACGCGGAGGGCACTGGCGGCTCCGGCGGGTAGGCCGGAGCGGGGGTGTGGGGGGCGGCGGGTGGAGCGCGGGGCGCGAAGCGGCTTACGAGCGGAGCGTATCCGGATGGTGACGCGGTGTGCCGTAAGGGAGGCGCGGTGGAGGCACGTGCCGGGCGGCTGGTGTAGCGAGGTGCGCCGGCAGCGGGTGTCCGGTGTGGTGTGGCCGGTGGGGCGCGCCGTCAGCCCGCGCGCAGGGCGGCGGTCATCGCTTCGACGGCGAGCAGCGGCGCGACGTTGCGGTCCAGGGCACCGCGGCAGGCGATGATCGCCTCTATCCGGCGCAGGGTGCGGGCTGCGGTGGAGGTCTGGGCGATGCGCTGGACGCTGTCGCGGACCTCTTCGTTGGCGAGCTGGACCGATGCGCCCATCTGGAGGGCGAGCACATCGCGGTAGAAGCCGGTGAGGTCGACCAGGGCGAGGTCGAGGCTGTCGCGCTGCGTACGGGTGGAGCGCCGCTTCTGCTTGTCCTGGAGCTCCTTCATGGCGCCCGCGGTGCCGCGCGGCAGCCTGCCGCCCGTACCGGCGGCGGCGCCCAGGGCGGCGCGCAGCTCCTCGGTCTCCTTGGTGTCGACCTCCTCGGCGACCTGCTTGGCGTCCTCGCCCGCCGCGTCGATCAGCTCCTGGGCGGCCTTGAGGCAGCCGCCGATGTCGTCGACGCGGAGCGGCAGCTTGAGGACGGCCGAACGGCGGGCGCGGGCCCGCTCGTCGGTGGCCAGGCGACGCGCCCGGCCGATGTGCCCCTGGGTGGCGCGGGCAGCCGCCGCCGCGGCCTGCGGCTCGATGCCGTCCCGGCGCATCAGGACGTCGGCGACCGCGTCCACGGGCGGGGTGCGCAGGGTGAGCTGGCGACAGCGGGAGCGGATGGTGGGCAGCACGTCCTCGATGGAAGGGGCGCACAGCAGCCAGACCGTCCGCGGCGCGGGCTCCTCGACGGCCTTGAGCAGGACGTTGCCCGCGCCTTCGGTGAGGCGGTCGGCGTCCTCCAGGACGATCACCTGCCAGCGGCCGCCCGCCGGGGACAGGGAGGCGCGGCGGACGAGGTCACGGGTTTCCTTGACGCCGATGGACAGCAGGTCCGTACGGACGATCTCGACGTCGGCGTGGGTGCCGACGAGGGTGGTGTGGCAGCCGTCGCAGAAGCCGCAGCCGGGGACGCCGCCCAGCGCGCGGTCCGGGCTGACGCACTGGAGCGCGGCGGCGAACGCGCGGGCCGCGGTGGACCGGCCGGACCCGGGCGGGCCGGTGAACAGCCAGGCATGCGTCATCCGGGAGGCGCCGGTCCGCTCGGGCGCGGCCGCCTCACCGGGCGCCGCGGCATCGAGCGCACGGTCGGCGGAGACGATGGCGTCCGCCTCGCGCGCGGCCGCGGCGAGATGCTCCGTCACCCGGTCCTGGCCGACCACGTCGTCCCATACCGCCATCGCTGACCGCCGTCCCTGTCCCTGTCCGTCCTGCCTGTGTGCCGGGGTGTCACCACTCCGGCACCGTGCCCCGCCGGTCCCGCCCGGCACACGGAGTCGTTCCGTACGCCGCACGGTCTGCGGACCGCCGCTCACGCGCCCGGCGCCTCGCTGCGTCGCGCGCTCATCCCATTGTGGTGCAACCCACTGACAATCGGATCCGCGCCGCCCGCAGCGCCGCGGCCGGCCTGCGGCCCGATGCCCGAAGTCGGCCGGGCTTCCGGCCAGTTGCTCAGCGACATCGGCCGTGGG
>NZ_JAJCXB010000067.1 GCF_020564935.1 Streptomyces pinistramenti
GCCGGCAGGTGCGGCACCGCCCGCCCGCACCCCCCTGGACCCCGCCCCCTGCACCGGCCGCCCGCCGCGACCCTACGGGCCCTGCACCGCCTGGTGGACGACGGTGCGCCCGGCGCCGCCGCCCTCATCACCCGCGACGCCGGCCTCACCGCCTCGCGCTTCTCCACCACCGGCGCCGCCGCTCTGCGCAGCGGCCGGCGGAGGGGCCGCTACGACCGCCTCCGGGCCGGCAGCCCGGCCAAGACCCTGGTCGCCACCGTCGTCCTCCAGCTCGCCGCCGAGGGCCGCCTCCCCCTGGACGACACGGCGGCCGGACGTCCGGCAAAGGCCCGCAGCGCACCGGCCCCGGCGTCCCCCGCGGCGCCCCGACACCGCTCGCACGGGTGACGAACCGCCAGCTCCTCGACCACATGAGCGGATTGTTCAGCTACACCGACGACCGCACCGACCCGGCCCGCGGCACCGCCGTCCTGACGGCCGAGTTCTGCCCGCGGACGAACGGCACGGCGCGAGGCACGGCAGGGGCGACCGCCGCGGCAGGCGACGGTCGCCCCTGGGCCTGACCGCGGGCTACAGCGGCACGATGTCCGGCGCGCCCAGCCGGGCCGCGTCCGCCGTCAAGTCGTCCGGCTGCCGCTGCGATTCGCGCTCCGCCTCGACCCGCTTCTCGTAGTGCGCGACCTCCTTCTCGATCTGCGCCGCGTCCCAGCCCAGCGCGGGCGCCATCAGCTCGGCCACCTCACGGGCGCTGCGGGTGCCGCGGTCGAAGGTCTCGATCGAGATGCGGGTGCGCCGGGTCAGCACGTCGTCCAGGTGCCTGGCACCCTCGTGCGTGCACGCGTACACCGCCTCGGCCCGCAGGTAGTCGTCGGCGCCGGTCAGCGGCTCGCCCAGCGAAGGATCGGCCACCACCAGCTCCAACAGCTCGTCGGCGAGGGAACCGTAGCGGTTCAGCAGGTGCTCGATGCGCGCGACGTGCAGCCCGGTGCGGGCCGCCATCCTGGCCCGCGCGTTCCACAGCGCCTTGTAGCCCTCGGCGCCGACCAGCGGCACGTCCTCCGTCACACACTCCGCGACCCGCTGGTCGAGACCGTGCACCGCCTCGTCCACCGCGTCCTTGGCCATCACCCGGTACGTCGTGTACTTGCCGCCCGCGACGACGACGAGACCCGGCACCGGATGCGCCACCGTGTGCTCCCGCGACAGCTTGCTCGTCGCATCCGACTCCCCGGCCAGCAACGGCCGCAGCCCCGCGTACACCCCCTCCACGTCATCCCGGGTCAGCGGCGTCGCGAGCACCGAGTTCACGTGCTCAAGCAGGTAGTCGATGTCGGCGCTGGACGCCGCCGGATGGGTCTTGTCCAGATCCCAGTCGGTGTCCGTGGTGCCGATGATCCAGTGCCGCCCCCAGGGGATGACGAACAGCACGCTCTTCTCGGTCCGCAGGATCAGCCCGGTCGTCGAGTGGATCCGGTCCTTGGGCACGACGAGGTGGATGCCCTTCGACGCGCGGACGTGGAACTGCCCGCGCT
This sequence comes from Streptomyces pinistramenti, assembly GCF_020564935.1. Classification (GTDB taxonomy): domain Bacteria; phylum Actinomycetota; class Actinomycetes; order Streptomycetales; family Streptomycetaceae; genus Streptomyces; species Streptomyces pinistramenti. The sequence continues at coordinate 1,533 of NZ_JAJCXB010000067.1, forward strand.
CGCCGATCAGCGCCTGGGTGTCATCGGTCCACACCCCGGTCGCGTTGACGATCTGCCGGGCCCGCACCTCGTACGTCCCGCCCGCCTCGACGTCCTCCACCCGCGCGCCGACCACCCGCTCGCCCTCGCGCAGAAAACCCACCACCCGCGCCCGGTTGGCGACCTGCGCGCCGTACGCCGCCGCGGTCCGCACCATCGTCGCCACATAGCGCGCGTCGTCCATCTGCGCGTCGTAGTACTGCAACGCCCCGACCAGCGCGTCCTTCTTCAGACAGGGCGCCACCCGCAGTGCCCGCTTGTGCGACAGATGCCGGTGGACGGGCAGCCCGCGGCCGTGCCCCGACGAGATCGACATGCCGTCGTAGAGCGCGACACCGGAACCGGCGTACCAGCGCTCCCAGCCCTTGTGCTGCAACGGGTAGAGAAAGGGCACCGGCTTCACGAGATGCGGCGCGAGCCGCTCCAGCAGCAGCCCGCGCTCCTTGAGCGCCTCCCGCACCAGCGCGAAGTCCAGCATCTCCAGATACCGCAGCCCGCCGTGGATGAGCTTGCTCGACCGGCTCGACGTGCCCGAGGCCCAGTCGCGGGCCTCGACGAGTCCGGTGCTCAGTCCGCGGGTCACCGCGTCCAGTGCCGTCCCGGCGCCGACGACGCCGCCGCCGACCACCAGAATGTCCAGCTCCCGCTCCGCCATTCGGGCGAGCGCCTCGGCACGCTGCGCCGGTCCCAGTGTCGCTGTCTTCACCACTGCCTCCCGCTGTGATCGGGGCCACACCCCCGTCTGTCGAGTCTGTCCGTGCGGCGTGGCCGTATCCACCCCCTCCACCCGATGCGGCAACACCCCGCCACCTTGATCGACCAATTCCCATTCTGCGGGAAATGTCGGCTTAGTCTACTTATGCGTCAATCGGAAACCCGGGAAGGACGGCCGCAGCATGCCCGCAGACCTCGCCGTCATCGGACTAGGTCACCTCGGCCTCCCCCTCGCCCAGGCCGCCACCGCGGCAGGCATCGGCACCGTCGGCTACGACCCCGATCCGCACGCCGCCGCGCCCTTCGGCCCCGGCGGGCCGCTGTCCGCCACCGAGATCCGCCGGCTGCTCGCGGCCGGCTTCCGCACCACCACCGAACCCGCCGCCCTCGGCAAGGTCCGCACGGCCGTCATCTGCGCGCCCACCCCGCTCGGCGAGGACCGCGCACTGGACCTGACCGGCATCGCCGACGCGGCCCGCGCGCTCGCCGCCCAACTGCGCCCGCACACCACGGTCATCCTCGAATCCGCCGCGTACCCGGGCACCACGGAGGAATTCCTGCGCCCCCTCCTCGAAGAGGGCTCAGGACTCACCGCGGGCCGCGACTTCCACCTCGCCTGCTCCCCCAGCAGGCACGACCCGGGCAACCGCGGCCACCGCTACGGCAACACCCCCAAGGTCATCGGCGGCCTCACCCCCGCCTGCACGGAAGCGGCCGCCGCCTTCTACAGCCGCCTCACCGACAAGGTCGTACGTGCCCGCGGCCCCCGCGAGGCGGAGACCGCCAAGCTCCTGGAGACCAACTACCGCCACATCAACATCGCCCTGATGAACGAGATGGCGGTCTTCTGCCACGACATCGGCGTCGACCTCTGGGACGTCATCCGCTGCGCCGAGACCAAACCGTTCGGCTTCCAGTCCTTCCGCCCAGGGCCCGGAGTCGGCGGCCACGCGGCCCCCGTCGACCCCAACTACCTCGCCTACAAAGGACGTTCACTCGGCTACCCGCTCCGCATGGTCGAACTCGCCCAAGAGGTCAACACCCGCATGCCGCGCTACATCATCCAGCGCTGCGCCACGCTCCTCAACGAGCACGGCAAGTCCGCCCGCGGCGCCCGGGTGCTGCTGCTCGGCGTCACCTACAAACCGGACATCGGCGACCAGGAGGGCTCCCCCGCCCGCGAAATCGCCTCCCGCCTCATGGAACTCGGCGCACACATCACGTACCACGACCCCTACGTCCCCCACTGGAACGTCCTCGACCGCCCGGTCCCCCGCGCCGACTCCCTCTACGAATCCGCCGCCGGCGCCGACCTCACCGTCCTCCTCCAGCCCCACCGCACCTACGACCTCCAGGGCCTCTCCGTCAAGGCCCAACTCCTCCTGGACACCCGAGGAGCCACACCCACCGGCGCCGCACACCGGCTGTAGCCGCACGCAGCGAAAAGGCCGGGCCGCCGACTTCTCGTCGGCGGCCCGGCCTCTGCTTGTTCCACCCCCGCTCAGGCGGCGTGGGGAACTCCGCGTCAGCGGTTGTCGTGCTGCGACGGCGCGACCGTCACCTCGACCCGCTGGAATTCCTTCAGCTCGGAGTAGCCGGTGGTGGCCATCGCCCGGCGCAGCGCACCGAAGAAGTTCATCGAGCCGTCCGGGGTGTTCGACGGGCCGAGCAGCACCTCCTCCGTCGTGCCGACCGCGCCGAGGTCCATCCGCTTGCCGCGCGGCACGTCCTCGTGCACGGCCTCCATGCCCCAGTGGTGGCCGCGGCCGGGCGCGTCCGTCGCGCGGGCCAGCGGGGAGCCCATCATCACGGCGTCCGCACCGCAGGCGATGGCCTTCGGCAGGTCGCCGGACCAGCCCACGCCACCGTCGGCGATGACGTGGACGTAGCGGCCGCCGGACTCGTCCATGTAGTCCCGGCGCGCGGCCGCGACATCGGCCACCGCGGTCGCCATCGGGACCTGGATGCCCAGGACGTTACGGGTGGTGTGCGCGGCGCCGCCGCCGAAGCCGACCAGCACACCGGCCGCGCCGGTCCGCATCAGGTGCAGCGCGGCGGTGTACGTCGCACAGCCGCCGACGATGACCGGAACGTCCAGCTCGTAGATGAACTGCTTGAGGTTCAGCGGCTCGGCGGCGGACGACACGTGCTCGGCCGAGACCGTCGTCCCGCGGATCACGAAGATGTCCACGCCGGCGTCCACCACGGCCTTGGAGAACTGCGCGGTGCGCTGCGGCGAGAGCGCGGCGGCGGTGACGACACCCGAGTCGCGCACCTCCTTGATCCGCTGGCCGATCAGCTCTTCCTTGATCGGCGCGGCGTAGATCTCCTGGAGCCGCTTGGTGGCGGCGTCGCTGTCCAGCTCGGCGATCTCGGCGAGCAGCGGCTCCGGGTCCTCGTAGCGCGTCCAGAGCCCTTCCAGGTTCAGGACGCCGAGGCCGCCCAGCTCGCCGATGCGGATGGCGGTCTGCGGGGAGACCACCGAGTCCATCGGTGCCGCCAGGAACGGCAGGTCGAAGCGGTAGGCATCGATCTGCCAGGCGATCGAGACCTCCTTCGGGTCGCGCGTGCGGCGACTCGGTACGACGGCGATGTCGTCGAAGGCGTACGCCCGGCGGCCGCGCTTGCCGCGCCCGATCTCGATCTCAGTCACGTTGGTGTGGCCTTTCCCTCTACGTCTGCCGTTCCAGTATCCCCGACACGGCGAAGCCCGCGGCCGGGGTACGGCCGCGGGCTCCGTCGCGAGCGCTAGCGCCGGGAGTAGTTCGGCGCCTCGGTCGTCATCTGGATGTCGTGCGGGTGGCTCTCCTTGAGGCCCGCGGACGTGATCCGGACGAACCGGCCCTTGTCCTTCAGCTCCGGGATGTCGGCGGAGCCGACGTAGCCCATGGAGGCCCGCAGACCGCCGACGAGCTGGTGGGCGACCGAGGAGAGCGGGCCGCGGTAGGGAACCTGGCCCTCGATGCCCTCGGGCACCAGCTTGTCCTCGGAGAGGACGTTGTCCTGGAAGTAGCGGTCCTTGGAGAAGGACCTGCCCTGCCCGCGGGACTGCATCGCGCCCAGCGAGCCCATGCCGCGGTACGACTTGAACTGCTTGCCGTTGATGAAGACCATCTCGCCGGGCGACTCCTCGCAGCCGGCCAGCAGCGAGCCCAGCATGACGGTGTCCGCGCCGGCCGCGATGGCCTTGGCGATGTCGCCGGAGAACTGCAGGCCGCCGTCACCGATCAGCGGCACGCCCGCGGCGTGCGCGGCCTGCGCGGCCTCGTAGATCGCGGTGACCTGCGGCACGCCGACACCGGCGACGACGCGGGTGGTGCAGATGGAGCCGGGGCCGACGCCGACCTTGATGCCGTCGACACCCGCGTCGATCATCGCCTGGGCGCCGTCACGGGTGGCGACGTTGCCGCCGACGACGTCCACGCCGATGTTGGACTTGACCTTGGCGATCATGTCGAGGATGCCGCGGCTGTGGCCGTGCGCACTGTCCACGACGAGGAAGTCCGCACCGGCCTCGACCAGCGCCTGCGCCCGGTCGTACGCCGCGTCGCCGACACCCACGGCGGCGCCAACGACCAGCCGGCCCTCGGCATCCTTGGCCGCGTTCGGGTACTTCTCGGCCTTGACGAAGTCCTTGACGGTGATCAGGCCCTTGAGCACACCCGCGTCATCGACCAGCGGCAGCTTCTCGATCTTGTGGCGGCGCAGCAGCTCGATGGCGTCCTCGCCGGAGATCCCGACCTTGCCCGTGACCAGCGGCATCGGCGTCATGACCTCGCGGACCTGACGGCTGCGGTCCATCTCGAAGGCCATGTCGCGGTTGGTCACGATGCCGAGCAGCTTGCCCGCGGCGTCGGTGACCGGCACACCGGAGATCCGGAACTTCGCACAGAGCGCGTCGGCCTCGGCGAGGGTGGCGTCCGGACGGACCGTGATCGGGTCGGTGACCATGCCGGACTCGGAGCGCTTGACCAGGTCGACCTGGTTGGCCTGGTCCTCGATGGAGAGGTTGCGGTGCAGCACACCCGCACCGCCCTGACGCGCCATGGCAATCGCCATCCGCGCCTCGGTGACCTTGTCCATCGCCGCCGAGAGCAGCGGGATGTTCACCCGTACGTTCCGCGATACCCGGGAGGCGGTGCTGACCGCGTTCGGCAGCACCTCCGAAGCGCCGGGCAGCAGCAGAACGTCGTCGTATGTCAGCCCAAGCATGGCGAATTTGGCGGGCATACCGTCGACGTTGTCACTCATGACACCTTCCCCAATGCTCTTGCCTCAGCGCGGATCTCCATGCTAACGGCCCGAGGAGGTGTCTCATTCCACGAGCGATGAGGGGCTCATCACCCGTAGATTCCTACGGCCATATCCAGCCGGATCGGAAGGGTTTTCGCGCCGCAGGGCTACTGCTCGGCGAGCGCCCGCAACCGGCTCAGCGCACGGTGCTGGGCGACCCGCACCGCACCCGGCGACATCCCGAGCATCTGCCCCGTCTCCTCCGCTGTCAGCCCGACGGCGACCCGCAGCAGCACCAGCTCACGCTGGTTCTCCGGCAGGTTGGCCAGCAGCTTCTTGGCCCACGCCGCGTCACTGCTCAGCAGCGCCCGCTCCTCGGGGCCGAGCGAGTCGTCGGGCTGCTCGGGCATCTCGTCGGACGGCACGGCCGTGCTGCCGGGGCCACGCATCGCGGCCCGCTGGAGGTCGGCGACCTTGTGCCCGGCAATCGCGAAGACGAACGCCTCGAAGGGCTTTCCGGTGTCGCGGTAGCGCGGCAGCGCACAGAGCACCGCGACACAGACCTCCTGCGCCAGGTCCTCCACGAAGTGCCGGGCGTCACCGGGAAGCCGGGACAGCCGGGTGCGGCAGTACCGCAGCGCCAAGGGGTGCACATGGGCCAGCAGGTCGTGCGTGGCCCGCTGATCGCCCTCGACGGCGCGTGCGACGAGATCGCCGATCTCCTGCTTGCCGTCATCGCGCATCGGTCCATGGTGCCTTGGCGCGGCACCGGCATCGGCACCGCCCTCGTCGTTGTGCACCGAACCGTTACGAGCCGCTGCATTAGCACGCACGTCCCACGCCTCCCCCGATCGGGTTGTGCCCATGCCGACCCCGAGTCCTCGCCGGTAGCGTGTATCCGTGCTGTGAGGCACCGGGTAGGGCTTGTCCGTCATGAGGTCTCTTCTGGCCGAGTGAGAAGCCCCGGCCTCCGCCGGGGAGGAGTCACACGTCAAGGATGCGGCATCCCGTGACGTTTCGGCGCCGAGCGTCGCACAACGGGGCTACGGCGGCCGCCCATCGAACCGGCGGCGCCCGCCATAACCCCGTCGCCCGGCAGGTCAGCGGACGAGCCCCCAGCGGAAGCCCAGGGCCACCGCGTGCGCCCGGTCGGATGCACCGAGTTTCTTGAAGAGGCGCCTGGCATGCGTCTTGACCGTGTCCTCGGACAGAAACAGCTCGCGCCCGATCTCGGCGTTCGAGCGGCCGTGGCTCATCCCCTCCAGCACCTGGATCTCACGGGCGGTGAGCGTCGGCGCCGCACCCATCTCGGCGGACCGCAGCCGGCGCGGGGCGAGCCGCCACGTCGGGTCGGCGAGCGCCTGGGTCACCGTCGCCCGCAGCTCGGCGCGCGAGGCGTCCTTGTGCAGATAGCCGCGGGCACCGGCGGCGACCGCGAGCGCGACACCGTCCAGATCCTCGGCCACCGTGAGCATGATGATCCGGGCGCCGGGGTCGGCGGACAGCAGCCGCCGCACGGTCTCGACGCCGCCGAGTCCGGGCATGCGGACATCCATCAGAATCAGATCCGAGCGATCGGCACCCCAGCGGCGGAGGACTTCCTCGCCGTTGGCAGCCGTCGTCACACGCTCGACGCCGGGGACGGTCGCAACCGCCCGGCGGAGCGCTTCTCGGGCAAGCGGGGAGTCGTCGCAGACGAGGACGGAAGTCATGACCGTCCTCCGCAGCTGATGCGCGTCACCTTGAGCCTCCAGGCTGGTACGTATCGTCACCTGTGCGATTGACGGCCTCGGACACCTGCCCGAGGTCTACCTCTGTCAACCGCCTCCGCACACTCAACGACGGTCACTCGAAAGAGTTACGGGTTCGACGACCGACTTCGGCACGCTGCGTGAGGGTCCGGATACACAGACGGAACAGCGGGCGGTCGCCACTCCGCGTGCACCCTATGCCCTATTTGGCCCTCTTTCTTCCATTTTCCTGCCAAGTGAGGCTAGATTCGCAATGAGTCATATTTACATCTACTTACACAGTAGATGTACGGTCTTCAGCACCGAGCCGATACAGCATCGCTTCGAGGGGACACGCAATGGCAGATTTCTCCCGCCTCCCGGGCCCGAACGCAGACCTCTGGGACTGGCAGTTGCTCGCTGCCTGCCGCGGCGTGGACAGCTCACTGTTCTTCCACCCCGAGGGTGAGCGCGGAGCGGCCCGCAGCGCGCGTGAGACATCGGCGAAGGAGGTCTGCATGCGCTGCCCTGTGCGGGCCGAATGCGCGGCGCACGCCCTGGCCGTCCGCGAGCCCTACGGGGTCTGGGGCGGCCTGACCGAGGACGAACGCGAGGAACTGATGGGCCGGGCCCGCCACCGGCTGATCCCCGCGACCACGCTGGCCGGCCACGCAGGCCCCGGCGGCGACTGACACCCAGGGAGCGCAAGAACTCTGGAGAAACGTTCCTGCACCTCGGCACGCGCGCCCGTTCCGCACCCACGGGCGGTGGCCTGTACGCGGTTTTCGCGGGTGGCCGGGCGACGTTCGGGTCAGCGCCCCGCGACGCTCACGAGCTGGTCGAGCATGGCGTCGACCGCGGGCACCCGGGCCAGGTCGGGCAGCGTGAGCGCGACGATCTCGCGGTGCACGGGAGGCTCAAGGCGCACCGCTTTGGCCCCCTTGGGGCGTACCGATTCCACGGCGAGTTCGGGCAGCGCCGCCACCCCGAGGCCCGCGCCGACCAGGCCGATCACCGCGGGGTAGTCGTCGGTGGCGAAGTCGATGCGCGGGGTGAAGCCGGCGCTCTCGCAGACCTCCACCAGATGCCTGCGGCAACGGGGGCAGCCCGCGATCCACGGCTCGTCGGACAGGTCGGCGAAGCCCGCAGCGCCCGCCGCGGCCAGCCGGTGGCCCGTCGGCACCAGTCCGATCAGCCGGTCGGCGAGGATCGGCCTGACCACCAGGTCGTCCCACTCCGCCCCGGCCTCGGGGTCGGCGCCGCGTACCTCCGGATAGCGGAAGGCCAGCGCGATTTCGCAGTCGCCGTTGCGCAGCATCTCGATGGAGTGCGGCGGTTCGGCCTCCACCAGGGAGACGCGGGTGCGGGGGTGGGCCGCGCGCATCGCCCCCAGCGCGGCGGGCACCAGCGTCGAGCTGCCGGACGGGAACGACACCAGCCGCACCCGGCCGGCCCGCAGTCCGGCGATTGCGGCGATTTCCTCCTCGGCGGCGGTGAGCCCGGCCAGGATGCCGACGGCGTGCCGTACCAGCGCCTCGCCCGCCTGGGTCAGCCGCATCTCGCGGCCCGTGCGGACCAGCAGCGGGGTGCCTGCGGACTGTTCCAGGGCCTTCATCTGCTGGCTGACGGCCGGCTGGGTGCAGCCCAGTTCGCGTGCGGCGGCGGAGAAGGAGCCGGTGTGGGCGACCGCGCGCAGCACACGGAGATGACGAGCCTCGATCATTCTTCAAGCATAAGCGCGTCTTGGAGGGGCGGCGGAATTTCAGGCCACGGCTTTGAGTGGTCGCCTCCGGGGGTGCCGCCGTTCGGCCGCCGGGGCCGTGGGCGCGAGAGACTTCCGGCCTGCTCGTTTACGTTGGCGGTATGGATCCTCGGCACCGCAGGCAGCTGTTGACCGTGAACGTGGGGCGCCCGGCCCGTTCCGCGCACACCGACGCCGACGGCGGGCGCACCGGCTTCGACAAGCGGCCCGTGGACGGTCCGGTGGCGGTGGCCGCGCCCGGCCCCAAGGGTCTGGCGGGCAGCGGGCTCGCGGGTGATTCGGTGGTCGACATCCGCCATCACGGCGGCGACGACCAGGCCGTGTACGCGTACGCCCGCGAAGACCTGGACGTCTGGCAGCGCGAGCTGGACCGCGAGCTGGCCAACGGAGCCTTCGGCGAGAACCTCACCACCTCGGGTGTGGAGGTCACCGGCGCGCGGATCGGCGAGCGCTGGCGGATCGGCCGGCAGGTGCTGCTGGAGGTGACCTCGCCGCGTATTCCGTGCCGGACGTTCCAGGGCCGGATGGAGTGGAGCGGCTGGATCAAGCGGTTCACGCAGGCGGGGGTGCCGGGTGCGTATCTGCGGGTGCTCGAACCGGGTGAGATCCGGGCGGGTGACTCCGTGGGGCTGGTGTTCCGGCCGGATCACGACATCACCGTGGGGCTGGTGTTCCGGGCGGTGACCACGCGCCGGGAGCTGCTGCCGCGGCTGCTGGACGCCGGGGACGCGCTGCATCCGGAGGCCCGGGTGCGGGCGCTGGCGTACATGGAGCGGCAGCGGAACGGGAGTTGAGGGGCGGGTGCGGCGGTCTCGGCCGGCCGGGCGGCGGGGATGGGTGGGTTCATGTCATCCCCGCGGCGGATAGCGTGCCCGTATGACGACTGCATTGATCACGGGAGCGACCGCGGGTATCGGGGCGGCGTTCGCCCGGCGGCTCGCGGGCAACGGCCACAACCTCGTGCTGGTGGCACGCGACGAGAAGCGGCTGCACGAGCAGGCGACCGAGCTGCACGACCTGCACGGCATCGAGGCGCAGGTGCTCAGCGCCGATCTGGCGACCGAGGAGGGCATCGCCGCCGTCGAGGCCCGGCTGGAGGACCGTCAGCACCCGGTGGACCTGCTGGTCAACAACGCGGGCTTCGGCAACAAGGGCGAGTACCTGGAAGTGCCGATGGCCGACGAGCTGACGATGCTGAAGGTGCACTGCGAGGCGGTGCTGCGGCTGACCACGGCCGCGGTGCGCGGCATGCGGGACCGGCGGCGTGGCGCGGTCGTCAACGTCGCATCGGTCGCGGCGTTCGTGCCGCGCGGGACGTACGGGGCGAGCAAGGCGTGGGTGGTGCAGTTCACGCAGGGCGCGGCGCGCGATCTGGCCGGGAGCGGGGTGCGGCTGATGGCGCTGTGCCCGGGGTTCGTACGGACCGAGTTCCACCAGCGGGCGGGGATGGGCACGGACAGCATTCCCGGCTGGCTGTGGCTGGACGCGGACAAGCTGGTGGACGCGGCGATGAAGGACCTCACCCGCGGCAAGTCGCTGTCCATCCCCGACCCGCGGTACAAGGCACTGATGGGCGCGGTGAAACTGGCGCCGCGTGGGCTGCTGGGCGGCGTCACGTCGCGTACGGGGCGGAAGTACGGGCCCCGTTAGGTCGGTTCCGGCGGAGCGCCGCGACGCCGCGGAGATCCGTCGGAAGCGCCCTCAAGGCGGTTGCGGCGGGCCTGGCCGCAACCGCCCGCCGCTCAGCGCACGGGGAACGGGATCTCGCCGGTCTCCCCGTCCGCCCAGGTCACGTGCAGCCGGCCGGGGGTGACGCGGACGGTGGCCAGGGTGTCGGCGGGGGCCGGGCCGGGGACGGCCGTCAGGGAGGCGAGGGCGTGGAAGAGGGTGCCCTCGGGTGCGTCGGTGACGGCGCCTTCCAGGACGGCGGTGCGGGCGTCGGGGCCGATGAGGGTGCTGCCCGCGGGGACGTCCTGGGGCGGTCCTTCGTAGCCCTGGACGGGATGGAGCTGGGCGGACGGGCCCTCGGCGGTGACCGCCCAGCCGGTCTGACGCACCCGGGTGCCGGGCTCGGCGCCGGTCACCAGGTGGGCGCGGAGTTCGGCGCGGCCGTGCACGAGGGTGGCGGAGTGGACCTGGACGCCGGGCAGCGGGGTGTCGTCGGCCTGGTGCGGGGTGTGCGACGAGGCGGCCCAGCCGGGGCCGTGTCCTGACGGGGTGACCGGGCCGCGGCGGGTGGGCCGGCCGTCGGCGAGCAGCGCGAAGTGGTTGTCGGTGAGCTGCGCGTCGCTGCCTGCGTCGTCGGCGGGCTCGGGGTGTGCCGGGCCGGTGCGGGTGGAGTAGGCGAAGCGCGCGTAGTAGGGGGCGAAGGTGGGGTGCAGGGCGCTGCTGCCGTGGTTGTGCAGGCGTACCAGGCCGTCGGCCGCGGTGGACTGGACGAGCAGACCGGTCGGGCCGAGCGGCAGGGCGAGGTCGGCGGTCTCGGCGGGCAGCGGCTCCTCGGTCGCGGTCCAGACCGGGTGGTCGGCGGGCAGCAGCAGGCCGGCGAATCCCTTGGACGCCCAGTACGGCGACGCGGGGCCCGAGTACATCTGGATGAGCGGCGGGTACGGGCCGTACCAGCCGAGCGTCAGCAGCCCTTCGCTGCTGACGGCTCCCCGGTCGGCGAAGTGGCGCAGGGCGCCGGAGGTGATGCGGCGGGTGGTGCCGGGGGTGAGGGGGGTGTGTCCGGTGAGCGCGCCGATCCAGGGGGCGGCGGCCGCGGCGAACCGGTAGGTCAGGGAGCGCCCGAAGGGCAGGGGCGCGCCGTTGGTGTCGAAGAGGCGGGCGGCGTGCGTGAGGTGGTCGCGCAGCCGGGCGCCGTACGAGGCGAGCAGGGCGCGGTCGTCGGCGAGATGGGCGTGCAGCATGGGGTAGAAGTGCAGGGCCCAGCCGTTGTAGTGGTCGAAGGACCGGTTGGGGCCGTCGCTGTACCACCCGTCGCCCTGGTACCACTCGTCGATCCGGGCCAGTGCCCGGTCGATGGCGGTGCGGGAGCGGTCCGTCTCGATGCCCGCACTGGCCAGGAATCCGCCGACGGTCAGGCCGAAGAGCCACCAGTTGTTGTCCATCGGCGAGGGGCCGAGCGCGGGCCGCAGCCAGTCGGCGACCCGCTCACGCACCTTCTCGTCGAGCCCGTCCCACAGCCAGCGGCGGGTCAGCCGCAGGCCCAGGGCGATGGACGCGGCCTCGACGTGGGCCTGGTTCACGGCGTCGAGCCGCGGCCAGGATTCCGGGTGTTCGGCCGTCAACTGACCGTCGGGCACCGGGGATTCGGTTCCGGCGGCCAGGCCCTGTGCGTAGCGGTCGAGGAAGCCGTGCGGGTCGTGGCCGTCGGCGCCTGCGATCCGGAATGCGGCGAGCAGGAAGGTCCTGGCGAAACCTTCGAGCCCGTCCGAGCGGGTGCCGGAGAAGCTGGGGCGGCCGCCGGGCAGGAGCAGCAGTCCGTGGCGTGGCGTGGCATGGGCGAGCGCCGCTTGCAGCAGGCCGTCGGCGGTCGCTTCCCAGTGTGCGCGGGTCCAGCCGGTGTACGGGCTGAGCCCGCGGTCATCGGCGGGGAGCGGGAAGGGCAGCGGGGCCATGGCGACCTCTCTCACGAACGGGACGGGGGCGCACGCCGGAGCGTGGGCACGGTCCTTGACTCCTTCCCCGCGTGGTCCAAGGATCATGCCGTCAAGTGACCGCGAAGGAGCCCGTGTTCCGGATTACCGCGCCCGCCCGGCCACCATGAAGGAGCGTCCCTCCCATGTCTCCCACCCCCGGTGTCAGCCCGGGTCCTGCGGCCGCGCCGGACACCCGGCCCGCCCTGCTGCTGTCCATGAGCCCCGGCACCGCCGAACGGCTGCTGGCGCCACGTCACCACGCACGGCTGGCGGCCCTCGCCCGCACCGATCCCCGGCTCGTCGCGTACGACCTGGCCGCTCCCGCGCCCGCGGTCGCCGCCGCGCTGGCCGAGGCCGAGGTGCTGCTGACCTGCTGGGACGCGCCGCCGCTGACCGGGCGGGTGCTGGAGCGCGCGCCCCGGCTGCGGGCCGTCGTGCACGCCGCGGGTTCCGTCAAACCCCATGTCACACCGGCCTGTTGGGAGCGCGGCATCGCCGTCGCGTCGGCGGCCGGGGCCAACGCGCTGCCGGTCGCGGAGTACACCCTGGCCGCGATCCTCCTCGCCAACAAGCGGGTGCTGCACGCGGCGCGGCGCTACCGGAGCCTGCGCACGGCGCACGACTGGCACGGCGAACTGGCCGCGGCGGGCAACTACCGCCGCACCGTCGGCGTCATCGGCGCCTCCCGCATCGGCCGCCGGGTCATCGAGCTGCTGCGCCCGTTCGACCTGCGGGTCCTGCTGCACGATCCGCACGTGGACGCGGCACAGGCCGGGCGGCTCGGGGTACGTGCGGTGCCGCTCGACGCACTGTGCGCGGCCAGTGACGTGGTCACCGTGCACGCGCCCGAGCTGCCCGCCACCCGGCATCTGCTCGGCGCCGCGGAGCTGGCCCTGCTGCCGGACGGTGCGACGCTGGTCAACACCGCGCGCGGCTCCCTCGTCGACGGCGCTGCACTCGTCGCCGAGCTGCGCGACGGCCGGATCAGCGCGGTCCTGGACGTCACCGAACCCGAACTCCCGCCCCCGGACTCGCCGTTGTACGACCTGCCGAACGTGCTGCTGACCCCGCACGTCGCCGGATCGCTCGGCGGCGAGCTGCACCGGCTGGCCGACCACGCGCTGGACGAGCTGGAGCGCTACACCAAGGGCCTGCCGTTCGCCGGTCCCGTACGGGCGGCGGATCTCGGCCATTCGGCTTGAGACGGGGCCCGCACACGCCGAGGCCCGGCCCCCGAGAAGGGGACCGGGCCTCGGTCGGGCACTGCCGGATCGGCGCTGCCGACTAGTGGGAGTGGCCGTGGCCGTGGCTGTGACCGGCCTCGGCCTCCTCCTCCGCCGGCTTCTCGACGACCAGGGTCTCGGTCGTGAGCAGCAGCGAAGCGATCGAAGCGGCGTTCTCCAGTGCGGAGCGGGTAACCTTCACCGGGTCGATGACGCCGGCCTTGACCAGGTCGCCGTACTCGCCGGTGGCGGCGTTGAAGCCCTGGCCCTTGTCCTGCTCGGCGACCTTCGCGGTGATGACGTAGCCCTCAAGGCCGGCGTTCTCCGCGATCCAGCGCAGCGGCTCGACGACGGCGCGGCGGACGACGGCGACACCGGTGGCCTCGTCGCCCTCCTTGCCGAGGGAGTCCTCCAGCACCTTGGCGGCGTGCACCAGGGCGGAGCCACCACCGGAGACGATGCCCTCCTCGACCGCGGCGCGGGTCGCGGAGATGGCGTCCTCCAGACGGTGCTTCTTCTCCTTGAGCTCGACCTCGGTGGCCGCACCCACGCGGATGACGCAGACGCCGCCGGCGAGCTTGGCGAGGCGCTCCTGGAGCTTCTCGCGGTCCCAGTCCGAGTCGGTGGACTCGATCTCGGCCTTGATCTGGTTGACGCGGCCCGCGACGTCGTCGGAGTTGCCGCCGCCGTCGACGATGGTGGTGTCGTCCTTGGTGATGGTCACGCGACGGGCGGTGCCCAGCACGTCGAGACCGGCCTGGTCGAGCTTGAGGCCGACCTCTTCGGCGATGACGGTGGCACCGGTGAGGGTGGCCATGTCGCCGAGCATCGCCTTGCGGCGGTCGCCGAAGCCGGGGGCCTTGACGGCCACGGCGTTGAAGGTGCCGCGGATCTTGTTGACGACGAGGGTGGAGAGCGCCTCGCCCTCGACGTCCTCGGCGATGATCAGCAGCGGCTTGGAGGAGCCGGCCTGGATGACCTTCTCCAGCAGCGGCAGCAGGTCCTGGATCGAGCCGATCTTGCCCTGGTGGATCAGGATGTACGGGTCGTCGAGGACGGCCTCCATACGCTCCTGGTCGGTGACCATGTAGGGCGAGAGGTAGCCCTTGTCGAAGGCCATGCCCTCGGTGAAGTCCAGCTCCAGACCGAAGGTGTTGGACTCCTCGACGGTGATGACACCGTCCTTGCCGACCTTGTCCATCGCCTCGGCGATCAGCTCGCCGACCTGCTTGTCCTGCGCGGACAGACCGGCGACGGCCGCGATGTCGGCCTTGTCCTCGATCGGGCGCGCGGTCGCGAGGAGGTCATCGGACACGGCCTTGACCGCGGCGTCGATGCCCTTCTTCAGCGCGGCGGGGGAGGCGCCGGCGGCGACGTTGCGCAGGCCCTCGCGGACCAGCGCCTGGGCCAGCACGGTGGCGGTGGTGGTGCCGTCACCCGCGATGTCGTTGGTCTTGGTCGCCACCTCCTTCACGAGCTGGGCGCCCAGGTTCTCGTAGGGGTCGTCGACCTCCACCTCACGGGCGATGGTGACGCCGTCGTTGGTGATGGTCGGCGCGCCGAACTTCTTGTCGATGACGACGTTGCGGCCCTTGGGGCCGATCGTCACCTTGACCGTGTCGGCAAGCTTGTTGACGCCGCGCTCGAGGGCGCGACGGGCGTCCTCGTCGAACTTCAGAATCTTCGCCATGAGTTACGTGTCCTTAGTCGTACTCTCAACGAACTGCGCCCCTGCCCCGGGTTGTTTAGACACGGGAACCAGGGGCGCAGATCACAGCAATGCTGGGTGACTTACTTCTCGACGATCGCGAGAACGTCGCGAGCCGAGAGGACGAGGTAGTCCTCGTTGTTGTACTTCACCTCGGTGCCGCCGTACTTGCTGTAGAGCACGACGTCGCCGACGGAAACGTCGAGCGGAAGACGGTTGCCGTCCTCGAAGCGGCCCGGACCGACGGCCAGGACGACGCCCTCCTGGGGCTTCTCCTTGGCAGTGTCCGGAATGACCAGGCCAGAGGCCGTGGTCTGCTCGGCGTCGAGCGGCTGGACCACAATGCGGTCCTCAAGCGGCTTGATGGCAACCTTGGTGCTGGCGGTCGTCACGATCCGACCTCCCCCTTCGGAGATCTCACGGGGTTAACTGTCTGAGGTGGCGACCAGGTGGATCCGTCGTCGCGGGTGCCGGATCAGCCCATCGCCGTGTTTAGCACTCCCCTGCGGAGAGTGCCAACGCCGACACTATGACGCAGTTAGCACTCGGTCAAGCGGAGTGCCAGTCGAGCCTTTGCGCGGGTCGTCGTCCGCCGGCGGGTTTCGGTGCCGAACCGGACACACCTGGACCGGACACCGCAACCCTGCCCAGGTCCGCCTCGTCTACCTCTTCGACTGCCGAGCCGACAGCCGGGCCCGTCCCGTCCGGGGACTGCGGCTCCGACGAAACATGGCGGAGGAAACAGGTGCGAGGACCCACGAGTGTGCCCCGGGCGACGGGCGGGGGGGAGAGCGAGGCCGAGCGCACCATGACCTTCGCCGCGCTCGCCCAGGCACCCGACCGCCGCAGAACCGAGGCCGGGCTGCTCGCGTTCGCCGTGCTGATCACCGTCTTCGGCGATGCGTACGCCGGGCTGTCGATGACCGGCAAACTCCCCGACGGGCTGGCCGGCTTCACCGCCGCCATGATCGGCGTCGCCCTGGTGCCGCACCTGGTCGTACGCCGCTTCGCCGCCCGTGCCGACCCGCTGATCCTGCCGCTGGCCACCCTGCTGACCGGCCTCGGCCTCGTCCTGCTGAACCGGCTGGACATCACGTACGCGGCCCAGCCCTCGCTCCACATGCCGCAGGCGGGCGGCGGGCAGCTGGTGTGGACCCTGATAGGGACGGCGGTCTGCGTCGGGATCCTGATCACGCTGCGCGACCACCGCTTCCTCCAGCGCTACGTCTACCTGACGATGGCCGTCGGACTCGTGCTGCTGATGGCGCCGGCCTTCTTCGGCGCCGACCAGTTCGGCGCCAAGCGCTGGATCCTGCTCGGGCCGCTGTCGCTGCAGCCGGGCGAGTTCGTGAAGCTGATGATCGCGGTGTTCTTCGCGGGCTACCTGACGGTCAACCGCGACGCGCTCGCCCTGACCGGACGCCGGGTGATGGGCGTCCAGCTGCCGCCCGGCAGGCAGCTCGGGCCGATCTTCACGATCTGGGTCGTCAGCCTGCTGGTGCTGGTCTTCGAACGGGACCTGGGCACCTCGCTGATCTTCTTCGGCGTCTTCGTGATCATGCTGTACATGGCCACCCAGCGGACCGGCTGGGTGGTGTGCGGCCTGCTGATGGCCGTGGTCGGCGCCGCCGTCGTGGGCTCGGCCGAACCGCACGTCAAGGGCCGCGTGATGGCCTGGCTGCACCCCATGGACATCTTCCTTCCCGAGAAGCAGCGGCCGCCGGGGCTGATCTCCGACCAGTCGGCGCAGGCACTGTTCAGCTTCGGCAGCGGCGGCATCGGCGGCAGCGGGCTGGGCCAGGGACACCCTGAGCTGATCGGCTTCGCGGGCAACAGCGACTTCATCCTCACCACCGTCGGCGAGGAGCTGGGCCTGGCCGGGGTGATGGTCGTCCTGCTGCTCTACACGCTGCTCGCCCAGCGCGGGATGCGGGTGGGCCTGACCGCCCGCGACCCGTTCGGCAAGCTGCTGGCCGTCGGCCTCTCCGGTGCGCTGCTGCTCCAGGTCTTCGTCGTCTGCGGCGGCGTCACCGGCCTGATCCCGCTCACCGGCAAGGCCCTGCCGTTCCTCGCCAAGGGTGGCTCGTCGCTGGTCGCGAACTGGGTGATGGTGGCGCTGCTGATCCGGATCAGCGACAGCGCGCAGAAGCGCCGCGAACCGGTGGGCGCCTTCGCGCGGGGCTCCCGGCGCCGCGCCAGGGGCCGGCGCGCAGCGGCCCCGCCGGGCGGGTAGCGCGGGCGGGGCCGGGTGCCGTACGCACGGGGAGGAGCGGCCGGCGCCGGGCTACATGTAGTCCTCCAGCCGCGCCACCGCGTACCCCTGCCGGGTCGCCGTGTTCAGTACGTTGCGGACCAGGTCGGGCATGGTCGCCTTCCAGTCCTCGCGGCCCCGGAAGTGGCTCAGGATGATGTCGCCCGGGTGGAGTTTCTGGTCCTCGCGGCTGTAGTCGAAGTGGTCGGGGAACGCCTCCGTGGCCCACAGCGGGAACACCTGCACGCCGCAGGAGGCCGCGACCTTCAGGGTGTCCAGCGTGAAGTCGCCGTACGGCGGGCGGAACAGCCGTGGGGTGTGGCCGAGTTCGCGGGTGAGGTTGTCCTGCTGGCCGCAGATCTCGGTGCGCTGGTCCTCGGTGCTCAGGCCGGGCAGGTAGCGGTGGTGCAGCGTGTGGTTGTGGACGCCGTTGCCCAGCTGCTGCGCCTGGCGGAAGTAGGCGTAGCCGGCGCCGTCCTTGGCGAGGTAGTCGCTGAGGAACGCGCTGTAGGGGATCTTGAGGTCGTCCATCATCCGGAGGAAGTCCGGGTCCTTCTCGTAGCCGTCGTCGAGGGTGAGGAAGACGACCTTCTGGTCGGTGGGCACCCTGGAGACGGCCTGCGGCAGATCCTTGCCGCCGCCCTGCGAGAACCACGGCTCGGTGGTCAGCTCCGGTTTGACGTCCGGCGGCTCGGGGGCTTCCAGCGGCACCGCGTCCAGTCCCCAGCGTTTGGCGACCGCCTCCTTGCGGGCCTGCGCCCGCTCCGCGTGCCGTGCCTGGGTGAGCAGCGCACGGGCCTCCGGGGCCAGGGCCGCCCGGCGGGTGGAGGGTTCGTTGTCCTGCTGGTCACCGGCCCGCTCGGTGCCGCAGCCCGCGGCCAGCAGTCCGATGACGCTCAGCGCCGCCAGGCCGCGCGCCCCGCGGGAAGCCGTCCCGCTCCGGGCGGGTCTGGGCCCGCTTTTGTACCGCAAAAATCTGACAAGATGCATAACGCCGGATACTGGCAGCGTCGCCCGCCACGGCATCGCCCGCCACGCGGCAAGGTCCACCGTCCGGCCCACCGCGGCCGCGGGCCCCGCCGCAGCCCTGGCCGCAGGCCCCGCCGTCGCGCCGCGTCCGCCGGGCCGTGGCGCCCGCCCCCGTGCCGGGAAGGAATGATGGACGGGTGACCGACCTCGACTCCTTCTCCGCGCTGCTCACCCCCGAGGGACAGGCGCTGCTGGCCGCACTGCACGACCACGACCCGGCCGACGAACTGGCCACCGCGACCCGGCTGCGCCGCGACCACCCCGCGGACCTGGTGTCCGCCGCCCTGGGACAGGCCCGGCTGCGGCAGCGCGCCGCCGCCAAGTTCGGGGCGGACGCGGGCCGGATGTACTTCACGCCGAACGGCGTCGAGCAGTCCACCCGCGCCACCGTCGCCGCCCACCGCGCCGCCCGGCTCGCCGCGCTGGGCGTCGGCACGCTGGCCGACCTGTGCTCCGGGATCGGCGGCGACGCCATCGCGCTGGCGCGGGCCGGGATCCGCGTACTGGCCGTCGACCGCGACCCGTTGGCCTGCGCCGCGGCCCGCGCCAACGCCGACGCGCTGGGCCTCGCGGAACTGATCGAGGTGCGCTGCGCGGACGTCACGGAGGTGGACACCGCCGGGTACGACGCGGTGTTCGTCGACCCGGCACGGCGCGGCCCGACAAGGGGGGCGGCGCGCAGCGCCTCGTCCAGGGGCGGCGGCCGGGCGACGGGCGGGCGGATTTTCGACCCGGAGGCGTACTCGCCGCCGCTGTCCTGGGCCGTCGCGGCGGCCCGTACGGCACCGTTCGCGGCGCTGAAGATCGCGCCGGGGGTGCCGCACGAGGCGCTGCCCGAGGACGCCGAGACGGAGTGGATCTCCGACGGGGGCGACGTGAAGGAGGCGGTGGTGTGGTTCGGCACGGAGCCCGGCGCCCGCCGCGCCACGCTGCTGCCGGCCGGCCACTCGCTGCTCGGCGCGGGCCTGCCCGACCCGGAGCCCGGCGCCGTGGGCCGCTATCTGTACGAGCCGGACGGCGCCGTGATCCGCGCCCACCTCGTCGCGGACGTCGCCCGGCAGGTCGACGGCCGGCTGATCGACCCGACCATCGCCTACGTCACCGCCGACGCGCTGCGCCCGACCCCGTACGCGACCGCCTACGAGATCACCGACGTCCTGCCGTTCCATGTCAAGCGGCTCAGGGCGCTGCTGCGGGAGCGCGGCGTGGGGATCGCGGTGATCAAGAAGCGGGGTTCGGCGGTCGAGCCGGAGGAACTGCGCAAGAAGCTGAAGCTGGCCGGCGGCGGCAACTCCGTCACGATCTTCCTGACCCGGGTCGCCGGGGCGCCCTCGATGCTGCTGGGGCGGCCGGCCGACGGTCCGGTCACGTCAGGTCGGTGAGGTCCTCGGCGTAGATCCGGGCCAGCGGCTGCGGGCCGACGTACTGCTGGCAGGTGCACCGGCCCGCCTCGTACCTGACCGGCTTGCGGTCGGCGTCCCAGGCGATCGGCAGCTCCACCACCTCGTGGCACTTGCCCTGCTTGTCGTGCTTGGCGAGATGGTGGGTGCAGCCGCACACCGGCTTGGGCGGCTCCTGCGCTGCGGCCAGTTCCTGGCGCTCCTGGCGCACCGTCTCCAGGCGCTGCATCTTGCGTTCGTGCCGGGTGCGCAGGGCCGTACGGGCGGCGTCGGCGACCTTCGCGAAGCCGCCCGCCATGAAGAAGATGAACACCCACCAGAACCAGTCCACAGTCCGTCCCCTCCCGCACCTGCCCCTGTCCTGCCGTTGCCAGGGTAAGACGTTTCCTGCACCCGCAGGCCGTCAGGAGTAGAGGTTGTCCTTGCTGATCTCGTGGACGTGGTCGTGGGAGTGGCCGTGACTGTGGGGGGCGGCCTCGCCGGGGACGTGGGGTTCGGTCACCGGCAGGGAGGAGTCGGCGGAGAGGTCCCAGTCCGACGCCGCGCGGTTGCGGGCCACCATCTCGGCGCCCAGGGCCGCGACCATCGCGCCGTTGTCGGTGCACAGCTTCGGCCGCGGCACCCGCAGGGTGATGCCGGCGTCCTCGCAGCGGCGCGCGGCCATCGCCCGCAGCCGGGAGTTGGCCGCGACCCCGCCGCCGATCATCAGGTGGTCCACGCCGTTGTCCTTGCAGGCCCGTACGGCCTTGCGGGTCAGCACGTCGACCACGGCCTCCTGGAAGGACGCCGAGACATCCGCGACCGGGACCTGCTCGCCGGCCGCGCGCTTGGCCTCGATCCAGCGGGCGACGGCCGTCTTGAGGCCGGAGAAGGAGAAGTCGTAGAGCGGGTCGCGGGGGCCGGTCAGGCCGCGCGGGAAGCGGATCGCGTCGGGGTCGCCCTCGCGCGCGTAGCGGTCGATGACCGGGCCGCCGGGGAAGCCGAGGTTCAGCACCCGCGCCACCTTGTCGAACGCCTCGCCCGCCGCGTCGTCGATGGTCGCGCCCAGCGGACGGACGTCGGCGGTGATGTCGGGGGCCAGCAGGAGGGACGAGTGGCCGCCGCTGACCAGCAGCGCCATTGTCGGCTCCGGCAGCGCGCCGTGCTCCAGCTGGTCGACGCAGATGTGCGAGGCGAGGTGGTTGACGCCGTAGAGCGGCTTGCCGAGCGCGTAGGCGTACGCCTTGGCCGCCGAGACGCCGACCAGCAGCGCGCCGGCCAGTCCTGGGCCCGCGGTGACCGCGATGCCGTCGAGGTCGCCCGCCGTGACCCCGGCGTCCTTCAGGGCGCGCCGGATGGTGGGGACCATCGCCTCCAGGTGGGCGCGGGAGGCGATTTCGGGCACCACGCCGCCGAAGCGGGCGTGCTCGTCGACGCTGGAGGCGACGGCGTCGGCGAGCAGGGTGTGCCCGCGGACGATGCCGACACCGGTCTCGTCGCAGGAGGTCTCGATGCCGAGGACCAGCGGTCCGCCGCGTGCGTCAGCCATGATTCTTCAGTTTCCTTGTGACGAGGTGGGGTCGGGGACGGGCGGGACGGAAGAGGCGCCGGGGTCGGTGTCGGGGGCCTCGGTGTCCGGGTCGGTCGCGGTCCTGCGCATGACCAGGGCGTCGACGTTGCCCGGCTGGTAGTAGCCGCGCCGGAAGCCGATCGGCGCGAAGCCGAAGCGTTCGTAGAGGCGCTGCGCGCGGAGGTTGTCGACGCGGACCTCCAGCAGCACCTCGTGGCACTCGAAGGCGGTGGCGGCCGACAGCAGCGCGGTCAGCAGCCGGGCGCCGAGGCCGCTGCCCCACTGGTCGCGTGCGGTGGCGATGGTCTGGATGTCGCCGGTGCCGTCCACGGCGGCCAGGCCGCCGTAGCCGGCCAGCCGGCCACCGGCCTCGGCGACCAGATAGCGGCGGTTGGCGCCGGCGCCGCGCGCCCGCGCCAGCTCGGACCAGAACATCCCGGCCGACCAGGCGTCGTCCGGGAACAGTTCGTGTTCCAGCGCGAGCACCGCGTCCAGGTCCCACCAGCGCATCTCGCGCAGCACCGGGGCGCCCGCTGCGGATGCGCCGGCCTGCGCTCCGGAGACGGCGGGGGTCACTGGGGGGTGACCACCTTGTAGTTGGCCGGAACCTGCGCGTCGGGACGCCGCAGGTACAGCGGCCGGTCCGGCAGGAACTCCTCGCCGGCCGCCAGCTTCTCGGCCGCGAGCGCGGCGAGCGCGGCGGCGGACTGGTGCTCGGGGCCTTCGCGCCGTACGCCGGTGAACACCGCGTCGTACAGCAGCGCGCCGGCGCCGACGGCGGGGACGCCGGCCACCTGGTCGGCGAGGTCGGCGGGGCGGTCCACGGCGGGCTCGGTCAGCCGGGTCCTGGCGTCGGCGTAGCGGGCCCAGTAGACCTCCTTGCGGCGGGCGTCGGTCGCCACCACGAAGGGCTCGTCGAGGCCGGCGGCGTAGGCGAGGCCGTCCAGCGAGCACAGGCCGTGCACCGGGACGTCCAGGGCGGCGCCGAAGGTCGCGGCGGTGACCAGGCCGACCCGCAGGCCGGTGTAAGGGCCGGGGCCGACGCCGACCACGAGGCCGGTGACCGCGTCGAGCTTCGTTCCGGCCTCGGACAGCACCCGGTCGACGGCGGGCAGCAGCAGCTCGCCGTGGCGGCGGGCGTCCACCTGGCACGACTCGGCGAGGACCCGGGAACCGTCGTGCAGTGCGACGGTGACGGCGGGGGTGGCGGTGTCAAGAGCTAGCAGCAGCACGCCCTCAAGACTACGGCGCGGCGGACGGTGCCCGTTCCGGTGCTACGGTCGGCCCGTAGCAGCGGCGTTCGGGCCGCCGGGATCGGGGCTTCCCCTCCGACGGGGAGAGTACGGAAAGGTGGCACAGCGGTGCCCGCTAAGAGCAGCACGATCGTCACCGCTCTCACCGCGGCGGCCCTGGCCGTGGTCGGCGTACTCGGCTACCAGGCATCGGCGTCCGCACCGGACGACCTGACGCAGGCCCGCAAGGACGGCGGGCACTCCGCGGCCGCCAAGAAGCCCTCCGGGCACGACGGGCACGGCAAGAAGGAAGCGCGCCCGGCCCCTGTCGCGGTTCCCGCGGCGTCCGGCAAGGGCCGCCGGGTCGTCTACGCACTCGGCGCCAAGCGGGTCTGGCTGGTCGGCGCGGACGGCAAGGCCGACCGTACGTACAAGGTCGCACCGAGCACCGTCAGCCCGCCGATGGGGACGTACGCCGTCACCTCGCGTTCGGTGAGCGTCACGGGCTCGGACGGCATCGCGATCGAGCACGTGGTGCTGTTCACCAGCGTCGACGGCGTGGTGATCGGCTTCAGCGCGGCCGTCGACGGCTCGACGCCGGATCCGGGCGCCTCGCAGAAGAAGACCGGCGGGATCCGCGAGGCGCGCGATGACGGTGCCGCGCTGTGGAAGTTCGGGCTGACCGGCACGAAGGTCGTCGTCGTCGCCTGACGCGCGCAGCGGAGGGCGTCGCCTGACGCGCAGCGGCAGACGAAGAGGCAGAAACGGCGGCCCGTCGGGTCGCGTTCCCGCCCTCGGACCGCCGCCCCGTTTTCCGTCTCCCCCGCGGACGCCCCTTTCGGATTACGCCGCGTCGCGGCGCCCGGTGGACGCGGCGGTCGTGGCGCCGCTCTCCCCCTTCACGTCCCGGGCCGCCTTGGCTGCGCGTGCCTCGTCCGGGGACTCGGGCGGTGTCGATACGGCGCTGGCCGCGGCGCAGGCGGCGAGCAGCTGGTGCATGGTGGGCGGCTGTTCGCGCGCGTCGGGCTCATCGCGCCGGGTCGCCGCGAGGGGGGTGCCCCCGCGCCCGTCAGGCGTGGGGGAGGGCTGGTGGGCAGACATGGACGCCTCCCGGGCTCCTGGGGCAAGCGGCAGAACGAGATCCAAAGTTAGGCAGACCTAACTACCTCTGCCACCATGTCACCATGCCCGGCACCGCACGCGCAACATGTTACCGACGGCTTGTCGGAAACTACGGGTGTGCGTGACCGGACCCCGGGCCCGTCAAAGGCGGAAGAGCCGGGGGAAGGGGAAAAAGGGGGAGCGGGGTGCCGCCGGTCAGTCCGTGGCCAGCTCCGGCAGGCCGGCGTCCGTCCAGCGCGCGCCGATACCGGTGACGGTCACCTCGCGCACGTCGTCCGCCGCGCTCTCCAGGGCCGCCTCCAGGGGGCCCTGGCCATCCGCGCCGACCGCGCGCTCGATCACGACGTGCAGCCGGTTGTCGGACAGCTCCTCGACCTTGCCGTCGCCCCATTCCACGACCACCACCGAATCCGGCAGCGACACATCGAGGTCCAGGTCCTCCATCTCGTCGAGGCCGCCGCCGAGGCGGTAGGCGTCGACGTGCACCAGCGCGGGGCCGCCGGACAGCGGGGGGTGCACACGGGCGATGACGAAGGTCGGCGAGGTCACGGCGCCGCGTACCCCCAGGCCCTCGCCCAGCCCACGGGTCAGCGTCGTCTTGCCCGCGCCCAGCTCACCGGTGAGCAATACCAGGTCGCCGGGGCGCAGCAGGGCGGCCAGTCTGCGGCCCAACTCCTGCATCCGGTCGGGGGATTTGACGGTGACGTGGGTCCGGGTGGCGGTGGTGCTCATGCCGGAAATGGTACGGGCAGGGCGGGGTGCGGGGCTTACGCCGGACGGGGGCCCGAGGTGTCAGGCCCGTTCCGAACGGGAGCGCCGGGGGGCCGCGGCCGCCCGTTCGACCAGGGACACCAGCGCTTCGGTGACCAGCTCGGGCCACTCCAGCATCACCAGATGCCCGGCGCCCGGCACGCGCACCAGCTCGGCGGCGGGCAACAGCTCGGCGATGGCCTGGCTGTGCTCGGCGGGGGTGATCAGGTCCTGTTCGCCGGCGAGTACCAGCGCGGGCACGGTGTCGTACGCCACCAGCGACGCGGCCTTGTCGTGCGTCGCGAAGGCCGGGAAGAACTCGGCGACCACGTCGATCGGGGTCGCCTCGATCAGCCGCTCGGCGAAGCGCGCGACCCCGGGGTCGACGTCCTGCGGCGTCCCGAACGAGTAGCGCTTGACGAGCCCGGCGAACAGGTCGGCGGTGGCCCGCCGCCCGCGCTCGACGAAGTCGCTCTGCGCGCCCAGCACCTTCAGGACACCCGGCGCGAGCCGGTGGAACGCCTTGACGCCGAGCGACGGCAGCCCGAACGCGACCTCGCTGAGCCTGCCCGCCGAAGTGCCGATCAGCGCCACCCCGACCACCCGCTCGGCCACGAACTCCGGGAACTGGTCGGCCAGCGCCATCACCGTCATCCCGCCCATGGAGTGCCCGACCAGCACGATCGGCCCCTCGGGCACCGCCGCGTCCAGGACCGCCTTGAGGTCGCGGCCCAGCAGGTCGATGGTGACCGGCTCGCTGCCGTCGGCCTGGGAGCGGCCGCGGGCCGAGCGGCCGTGGCTGCGCTGGTCCCAGTGCACGGTGCGGACGGCGCCGCGCAGCGCGGCCCGCTGGAAGTGCCAGGAGTCCTGGCTGAGGCAGTAACCATGGCTGAAAACGACCGTGAGGGCGGGTGAGCGGCGCCGCAGCACCGCGCCGAGCCGCTTGCGGACCGCGGCCTGCGCAGCGGCGGCCGCACCCGCTTCGCGCCCGGCGGCGCCCTTGTCCTTCCCGCCCCGGCCCGGCTTCGCCGCCGGCCCCTCGCCCGCCTCGTCGATCTCGTAGGCCAGCTCGGTGCCGTCCTCGGCGACGGCCGTGCCGGGGGTGCCGCGCAGCGTGCCGTACGGGCCCTCGGCGTCCAGGGCCAGCCGCGCCCGGCGGCGCATCCCCCGGCCCACCGTCATCCGCTCGATCGCCACGCCGGCCGCCGCGCCCGCGGCGACCACGCCGATCGCCGCGCCCGCGATGCCCGCGTGCCGCCCGGCCTTCGCCCAGTTGCCCGCGGTATCGGCAGCCGCCTCGATCGCCGCGTCGCCGGCCTCGCTCATCCCGTGCCCCCCATGTCCCGGCTGCCTGCCGCCGCGGGTACGCCGGTCTCCGGCGCACTGTCCAGATGGACGCGCGGCACGCGGCTTCCGATCCGCGTGACGATTTCGTAGCCGATGGTTCCGGTCGCCTGCGCCCAGTCCTCGGCGGTCGGCTCGCCGCGGTCCCCGGGCCCGAAGAGCACCGCGCGGTCCCCGGGCAGCGCGGTGTCGTCGCCCAGATCGACCACGAACTGGTCCATGGCGATCCGGCCCGCGACCGTCCGCCGCTTCCCTGCGACCAGCACCGGGCCGCTGCCCGACGCGTGCCGCGGGATGCCGTCGGCGTAACCGAGCGGCACCAGCGCGAGGGTGACCTCACCGGACGTCGTGTAGTGGTGGCCGTACGAGACGCCGTGGCCTTCCGGTACGCGCTTGACCGACGCCAGGTGCGCCTCCAGCGTCATCGCGGGCCGCAGCCCCAGCTCCCGCGCGGTGCCGACCTCGGGGGCGGGCGAGATGCCGTAGACACCGATGCCGGTGCGCACCAGGTCGAAGTGCGCCTCGGGGAGGGTGAGCAGCGCGGGCGTGTTGGCGATGTGCCGGACCTCGGGGCGCAGCCCGGCGGTCTCGGCGACCGCCAACGCCGTGCGGAAGGCGGCGAGTTGGGCGGCGATGGACGGGTGGCCCGGCTCGTCCGCACAGGCGAAGTGGGACCAGACGCCGGTGACGGAGATCAGCCCGGCGCTCTCGGCGTCGCGGGCGGCAGCGGTCAGCTCCGGCCAGTCGTCCGGCTGGCAGCCGTTGCGGCCCAGGCCGGTGTCCGCCTTGAGCTGCACCCGGGCCCTGCGGCCGGCCTCCCGGGCGGCCACCGTCACCTCGCGCAGCGCCCACAGCGCGCTGACGGAGACGTCGATGTCCTGCTCGACGGCCGTGCGCCACGGGCCGCCCGGCGTCCACAGCCAGCACATCAGCCGGCCGGTGTCGCCCGCCGCCCGCAGCGCGAACGCCTCCTCGGGCAGCGCGGTGCCCAGCCAGCTCGCGCCGGCCGCGCGGGCGGCGCGGGCACAGGGCACCGCGCCGTGTCCGTAACCGTCGGCCTTGACCACGGCCATCAGCTCTGCCCCGGGTGCGCGGCCCCGCAGCGCGCGCACATTCGACCGCACGGCGGCGAGGTCGATGGCGGCGCGGGCCCGCATTGCTGTCTCGTTCATCCCCCTCAGTGTCTCAGGCGATGCCCCGCGGACCCGGGGTACGGCCGGTGAACCGGACCACGCGCGCCGCATCCGCCCCCTGCGCTCCACCCGCCGCTTCAGCCCATTTCGCCTCAATCCTGGATGTCGCGCCAGGCCACGCCCAGGTGACCGGCCACCTGGGAGGCCGTGATCGGGGCGCCCCGCACCCCGGCCGCCCGCCGGGCCGCCAGACCGTGCAGATAGGCGCCGACGGACGCCGCCTCACGGGCCGGAAGACCGGCGGCCAGCAGCGATCCGGTCAGCCCCGACAGCACGTCGCCGCTCCCGGCCGTCGCCAGCCAGCCGGTCCCCGTCGGGTTGACCCGCACCGGCCCCGCGGCGTCGGCGACCAGCGTCGTCGAGCCCTTGAGCAGCACCGTCGCGCCGTAGCCCGCCGCCAGTTCGCGCACCGAGCGCAGCCGGCCCGCCTCGATCTCCGCGCGGTCCCTGCCGAGCAGCGCGGCCGCCTCGCCTGCGTGCGGGGTCAGCAGCGTGCCGGCCGTCCGGGCACGGACCCGCTCCGGCGTCAGGAAGCGCAGCCCGTCGGCGTCCACCAGCACCGGCACGTCCGCCGCCAGGACGTCGTCCAGGGCCTCGGCCTCCTCGCCGATGCCGGGCCCGATCACCCACGCCTGCACCCGGCCCGCCTTGTGCGGCGGCCCCGCGTGCACCAGCGTCTCCGGGAAGTGCGCGAGCACCGCGTCGGCCGCCGGGCCGACGTACCGCACGGCCCCCGCGCCGCCGCGCAGCGCGCCCGCCACCGCCAGCACCGCGGCCCCCGGATACCGCGCGGATCCGGCCACCACACCGACCACGCCGCGCCGGTACTTGTCGCTCTCCGCCGCGGGCCGCGGCAGCAGCTCCGCGACGTCCGCGTGCTGCAGCGCCTCGGCCGTGGGCTCCCCCGGCACGTCGAGGCCGATGTCCACCAGCCGCAGCGCCCCGGCCCGCTCCCGTGCCGGGTCGATGAGCAGCCCCGGCTTGTACGTCCCGAACGTCACCGTCGCGTCGGCGCGCACCGCGTCGCCCGGCACCTCCCCGGTGTCCGCGTCCACCCCGCTCGGCAGATCGACCGCCAGCACCCTCGCCGACTTCGGAACCGCCCGCACCAGCCGGTCGGCCTCCGGACGCAGCCCGCCGCGCCCGCCGATCCCCACGATGCCGTCCACCACCAGATCGGCCCGCGCCAGAGCGGCCCGCGCCTCGTCCGCGACCCGGCCACCGGCCGCCCGCAACGCGGCCAGACCGCCCGGATGCGCGCGGCCGGGCGACAGCAGTACGGCGGTCACCCCCGCGCCCCGACGGGCCAGCCGGGCACCCGCGTACAGCGCGTCCCCGCCGTTGTCCCCACTGCCCACCAGCAGCACCACCCGGGCGCCGTACACCTTCCCCAGCAACTCCGCACAGGCAACGGCCAGTCCGGCCGCCGCCCGCTGCATCAGAGCCCCTTCGGGAAGCCGCCCCATCAACTCCCGCTCCGCCGCCCGCACGGCCGCCACGCTGTACGCAGTCCTCATGGGGCCAGTCTCACACCTGGCGAGTGCCGTCGCCCCGGCCCCACGCCACGGAGCGGGGCAGGCGGCAGCGCCCCTCACCCCTCCGCGATCACCACCGCCGAAGCAACCCCCGCGTCATGGCTGAGGGAGACGTGCCAGGAGCGGACGCCGAGTTCGGTGGCGCGGGCCTCGACCGTGCCGCGGACGCGGAGGCGGGGGCGGCCGCTGTCCTCGACGTAGACCTCGGCGTCGGTCCAGTGCAGGCCGCCGGGTGCGCCGAGGGCCTTGGCGACGGCTTCCTTGGCGGCGAACCTGGCGGCGAGCGAGGCGGTGCCGCGGCGTTCGCCGCTGGGCAGCAGCAGCTCCTCCTCGATGAAGAGCCGCTGCGCCAGCTCAGGCGTGCGTTCCAGTGCGGCGCCGAACCGGTCGATCTCGGCGACGTCGATGCCGACTCCGATGATCACCGGCCCGCTCCGAGGCCGCCGCGGACGCGGGTGAGGCCGCTCATTCCACCGTCACCGACTTGGCGAGGTTGCGCGGCTGGTCGACCTCGTTGCCCCGGGCGGTGGCCAGTTCGCAGGCGAAGACCTGGAGCGGGACGGTGGAGACCAGCGGCTGGAGCAGCGTCGGCGTCTGCGGGATCCGTACGAGGTGGTCGGCGTAGGGCACGACGGTCTCGTCGCCCTCCTCGGCGATCACGATGGTGCGCGCCCCGCGGGCCCTGATCTCCTGGATGTTGGAGACGATCTTGTCGTGCAGCACCGAGCGGCCGCGCGGCGACGGGACCACGACGACGACCGGCACGTCCTGCTCGATCAGCGCGATCGGCCCGTGCTTCAGCTCGCCCGCCGCGAAGCCCTCCGCGTGCATGTACGCGAGTTCCTTGAGCTTGAGCGCGCCCTCCAGGGCGACCGGGTAGCCGACGTGCCGGCCCAGGAAGAGCACGGTGTTCTTGTCGGCCAGCCCGCGGGCCAGTTCGCGCACCGGCTCCATCGTGCCCAGCACCTGCTCGACCTGGGTGCCGATCGCGGCCAGTTCGCGCACCACGGCCTGGACCTCGTCGCCCCACTTGGTGCCGCGGACCTGGCCGAGGTACAGCGCCACCAGGTAGCAGGCCACCAGCTGCGTCAGGAACGCCTTCGTCGACGCCACCGCCACCTCGGGCCCGGCGTGCGTGTAGAGCACGGCGTCCGACTCGCGCGGAATCGTGGATCCGTTGGTGTTGCAGATGGCGAGGACCTTCGCGCCCTGTTCACGGGCGTGCCGCAGCGCCATGAGGGTGTCCATCGTCTCGCCGGACTGGCTGATGGCGATGACCAGGGTGCGCGGGTCCATGATCGGGTCGCGGTAGCGGAATTCGCTGGCCAGCTCGGTCTCGCAGGGGATCCGCGTCCAGTGCTCGATCGCGTACTTGGCGATCATCCCCGCGTGGTACGCCGTTCCGCAGGCCACGATGACGACCTTGTCGACCTCGCGCAGCACCTCCGGCGGGATCCGCACCTCGTCGAGCGCGAGCACGCCTGCGGCGTCGATCCGGCCGAGCAGGGTGTCGGCGACGGCCTTCGGCTGCTCGGCGATCTCCTTGAGCATGAAGTAGTCGTAGCCGTCCTTCTCGGCGGCCGACGCGTCCCAGTCGACGTGGTACGCCCGCACCTGCGCGGGTGCGCCGTCGAAGTCGGTGACCGTCACGCCGTCCCTGCGCAGCTCCACGACCTGGTCCTGGCCCAGTTCGACGGCCTCGCGGGTGTGCGCGATGAACGCCGCCACGTCCGACGCCAAAAACGCCTCGTCCTCGCCGATACCCACCACCAGCGGGGAGTTGCGGCGCGCGCCGACGACCAGGTCGGGCGCATCGGCGTGCACCGCGACCAGCGTGAAGGCGCCCTCCAGGCGGCGGCACACCTGTCGCATCGCCTCGGGCAGATCACCGCAGGACGAGTACGCCTCGGCCAGCAGATGGGCGACCGCCTCGGTGTCCGTCTCGGAGGTCAACTCATGGCCGCGGTCGGTCAGTTCGGCGCGCAGTGCGGCGAAGTTCTCGATGATGCCGTTGTGGACGACGGACACCCGCCCGGCGTTGTCCAGATGCGGATGGGCGTTGCCGTCGGTGGGCCCGCCGTGCGTCGCCCACCGGGTGTGGCCGATGCCCGTCGCGCCCGTCGGCAGCGGCCGGGCCGCCAACTCCTTCTCCAGATTGGCGAGTTTGCCCGCCTTCTTGGCCGCGGCGAGCTGCCCGTCGGCCAGCACGGCGACACCCGCCGAGTCATA
Organism: Streptomyces pinistramenti; assembly: GCF_020564935.1. Classification (GTDB taxonomy): domain Bacteria; phylum Actinomycetota; class Actinomycetes; order Streptomycetales; family Streptomycetaceae; genus Streptomyces; species Streptomyces pinistramenti. Next base: position 32,217 of record NZ_JAJCXB010000067.1, read on the forward strand.
GCCGCGGTACTCCAGCCGCTTGAGCCCGGCGAGAACGACATCAAGAGCGGGCTGCCCGCCCACATAACCCACGATTCCGCACATGCCCCGCAGCCTACGCGCCCCTCACCGGCGCGCCCCGGGCCGCGACGCGGCAGGGAACGGGGCGCACGGGACCGGGCGCCTCACCACCCGCGGGCGAGCCGGTCCACCGCCTCCTGGACGGCGTCCAGGAACTCCGCCTCCTCCTCCGAGTCCGTCTCGCCGCCCCGCTCGTCGTTCTCGACGAGTTCGGCGAGGTCCTCGGCCAGGTCCACATCCGGGTACGCGTCCGCCAGCTCGGCGTGCACCTGCGCCGCGAATCCGTCCATCCTCATGTCCTCCCCGACTCCCCCGGCGGCCCCACGGCCCCGACCATTCCTCACGGACCGCCGCCACGGCGGTCCGAACAGGCGCGCGCGCACGCCCACCCCCCGTACTTCCCGCGGGCCGCTCACGACCCGCATCCACCACTGACCGTAACCGCGGAACCTCACCGGGTACAGACGGCCTTCCGGCGCCCCGTCCCGCTCCGCCCGCCCGTTCCGGCACGTACGCCCCGCTCCCCCGGCGCCGCCGCGTTCCCGCAGTGCCACCCCGAGGTGAATCGCCCGCCGCGGCTGCGCACAATGGGCGCGTGCCTCTGACGACCGATCCGCAGCAACGCCGCCGCGCCGAGCGCTCCCCCTACGTCGACCTGACGCGCACGGAATGGAGCGCCCTTCGGGAGAAGACCCCACTGCCTTTGACAGCAGATGAGGTCGAACGGTTGCGCGGCCTCGGCGATGTGATCGACCTGGACGAGGTCCGGGACGTCTACCTCCCACTCTCCCGGCTCCTCAACCTCTACGTCGGCGCCACCAGCAATCTGCGCGGGGCGCTCAACACCTTCCTCGGCGACGCGGGCGGCGGCCACGGCGCGCAGCCCGGCACCCCCTTCGTCATAGGGGTGGCCGGCAGCGTGGCGGTGGGCAAGTCGACCACCGCCCGGCTGCTCCAGGCGCTGCTGGCACGCTGGCCCGAGCACCCGCGCGTGGAGCTGGTCACCACCGACGGGTTCCTCTTCCCCAACGCCGAGCTGCACCGCCGCGGCCTGATGTCCCGCAAGGGCTTCCCCGAGTCGTACGACCGCAGGGCGCTGACCCGCTTCGTCGCCGACGTGAAGTCCGGCAGGTCCGAGGTCACCGCGCCCGTCTACTCGCACCTGATCTACGACATCGTGCCCGAGGAGCGGCTGACCGTGCACCGCCCCGACATCCTCATCGTGGAGGGCCTGAACGTCCTCCAGCCCGCGCTGCCCGGCAAGGACGGCCGCACCCGCCTCGGGCTCGCCGACTTCTTCGACTTCTCCGTCTACGTCGACGCACGGACCGAGGACATCGAGAAGTGGTACCTCGGCCGCTTCCGCAAGCTGCGCGAAACCGCCTTCCAGAACCCGTTCTCGTACTTCCGCAAGTACACCCAGGTCTCCGAGGACGAGGCCCTGGACTACGCCCGGATGATCTGGCGCACCGTCAACAAACCCAACCTCCAGCAGAATGTGGCCCCGACCCGCGGCCGCGCGAACCTCGTGCTGCGCAAGGGCCCGGACCACAAGGTGCAGCGGCTCTCGCTGCGCAAGCTCTGAACGGTCCACCCCGATCCGCCCGATCCGCCCGGCCCCGGAGAACCCATGCTGCACCTGCGCCTGATGGTCCCCGCGGACCGTACGCACGACGTCCTGCGGCTGCTGGAGGCGACCGTCGGCACCGCCCATCTCGCCGTGCTGACCGGCGCCGCACGCGACCCGCAGGGCGATGTGGTGCTGTGCGACGTGGCGCGGGAGGCCGCCGACGCGCTGCTGGAGGAGCTGCGCGCCCTGCGCATCGACGAGGACGGCTCGATCGCGGTCGAGGACATCGGCCTGTCGCTGTCCGCGCGCGCCGACCGGGCCGAGCGGGAGGCACCGGGCGAGGGCGCCGACGCGGTGCTGTGGGAATCGCTGACCGAGGCCACCCACGAGGAGTCCACGCTCTCCGTCACCTACCTCGCCTTCCTCACCCTCGCCACGATGATCGCGGCCTGCGGCGTGGTGCTGGACAACGCGATCCTCATCGTCGGCGCGATGGCGGTGGGCCCGGAGTTCGGGCCGCTGGCCGGGATCTGCACCGCGCTGGTCCGGCGGGCGCCCCGGCTGGCCTGGCGCTCGCTGCTGGCGCTGCTCGTCGGCTTCGCGGTGGCGGTGGCGGTGACCATCGGCTTCAGCTTCTTCATGGACGCGGTGCACCTCTTCGACGTCGGGGCGCTCAACGCCGCCCGCCCGAACACCGCGTTCATCTACCGGCCCGACTGGTTCTCCTTCGTCGTCGCCGTGCTGGCAGGTATCGCCGGGGTGTTGTCGCTGACCTCGGCGAAGTCCGGCGCGCTGGTCGGCGTGGCGATCTCGGTGACGACCGTCCCGGCCGCCGCCAACGCCGCGGTCGCCTTCAGCTACGGCAGGTTCGGCCAGGCCCGCGGCTCCACCGAACAGCTGCTGCTCAACCTCGTCGGCATCCTGCTGGCCGGCACCGTCACGCTGCTCGCCCAGAAACTGCTGTGGTCCCGGCAGCAGCGCCGCCGGCACGAACAGCGCACCGCCTGACGGCACACCCGCACAACTCGGCGGGCACACCGGCCGGTTACCCCGGCTCCGCCCCGCCCGATTCTCCTCCCGCACGCGTCTTGCCACCGCTACGGGTCGGTTTTACCGTCAGGTAACACGGTCTGCACACGAGCCTTACGCACTGCGTCGACGGCGAGGCAGGTTTTATGGTGCGTTCATGTCCCTTTGATGGCCCGGCAGTTGGCGATCCCACCGGCCGCCGGCCCCCGGCGGCGACCACCGCCCCACGCCCCGCACACCCGGCCGCGTAAGCCACCCGGGCCCGCCGACCCACCCCCCCTCACCCCCGCGCGCGGACGCACCCCCCCCGCCATCCGGC
>NZ_JAJCXB010000068.1 GCF_020564935.1 Streptomyces pinistramenti
GTGCTCGGCCCGGACGATGTCCTGCCCGGTGTGGCCGATGTGGTCACCGAGGTCCATGTGGAGGCGGTCTTCGACGACGGCTCCCGGCTCGCGGTGGTCAGCGACCCGATACGCGGCGGCGGGGCGGGGGAGCGGGCGCCCGGCGCGCTGCTCCCCGGGCCCGCCGACGCCGAACCGGTACCGGCCCTGCGGCTCGCGGTGCGCAACACCGCCACCGTGCCGGTCAGCGTCACCTCGCACTTCCACTTCTTCGAGGCCAACCCCCGGCTGGAGTTCGACCGCGCCGCCGCCTACGGCATGCGGCTGTGCGTACCGGCAGGCTCGTCCGTGCGGTTCGACCCGGGCGGCGCGTCGGAGGTCGGCCTGGTGCCCATCGGCGGCGACCGGATCGCGATCGGCTTCGCAGGTCTCGTCGACGGGCCGCTGGACGCGCCGGGCACCAGGGCGGAAGCGCTGCGGCGGGCGGCCGCCTGCGGCTATCTGGGAGTGGAGGAGCAGGCGTGAGCGAGCACTGCGCACACACGAAGACCGTCAGCGGCGGCGTCGATCCGCACGAGTACGCCTCGGTGCACGGCCCGCGGGCCGGCGACCGTGTCGTCCTCGGCGACTCGGGCCTGGTCGTCCGCGTCGAGTCGGACTCGCAGAAGCCCGGCGACGAATTCCTGGCCGGCTTCGGCAAGACCGCCAGGGACGGGCTGCACCTCAAGGCCGCGTCCGTCCGCGAGACCTGCGACGTGGTGATCAGCAACGTCCTGGTCATCGATGCGATCCAGGGCATCCGCAAGATGTCCATCGGCATCCGCGAGGGCCGGATCAGCGCGATCGGGCGGGCCGGCAATCCTGACACCCTCGACGGCGTGGACGTCGTCGTCGGCACCGGCACGTCCATCGTCTCCGGCGAGGGCATGATCGCCACCGCGGGCGCCGTCGACACCCACGTCCACCTGCTGTCCCCGCGGATCATGGAGGCGTCCCTCGCCTCCGGCGTCACCACCGTCATCGGCCAGGAATTCGGCCCGGTCTGGGGCGTCGGCGTCAACTCCCCCTGGGCGCTGGGCCACGCGTTCGGCGCCTTCGACGCCTGGCCGGTCAACATCGGCTTCCTGGGCCGCGGTTCGTCATCCGGCGAGGCGCCGCTCATCGAGGCGCTGGCCGAGGGCGGCGCCTGCGGTTTCAAGGTGCACGAGGACATGGGCGCGCACACCCGTGCCCTGGACACCGCGCTGCGGGTCGCCGAGGAGCACGACGTGCAGGTGGCGCTGCACAGCGACGGCCTGAACGAATGCCTCTCGGTCGAGGACACCCTCGCCGTCCTCGAAGGCCGCACCATCCACGCCTTCCACATCGAGGGCTGCGGCGGCGGGCACGTCCCCAACGTCCTGAAGATGGCCGGCGTCCCGAACGTCATCGGCTCCTCCACCAACCCCACCCTCCCCTTCGGCCGGGACGCCGTCGCCGAGCACTACGGCATGATCGTCTCGGTCCACGACCTCAAGACCGACCTGCCGGGCGACGCCGCCATGGCCCGCGACCGCATCCGGGCCGGCACGATGGGCGCCGAGGACGTGCTGCACGACCTCGGCGCGATCGGCATCACCTCGTCCGACGCCCAGGGCATGGGCCGGGCCGGCGAGACGGTCCGCCGTACCTTCGCGATGGCCGGCAAGATGAAGGCCGAACTGGGCCCGCTGGCGGGCGACGGCCCGCACGACGACAACGCCCGGGTGCTGCGCTACGTCGCGAAGCTGACCATCAACCCTGCGCTCGCGCACGGACTGGCGCACGAGATCGGGTCGATCGAGGTCGGCAAGATGGCCGACCTCGTGCTGTGGCTGCCGCAGTTCTTCGGCGCCAAGCCGCAGCTCGTCCTGAAGTCGGGATTCCCCGCGTACGGCGTCACCGGCGACCCCAACGCCGCCACCGACACCTGCGAACCGCTCGTGCTGGGACCGCAGTTCGGCGCGCACGGGGCCACCCCGGCGGAGATCTCCGTCGCCTTCGTCTCCCGCGCCGCCGCCGAAGCGGGCGGCGACGGCCTGCCCACCCGCCGCCGCCGGGCCGCCGTCCGCGGCACCCGCGGCATCGGTCCCGGCGACCTCGTCCACAACTCCCGGCTCGGCGACGTCCAGGTGGACGCCCGAAGCGGCCTGGTCACCCTCGACGGCGACCCGATGCGCTCGGAGCCCGCCGACACCGTCTCGCTCTCCCGGCTGTACTTCCTGTAACCGGCGGCCGCCGACCGCCGCCCCGCCCGACGACTTCCCGTCACCGTGAACCGTGAGGACCCCCGCATGAACACCCCCGCCGCCGACGGCTTCTGCATGCCCCCGGAGTGGGCCCGGCACGAGCGCACCTGGATGGCCTGGCCCGGCGCCAACTTCACGTTCGGCGAGGAGGCCGACGGGACGCTCGCAGAGGCACGCGACGCCTGGGCCGCGGTCGCCCGCGCGGTACGCCGCTTCGAACCGGTCACCGTCGTCGCGGGCCCCGGCCTGGCCCCGCAGGCGAGGACCCTGCTCGGACCGGACATCGAGGTCGTCGAACGGCCCCTGAACGACGCCTGGATGCGCGACATCGGCCCCACCTTCCTCACCGACGGCGACGGCCGGCTCGCCGCCACCGACTGGGTCTTCAACGGCTGGGGCGCCCAGGACTGGGCCCGCTGGGAGCACGACGCGGAGATCGGCTCCTACGTCGCGGGCCTGGCCGGCGCCCGCACGTACCGCTCGCCGCTGGTCAACGAGGGCGGCGGCCTGCACGTCGACGGCGAGGGCACCGTGCTGCTCACCGAGACCGTGCAGCTCGACCCGGGCCGCAACCCCGGGCTCGGCAAGGAGGCGGCCGAGGCCGGGATCCACGCGCACCTCGGCACCACCAAGGCGATCTGGCTGCCGCGCGGACTCGCCGCCGACTACGGGCGGTTCGGCACCCGCGGCCACGTCGACATCGTCGCCGCCTTCGCCCGCCCCGGCACCGTCCTCGTCCACAGCCAGCCGGACCCCCGCCACCCCGACCACGCCATCTGCCAGGACATCGCCGCGCTGCTGCGGGCGGCCACGGACGCCGGCGGCCGCCGCCTGGAGGTCGTCGAGGTGCCCGCGCCCACCGTCATCGAGGAGGACGGTGAACTCGTCGATTACTCCTACATCAACCACTATCTCTGCAACGACGGCGTGGTGCTCTGCGCCTTCGACGACCCGCGCGACGAGCAGGCGGCCGACATCTTCCGCGGGCTCTTCCCCGACCGCACGGTGACCCTGGTCGACGCCCGTACGATCTTTGCGTCGGGTGGCGGCATCCACTGCATCACCCAGCAACAGCCCGAGGTCTGACCCCAGGCCGCAGTACCAGCCGACCCGGAGGCACCCGTGCCCGCTCCCGTACGCCGTCCCAGGCGGCGGCTCAGCCAGCCCCGCGAACAGGTACTCGCCGCTGCCATGGCCACCATCGCTGCGGACGGGCTCGACGGGCTGACGATGGCGGGCCTGGGCCGCGAGGTCGGGATGAGCAGCGGCCACATCCTGTACTACTTCGGCACCAAGGACGAGCTGCTGCTCCAGACCCTCCAGTGGAGCGAGGAGCAGCTCGGCGCCGAGCGCAGGGCCGCCCTCTCCCGCCGCCTGCCGCCCCGCGAGCGGCTGGACGCGCTGATCGACCTCTACCTCCCCGACGGCCACCGCGACCCCCGCTGGACCCTGTGGCTGGAGGTCTGGAACCGCTCGCAGAACGCCGACGACGAGACCCGCGAGCGCCAGCTCGACCTCGAACTCGCCTGGCACCGCGACCTGGCCGCCCTCCTCGTGGAAGGCATCTCGCACGGCGCGTTCCGCCCCGTCGACGCCGAACGCTTCGCCACCCGCACCCGTGCCCTCCTCGACGGCTTCGGCACCCACCTCGTGGTCGGCCTGCCCGGCACCGACCGGGAGCAAGTGCGCGCCCACGTACGGGAGTTCCTGGACGAATCGCTGTCCCTGCCGCCGGTCCTGCCGCCCGGGACCACCGCGGCTCCGTGACCTCAAAGCACGCAAGTACGCGTGATCGTTGCTGCGGTGGCTCTTGCCGAAGGCCCGCGCGTCAGCGACCGTGAGCGGCTATGGGACGAGAGCAATGGAAGAAGATCTGGGTCGGCTCGGCCGGCAACATGGTCGAGTGGTTCGACTGGTTCGTCTACGCCAGCTTCGCGGTGTACTTCGCGGACGCGTTCTTCCCGAAGGGGAATGACACCGCCAACCTCATGAACACCATGGGGATCTTCGCCGTCGGCTTCTTCCTGCGCCCGGTCGGCGGCTGGGTGCTGGGCCGGGTCGGCGACCGCAAGGGCCGCAAGGCCGCGCTCACGCTGACCGTCACCCTGATGTCCGCCTCCGCGATCCTGATCGCCGTCGCCCCCACGTACGGCACCGCGGGCTACGGCGGCGTCGTGGTCCTGCTCATCGCCCGGATGCTCCAGGGCCTGTCGGTGGGCGGCGAGTACGCGGCCAGCGCCACCTACCTCACCGAGGCGTCCGCGCCCGGCCGCCGCGGCTTCGCCTCCAGCTTCCAGTACGTGTCGATGACCGCGGGCCAACTGCTCGGCCTGGGCCTCCAGATCGTGCTCCAGCGCACCCTGTCCGACGAGGCGCTGCACAGCTGGGCCTGGCGCATCCCGTTCATCATCGGAGCGCTGGGCGCCGCCATCGTCTTCTACCTGCGCCGCACCATGCTGGAGACCGAGGTCTACGCCGCGGACGACCAGGCGGCGGCCGACCCCGACCGTGGCACCCTCAAGGCCCTGCTGGCCCACAAGCGCGAGGCGTTCCTCGTCATCGCGCTCACCATGGGCGGCACCGTCGCGTACTACACGTACACGACCTACCTCACCAAGTACCTGTCCAACAGCGCCGGGATGGACAAGTCGACCGCCTCGCTGGTCAGCTTCTGCGCGCTGTTCCTCTTCATGTGCCTGCAGCCGCTCGCGGGCAAGCTGTCCGACCGGATCGGCCGCCGCCCGCTGCTGATCACCTTCGCCGTCGGCTCGACCTTCCTGACCGTGCCGATCATGACCCTGCTGCGGCACGCCGGAACGTTCTGGCCGGCTCTCGGCCTGTCCCTGCTGGCGCTGGTCGTCGTCACCGGCTACACCTCGATCAACGCCTGCGTGAAGGCCGAACTGTTCCCGACCGGCATCCGCGCGCTCGGCGTCGCCCTGCCGTACGCCATCGCCAACGCCCTCTTCGGCGGCACCGCGGAGTACGTCGCGCTGTGGTTCAAGAACGGTGGCATCGAGTCCGGCTACTACTGGTACGTCGCCGGCTGCGCCGCCGTCTCGCTGGTCGTCTACCTCAGCATGCGCGAGACCCGCACCATCGACCTGCACCGCGTCGGCAAGGACGGCAGCGAAGCGGCGGGCACTCCGGGCGGCAAGGAGACCGGCGCGGTGACGGTCGGCTGACCTCCGCCCCTGCCCCCGGGCCGGCGCCCCCGCAGCCGGCCCGGGGCGTCGGCCGCCCGCATCGTGAGACCGGCTACCCCGCGCCGCTCCGGCCGTGCCAGACTGCGGCCGTGCTCTCGTTGGCCATGATTATTGGCAGCAGGCGCGCCGGTCCGCAGTGACCGCTCGTACGAACCGAGTACGACGCGGCCACCGTCGTCCCAGACCCGCGCGCAGACCTCTCGCACCCGCGAGAGGTTTTTTCGTTTCCGGCCCACCTGCCGCCGGAAGGGGAGCGCGAGGGAACATGGAGGGACGGTGGAGCCGGTCATTCCGGTAGACCGAGATCCCGACAGGAGTCAGACCAGCATGACGGACGCACCCGAACCCGAATCGTCCACGGACACCGAGGCCCCCGGCCTGCCGTCCGACGACTTCCACGTGTTCGACACGACGCTGCGCGACGGTGCCCAGCGCGAGGGCATCAATCTGACCGTCGCCGACAAGCTCACCATCGCCCGGCACCTGGACGACTTCGGCGTCGGCTTCATCGAGGGCGGCTGGCCCGGCGCCAACCCCCGGGACACCGAGTTCTTCCAGCGCGCCCGCACCGAGATCGACTTCCGGCACGCCCAGCTCGTCGCCTTCGGCGCCACCCGCAAGGCCGGCGTGCGGGTCGAGGACGACGCACAGGTCGCAGCGCTCCTGGAGTCGCAGGCCCCGGTCATCACGCTGGTCGCCAAGTCCCATGTGCGGCACGTGGAGTTGGCGCTGCGCACCACGCCGGACGAGAACCTCGCGATGGTCGCGGACACCGTCGCCCACCTGCGCGCCCAGGGCCGCCGGGTCTTCCTCGACTGCGAGCACTTCTTCGACGGCTACGCGCTGGACCCGGCCTACGCCAAGCAGGTCGTCCGCACCGCGAGCGAGGCCGGCGCCGACGTCGTCGTGCTCTGCGACACCAACGGCGGCATGCTGCCCGCCCAGGTCGCCGCCGTCGTACGGACCGTCCTCGCGGACACCGGCGCCCGCCTGGGCATCCACGCCCAGGACGACACCGGCTGCGCGGTCGCCAACACCCTGGCCGCGGTCGACGCCGGCGCCACCCACGTGCAGTGCACCGCCAACGGCTACGGCGAGCGGGTCGGCAACTCCAACCTCTTCCCGGTCGTCGCGGCCCTGGAGCTGAAGTACGGCCGCGCCGTGCTGCCGCCCGGCAAGCTCGCCGAGACCACCCGCATCTCGCACGCCATCGCCGAGGTCGTCAACCTCACGCCCTCCACCCACCAGCCCTACGTCGGCGTCTCCGCGTTCGCGCACAAGGCCGGGCTGCACGCCTCGGCGATCAAGGTCGACCCGGACCTCTACCAGCACATCGACCCGGCGCTGGTCGGCAACACCATGCGGATGCTGGTCTCCGACATGGCGGGCCGCGCCTCGATCGAGCTGAAGGGCAAGGAGCTGGGCATCGACCTGGGCGGCGACCGCGAACTGGTCGGCCGGGTTGTCGAGCGGGTCAAGGAGCGTGAGCTGAAGGGCTACACGTACGAGGCCGCCGACGCCTCCTTCGAGCTGCTGCTCCGCGACGAGCTGGAGCGGGACGGTGCGCTGGGCCGGGCCGCGAAGTTCTTCCGGGTGGAGTCCTGGCGGGCGATCGTCGAGGACCGCCCCGACGGCACCCACGCCAACGAGGCGACCGTGAAGCTGTGGGCCAAGGGCGAGCGGATCGTCGCCACGGCCGAGGGCAACGGCCCGGTCAACGCCCTGGACCGGGCGCTGCGCGTCGGCCTGGAGCGGATCTACCCGCAGCTCGCCAGGATCGAGCTGGTCGACTACAAGGTCCGCATCCTGGAAGGCCGTCAGGGCACGGGATCGATCACCCGCGTCCTGATCTCCACCACCGACGGCAACGGCGAGTGGTCCACCGTCGGCGTCGCGGAGAACGTCATCGCCGCCTCCTGGCAGGCCCTGGACGACGCCTACGCCTACGGCCTGCTGCGGGCGGGCGCGCAGCCGCAGGAGTAACGCGCGCCGGCACACGGCACGACCGCGGCCCCGCGCCACGGCCCCCGGGGGAGGGGCGGGCGCGGGGCCGCGGTGTCTTCGGTCCCGGGCCGGTCAGCCCTGGGGGGCCGCCTTGACCGCGGAGATGTCGAAGGTGAGCCTGACCTTGTCGCTGACCATCACGCCGCCGGTCTCCAGCGCGGCGTTCCAGGTCAGGCCCCAGTCGGAGCGCAGGATCTCGGCGCGGCCCTCGAAGCCGACCCGCTCGGCACCGTAGACGTCGGTGGCCGCGCCGTGGAATTCCAGGTCGATGGTGAGCGGCCTGGTGACGTCCTTGATGGTCAGGTCGCCGGTGATGCGGAAGCGGTCGCCCGCCACCTGCTCGGCCGCCGTGCTGCGGAAGGTCATCAGCGGGAAGGTCTCGGAGTCGAAGAAGTCGGCGCCGCGCAGGTGCGCGTCGCGGTCGGCGACGCCGGTGTCCACACCCGCGGTCCGCACGTCCAGGGAGGCGGTGGAGCGGGCCGGGTCGGTGCCGTCGAGGCGGAGCGTGCCCTCGTGCTCGCCGAAGGCGCCGCGGACGTTGGTGACCATGGCGTGCCGGACCGTGAAGCCGATGCTGCTGTGCGCAGGGTCGATGGTGTAGTCGCCGGTCAGCGCGGCGAGTGCGGGGTCCGCCTCGACGAGGGCGGTGCTGCCTGCGGCGGCGGGGGCTCCGGGGCGCTTGCGGTGGAACAGAGCCATGGCTCCTCCTCAAAGACGGCTTGTTTAACCTTCAACGAGATGAACCCTAGCGGCATCTAGTTCAATGTTCAACCTCTTGGTTGGGTGCGCCGCCACGCCGTCACGGCACGCCCGTTGTCGCCGTCCCTCATGCCGTGCTAAACCGGCACAACACTCTCAAGTGGTCAGCGCCACAGGCCAGTTGACGCCATCGAGAGGACCCGCCGTGCCCCAGCCGCCCTCCTGGTCCCGCAGAGGATTCCTCGCCGTCACCACCGGCAGCACCCTGCGCCTCGCGGCCGCCGTCCCGTCCCGCACCCCGGCGCACGCCCCGCCCGCCGATGTCTTCGCCACCCTGCGCGCCCGGTGGACCGGCCTCACCCTCGGCACCGGCTTCGACCCCGCCGCCGAGCCGTACGCCGCAGCGCTGAAGGAGACCGGCACCCTCGCCGCCGGATACCGCACCACGATGCGGCCCACCGCCACGGCGCTCTGGCCCGGCCTGCCCCTCGACCCGTCGAGCGGCATCACCAAGAGCTACGACCGCCTGAACACCATGGCCCAGGCGTACGCCCAGCCCGGCACCGGCCTCACCGGCGACGCCGGACTGGCCACCGCCGTCGTCACCGGCCTCGACCACCTCGACGCCACCGTCTACCACCCCGCCACCACCCCCTACGGCAACTGGTGGGACTGGCAGATCGGCAGCCCGAAGCTCCTCCTGGACACCGTCGCCCTCCTCGACGACCACCCCGCGGGCAGCCCGCTCACCGACCGGCGCAGGGCCCGCTACCTCGCCGCCGTCGACCACTTCGTCCCGGACTCCGCCCTCGGCGACTACACGGGCACCAGCACCGGCGCCAACCGCGTCGACCTGTGCCGCGTCGTCGCCCTCCGCGGCATCATCGGCCGCAACCCCGCCGAGCTCGCCCGCGCCCGCGACGCCCTCTCGCCGGTCTTCCCCCACGTCACCGAGGGCGACGGCCTCTACGCCGACGGCTCCTTCATCCAGCACACCTGGGTCGCCTACTCCGGCACCTACGGCTACGTCCTGCTGGACGGCATCGGCCGCCTCCTCACGCTGCTCGACGGATCACCCTGGGCGGTCACCGACCCGGCCGGGCAGCTCATCATCGACAGCGTCGAGCACGCGTACGCGCCGCTGCTCCACAACGGCCTGATGATGGACATGGTCAACGGCCGGGCCATCAGCCGCGGCGCCCTGCGCGGCGACGAACACCGGGTGCTGCGCAGCGACCACTACCACGGGCACGCCCTGATCGCCGCCGTCGCGCTGCTCGGACAGGCCGCGAGCCCCGCCGAGCGCGCCCGCTGGCACGGCATGATCAAGGGCTGGGCCGCACGGGACCGCACCCTGCCGATCCGCACCGACCGGCAGTACCAGGTCGCCGACCTCGCCCGCATCGCCGCCATCCTCGACGGCCCGGCCCCAGCCGCCCCCGAGCCCGTCGGCCACCGCCTCTTCCCCGCCATGGACCGCGCCGTCCACCGCCGCCCCGGCTGGGCCGCGGGTCTTGCCATGGCGTCCGACCGCATCACGTACTACGAGAACGGCAACGGCGAGAACCGCCGCGGCTGGCACACCGGCGCAGGGATGCTCTCCTGGTGGGGTGGGGCCTTTGGCGGCGGCCAGTACACCGACGCCTACTGGCCCACCGTCGACCCCTACCGCCTGCCCGGCACCACCGTCTCCACCCAACGCCTCGCCGACGACGAGGGCGGCGGCTGGGGCGAGCCGAAACCGGACGTGCGCTGGGTCGGCGGCACCACCGACGGCACGTACGCGGCCGTCGGACAGCACCTGCGCGGCCTCGCCTCCACCCTCACCGCCAAGAAGTCCTGGTTCTTCCTCGCCGACACCGACGTCTGCCTCGGCGCCGGCATCACCGCACGCGACGGCGTCCCGGCCGAGACCGTCGTCGACAACCGCGCACTGGGCGCCGACCCCGAGGCCGCCCTCACCGTCGACGGCCACAGGCAGCCGCCCCGCACCGGCCGCACCGTCACCTTCCCGAACGCACACTGGGCCCACCTCGCCGGCCACGGCGGCTACGTCTTCCCCGGCGGCGCCCCGCTGCACGCGCTGCGCGAGGACCGCACCGGCTCCTGGCACGACATCAACACCGGCTCGTCCGCCGCCCCCCTGACCCGCCGCTACCTCACCCTCTGGCACGACCACGGCACCGACCCCGCCGACGCCCGCTACGCGTACCTCCTGATGCCCGGCGCCACCCCGCACGCCACCGCCGCCCGCGCCGCCGACCGGCGCTGGCTCACCGTCCTCGCCAACTGCGGCGCCCGGCAGGCCATTTGTGTCCCCGCGCTCGGCCTGACCGCCGTCAACTTCTGGCAGCCGGGCCACGCGGGCCCGCTGGCCGCCGACGGCCCGGTGAGCGTCCTCCTGCGCGAGACCCGCCACGGCGGCGCCCGCTCCGCCCGCCTGTACCTCGCCGCGCCGGACCGCTCCGGAACCCCGCTGGAGATCACCTGGCACCGCCCGGTGCGCGCGGTGTCCGCCCACGACCCGGCCGTCGAGGTGCTGGCCACCGGCCGCACCCTGCGGCTACGGGTCACCCCCGGCACCGCCTGCGCGACGTACCGCTGCACCGTCACCCTGCCCTGACCGTTCGCACCACCGGACCCCGGCGCCCCGCACAACCCGCAGGCCCACCACATCTCCCGCCCAGGATTTGTCGGCCCCATACAGACCACTCACCCCCGGCACACCCGATCGGACGAGTGCCCCCCTCCCGCGTGCAGGACGCTTCCCTTCTCTTCTGTGCTGCCTGCCCACCAAATCGCACCCGACGTTGTGAGAAACCGACATCGGTCCCGGGGCCCTCGCCCACGTACCGTCGATGCATGACCACTGTCGAAGATGTGCCCGCCGGCGCCACCGACGCCCGCGGGCGCGTCGCCGAGCTGCACGCCATCCGTGAGCAGGTTCGGCGAGGCCCCAGCGAGCGTGCGACCGAAGCTCAGCGTGCCAAGGGCAAGCTGACCGCCCGGGAGCGGATCGAGCTGCTCCTGGACGAGGGTTCGTTCAACGAGGTCGAGCCGCTGCGGCGGCACCGTGCGACCGGCTTCGGACTGGAGTCCAAGAAGCCGTACACCGACGGTGTGATCACCGGCTGGGGCACCGTCCACGGCCGGACGGTCTTCACCTACGCCCATGACTTCCGGATCTTCGGCGGCGCGCTCGGTGAGGCCCACGCCACCAAGATCCACAAGATCATGGACATGGCCATCCAGGCGGGTGCGCCGCTGGTCTCCCTGAACGACGGCGCGGGAGCCCGCATCCAGGAGGGCGTCTCGGCGCTGGCCGGCTACGGCGGCATCTTCCAGCGCAACACCAAGGCGTCCGGCGTCATCCCGCAGATCTCGGTCATGCTCGGCCCCTGCGCGGGCGGCGCCGCCTACAGCCCCGCGCTGACGGACTTCGTCTTCATGGTCCGCGAGACCTCGCAGATGTTCATCACCGGACCCGACGTCGTCCGCGCCGTCACCGGCGAGGAGATCACCCAGAACGGCCTGGGCGGCGCCGACGTGCACGCCGAGACCTCCGGCGTCGCGCACTTCGCCTACGACGACGAGGTGACCTGCCTCGAAGAGGTCCGTTACCTCCTCTCCCTGCTGCCGTCCAACAACCGCGAGAACCCGCCGACGGTCGCCTGCGAGGACCCCGCGGACCGCAGCGGCGACACCCTCCTGGACCTCGTCCCGGCCGACGGCAACCGCCCCTACGACATGCGCAAGGTCATCGAGGAGATCGTCGACGACGGCGAATACCTCGAAGTCCACGAGCGCTGGGCGACCAACATCATCTGCTCGCTGGCCCGCCTGGACGGCCGCGTCGTCGGCATCGTCGCCAACCAGCCGCAGTCGCTGGCCGGCGTCCTGGACATCGAGGCGTCCGAGAAGGCGGCCCGCTTCGTCCAGCTCTGCGACGCCTTCAACATCCCGATCATCACCTTCCTGGATGTCCCCGGCTTCCTGCCCGGCGTCGACCAGGAGCACGGCGGCATCATCCGGCACGGCGCCAAGCTGCTCTACGCCTACTGCAACGCCACCGTCCCGCGCATCTCCATCGTGCTGCGCAAGGCGTACGGCGGCGCCTACATCGTCATGGACTCGCAGTCCATCGGCGCCGACCTCACCTACGCCTGGCCCACCAACGAGATCGCGGTGATGGGCGCCGAGGGCGCGGCCAACGTCATCTTCCGCAAGCAGATCGCCGAGGCCGACGACTCCGAGGCGATGCGGGTGCGCATGGTCAAGGAGTACAAGTCCGAGCTGATGCACCCGTACTACGCGGCCGAACGCGGCCTGGTCGACGACGTCATCGACCCCGCCGAGACCCGCCACACCCTCATCCGCTCACTGGACATGCTGCGCACCAAGCACGCGGACCTGCCCGCCCGCAAGCACGGCAACCCGCCCCAGGAGCCACCCGCACCCGCACCCGGCACTGCGCCCACCGCGACGACGGAGACAGACGAACGTGAACCCTGCCGACACCCTGAAGAACGACCCGATCCGCGTGGAGAAGGGCCAGGCCAGCGAGGAAGAACTCGCCGCCCTGACCGCCGTCCTCCTGGCCCGTGCCGCCCACCAGCCGGCCACCGCCACCGCCATCGCCCACCCCCACGCCACGGCCGCCCGCTGGCGCCGTCTGGAACGCCAGCACGGCTTCCACGGCGCCACCAGCTGGCAGCGCTGACCCGCACGCACCACGTCGGCCCCGCATCCCGAAGAGGAGGCGGGGCCGACGTCTTTCCCCGTGCGCCCGGCCACACACACCAGAGGCCCACCCGCGCAAGCGGGCGGACCTCCGTAACCGGCCTCGCGCCGGCCAACTCTCCTCAGGCGCGCACCGGTTCCGCCCCCACCCCCGGCTCCGCCGCAGCCCCCGCCTGCTCATCGGGAATCTTCAGATACAGCGTCAGCAGCGCCGCGACCACGTACAGGCCGGCAAAGATGATCACGACGCCGGACGGCCCGAGCGGCTCCAGGAAGATGCTGACGATGGCGGGCCCGACGAACGCCGCCCCGCCCGCTCCCAGGTTCAGCAGCGCCATCGCCCCGCCCTTGTTGTCCGGGGCGAGCGCGGGGATGAGTGCGGAGATGGACACGAAGCCGGCCAGCGTCACGCCGTAGAGCATCCCGACGACGATGGCGACCCAGTAGTGGCTGCCGACGGCCTTCGGCACGAAGTACAGGGTCAGGGTGGTGACCGCACAGCCGATGCCGCCGAAGGTGGCGATCGTCTTGCGCCAGCCGATCTTGTCGCCGATCACGCCGAAGAGCAGGTTGCAGAAGACGTTGGTGCCGTAGATGACGGCGAGCAGCGTCAGCCAGCGGCCTTCCCCGAAGCCCAGCTCCTTGGAGAAGAAGGTGGGGAGGAAGACCAGGAAGCCGAACTCCGGCGCGGTGTTGATGATGCGCACGACGCAGCCGACGGCGACCTTGGGGTGCGTCCAGGCGATCGAGAGGCTGGAGAGCAGGGACTGCACGGGGCGGACCTCGGCCGGGGCCAGGCGCGCGAAGCCGGTGCGCTCACGGACGCCGAGCATGCAGAACGCGCCGCCGATGGCGATGATGCCGAGCGCGACCCACAGCGTGCCGAAGCGGCCGAACAGCGGGTTGGTCACGCCGGCGACGAGGGAGCCGAGGGTGGGCAGTCCGCCGGTGAAGGCGACGTAGAACCAGCCGACGGCGGTGCCCATGCGGGCCTTGGGTGCGGTGGCGGTGATCCAGACGAGGAAGCCGAAGGCGAACAACGGGTAGCCGAAGCCGCGCAGGCCGTAGAAGACCAGCATCAGCGTGTAGTTCTGCGGGCCGAGCGCGAGGGTCAGGAAGAGGATGTCGAAGACGACCCAGATGGCCAGGCCGAGTTGCATGACCCGCCGCGGCCCCCAGAGGTCGGAGAGCGCGCCGGACAGCCAGGACGCGAGCATGACGGTCACGCCGTACGCGGTGATCACGTACGAGGCGTGCACCTCGGTGCCCGCGCCGTGGCCGGCCATGTACGGCGCGATGAAGCCGGACTCGACGCCGTCGCCCACCATGAACAGCAGTACGCCGAGGTAGCCGAAGACCAGCGGCTTGGGGATGCCGATCCGGTCGAGGAAGGGGGGTGGGGCCATGTCGCGCCTCCGTGGTGCGGGTGCCGGCGCCAGGGGGCCGACGGCGGGTCGGGGTGGGGGTGGTGTCGGGAGGGGGGCTGTGATGCGGGGGGCGGGGGCGCGGGTGACGCTCCGGTATCGCGGGTGTGGACAAGGGTGATGCGAGCATCATGAATCCTGAGAACTTCACATGCAAGATGTGATGCCGGGGATTTTGCGGGCCATTCTCACAAGGGGTGGTGAGATTTACGCCGCAAGGGGTGACGAATCTGTGATGTACGTGTTAAATCAAACAGGCACGAAACAAAAGGAGTGTGCCCTGATGACCACCACCCCCGCCGGCCTCGGACACCACCCCGAGACCTTCCGTGAGGACTGGCTGGAAGGACTGGCCGATGCGTACGCGCGCACGGTCCGCCGGGTGCCGGGTGCCTTCGGCGTCGTCGGGCGCCACGCACCCCGCACCGGCAAGGTCGCCGTCGTCATCGGCGGCGGTTCCGGTCACTACCCCGCCTTCGCCGGACTGGTCGGCCCCGGCCTCGCCGACGCCGCGGCCATCGGTGACGTCTTCGCCAGCCCCAGCGCCGAGCAGGTCTACCGCACCGCACGCGCGGCCGACGGCGGCGCCGGTGTGCTGCTGAGCTACGGCAACTACGCGGGCGACGTCATGCACTTCGGCCTCGCCGCCCGCCGCCTCGCCGCCGAGGGCATCGACACCCGCACGGTGCTGGTCACCGACGACGTCGCCAGCGGCCCGCCGCCGGTCGAAGGCCAGGCGATCGACCCGTCCCGTGACCGCCGCGGGGTGGCGGGCGACTTCTTCGTGTTCAAGGTGGCGGGCGCGGCCGCCGAGCGCGGCGACGACCTCGACGGCGTCGCACGGGCCGCCGCCCACGCCAACGCCATGACCCGCACCTTCGGCGCCGCCTTCGCCGGCTGCACCCTCCCCGGCGCCGCCGAGCCGCTGTTCACCGTCAACGCCGGCACCACCGAACTGGGCATGGGCATCCACGGCGAGCCGGGACTGCGCACCACCCGCAGCCTGACCGCCGCTGAACTCGCCGACGAACTGGTCGACAACCTCCTCGACGAACTGCCGCGCCCCGCCAACGGCACCGGCCGGGTCGCCGTCCTCCTCAACGGACTCGGGCGCACCAAGTACGAGGAGATGTTCGTCGTCTACCGGCAGGTCAACCGGCGCCTGCGGGCCGCCGGACTCCAGCCGCACCGCCCCGAGGTCGGTGAGTTCGTCACCTCCTTCGACATGGCCGGCGTCTCGCTGTCGGTGATGGTCCTCGACGACGAACTGACCGAGCTGTACGACGCCCCCTGCGACACCCCCGCCTTCCGCAGCCTGCCCGGCACCCACGCGACCGCCGACGACGACCGTACGGACGCTGCCGCCGCCGCGGCTCAGGAACCGGAGACGGCAGCAGGGGACAACGACCTGCCGGCGACCGCCGCGCTCCAGGCCGCGTTCGACCTCGTCGCGGCCAACGAGGACGAGCTGGGCAGGCTGGACGCGGTGGCGGGCGACGGCGACCACGGCATCGGCATCGTCCGCGGGCTGCGCGCCGCCGTCGCCGCGGCCCGCGCGACCGAGGCCGGCCATGCCTGCGACCCGCGGGCGGCGGGCGGCGCCCTGATGGCCGCGGGCCTTGCCCTCGCCGACGCGTCCGGCGGCGCGTCGGGCGCCCTGTACGGCGCGCTGCTCACCGAGACCGGCGCCGTACTGTGCAAGGCCGCGGCCCGGCCCGGCGGCCCGTATGCCGAACGCCCCTGTGACACCGCGCTGTTCGCGGACGCGGCGGACGCCGCCCAGCGGGCCGTCGCCGAGCTGGGCGGCGCCGAAGTGGGCGAGAAGACCATGCTCGACTCGCTCGACCCGTTCCGCCGCGAACTGCGGGCCCGCGCCGGCGAAGGACTCGGCAAGGCGTGGCGGGCGGCCGCCGAGGCGGCGACCCGCGCCGCCGCCGACACCGCCGAACTCACCCCGGCCCGCGGCCGGGCGGCCCGGATGGGCGCGCTCGGCTACGGCCACCCCGACGCGGGCGCCGTCTCCCTCGCGCTGATCCTGACGGCGGTCGGCGACACCCTGGGCGACTGACGGTGGCGCGGCAAGGGCCCGTGAAGGAGAGCCACCCGGCGCTCCCCTTCACGGGCCCTTCGCGTACGCCCGGTCCGACGACGTCAGGCAGAGACCTTTCCCGCACCCGGCCAGATGAGCCACGCCTGCGTATCCGCCGACCGCCCGAACCAACGCGCCGCGCTCTCCGGCGAGTTGAGACTCAAGCGCGCCCCGCCGTCAGCGCTGATCACCTGGGCCTGCCCGTCCTCGTAGGCCGGCCCGCAGGCGGCGATGCGCCCGTCGCCCTCCCCGTCTCCGACGGGGTACTGGTGCCTCCACGTCGCCGCCCCCGACAGCGACACCGTCAAGCTCCACGAGAGCGACGCCCCGGACGTCATCCTCACCACCACTCCCGCCAACCTCAAGGCGTTCATCCTGGGCGTCAAGGCGGGGGAGTTCGACCACTTCGTGGACGGCTGAGCGCAGCGCCCGGCACACCGAAGGCCCCCGCACCTGGCAGGTGTGCGGGGGCCTTTCGGTGTGCGGCGCGGACGCGGGGCGTGCGTCCTGGCCGGGTCAGCGCAGGCGTGCCATGAGGGCGTGCTCGACGAGCGTGATGAGCGCGCTCTTGGCCTCGCTGCGGTGCCGGGCGTCGGTGGTGATGATCGGCGCGTCGGGGCCGATCTGGAGTGCCTCGCGCACCTCGTCCGGCGTGTAGGGCTGGTGTCCGTCGAAGCCGTTGAGGGCGATGACGAACGGCAGGCCGCTGTTCTCGAAGTAGTCGACGGCCGGGAAGCAGTCGGCGAGTCTGCGGGTGTCGACCAGCACGACGGCGCCGATCGCGCCGCGTACGAGGTCGTCCCACATGAACCAGAAACGGTCCTGCCCCGGTGTACCGAAGAGGTACAGGATCAGGTCCTGGTCCAGCGTGATCCGGCCGAAGTCCATCGCCACGGTCGTGGTCGTCTTGTCCGGAGCATGCGTGAGATCGTCGATGCCCGCCGACGCTGACGTCATGACGGCTTCGGTGCGCAGCGGGTTGATCTCTGAGACGGCCCCGACGAACGTGGTCTTGCCCACGCCGAAGCCGCCCGCCACCACGATTTTCGCGGAGGTGGTGGAGCGGGCTGCACCGCTAGAGCTTGCGAAGTCCACTGAGCACCCTTTCGAGCAGTGTCACATCTGGCTGTCCGCCGGCGGTGTCGTCCCCGCCGGGCTGATGGATGGCGACGAGCCCGGCCTCTGCCAGGTCGGCGACGAGGATCCGGGCGACGCCGAGGGGGATGGAGAGAAGCGCGGAGATCTCGGCAACTGACTTGATCTCGCGGCAGAGGTGGCAGATGCGCTGGTGCTCCGGCAGCTGGCCCTGTAGCCGGGAGGGATCGGCGGTCGTGCTGACCAGCGCCTCGATGGCGAGCTGGTAGCGCGGCCTGGTCCGGCCTCCGGTCATGGCGTACGGGCGCACGAGCGGGTTGTGCGTGCCGCCGACGGGCGACGGCTCGGGCGCGTGCCGCTGAGGCTGCACCGGCTGGATGCGCGGTGCCTGCGGCTGGTCGTACACCGACGGCTCGTACGGCTGGGAGTCGTACGAGCGGTACTGGGGCCGATCGGGACGCTGCTGCTGCTGCGGCTGGGGCCGCTGCGGCCGACGGCTCGGCGCGGACGGGAAGTTGAAGCGGTTGTGATGGGTCTCGCCCTGTGGCCCGGACTGCTGTCCGGAACCGTACGGGTATCCGCTAGGGGGCGTAGCCACGTCTCCTCCTCCAACTTGCCTGTCTGACGCCGGTCGCGCCACCGAACCCTAATGGCCCGGCGGCGGGAAACGCACTGCTTGTCTGCTAGTTGAGAAGGCTGCCCTGGAGTTCGGCGCGCAGGTCCGGTGTGAGGACGCTGCCTGCGCGGTCGACGAGCAGGGCCATCTCGTAACCGACGAGGCCGATGTCGCACTCGGGGTGCGCGAGAACGGCCAGCGACGATCCGTCGGAGACGGACATGATGAAGAGGAAGCCGCGCTCCATCTCCACCACGGTCTGGTTGACGCTCCCGCCTTCGAAGATGCGGGAGGCGCCGGAGGTCAGCGAGGTCAGGCCGGAGGCCACCGCCGCCAACTGATCGGCTCTGTCCCGAGGGAAGCCCTCGGACATGGCGAGGAGAAGACCGTCCGCGGAGACCACGACCGTGTGGGAGACACCAGGGGTGTTGTCCACGAAGTTGGTGATCAACCAGTTCAGGTTCTGCGCCGCCTGGCTCATCGGGCTCACACTAACGCTCCTGATCGTAGGTGCTGCCGGGGCCGAAGCCCTGTTGGTCATTGTGGGGGACCTCCGAGCGGTCCGTCCCCGCGTTGCGGCCCTGCTGGACACCGCGGCGCAGATTGCTCAGTCTGCCGCGGACGTCCTCCGGAGCCCGGGAGACCTGGGGGCCGCCCTGCGAGGTCTGCTCCGCCGTGCCCTCGACCAAGTTGGCCTTGGGCACCCGTCGCGGGAGGCCGGACGGGGTGACCCCGCCAGCCTTCGGCTCGCGCAGTGCTTCCGCCCGCTCCCAGCGCGCGTCGTTGGAGCTGCGCCATTCGGAGCCGTCCTGGCCCGATTCCGACGTGCTCCGCTGCTGCGGAGGCGCCACCGGCTCCTCGGGCTGCGCCCACTGCTGATGAGCCTGCTGTGCCTGCTCGGTGCGGCCTCCGCGGCGCGGAAGGCCGGCGTCGGTCAGCGAGTGGATGTCGCTCGGGGAGGGGCCCGGATGGTCGAATGTTACGCGCTCGGACGCATCGGCGGGAGCGGCAGGTGTATTCCGGTCAGATTCCGCTTCGGTGCCGAAGTGCCCATCGTACGCGGTGGGTTCGTACCCGTCGCCGTGCGCAGCCGGTCCGAAGGCGGCGTACGGCTGCTGGCCGGTGGTCTCCGGACCGGTCGGCGGCCGGAATGCATCGGTACCGAACGAGCGGTCGTCGTACAGCGGTTGATCGGCTTCCGCATATGCCGTCGGCGCGGGGCGGTCGGCAAAACCGTCGCCGGGCGCCAACTCGTCACGGAACAGCGGGCGCTCGTCCGGCCGTTCGCCGCCCGGACGGTCGTCGAGCGCCGCGCGGTGCTCCCCGTGCAGCGGCGGACCGCCCGCCGCCCTCCCGTCGGGGAAACCGGCGCCCTGGCCGTGCGGGGACTCGTCGAAGCCCAGCTCGGCGGCGGTGCGGTGGCCGGTCTCGTAGGCCGCCTGCTCGTGCTCGGGCACGATCCGCGACACCGTGAAGTCGTCCTCGAACTGCCCCTCGCCGCCACCGCCGTGGGTGATCGCCTCGGGCAGCATGACCAGCGACGTGGTGCCCGCCTGCTCGCCCGACGGGCGCAGCTGGACGCGGATGTCGTGCCGGTCGGAGAGGCGGCCGACCACGAACAGGCCCATGCGCTGGGAGACCGCGGCGTCCACGCTCGGCGAGTTCGCCAGCTTGTGGTTGATGTCCGCGAAGTCCTCGGGGGTGAGCCCGATGCCCTTGTCGTGGATCTCGATCATGACGCGGCCGTCGGGCAGCCGGGTCGCGGCCACCCGCACCTTGGTCTGCGGCGAGGAGAACGTCGTGGCGTTCTCCAGCAGTTCGGAGAGCAGGTGCACGAGGTCGGTCACGGCGGTGCCGTGGATCTCGCTCTCCGGGACGCCGGTCAGCTCGATGCGCTCGTAGGACTCCACCTCGGACGTCGCCGCCCGCAGGACGTCGATCAGCGGCACCGGCTGCGTCCAGCGGCGTCCCGGTTCTTCGCCCGCGAGGATGAGGAGGTTCTCGCCGTTGCGCCGCATGCGCGTGGCGAGGTGGTCCATCCGGAAGAGGTTCTCCAGCTGGTCCGGGTCCGCCTCGTTGTTCTCCAGGTCGGTGATGAGCGTCAACTGCCGCTCGATCAGGCCCTGGTTGCGGCGCGAGAGGTTGGTGAAGATCGCGTTGACGTTGCCCCGCAGCAGGGCCTGTTCGGCGGCGAGCCGGACGGCCTCGCGGTGCACCTGGTCGAAGGCGCGGGCGACCTCGCCGATCTCGTCCGTGGTGGCGATCGGGATCGGCTGCACCCGGGTGTCGACCCGGCCGGGCTCGGCACGCGAGAGCTGGTCGACCAGCATCGGCAGGTGCTGCTCGGCGATGCCGAATGCCGCGGTGCGCAGGGTGCGCATGTTGCGGCTCATCCGGCGGGCCATCAGCCCGGCGACGAGGAAGGCGACGAGCAGTGCCGCGAGCACGATCGCCGAGTCGGTGAAGGTGGACCGCTTGGCGTCGGCGGAGATCTGCGCCGCTTCGTTCACGGCCTTGCCGGACAGGTCCTTCTCGATGGACCGGTACATGTCGAATTTGCCGGTAGCGGCGGTGAACCAGGCAGCGGGTGTGATGCCCTTGGCGGCCAGCTCCGCCGGTGTGGCGCCGGAACCGATCGCGGTGGCCATGGCGTCCATGGAAGGCGGGGCACGGAACTGCCGTCCCGCGGCCGCTTCCTGCCCGGCCCGCTCGGTCTTCGCCTCGGCGGTCTTCCTGAGCTGTGCCGCGTCCCGCTGCAGCCGCTGCACGTCCTCGGGGGTGCCGCCGGAGGTGTACTCACCGATGGCGATGCCTTCGAGGTACTTGTACGAGGCGAACGCGGTCAGCTGGAGCTTGTGTTCCTTGCCGCCCTGCGGGGACGCGGGGTCGACCAGCAGGTGGGTGCCGATCGAGCGCTCCAGCGACTCGGCGGCCTTGGCCAGCGAGACGGCGTAGACGGTACGGCCGTAGGAGGTGATGTTGCCGGTGCCCAGGCCGAGTTCGTTGGCGAACTCCATCAGCGGGTGCTGGATCTCGACGTAGCCCTCTTCGGTCCGCACGCCGTGCAGCTTCGGCGTATAGGCGGACTCGCGCAGCGCGCCGAGCTTGGGCTCCGCCTTCCGGAAGGCGGCGAGGCGGCGCTGGAGACCCTCCTTGACCGGCATGGACTTCACGGCGTCGTGGAAGGCGTCCGCCGCGGAGTCGGTTGCCGAGCGCGCCCCCTCGACGACCGGATCGTCCTTCTTGCCGTTCAGGAGCAGTTCCGCGGTGCGGTCGCGTTCGTCGATCAGGGCGTTGCTGTAGGAAAGGGCCGCGCGCACGAGCTTCGCGGTCTTCTCGGCGTCCTGGGCGTCCTGCCAGGTCGCGAACGAGTTGTTGACGCGCAGGCCGCCGAAGACCAGGGCGACCAGAACGGGAATCAGCAGAATGGCGTTGAGGCGGGTGGCCACCCGCCAGTTGCGCGGCGTGAACCGTCCACCGCCGGCATCCGGAGTGACGACCGGGTGTGCGGGCGCGCCGGAAGCCGGTGCCGTACTGCGCGACGGCGGGGTGAAGTTGCCCCGCCGCGGTTCCTGCGGCTCGGGGCTCGACGTGCTTCGCCTCACTCGACCAACAACCTCTCGGCGCGGCACGGTCTGCTGTGCCGTTTCTTCTTGGCGTCACTACTCCGGAGTTCAGCGAATTTCAGCACGTCAGGGTGGTGCGTTCCAAACACTGAGCAGAACCTGAGCAGGACCCGGGAGGCGTCACATAAAAGGGGCGTTAAGGGCGAGCGGCGGCAAATGGCGGGAGAAATATGAGCGCAGCGAAGCCGGGCATGTGCGAGGGGTGTTGACGGCGGGCCGATTCACTGTCGAAACGTTATGAACGTCATCGACAGCGTGTCCAACGACACAGGTCCACTCCGGAACCGCGAATCGGCCCGCCCGTTGAGCACGCGGCGGGCCGTCTACCGCAGCCGTGCCATCAGGGCGTGCTCGACGAGCGTGATGAGCGCGCTCTTGGCCTCGCTGCGGTGCCGGGCGTCGGTGGTGATGATCGGCGTACCGGGGCCGATCTGGAGTGCCTCGCGCACCTCGTCCGGCGTGTAGGGCTGGTGGCCCTCGAAGCCGTTGAGGGCGATGACGAACGGCAGGCCGCTGTTCTCGAAGTAGTCGACGGCCGGGAAGCAGTCCGCCAGCCGCCGGGTGTCGACCAGCACGACGGCGCCGATCGCGCCGCGTACGAGGTCGTCCCACATGAACCAGAAACGGTCCTGCCCCGGCGTACCGAAGAGGTACAGGATCAGGTCCTGGTCCAGCGTGATCCGGCCGAAGTCCATCGCCACGGTCGTGGTCGTCTTGTCCTGGACGTGGCTCAGGTCGTCGATACCGGCCGAGGCGGAGGTCATCACGGCCTCCGTGCGCAGCGGGTTGATCTCCGAAACGGCGCCCACGAACGTGGTCTTGCCCACGCCGAACCCGCCCGCCACCACGATCTTGGCGGACGTGGTCGAGCGGGCCGCGCCCTCGTCGAAGCCGCTGTCAGAGCTTGCGAAGTCCACTGAGCACCCTCTCCAGCAGCGTCACGTCGGGCGTGCCGCCGGCCTCGCCGCTGCCACCGGGCTGATGGATCGCCACCATGCCGGCCTCGGCCAGGTCGGCGACCAGAATCCGTGCCACGCCGAGCGGTATGTGCAGCAGCGCGGAGACCTCGGCGACCGACTTGACCTCCCGGCACAGGTGGCAGATCCGCTGGTGCTCCGGCAGCAGGCCGGGCAGCTGGGAGGGGTCGGCCGTGGTGCTGACCAGCGCCTCGATGGCGAGCTGGTAACGCGGCCTGGTACGGCCGCCCGTCATGGCGTACGGGCGGACCAGCGGCTGGTCGCCTTCGCCGCCGTACGACGCCTGGCTGTAGGCGTCGTACGGTCCTGACGTGGGTGGCGGGGTCATGAGTCCTCCGGGCGGGACAACTGACAGTCGTCGGGTTGGGCCGGTGGGGGGTACGGCGCGATGGACGGTGGGCAGCTCGGCGGTGTACGGGGGAAGTGCCGCGGCCTGTCTCAGTGCAACAGGCTGCCCTGGAGTTCGGCGCGCAGGTCCGGCGTGAGGACGCTGCCTGCGCGGTCGACGAGCAGGGCCATCTCGTAACCGACGAGGCCGATGTCGCACTCGGGGTGCGCCAGTACGGCCAGCGACGATCCGTCGGAGACGGACATGATGAAGAGGAAGCCGCGCTCCATCTCCACCACGGTCTGGTTGACGCTCCCGCCTTCGAAGATGCGGGAGGCGCCGGAGGTCAGCGAGGTCAGGCCGGAGGCCACCGCCGCCAACTGATCCGCGCGGTCGCGCGGGAAACCCTCGGACATCGCGAGGAGCAGCCCGTCCGCGGAGACCACCACCGTGTGGGACACCCCCGGGGTGTTGTCCACGAAGTTGGTGATCAACCAGTTCAGGTTCTGCGCCGCCTGGCTCATCGGACTCAACTAACGCTCCTGCTGGTGAGTGGGGTCAACAATGCCGTGGTTGCCGGTGTCCGTACCACCGGCCTGGCGGCCCTGCTGGATACCCCGACGGAGATTGGTCAGCCGGCCGCGTACGTCACTGGGAGCACGCGAGACCTGCGGACCGCTCTGGGTGGACTGCTGCTGTGCGGTACCCGCGACGAGATTCGCGCGCGGGACACGGCGGGGCAGTCCTGAGGTGGTGATGCCGCCGGCGGCGGGCTGACGGATCTGCTCCGCCTGCCGCCAGCGTTCGTCATTGGGCGAGCTGCGCCACTGCGAGCCGCCCGGGTTCTCGGCGGACGCACCGTTGACCGGCGCGTTCCCCTGGCCTTCGGCGGCCGCCGGGACGCGGCCGGGCAGCGGCGCATCGCCGTTGTCCGAAGGCCGCTGCGGCACGCCCGCTGCGGCCGCCTCCGGTGTGTGGAACCAGTTCGACTCGATGGTGTCGAAGATCGGCGTCCGGCCGTCGCCAGGACCGGCCGGCGTCTCGCCGAGCCAGTCGGACGACGGGCCCGCCGCACCGTCCTGCGCCTGCTGCACCGGGAACTGCCCGGTGTCCTGCGGCTGCGCGGGCCGCCCGCCGAACAGGTCGGCCTCGCCCTCCGGCCGCCCGTAACGGCCGCCGTCGGACGCGGGCTGCTCGAACTGGCCGGTCCGGGAGGCGGGTTGCTCGAACTGACCCGTCTCGGACGCGGGCCGCTCGAACTCGCCGGTCCCGGAGCCGGGGCGGGCGAACAGGCCCGCGTCGGCGGGGCCGCCGTCGCGTCCCGGGGCCGGCAGCGCGAACTGACCGGTGTCGCCGGGCGCCGGGGCGCCGGCCTGCGGGGTGGACCCTGCGGTGCCGGCCGGTCCGCGGCTGCCCTCGGGGGTGCCGGAGCCGGGCGGCGGGCCGTTGAAGTCGGGGCGGGCGAAGGCCGTGGTGTCACCGGGGCCGCCGCCGGGCACGGGCCGCTCGAAGCTGCCGGTGGTCTCCGGCTCGTCGTGGCCGCGCGGCACGTCCTGGGTGTCGCGCGGTGCCAGCGGCCAGTCGTCGGACGCGCTGCGCTCGCGGCGGGCGCCCCAGCTGGTGGTGCCGGTCGGCTGAGCGCCGCGGCCGTCGGCGGGCGCAGCGGAGCCGGGCAGTTCCGCAGGGGAATTGCGGGGCGGCAGCTGCGGGCGCTCGTCACGGGGCGCGCCGGTGGGCGGCGCCACGGTCGGCGTCTGGCCGAAGGCGCCGCCGGACGGGACTCGCCCCTGGCCGGTGCCGCGGGCGCGCCGGGAGCCTGCGGACGGCCGCCCGCGGGAGCCGGAGCCCCGAACGCGTTCTGGCCGCCGACGGGTCCGCCGCGGCCGGGCAGCGCGGGCCGCCCGCCGCCGCCAGGACCCGAACCGACCTGGCCGCGCGGCTGGAGCCCCGCGAGCCGACTGGAGGATGAGGGGCCGCCGACATCCGATGCGCCCACGCTCTTGGCGGTGCTCGGAGCCGGCTTCTTGCCGCCCTGCGCGACATCGACCGGCAGCATCACCAGGGCGGTGGTGCCGCCGGAGTCGGACGGACGCAGCTGGATACGGATGCCGTGCCGCAGCGACAGCCGGCCGACCACGAACAGGCCCATCCGGCGGGAGACCGAGACGTCCACGGTCGGCGGGCTCGCCAGCCGCTCGTTGATCGCCGACAGGTCCTCGGGCGACAGGCCGATACCGGTGTCGTGGATCTCGACCAGCACCCGGCCGTCGGGCAGCGCGTGACCGGTGACCTTGACCTTGGTCTGCGGCGAGGAGAACGACGTGGCGTTCTCCAGCAGCTCGGCGAGCAGGTGCACGAGGTCGTTGACGACCCGCCCTGCGACCTCGGTCTGCGGAACGGCGTTCAGCTCGATCCGCTCGTACTGCTCCACCTCGGAAGCGGCCGCACGCAGGACGTCGACCAGCGGCACCGGACGGGTCCAGCGGCGGCCCGGCTCCTCGCCCGCGAGGACGAGGAGGTTCTCGCCGTTACGGCGCATACGGGTCGCGAGGTGGTCGAGCTTGAAGAGCGAGGAGAGCTGGTCCGGGTCGGCCTCGCGGGACTCCAGTTCGGAGATCAGCGACAGCTGGCGCTGGATGAGGCCCTGGCTGCGGCGCGAGAGGTTGGTGAACATCGCGTTGACGTTGCCCCGCAGCAGCGCCTGCTCGGACGCCAGCCGGACGGCCTCGCGGTGCACGTCGTCGAAGGCCGCGGCCACCCGGCCGATCTCGTCCTTGCTGTGCACACCGACCGACTCGACGGAGGTGTCCACGTCCTGCGGGTCGGTGTCGGAGAGCTGCTTGACCAGCTCGGGCAGCCGGTCCTGGGCGACCTTCTGCGCGGTGTCCTGGAGGCGGCGCAGCGAGCGGACCATGGACCGGGCGACGACGAACGCGCCGACCAGCGAGACGCCGAGGACGAGCAGGATCAGCGCACCGTTGATGATCGCGTCCCGGGAGGCACTGTTGCGCAGCTCGCGGGAGTTCTGCTCCATCTCGGTGAGCAGCGAGGTCTCGATGCGCGACATCTCGTCGATCTTGACGGTGTCGGAGTCGTACCAGTCCAGGTACTTGTACTCCTGGCTGCGGATGCCGCTGCCGCTCGCGAAGGCGCGGTGCGCGAAGGCGACCGCGGCCTTGATCTCGTCGTTGTTGCCGTCCAGGCCGCGGGTCAGCGCACCGGCGTTGTTCGCGTAGATCTGCGAGAAGCGGTCCCGCGCGGCCTTCTCGTCGTCCTCGGCGGTGCGGCCGGCGAGCCGGTCGTTGGCGGAGAGCTGGGGGCCGCCCTTGTGCGCGAGACCGGCGCTGACCAGGGCACGCTGCATGGACGCGTACTCCTTGGCGGACGAGAACGCCGCCAGGGCACGGGTGCTGCGGATCATCTCCGGGTTGCTGGTCGCCTGCGCCATGTCCTGGGAGAGCGAGAGCAGCGAGTCGATCAGCTGGTTGTAACTGGTGATCGTCCGGGCGGCGTTGTCGCCGTCCTTGTAGGCGTTGCTGCGGATCTCGTTCAGGGTGTTGAGCTGACGCCCGATCTCCAGGACGGTGGCCCGCACACCGGTCATCGTGGCGTCTTCGCCCTGGATGTCGCCGGTGGCGTCGTCGAACGAGGTGCGGGCGCGGTCGGTGGCCTCCCGCGGCGCGACGACGTTCGTGTCGTCCTTGGTGTTGCCCGAACCGGCCAGCGGGCCCGCCGACTTGTCCCGTTCCATCTGAAGCGCGTCGGCGAGTTCGGTCGCCTGCCGCGTCATCTCGGTGAGCATTTCCATCTTGTCCAGCTGATCGATGTTCTCC
This sequence comes from Streptomyces pinistramenti, assembly GCF_020564935.1. Taxonomy (GTDB): domain Bacteria; phylum Actinomycetota; class Actinomycetes; order Streptomycetales; family Streptomycetaceae; genus Streptomyces; species Streptomyces pinistramenti. The sequence goes on from NZ_JAJCXB010000068.1 coordinate 26,884, forward strand.
ATCGAGTCCTGGATACGGATGGCGCCCAGCGAGGTCGCGGCGACCACGGGAAGCGCGAGCAGGGAGATCAGACGGGTGCTGATGCGCCAGTTGCGCAGCGCCATACGGGAGCCGGGGCCGCTCGGGCTCTTCGGCTCCTTGGGCGTGCTGCGCTCGGCGGAGTCGGCGCCGGCCGCCTGGCCGTTCCGGTCGGACGGCGCCGTGCCGCCCACCGGGCCGTTGCCCTGGGCACGCTGGGGAGAGGAGGCGCGGTCGGTCCCGCCGCGCAGCTCCGGCTCCGCCGCAGCTTCCCCTCGCCCCTTGCGGGCCTGGGGAGGCTCTGTGCCATCCCTCTTGAAACGTCCCTGCACTAGCGTCGCAACCTCTGGACCAGGCGTCCCTCCGCATGACGGCGGGACGGTGTCGAGTCGTGGGGGACCGCAAGTCCCCCGTGGCGGTCGTGAGTGACCGGCGGGCTTCCCTCTCTGGCCGAGAGAGCAACACCACCGCGCTGCGCTACTTCGCGCCCTGCGCGCCGGCTGAAACGTGCGGCGGTCCGTGGAATTCCAGCACAGTGCCGGATCTCCAACAAGAGCGGAGCCGTGCCCTGTGACATGGGTGACGCAATGTGCGGACCGTGTCACGACACGTAGAGGGTTCCGCGGGCGATAACGGACTTATGCCCGCGAGTCGTTCGCCGGTTCCGGCTGTCCCAGGTGCGGTGATCGGGGGCGGAATGGCGCCTTTAATCGCCTTACGTCTCATTTACCCATGGATGTTGATCATGGGAAATGCGGCTTTTGTCACACCCTCCGTGAGGAAACTCACAGGAAGATCGCGGACTTTCCCACGGCATCGCAGGGAATAGCCCGCTTAGCCTGACGCTTTACACAGGTGCCCACAATGACAAGGGGCGACTCCCCGTGAGTTCCCCTTTCCACCACCGACATACGCGAGGCGTGAAGCAGTGAAGACCACGATGATGTTCCGCAACATAGCCAACCCGCGGCGCACCACGCTGGCGCACCTCAAGGACGCCGACGAGCTGAACACCGCAGCGGCCGAGGCCCCGGAGCACACCGTCGAACTGCCGACGCAGACCGCCAACCCCCGCCGCACCGTCCTCATGGACGCGCCTCAGCAGGACGTCACGGCGTAGTACCGCAGCGGAACGGCCGCGGCCCCGCGTTAGCCTGGAGTGTCAACTCCGGCCAGTGATCAATGAGGGGCAGCGGCACCCGTGCGCATTGCCAGATTCTCCATCGACGGCAACGTCGGCTTCGGCGTCCTAGAGGGCGACGAACTCGACGTCATCAAGGGGCATCCGTTCGCGGAATTCGAGCGCTCCGGCCAGAAGGTCCCGCTCGACAAGGTCCGCCTGCTGCCCCCGGTGCTCCCCAACAAGGTCCTCGCGATCGGCCGCAACTACGCCGAACACGCCGCGGAACTGGGCAACGACGTCCCCGACATCCCGGTCGTCTTCCTCAAGCCCTCCACCTCCGTGATCGGCCCCGGCGACCCCATCGCGTACCCCTCCTTCTCCCAGGAGGTGCACCACGAAGCGGAACTGGCCGTCGTCATCGGCCGGATGTGCCGCGAGGTGCCCAGGGAACGCGTCAAGGACGTCATCCTCGGCTACACCTGCGCCAACGACGTCACCGCGCGGGACATCCAGCGGCGCGAGAAGCAGTGGACGCGCGCCAAGGGCTTCGACACCTCCTGCCCGCTCGGCCCCTGGATCGAGACCGAACTGACCCCGGGCGACGTCGCCGCCGGCCTCGCCGTCCAGTGCACGGTCAACGGTGAACAGCGCCAGCTCGGCCGCACCAGCGACCTGATCCGCCCGATCGAGGACCTGATCGTCCACATCACCGAGGCGATGACCCTGCTCCCCGGCGACGTCATCCTCACGGGCACCCCGGCCGGAGTCGGCCCGCTCAACGTCGGCGACGAGGTCGCCGTCACCATCGAAGGCATCGGCACTCTCACCAACAAGGTGATCAAGCGTGGCTAACGCGACCCCCGTCCGCGTCCGTTTCTGTCCCTCCCCGACCGGCAATCCCCACGTGGGCCTGGTCCGCACCGCCCTGTTCAACTGGGCGTTCGCCCGGCACCACCAAGGCACTCTGGTCTTCCGCATCGAGGACACCGACGCGGCCCGCGACTCCGAGGAGTCCTACAATCAGCTGCTGGACTCCATGCGCTGGCTGGGCTTCGACTGGGACGAGGGCCCGGAGGTCGGCGGCCCGCACGCGCCGTACCGCCAGTCCCAGCGGATGGACCTCTACAAGGACGTCGCCGACAAGCTGCTCGCCGCCGGCCACGCCTACCACTGCTACTGCACCACCGAAGAGCTGGACGCGCGCCGCGACGCCGCCCGCAAGGCCGGCAAGCCCTCCGGCTACGACGGCACCTGCCGCACCCTGACCGACGAGCAGAAGGCCGCCTACGAGGCCGAGGGCCGCAGCTCGATCGTCCGCTTCCGGATGCCCGACGAGACGATCACCTTCACCGACCTCGTCCGCGGCGAACTGACCTTCACCCCCGAGAACGTCCCGGACTACGGCATCGTCCGGGCCAACGGCGCGCCCCTCTACACGCTCGTCAACCCCGTCGACGACGCCCTGATGGAGATCACCCACGTCCTGCGCGGCGAGGACCTGCTCTCCTCCACCCCCCGCCAGATCGCCCTCTACAAGGCGCTGATCGAGCTGGGATTCGCCAAGGAGATCCCGGCCTTCGGCCACCTCCCGTACGTCATGGGCGAGGGCAACAAGAAGCTCTCCAAGCGCGACCCGCAGGCGTCCCTCAACCTCTACCGCGAGCGCGGCTTCCTCCCCGAGGGCCTGCTCAACTACCTGGCGCTGCTGGGCTGGTCGTTCTCCGCCGACCAGGACATCTTCTCGGTCGCCGAACTCGTCGAGAAGTTCGACATCGCGGACGTCAACGCCAACCCCGCCCGCTTCGACCTCAAGAAGGCCGAGGCGATCAACGCCGACCACATCCGGCAGCTGGACACCAAGTCCTTCATCGCGGCCTGCGAGCCGTGGCTGCGCGCCCCGCACGCCAACTGGGCCCCCGAGGACTTCGACGAGGCCGCCTGGCAGGCCATCGCCCCGCACGCCCAGACCCGTGTGACGGTCCTCTCGGACATCACCGCCAACGTCGACTTCCTCTTCCGCAAGGAGCCGGTCGAGGACGAGGCGTCCTGGACGAAGGCGATGAAGGGCGACCCGGCGGCCCTGCTCACCGCCGCCCGCGCCAAGCTGCTGGACGCCGACTGGACCAGCCCCGAGTCCCTCAAGAACGCGGTGCTCGCCGCGGGCGAGGAGCACGGCCTCAAGCTCGGCAAGGCCCAGGCCCCGGTCCGCGTCGCCGTCACCGGCCGCACGGTCGGCCTGCCGCTCTTCGAGTCCCTGGAGATCCTCGGCAAGGAGCGCACCGTCCAGCGCATCGACGCAGCCCTGGCCAAGCTCGCGGGCTGACCTCGCCCGCACCCCGAGGGCCCGGAAGCCACCACGGCTTCCGGGCCCTCGCTGTATCCGGGCCGCACGCGACCTCCGGAGGGCGCGATGGCCGCACGGACACAAGGAGGGCCGACCATGACCGCGCTCGCTGACCGACCGCACATGCTGCTCGACGCATTCGAAGAGCCGGCCCGGCTCGCCGCGCGCACAGCCGAAGGAGTGCGCCTGGAGTTCAGACCTACCGCGAAGGCCGCGCCCGCCTGACGCCGTGCTCGCGCCACCGGGCTCCTTCACCGGCCAAGGCGAGTGGGTCGACCCCGCGCCCGTCCTGATGGCTGTGCAGGTCACCTCGTACGACCGCGATGCCGACCGCCGGGACCGTCACGACAAGCCTCGCGCGTACGCGGAGACCGGCACCCCTGTGTACCTGCTGATCGATCGGGACAGCGGCGCGGTCACCGCCTTCTCGAAGCCTGACGGCGACCGTCACGACCAGGCGGTGACGGTGCGGCTCGGTACACCGGTCGAGATCCCCGAGCCGGTCGGCATCTCACTCGACACCGAGCCCGTCAAGGACTGGGTCGGCCGACCCCCGGCGCCCGGCCGGGGACGCCGAGTCCGGGCGGCACAGAGCGGGTCGCGAGTCTGACCGATCTGCCCCGTCTGCCGGCTGGGCATATCGGTTTTGGAGCCCCGTCCACCTTCAGGTAATGTTCTTCCTGCGCCGCCCGAGAGGGCCGAGAGGCCCGGCAGGAAAGCGCAAGCCGAACAAACTCCCCACGGGGGGTTGTGTTTTGGTGGGCTATGGTGTAATTGGCAGCACGACGGTTTCTGGTTCCGTTAGTCTAGGTTCGAGTCCTGGTAGCCCAGCAAGAGATCTTCCTCAATTCGAGGATTCGAAGTTCTCTTGATCGCAGTATCAGGCCCCCGTTGTGTAGCGGCCTAGCACGCCGCCCTCTCAAGGCGGTAGCGCCGGTTCGAATCCGGTCGGGGGTACAGATCCTTTCTTTCCGTTACCTTCGGGTCGCTCCCGGATGTGCCGATGTGAGGATCGCTAGGGCCCCCGTTGTGTAGCGGCCTAGCACGCCGCCCTCTCAAGGCGGTAGCGCCGGTTCGAATCCGGTCGGGGGTACTGGTCTAAACCACCATGGGCTATGGTGTAATTGGCAGCACGACGGTTTCTGGTTCCGTTAGTCTAGGTTCGAGTCCTGGTAGCCCAGCGCAGAGCGTTGTATTACGGCTCAACTGCAAGAAAACAGGCCCCCGTTGTGTAGCGGCCTAGCACGCCGCCCTCTCAAGGCGGTAGCGCCGGTTCGAATCCGGTCGGGGGTACAGAAAAGAGAAAGGCCCTTGCTTCGGCAGGGGCTTTTGTCATGCCGGGACGCCGCAGAACTGCCGCCCCATCTGCCGTGCGGACGGCGTGAGTTCGGCCACGGCTGCGGCCTGCACTGCCGGCCCGCGCCGCCTCGTCCTCCGTATCGGGGGAGCGGGGGAGTGCCGACGGGCCGTGGCCCGCGGATCCGCCCTCCACTGCGGATCC
>NZ_JAJCXB010000069.1 GCF_020564935.1 Streptomyces pinistramenti
TGTGCCGCCCGGCGTGGTGCCGTTGTCGGGGTGGCCGAGGAGCGGGCGGAGCAGGAGGGCCGTGATTTCGCGGCCGCGCGCGGCCTGGAGGTTGTCACGGTGATCACCGATCCGTTCGGTGATCCCGTTCCCCAGCGGCGCAGTGGGTGGCTGCGGGTGCGGGAGTTGGCGGAGCGGGGTGAGGTGGAGGTGGTCATCGTCCGCTGGCCCAATGCCTTGTCCGTCGAGCATGAACAGCGGTATCCGGAGGTGAAGCATCTGCGCCGCTTTGGATGCCAACTGCTGTTCTCGTGGGCGCCGTTGGCGGAGACGGCTGGTTTCGGGGCCACCCGGTGACCCGCTGCACCGAGCAGTCCGCCGTCATGCGGCTGTTGGACGCGGCCGACGTGGCGCACCTCCGCATCGACGCCATCGGCGAACGCCAGCTCCTCGCCCCCGACGGCATCACGCCCCTGTACCCGGGAATCCCGCTGGGCACCGCGGAACCGCAAGTGGTGTCACGTATCGCGGAACTGCTCTGGAAAAGCCGCTACCACCTTCCCCACCGGCCGAACCCGGCCCGGCCCCCGGCGTCGGCGCTGGAGGCCGAAGGGGTCATGGCGGCCCGGATGCTGCGCGACTCCCTGCTCGGCTTCGGCCACACCGTCGCCGTATGGGGCGCGGCCCGCCGAGGCGGTGCGCCCCACGTGATGATCGACCAGCCGTTCCCGGCCGCGGCAGCCCAGCAGATCGCGGCGGCACTCAACCTCTACGACCGGCTGGTACCGGTGTTGGACAACGCACCCGCCCCGCCTGCCGGACGGCAAGGCGGGGCGGGAAGGGGCGACCGGTACCGCCGGCCCTGACAGTCCGGACGGCCCGCAACTGCCCAACCAACGGCGGACACACCGAATCGACCCGGCGGATTGGCTGATGCCGAAGACTCCCGACGATATTCCCAATGGCCCCCTCACCACGCCCCGCACCGGCCTGTGCGGGCCATCGTGCAGGTACTGGGTGCAGATCAGCAGAGCACTCAACGAGGGCATCGAAGCGAGAGACATGGAGGCCGTGAAGGAAACCCTTCACTACGGCCTTCTGCACAAGGTCTACGGGCATCCAGAAGACCCCCGACCGCCAACCAGCCTCGCAGGGCTTTATGACCTGTCCGCAATTCGGGCAGCTTTCCTGGAATAGGTCAAAAGGAACTGGACGGCACCCATGCCTTCCTTCCCTGGTAGTGCGCTACGGGAAGGGGCGACACGGGTCACCCAAAGGGGTGGCGCACTCCGTGCCGTCGCACCGGCGAACCGCAGAGGCACAAGGCTATCCCCGCGTACTTCCTACGGAAGGTCACCGAAGTGCCTCAGCCTCCGCTTTGTCCCAACCCCCAATGCGGGCGGCCCTACTTGTGGAAAGACACCTCCACCACAGGTCTGGGGTCGGACGTGTGGCTGTGGTCGTGCGGCTCATGCAAAGAGAAATGGCAGCCATCGAGAATTCAAATCGAGGAGTTTCGCCATGGGCCATCAGGAAGACGTCAGAATCCCGTGCACCGAGACCCCCGGGTGCCCCGGAAGTAAGCCGGTCGCCCATGTACGGAGCGCAAGGAGTGCGCGGAAAAACCCGCCGCACGGGCCCGCACCACTGCACTCCAGGCACCCACCCCTCATCCGATGCCCAACTCCGCGTCCACCCCGGCCAGTTCGGCACTGGCGTCCCACAGCCGCTCCGCGACCGCGGCATCGGCGAAGTGTCCCCGTACGGGTTCGGGCCTCGGCGCTCCGCGCAGCCCGAACACCCGGGGGCCCCACATCTGGCCGCCGCGCACGGACGGGTCGAGCACCGCCCGCACGGCGGGCCACGCGGCGGCTTCCTTGCCCTGGAGCAGCAGACCGGCGGGCGCGCCGCGCAGCCGCTCGCCGGTGGTCCGCTCCTGCACCGAAGGCCGGTCGGGGGTCAGCGAGTCGAGCGCGCCGCCGGGGTGGGTCACCACGCTCAGCGTCGTGCCGCCGGCCGCCCGCAGGCGCCGGTCGAGCGCGAAGCCGAAGAGCATCTGCGCCAGCTTCGACCGCGCGTAGGTGTCTTTCGGCCGGTAGTCGCGGGTGCTCTGGAGGTCGTCGAGGTCCAGCCGGACGGACCTGGCGGCGAAGCTGCCGGTGGTGACGACGCGGCTGCCGGGCGCGGCCGCGAGCAGGGGCATCAGCCACCGGGTCAGCGCGAAGTGGCCGAGGTGGTTGGTCCCGAACATCATCTCGTGCCCGTCCGGGGTCTCCGTGCGCCGCGGGCCCTCGATCAGCACCCCGGCGTTGTGGACGACGGCGTCGAGGCCGCCGGGGCCCAGCGCGTCCACGGAACCCTTGAGGGACGGCAGATCGGCAAGATCAAGGCGGAGGTGGCGCACCCGCGCGCCGGGCACGCGGGAGCGGATCGAGTCCATGGCGGCCGCGGCCTTCGCCGCGTTCCTGCTGCCGAGGACGACGGTGGCCCCGGTGCCGGCGAGCTGCTCGGCAACGAAGTACCCGATCCCCGCATTGCCCCCGGTGACCAGGAACTTCTTGCCCTCGGCAGGCGGCAGCCCGCGGACGTCCCACGGGCTGTCGTGGTCGGCGACGGTCATGACGGTCTCCTTGTGCTCGGCGTACTGACACTCGACGTGATCAGCGGCGGAGTCGGCCCGCACCCCACGGGACGCATCACGGGACGCGCCATCGGACATCCCAACCGACCGCCCCACAGGACGACTTCCGCCACACCCCCAGCCTCACGCCCGGCACCGACACCCCACCGACACCCGCGCCCCACCACCGACAACGGCCCGACACCTGCCCCGCCGCCCCCTCGCCGCAGGACCCATCACAGACCGGAACCCAGCCGCCAGGAAACAACTTTCCAGTGCGGAAAATATATGCCAGGATGGCGCACACAAGCCGGTCACGAAACCTGATCGCGCAGCCGACCACGCACGCGGTCACGGAAGCACCGGCCGCACGCCCACGGAACACCAGGAGCGCTCCATGCCGGCACAGGAGAACACCCCCGACGGCGGCCCGTACGCCACCGCCCCGTCGGCCCACGGCGCGGCGAGCACCCTGCAGGGCGTCGACATCGCCCGCACCCGGGCCGCCCTCCGGGCCCGGATCACCCCCGCCTGGTTCGGCCCTGCGGCCGCGGCCGTGCTGATCGTCCCCAGGGCCGTCGACTTCTGGGGCAACGGCAGGGGCTTCGCGACACTGCTCTCGCTCCTGCTGTCGCTCGCCGGACTGGTGGTGATCCGCATACTCATCCGCGCCGGGCAGCGGAGCAGCGGGGTCATGGTGACGGAGTCCTGGGCCGCGCGCGTCAAGCGCAATCGCGCCACGAGCCTCCCCGTCTTCGCAGCCATGGGCCTGACCTGGCTGGTGTGCTGGCAGCTCGGAGCCGACGGGCCCACCACCCGCCTCGCCGCGTTCACCGTCGGCGGCCTCGGCGTCTGGGCGGCGAGCCTGTGGCGCAACGCCGCGATCCGGCAGCAGTTGGAGGACCTGGCATGACCGGCGACGCCGGTACGCCGGAACCGAGAGAGCCCGCTCTCGACGAGACGATCCACCACCCCACCCGCCTTGCCGTCGCGGCCTTCCTCTCGGCCTGCGACGAAGCGGAGTTCGCGGCGGTGCGCGACTGCTGCCAGGTGTCCGACTCGGTCCTCAGCAAGACCGCGTCGGCGCTGGAGGCCGCAGGCTACGTCGGCATCCGCAAGGGCTACGTCGGCAAGCGCCCCCGCACCTGGCTCTCCCTCACCCCCGCCGGGCACGACGCCCTGACCCGGCACCTCGCCGCACTCCAGGACATCGCCGCCGCCGCCCAGGACGCCGGCGCACGCGTACGCCCCGGGCCGGTTCCGTAACTCCCGGTACGGGATACGGCCGACGGCTGCGCAGGTCGGTGCGCCGGCCGTCAGGCGTCGAAGCGGCGGCGGGCGGTCTCGATGTGACCGAGGTGCCGGTGGGTCCAGTCGCACATGCCGTCCACCGTTGCCTGGAGGGCGCGGCCCGGCTCCGTGAGCGTGTACTCGACCCGGGGCGGCACGGTGGGGTGCACGCACCGCTCGACCAGGCCGTTGCGCTCCAGCATGCGCAGGTTCTGGGTGAGCATCTTGTGGCTGATGCCCTCGGTGCCGTTGCGCAGTTCGGTGAAGCGCAGGGTGCGTTCGCCCAGCGCTTCGATGATCAGGAGCGCCCACTTGTTGGCGATGTCCGAGAAGATCTCCCGCGCCAGCGAGTCCGCGCGCGTCAGGTCCGCTTCGTCCTCGGGCGAGCCCGGGAACGGCTTGGTCACCATGAGGTTCCCCCGTCACCGAAGAGTGCGTTCTTCCCTGCCGGCCGCCACTCTCCTACGGTTCCCGAGTCACCACAAGAGACCGACCACGGGCGTCTCATGACAAGAAGGCAGGCAGCATGGCCGTCACCCTGATGAGCCCCGGCGGACTGCCGAAGATCGACGTCTACCGGCAGGTGTCGATCGCATCCGGGACGAAACTGGTCTTCATCGCCGGGCAGGTCGCCTGGAACGCCGAGGGGGTCACGGTCGGCGAAGGCGACCTCGCCGCGCAGGTCGAGCAGTGCTACCTCAACATCGGCACCGCCCTGGCCGAGACCGGCGGCTCCTTCCACGACGTGGCGAAACTGACCGCCTACGTCGTCGACCGGACCCCCGACAAGATGCCGCACCTCCTGGACGGAATCTCCCGCGTGGCCGCACACCTGGGAGTCACCCCGGTCGCCCCGGCCACGCTCCTGGGCGTAGCGGCACTGGACGTCCCCTCCCACCTGGTCGAGATCGAGGCCACCGCGGTCCTCGACTGAAGCGGGCCGGCCTGCGCCCGCTGAGCACCGAAGCGGCCCACCGTGCTCGGTCGCGCCGCCCCCACCCGGACGCTACACTCCCGCAAGCGCTTGCTTGCAATAGTTAGCACGCTGTTGCACGATGGCGGCATGGCCTCACTCAACGTCGGCAACCTCGGAGAGTTCCTGCGGGAACAGCGGCGCACGGCGCAGCTGAGCCTGCGGCAGCTCGCGGATGCCGCGGGGGTGTCCAACCCGTACCTCAGCCAGATCGAGCGCGGGCTGCGCAAACCGAGCGCGGAGATTCTGCAGCAGCTGGCCAAGGCGCTGCGGATCTCCGCCGAGACGCTGTACGTGCAGGCCGGGATTCTCGACGAGCGGCAAGGGCTCGACGGGGTCGGGGTGCAGACCGCGATACTCACCGACCCCGCGCTCAACGAGAAGCAGAAGCAGGTCCTGCTGCAGATCTACGAGTCGTTCCGCAAGGAGAACGGCATCGGGAGCGGCGGCACGGACGGCACCGAGAGCGGGCACGACGGCGGGCGCGGCGCGGACTCCCGCGAGGTAGAGACCGCCGGCGGCCCCCACGCCACCTGAGCACACGACGTCCCGACAGCAGGAGGAACCACGTCATGGCCATCACCGATGACCTCCGCAAGACCCTGACCGACCCGACCCCGCTGTACGCCATCGCCGGCACCGCCGACCTGGCGGCCGAGAAGCTCGGCGAGGTTCCGGTGCTGGTCGAGAAGATCAGGACCGAGGCGCCCAAGCACTTCGATGCGGTGCGCGCCACGGACCCCAAGGAGGTCCAGGAGCGGGTCGCCAAGCAGGCCAAGGACGCGCAGGACAAGCTGACCGAGCTGCTGGGCACGCTCGACACCGACCTGAAGAAGATCCGCGAGCAGGCGCAGGGCCTGGCACTCCAGGGCGTCGGCCGGGCCGCCGAGTACGCGGTGCGGGCGCGCGAGACGTACGACGGGCTGGCCGAGCGCGGCCGCGGTGCGGTGCAGAGCTGGCGCGGCGAGGCCGCGGGCCAGGTCGAGGAGCTGGCCGTCGTGATCGAGCCCGAGCCGGCCCCGAAGACCGAGCCGAAGACCGTCCCGAAGGCGAACGGCACGGCGAACGGCACCGCCGGCGCCAAGGCGGACAGCAGGACCGCAGCGAGGCCCGCGGGCGCCGGCTCGGTGCCGAAGCCGACGGCGAAGCCCGACGCGAAGCCCGCCGAGGCGAAGAAGGCCGCGCCGCGCAAGCCGGCCACGAAGAAGACCCCGCCGCCCGCGCAGTGACGATACGGCGGACCTCGTGCGGGCCGGGCACACTTCGGGTGTCCGGCCCGTTGTCCGGGTACGGTGGGCCGCGTAGCAGCGAGTCGAGACGGTGGTGGAGAGCGTGCTGATTTACGGGTTCCAGAGCATTCTGAGCTGGGTGCAGCTGGCTCTGGGGGTCTACGCCGCCGTGATGCTGATCGACGCGGCCACCCGCCGCGAGGACGCGTACCGCGCGGCGAGCAAGCAGACCAAGGGCATGTGGCTGGTCTTCCTGGTCATCGCCACCGCGCTGCTGTTCCTGCTGCCGCTGATGTCGTTCCTGCCGATCATCGGCGTGATCGCGGTGATCGTCTACACCGTCGACGTCCGTCCTGCGCTCAAGCAGGTCGCCGGCGGCAGGGGCCCGCGCCGCGGCGGCTCCAGCTCGGACGGCCCTTACGGTCCGTACAACGGCGGCCGCTGAGCGGCCTGTGCCCCCGCACGGCGTGCGGGGCCGCCGTCAGCCCTTCCTGCGGTCCAGCAGCAGTACCGCGACATCGTCGGTCAGCTCGCCGCCGTTGAGGTCGCGCACCTCCGTCATCGCGGCGTCCAGCAGCTCCTCGCCGGTGAGCCCGGCCGCCATCTGCCGGCCGACCAGCTCGGCCATGCCCTCCTGGCCAAGACGCTGCTTGCCCTCGCCGACGTGGCCCTCGATCAGGCCGTCGGTGTACATCATCAGGCTCCAGGCGCCGCCCAGCTCGACCTGCCGGCGCGGCCAGCGGGCGTGCGGCAGCAGCCCCAGCGCGGGCCCGCCGGACTCGTACGGGAGCAGCCGTGGCGGCAATCCCGCGCGGGCCAGCAGCGGCGCGGGGTGGCCGGCCAGGCACAGGCCGGCGCGGCGGCCGTCCGGCGAGATGTCGACGGTGCACAGCGTCGCGAAGATCTCGTCGTCGGCGCGTTCGTGCTCCAGGACCTTCTGGAGGGTGGAGAGCAGTTCGTCGCCGCACAGTCCCGCGAAGGTCAACGCGCGCCAGGCGATGCGGAGTTCGACGCCGAGCGCGGCCTCGTCGGGGCCGTGGCCGCAGACGTCGCCGATCATGGCGTGCACGGTGCCGTCGGCGGTGCGCACGGTGTCGTAGAAGTCGCCGCCGAGCAGCGCGCGGCTGCGGCCGGGGCGGTAGCGGGCCGCGAAGCGCAGGTCGGAGCCCTCCAGCAGCGGCGTGGGCAGCAGCCCGCGCTCCAGCCGGGCGTTCTCCTGGGCGCGCAGCCGCGATTCGGTGAGCTGGCGCTGCGCGAGGTCGGCGCGCTTGCGTTCGACGGCGTAGCGCACCGCGCGGCTGAGCACCGCGCCGTCCAGCTCGTCGCGGAAGAGGTAGTCCTGGGCGCCGACCCGCACCGCTTCGGCGGCCCGCTCGGCGTCCGTCTCCGGCGTCATCACCAGGACGGCGTGCGCGGGCGCCATCCGCAGGACGGCGCGCAGGGTGCCCAGTTCGTCGTCCCGGCCCGCGCCGTCCGCCGCTTCGTCCGCACCGCGCTCGGCCCGGTCGGGGCCCTCGGCCGGTGCCAGGTCGAGCAGGATGCAGTGCACGTCGTCGGTGAGCAGCCGGGCCGCTTCGGTGAGGTTGCGGGCGGTGCGCAGCCGCAGCTTGCGGCCCGCCCAGTCCCACATGTCGGGGACGGTGCTGCTGGGGTCGTCCCCGATGAGGAGCAGGGTCAGGGCGGGGCCCGATCCGTTGTCCGCGGCCTGGGGCTCGGCCGGATCCGCCGCCCTGGGCCCCGCGTCGGGCGCCGGGTCGCGGCCCGCCGTGTCCGCCGCGGCCCACGGCCCGCGCTGCGCCGCCCGGTCCATGGCGCTCCCCGCCGCCGGTGCACTCCGCTCGCGCAGGGCGCCGGCGCAGGCGTCGTCCGCCGGCGCCGCCTGGTGCGGCAGCACGGCCGTCCGCTGGTGCGATGCGGGTACGGGCATGGCTCTGCTTCCTTCCCTCCCCCCGAGGGTGCACAGGCGCGCCGACCGGCGCACCAGCGTGCCCGGTCGTGCGCCGCTCGTGGTCATGGAGCGGGGCGCCGCCGGGCACTGAGAGTGCGACCATAGCGCCACTCCCCAGGGGGACGGAATGACCGACGGCAATCGGCCATCGTCATATGCCGCACCGCATAAGCCATTTGACCTGGAGCAAGCGGAAAGCGAATGACGAACATCACCCCTCCGACCGCATGGCGCGACGGCCCGGCAACCCTCCGGTAAGGGCCGTACGGTATCCCGCGCCGACCGGAGTTACGGATCAGCCCTTAACCATCGATCCGGTCATTTATCGGGCCGCACGACTCCCAGGATCGGCATCGACCCCGCGCCCGCGATGGTGACCTGCCGGCCCGGCCGCGGCGCGTGCACGATGGCACCGTCCCCCAGATACATCCCGACGTGGCTGGCATCGGAGAAATAGATGATCAGGTCCCCGGGCCGCATGTCCTTGACCTCGACCCTGGGCAGTTGGCGCCACTGCTCCTGCGACGTGCGTGGGATGGTGGTGCCGCCGGCCTGCCAGGCGCGCAGCGTCAGGCCCGAGCAGTCGAAGGTGTCGGGGCCCACGGCGCCCCACACGTAATCCTTGCCGATCTGCGCGGTTGCGAAGGCGAGGGCTTTCTTTCCGGCCGCTGACGCCTTGTTGCTGATCTCCGCCAGCGCGCCGGAGTCGAGCCATTTCTGCTGTTCGGCAAGGGCCTGCGCGTCCTCCAGCTTTTTCAGCCGGGCCTTTTCCTTTGCGGCGAGCCGGGATTCCAGCTTCTTCGCCTCACCGATCTTCTTCTCGATGTCCCGCTGCGCCTTTTCCTTCTTCTCGCGGTTCGCGTCGAGCCGCTCCCAGCGGTCCGTCGCCGCATCGGCGTAATCCTGCAAGTCGGCCTTCAGGCGCGTGAGTTGGCCGATGACGCTTTTGGCCGCGTGCTGTCCCTTACGGGCCAGCGTCGCGTTGTCGAGAAATCCCTCGGGGTCGCCGTCCAGCATCAGCCGGGCCTCGGCCGGAATGCCGCCGCCGCGGTACTGCGCACTGGCCAGCGCACCGGCCTGCCGCTTGAGCGCGGCCAGCTTTCGCTGGGTGCCGTCGATGGTCCGCGCCAGCTTGACGATCTCTTTCTGCTGGACCTCGACCTGCTCCTTGGCGCCGTTGTAGGCGTCGGTGGCCTGTTCGGCCTTGCGGTAGAGGTCCTCGATCTTCCGGTGGACCTCTTCGAGGCGCCGGTCGGCCGCCGCGGCCTGCCCGCCGTCCGCGGCTCCGCCGGGCCGGCTCGCCGTGCGGCCGCCGCCGGGGCCGTCGGCCCCGGCGCCCGCGCTCGCGTACGCCGCGGGTGCCAGGCCGCCGAGCAGTCCCGTGGCGCACAGCACCACCGCCGCACCGGCCGCGGCCCTGCCCGCTGCGCCCCACATGTCCCGTCCGCCCCGTACGGCCTTGTCTGCCCCCTGGATCCCCACCCGTTACCTCCGGTCGGTCCGCGCGGATTCGCGCCATTGTCTCCGGCGCGGATGCTGCCATACCGATCGGTAATCCAACAGAGCGACGGAGCGATTCCCCTTCGGGCCCCGCCGATGCACGCCCTTACCGGACACCCTCAGCTGACGGCCGAGGTTCACCCTGCGTTCACTCTCCTCCATCGGCCGCTTCACTTGATCTGCTTAATTTCGGCCTTACCGAGTGCGCGTCTCGCCCGTCACGGAAGACGCCACCCGGCCAACTTGGCTCAGCACACTCCTGACCCACCCCGCACGCCGACGAAGCGGCGCGCCCCAGGAAGGAACTCTCGACAGTGAAGCTTCAGCGCAAGAACCGGGTTCGCGCCCTCGCCGTTGGCGCTCTCGCCGTCTCCGGTGCCCTGGCCCTGACGGCGTGCGGCTCCGACGACACCAGCGCATCCGGTGGCACCGGCACCTCCGCCGCCCCCGCCAGCATCAAGTGCGAGGGCACCGGCAAGCTGCGTGCCTCCGGCTCGTCGGCGCAGAAGAACGCCATGGACGTCTGGGTGCAGAACTACGCCGGCGCCTGCAAGGGCACGGAGATCAACTACCAGCCGACCGGCTCCGGCGCCGGCATCACGACCTTCCTGCAGGGCCAGACGGCCTTCGCCGGATCCGACTCGGCGCTCAAGCCCGAAGAGGTCGCCAAGTCCCAGAAGATCTGCAAGGGCGGCCAGGCGATCAACCTCCCGATGGTCGGCGGCCCGATCGCGGTCGGCTACAACGTCCCCGGCGTGGACAACCTCGTCCTGGACGCCCCCACCCTCGCCAAGATCTTCGACTCGGAGATCACCAACTGGAACGACCCGGCGATCAAGAAGCTGAACCCGGGCGCCTCGCTGCCCGACCTCAAGATCCAGGCGTTCCACCGCTCCGACGACTCGGGCACCACCGACAACTTCACCAAGTACCTCAAGGGCGCAGCCCCGGACGCCTGGAAGCACGAGCCCGCGAAGACCTGGGACGGCAAGGGCGGCCAGGCGGCCTCCGGCTCGGCCGGCGTCTCCTCGCAGGTCAAGCAGACCAGCGGCGCGATCTCGTACTTCGAGCTGTCGTACGCGACGGCCGGCAAGATCCCCATGGTCAAGATCAACACCGGCGCCAAGGCCCCGGTCGACGCCACCGTCGACAACGCCTCCAAGGCCATCGCCGAGGCCAAGCAGGTCGGCAAGGGCGACGACCTCGCCCTCCAGCTCAACTACGCCACCAAGGCCGAGGGCGCCTACCCGATCACCCTGGTGACGTACGAGATCGCCTGCGACAAGGGCAACAAGGCCGCCACCCTGCCGGCCACCAAGTCCTTCCTCACCTACATCGCGAGCAAGGACGGCCAGGCCGCGCTCAAGGACCTGGGCTACGCCCCGCTGCCCACCGAGATCGCCGACAAGGTCCGCAAGACCGTCGCGACGCTCGCCTGACGAACCGGGCGGCGGCCCCCGCGCCGCCGCCCTTCCGGTGCACCGCCGCACAGGGAGCCCCCCGAGGGCTCCGCAGACCGGAGAAACCATGAACCCTCAAGCGCCTTCGACACCCGACGCCCCGCCCCTGCCACCCCCGCCGGCCGCCGGGCCCTCCCCGGTATCCGGCAAGGCCGTACGCCCCGGTGACCGGATCTTCCTCGGCCTCTCCCGCGGCTCCGGCATCACCCTCCTGGTGGTCATGGCGGCGATAGCGGCGTTCCTGACCTACCGCTCCGTCCTCGCGATATCCGGCGACCACGCCAACTTCTTCACCACGCTCGACTGGAACGCCACCGGCACCGAGCCCAGGTTCGGCATCGCGGTCCTGGCGTTCGGCACGGTCGTCAGCGCCCTGCTCGCCATGGTCATCGCGGTCCCGGTCGCGGTCGGCATCGCGCTGTTCATCTCGCACTACGCCCCGCGCAGGCTGGCCTCCCCGCTCGGCTACGTCATCGACCTGCTCGCCGCGGTGCCCAGCATCATCTACGGCCTGTGGGGCGCGCTCTTCCTCGTCCCGCACCTGACCGGCCTCTACAGCTGGCTGGACGACTACCTCGGCTGGACCGGCATCTTCAGCTACAGCGACGGCGCCGCGCGCTCGCTGTTCACCGTCGGCATCCTGCTCGCGATCATGATCCTGCCGATCGTGACCAGCGTCAGCCGCGAGGTCTTCCTCCAGGCGCCGAAGATGCACGAGGAGGCCGCGCTGGCGCTCGGCGCCACCCGCTGGGAAGTCATCCGCATGTCGGTGCTCCCCTTCGGCCGCTCCGGCGTCATCAGCGCCTCGATGCTCGGCCTGGGCCGCGCGCTCGGCGAGACGATGGCCGTCGCCACGGTCCTCTCGCCCAGCTTCCTGATCAGCACCAGCCTGCTCGACCCGGGCGGCGGCACCTTCGCGCAGAACATCGCCGCCAAGTTCAGTGAGGCCGACACCTTCGGCCAGGACGCGCTGATCGCCTCCGGCCTCGTCCTCTTCGTGATCACGCTGCTGGTCAACGGCGCGGCCCGCCTGATCATCGCCCGGCGCAAGGAGTACTCGTGATGACCGACGTCATGACGGACCGGCGGCCGCTCACCGGGCAGCCCGGCGACCCCCTGCCGGTCTCCCTCAAGCAGGCCCGCCTCCCCCGCTGGAGCCCGCCGGTCATCGCACTGGTCTCGGCCGCGGCCGGCTGCGGCATCGGCCTGGCGGCCGGCCTGGACAGCCGGATCCAGTGGGGCCTGATCGCCGCCCTGCTCTTCATCGTCGGCACCTACGCGCTGGCCGCGGCCGTCGAAGGCCGCAGGCAGGCCAAGGACCGGCTGGCCACCAGCCTGGTCTGGATCGCGTTCCTGCTGGCCGTCATCCCGCTGGCCTCCCTGCTGTGGGAGACCGTCGCGCGCGGCAGCAAGGTCCTGGACGGCTACTTCCTGTCCCACTCGATGGGCACCCTCCCGGACGCGATGCCCGGCGGCGGCATCTACCACGCGATCATCGGCACCCTGGAGCAGGTCGGCCTGGCGACCCTGATCGCGGCGCCGCTCGGCCTGTTCACCGCGATCTACCTCGTCGAGTACGGCCGCGGCAGGCTCGCCAAGGTCGTCACCTTCTTCGTCGACGTGATGACCGGCATCCCCTCGATCGTGGCCGGCCTGTTCGTCCTCTCCGTCTGGATCCTGATCCTCGGCTTCGGCCCGTCCGGCTTCGCCGGCTCGATGGCGCTGGCGATCCTGATGATGCCGGTCGTGGTCCGCTCCACCGAAGAGATGCTCAAGCTGGTGCCCAACGAGCTGCGCGAGGCGTCACTGGCCCTCGGCGTCCCGAAGTGGCGCACCATCCTCAAGGTCGTCCTGCCGACGTCGATCGGCGGGATCACCACCGGCGTGATGCTGGCCATCGCCCGCATCGCCGGCGAGACCGCACCCGTGATGCTGCTGGTCTGGGGCGCGAAGACGATCAACAGCAACCCCTTCGAGGACGCCCAGCAGTCCCTGCCGCTCTACGTCTTCCAGCAGTGGCAGCAGGGCTCCGAAGCCTCGTACGACCGCGCATGGGCGGCGGCGCTGGTCCTCATCGCCTTCGTGATGGTCCTCAACCTGGTGGCCCGCGGCATCGCCCGCTGGAAGGCCCCCTCAACCGGCCGCTGACCGCAGCGCAACGAAAGAAGCAGTGATCTCCATGGCCAAGCGAATCGACGTCAGCGGCCTCACCGCCTACTACGGCAGCCACAAAGCCATCGACGACATCTCCATGAGCGTCGAGCCGCGCTCGGTGACCGCCTTCATCGGCCCGTCCGGCTGCGGCAAGTCGACATTCCTGCGCACCCTGAACCGCATGCACGAGGTCACCCCCGGCGGCCGCGTCGAGGGCAAGGTGCTGCTGGACGACGAGAACCTCTACGGCTCCGGTGTCGACCCGGTGGCGGTCCGCCGCACCGTCGGCATGGTCTTCCAGCGCCCGAACCCGTTCCCCACGATGTCGATCTTCGACAACGTCGCGGCCGGGCTACGGCTCAACGGCACCTACAAGAAGAGCGACCTCAAGGACATCGTCGAGAAGTCCCTCAAGGGCGCCAACCTCTGGAACGAGGTCAAGGACCGCCTGGGCAAGCCCGGCTCCGGCCTGTCCGGCGGCCAGCAGCAGCGGCTGTGCATCGCCCGCGCCATCGCCGTCGAACCGCAGGTCCTGCTGATGGACGAGCCCTGCTCGGCGCTCGACCCGATCTCCACGCTCGCCGTCGAGGACCTGATCGGCGAGCTGAAGGAGCGCTTCACGATCGTCATCGTGACGCACAACATGCAGCAGGCGGCCCGCGTCTCGGACCGCACCGCGTTCTTCAACCTCGCCGCCGTCGGACAGCCCGGCAAGCTGGTCGAGATCGACGACACCGAGCGGATCTTCTCCAACCCGTCGGTCCAGGCCACCGAGGACTACATCTCCGGCCGCTTCGGCTGAGCCACCCGCCGGGCCCGGCCGGCCCCCGCACGTCCTGCGGTGCTGCATGGCGGTGCCACCGCAGGACGAAGGGCCCGCCCCACCTTCCCGGTGGGGCGGGCCCTCTCCTCGGCCGAGCGCGTACGGCCGCTAGCCGAACGCCAGCTGGACGACCCAGTACGCGAGCGCCGCGACCACCGCCGCGGCCGGCATGGTGATGAACCAGCCCATCACGATGTTCTTGGCGACACCCCAGCGCACCGCGCGCGAGCCCTTGGTCGAGCCCACGCCCATGATCGCGGAGGTGATGACGTGCGTGGTGGAGATCGGCGCGTGGAACATGAACGACGCGGTGTACATGACCGATGCGGCCGTGGTCTCCGCGGCGAAGCCCTGCGGCGGGTCCAGCTCGATGATCCGCCGCCCCAGCGTGCGCATGATGCGCCAGCCGCCCGCGTACGTACCGAGCGACAGGGTGAGCGCACAGGCCAGCTTGACCCAGATCGGGATCGCGTCGTTCGCGTCCTGGACATCGGCGATGACCAGCGCCATCACCACGATGCCCATCGTCTTCTGGGCATCCTGGAGACCGTGCCCGAGCGCCATGCCCGCCGCCGAGACCGTCTGCGCTATGCGGAAACCGCGCTTCGCCTTGTGCGGGTTGGCCTTACGGAACATCCACAGGATGACGACCATCACCAGATAGCCGAGCACCAGGCCGATGACCGGGGAGATGAACATCGGCAGGACGACCTTCTCGATCACCCCGGACCAGATCACTTCGGTGCCCCCCGCGAGCGCCGCGCCGACCATGCCGCCGAACAGCGCGTGCGAGGACGAGGACGGCAGCCCGAAGTACCAGGTGACGAGGTTCCAGACCACCGCGCCGACCAGCGCGGCGAAGAGGATGCCCATCCCCTTGTTGCCCTCGGGTGTGGAGATCAGCCCTTCGCTGACCGTCTTGGCGACCCCGCTGCCCAGGAAGGCACCTGCGAGATTCATCACGGCGGCCATCGCCAGCGCCGCCCGCGGCGTCAGCGCGCGGGTCGAGACCGAGGTCGCGATGGCGTTCGCGGAGTCGTGAAAGCCGTTGGTGTAGGTGAAACCGAGCGCGACTGCGATGGTCACGACGAGTGTGAAGGTGTCCATGGCCGGGGCTCAGGACTCCTTTACCGCGATGGTCTCGACGGTGTTGGCCACATGCTCGAAGGCGTCGGCCGCCTCTTCCAGGATGTCCACGATCTGCTTGAGCTTGAGCACCTCGATGGCGTCGTACTTGCCGTTGAAGAGGTGGGCGAGCAGCTTGCGGTGGATCTGGTCGGCCTGGTTCTCCAGGCGGTTGACCTCGATCCAGTATTCGGTGAGGTTCGACATCGTCCGCAGATTCGGCATCGCCTCCGCGGTCAGCTCGGCCGCCCGCGCCAGCACCTCGATCTGCTGGTCGACGCCCTTGGGCAGCTCCTCGACCTTGTAGAGGACGACCAGATCGACGGCCTCTTCCATGAAGTCCATGATGTCGTCGAGCGACGAGGCGAGGTTGTAGATGTCCTCGCGGTCGAACGGCGTGATGAAGGAGGAGTTCAGTTGGTGGAAGATCGCGTGGGTCGCGTCGTCACCTGCGTGCTCCGCCGCCCGCATCCTCTCGGCGATCTCTGCCCGCGCGGAGGCGTCCGCCCCGAGCAGTTCCATCAGGAGCTTGGAGCCCGTGACGATGTTGTCCGCAGAGGCGGCGAACATGTCGTAGAAGCTCGTCTCCCTGGGGGTCAGACGAAAGCGCACGTGAAATCCTCGGGGTGCATCGGATTCGGTCGAGTTGATGCTAGGCGCATCATCCAGCCACTGCTAACCAGCATTCCTTCAGTGTCGCCCATCGGGCAGCATGCTCTGCACGGGGTACCTCGGGTGCCCGCAAAATTCGGTACCATATACCCACCAGGGGTATATGGATCGCTGAGATACCACGGGAGACGGCCATGACGACCACGGACGCCGACACCAACGGCACCACCGCAGCCGCCGCAGCCGACCCCACCCCCGAGCCGAAAACCGCCCCCCAGGGCGACCCGAATGCCGTGACCGATCATGACCGGGGCATTCACGGCTACGCCCAGCAAAAGGACGCCCACCTCAAGCGGTTGCGCCGCATCGAGGGCCAGATCCGCGGCCTCCAGCGCATGCTCGAAGAGGACGTCTACTGCATCGACATACTCACCCAGGTCTCGGCGAGCACGAAGGGCCTGCAGTCCTTCGGGCTCCAGCTCCTGGAGGAACACCTGCGGCACTGCGTCGCCGACGCCGCGGTGAAGGGCCCCGCGGCGATCGACGCCAAGGTCCAGGAGGCGACGAAGGCCATCGAGCGGATGCTGCGGACCTGACGCCGGCCGCGCGACCTGGCACCCGGCCCCGGAATCCCGCACCCTGACGGCCCGCGCGCCGCACCGGCCGCCGCCCGCACGCCCCGCCTGCGCCCCCAGCCGTCAGCTCTGCCCCGACGGCCGCGCACCCTGCCGGGCCCGCCGCCCGCAGCCGCCCACGTCCAGCACTTCGTCGATGAGGTCCCGGCTCAGCCGCTCCTCGCTCGCGGCCGCCGCGGCGATCATCAACTCCCCGGCCAGGTCGATCTCGACGAGGGCGACGTGGTCCTGGACCCCCGCATTGCGGACCACGGCCACGGACACCACCTCCTCCTTCGAGTGCCCCGCTGCATCTGCCGCCGCCCAGCGTAGGGAGGGGCGCACACGCCGCACATGGCACGGAAGGACCATTTCCGCCACCGGGCCCACTCGCCTCCCAGGCCCCGTCCCCCGCCCGGGAGTTCACCACAGAAGGCCGAAAACCGACGATCGAAAGCGCCGCCGCGGGCCCTCTCGGCTGCTAAGGACCGGTCGCCGCGATCTTCCCCGCGTAGATGTCGTCCCGCGCGGGCAGCTCCACCGCGGTATCCCTCCCGAAATCGTCGAGTTGAGTGGTGGATGTCACCGATGCCCCCTTCGGTGAACCGTTGGCGAAGTGATAGCTCTGGCGCACCTTGCGCAGCCGGCCGGCCTCGTCCAGATACGCGTCGAACGGCACCCGGCGCGTGGTGAAGCCCTTCTCCGCCGCGGTCAACGCGGGCTTCGTACGCGCCGACGCGGCCCCCGCCGCCGCCCCGATGTCCGTCGTCCCGCTGTAGTGCCGCACCGCGACCCCGTCCAGCCGCTGGGCGCCGCGATACCTCACCTGCCCCGCGCCGCGCAGCAGTTCGGCGGCGGTCAGCGGATCGGTGGCGCCCCCGGTGACCAGGTTCCCGTCCGCCAGCGACGCGGCGTCGACCCGCACCCACTTGTCGGCGGGCACCCCCGCCCCGCGGTTCTTCATGTACAGCACGCCGGGCGCGAGGATCTCCGTGACCGGCGGCCGCGACCCGCCGCGCTCCCCCGCGGGATCGGGCAGCACCAGCTCCAACTGCCCCCTGGCCGCCCGGAAGTCGTAGCCTCCGGTGCCGCGGATCGCGACCCGGGTGCCGCCGCTCACCGTCTCCATCGTCGACCTGATCCGCGCGCCGCCGGCCCGCAGCAGCGCGTCGGCGGTGCGCCGTACGTCCTCGACGGCCGATCCGGCCGACGGCAGTCCGTCCACGGCCGTCCCGTCCGATGAACAGCCCGTCGCCAGCGCGCCCGCCGCCAGAACCGCTCCGCACGCCACGGCCACGGCCACGGCAGCCGCGCCCCTGCCCCGCCTGCCCTGCACCACCATCGCGTACGAGCCCCTTCGGCCGCTGTGTCATGGGCGATCGGGCCCGGGTGCCGGAGCCGGACCGTCCCGTTCCGATCCGTCCGCTCACCGGCGGTCCGCTCCGGACGGCCCGCTCCGGACGGTCGCGCGTGGTTCCGACCGCTCCGTTCAACGACCGTTCCGAGGGGCCGTCACGCGGGCGTCACCCCGGGCGCGTGGCTGACGCCTGACCCGCTCATCTACCGTGGCAGGGTGACCGACCGCGCCCCGCATCCACCGTCAGGTCCCGCCACCGCCCCGGGCACCGCGCCCCGGCCCGTCCCCGGCACCCCACCGGCTCCGCACCACACCTCCACCACCGAACGCGGCTCCTTCATCCTGGCGAGCTGCACGTGCGGCTGGCACGGCGCGGCCCGCAGGGCCCGTTCCCAGGCCCGTACGGATGCCGAACGCCATCTGGCCGCCGCAGGACCGCACCCCGCCTGAGCAGCTTTCCGGAACGAGTCCGTCCGGGCCGGGAACCCCCAACGGCCCTGTCGCATCTGGGTTAAGAGACAACAAGCCAGCAGACCGGCGCGCCGACGGACTCGCACGCCCCCGGAGATCTGACCCCGGGGCCCCCGAGAGCGCCTCCCCCAGAGCCCTGGCCGGGGAAGGCGCGCAGCGGCCGCCCGGCGAAATGCCCCGCGACCACCGGCCGGGCCGGTGGCCGGCCGGCACAACAACGAGGGGACACATCCCAGTGAAGCGGCGCACACTCCTGCAAACCGGCGGCGGCCTCGCGGTGACTTCGGTCGCCCTGGCCACCGGCTGCGACAGCACCAAGGGCGCGGCGGGCGCTTCCCCCGCCGGGTCCGGCACGGCCGCCGGAGGAGCCGGCGCGATGAACTCCAGTGCCGCATCCGGCGCCGACCGGGCCGCCAAGTCCCCTGCCACCAAGACGAGTTGGAGCGCACTCTCCAAGGACCTGGACGGCACCCTGATCCGCGCGTCCGACGCCGCGTACGCCACCGCACGCCGCCTCTACAACACCCGCTACGACGGACTGAAGCCGTCCGCCGTCGCCTACGTCCAGCACCCGTCGGACATCGCCGCCTGCCTCGCCTTCGCCCGCCGCTACGACGCCCCGGTCGCCATCCGCAGCGGCGGCCACTCCTACGCGGGCTACTCCAGCGGCAACGGCAAGCTCATCATCGACGTCTCCGCCCTCTCCAAGGTCTCCGCGCCGTCCGCAGGCACCGTCCGAATAGGCGCCGGCGCCAAGCTCATCGACGTCTACCAGGGCCTGGGCGCGCACGGCGTCACGCTCCCCGGCGGCTCCTGCCCCACCGTCGCCATCTCCGGCCTGACCCTCGGCGGCGGCCACGGCGTGGCCTCCCGCGCCTACGGCCTGACCTGCGACAGCCTCGTCGGCGCCACCCTCGTCACGGCCGACGGCAAGACCGTCGACTGCGACAAGTCCCGCAATCCGGACCTCTTCTGGGCCCTGCGCGGCGCCGGCAACGGCAACTTCGGCGTGGTCACCGAACTCCGCTTCCGCACCCACCCCGCGCCGCGCTCGGTCATGGCGTACATGGCCTGGCCGTGGGCCAAGGCGGCCAAGGTGCTGGGCTCCTGGCAGAAGTGGGGCCCGGTGCAGGCCGACGAGATATGGTCCGCCTGCCACCTCGACGCGCGGCCCGGCGGCACCCCCGTCGTCTCCGTCGCCGCGTTCTCCCTCGGCAGCTACCGCGACCTGCAGAACGCCGTCGACAAGCTCGCCGACCAGCCGGGCGGCCCCGGACCCGCCAGCACCGTGCACCTCACCCCGATCGCCTACCTGGACGCGATGGAGGCGTACGCCGGCTGCTCGTCCAAGTCCACCGCGCAGTGCCACATGCCGGGCGCGCTGCCGGGCCACACCGGCGCGGGACAGCTGGGCCGCGAGACGTACGCGGCCCGCTCGCACTTCTACGACCGTTCGCTGTCCGCGGCCGGCATCCAGACCGTGCTGGGCCAGATCGAGAGCGCGGGCCGCAAGGGCGTCAACGGCAACGTCGCGCTGACCGCGCTGGGCGGCGCGATCAACCGCGTCGGGGCCGCCGACACCGCGTTCGTGCACCGCGGTTCGCGGTTCCTCGCCCAGTACCTGGCGTCCTGGCCGGCCGGCGGCTCGTCCGCGAGCCGAACCGCCTGGCTCGACTCCTTCCACAGCGCGATGCGGCGCCACTCCTCGGGCGCCGCCTACCAGAACTACGCCGACTCGGCCCTCACCGACTGGAAATCCGCGTACTTCGGACCGGCCGCCGCCCGCCTGGACAAGGTCAAGCAGACCTACGATCCGCAGCGGCTCTTCAGCACGTTCCCGCAGGCACTGTGACGCACCACCCGGGAGGCACCGGGAGGCACCGAAAGGGCGAGGAGAACGGCAACGGATGAACAGCGAAGGCCCGGCCCCCCGAAGGGTCCGGGCCTTTCCGCTGCCGCGTGAGCCGCGCGCCGCGCCGCTCACGCGGCCAGGTCGCTGTCCCGCCCCTCGCGCCGCGGCAGCGCCGCCCCTGCGGTCATCGCCAGACCGCCGGGCACCTCGTCCGGCTCCGCCGCTCCGGCCTCGCCACCCGCCTCGTGCCCGTCCGCCGTCTCGGGCACCCCGGGCGCCCGCACCAGCCGGCCGGCCCGCGACCGCCCGAGCGCCGTCATCAGCGGCACCAGCAGCGCCTGGGCTGGCGGCGCGAGCAGCAGTGCGACGGCGGTGCCCAGCGCGAATCCGCCGATCACATCCGTCGGGTAGTGCACGCCCATGTAGACCCGGCAGAAGCCTTCGAGCAGCGCCAGGCCGATCCCGATCAGCCCGTACTTGCGGTGGGCGATGAACAGGCCGACGCCGACCGCCATCGTCAGCGTCGCGTGATCGCTGACGAACGAGAAGTCGCTCTTGCCCGGGATCAGCACCGCCATCCCGGCGTGCTCATCGAACGGCCGCGGCCGCTCGACGAACGCCCGGATCGGGATGTTGGCCAGCAGCGCGAGCCCGGCGGCCAGCGGCGCCCACACCAGACCGGCGACGGCGGCCGGCGCACCGGGCCTGCGGCGCGCGGCCCACCAGGCGACCAGACACAGCACGGCGAGACCGGCGACGATGCCGTACTCGCCGAGGTACTCCATCGCGCGGTTGACCCAGTGCGGGGCGTCCTTCGCGAGGCCGTTGATGCCGTCGAGCACGTCGACATCGGGGTTCGGCCCCTCGAATGCGAGTACAGCCATCTGCCATGGCCCCTTATCTTCCGCGCGCGCGAGCGCCGTGTGTGTGCCGCCAACCCCCGTGGTCGTCGAGCCTTGCTGCCATGTCACCGCGCCGGACACGCGGGTCACGCCTGCTACATCCCACGCCAGGAAAACGTGCTCGTCATCGCGGGCGTTCCACTCTCCACCGGATGATCACCAGCCTGTTATCCAAGCTTGACTCGTCACCGCAGTTCAGGGCTTTATGTTCATGCAGCGTTCGCGTTCGGCAGTGCTTTTGCGCCATCCGACGTGACGCGGGTCGCCCCCAGGTAATCCGGCACATCGATCTTGTCGAACCGGATGACGGCACCGGTGTGCGGCGCGTTGATCATGTATCCGCCTCCCACGTAGATCCCCACGTGGTGGATCGACCGCGGGTCCGTCAGGTCGTTCGCGAAGAACACCAGGTCGCCCGGGAGCAGCTCGTCGCGCTTCGGGTGCGGCCCCGCATTCCACTGGTCGTTCGCCACCCGCGGCAGCTCCACCCCGACCGTGCGGTACGCGGCCTGCGTCAGACCGGAGCAGTCGAACCGCCCGTTCTGCCCTGACGTGCCCGTCCCGCCCCAGAGGTACGGCGTGCCGAGCTTCTCCTGCGCGTAGTAGATGGCGGACGCCGCCTGCTTCGACGGCTCGACCCGCCCCACCGGCGCCTCGAAGCTCTTCGCCAGCGTCGTGATCGTCTTCACGTAGTTCTGCGTCTCGCCGTACGGCGGCACGCCGTTGTACTGGATCACGCGGTACGCCCCCGCGTTGTACGCGGCGAGCATGTTGTGGGTGGCGTCCCCCGGCGCGTCCTTCACGTACTTCGCCAGCTCGCAGTCGTACGAGGCCGCCGACGGGATCGCGTCCTCCGGATCCCAGACGTCCTTCTTGCCGTCACCGTTCCCGTCGATGCCGTGCGTCTGCCACGTCCCCGGGATGAACTGTGCTATCCCCTGCGCGGCAGCCGGGCTCTGCGCCTTCGGGTTCCAGCCGCTCTCCTGGTAGAGCTGCGCCGCGAGCAGCGACGGGCTGATGGCCGGGCAGAGCGTCCCCCACTTCTGCACCAGCGACTGGTACGCGGCCGGCACCGCGCCCTTGGCGAGCCCGGCCACCCGGCCGCCCGCCGCGTTCGCCATCCCCGCGGCGGCCGTGTACGTCCCGACCACGAGCAGCGCGACAAGACAGAGCATCAGCCCTGCCCCTGTCCCACCGGCAATCCAGAATTTCCGCACCCCTCAACCCTCCCCCATCCGGCCCCGGTTCACCGCCCTTTCCCCCGCACACCCGCGAGTTCCCGCCGCACAGCGGCGCATGAAACAGCGCAGGGGGCGCTCGCACAGTACCCACACCGGCCCGCCGACCGAAGCCCCGCACCCGAAGCCCCCCGCCGGACCCGCCGCATCCCGGCCACCCCGTACGCCGTCCCGCCCGGCCCCGTCGCGTGCCCGGTCCGCGGTACGCGACACTGAAGGGACACCGAGGACGGGACGCCCATGGACCCCAACAACCAGAAGCAGCTCAACAAGCACCTGTGGTGGCGGGTCGCGTATTTTCTCTTCGCGATCCACCTCGTCGCGTTCCTCATGGTCTTCGCGATGTCCCACGCGCCGAAGTAGCGCCGGCGCCCGCACGGCGGGGTCTCGGACAGCCCGCCGGATCCCCCCGATGATCATTGCCCACGGTTACCGTACGTGATACACACAGTGAGACTAATAGGTCCGGTGGACAGCGTGCGGGCCGATCCTCACGGCACCCCCACGGGATCCGCAAAAGAAAGCCGTCAAGTCGACATCCGATGGTGTCTTTGTCGGCGAAGATGGTCGGCGAAGATAGAGCCTGCCCTGTGCCGTGCGGCGCGGGGCCACAACTACCCATAAGGGGCGGTGAGTTCACAAATGTTCATTGCGGCCGAAAAGGGCGACATCACCACCATCATCGGCGGAATCGCCCCGGACTGGGGCCCGTTCGGGAGCCTGGGCAATGAAGCCCGCGTGATGGTCGAGGTGGTCATGGCAATCGCCATCCTGCTGTGCCTCGGCATCGCGATCTGGGGCGCCGCGAAACAGCGCATCGGCGCCACCGCGCTCCGCGACACCTTCAGCGCCGAACAGGGCAAGGGCCTGATCGTCGCCGGCCTCACCGGAGTCTTCATCATCGGCTCCCTGGGGACGCTCTTCACCATCGTCTACGGCATGGCGGTCTGACCCCACCCACGCGACCGCGCCGCACGCACCCGGATGCCGCGCGGTCCCGGCACGCCCGTCCCGGCGCTGCCACCCGTGCGCCCCCGCCCGCCGCCCCTCCGCCTCCCCCATGCCTCCGTCCACCCCCCGACCGGCCCACCCCCTCCGCCGAGGCCCCATGCTGACGCCCACTCAACCCGGCCCGACACAGCCGCCCCCGCGCCCGGCCACCGCCGCGACCAGCGGTCCGGTTGGGCTGCCCGCCACATGGGGACAGGTCGATCCGGAGAGAAGAAGGCGACGGCGAAACCCCACGGACATGGAGCACGCGATGGGTACAAATGCCCCGGAGTCCCCCATTCGCCTCTGCGGCCCGGCATCTGAGGACCCGTCACGGTGAGATGTACTCGTACCACCGCACCCACACCGCCACCCACGCGGCTACGGTCATATGAGGGCGGCACAACTACGGCGGAGACGGCAATGGCGGTTGAGGGGGCACGGGCGCGATGAGCATCGGCGATGACGGCGACTACAGCGGCGACTACAGAAGTCCCGACGCGGGCCAGACCCGCACCAGACTTCCGGACGGCGACGGCGACACCTACGGCTCGGGGCGACGGCCCCGGGCCGGCCTGTCGAGCCGGAACCTCGTCACGATCGTCGGCGTGGTGGTACTCCTGATCGCCGCCATCGCCTTCGCCAACCGCAGCGGAGGCACATCCGGCAGCCAGGACACCGCCGACAACGCCCCCGGCCCGGTCGGGGGCCCCGCCGCCCGCTCGACCGCCCCCACCGGCACCAAACCGGTCGACGGCAAGAACGGCACCATCGCCTCCGGCTTCGCCAAGACGGCCCAGGGGGCGCAGTCGGCGGCGGCGAATTACGCGGTGGCGCTGGGTTCTGCGGACATCCTCAAGCCCGCCACGCGGCACACCCTCGTCAAGCAGGTCTTCTCACCCGCCAAGACCGCCGGCGTGCAGAGCAAGCTCGACGCCACGTACTCGGCCGGCTTCCTCAAGAAGCTCGGCCTCGACGCGAACGGCAACGCCGCCAAGGGCATGACCTACATCTCCCGCACCGTCCCCGTCGGCACCAAGCTCGTCAAGCTCAACGGCGACACCGCGAATCTCGAAGTGTGGTGCACGGGCCTCTTCGGCACCGCGGGCGCGAAGTCGACGACCCCGGTGACGACCGACTGGTTCACCACGCATCTGCAGCTCAAGTGGGCCGACGGGGACTGGAAGGTCGAGAGCTTCTCCCGGCAGGACGGCCCCGCCCCGGTCAACGGCGACAACAAGACGTCCGGCGCAGACCAGATCACGGATGCGGTCAAGCAGTACGGAGGGTTCACCTATGCCCGGTAGCCGATGGAGCCGCGCCCGCAACCTCACCGCCCTGCTGGCGACTCTCCAGACCGCGGTCTTCATGCTGGCCACCCGCGCCATGGCCGCGCCGAGCCCCACACCGTCGCCCGGCCAGAGCGACGACCCCTGCGCACTCGTCCCCGGCCAGGCCAGGGACTTCTGCCAATCCGGCGACAAAGCCGGCTCCGGCGCCCCCAAAACCCCCAGCCTCACCGACAACAACCCGCTCGACCCCCTCACCTCCCTCGCCAAGGGCTGTGCCAAGGCCGCCGCCTGGATCGTCGACAAGCTGGCCGACGCCGTGAAGTCGACGTCGCAGGTGGACTTCACCAACAGCGCGTTCCTGCGCCAGTACGCCGTCGTGTTCGCCGCGTCGACCGTGCTCACGCTGGTGCTGTGGCTGCTCGCCGTCGCCAAGCGTGCGGTGCGCGGGGTGCGGCTCACGGAGGCGATCGGCGAGGCCGTCGGGTTCCTCTGGCTGACCGTCCTCGCGTCCGCGTTCACGCCCCTGATCCTCTACACCGTCGTCTCGGCGACCGACGGCGTCACCGAGATCATCGCGAAGGGCACGGGTGCGAAAACCGATACGTTCTTCGGCGCGTTCTCGGAGGCGCTGACCAAGGGCACGGACATCGGCGGCGGCCCGATCATGCTGATCGTCGTCTCGCTGGTGTCCGTACTGGCCGCCGGCGTGCTCTGGCTCGAACTGGTGGTCCGGGCCGCGCTGCTGTACGTCGGCGCGCTGCTGGGAACCGTCGTGTACGCCGGGCTCGTCGACAAGAACATGTGGGGCCACGTCCGCCGCTGGGCCGGCATCATGATCGCGGTGATCATGGTGAAACCGGTGATCGTGATCGTGCTGGGCATCGCCGGAGCGCTCTCGTCCGACAAGGGCCCCAACGCCTTCTCCGCCGTCGTCTCCGGCCTCGCGATCATCATCCTCGCGATCTTCGCCAGCGCGGTGATATACCGCTTCGTCCCCGGCTTCGGCGACGACATGGTCTCCGCCCGTACGAACAAGGGCCGCGCCACCGACGGCAGCCAGGCCGCCGCCATGATCTCCTCGCCCGCCGCACTGGTCTCCCAGGGCATCAAGACGCACAGCGCCCGCAAGTCGGGCGACGGCGGCGGCCAGGCGCAGGGCGGCGGCCAGTCCTCCGCCTCCGGCGTGGCCGGCGGCGTCGCGGCGCACAGCACGCGTTCCGGCGGCGGCCGCGGCCCGGCGCCCGCCGCCCCCGCACCCCGTACGAACCCCGGCCCAGGACCGAGCACCGGCGCCCGCACCGGCAAGTCAGCAGGAGGTGATGGGCGTTGAGCACGCAGTCCCACCCGGTCGCGCCCCGTCGGACGTATCTGATCGGCCGCGCCCGGCCCAACGCCGTCGTCGGCAAGAACCGCGAGACCGGCGAGATCGCGCTGATCATCGCCGCCGCGTTCATCGGCATGGTGTGCGGACTGGCGATCGGCTCCCTGCCCCTGAAGATCGCGAGCCTCACCGGCTTCCCGGTACTCGGCCTGGCCGCCGTCTACGTCCCGTACAAGGGCCGGACGTTCTACAAGTGGTTCGAGATCAACCGCAGCTACCGCAGGACCGTACGGCGCGGCACCGCCTACCGCTCCGGCGCCGCCGAGGCCGGCATCCGGCTCGACGGCCGCGAGGTCGAGATCGGCCCGCCCCCCGGCATCGGCCGGATCAACTGGCTCGCCGCCCCCTTCGGCCCCGACGAGATCGCCGTCCTGCTGCACGCCGACCGCCGCACGGTGACCGCCGCCATCGAGATCGAGGGCCCCGGCGTCGGCCTGCGCGACAGCGAGGACCAGGAAGCCCTGGTCGACCGCTTCGGGACGCTGCTCAAGCACGTGGCCAACGGCGACGGCTTCGTGACCCGCCTCCAGATGCTCGCCCGCACCCTGCCCGCCGACCCGGACGCGCATGCCAAGGACGTCGCCCAGCGCGGCGACCAGTCCGCTCCCGAGTGGCTCCAGGAGTCCTACGAGCAGCTCCAGTCGATGGTCTCCACCTCGTCCGAGCAGCACCGCGCCTACCTCGTGGCCTGCATGCACTACGACCGCGAACTCGCCGCCGAGGCCCACACCATGGCCCGCGCCGCCCGCGCCCAGCGCGGCGGCCCGGCCCGCGAGAAGCTCGACCGCGACGCCGGCCTCGCCGTCGTCATGGCCCGCGAACTGACCGACATCTGCGCCCGCCTCGCCGAGGCCGACATCCGCGTCCGCCAGCCCCTGGGCCAGGCCCGCCTCTCGTCCCTCGTGCACTCCATGTACGACCCGGACCACCCCATCGACCACATCCAGGCGA
This sequence comes from Streptomyces pinistramenti, assembly GCF_020564935.1. GTDB lineage: Bacteria > Actinomycetota > Actinomycetes > Streptomycetales > Streptomycetaceae > Streptomyces > Streptomyces pinistramenti. The sequence goes on from NZ_JAJCXB010000069.1 coordinate 26,762, forward strand.
TGAGCAAGCGCAACACCTGGCCGGCCGAGCTGGACGCGATGGAGCCGACCTACCTCCAGGCCAAGACCCGCGAATCGACCACCCGCGCCCCCTGGTGCCACTCCACCGCCTGGATCAAGGAGTGGCCGCTGACCCCGGTGGGCGTCAACTTCCTGGCGCCCCTCCTGGTGCACACCCCGGACGTGATCCGTACGGTCGCCGTCTGCATGGACCTGGAGCCCACCGAGATCGCCATCGAGCGGATGCTGACGGAGAAGACCAATGACGACGCGGAGGCCAGCCGCGCGGCGAAGATGAACCGCGTGGTCGACCCGCGCGACGTCGCCCACCACGGCCGCGTCGACCAGCGCGGCGAGGACCTCGCGTCCGGAGCCGCCGGCGTGAACCTCGTCGGCTACCTCACCGTCTCCTCCCGCTCACCCGAGGCACTCGCCCGCGACAAGCGCACCATCCGCGCCTCCGCCGGCAAGTCCTACCTCAAGCTGGAGTGGTGCGACCGCGAGCACCACCGTGCGTTCGTCAACACCCTGCCGTTCGCGACCGGGATCCGCCGCTAAAGCCGCTGGGAGGCGCGTACGTCATGGCCATGCTCGATCCGCTCGCAGCGCTCACCGACGCATTCACCAGCTTCCTGTTCGGGAAGGTGGAGACGACACGGCTGCCCGTACGCACCTCCACAGGCCAGGCCCAGGCCGTCTACCTGCCCACCGCGGCACCCGGCCTCGGCGACTCCGGCGTCATCATCGGCCGCGAGGTCTACAGCGGCAAGGGCTACATCTACGACCCGTTCCAGCTCTACGGACAGCAACTCCCCGCCCCCCACTGGCTGGTACTCGGCGAATCCGGCAACGGCAAGTCCGCGCTGGAGAAGACCTACGTCCTGCGCCAGCTCCGCTTCCGCGACCGCCAGGTCGTCGTCCTGGACGCCCAGGGCGAGGACGGCGTCGGCGAATGGAACCTCATCGCCGAGGAACTGGGCATCACCCCCATCCGCCTCGACCCCACCGCCGCCCTCAACGGCGGCATCCGCCTCAACCCCCTCGACCCCTCGATCACCACCACCGGACAGCTCGCCCTGCTCCGCACGATCATCGAGGTCGCGATGGGCCACGGCCTGGACGAACGCTCCGGCTTCGCCCTCAAGGTCGCGCACGCCACGGTGCTCGGCGAGTTCAGCGCGGCCGCCGACGCGCAGTCAGGACACCCACGGCAGCCGGTACTCACCGACATCGTCGAGCAGCTGCGGCACCCGGAAGCGGAAGCCGCCGAGGCGATGAACGTCGACATAGACGATGTCCGGGCCTGGGGCCTCGACGTGGCGCTCGTCCTCGACCGCCTCGTCGACGGTGACCTGCGCGGCATGTTCGACGGCCCGACCACCGCCGGCATCGACCTCGACGCCCCGCTGATCGTCTTCGACCTCTCGCACATCGACCGGAACTCCATCGCCATGCCGATCCTGATGGCCATCGTCGGCGTCTGGCTCGAACACACCTGGATCCGCCCCGACCGCAAGAAGCGCATCTTCCTGGTGGAAGAGGCATGGCACATCATCAACTCCCCCTTCGTCGCCCAGCTCTTCCAGCGGCTGCTGAAGTTCGGCCGCCGCCTCGGCCTGTCCTTCGTCGCCGTCGTCCACCACCTCAGCGACGTCGTCGACGGCGCCGCCGCACGCGAAGCCGCCGCGATCCTCAAGATGGCCTCCACCCGCACCATCTACGCCCAGAAGGCCGACGAGGCCCGCGCCACCGGACAGGTCCTGGGCCTACCCCGCTGGGCCGTCGAGATCATCCCGACCCTGACCCCCGGCATCGCCGTATGGGACGTCAACGGCAACGTCCAGGTCGTCAAACACCTCATCACGGAAGCCGAACGTCCGCTGGTCTACACCGACCGCGCGATGACCGAGGCATCCGCGATGACCACGGCCTCGTCCACCCCCACGGACGAGGCACGCGCCATCGAAAAGGCAGCGGACGCCGAAGCGGAGGAGCGCGCCGAAGCCCTGGCGATGGCACGGCAGATGCGGGACGAGTCGAGCGAGACGGTGGCGTGAGGCGCGATTACGAGCAGGACCCCAGGGACATCAACGGGTATCCGGACGACCGGTACCCGCCCCGCGGCGGCCGGGGCGGCATCCCCGACTCCCTCCTCATCGGCCTGCTGGCCTTCCTCCTCGGCCTGACCCTGCTCGTCTGGACGGCCACCGGCCTGGCCGGCCTCTTCACCCACGGCGCCTGGCCGGACAGTGTCAGCTACCCCGGCACCCCCATGGCGCTGCGTCATCTCGTCGCCGCACCCCACGACTTGGCGGCCGCCTGGCCGGAAACCCCCAAGGCCCAGCTCTCCGGCTACGGCCTCTTCTGGGGCATCCTGATCGGCGAGCTGATGGTGCTGCTGGTCCTGACGATCTTCGCGATGGGCACGGTGACCCGGTACCGCGCGGTACGCCGCACCCGACGCGCCACGGCCCGACGCGCAGCCCTGGACGCGGCCGACCAGGAAGCCGCCCGCACAGCAGCGGCCCAGGACCGCACCACCCCGGGAACCTCCAGCACACCACCCCACGACCACGCCCCCGCCACCCCGCCGCAGCCCGCCCCCGTACAGCCGACGCCCCCCGAAGCCGCACCCCCGGCCCCCGTACCCGTCACCCCCCTCTCCGCCACCGCGGCCGCCGCCCTCTTCCCCGACGCCCCCACGGGCGGCCCGCTCCCCGAACAACGCACGCCCCCGGCCGCACCCCCGGGATCCCCGCTCGCCGAACGCGCCGTCCCCCGCCTCCGGTTCGGCACCGACCGCGCCGCCGCCACCGCCGAGGCCCTGGCCGCGATCACCGCCGCCGAGGGCCCGCTCATCGTCGCCACCACCGAACCCACCCTCTGGTCCGAAACCAAAGACGCCCGCGCCAAACTCGGCCCCCTCCTGGCCTACGACCCGACGCACCGCCTCGACACCCCGGCCCGCCTCCGCTGGTCGCCCACCGACGGCTGCCAGGACATCGCGGTCGCCACCGCCCGCGCCTCCGCGCTGCTCGCCCCCGTAAGCCCGCCGAGCACCCTGGACACGGCCGTCGCCGACGCCGCCAGGACCCTGCTCCGCTGCTGGCTGCACGCGGCGGAGGTGGACGGCCGCCCGTTCCGGCAGCTGCACCGCTGGGCACACGCCACCGGCGCCGCGCAGGAGCCCGTACGGATCCTCCGGACCAACCCCCAGGCGTCCGCGGGCCAGGCCGGCGAACTGGAGTCGGTGCTGACCGCCTACGCCGACCGCCGCGAGCAGGCGAAGGAACTCGTCGCCCGCGCCCTGAGTGCCCTCGGCTCGATCCACATCCGCGACGCCTGCAATCCGCACCGACCGGATTCCCTCGTTCTCGAATCATTCATCGACGAGGGGGGAACGCTCTACGTGGTGGGCGAGCCCCTGGAGGACCCGCGCACCGACCCGGGTGCGATGCCCCTGCTCACCGCACTCCTCTCGCACGTGGTCGAGCACGGCCGCCGCATGGCCGAACGGTCATCTGACGGTCGGCTCGACCCACCACTCACCCTGGTACTCGACGACATCGCCGCCCTGGCCCCCCTGCCCGCGCTCCCCGCCCTCCTCACGACGGGCCAGGACCGCGGCCTGCTGACCCTCGCGACGATGCGCTCCCAGGAACAGGCCCGCGCCCGCTGGCCCCGCGCCACCCTCCCGGTCTGACACCGGGAGGCGGCTACCGCCGCGCCAGCGCCATCTCCCGCTCGGTCACCGCCGCATCCTTCGGATCGGCCATGGTCCGACCAGTCTCGACGAAGCCCAGCGCCCGGTAGAGCGCGATGGCCGGCTCGTTCGCCGCGTGCACCCACAGCCGCACCCGGGCCACGGCCGGCTCCGACAGGCTCCACGACCAGTCGAGCGCCGCCTCGAACAACTCCCGCGACAGCCCCGTCCCCCGGTGCTCGGGACGCACATACACACCGACGATCCGCGCCTGCGGCACCTCGCCGTCGGTGTCCCGCAGCACCACGACCATGCCGCCCCAACTCCCGTCAGGCCCCTCGCCGATGAGCGTCAGCGCCGTACCGCCGTCATCGCTCCGTTCGGCCCGCCGCTGCCAGAACTCGGGCGGCTGGGCCGCGGCTTCCTCGAACGTCTCGTGGAACGCCATCCGCGCCACCGGGTCGGCCAGGGCCGCCAGCCTCAGCTCCTTGAACCGCTTCCACTCGTCCGCCTGCACCGGCCTGATCAAGTACGCCATCGGCTCAGCATCGCAGCGCACGCACCCGCTGGCCAGTGAAATCCGGTCCGTCATGGTCCGGAAATGCAGAAATGCCCCGCCGGGAACCGAAGTTCCCGACGAGGCATTCCACAAAAATTGTTCGGCGGCGTCCTACTCTCCCACAGAGTCCCCTCTGCAGTACCATCGGCGCTGAAAGGCTTA
>NZ_JAJCXB010000007.1 GCF_020564935.1 Streptomyces pinistramenti
ACCCCACCCCCGCCCAGCCGACCACCGACGCCCTGCCCTACGGCACCCCCGACACCCCCCGCCTCGCCGTACGCGGCGAAGCGCGCCTGGAGGTCGACCCCGAAATCGCCCGCATCACGGTCACCGTCAGCGCCCGCGGCACCGACCGCCCCTCCGCCCTCAACGACCTCACCCGCCGCAACGAGCAGGCCCTCGCCCTCATCAAGAGCTACGGCGACGCCATCGAAAAACTCGAAACCGGCTCCTTCAGCCTCACCCCCCAACTCTCCGACAAGGGCCGCCACGAACGCATCCGCGCCTACCACGGACGCGTCACCCTCACCGCCACCCTCAACGACTTCACCACCCTCGGCGAACTCACCACCCGCCTCGCCGACCTCGACCTCACCCGCGTCGACGGCCCCTGGTGGAACCTGCGCCCCGACTCGCCCGCCCACCGCGACGCCCGCACCCACGCCGTACGGGAAGCCGTCCAACGCGCCCGCGAATACGCCGAAGCGCTCGGCGCCCGCCTCGACGCCCTCGTCGAACTCGCCGACATCGGCGCCGAGAACACCCCGCCGATGCCCGCAGCCCCGGGCGCCCGACGCTCCTTCGGCGGCTACGCCGGAGGCCCACCGCCCCAGGCCGACACGCCCGCGCTCGACCTCGAACCCCAGCGCCAGACCGTCTACGCCCACGTCAACGCGCGCTTCACCATGACCCGCCCCGCACTCTGAGCCCCGCCCGCACCCCCGGAATTCCGCTCATCGGAGCGCCACCGCGCGCATTCCAATACTTGTCAACAGCCTTTCACCGAGAGGACGTTGGGCAGTCACTTCCACACAGTTCTCTACCCATGGGTAAGTCATAGGGTCGAACCATGCGCCGAGCAAAGATCGTCTGCACACTAGGACCCGCCACCGACACGTACGAGCAGATCAAAGCCCTCGTCGATGCCGGAATGGACATCGCACGCTTCAACCTCAGCCACGGCACCTACGCCGACCACGAGGCGCGCTTCGACCGGGTCCGCACCGCATCCGAAGAAACCCACCGCAGCGTCGGCATCCTCGCCGACCTTCAAGGCCCGAAGATCCGACTGGGCCGATTCCGCGAAGGGCCCGTACTTCTCGAACGCGGCGATGAGTTCACCATCACCGTCGAGCCCGCCGTCGAAGGCGACCGCCAACTCTGCGGTACCACCTATGAGGGCCTCGCCGCCGACGTCACCACCGGCGAACGCATCCTCGTCGACGACGGCAAGGTCACCCTGGAAGTCACCGGCATCGACGGACCCCGCGTCCGCACCCTGGTGATCGAAGGCGGCATGGTCTCCGACCACAAGGGACTCAACCTCCCCGGCGTCGCCGTCTCCGTCCCCGCCCTCTCCGAGAAGGACCAGGACGACCTCCGCTGGGCCCTGCGCACCGGCGCCGACATCATCGCCCTCTCCTTCGTCCGCAGCGGCCGCGACATCGAAGACGTCCACCGCATCATGCGCGAAGAGGGCCGCTTCCTCCCTGTCATCGCCAAGGTCGAAAAGCCGCAGGCCGTCGACAACATCGACGACATCGTCGCCTCCTTCGACGGCATCATGGTCGCGCGCGGCGACCTCGGCGTCGAAATGCCCCTGGAAACCGTGCCGATCGTCCAGAAGCGCGCCGTCAAGCTCGCCAAGCGCAACGCCAAGCCGGTCATCGTCGCCACCCAGATGCTCGACTCGATGATCGACAACTCCCGGCCCACCCGCGCGGAGGCGTCCGACGTCGCCAACGCCGTCATCGACGGCACCGACGCGGTGATGCTCTCCGGCGAGACCAGCGTCGGCAAATACCCCACCGAAACCGTCCGCACCATGAGCCGCATCGTCGAGGCCGCCGAGGAGGACATCCTCGCCAAGGGCCTCCCGCCGCTCACCGACCGCAGCAAGCCCCGCACCCAAGGCGGCGCCGTCGCCCGCGCGGCCGCCGAGATGGGCGACTTCCTCGGCGCCAAGTTCCTCGTCGCCTTCACTCAGTCCGGCGACACCGTCCGCCGCCTCTCCCGCTACCGCTCACCCATTCCCCTCCTCGCCTTCACCCCCGACACGGCCACCCGCTCCCAGCTCAACCTCACCTGGGGCGTGGAGACCTTCCTCGGACCGACCGTCAACTCCACCGACGAGATGGTCGCCCAGGTCGACGAGCAACTCCTCAAGATCGGCCGCTGCGAGAAGGGCGACGTCGTGATCATCACCGCCGGCTCCCCACCCGGCGTCGCCGGCTCCACCAACCTCGTACGCGTCCACCGCATCGGCGAGGACGATTCCCCGAAGTAGCCCCACCCCCGCACACGTTGATGCCGGGCCGAGGTCCTGACTGCGCCCCTGTCAGTACTTCGGCCCTATGTGCGCGTCCATGAGCACGACGGAGGCTTTGCGGGCTACGGAGATGCTGAACGGGTCGCTCCCGCGGGCGAGGACGGTCCATTCCACGCCGACTTTCGTGAGGGTGTCCGAGAACAGCCGACGAATATCGTCGGACTTGTTGGCGAAGAAGTACCGCGGATATTCATAGCGTTTGCGTTCGCCGCCCACGAACCGTGTTGTCCAGTTGATGATCCGGCAGCCGTCCGAGTGGATCAGTCCACGGACGAACTCCCATGGATGTGCATCCACGATCCGCTGTTGCCAGGGTTCGAGAACGATCGGACGCTCGTGTTTCTTTCCCTCGCCGTGCTGAGGAAACATGCACCACAAGTGCTTGGAGTAGATTTTCACGTAGTGGCAGCCGGTCCTGCGGACCCGGCACACGGAGTTGTCGGGGAAGACCGCGCGCATCGTTGCTTCGCAGGCGTCCATGAGGCCCGGCCAGTCGTCACCACACGCGATCACGAGGCTCGGTACGCGGTGCGCCGAGCACTGGATGATGTGGCCGTCACCGAGGTAGAGGGCCAAGAGGTAGGCGTACGCCGCGTCGTCGAGCTCGCGACCGTCGCATCGCGGGCACCTCGGGGCGTGAGTGCCGGGACACTCTCCGCGCTCGGCGCGGTCCATGTGCCGCCAGTAGCCAATGGTGCCGATGGGCACGCCCAGTGCGCGGGCGACGTCGGCGTTCCTCGCACCTGTGCGAAGTTGGGCGACCGCCCGATGCCGTAAGTCTGTGCCGTGAAGGTTCATTGCTTCACTGTGCGTGACGAAACACGGGCGTGGAGCGAAACCGCGTGCGGTTCACGGGATCGTGCAATTCCGCTTGTTTTCAGAGGTGCCCGGTGTGGGATTCGAACCCACATGCCCGAAGGCACGGCTGTTTGAGAGCCGCGTGTCTGACCAGTTCCACCAACCGGGCCGGTTGCGAGAGACACCCTACCGTGTGCATCACGATGACTGCCTCTAGGTAGGCTGCAAGGGCACCACCTGCCTGAACAAGGAGTCCCGTGAGCGCCCCCGAGCCCGAGCAGCCCGCCGCCGATGACGATCAGTCGCATGTCCCGCCGCTGACCACGCGCGTCGTGATCGCCGAGGACGAGGCTCTCATCCGTCTCGACCTCAAAGAGATGCTGGAGGAGGAGGGCTACACCGTCGTCGGTGAGGCCGGGGACGGCCAGAAAGCCGTCGAGCTGGCCCGCGAGCACCGTCCCGATCTGGTGATCCTCGATGTGAAGATGCCGATCCTCGACGGCATCTCGGCGGCCGAGAAGATCGCCGAGGAGAGCATCGCGCCGGTGCTGATGCTGACCGCGTTCTCGCAGCGTGAGCTGGTCGAGCGGGCGCGGGACGCGGGCGCGATGGCGTACCTCGTGAAGCCGTTCTCGAAGAGCGACGTGGTTCCCGCGATCGAGATGGCCGTCAGCCGGTTCACCGAGCTGAAGACGCTGGAGAAGGAGGTCGCCGACCTCTCCCAGCGTCTGGAGACGCGCAAGCTGGTGGACCGCGCGAAGAGCATTCTGCAGACCCAGTACGGCCTCACCGAGCCGGCCGCCTTCCGGTGGATCCAGAAGACGTCGATGGACCGCAGGCTGTCGATGCAACAGGTCGCCGAGGCGGTCATCGAGGACGCCGCGGAGAAGAAGCAGAAGGACCTGTAGAAGGACCTGTGCGCGGCGGGCGAATGCAGCGTTGCGTGCCGCTCCGAGTGGCCCCGTACCGGTGACCGGTGCGGGGCCACTCGCGTGCGGGCCCCGGGGCGGTTCAGCTGCGGTGGGTGTCGGGGTCCGCGTCGCGGAGCATGCAGGTGAGCCGGGCGGTGCAGACCCGCTTGTGCTGCTCGTCGCTGATGGCGATCTCGTAGGTGGCGGTGGAGCGGCCACGGTGGACGGGGGTGGCGATGCCGGTAACCAGGCCGGAGCGGGCGCCGCGGTGGTGGGTGCAGTTGAGGTCGACGCCGACGGCGAGTTTGCCGGGGCCGCCGTGCAGCATGGCGCCGACCGAGCCGAGGGTTTCGGCGAGGACCGCGGAGGCGCCGCCGTGCAGCAACCCGTAGGGCTGGGTGTTGCCTTCGACGGGCATGGTGCCGACGACGCGGTCGGGGGCGGCTTCCAGGACCTGCACGCTCATCCGTCGGCCGAGGTGTCCGGCGGAGAAGAGTGCGGGCAGGTCGTGGCCGAGGCCGGCCCACCGGTCGAGGATTTCCTGCGGAAACGTGGTGCTGTGCTGCTCACCCATGGCGTTCGGCTCCGTTCGCTCGCCTGATCGTCGTCGATCCGTTCCTGTTCCTATCAGGCCACTGAGCAAGCGCTCAGCACGGGGTCGTGGTTTCCGTGCGGCACGGCCGCCGGATCAGCTCTCCTGCGGTTGTTCCAGGCGGATCACCACGGACTTGGACGCGGGGGTGTTGCTGGTGTCGGCGGTGTGGTCGAGCGGGATGAGCACATTCGTCTCGGGGTAGTAGGCAGCGGCGCAGCCGCGGGCGGTGGGGTAGTGCACGATGCGGAAGCCGGGTGCGCGCCGTTCGCTGCCGTCCGTCCATTCGCTGACGATGTCGGTGTACTCGCCGTCGGCGAAGCCCAGTTCGCGGGCGTCGTCGGGGTGGACGAGGATGACGCGGCGGCCGTTTTTGATGCCGCGGTAGCGGTCGTCGAGGCCGTAGATGGTGGTGTTGTACTGGTCGTGCGAGCGGAGTGTCTGGAGCAGCAGGCGGCCTTCGGGGGCTGTCGGGTACTCCACGGGTGCCGAGGTGAAGTTGGCCTTGCCGGTGGCGGTCGGGAAGCGGCGGTCGTCCCGGGGGCCGTGCGGCAGGGCGAAGCCTCCGGGGCGGGCGACCTTGGTGTTGAAGTCCTCGAAGCCGGGGATGACGTGTCCGATGCGGTCGCGGATCGTCGCGTAGTCCTTCTCGAACGTGGCCCAGGGGGTGCGGCTGGTGTCGCCGAGGACGCGGCGGGCCATGCGGGCGACGATGGCGGTCTCGGACAGCAGGTGGGGGCTGGCGGGTTCCAGGCGGCCGCGGGATGCGTGGACCATGCCCATGGAGTCCTCGACGGTCACGAACTGTTCGCCGCTGTCCTGGAGGTCGCGTTCGGTGCGGCCGAGGGTCGGCAGGATGAGGGCGCGGGCGCCGGTGATGGTGTGGGAGCGGTTGAGCTTGGTGGAGACGTGGACGGTGAGGCGGGCGCGGCGTACCGCGGCTTCGGTGACGTCTGTGTCGGGGGTGGCGGAGACGAAGTTGCCGCCCATGGCGAAGAAGACCTTGGCCTGTCCGTCGCGCAGTGCGCGGATGGCGCGGACGACGTCGAAGCCGTGCTCCCGGGGCGGTGCGAAGCCGAACTCCTTTTCCAGGGCGTCGAGGAAAGCGTCGTTGGGGCGTTCGAAGATGCCCATGGTGCGGTCGCCCTGGACGTTGCTGTGGCCGCGTACGGGGCAGACGCCGGCGCCGGGGCGGCCGATGTTGCCGCGGAGCAGGAGGAAGTTGACGATTTCGCGGATGGTGGGGACGGAGTGCTTGTGCTGTGTCAGGCCCATCGCCCAGCAGACGATGGTGCGCCGCGAGTCGAGGATCATGCCGAGGGCGTTCTCGATCTCCTCGCGGGTCAGGCCGGTGGCGCGGAGCGTCTCGGTCCAGTCGTCGTCGGCGCGGGCGGCCTCGGCGAACGCCTCGTAGCCGTGGGTGTGTTCGCGGATGAAGTCCTCGTCGACGGCGCCTTCGGCTTCCAGGATGCGGCGGTTGAGGGCGCGGAAGAGTGCCTGGTCGCCGCCTAGGCGTACCTGGAGGAAGAGGTCGGTGAGGGCGGTTCCGCCGCCGGCCAGGCCGCGTGGGGTCTGGGGGTTCTTGAAGCGTTCCAGGCCGGCTTCGGGCAGCGGGTTGATCGAGATGATCTTGGCGCCGCCGGCCTTGGCTTTCTCCAGCGCGGTGAGCATCCGGGGATGGTTGGTGCCCGGGTTCTGCCCGGCGACGATGATGAGGTCGGCCTTGTAGAGGTCCTCCAGCAGGACGCTGCCCTTGCCGATGCCGATGGTTTCGGTGAGTGCGGAGCCCGACGACTCGTGGCACATGTTGGAGCAGTCGGGGAGGTTGTTGGTGCCGTATTCCCGGGCGAACAGCTGGAAGAGGAAGGCCGCTTCGTTGCTGGTCCTGCCGGAGGTGTAGAAGACCGCCTCGTCGGGGGAGTCGAGGCAGGTCAGTTCCTCGCCCAGGATGTCGAAGGCGCGCTCCCAGGGGACGGGGACGTAGTGGTCGGCGCCTTCGGCGAGGTACATGGGCTGGGTGAGGCGGCCCTGCTGGCCGAGCCAGTAGCCGCTGCGCCCGGCGAGGTCGGCGACGGAGTGGGCGGTGAAGAATTCCGGTGTGACGCGGCGCAGGGTGGCTTCTTCGGCGACGGCTTTGGCGCCGTTCTCGCAGAATTCGGCGGTGTGCCGCTGGTCGCCTTCGGGCCAGGCGCAGCCGGGGCAGTCGAAGCCGTTCTTCTGGTTGACGCGCAGCAGGGTGAGGGCAGTGCGGCGGACGCCCATCTGCTTCTGGGAGATGCGCAGGGCGTGGGTGATGGCCGGCAGGCCGACGGCGGAATGCTGGGGCTCGCCGACCTCGGGTGCGTCCTGGACGGGGTCGGTTGCGGGCGGCTTGCCTGCCATCGCGTTCTCCCTTGAGCCGGGTGCCGGGCCGTCTCGCGACTGGGCGGGCGGGACGGGGTGTTGTGATGCACAGGTGATCCTGTCACGGAGCGGCCGGACGGTGCAGGGGCGCGGGGGAGCCTGTGGATAACTGCGGTGACGGACCTGTCCGCGGCGGCCACGGACGGTGATTGCGGTGTCGCGGGCGACGGTCGGGGTGCGGGGACGGCCGTCGCGGCGGGGATTGTCAGTGGGGCGTGGCAGGATCGGGGGCGTGGCAGCAAAGGCAGCGAAGAAGAGCGAAGCGACCGGCACCGAAGCGGCGGGGGGCGGCCGTCCCCGTCTGCTCCTGATGGATGGGCATTCCATGGCCTACCGGGCGTTCTTCGCCCTGCCCGTGGAGAATTTCACGACCGCCACGGGGCAACCCACCAATGCGATCTACGGCTTCGCGTCGATGCTCGCGAACACCCTGCGTGATGAGGCGCCCACGCACTTCGCGGTGGCGTTCGACGTCTCCCGCAAGACCTGGCGCTCGGAGGAGTTCCCGGACTACAAGGCGAACCGTTCCAAGACGCCCGATGAGTTCAAGGGCCAGGTGGAGCTGATCGGTGAGCTGCTGGACGCGATGAAGGTGAAGCGGTTCGCCGTGGAGGGCTTCGAGGCCGACGACGTCATCGCCACCCTCACCGAGCAGGCGACCGCCCAGGGCTTCGCGGTCTCCATCGTCACCGGTGACCGCGACTCCTTCCAGCTGGTCTCCGATGACGTCACGGTCCTCTATCCGACCAAGGGTGTCTCGGAGCTGACCCGCTTCACTCCGGAGAAGGTTTTCGAGAAGTACGGCCTGACGCCTTCGCAGTACCCGGACTTCGCGGCGCTGCGCGGCGACCCGTCCGACAACCTCCCCGGCATCCCGGGGGTCGGCGAGAAGACGGCCACGAAGTGGATCAACCAGTTCGGTTCGTTCGCCGAGTTGGTGGAGCGGGCCGAGGAGGTCAAGGGCAAGGCGGGCCAGAATTTCCGCGACCACCTGGAGTCCGTCAAGCTCAACCGTCGGCTGACCGAGATGGTGCGTGACGTCTCGCTGCCCTGCGGCCCGGACGCGTTGGTCCGCGAGGCGTACGACCGTGAGGCGCTGGCGGTTTTCCTCAACGGTCTGGAGATCCGCAATCAGGGCCTGCGGGACCGGCTGCACGCCGTCGACCCGGGTACGGAGGAAGTCGCGGACGAGGCCGCTCCGGCCGGCGGCGTGGAGGTGGACGGCACGGTGGCCGGTGCCGGCGAGCTGGCCCCGTGGCTGGCCGAGCACGGCGCGGGGCTGCTGGGTGTGTCCACCGTCGACGTGTGGTCGCTGGGCAGCGGCAGTGTCGCCGAGGTGGCGCTCGCCGCGGCCGACGGGCCGGCGGTCTGGTTCGACCCGACGCAGCTGGACGAGGCCGATGAGAGGGCGTTCGCCGCCTGGAGCGCGGATCCCGCCCGGCCCAAGGTCATGCACAACGCCAAGGGCCTGATGCGGGTCTTCGGCGAGCACGGCTGGCACATCGAGGGTGTCACCATCGACACGGCGCTCGCCGCCTACCTGGTCAAGCCCGGCCGCCGCTCCTTCGCTCTGGACGCCCTGTCCGTCGAGTACCTCGGCCGCGATCTCGCGCCGGCCGCCGCGGGCAGCGGGCAGCTGGCCTTCGGCGCCGACGAGGAGGCCGAGGCGGACGCCCTGATGGGGAAGGCGCGGACGGTCCTGGATCTGGGCGCGGCCTTCGAGACCAAGCTGGCGGAGGTCGGCGCCGCCGAGCTGCTGCGCGACCTGGAGCTGCCGACGAGCCGGCTGCTGGCCCGGATGGAGCGGGCGGGCATCGCGGCGGATCGGGGCTGGCTGGAGCAGATGGAGCAGCAGTTCGCCGGAGCCGTGCAGCAGGCCGTGCAGGAGGCGCACGCCGCGGCGGGGCACGAGTTCAACCTTGGCTCGCCCAAGCAGCTCCAGGAGGTCCTCTTCGGTGAGCTGGGCCTGCCCAGGACGAAGAAGACCAAGACGGGCTACACCACCGACGCCGACGCACTCGCCTGGCTGGCCGCGCAGACCGACAACGAACTCCCCGTGATCATGCTGCGGCACCGTGAGCAGTCCAAGCTGCGCACCACTGTCGAGGGCCTGATCAAGACCATCGGTGCCGACGGCCGCATCCACACCACGTTCAACCAGACGGTGGCGGCGACGGGCCGGCTGTCCTCGACGGATCCCAACCTCCAGAACATCCCGGTGCGGACGGACGAGGGCCGGGCGATCCGCCGGGGCTTCGTCGTCGGTGAGGGCTTCGAGTCGCTGCTGACCGCCGACTACAGCCAGATCGAGCTGCGGGTGATGGCGCACCTCTCCGAGGACGAGGGCCTGATCGAGGCGTTCACCTCCGGCGAGGACCTTCACACCACCGTCGCCTCCCATGTCTTCTCGGTCGGGAAGCACCAGGTCGACCCGGAGATGCGCCGCAAGATCAAGGCGATGTCCTACGGCCTGGCGTACGGCCTGTCGGCCTTCGGTCTTTCGCAGCAGCTGGGCATCCAGCCGGATGAGGCCCGCAAGCTGATGGACAACTTCTTCGAGCGCTTCGGCGGGGTGCGTGACTACCTCCAGCGCGTCGTGGAGGAGGCCCGCGCCACCGGCTACACCGAGACGATTCTCGGCCGCCGCCGCTACCTCCCGGACCTCAACAGCGACAACCGCCAGCGCCGCGAGATGGCCGAGCGGATGGCGCTGAACGCCCCGATCCAGGGCACCGCGGCCGACATCGTCAAGATCGCGATGCTGAAGGTCGACGAGGCGCTGCGGGCCGCGGAGCTGGAGTCCCGGATGCTGCTCCAGGTGCACGACGAAATCGTCGTCGAGGTGGCGCCCGGCGAGCGCAAGAAGGTCGAGGAGCTGGTCCGCCGCGAAATGGCCGCGGCGGTCGAGCTGCGCGCGCCGCTGGACGTCTCGGTCGGCTCCGGCGGGGACTGGGAGTCGGCGGCGCACTGAGTCCACTGCCGCCCGCACTGGAGGCCCGTACTCGCCGGGGGAGTCACCTCGGTGAGTGCGGGCCCGGTGCTGCCGGGTGGCCAGGGGCGGCCCCGCCGGGGTGCGGCTGCTCCCGGATCACACCAGCCAGTGGCCGTCCCGCATCAACTCCCGGTCCGCCAGCTCGTTCTGCTCGCGCCAGGCCATGATCTGCCGCGGCCGGAAGCTGAGAAAGATCCACGGATCCTTCCCCCGGGGATCCCAGGCGAGCTTCGCCGCGAACGCCTTGCCCGCACCGTCGGCCAATACGTCGGACGTCACGGCCTCGGCGGTGCCCGTGAGGAGCACCACGTCCCGGGTGTGCCCCACGGCGATCCGGCATTCACCGCCCGCCATGAGGTTGCGGGCGGTGGGATTGGCCGCGCGGGTGGACATCACCAGTCGACCCTGGTGCCACACGAACGACAGCGGCACCAGGCAGGGTGTGCCGTCCGCTGCCGCCGTCGACACCCAGGCATCGATATCCGTCTCCAGCCGCTTCAGAACGTCCCGTTTCCGCTGCTCGGCGTTGCGCGCAGGAGGGTGCTGTGTCATCTCCGCAGGCTAGCGACGCCCGGCGGGGCGGCACCTCGGCCGTACGGCGTACGGGAGATGGGCCCTTGGCCGTAGGGCACAGCGGTAGGGCACGACGGATCGCTACCACTGCGTGACGCCCGAAGGGCCGGCCTCGGTGCCGGGTGCCTGGTCAGTCCCGGGCGGGCCGGTGTTCCGTGCGGCTCGGGCAGCGCAGTCGCACGGCCGCCGCGTAGAGCGCGAGCCCCACGATGAGACCGGCGCCGCCGCCGAAGAGCACCGAGGGGACGTAGTCGAACCAGGTCGCCGCGTCGCCGTAGACCGCGTGCGCCCGCACCGTGCGCTGTACGGCGCCGGCCACCACGCACAGGAGGACCGGCAAGGTCAGCAGCAGCCGCGCCCGCACGCTCATTACGGGGATGGCGGCAGGGCCGGCGCCCGGCACCGTTCCAGCCGGCCGGCCGTCGCCCCCGGAGGCGGGCGTTTCCCGGAGCGCGGTCCACAGGAACCAGCCGAGCGCCGCCAGGGCGAGCGCGGAGGTGGCGTACTGCAACGAGGCGGACAGCGGGATGCCGCCGACCATCTGGTTCAGCACGGGCACCAGCCGCGTCCCCCAGCGGCCCGCGTGGGTGAAGGCGTCCCAGACCACATGCGTGGCCGCCCCGATCACCGCAGAGACGAAGAACCAGCAGGCGGACGCGGCGAGTTCGCGCGGCCCCCGTGGGCGCAGGGGGCGGCCCCGGACCACGGCGTACACCCGGTCCTGCCGGTGGCGGGGCAGCAGGGCAACCAGTGGCTCCCGCACCAGCAGCCAGCCGCCGGTCAAGGCGGCGGTGATCAGGACGTCCACGGTCAGCACTCCGGGCAGGGAGTGGGTGACCTCCCCGAAGCGCATCGCGCCCGGTATGACGCTGTCCGCGAAGTACGTCAGGTCGGGTGCGAAGGACCCCGCGACCAGGGCGGCCGCGATCAGCGGGCCGCGTGCCGTGCCCGTCCGGTGCAGCCCCGGAAGCACTGCCGCGGCATGGCTGAGAGTGAACGGCATGCGCCTCTCCTTGATCGATTCGGATCATTATGTCGGCCGATGGGAGTGGTAGATGCACGGCCCGAGGTGTCGTAGTGTCACCTCAGTTGGAGCGCAGGGGAGTGCGATACCGCGGTGTCCACGCGGTCCACGTGGAGGGGATGTCACACATGGCAGCCATATTCGGGCGGCGACTTCGCAGGGGAGCGGCTTCGGCGGCGGTGACGGGCCTGGTGCTGGCCGCCCTGACCGCCTCACAGGCACCGGGCGTGGCGGGGACCGCGGCGGCCAAGGAGCCGGAGCCGGGCCCGCCGGCCGACGCCTCCATCGACGGCGGATCGTCGTTCTACACCGATCTGCCGCCCCGCAACAGCCCCACGCCGCCCGGAGATTCCGGCAAACCGGGCGGCGGCGAGGTCGTCACCGGGCCCGCCGAGGCGGGCATTCCCGCGACGGTTCTGGCCGCCTACAAGAAGGCCGAAGCCGGCATCGGCGCGTCCGACCCCGGATGCCGGCTGCCCTGGCAGCTGCTCGCGGCGATCGGCAAGGTGGAATCAGGCCAGGCACGCGGCGGCGCGGTCGATGCCGACGGCACCACCCTCAAGCCGATACTCGGACCGCAGCTCAACGGCGACGGCTTCGCCCTGATCACCGACACCGACCACGGCCGCTACGACGGCGATCTCACCCATGACCGTGCCGTGGGCCCGATGCAGTTCATCCCCTCCACCTGGTCCAACGGCGGCCCCGACGGGACGGGTTGGGGTGCGGACGGCAACGGTGACGGCAAGAAGGACCCGAACAACATCTTCGACGCCGCGCTCGCCGCCGGCCACTACCTCTGCAACGGCGGCCGCGACCTGGCGGTGCCCCGCGACCTGGATCGCGCGATCCTCGGCTACAACAACTCCGAGGACTACCTGCGGACCGTGCTGTCCTGGTACACGTTCTACCGCAAGGGCACGCACGAAGTCCCGGACGGCAAGGGCCTGCTCCCCGTACGACGTGGCGGAACGTCCACCGGAAGCGGCGACTCCGGTCAGGGCGCCCGGGACGGCAAGGTCACCGGCGCACACCCCGGCGACACCCTGGCCGGCACCCGTAAACCGGCCGCGAGCAAGCCGGGCACGGAACACGGCGACAAGAACAAGCCGGAGAACTCCACCACTTCCGGTTCCACCGGTACGGGAGGGACAGGTGGGACGGGCAGTACCGGCGGTACGGGCGGGACTCCCGGCAACGACGGCTCGTCAGGCACCGGTGGAACCGGCGGCACCGAGGGTTCCACCGGTGGCACCCCCACCCCGACCCACCCCGCCGACCCGGCACCGCTCACCGCCCTCGAACGGGTCGGCGGCAAGGAACTGACGGCGACCGCGGGTGACGAGTTCAGCGCCCCGCCGCAGGTACGAGCCAAGGACGCGGCAGGCAAGCCGGTAACGGGCGCCCCCGTACGCTTCACCCTCTCCGGCCCCACGGACACCCGCTTCCCGGACGATGCGACCGCCGTCACCGTCACCACCGGCAAGGACGGCCTGGCCACCGCGCCGGCCCTGCGCGCGGGCAAGAAGGCGGGCGGCTTCACCGTCCGTGCGGCCGCCGTCGGCCGCAGCGTTGCGCCCGTCGACTTCGGTGCCACCGTCAAGGCCAGGCCCGCCCCGAAGGCCGACGCGCTGGCCCGTACCTCCGACAAGGAGCTGACGACGGCGGCGGGCGGGACGTACGCGGCGGACACCATCGAGGTCAAGGCGACCTACCGCGGCAAGATCGCGGCGGGTGCGGCGGTCACCGCGACCATGATCACCGATGATCCTAAGAAGCCCGTCGAGAACGAGGCCGGGCCCTATTTCAAGGACCCGCAGGCCACCGGCGACGCCGCGGACAAGCCGGTCCGCACCCTCACCACCCTGCGGACGGACGCCGACGGCCTGCTGAAACTCCCGGCCATCCACACCGACTCGCACACCGGGACGTTCCTGCTGCGGCTGACCACGGCCGACGGCGCGACCCTGACCGTCGAGCTGAAGGTCACCGCCCCCGCCGGCGCGTAGCCGCCACCACGGGCGCGCCCCACGCGCCGCATCCAGCACATCCACCGCCGTCCCGCCCGCCTCCGGGCAGGACGGCGGTGCAACGTGTTCTCATCTCATCCCCCCGTTGCTACGGTGCCCCCGCCCTGACGCCGTATCAGTTCCACGGGAGGCCGACCATGCGCGCCCTGGCAGCAGCAGCCGTCGGACTGGCCGCGGCCCTCGCCCTCGTCCTCGTCCTCACGGCGATCGGCACGCCCGGCGGCGAGACCTCGCCCAAGCCGCTGCTGACCACCGTCCCCGCGCACCCCTGAGGGAGGGACGCCGCCACCATGCGCCGCAAAGCCAGCCTGGTCCTGCTCGCCTTCGCCGTCTTCTTCACCGCCCTGTCCCCGCTGATGCGGTGGTACGCGTTCCCCCGGCTCGCCAAGATCCCGCCCAGCCAGTACCAGACGATGGTCCTGGAGGCGAAGCCCGCCACCCTCATCGACTACGGCACGATGAAGGCCAAGAAGGTCCCCAAGGTCAGCATCGTGGAGACCCTGAAGGGGAACGTCGCCGCGTCCGACCGGATCGAGAAGACCGCGGGCCGTGACGTCGTCGTGTGGGACACGCTGACCCATGTCGCCGACCCCGAAGGCAAGATGGTCTCCCAGATCCCCGAGCGCTACATCTTCGACGCGCACTCCCAGGAGCCGGTGCACGCCACCGGAGAGATGGTCGACGGCGACCAGGTCCGCCGCGACGGCATCGAGTACAAGTGGCCGTTCCTCACCGAGAAGCGCGACTACGCCTACTTCGACGCACAGACCCGCACCTCCGCCCCCATCCACTACCGGGGCACCCGCACCTTCCACGGCCTGGAGGTCTACTACTTCGAGCAGACCATTCCCTGGACCAAGGTGCCGCTGCCCAAGAAGATGCCGGTCAAGGGCATCACGCCGGAATCCGTCGAGAAGATGGGCACCACCCGCTGGTACACCACCAAGCGGATGTTCTGGGTCGACCCGGTCACCGGGGCGCCCGTCAACGGCGAGGAGGTCCACAAGGAAGAGCTGCGGGGCGGGCAACTGCTGCCGGGCGGCGGCAAGGTCACCGCGTTCGCCGGCGACGTCAAGATGCGCCCCGACTACGTCGAATCCACCGTGGCCCTGGTCAAGTCCCAGCGGACGCTGGTGCTGCTGCTCACCAGTTACCTGCCGTGGGGGTTCCTCGTCCTGGGCGCCGTACTGCTCGCCTTCAGCCTGCGCCTCGAAGCCCGCAGCCGGCGGCCCAGGGGCGACGGCGAAGCCCACGACGCGGCATCCGCACCCGAATCGGGGCCGGGCACGCGGGAGATTGTCAGTGGCAGCCCGTAACGTGAACGCATGACGCTAGCGAACTGCCCTGTCACCGGCGAACTGGTGGACCACTTGCTGGAGTTGACCCATCTGACCTGCGAGGACGACGAAACCTTCGACAATTTCCTGACCGCCCACGGCTGGCGCTACTCCGAATTCGACGACTCCTACGAAACTGCCGCAGGACAGGTCGTCTCGTCCGGCCACTACGACGGCGGACCAGAACCGAACGGCCAGACCGCCTGGGCCACGTTCTGCGTCTACGACCCCGAGTACGACGGCGTGCCCGACGCCGACCACCTGGCCGCGGTCTGGGGCTGCGTCCGCGGCTGGACCCTCCATCCCGACCAAGGGCGCGGCCGGTTGGACGCCGACTGGCAGGACGCCGCCGCCCTCCTCACCGCCCGCTTCGGACACCCCTCCGCAGTCGCCGGCAGCCCCGGCCCGGCGGACCCTCCCACCGTCCCGCCCCGGCGCTACGCCCTCTGGCGCGGCGGCGACCGCGTCTTGTTCCTCGCCCAGGACACCGACCCGATCTGCTACTGCTGCTTCATCCGCAACGTCCTAGTCGTCGCCCCCGCCGACCGCGACGACGCACTACCGGGCCCCGACGCGCTGCCCGACTGGTACGCATCCAAGCTCCTGAGGGAAGGGGCGGCCGCCTGACAACGAACCGTCCGACAACGGCCATCGGGGCGTGAGGACGCCGGACACGGGAGAGCGGTCACGCATCTTCCCGCGCGGGGGCGCGCTCGGACCGCCAACCCGGCCGAACGGAAAACTGGACGACTTCGCGACCCGCCCGGCACATCGACCCGTCCCGGTACCGGAGTCCGCCCGGAATCAGGACCGCTTCAGCCGTGCCGTCGTATGCCGTGTCGGTGCGGCCGACGACGGATCCTCGGGCCAGGGGTGCTTGGGATAGCGTCCGCGCAACTCCGCGCGGACGGCCCGGTATCCGTCCCGCCAGAAGGACGCCAGGTCCGCGGTCACGGCCGCCGGGCGCCCGGCGGGGGAGAGCAGATGGACCAGGACGGGCACCCGCCCGCCGGCCACCCGCGGCGACTCCAGCTGCCCGAACAGCTCCTGCAACTTGACGGCCAGCACCGGCTGTTCACCGGCGTAATCCACCCGTACCCGCGAACCGCTCGGTACCTCGATCCGCTCCGGCGCCAGCTCGTCGAAGCGGACCGCGTCCCCGGTCGCCCACGGCAGCAACCGCGCCAGCGCCGCCCCCGCATCGACCCGCTCCAGATCGGCCCGCCGACGCGCCCGCCCCAGCTCCACACCGAGCCATTCCCCGGCCCGTTCCAGCAGCGCCTCGTCCGACACATCCGGCCACGGCGCTCCCAACTCCCGGTGCAGGAACGCCATCCGCTGCCGGGTCGCGACCGCACCCGCCGACCAGCGCAGCAGCCCGAGCCCCCCCTGCCGCAGACCGGCCACCACCGCGTCCCGCAGCAGCTCCGGATCGGGCTTCGCCAACGGGCGCTCCGCCAGCTCGATCGCCCCCAGCCGCGTCACCGCCCTGGCCACGACGTTCCCACCGGCCCAGTGGACCTCCTCGCCGCGGGAATACAGTGCCCCCGCCGCCGCACACGCCGTCGCCTCGTCGATCACCGCGGCGAGCCGCACCCGCGCGGACGCGGCGGCGACCGGCCGGTCCGCGACCGCGATGGCCAGCCACCGCGCGTCCCGCAGCCGCGACCCCTCACCGCCCCGCGCCGCCGAACCGTGCCCCGGCCCCGCCGAGCCCGTCTCCGCCCGGGTGCCGGACGCCATCAGATAGCTGCCCGCACCACGCGCCCGCGCCACCCGCTCGGGAAACGCCAGCGCAGCCACCAGTCCGGCGACCCCATCGTCATCCCGGGCGCCGGCACTCCCAGCCCCACCCGCCTCGTCATACTCGGCCGCGCCCTCCGCCCCGGCCGCTCCCACCGCCGCGGCCAACCGCCTGGCTTCCTGCCGCCACCGCCCCGCATACGCATCGCCGCCCCGTCGCGCCGTACGCCAAGCCGCCACCAGATCGTCCCCGTACGCACGCGGCGGTTCCTCGCTCAGCAGCGCCACGACCTCGGCCGCCCGCCGCACACCGACCTCCCTCGCGCCGTCCCACAACGCGCGGGCCAGCCGCGGGTGCACCCCCAGTCGGCTCAGCCGCAGCCCCCGAGCCGTCGCCCTGCCCTCCGCATCCACCGCACCGATCGCGCGCAGCACGTCCCGCGCCGCCGCCAGCGCGCCGGCCGGCGGCGGATCCAGCAGCGCAAGACCGGCGGCCGACGGATCGCCCCAACAAGCCGCCTGAAGGGCGAACGCCGTCAGGTCCGCCACCTTGATCTCCGGATCGGGGAACCGTGGCAGCCGCCCGTCCTCCCCCTCCGACCAGCAGCGGTACACCACTCCTGGCGCCTCACGCCCGGCCCGCCCGGCCCGCTGCCGTGCCGCCGCCCGCGAGGCGCGCACCGTCGCCAGCGCACTGAGCCCGCGCGCATGATCCGTCCGCGGCACCCGTGCCAGCCCGCTGTCGACCACGACCCGGACCCCGGGGACCGTCAGGCTCGACTCGGCAACGGACGTCGCCAGCACCACCCGCCGCACACCGTCGCCGCCCGCCAGCACCGCGTCCTGCACCTCGGCCGGCGCCCGCCCGTGCACCTGGAGGACATCCGCGTCCACACCCGCCAGCTGCCCGGCCACCCGTGCGATCTCTCCGGCACCGGGCAGGAAACACAGCACGTCACCCACCTGCTCACGCAACGCCCGCCGCACCACGGCCGCCACATGCGACAGCAGCACGGGATCCACCCGCATCCCGTGCGCCGGCCGCACCGGCCGCTCCGGGGGAGCCCACACCACATCCCCCGCGTGCGACACACCCGCCGCGTCCACCACCGGAGCCGGCCCGTCCGCACCGCCCAGCAGCGCTGCCCACCCCTCCGCATCCGTCGTCGCCGAAGCCGCCACCAGACGCAGCTCCGGACGCAGCGTCTCGCGTACGTCCAGGAGAAACGCCGCGGAGGTGTCGGCGTCGAGGTGCCGTTCGTGGCATTCGTCGAGCATCACCACGTCGACGTCGGCCAGCTCGGGGTCGCGCTGCAGCCGCTGCAGCAGCACCCCGGTGGTCACCACTTCCACGACGGTCCGCGGCCCGGCCCGCCGCTCCCCGCGCACCGTGAAGCCGACCTGCTCACCGGCCCGCTCGCCCAGCAGCCAGGCCATCCGCCGCGCGGCCGCCCGCGCGGCGATCCGCCGCGGCTCGGCGACCAGCACCCGGCGCCGCGGCCCGGCACCCGTCAACCCTGCCAGCTCCAGCGGGACCAGCGTCGTCTTGCCGGTACCGGGCGGCGCGCACAGCACCGCGCTGCCAGGACCGTCGAGGGCGGCGCGCAGCGCGGGCAGGGCGGTACGGGCGGGCAGCTGAGCGAGAGCGTCGTGGCGGATCACGGTCCCAGTCTGCCGCCCCGCCGGACCTCACCTACGGGCACGCCGCCCCCAGTACCCTCAGCCGTCCGCCACGCACACGAAGATCGCTGTGCCCGGAATCAGATGCCCGCGCAGCGGCGACCAGCCGCCCCATTCCTGGGTGTTCTCATCCGGCCATTCCGGTTCGACCAGGTCCACCAGCCGGAATCCGGCAGCCGCCACGTCCCGCACCCGGTCGCCCAGCGTCCGGTGGTGCTCGACGTACACCGCACGGCCGGTCTCGTCCTGTTCGACGTAGGGCGTGCGGTCGAAGTAGGAGGCGGCGACGGACAGCCCCTCGGGGCCCGGTTCGTCGGGGAACGCCCAGCGGATGGGGTGGGTGACCGAGAAGACGAACCGGCCGCCGGGCCGCAGCACCCTGCGCACCTCGCGCAGCACCCGCACCGGATCGGCGACGAACGGAATCGCGCCATATGCGGAGCAGGCCATGTCGAACGCCCCGTCGCGGAACGGCAGGGCCCCGGCGTCCGCCTCCACCAGCGCAACCGCAGGCCCGCCCGAGCCCTCGGCGATCCGCAGCGCATGCTGCAACTGCCGGTGCGAGAGGTCGAGGGCGACCGGGTGTGCGCCCTGGGCGGCCAGCCAGCGGGCACACTGCGCGGCTCCGGCCCCGATCTCCAGAACCCGCAGCCCCGTCAGCTCACCGGCGGGCCCGAGCAGCGCGGCCCGTTCCTCGTCCAGCCCCTCGGGCCCCCAGACGAAACGGTCGTCCCCGAGGAACGCACCGTGCTCGCTCTGGTACTCGTCGGCGTTGCGGTCCCACCAGCCGCGATTGGCCCGGCTGCTTTCCGTTGCCGAGGCGTCACGTCGGGTCGCCTCCGGCTCGTACTCTTGGTTCATCGCGCCCGTCGTCGTAGTCTTCGCTGAGCTTGTAGCTGTTGGGACTGTGAGGCCGCAAAAGCCTCGCGGAACATCACGCGTGCCGGTTATAGGGCGTTCCGCCCTGGGTGTGCGCCTTCGCGCATTGACCGTGTCCGGCTGCCCCCGTATGCTACAAGTTGCGCTGCGGGCTTGTGCGCCTCAGACGGAGCAGGCCGCGCTCGCATCTGTATATATGTCCCCTCGGTTTTCGAGGCGCTTCAGTTGCTCCGGTTTTTTGCGGGGCTTCGGAGGATGCGCCTTTGACGCTGTCCGGCTTGTGCAGAGGCGATAACGGCTCTCGGCGTAGCAGTACCTACGACTTCAATGTCCGCACCGGAGCCCTTTCCCACATGACGAGCAGCACCGAGACCACCGCCACCACCCCGCAGGTTGCGGTCAACGACATCGGTAACGAGGAAGCCTTCCTCGCCGCGATCGACGAGACGATCAAGTACTTCAACGACGGCGACATCGTCGACGGCGTCATCGTGAAGGTCGACCGGGACGAGGTCCTGCTCGACATCGGTTACAAGACCGAAGGCGTCATCCCCAGCCGCGAGCTTTCGATCAAGCACGACGTCGACCCCAACGAGGTCGTCGCCGTCGGTGACGAGATCGAGGCCCTGGTTCTCCAGAAGGAGGACAAGGAAGGCCGCCTCATCCTGTCCAAGAAGCGCGCTCAGTACGAGCGTGCCTGGGGCACGATCGAGAAGATCAAGGAAGAGGACGGGATCGTCACCGGTACCGTCATCGAGGTCGTCAAGGGTGGTCTCATCCTCGACATCGGCCTCCGTGGCTTCCTGCCGGCCTCCCTGGTCGAGATGCGTCGTGTCCGCGACCTTCAGCCCTACGTGGGCAAGGAGCTCGAGGCCAAGATCATCGAGCTGGACAAGAACCGCAACAACGTGGTCCTGTCCCGCCGTGCCTGGCTGGAGCAGACCCAGAGCGAGGTCCGTCAGACCTTCCTCACCACCCTCCAGAAGGGTCAGGTGCGCTCCGGCGTCGTCTCCTCCATCGTCAACTTCGGTGCCTTCGTGGACCTGGGTGGCGTGGACGGCCTCGTGCACGTCTCCGAGCTGTCCTGGAAGCACATCGACCACCCCTCCGAGGTCGTCGAGGTCGGCCAGGAGGTCACGGTCGAGGTCCTGGACGTCGACATGGACCGCGAGCGCGTGTCCCTGTCGCTCAAGGCGACGCAGGAAGACCCGTGGCAGCAGTTCGCCCGGACCCACCAGATCGGTCAGGTCGTCCCGGGTAAGGTCACCAAGCTCGTTCCCTTCGGTGCGTTCGTGCGCGTCGACGAGGGCATCGAGGGCCTGGTCCACATCTCCGAGCTGGCCGAGCGCCACGTCGAGATCCCGGAGCAGGTTGTCCAGGTCAACGACGAGATCTTCGTCAAGGTCATCGACATCGACCTCGAGCGCCGCCGCATCAGCCTCTCGCTGAAGCAGGCCAACGAGTCCTTCGGTGCCGACCCGTCGGTGGTCGAGTTCGACCCGACCCTGTACGGCATGGCCGCGTCGTACGACGACCAGGGCAACTACATCTACCCCGAGGGCTTCGACCCGGAGACCAACGACTGGCTCGAGGGCTACGAGTCCCAGCGCGAGGCGTGGGAGAACCAGTACGCCGAGGCGCAGCAGCGCTTCGAGCAGCACCAGGCTCAGGTCATCAAGTCCCGCGAGGCCGACGAGCAGGCCGCGGCCGAGGGCGCTGCGGCGCCGGCGGCCACCGGTGGCGGCAACACGGGCGGCGGCAACGTCTCCGGTGGGTCGTACTCCTCGGAGTCGGCGGACAACTCCGGCGCCCTGGCGTCGGACGAGGCCCTGGCTGCGCTCCGCGAGAAGCTGGCCGGCGGCCAGAGCTGAAAAGCTCCCCGCTAGGCACTAGCCGATAGGCGAAGGCCCGTTCCCTCAAGGGGGAGCGGGCCTTCGTCGTGTCCGGCGCCGACCGGGCCCGCGGGTCAGCCCACGGGGACACCTGGGTTGGCGACGCCGCGGCCGCCGGTGACCGTATTGTCGCCCGCGATGGTGACCGGGCAGTCGGCCGCGTCGTAGTTGGTGATGTTGAATCCGTACCGGCCCTCCCCCGAGGCGCCGCTCAGATCGGACTTGTTGCCGCGGAAGGTCGTGCCGCAGCCCCAGCCGGGCTCCTGGCTGTGGGTCTCGTAACCGTTGTTGGTGGTGTGCCGGCCGGTGTTGTTCTCGACGAGGACGTCGTTGCCCTTCACGTCGACCCATGAGTCGTCGTAGTGGGCGCCGGTGAGGCCGCTGCCGTCGAAGGTGTTGCCGACGATCTTCGTTCCCGTGGTGCCTTCCTTGACGTCGACGTTCTCGCCGCCGACACCGGGCCCGATGGTGTTGTCGAGGATCTGGACGTGGTCGCTCTTGTCGTCGGTGCCGCCGGCGCTGCCGACGTAGACCCCTTCGCCCATGCCGCTGCCGCCCTTGCCGGTGTCACGGATCGTGGAGTTCTTGATGACGCCGTCCTTGCTGGACTTGCGGAAGTGCACGCCTTCCATGTCCAGGTCGTGGACGGTCACCGAGTCGATGACCACGCCGTTCGCGGCATCCATCATGATCCCCTTCTGGCCGCCTGCGACGGTGATCCCCTTGACCGTCCAGTAGGAGGCGCCGTTCAGGTGCAGGCCGTAGCCGCCGCCGGCGGTGAGAACCGCCTTGGACGAACCGGTGAGGGTGATCCGGGAGTCCGCGCTGCCGGCGGCCGACGTTTTGAAGTTCCCGTTGTACGTCCCGTCGGCGAGCTGGATGGTGTCGCCGGGCTTGGCGCCGGTCAGCGCGTCCTTGAGCTGGGCCGAGTTGGAGACGTTGACCACTCGGGCGGGTGCGGATGTGGGGGTGGCTACCGCGCCGGCGGTGCTGGTGAGGGCCGTGCCGAGGACCAGCGCCAGGGCGGCCGAGGTGGCGAGGAGGGGTCCGGTGCGCATTCAACTGCCTTCCCGTATATGAACGTCGGGCGGAAACATGAATCGCGAGGGTTCCGGAGAAACTAGGGGTATGGCCGTTCGACCGTCAAGGGTTGTGCGGTGGGGCACTCGGTGAAGCCTTGAAGTGGCGGCTGAGGATGGGGCGTTGGGTAGGTGTGGCCGTGGGGTGTGCGTCAGCCGTTGTTCCTGCGGTGTTCATATGGATGGACAGTGGTTGTGAGGGCATCCTGGCGGGATGGGCGGGACGGCGTCCGCAGGCCGGGCGGAGGAGACGAGTGAAGGCGCGGTGGACGGCGCGGCCGAATCCGGTGGCGCTGTGGTCCCGTCCGACGTGCCGTTCCCGCCTCGTCCGGGACGCGTCCGGGAATGCGGCACCCGCGCCGTACGTTCTTCCCATCGGACACGAGGAGGAGCGGTCACTGTGTTGGATCCCCAGGGGTTGTACGAATGGGAGCCGAGCGGGCTCGCGGCGGTAGAGGCCATTGCGGCCAGGGACTCCGCCGGGCTGGTGCTGCTGTACCACTTCGACGGCTACATCGACGCAGGTGAGACCGGCGACCAGATCGTCGAGCGCCTGCTGGACGGCTTGACGCACCGCGTCGTCGCCCGTTTCGACCACGACCGGCTGGTCGACTACCGGGCCCGTCGCCCGCTGCTCACCTTCGAGAACCACCGCTGGACGTCGTACGAGACGCCGAGCATCGAGCTGCGGCTCGTCGAGGACACGACGGGCGCGCCTTTCCTGCTGCTGTCCGGCCCCGAGCCGGACGTGGAATGGGAGCGCTTCGCCGCTGCCGTCCGGCAGATGGTGGAACGGCTGGGCGTACGGCTTTCGGTCAACTTCCACGGCATCCCGATGGGTGTTCCGCACACCCGCCCCGTGGGCATCACCCCGCACGGCAACCGCACGGACCTGATGCCCGGTCACGCCAACTTCTTCGACGAGGCGCAGGTGCCGGGCAGCGCGGAAGCCCTGATCGAGTTCCGGCTCGCCGAGGCCGGACACGATGTTCTGGGAGTGGCGGCACACGTCCCGCACTACATCGCCAGGTCCCCGTACCCGGACGCTGCGCTCACGGCCCTGGAGGCGGTGACGGCCGCAACGGGCCTGGTCCTGCCCGGCGCCGCGCACTCGCTGCGGACGGAGGCACTCCGTACCCAGGAGGAGATCGAGCGGCAGATATCGGAGGGTGACGAGGAACTGGTCGCGCTGGTCAGCGGTTTGGAGCATCAGTACGACGCGGTGGCGGGCGCCGAGACCCGCGGCAACCTCGTGGCCGAGGCGGTGGAACTTCCCTCGGCCGACGAGATCGGCAGGGAGTTCGAGCGTTTCCTGGCGGAACGCGAGGCGGACGGGGGCACGGCCTGAGCCGGGCGGCCTGTGAGCGCACCATGGAGGAGTGGCTCGGCGCACAGCCGGCCGTCGCCCCCTGGGCCCGCCGCCGTGGCAGGCGTATAGCGTGGGCCCATGGTGAAGGTGGGGCTCACAGGCGGAATCGGTGCGGGGAAGAGTGAGGTCTCGCGACTCCTGGCGTCGTACGGTGCGGTGATCGTGGACGCCGACAAGATCGCGCGCGAGGTCGTCGCACCGGGAACTCCCGGACTGGCGGCGGTGGTTGCGGAGTTCGGGGACGGCGTACTCGCGTCGGACGGCACCCTCGACCGGCCCAAGCTGGGGGGAATCGTCTTCGCTGACGCCGAGAAGCTGAAGGCGCTCAACGCGATCGTGCACCCGCTCGTCGGGGCTCGCTCGGCCGAACTCGAAGGGGCGGCCGGGCCGGACGCGGTGGTGGTGCACGACGTCCCGCTGCTGACCGAGAACGGCCTTGCGCCGCTCTACGATCTGGTGGTGGTCGTCGACGCGGCTCCCGAGACCCAACTCGACCGCCTGGTACGGCTGCGCGGGATGACCGCGGACGAAGCGAAGTCCCGTATGGCGGCCCAGGCATCCCGGGAACAGCGCCTGGCCGTCGCCGATCTCGTGATCGACAACGACGGCCGGATGGAGGACCTCGCACCTCAGGTGCGGGCGGTCTGGGAACGCCTGCGGGCTGCCTGAAGGGAAGGGCCGTTGCCCGGTGCCGCGTGGGTACCGGGCGGCGCGCGGTGGGGACGAGGGTAATGCGAGGCGTGGGCGGGGCCGGCATGCTCGTGCCCAGTGCCTCCCGGCCGGGGAGCGGCTGCGGACGGCGCGGTGGCGGGCGGTAGCCTCACCGCCATGAACGTTACCGATCCTGACGCCCGGTTGGCCGGACCTGACGCTGCGACCGCATCGTTCGTCGTCAACATTCCCGGCGTCCCGGATGCCGAACTGGAGCCGGAGCCGCTCGACCCCGCCCAGATCGTCTCCGGGGAGCCCGTCGTGACCGGAAAGGTGCTGTGGGAGTCGCCGGACGGACGGCAGGTCCGGGGCATCTGGCAGATCACGCCCGGCGTGGTCACGGACACCGAGGCCAACGAACTGTTCGTGGTCGTCAGCGGACGCGCCACCATCGAGGTCGAGGGCGGCTCGGTGCTCCAAGTGGGTCCGGGCGACGCCTGCGTGCTGCGCGAGGGCGACCGCACCCGGTGGACCGTGCACGAGACATTGCGCAAGGCGTACCACATCAGTTCGTGAGGGCCGAGGGCGCCGACGTCCCCTTCGTGGCCTTGGGGCTTCTGGGCCGGAGCCTGGGGGCCATGAAGTGCCGTCATACGCACAGCACATGAGGAGAGTGATGCGTCATGCCGCCGATTCCTGCTGATCCGACGGTGGTTCACCCGATGTCGGAACAGCCGCGCGTGGTGCTGCTGAAGCCGTTGGTCACGTCGCCGCTGATCCAGGTCGGGGAGTACACCTACTACGACGACCCGGACGATCCCACGGCGTTCGAGACGCGCAACGTGCTTTACCACTACGGTCCGGAAAAGCTGGCCATCGGCAAGTTCTGCGCGCTCGGCGAGGGGGTGCGGTTCATCATGAACGGCGCCAACCACCGTATGGACGGCCCCTCGACGTTCCCCTTCCCCATCATGGGCGGCTCGTGGGCCGACCACTTCGACCTGATCGCCGGACTGCCCGGCAAGGGCGACACCGTGGTGGGGAACGACGTCTGGTTCGGATACCGTGCCATGGTGATGCCCGGCGTCCGCATCGGCCACGGGGCGATCATCGCTTCGGGCGCCGTGGTCGTCGAGGATGTCCCCGACTACGCGATCGTCGGCGGCAATCCCGCCGGGATCATCCGCTATCGCTTCGGTGACGCGGACATCGCGCGCCTGCTCTCCCTCGCCTGGTGGGACTGGCCCGCCGAACACCTCACCGCCCACATCCGGACGGTCATGTCCGGCAGCATCGATGCTCTGGAGGCCGTTGCCCCGGCCGAGGCATAGCCCACCGTTGCCTGCGGCCGCGACCGGGCTTCAGCCGGAGGTACCGGCCCGCGGCCCGGCCGTTTTGCGGCGCTGTCCGTACCGGCTGGGTGCCTACTGTGGAAGGGCACCTGCCGGGACGGGAATGCCCCGGCGGCCGCGCCTGTTGTGCGGCAAGTGACGCCGATGACGGGTGGCCGATGCCTGCCCGAACGGCGCCGGAGAGGAGACGGCCGTGCCCGAGCGCAGCCCCGAGACCCATGTCATCGACTTCCGTGCCGCGGAGCACCTGTTGGCCGCCCGCGACCCACGGGGAGCGGTCCGCCTGCTCGACTCCGTCATCACCGCGCACCCGGAGAACACCGCGGCACGGCTGCTGCGCGCTCGGGCCTTCTTCCTGGGAGCCCAATTGCGCCCGGCGGAGCTGGAGTTCCAGATCGTGCTGGACCGTGAGCCGGACAATGCGTTCGCCCACTTCGCCCTGGGCCGCACCCTTGAGCGTGCCGGCCGACCCGAGGAAGCCCTGCGGCACTTCCGCCTCGCCGCTGCTCTGGACCCTCGCCCCGACTTCATCGAAGCGGCACGCTTCGCACGGAGTGAGGAGGACGGGAGCCCCGGGCGGCCTGGACCGATCTCCGGGCCTTGACCTGACCTGTCCCGGCCTGGCCGTGCGTGCCGCACGGCCGCAGGGGCGGGCCCTGATCCTGCCCCCAGCCCCTGACCTCGCTATGGGCTATGGGCTCTTGGTCAGCTCCTGCTTCTTCTTCGCGCTCGCGCAACCGCGGCGTTCCGCTGGCTGTACGGCCGCTTCGGTGGACCATCGAGCGCAACCACCACCGACAGCCCACTGCGCAACGGACATCCGTGGGGCTTCACTGTTCTACGATCCGGCCCTGCGTCCGCGACCGGAAGAACTCGGTCTTTTGAGGGCGCCGTTCCGCCCGTGGTCCGGCTCGTACGGCGGTATCTCCTTGCCCGGTTGGTAGTGGGCTCCCTGGTGGATGTGCCGGATCACCAGTGTCAGATCCGTAGCGGTGATCGCCGCCAGCGCGGCACATGCCGCCGCCCATTCCGGTCTGCCGGCCGCGATGAAGGCAACTGTCCCGGCGGCGGCCCACAGCAGGCCCCACAGCGCCAGCCCACACCGAATCTTCAGTGGGCTGCGTGCGTGGAGGGGTTCATTTCCCGTACGCATTGGCACCCATCTCCCTTCTCCATGGTCCTCCCGATCGGTGTGTCCGTCACCTGTCTCCTTGTGTTGATTCGTCGTGGACCGTCGGTAGTGGACGGGCTTGCGGCGGTCTCTTCGTGGCCCTCGGCACGGGCTGTTCGTCTGGGTGGAGGTGAGCGGTCGCCGTGAGGCTGGGTTCAGAGGGGCGAGGATCACCGGCCGGGTGCCCGTTGATCCAGGACAGGCCGCCGATGTCGAGACGCGATCGGGCACGTGTCACCGCCACGTACGCCAGGCGGGCTTCATCCACGTCGATCGGGCCGGGGAGCGGCGCCCCGTCATCGCCGCGTTCATCGAGATCATCGGGGCCCGTGAAGTCACCCGCGATCCGTACGCTGTCCCATTCCCGTCCCTTGGCCCGGTGCACCGTGGACACTGTGACTTCGGCGATGTCTTCGGGGGAGAGGCGGTCCAGGGCGCGCAGGACGGCATCGGCGCCGTGCTCATCGACGAGTTCGACCAGCGGCAGCAGGTCGCGTCCGGCCGGGTCGCACTCCGCGTATTCGCGTAGCTCGGCCCAGGATTCGAACAGCATCAGCTCGGGGTGTGCCGTGCGCCGGCCGGACTCCAGGGCGTGTGCCGCGCGGGCCAAGGCGCGCAGAGCGTCGCCGCCACCGGCCAGTGCTACCCGGCGGCCCGCTTCCAGCTGCCATATCACCTCCACCATGGCTCCGGCGTTCGACCGGCACAGGACAGCCTGCGGCTTGGGGACCTTTGACAGTTCCGTGGCGAGCCACGGCGCGCCCGTGAGCCGGATCGGGGCATCGGCGATGGCCAGCCAGCGGTTGGCTTCGGTGGCCAGGGCGGGCCCGAAGCGAAAGGAGCGGGAGAGGCTGAGCTGTTGGCCCGGGAATCCGGCCATGACATCGCGGGCGCCGCGCCAGCCGTAGATGGCCTGTGCCGAGTCGCCGACCAGCACCAGCTGTGCGTGTCCGCGCTGTGCGGTGAATACCTGCTCGACCACAGGGTTGGTGTCCTGCGCCTCGTCCAGGAGGAGAACGTCGGCGGCGACGACGGGATCTTGCAGCGCCCACATCTTGAGGTAGTGGTCGTGCTCGAACCGGACGACGCCGTGGTCCGGATGCTGCAGATCCGCCCATGCCTTGCGTGCGTAGGGGAGCACGAGATCCGCCAGCCGACGGTGCAGCGGCTCGGACTCGGCCCCGCGCAGGGATGGGACATGCTGATGCCCGATGTCCTTGTCGGCGGATTGGCAGAACCGTGTGACGGTCCGCAGGACGGTGTAGGAGAGTGCCTTGTGAGTGACCTTGCGTGGGCCGAGGCGTAAGGATGTTCCGGCGTCGATGCCCAGGGCCGCTCCTGCCTTCCATCCCGCCTGCCGGGGTGCGTTCATCCGGGCCTGGTAGTGCCTGCCGATGGCGGCGTAGGCGAGGGCGTGTGCGGTGCTGCAGGTGATCTTGGCGGGGAAGGTCCGTGCGGCCTCGCGTGCGATGGCTTTGTTGAAGGCGATGTAGCGGCCCTGCCTGCCTTGGCTCCGTGCTTCCTGCGCGAGCATCGCGAGCGTGGTGGTCTTTCCCGTTCCGGCGCCGGCCTGGATCACTAGATCGGACCCGCTCCGGAACGCTTCTGCCGCGGCTGACTGCTCGGGTGTGGGGACTTGGGTGGGGGCAGGTGCGGACATGAGAACTCCTCAGAGGGATTGAGTGATCGCTGAGAGTTAATTCGTCACTCACGGTAACTGTTTTGTGGTGCGGGTGCGAGGAGTTTCGTGGGCCTGTGGATAACTCCGCGCCGACGGTTGCTGCAGATCGTGTGCACGGTCGAGCGCGGGGACGGGGACGTTGTGCGGGGCGGATTGTCAGTGGCGTCTGCTTCTATCGATTCCGAGGCGGTGGCACAGGTTCGCGGGGGGACGCAGCCCGGATCCCTCGGTGTAACGGCGCCCCCTACCGCAGGAGCAGGTGCTGGGCGAGCAGGAAATTGTCGTTGTGGAGGGGGAGTGGTTGTCGTGAGTGCAGGCGCGGTCGGAATCGTCGGATCGCGTACCCGGGCCGCGGCGTCGCCGACTGGGGGCGGTGATCACGGGTCGCTCGGCGTCGGGGGGAGAAAGGGGCGGGCGAGCACGATGGAGGAGGGGCAGTGCGCGCGATCGTAGACTCGCAGGTCGGGGCCGCCGGGAAGGGCCCGCAGGCGGGGAAAGCATCGTGAGCGGTATGGAGAGACCGAGTTCCAGGGGACGGCATGGCGAAGCGAGATGAGGCGGCGGGGCAACCCTGGCCGCCGCGCCGTGCCTTGTCCATCGCGGTCGGCGACACCGGGGACGGGGGCCCCGTCCCGAGCCACTGTGCTGTGACCTTCCTTCCAGCGCAGCCTCCGCGCAAAGGCCGGGTCGCCTTCTGGCGGCCGGACGGCGGCTCGCTTCCGGATCTCGCAACCAAGAGCGATGAAGCGCCCGGGGGAGCCGAGGCCGGTGGTGGCCGGCTTCCCGCCGAGCGGTCGCGGCTGACCGTGGCCCGTAGGCACGGTAACGGCGCCCGCAGCCGTGCAGTCCCTGCCGTGCTGCTGCCCGTGGCCGAAGCGGTCCCGCTGCTGATCGGCGCCCGGTACGACCCGGCCGCCCACCCTGCGGCGGCCGGCTGGGGTGCGGCCGCGCTCCATGCTCTCCACCTGGTGGCGCGCGGACGGCTGCTGCCCGGACTGACCGACGCGGACACCGATGCCTGGCGGGCGGGCCCTCTCGCTCCGGAGGACGCCGCACACCTCCGGGCCATCGCCGCCGCGATGCCCGCCGATGCTTACGCCACACCGCTCCCCGGTACCCGCCCACTGCGGCTGCCGGACCCCGCAGAGCTGGTCAGACACTTCGTCGACGCGGTCGTCGACGCGCTGCCGCGTACACCTGCCGCCGCCCTCATCACCGGCGCCCCGTTCGCCGCGCAGCCGTCCCAGCAGATCCCCGGTGCACGCGAGTGGGCCGCAGAGGTGGCAGCCGGGGTGGACGCCGGCGTACGGCTTTCCCTGCGCCTGGACCTCGCTCCGCACCGGCTCTTCGACACCAGCGAACCGCCCTCCGCCGACACCGTGGACGAGACCGGCACGGAGGGCGGCATGCCGGAGCACGGCGCTGCGGCGGCCGTGCTCCAGGTGCACAGCCTCTCCGACCCCACCCTGGTCGCCGACGCGCGGGACCTGTGGGAGGGCCTGGGCCCCGACCGGTTCGGCGCGCGGGCCCGTGTCGACACGCTCCTCGCGCTCCGCCGGGCAGCGCGGGTATGGCACCCGCTCGGCCGCCTCCTGGAGCGGCCGATCCCCGACGTACTGCCACTCGGCGAGGACGAGCTGTACGAGTTGCTCGGTCCGGCGGCGCCGCGGCTCAAGGCCGCCGGTGTGACCGTCCACTGGCCCAAGGAACTGGCCCGCGGGCTGACGGCCGCCGCGGTGCTGCGCCCCGCTCCAGGGTCCGCCGCGGACGGTTTCGGCTTCTTCGACACCAAGGAACTGCTGCAGTTCCGTTGGCAGATGACCCTCGACGGGGTGCCCCTGACCGAAGCGGAAATGGACGAGCTCGCCGAGGCGCACCGTCCGATGGTGCGGCTGCGCGACCAATGGGTAGTCGTGGATCCCGCGCTCGTCCGCAGGGCCCGCAAACGCGAGTTGGGGTACGTGGACCCGGCCGACGCGCTCGCCGCGACGCTCTACGGCACCACGGAGGTGGACGGCGAGGAGGTCGAGGTGGTCCCCCTGGGGGCGCTCGCCGCACTGCGCGACCGCCTCACCGTCGAAACCCGCCCGCTGCCCCAGCCACCCGGACTGCACACCACCCTCCGCGACTACCAACTCCGCGGCATGACCTGGCTCGACACCATGGCCTCGCTCGGCCTGGGTGGCTGCCTCGCCGACGACATGGGGCTGGGCAAGACCGTCACCGTCATCGCCCTGTACCTCCACCGGCGCCCGCCCGCCCCCGTTCTCGTCGTGTGCCCCGCCTCCCTGCTGGGCAACTGGCAGCGCGAAATCGAACGCTTCGCCCCCGGTACGCCCGTACGCCGCTTCCACGGTGCCGGGCGCAGCCTCGACGATCTCGACAGCGGCTTCGTCCTGACGACCTACGGGACGATGCGCAGCAGTGCCGCCCAACTCGCCGCCCGCTCCTGGGGATGGGTCGTCGCCGATGAGGCGCAGCACGTCAAGAACCCGCGGTCCTCGACGGCCAAGGCGCTGCGCGACATCAAGGCTCCCGCCCGCATCGCCCTCACAGGCACCCCGGTCGAGAACAACCTGTCCGAACTGTGGGCTCTCCTCGACTGGACCACTCCGGGGCTCCTCGGCCCGCTGAAGACGTTCCGCGCCCTGCACGCACGCGACGTCGAAGGTGGTGAGGACCCGGACGCGGCGCGGCGGCTCGCCCGGATGGTGCGCCCGTTCATCCTGCGCCGCAAGAAGTCCGACCCCGGTATCGCGCCCGAACTCCCGCCCAAGACCGAGACGGACCACCCGGTGGCGCTCGGCCGCGAACAGGCCGCGCTGTACCGAGCGGTCGTCCGGGAAACCCTCGCCAAGATCGAAGCCGCCGAGGGCATCGCCCGTCGCGGGCTGGTGATGAAGCTGCTCACCGCGCTCAAACAGATCTGCAATCACCCGGCGCAGTACCTGAAGGAGGCCGCGCCCGGCCTGGTCGCCCGCTCCGGGAAGCTCGAACTGCTCGACGAACTCCTCGACACCGTCCTCGCCGAGGGCGGCGCCGCCCTCATTTTCACCCAGTACGTGGAAATGGCCCGGCTCCTCGAACAGCACCTCCGCACCCGAGGCATCCCGAACCAACTCCTGCACGGCGGTACCCCCGTGGCGCAACGGGAGGCGATGGTCGACCGTTTCCAGTCCGGTGAGGAACCCGTGTTCCTGCTGTCCCTCAAGGCCGCGGGGACCGGCCTGAACCTCACCCGCGCCGGACACGTGATCCATTACGACCGGTGGTGGAACCCCGCGGTGGAGGAACAGGCCACCGACCGCGCCTACCGCATCGGCCAGACCCAGCCCGTCCAGGTTCACCGCCTGATCGCCGAGGGCACCGTCGAGGACAACATCGCCGACCTCCTCGCCGCCAAGAGGGCACTCGCCGACACGGTGCTCTCCGGGGGCGAGGCGGCGCTCACCGAACTGTCCGATGCCGAACTGGCCGACCTCGTCTCCCTGAGGAGGCCCGCATGAGCCCTCACTCCGCCGACGGGCCCGGCCGTCGCACAACAGGTGCGCCGGGCCCGGCACCGGGCGCGTCGTTCCGGAACCGGCACACCGCCTCCGGGCGCGCCGCCGCGGCGGACCGACTGGCCCGCGCCGACCGCTCCCGCACCTTCCCGCCCCTGCCGTCCCGCAGCGGTGACGAGGCATTCGCCGCGTCCTGGTGGGGAAGCGCCTGGTTGGACGCGCTGGAAACCACCGCCCTGGACGGCGCCCGCCTTGCCCGCGGCCGGACCTACGCCGCCGACGGACACGTGGACACCATCAACGTCACCCCGGGGCGCATCCTCGCCACCGTGCGAGGCAGCAGGCCCCGCCCGTACAGTGCCGAAATCCGTCTGCGGACCCTCACGGACGAGGACTGGTCCGCGCTCCTCGACGCCATTGCCGCCGAGCCCGACCACCTCACCGCCCTCCTGGCCAAGAAGCTGCCCGAAGCCCTCGCCGACGGCGCCGTACGACTCCTTCCGGGACCGGGCGACCTCGTTCCCCGCTGCTCCTGCCCGGATCATGGGAGGCCCTGCAAGCACGCCGCGGCGCTCTGCTTCCAGGCGGCCCGCCTGCTGGACGCGGACCCATTTGTGCTGCTGCTGATGCGCGGCCGTGGAGAACGCGAACTCCTCGACGACCTCACCCGCCGCAGCGCGGTCCACACTGTCCGCGAGACGCGCGAAACCCCGAGGACGGCGCCGTCGGACCGGGCCAGGAAGACCGCCCGTGGACTCCCTCCCGGCTCCGCAACCGGCGCTGCCCCCGTGGCGAACGGCCGTCCCAGCAGCGAAAACCCCGCCTCGTATGCACCACTTCCCGCCCAACCGGAGGCCGCGCCCCACGGCGCCGCCGCAGGCCGTGAGCTTTCGCCGGCCTCCGCAGTACGAGGCATCCTCGCCCGCGACGCGCTTGCCGAGCGCCCGCGGCCGCCGCTGCCACCGCCCTTCCCACCGCCCGCACAGCCCGGCGCGGCACCAGCCCTCCCCGACGGCGACGATCTCCCGTTCGACCCCGCAGCCCTCGAATTCCTCGCCGCCGACGCGGCCGCCCGCGCCCACGCCTGCCTGACCGCAGCCGCTCGGCCGCCCGGCCCCGCCCGCACACCGGTGCCGGGCCCGTTCCCCGCGCTCACCCCATGGGAGGACGCCATCCGCCTGGCCGCCACCGCCCACCCCACCGCGGGCCTGACCTCCACCACCCGCGCGCTCTTCCGCGATCTCGCGGCCGCCACCGACCGCGCCCCCGCTGACGTGGCGCGGGCCGTCGCTGCCTGGCGCCAGGGTGGCCTCGAAGGGCTTTCCCTCCTGGAGGAGCCGTGGAACCCACCGGCGGGCGACTTCGACCGCGCCCGCAGCACCCTGCTGGCCGCGGACCTGCCGGCCATGCGCCCGCAGGACAACCGCCTCACCGACCCCCAGCGCCACGTCCAGCTCAGGTACGGGCACGACGGCCGCTGGTACCCCTACGAATCCGAGCCCGGAGCCGAGGACTGGTGGCCCACCGGCCCCGCGGACCCCGACCCCCTGGGCGCCCTCACCGACCTCCTTGCGCGATGACTAACCTCGTCACCGTGGAAGGTCTTGACACACTCACCCGCTCCCTCGCCCGGCGCACCCCCGCACAGCTCGCCGCGCTCCTCACCCGGCACGCCGAACCGCTCTCGCGCCGTCCCGCAGCAACCGAACTGCGGGGCCTGGCAGCCGCGTTGTGGTCGTACGAAACCCTCCACCACCTGGTGCTGCACCTCGACCACCCGCGGCTCCAGGTACTCGCGGCCACCGCCCGCATCAGCCAGGACCGCGCCGGCCGCGGCACCCCCGCCCCGGCTGCCCCCTCCTCCGGCGCCGACTACCAGTCCCTGATGGCACACCGGCTGTCCTTCCCCCAGCTGGCCAGCGAGCCCGTGCCACCCGAGGAGACCTACGCCGCGCTCGACGCCCTGGACGGCCCCGCCCGCACGGCCGCCGAACGCGCCCTCGGCTCCCTCTACGACGACGGCCTCGCCGCCCCCACCGATGACGGCCTGATCGTCGTCCCACCACGCACCGCACAACTCCTGGCCGCCCACCCTCTCGGACCGTTCACCCCCGCCGCACCGCGCCCCGCGCCGTACGACGCCGGAGGAGCTGCCCGGCCCGGCATCGCTACCGTCGGCCCGGCCCCGCTCCATGACGAATCCGCCGCGGCGGCGTCCGCCCTCGCCACCGCCGTCGACCGCCTGCTCGCCGCCCTCGCGACGCATCCCGCGGCGCTCCGCAAATCGGGCGGCCTGGCCGTCCGCGAAATCAAACGCCTGGCCAAGGCCGCCGGCACCACCGAGCCGCACACCCGCCTGCTCCTCGACCTCACCCTCGCCGCCGACCTGATCGCGCTGACCCGCACTCCTTCCGGCATCACCGCGCTCCCCACCAGCGCGTACGACGACTGGCTCGCCCGCACCCCCGGCGCGCGGCTCGCCCCCGTGATCGCCGCGTGGCGGACACTGCGGGACGTTCCCACCCACACCCCCTTCGGGGAAACCCCGACGGCGCTGGTACGCGGCCACGACCGGCATGCCCCAGCCCTGCGGCACGGCTTGCTGGCCGCGCTGGCCACGGTTCCCCTCGGCGCCGGAGCACCCTTGCCGCCCCTGCCGCCCGAAGGGCACCCCGGGTGCGACGGAACCGGCCGCACCCCCTTGCAGGAGCTGCTGCATGCTGCCGAGTGGCACCGCCCGCTCGCTGTCGCCGCGCAACCGATGACCGAGGAGCGCGCCGCGCACACCCTCCATGAGGCGGCCCACCTGGGCCTCGTCGCGCACGGCACCCTCACCCCGCTGGGCTGCGCCCTGCTCAACGACCCGCACGACCTCGACGGGACGCTGGCGGACCTGTTCCCTCCGCTCCTCGAACACGCCCATTTCCAGGCGGATCTGACGGCCGTCGTGCCGGGCCGTCCCGCCGCCGACCTCGCCGAACTGCTCACCGCCGCCGCCGAACGCGAATCCGAGGGCCACGCCGTCACCTGGCGCTTCACCCCTGGCTCCGTGCGCCGCGCGCTGGACGCGGGGCACCCGCCCGGCACCCTCATCGACGCGCTCACCACTGCCTCGGCCGACGGCGGCCTCCCGCAGCCGCTCGTCTACCTCATCCGGGACACCGCGCGCGCCCACGGCCGGATGCGGGTCCTCCCGGCGGCCTGCTGCATCCGGTCCGACGACGAATCCCTGATCGCTGAACTCGCCGCCCACCGTGCCCTGCGCGACCTGGGCCTGCGCGCCGTCGCCGGCACGGTCCTGGTGAGCAGCCGCCCGCCCGCCGACACCCTCAAGGCACTTCGAGCAGCCGGCTACGCCCCCACCCTCGAATCCGATGAGGGCGTCACGACCATCGAACGCCTGCCCACGCACCGCACCCGAGCTCCCGTCCCCGCCCAGCGGCCGAACGCCGCGCTCGCCCTCGCACACCGCCTGCTGGGCACCGAACCACCAACGGAACGGGACGCACCGACCGGACGTACATGAAGCAGACCGGGGCGACGGAGCCCGACCGCCGGCCCACGGTGCCGAGCCCATCGTGTCCAGGCCACTGCCGCCCGCCCGCTTGCGCACGTTGCCCTGCCTACCGAGCAGCCGTATTGCCTTCGCCCGGCACCCCGCCGACCAGGCCGGTCTGCCGATCAGCCCCGGCTCGGCGACCGGTCCTTCCGAATGCTCCCGCGGGCGTCCGACGAGTTATCCACAGGCCCGCCGCGGTGTCACTGCCGTCAAGTAGCGTTTCGGAGTACGGAATCGGGGAGGGCCGATGGGGAGGGGCGAGGCAGAGATGGAGAGCCGGGGCGTGGGCGACGGGGGCGTACGGAACGAGATTTCTGGGGAAGTGCACGGGCCGGTGGTGCAGGCCGGCGTGATCGAGGGCGGCGTACGGTTCGAGCTGCCGCGGCCGGAGGTGCCGGTTCCTCGCCAAGTACCTGCGGCCCTGGCGCAGTTCGTCGACCGTGAGCCGGTGCTCCAGGCCATCGACAGCTGGGTGGCGGACGCCGGCGGGGCACCGCGGCTCGCCGTGCTCAGTGGACTCGCCGGGGTGGGCAAGACCGCCACGGCGCGGAGATGGGCCCACAGGAAGGACGGCGGATTCCCCGGTGGCGAGTTCTACGTCGACTTCTCCGAGCTGCGGGTCCAGACGGGCGGCGATGTCTCGGCAGGTGTGAGCCGGTGCCTGCGCGCGCTGGGGGTCGAGGACCGGTATCTGCCTCATTCGCTCGGGGAGTTGTCCGCGATGTTCCGCAGCCGCACGGCGGGGGAACGGGTGCTGATGGTCCTCGACAACGTGACCGAACCGGCACAGGTACGGGCACTGATCCCGGGCGGCCCGGGAAGCGTGGTCCTCGCGACGAGCCAGGGGCGGCTCGGCGAACTGATACAGGACGGAGCACGGCTGATGCCGCTGGAACCCCTCGGTGCGGAGCACGGACTGCAACTCCTCAAGGACCTCTGCGGGGACGCCCGGATAGCAGCGGCGGAGGAGGCCGCCGAACGGATCGTGGAGTGGTGCGGAGGGTTGCCGGTCGCGCTGCATGTGGCCGCCGCCCGTCTGGTGACGCATCCGCGGCTGTCCGTCGAGGCACTGGCCGGCGAACTCGCCGACGAACACAGGCGGCTGGACGCACTGAGGGTCGGGAAGGATCGCGCCGTGGCGGCCGTGTTCGGCATGGCCTACGACGGGCTGCCCGAGGAGGATGCACGGCTGTACCGCGTGCTGGGCATCTACCCCGGGCGCCGCTGGGACGCGGAGACGGCCGCGGCTGCCGCAGGCACGACCCTCGGGCAGGCCCAGGAGCAGTTGGACAGCCTGGAAACGGCGAGCCTGGTCACTGCGGCGGCCGACGGGCGCTACGACTTCCACGATCTGGTCCGCCTGCACGCACGGGAACAGGCGATTCGCGTGGAGAGCGAGCAGGAGCGGGCCGCAGTGGTGCGGCGCGCGGTGGACCATCTCCTCATCCGGGCCGGGCAGGCCGATCGGGCCGTGATGGCGGGGCGCATGCGGATCGGCCGGTACGTCGAGCGGCTGGGCGAAGCCGACGAAGCCCTCTCGTTCGGCAGCCGGGGCGAGGCTCTGGACTGGATGGACAGCTGGCGGGGCGAGCTGCTGTCGGCCCAGCGCGCCGCCGCCGCGCACGGCTGGCACCGGCCGGCGTGGGAACTCGCCGAGGCGCTGACGGCCCTCTACCTCAACCGGCGCTATCTGAACGACTGGGCCGAGTCCGGTGAGCTGGGCGCGGCGGAGGCCGCCGCGGACGGCAATCCGGCGGCCGAGGCCAGGCTGCGTGCGCTCCTGTCCCGCCCTCTGATGGACCGCGACGAGCTGGACCGGGCCCGCGCCGAGCTGGAGACCGCGCTCGCCAGGGCCGACGAGTCGGGCCATACGCTGCTCCGGGCCTCCGTCCGCGAGTTCTACGGCCGGTACTGGGACCGCTGCGAACCGTCGCGCGCCATCGCCACGTACGAGGAGGCGATGACCTTCTACCGCGAGGCGGGAGACGAACGCGGCATCGCCATCGGGCTGTACTTCATGGGCTGTGCGCAGGCTGCCGCAGGGCGTACGGAAGAGGCACTGGGCACTCTCCAGGACGCCTACGACCGGTTCCTGACGATCGACGACCGGCGGATGGGCGCACGCGCGCTGGCGGCGATCGGAGGCGTCCAACGCGGGCTCGGGCACACCGATGAGGCGCTCAGGGTGCTGGAGGAAGCCGTCGGGATGCTGCGGGAGCGCGGGGCCGTGCACTACGAGGCGCACGCTCGTGAGGTGCTCGCGGAGATCGCCGAAGAACAGGGCGACCGTGAGGCGTGGCGACGGCATGTGACCCGGGCACTGGAGATATACGAAGCGGGCGGCGGTCCGCGTGCGGAGGACCTGCGACGCCGTCTTGAGGCTTCAGCGGAGCCCACCGACGAGGCGGAGCAGTGATGTTGCGGCCGCGAACCTCTGGCGTGAGAGGGGTGGGGGGAAGTGCTGGCGTGCCGTGACGTGGTGTCCGTCCTGAGCGCCGGTTCCTTCAAGCGGTCCGGCGGACCAGGCGCAGGTCGGCGTCCCCGGTGCGGGCGCCGACCCTGATGACGACGGTGTCGTTCGTCAGCGGATGCCCGGAACGCAGCAGGGCGTAGACCGTTGCGGCCAGCACGGCGGCATCACTCATGCCTCCCGTGGCGGAGACGTCGACGGACCGGCCGTCGTGCAGCCTGATCCGGCAGCCGCCGCCGTTGATCTCTGCTGCTGCGATGCGGCAGCCCGGGTAGCGGGACAGAGTGGCCGTGGCCCAGCGGTCGGCCGCGACGGTGGTCGCTGCGGGTGTCTCGCAAACCAGGACCGAGGCGCTCTCCGGCAGCCTTCGGTCCCGTTCCCGGTCGCTGCAGGACAGGTGGCGGAACGTGCCGTCGGCGCCATCGGGTTCACCGCTGCTGGCGACGTCAGTGATGGTGCCGTCCATGGTGGCGTCGTTCGCGGTGGTGAAGTGGGCGACGACAGCGGGGGCGCGCCGCACGGTCACCTGTGGGCCGGCGGGCGTATCGGACACCTGGGTGGTGACGAATACCGCGGTGACGTCCGGCTGTTGGTCTGCCGGAAGCGGGTCATCCGGGGCGAGGCGGGGGAGGGGGGAGAGCGGTTCGGGGAGAGCGAGACGAAGGAGGTCGTAGACCGCCGTGCGCAGGCGGTGCAGGGCGTACCCCGGCGGCACAAGTGCACGGTCACCGAGAGCCGTCAGCGGATTGGCCCCTTT
Organism: Streptomyces pinistramenti; assembly: GCF_020564935.1. Lineage (GTDB taxonomy): Bacteria > Actinomycetota > Actinomycetes > Streptomycetales > Streptomycetaceae > Streptomyces > Streptomyces pinistramenti. The sequence goes on from NZ_JAJCXB010000007.1 coordinate 38,788, forward strand.
GCTGTCCGGAGCGGCGTCGGCAAGTGTCCGCTCGATCTGCGGGCGCAGCGGGACATCGGCGGCGAGCAGGGGTGCGAGACGGCCCAGTTCTGCCATGGGGGTGTCGGGCACGGCCTCGTCGCCGCCGAAGGCTCCGAGCAGCAGGGGCTTGCCGAGCGCGGCGCCGTAGAACGTCACGGAGCCGTGGTCGCCGATCAGGAGATCGCTGGCGAGCAGGGTCGCCTGCCAGCCGTCCGTCGGCGGGATACGCAGCAAACCGGCGTCCAGAGCGGAGCTCAGCACCGAGCGGAGCTGGTAAGTGCCGTGTGCCGCAACGATGTTGGGGTGGGTGACCAGCGCGACGGCGTATTCGTCCATCGGGAGTTCCGCGAGCAGGCGCGCGGGAAGGGAGGGATCACGGCCGAGGAGGGACCGGTCGCGCCAGGTCGAGCTGAGCATGATGAGACGGCGGTCGCCCCGGACACCGAGGGCCGCACGGTAGGTGTCGCGGAGTTCCTGCCCGTTGATCAGCATGTCGTGACAGGGGTCGCCGACGAGGAGGGTACAGCCTGCTGTCGAAGGGTGGGCGGCGGCCAACTGGGCGGCCTGATCGGGGTGCGAGACGGCGATCCGCGCGCGGCCGCTGCGCAGCAGGGCGTCCGGCACGACTCCGGCGAGGCGGTCCTGGTCGCTCCGGGAGTCGGGGACGACCTTGTGGAACCCGACGCCGTGCGGAAGGACGAGGACGGGGGCAGTATGCCCCTCGACGACGAGGTCGGCGTTCTCGGAAGCCGTGATGATCAGGTCGGGGGCGAGGTGGGGGAACTGGTGCCAGGGCAGTATCCGTGCGCCGACGGTGCGGGCGAGGTCGTGAACTCCGTCGTTGAAGGCGGAGGTGGGGTCGAACGCGAAGACCAGGTCCACGCGCGGATCGTCGCGGAACACGGGGCCGAGCACATCGAGGACCCGGACGGTCGAGGTGACGGTCCGGGCGACGACCACTACGGTCCGCTCGCCGGGGAACGTACGCCAGCGGTCGGGGTCCGGGCCGACGGGCACCCGCAGCGCGGGTATCAGACCGTGGCTGGTGTCCCGGCCGGCCGCGCACGCACAGCCGTCAGCGGTTCGCGGTTCGCGGTTCGCGGTTCGCGGTTCGCGGTTCGCGGTTCGCGGTTCGCGGTTCGCGGTTCGCGGTTCGCGGTTCGCGGTTCGCGGTTCGCGGTCAGGTTGCGATTAGCGTGTCTCACCGGTGAGCGCAACCCCTGTCCTGATCAGCTTTCTTTGTCGGCTCACCACCGTAATTCAGGCGCCGCGGGCCGTGGCGGCCAGGCCCGCTGAGGGCTCCCTTCGGCCGGAGGGAGCGAGGAGGCCGGGCCCGGCCGCACGGAGCGGCCGGAAGGGAGCTGACGCGCGGCCGTGGGTCAGTGTGTGGGCCACGGGCGGCGGCCCTGGCAAGGCCATCTGTCCGCCGGAGCCGATGAGTCGGGGCCGGGCGGCGGAGCGGCGGCGGACCGGGAATCGGACTGCGGATCCGGACATGTCCCCGGCGCGGGCGTCCCTGACGGCCGGTCCGGGGGTGCCGCATTCTCCGTGGAATCGTGGTTGACCTGCGGCGCCTCGGGGAGCGGCGCTGTGGGTGAGGCGGGCCCAGCCGGGTCACCCGGGGCGCCCAGGTCACCCGGGCCGCCCGGCAGCGCAGTCGACGGCAGCGGCGTCGACAGTGGCGGCGTGATCAGCGGCCGGGGTGAGACGGCCGGCAGCAGGCCGTGGACCGGTGAGGGGCGCAGCGGGCGCGTCGGCGGTGAGGCCGGGTCGGGGAAGGCGGTGGACCGGCCGGCGGTGTGCAGCATGCGATGCACGGAATCGTGGGTGAGCCGGTTGGCGGCCGAAGGGCGCGGCCCCGTGGCGCCCGGGTAGCGGATGTCCCGCTCGGCGACGAGCGACCATGGAGCCTGGACGAGGCGGCCGATGCCGCGCTGCAGGCTGCGCGCCAGTGCCGGATCGTCCAGGCCGTGCCGGCGCAACACGTCGCGCAGTGCGACGGCTTGGCGGGCGGCAGTCGGCAGCCCCTGGCCGTAGGTGGGGTTGAAGGCCGCCACGGCGTCGCCCAGCGCCACGAAGCCCGTGGGCCAGGACTCCAGCTGTTCGTAGTGGCGCCGGCGGTTGACCGTTTCGTGGGAGAGCCGTACCTCGCTCAACGGCTCCGCGCCGGCGATGAGTTCGCCGATTGTGCCGTCACACATGCCACGGGCGAACGGCACGAACCGGTCGGCGTGCTGGGACGGGCGTCCCCCGAGGATGCCCGTCAGCGTCACCAGCCAGCTCCCGTCCTCGATCGGGACCAGCGTCGCGGACTGCCCCGGGGTGGGCCCTTCCGGATCCGAGCCGGTGGTGAGCACAGGGTCAGCGCTGCCGTCCGGGGCCCGGAAGATCCTGGTCGCAGCGGTGAGGCCGGCGTCCACGACCTCTTCGCGGACATCCGGCAGGCCGAGGGCGGCCAGCCGCTCGGGTGTCTTGGAGCCCCTGCCGGTGGCATCGACGACCAGATCGGCGTCCAGTCGCCGGGCCTCGCCGGTGAGGGCGTCCCGGACCCGCACGCCGGTGACGTCCTCCGGGGTGCCCGTCAGGCCCTCGGCCTCGGTCTCGTCGAGGACGGTGACTCCGGGGAGAGCCAGCACCCGCTCCCGGATGACCCGGTCGAGCAGGTCGCGGGAGCAGGAGATGAGGTGCTCGGACGGGGTCCGGCGGCGGGCCCGGCCCGCTACGGGCGGAAGGGGGAACTCCGGCGGTAGCGGCAGCTTGAGGGCGCCAGCGGCCAGCCAGCACTCCGTGATGCCCGGCAGCAGGCTCTCGACCACGCCGGCCCCGGTCGTCGTCAGCAGATGCGCCCGCCGGGGGTGCGGGAGGACCCGGCAGGGCACCCGGGTGCGGGGCATCATCTCCCGTTCCACGATGACCACATCGGCGTCGTCGGACAGCGCCGCGGCGGCGAGCAGGCCCGTGAATCCACCGCCCAATACCACGGCGAGATGCGGATGGGTGAACTGGAGCCCGCTGCTGCTCGTACCGCTCGACGTGTTCATGGGCAGCCTCTTTCTCGGCGTGGGCGCGCGGCTCCCGGGCGTGCGCGGGCCGCCTCCAGGAAGGGCGGCACCGCGACCGGGCGGGTCCGTCGGCGCGCGGCGGCGATGACGGCATCGGTGGCGGCCGTGAACGAGGCCGACCACGCCGGGAGGATCGCGGTGGCGGTCCGTAACAGGCGCAGCTGCGCCGGTATCAGCGGCTCCGCCAGTTGAAGGTCTTGGCACGCCGGAGCGAAGGCCGGTACGCCCTCGCCGGATTTCCGCATCATGACTCCCCCTCAGCCTGTGCACGCCCCGCCGCCCGAGCGGCCGTGCGCCCCGCCATCCGCCCGTCACACATGCGGTGGGCGGGCGCCTCCGCCTCGCGGAGCGCGCGCAGCCCCGGGGAGCGCGGCCGTCACATCCTGTCGACGGTGGACACGACTCCGGATCGTAGGGCGCGGAGATCACATGCGGTACCCGGAAATGTCCGAGGGGCAAACGGGAGCCACCCCGCGGATACCCACGCGTAGATCTGATGCAAGACGATGCAATGGGTGGAAAACGTGTGGGTGCTTTCTCGCGACGTGAGAAAGCCTGCCGGAGATGCTCGCCCGACGCGGCACAACGAAGCTGGAAACCGACCGGGGTTGGCGTGAAATGGTCGGGAGCCTCCGGGAACACAGCTCCCATGCCTACCCTGTGCGGGCACAGCACCGGAGACCCAGGGGGAGAGTCGTGCGCGCGATTGTGATGCGGGAGTTCGGCGGCCCGGATGTGCTGAGGGTCACAGACGTTCCCGATCCCGAGCCCCGGTCCGGCCACGCGAGGGTCGACGTCACCCTGGCCGGCATCAACTACGCGGATGTGCACGTACGGGGAAACACCTACCTGGCGCCCGTGGACCTGCCCTACATCCCCGGCAACGAGGTCGTGGGGACGGTGGACGGCGGCCGACGGGTGGCCGGGCTGACCCGGGGCGGTGGCTATGCCGAGCGGGCCATGGTGCACCGCCGCGTCACCTGGGACATTCCCGACGGCATCAGCGACGCCCAGGCCGTCGCGCTGGTCCTGCAGGGCAACAGCGCCTGGCATCTCCTGTTCACCGTGCTGCGGCTCACTGCCGGTGAGACCGTCGTCGTCCCGGCCGCAGCCGGCGGGCTCGGCTCGCTGGCGGTACAGCTCGCCGCGCAGGCCGGCGCCAAGGTCATCGGGCTGGCCGGCTCGGAGGAGAAGCGCAAGCTGGCCCTGGAATTGGGCGCCCACGCGGTGGTCGACTCGACCGCCGAGGATCTGACCGAGCGCATCCTGGAAGCGGCGGGCGGGCCGGTTCAGACAGCGCTGGAGATGACCGGCGGCGCCACCTTCGCGCAGACGCTCGCCACCGTCGCGCCGCGCGGCAGGCTCGCGGTCTACGGCTACGCGGGCGGCGACATGGCGAGCGTACCCACCCGTTACCTGATGGAACGCTCCCTCACCGTCTCGGGCTTCTGGCTGCCGCAGCTCTACACCGACCGCACGGCCCTGCCGACCTCCATGCGGGCGCTGTTCGACGCGGTCGCGGCAGGCTCGCTCACCCCGCTGACCGGCGCCGCGTACGCGCTCGACCAGGCGGCGCAGGCCCACCGCGACCTGGCGGCCCGCACCCCGACCGGGAAACTCATGATCGACGTCGCCCGCTGATCCGCCGGTCCGGGCCGGCGCAGGGGCGCCCGTGGACGGTCCGGGAGGCCGCTGCGGAGAGCCACCGCGGGGCCCGTGGGCGGGGGACGTGCCGGCCGGCACCGGAATTGCCGTGCGTCTTCGGGCGCTGATCACTGTCAGGGGAGAGAGCACACGATGGGCAACACGACAGCGTCGGAAGCCGCCGCGACCGCCACCACCTCCGCAGTCCCGCACGCGGCGACGGGAACCCATGGGCGGGCGAAGCCCACGGGCCGGCCGCCCAGAGCCGCCGGCGCAGCGCCCCGTACGTCGGGATCCAGCCATGCCGAGCGGGTCTTCCTCGTCCAGACGGCCTTCGCCGAACTCGGCGGATCCGCCCACGGACCGGGCGAAATCGCCGACTTCACCGGGCTGGACGACTCCGTCGTCTACCGCATCCTGCAGTCCGGGGTCTACCAGCGGAGCTTCGAGCGGGTGGACCGGGGGCTCTACCGGCTGCGCGCCTCCGCGGCCCAACTGGCCTTCACCGCACTCGACCACCGTCTCGACGGGGCGACCTCGCAGACCGTGCTCCGTGAGCTGCGGCGGGCCACCGACGACGGGCTGGCGTTCCTCTACATGGTGGCGCCGTTCTCCGGGGCCCAACGGCAGTGCGTCGACATGGCGGTCGGTGACTCCGACCTCGCCGAACTGAGCATGACGCCCCGCGATGTGCTGTCCGTGACGCGCTCGCTGCGCACCGGCGCCTCCGGACGGGCGATCCTTGCCTACCTGCCCGGCGTGCTCCAGCAGCGGGTACTGGCCGAACCCGTCCCCGACCAGGCAGGGCCCGGGGTCTTCAGCAACAACGACGCCCTGCTGACCTCTCTGGCCGAGGTCCGCGACCTGGGCTGCGCACTCGGCTACGAGGAGTGCATGGTCGGCTGGAACTCCTGCGCGGCGCCGATCATGTGGGACGGCGCCGTCATGGGGGCCGTGCTGCTGCTCAGGCGCAAGTCCGTGATGCCGGTGGTGCCGGAGCACGTGATCGAGGCGACGAAGGAGGCGGCGGCCGAACTCAGCCGCTACGGAGCCGCCGGCCCGACGGCCGACCGGGCCTGACACGCGGGTACACGAACCAGCCCGTCCCCGGGCCGGGACACGGCACGGTACGACGGCGTACGGTCGACAGGCTGCCGCGCGGGCGGGGGCACGGGGGCGGGGACAAGGGGCAGTGATGGACGCAGAGTTGACGGCGCTCGCGGCGGCGGGCGCGACGACGCTGGTACAGCAGATGGCGACGGAGGGCTGGACGCAGGCACGTCGGCGGGTGGCCGCCTTCCTCGCCCGGCGTCGGGGGACGGCCGACGAAGAGGCCCTCGAAGGCGAGCTGGAGGCATCGCGTGCCGATGTCGCCGCCGCGCGGGAGACGGGCGACGCGGACGAGGTGGAGGACGTGACCGCTGCCTGGCGGGTACGACTGCGCCGCCTGCTGCGCGACGATCCGCAGGCCGCCGCGGAACTGCGCTCCCTGCTGGACGAACTGCGGCCGGAGGGGGGCCGGGAGACGGTACGGGAGGTGCACAACACCATCAACGGCGGCGTACACCACGGCACGGTCATCCAGGCCGGGGTGATCTCCGGCTCCCGCAGCGACGGATCCCTGCCCCGCTGACGCCCGGCGCCGCGCACCCCGCCGCCGTGCACAATGGCGGGGTGCGGCTCCAAGCGATCACCTGGGAACGGCTGACCGATGCGCTCGCCGAACGCATCATCGCGACCACGGCGCAGGACGGCAGCCCCTGGCTCCGGGTCGCCGTCGACGGTGCTCCCGCCGCGGCCCCGCAGGACCTGGCAGCCCGGCTGACCGAGGCGCTGCGGCTGCGCGGCCGCGCCGTGCACCGGGCCGGCGCGTACGGCTTCCTGCGCCCCGCCTCCCTGCGCCTGGAATACGGGCGGGAGGATCCGGACGCCTACCACGACGAGTGGTTCGACCGGCAGGCACTGTGGCGAGAGGTGTTCCAGCCGCTGGACCCGGGCGGCACCGGGCGCGTCCTGCCGGACCTCTGGGATCCGCAGACCGATCGGGCCACCCGCAGCGGGTACGTGGAACTGCCGCCGGGCGGAGTGCTGGTGCTGCACGGTCCCTTGCTGCTCGGTCACTGGTTTCCCTTCGATCTCGCGGTGCACCTGAAACTCTCCGGAGCTGCGCTCGCCCGCCGCACCCCGGAGCGCGAGCGCTGGACCCTGCCGGCCTTCGCGCGCTACGAGAGCGAGACCCGGCCCGATGAGGCCGCTGACGTCGTCGTACGGGCGGACGATCAGAGCCGCCCCGCCTGGAACGGGACGGCCTGAAAGCGGCCGCCCCGGCAGGCGGGAGGCAGACGTTCGGTGGGCTGCGGCGGGCTCAGACGAGCTGCCTGATCTCGCCCCGGACGCGGTAGAACCCGCCGGAGGCTGCCGCGAGGTCATCGACCACGTAGCGCACCCCCGGGCGGCGTATGTGCCGCGGGAACTGGACGTTCCACGAGGGTTCGTAGCCCTCGGAGACGACGTGCACCCGCAGCCGGCCGTTCTCCTGGACGCACTCCACGACAATCCCCGATGCGGCCGCCGGAGTCACCGTCTGCACGGCGGCCGACGGGGTGTAAGTGGGCAGCGCGGCAGCCGACTTGACGTCCCGGGCCACCGGCACCGTTCCCGAACGGGCCGCGGCGATGGCCGCGTCGCTCGCGTCCACGCACACCAGCGACCCGTCGGTGGTCACCATGTAGAGCTTCTCGTCGAGGTACTGCATGGACAGGGCGGAGCCGCCTCCGGTGCCCAGCTTCCACAGCCGGGTGCCGTCCGCGTCGAAGCAGTACACCGAGGAGGCCGAGTCACCGGCGAAGACGTAGCGCCCGCCGGGGGCGGTGGCGCAGGAATAGACGACGGTGTCGCACGGGTAGCTGGCCTCCAGCGCGCCGTTGCCCTTCGCCAGCCGCTGCACCACCCGGCGGTCGGTACCGGCGTACACCGAGTCGTCCTCCTGCCAGCCGAACAGCACCGCACCCTGGGTCGGCGTGTGCCACAACTCCCGGCTGCCGTCGGCGGCGTACGCCGTCACCCCGCGTCCGTGACCGTGGTAGACCGCGTGCCCGTCGCGCCGCACCATCCAGGCGTTGCTGCCCGCGCTGCGCCGGGACCACTGGTACTCGTCCTCGTGGTCGATGACGGTCAGCCCGCCGTTGCGGTCGGCGACGTTGAGGATGCCCTCGCGGATGTCCAGCCAGAAGATGTCGACATCCGGGGCGATGGCGTAGGCGGCGAACGGCAGTTTCGACGAGAGGTCGTACACCGTGCCGTCGTCGCATCCCGCGTAGATCCAGAAGTCGTCGGCGACCAGGCACTTGACACCCGCCGGGAGCTGATAGCGCGCCAGTACCTCGCCGTCGTGTCCGAGGGTGTGCACGTCGCCGTTCTGGTTGCCGACCCAGCAGCGGTCCTCCGCGATGTGGATCCCGAAGGCCGCGGCACCCGTACGGAACCGCCACAGCACCGGCGCCACCGCGCGCGCCGTCGACGGGGCGGAGGTGACCTGGCGGCGGGTCACCGGGCGGGCCGCGCGGCCGCCGCGGACGGCCGGCGCGTAGCCCTTGCGGACCTTCTCGCCGATCTTCTTGGCGGCCGCCGCCTGTGCCTTCTCCGCGGTCGGGAACGTCGAATTCTGCTGCTGGCCGGCCGCGCCGATCCGGCCGTAACGGACCGAAACGGCAGTGCCCCACACCGACACCTCGTAGAACTTGTGCGCTCCGCCGTCCTCTTGGGACAGTTCCAGATACGTCGTGGTCTCGGACATGGCGATCCCCTCCCCGGGCGGCCCCTGCGACCTTCCCCCGCTGCTGAAAACCGTACGACCCACCACTGACAACGGGCCGCTGACCAGCAGTCACCGGCTCGCGGATCAGGGCGGATACGGCGATTCGCGCGCTGCGTCGCAGCTCCGGTCCCGCGCCGGCAGGACATCCGGTGCCCGTGGCGGCGGCTCGCGGGCGGCCCGTTAGCGTGAGCCCCATGACGACTTCTTTCTCCGCAGGCGACGGGACGGCGCTGCCGGGCAGCCAAGGGGCAGGCGCGACAACGGAGGCTCTGCCGCGGACCGTCGGCGCCGTCCGGACGTCCTACGCGCAGGACCCGGACGGCGACCCGGACCCCGGCGAGATCGTGTGGACCTGGGTGCCCTACGAGGAGAACGACGGCCGGGGCAAGGACCGCCCGGTGCTGGTCGTCGCCCGGGAAGCGGCCGGGACGCTGCTGGCCGTGCAGCTGTCCAGCAAGCGGCACGACCAGGACAGGGAGTGGGTCGCTCTCGGGACCGGGCCGTGGGACCGGGCGGGCCGGGACTCGTGGGTCGACCTCGACCGGGTCCTGCGGGTACACCCCAAGGGCATGCGCCGGGAAGCCTGTGCGCTGGACCGGGACCGTTTCGGTCTTGTGGCGCAGCGGCTGCGGGAACGGTACGGCTGGCGCTGAGCCGCGTCGCACGGCCGGCGGCCCGGCCACTACCGGGCGCCGCGCGCGGTCAGGCGTCGGCCAGGGCCAGGATCTTGTTGACCGTGTTCCAGTTGCGGGCGGTGGCCGTGACGCCGAGAGGAGCCCGGCTCACCGCGCCGGCGAGCTTGGAGTGGCCGATGCCGTCGGGGCACCAGAGATACAGTTCGCGGCCGATCAGGCGGAAGCGGTCGGGAGCGTAGGAGCCGAGGTCGAGCGCCTCCAGCCGGGACACGTCGGCGGGCACGTCCGAGAGGAACGTGACGTGCAGGCTCTTGGGCGCCGCCACGGCCTGCGGATACGGATTCGCCGCCACGGCGGCGGCGAACTCGTCCCGCGTCCGGACGATGACGGGTACCGCAAGACCCAGATCGGCGGAGATCCGGTCCTGGATGACCCGTGCGGTCTCCTCGGGAGGGGTGCCGGGATCGGCGAAGACGATGTTGCCCGTCTGCAGAAGAACGGACACCCCCCGGAACCCCAGGGCCTCCGCCAGCGCCTGCTGCCCGGCCTTCGGGAAGGAATTGTGGCCCCCGACGTTGATGCCGCGGAGCAGCGCGATCTGGCGGGACATGGCGGTGGCCTTTCGTGCGCCGCATGCGGCCGGGCGGGGATCAGAACAGGGGAGCGGGAAGCACCCCCTCAAGCGCCAGCAGCAGGCGCTTGATCTCCAGGCCGCCGCTGAAACCGCCGATGCCTCCGTCGCTGGCCACCACCCGATGACAAGGGACGACGACAGGCAGCGGATTGGAACCCATCGCCGCACCCACCACACGGGCCGCCCCCGGCTCCCCGACCCGGTCGGCGAGGTCCTGATAGCCGACGACGCTGCCGTACGGCACGCCGACGGTCAGCGCGTGCAGCACACGGGCGTGGAACCCGGAGGAGAGCGACCAGTCCAGCGGCACTGTGAAGGCTCTGAGTTCGCCGGCGAAGTAGGCGGTCAGCTCCGCCGTGGCCGTGGCCAGATGCGGCGTCTCCGGGAGCGGGGCCGAACCGAAGATCCCCTCCAGGCGGGCCCGCTCGCGCCGGGAAGCCCGCTCGTCGGCGTGGAAGAGGACCCTGGCCAGCCCCTCGTCCGTAGCGGCGAGCAGCACGAGGCCGACAGGCGTGTCCAGCCGTCCCCAGGCCCACTCGCGCCGCTGTACGTCCTGCTCTGCATTCGTCACGTGGTCAGCCTAGGGCGCACCACCGACAACGCGGTGGCGAGCGGGCCGGAAAGGATGATCAGGGCCCGCCGGTCACCGCGTTCCGTGCTCAGCTGCTGTGCTTCCGCAAGGCGCTGCGGACCATGTCGGCCTTGTTGGTGATGATGCCGTCCGCGCCGGACCCGGCGAGCTTGACGGCGGCCGCCGCGTCGTCGACGGTCCAGGTGTAGACCTCCATAGGACGGCCGTGCGGGCCCTTCAGGGCGTGCACGGCGTCGATGTACGCCGGGGTCGCCGCCTTGTACGTGGGGTTGATCTGGTCGCAGAACTTGGCGTAGTCGGGCAGCTGGGCGGCGCTGGGGTTGCCGAGGAAGGCCGTCTTGATGTCCGGCCGCAGGGTGTGGACGGTCTTGATCGCGTTGCCGTTGAAGCTCTGGACGATCAGCCGGTGCTTGACGTGGTCCCGGTCGAGCCACCCTTCGTGGCGCAGCTCCCGGAGGGCCTGCAGTTCGATGCCCGGGTACAGCTCGGGAGACTTCAGCTCCAGGAGCAGCTTCTGGCCGTTGTGCGTGACCGCGTCCATGTACGCCCGGAGCGTGGGCACCCGCTCACCGGTGAACTTCGGCCCGAACCAACTGCCCGCGTCCAGCTTCTCGATCTCGTTGAGTGTGAAGTCCGCGACCTTCCACGGGGCGCGGCCGGGGAACACCTGCTCGACATTGGTCGTCCGGGTGAGCGTCGTGTCGTGCATGACGATCAGCTCGCCGTCCTTGGTGCGCTGGACGTCGTTCTCGACCCAGGTGGATCCCAGCCGGTGTGCCGTGTCGATCGAGGCGATGGTGTTCTCGGGCGCGTAGGTGGGGGCGCCGCGGTGCGCGACCGTCACCGTTTTGTGGTGGCCGGCCGTGGCCTGTGCGGTGGCTGGAGAGAGGACGAACGCTGACAGACCCATGAGCGCACCGGTGAGGACGGTGGCAACGGGGCGAAGACGCATACGGACTCCTCAGGACGTCGTGGACGTGAGCTGGCGTGATGCGGCCCGAACCGGTCGGATGGGCAGAGGTTCGCAGCCGGGCGGTACCGGTAGACAGGCGAGGGATGGACAGGAATTGAACGAGAAGTGGCCGGTGTTCCGTGTTTGCTGATCGTGGTGAAGGGATGCCCGGAATCGCCGTGCAACAGACGAACGCTCCGGTGCCGTCCAACTTGCCGGAGCCGCGGCGAGCCTGCATCTCGGCCGACGGATCGTCACCCCTCGTGCTTCTGAACGGTTTTGGCCTTGCCGGTCATCCGGAGTGAGCGCTTCCGGCACTGTGCGTGCGCGGGGCGGCGGCCGGGTGCGGGCGGACGCGGCGGCCGGCACGGCACGGTCCGGCGCACGGAAGGCGGCCGGCGCCGTGAACGGACGATGAGACGGACGATGGCCGGTACGGCCCTGACCCGCGACGGGCCGGGGCCGTACCGACCTGGTCGGTTTCCCCCACGCCCGATCCGGATCAGCTCGGAGAATCCGCTGGTCGGAGGGTTTTCCCGGCCGGATGTCAGTGCCGGGTCGTACGGTGGATTCCATGCGGCCCGTATCGAAGATCGAACGCACGGTGGCGCCTTTCGAGGTCGTCAGCCCCTACCAGCCCAATGGCGACCAGCCGGCGGCCATCGCCGAGCTGGAGCAGCGCGTCCGCGGTGGTGAGAAGGACGTCGTCCTGCTGGGAGCGACCGGCACCGGCAAGTCCGCGACCACCGCGTGGATGATCGAGAAGCTGCAGCGGCCGACGCTCGTCATGGCCCCCAACAAGACGCTCGCGGCCCAGCTCGCCAACGAATTCCGCGAGCTGCTGCCCAATAACGCCGTCGAGTACTTCGTCTCCTACTACGACTACTACCAGCCCGAGGCGTACGTGCCGCAGTCCGATACGTACATCGAGAAGGACTCCTCGATCAACGAGGAGGTCGAGCGGTTGCGGCACTCCGCGACGAATTCGCTGCTCACCCGGCGGGACGTCGTGGTCGTCGCGTCGGTGTCGTGCATCTACGGCCTGGGCACGCCGCAGGAGTACGTCGACCGCATGGTGCAGCTCAAGGTCGGTGACGAGATCGACCGCGACCAGCTGCTGCGCCGGTTCGTCGACATCCAGTACACCCGCAACGACGTGGCTTTCACCCGTGGCACGTTCCGGGTGCGCGGCGACACCATCGAGATCTTCCCGGTCTACGAGGAGCTGGCCGTCCGGATCGAGATGTTCGGCGACGAGGTCGAGGCCCTTTCCACGCTCCACCCGCTGACCGGCGAGGTGATCAGCGAGGACCAGGAGCTGTACGTCTTCCCGGCCAGCCACTACATCGCGGGCCCCGAGCGCATGGAGCGGGCCATCGCCGGCATCGAGGCCGAGCTGGCGGACAGCCTGGCCACGATGGAGAAGCAGGGCAAGCACCTGGAAGCCCAGCGGCTGCGTATGCGTACGACGTACGACATCGAGATGATGCGCCAGATCGGCTCCTGTTCGGGCATCGAGAACTACTCGATGCACATGGACGGCCGCGAGCCCGGTTCCGCGCCGAACACCCTCATCGACTACTTCCCGGACGACTTCCTCCTGGTCATCGACGAATCACATGTCACCGTCCCGCAGATCGGCGCCATGTACGAGGGCGACGCCTCACGGAAGCGGACCCTGGTCGAGCACGGCTTCCGGCTGCCGTCCGCCATGGACAACCGGCCGCTGAAGTGGGAGGAGTTCCTGGGACGGATCGGCCAGACGGTCTACCTCTCCGCGACCCCCGGAAAGTATGAGCTGTCTCGGGGCGACGGATTCGTGGAGCAGATCATTCGCCCGACCGGTCTGGTGGATCCGGAGGTGGTGGTCAAGCCCACCAACGGGCAGATCGACGACCTGGTGCACGAGATCCGCACCCGGACGGACAAGAACGAACGTGTCCTGGTCACCACCCTCACCAAGAAGATGGCCGAGGACCTGACGGACTACTTCCTGGAGCTGGGGATCCAGGTCCGGTACCTGCACAGCGACGTCGACACCCTGCGGCGGGTCGAGCTGCTGCGGGAGCTGCGGGCGGGCGAGTACGACGTCCTGGTGGGCATCAACCTGCTGCGTGAGGGCCTCGACCTTCCCGAGGTTTCCCTTGTCGCCATCCTGGACGCCGACAAGGAGGGCTTCCTGCGGTCCGGATCGGCCCTCATCCAGACCATCGGGCGTGCAGCGCGCAACGTCTCCGGCCAGGTGCACATGTACGCCGACAAGATCACCCCGGCGATGGAGCGGGCGATCGACGAGACCAACCGCCGCCGGGAGAAGCAGCTCGCGTACAACAAGGAGAACGGCATCGATCCGCAGCCGCTCCGGAAGAAGATCGGCGACATCGTGGCGACCATCGCGCGCGAGGAGATCGACACCCAGGAGCTGTTGGGCACCGGGTACCGCAAGGGCGGTGACGGGGCGGAGGGCAAGGCCAAGGCTCCCGTCCCGGCGCTCGGAGGCAAGCCGGCGAAGGGGCAGGCCGCCAAGAGCGGCAAGGCAGGCGCGCAACTGACGGACCGGCCGGCGGCCGAACTGGCCGAGCTGATCGAGGAGATGACGGAGCGGATGCGGGCAGCGGCGGCCGAGTTGCAGTTCGAGGTGGCGGCACGGCTGCGCGACGAAGTCGGGGAACTGAAGAAGGAGCTGCGGCAGATGAGGGAGGCGGGGGTCAAGTGACCGGGGCGCGGGTGCCTGCCGGGGCGACAGGCTGCCCCGGCGCTGAACGCCCGCGCCGCGATCCCGTGGGCGCCGCACCGGCGACCGCGGCATGTAGCAGAAACGCCACAAAACGCGGGGTGGGTGCGGCCACGGACCGGGCTCCTGCGTAGGGTCGGCAGGGCTGCCGGAGAGGCGGCGGGGACAGCGGGAAGCACAGAGAGGGGACGGCGCGTGTCGGTCAATTTGTCCAAGGGGCAGGGCATCAGCCTGGCGAAGTCGGACGGGGGCACCCTGACCGCGGTGCGGATGGGGCTGGGGTGGCGGTCGGCGCCGCGCCGCGGGCTCTTCGGGCGCCGCACCCGCGAGATCGATCTGGATGCATCCGCGGTGCTGTTCGCCGACAAGAACCCCATCGACGTGGTCTTCTTCCGCCACCTCATCAGCGATGACGGTTCGGTGCGCCACACCGGCGACAACCTCGTCGGCGGCGTGGGACAGGGCGGCGACGACGAGGCGATTCTGGTCGATCTGGCCCGGGTTCCGGTGCACATCGACCAGATCGTGTTCACCGTCAACTCCTTCACCGGGCAGACGTTCGCCGAGGTGGAGGACGCCTTCTGCCGGCTGGTCGACGAGACCAACGGCCAGGAGCTGGCCCGTTACACCCTCACCGGCGGCGGCGACTACACCGCGCAGATCATGTCCAAGGTGCACCGCGCGGGTTCCGGCTGGCAGATGACCGCCATCGGCGAACCCTCCAACGGCCGTACCTTTCAGGACGTCGTGCCGGCGATCCTGCCGCACCTGTAAGCACCGCGCCGCCCGGCCTTGCGGGTACTCCCGCGGAGGCCGGGCAGGGCGGCTCACGAGGCGGCACGAGACCCAGGGGGAAAAACGATGACGGCCGAGCTGGTCCGTGGGCAGAACCACCCGCTGGGCCACACCCGCGTCGAGGTCCGGATCATGGCCGGCGGGCCCGTCGTGGCCGGGGTCACGCTCGGGGACGAGCAGGGCAGGCTGCCCGGCGCCGAAGCGGTCGCGCACCCCGGGGCGCCGTCGCGCAGCGGTGTCGACGTGCCCCGCGACGCGGCGGCCGAGCAGCGCATGGCGATGGACCTGGAAGCGGTGCCCGCCGCCGTGCACCGGGTCAGCGTCCTGCTCGCGCTGCCCACAGGGGCCGCCGGGCCCGCCGGGTTCGGTGCCGCCGCCGCTCCCTCCGTCGCCGTCACGGGCCTCGACGGCACCGGCATCGCCACGTACACCCTCACCGGTCTCGGCGCCGAGACCGCCGTCGTCGCGATCGAGCTGTACCGCAGGCAGGGCGCCTGGAAGGTGCGGGCGGTGGGGCAGGGCTACGCCGGCGGGCTCGCCGCCCTGCTGCACGACCAGGGGTTGGGAGCGCCGCAGGCCGCGGAGCTGGCCGCGGTGATCGAGGAGGCGGTCGGCGCGGGTCGGGCGGCTGCCGCACCCGCGCCGTCGGCGGTGCGCAAAGGCGCAGCCCGAGGAGAACGCCGTTCCGGCCGCCCGGAAGGGGACGTGCCTCCTGTCCGGGATACTCCCTCGGGCCAGGCGGCCCCCGCAGCCCTGGGCGCCGCGTCCCCGGACGTTCTCGCGAAGGACCGGTCGAGCCCCGGTGACGGCCCCGCCGCCGGCACCCCGGGCCCTGCGGGCGGGCCGATCGACTACCGCCACCCGAAGCGCAGTTCCGCCCCGGTGTCCCCGGGTGTCCAGCCCCCGCCGGCCGCGGCTCCCGGGGCGCCGCCAGGCCAGGACGGGCCGCCCGCTCCGGTGGCCGGTGACGCGGCCGGCTGGAGCATGGACGAACGGCTCTACAACCAGGTCTGGGGCATGTTCGAGGACCTGGCACGGACGGTCGCCGCCTACCGCAGCGCCGTCGACTTCGCCGATTCCCGCAGGGAACAGGAGCTGGACGCCGTCCTCGCCGACCCGCGCAACCGTCTCGGCAGCGCGGCCGGCACCGCACGCGCGGCGGCGCGCGACCGGCACGCCCAGCTGGTCGACCGGGCGCGCGCCGCCCTCGATCGGGACCTCGCGCAGCTCGCCGCCGAATCGGACGTCGTCGAGCCTGCTCTGCCACCGGCCTACGCAGCCTGGAGCAGCCCTGTCTGGCAGGGCTACCACGCGCCGCTGGAGCGTCCGATGGCGCTGCGGCTGGGCGATCTGCACCTTCCGGAGGCCACCGGACTGCGGATTCCGATGCTGGTGCGGCTGCCCCTGGAGCGGGGCCTGTGGATCGACAGCGGCGGCGCGGTGGCGCTCCGCGAAGGTCACGACCCGGAGCGCGAGTTCGCCCGTCGTGAGCTGGGCAGCGCGCTCACGGACGGCCCGGTAGACGAGGCCGAGCGGCGCCGCCTCGCCATGAACACCGCGGTGGCCATCGCGGCGCGGCTGCTCGCCGTGCACCCGGCGGGCGAGTTCGCGGTCCAGGTCATCGACCCGGGAGGGACCGCGGCGCCCGCGCTGGCGCCCTTGTTGGAGACGGGCTCACTGTGCGCGGCCCCGGCGGCCGGGGCAGCCGGGGTGGCCGCGGTCCTGGAGACACTCACGCGGCGGGTGGATCTCGTGCAGATGGCGGTGCGCAGCCGTGCGGCGGACGCCTTGCCCGCCGATCTGGACACCGCGGAGCAGCTGCTGATCGTGCACGATTTCCCGCACGGTTTCGACGACCGCGCGGTCACTCAGCTCCGCTATCTGGCCGACGAGGGGCCTGCGGTCGGCGTGCATCTGATGATGGTCGCGGACCGTGCCCAGGCGCGGGAGTTCGGCCCCGTGCTGGACCCGTTGTGGCGTGCACTGCTGCGGATCACGCCGGTTCCCGACGCCCACCTCGCGGATCCGTGGGTCGGGCATGCCTGGACGTACGAGCCGCCGCTTGCGCCGCGAGGGAGCCAGGTGGTGCGCCATGCGCTCGGGCGGCTCGCCGAGGCCCGCCGCAGCTGACCCGATGGCCTCGGTCGAGGCCGCCCCGGCTCTTCTCTTTGACCTCCTCCACCTGCGGCTTTGCCTTTCTCTTTACTATTCCTTGGTGTTCCTTTACCCTTTGATGTGCGGAGGGGAGTATTCCTGCCACGGCGTACCCGTCATCACGGATTGCGAGTGTGACGAGATCCCGGGACGCCGGCCCGGCTCGGTGATCGTGTGATCGCGGTCCGGGTGGAAGAGACCTCCGGCAGCGACGACGCTGTACGTGCCGTACGACTCTGCCGGAGGAGCAGTGGACGTTTCCCTGACCCTGTGGGTGCTGACCATCCTCGGTCTCTGCGCCCTGATCACCGCCGATTTCTTCATCGGAGGACGCAAACCGCACGAGGTCTCCCTCAAGGAGGCCGGTATCTGGACCGGTGTCTGGATCGCGCTGGCCGCGCTCTTCGGGCTCGGGCTGCTGCTGTTCGCCGGCGGGGCCCCGGCCGGCGAGTTCTTCGCCGGCTTCATCACCGAGAAGTCGCTGAGCGTCGACAACCTCTTCGTCTTCGTCCTGATCATGGCCAAGTTCGCGGTGCCGACGATCTATCAGCAGCGCGTGCTGATGGTCGGCGTGCTGATCGCGCTCGTGCTGCGGGCCGGCTTCATCGGCGCCGGCGCCGCGATCATCGCCAACTTCTCCTGGGTGTTCTACATATTCGGCGCGTTCCTCATCTGGACCGCGTGGAAGCTGATCAAGGAAGCCCGTTCCGGCGAGGAAGACGAGGAGTTCGAGGAGAACCGCTTCCTGAAGACCGTCGAGAAGCGCTTCCCGTCGACCGACAAGTACCACGGCACCAAGCTGTTCGTCGTCGAGAACGGCAAGCGCCTGATGACGCCGATGCTGATCGTCATGCTGGCGATCGGCACCACCGACGTCCTCTTCGCGCTGGACTCCATCCCGGCGATCTTCGGCCTGACCCAGGACCCGTACATCGTCTTCACCGCCAACGCCTTTGCCCTGATGGGGCTGCGGCAGCTGTACTTCCTGATCGGCGGACTGCTCAAGAAGCTGGTCCACCTCTCGTACGGCCTGTCGGTCATCCTCGGCTTCATCGGCGTGAAGCTGGTGCTGCACGCCCTGCACGAGTCGGGGGTGGCCGTCCCGGAGATCAGTATTCCGGTCTCGCTCGGCGTCATCTGCGCCGTGCTGGTCGTCACCACGATCACCAGCCTGTGGGCGTCCAAGAAGCAGGCGGCCGAGGCGGAGTCCAAGGACCGCGCGAGCGCCTGACGGCCGTCCGCGGCCTGCGGCCCGCCGCCGAACGGACATCGGGTCGCGCTCCTCCTCGGAGCGCGACCCGACGCGTGTCCGTGCCCGCGGGTGTTACCAGCCGCGCTCGCGCCACTCGGCGAGGTGCGGCCGCTCCGTACCGAGCGTGGTGTCCTTGCCGTGCCCCGGGTAGACCCAGGTCTCGTCGGGCAGCTGGTCGAAGAGCTTGGTCTGGACGCCGTCGATCAGACTGCCGAAGTTCTCGGCGCTGCCCCAGGTGTTGCCGACGCCACCGGGGAACAGGCAGTCCCCGGTGAACAGATGCGGGGCGCCGTGCGGGTCGTCGTAGACCAGCGCGATGCTGCCGGGGGTGTGGCCGACGAGGTGGCGGGCGGTCAGTTCGACATGGCCGACGGTCACCGTGTCGCCGTCCTCGACGAGCACGTCCGTGGGGACCGGGATGCCCTCCGCGTCGTGCCGCCCCGCGTACGTCCGGGCCCCCGTCGCATCGACCACCTCGCGCAGCGCGCCCCAGTGGTCACCGTGCCGGTGCGTGGTGACCACGGACGCGATGCCGCTGTCGCCGATCAAGGAGAGGAGGGTGTGCGGCTCGGCCGCCGCGTCGATCAGCAGCTGCTCGTCGGTCGCCCGGCAGCGCAGTACGTAGGCGTTGTTGTTCGTCGGGCCGACCGCGACCTTCGAGATCATCAGGTCGGTCAATTCGTGCACGTCGGCCGGTCCGCCGACCTTCACTGCTCCGCTGTAGCCCATGAGATCAGTTTAGAACGGCGGGACGGCCGGCAGCGCGGCGCCGTGACTGTCGAGCGTGCGCCCGTCACCGCGCCCGGTGAGCCAGCCGAGCAGCGCCGGAGCCGGGCCCGACACCACCAGCGGAGCGGAGCCCTCCGCCCCGGTACGCCACCGCCTGCCGTCGTCCGTCCGCAGTTCCAGCGCGGGCAGGTCCGCCCGTCCCGCGAACTTCACGGTGGCAAGGAAGTTCAGCTGGGCGCCGACGAACGCGGCGGGCAGCCGGACGAGGGTGTAGCCGACACCCAGGTCGACGTGGTGCAGCTCCACCTCGCCCAGTCGGCGCAGCAGCAGCCGGTCGGCCCGCTCGATCACGCCGTTGCGCATCTCGACCCGGTAGTCCCGGCGTTCGGGCGGCAGCGCCCGCGCCGCGGCGTCGAATCGGCCGGCGCTCTCCCGGAGATCGTCCAGATGCGCCGACAGTGAACGTCCGGCGTCCCGTTCGATGTCGGCGTCGCGGGCCGTCGCGCTGGTGTACATGGGTGTGGGGACGCCGGTACGGGCCGAATTGAGGAGGTTGACGAGGGCGTCCGCGTTGCGCGCGATGTGGGCCAGGAGGTGGCCGCGGGTCCAGTCCGGGAGCAGGGACGGTTCACCGATCGCGGCGTCGTCGAGCGTGCCGACGGAGTCGAGGAATCGGCCGGTGGCTTCCTGGACGGCTGCCAGATCGTGCGCGAAGTCAGGCGCGGTATCGGTCATGTTCCGAAGCTAGCGCCGCGGCGGCGACTTCGGGAGACCACCGGGGCGGGGCGGCCCCCGGTCACCGCCCCGTTCCGGCCTCAGGCCGCGGCGTCGCCAGGCGCCCCGAACCAGCGGCGCAGCGCGTCGTCGAGACCGTCCAGGGTGGCCGGGGAAATGTCAACGGCGTGGGTGCCGCCCGCTTCCTGTTGTGGTGACGCCGAGGTTGACGTCGGCCCGTCGGCCCGGTCCGCGGCCCACGCCGTGCAGCCGTCGGGGCGGACCAACAGCCCGGCGAGCGCAGGGCGTTCCGGGCAGGCGGCGGTCAGCACCCGGACCCGGTCCGAGTAGCCCGCGGCGCGTGTGCGCAGGTCGGCGTCGTCCGCGAGATCGAGCAGCAGGGCGCAGCCGGAGTGCATCAGGTCGCCGAGCCTGTTGCCGTCGGCCAGCGGCAGGTCGGGGGCGCTGCGGCCGGTCAGCGGATGGTCGCCGGGAAGGTCGTAGCGCTGCTGGACGCCGGAGATCTTCTTGGCGAAGAAGGTGGTGGCGTCGATGGTGCCGGACAGCTCGGCGATGATGTTCCGCAGGGCGCGGGCGTGCGGTTCCGGGCGCATCAGGGCCACTTGGGCGCGTGTCCATTCCAGGACCCAGGCGCCGAGCGGGTGGCGTTCGGCGGTGTAGGTGTCCAACAGGCCGTCCGGTGCCCAACCGTGGACCGTCGCGGCCAGCTTCCAGCCGAGATTCACGGCGTCCCCGATGCCGAGGTTGAGCCCCTGCCCGCTGAACGGCGCGTGCACGTGCGCGGCGTCGCCGGCGAGCAGCACCCGCCCCTTGCGGTAGTCGGGCACCTGGCGGGCGTTGTCGGTGAAGCGGGTGGCCGAGTGCACCTTCGTGACGGTGACGTCCACACCGGACGTGTGCCGCAAGGAGTTCTGCAACTCCTCGGCGGTGATGGGCGCTTCACGGTCCGCGGGCGGCCCGCCGAATTCGACGGTGAGTATCCGGCCGGGGAACGGGCCGTGCGCGTACGTGCCGGTGTCCGTCCGGTTCCAGCCGATGCCCAGCGCATCGGCGCCGGTCAGCTCCACGATCGCCTGATGACCGGTGATCTCGGGGGCGGTGCCGGGGAACGGGAATCCGGCGAGCCTGCGGACCGTGCTGCGCCCCCCGTCGCAGCCGACCAGCCAGCCGGCGCGCAGGTCGCCGCCCGTGGTGCGTACGGTCACGCCGTCCGCTCCGGCGTCGAAGCCGGTCAGTTCCACCCCGCGGCGCACGGTGACGCCGAGGGCATCGGCGCGCGCGGCGAGCAGCCGTTCCAGGACCGCCTGCGGTGCTATGCCGATGGTGTCGGCGGGGCCCGCGGACGCCAGCTCCGGGTCGTCCGCGTCCAGCAGGTCGCCGCGCAGCATGATTCCCGCGAAGTGCCCGGCGAACCGCGGCGGTTGGCCGGGATTCGCCGACGCGCCCGCGAGGTTCCGCTGCCGCAGGAACGCGTCGAAGCCTTCCAGGGCTTCGCGCTGCACCTCCGCGAGGGCGGGCAGCAGCCCGCGCCGGTAGAAGGCCGTGGCGCTCGGGGTGTTGATCGACCCCGCCTTGATCGTCGTATCCACTTCGGTCAGCCGTTCCAGGACGGTGACCTGCACTTCTGCCAGTGCGAGTTCGCAGGCCAGCATCAGCCCCACGGGGCCGCCCCCTGCCACGATCACGTCCGCGTCACCATGTGTCATGAGAAAGAGTGTAGTGACTAAAAAAATATCGCGGCTAAAATTTTGGCCACGGGGGTGCGAGTGGTGCGGAAGGTGCGACGGAAGTGAACGGTGCGGGAGTTGGCGCGGTGGGCGAGGGTGCCGGGGATGCGGGTGAGGAGGGGCTCACCCTGCGCGAGCGCAAGAAGTGGCGGACCCGGCAGCGGATCTCCGGCGAGGCGACCAGGCTCTTCATCGAGCGCGGCTTCGACCGCGTCACCGTCGCCGAGATCGCCCGCGCCGCCGAGGTCTCCACGATGACGGTCTTCAACTACTTCCCCCGTAAAGAAGATCTCTTCCTCGACCGGATCCCCGAAGCCAGGGAACTGCTCGTCCGCGCGGTCCGTGAGCGCGGCACGGACGAGACGCCGCTCGGCGCGCTGCGGCGGCTCGGGCGGGATCTGGTGGCGGCGCGGCATCCGCTGGCGGGGGTGGGGGAGGACTTCGCGCACTTCTGGCGGACCGTGGCCGAGTCCCCGGCGCTGCGGGCGCGCGGGCGCGCGGCCGTCGAGGAGATCGAGGGCCTGCTCGCCGTGGAGCTGGCGCGGGCGGGCGGTGCCGGTGGCCCGGAGTCCCGGCTGGCCGCCGCGCTGATCGTGGCCGGGTGGCGTGCCGTCTACGCGGAGGTGGTGGGCAGGCAGCTCGACGGTGACCCGGTGGACGCGGTGGCCGTTGAGTATGCGGAGACGCTGGAGCGGACCTTCGATGCGCTGGAGCGGGCGCTCCCCGTCCTGCGGTGAGAGGAAACGGCGGCCAACGGTGCTGACCTGCGGGGGAGTGGCGAGGGGTGAGGCCGGGGCGGCGCCGGGAAGGATCCGGCGTCGCCACACGTTTGAGTGAAGCGGGCAGACGTCCGCCGTAAATCGAATGCGCGTGCTATAGGCTCGTGTGTGGCATCACTAAGACAGTGCCGTGGCGGTCCCCATACCCTGGGGCAGGGGCTCCGCTCCGCTCCGCCACCTCTGCTCATCCACCGAGCGGCGGATGCGATCTCCGCGGCTCCCGCCCCCCTCCAGAAAGGTGCCGACCGGCGTGGCCGACCGTCTCATCGTTCGTGGCGCTCGCGAGCACAACCTCCGCAACGTCTCGCTCGACCTCCCCCGCGACTCCCTCATCGTCTTCACGGGGCTCTCCGGGTCGGGCAAGTCCTCGCTCGCCTTCGACACGATCTTCGCCGAGGGGCAGCGGCGCTATGTCGAGTCGCTCTCCTCCTACGCCCGGCAGTTCCTCGGGCAGATGGACAAGCCCGATGTGGACTTCATCGAGGGCCTGTCCCCCGCGGTCTCGATCGACCAGAAGTCGACGTCCCGCAACCCGCGTTCCACGGTCGGCACGATCACCGAGGTCTACGACTACCTCCGGCTGCTCTTCGCGCGCATCGGCAAGCCGCACTGCCCCGAGTGCGGCCGCCCCATCGCCCGGCAGTCGCCGCAGGCCATCGTCGACAAGGTGCTCGAACTGCCCGAGGGCAGCCGCTTCCAGGTGCTCTCCCCGCTGGTACGGGAGCGCAAGGGCGAGTTCGTCGACCTCTTCTCCGACCTCCAGACCAAGGGCTACAGCAGGGCGCGGGTCGACGGCGAGACGATCCAGCTCTCCGAGCCGCCGAAGCTGAAGAAGCAGGAGAAGCACACCATCGAGGTGGTCGTCGACCGCCTCACGGTCAAGGACAGCGCCAAGCGCCGGCTGACCGACTCCGTGGAGACCGCGCTCGGGCTCTCCGGCGGCATGGTCATCCTCGACTTCGTCGACCTGGACGCGGACGACCCGCAGCGCGAGCGGATGTACTCCGAGCATCTGTACTGCGCCTACGACGACCTCTCGTTCGAGGAACTGGAGCCCCGCTCCTTCTCGTTCAACTCGCCCTTCGGCGCCTGCCCGGACTGCACCGGCATCGGCACCCGCATGGAGGTCGACCCCGACCTGATCATCCCCGACGAGGACAGGTCGCTCGACGAGGGCGCGATCCACCCCTGGTCGCACGGCCACACCAAGGACTACTTCGGCCGCCTGGTCGGCGCCCTCGCCGACGCGCTCGGCTTCCGTACGGACATCCCGTGGGCCGGGCTGCCGCAGCGCGCCAAGAAGGCGCTGCTGCACGGCCACCGGACCCAGATCGAGGTCCGCTACCGCAACCGCTACGGCCGCGAGCGGGCCTACACCACCCCGTTCGAGGGCGCCGTGCCGTTCATCAAGCGGCGGCACAGCGAGGCGGAGAGCGACAGCAGCCGGGAGCGCTTCGAGGGCTACATGCGCGAGGTGCCCTGCCCGACCTGCGAGGGCACCCGCCTCAAGCCCATCGTGCTCGCGGTCACGGTCCAGGAGAAGTCGATCGCCGAGGTCTCGGCCATGTCGATCAGCGACTGTGCCGACTTCCTGCGGGACATGAAGCTCAACGCCCGCGAGAAGAAGATCGCCGAACGCGTCCTCAAGGAGGTCAACGAGCGGCTGAAGTTCCTGGTCGACGTCGGCCTCGACTACCTCTCGCTGAACCGCGCGGCGGGCACGCTCTCCGGTGGCGAGGCCCAGCGCATCCGGCTCGCCACCCAGATCGGCTCCGGCCTGGTGGGCGTCCTGTACGTCCTGGACGAGCCGTCGATCGGGCTGCACCAGCGCGACAACCACCGGCTGATCGAGACCCTGGTGCGCCTGCGCGACATGGGCAACACCCTGATCGTGGTGGAGCACGACGAGGACACCATCAAGGTCGCGGACTGGGTGGTGGACATCGGCCCCGGCGCCGGCGAGCACGGCGGCAAGGTCGTGCACAGCGGCCCGATGAAGGAGCTGCTGACCAACAAGGAGTCGATCACCGGCCAGTACCTGTCGGGCAAGAGGGCCATCGCGACGCCGGAGATCCGCCGGCCCGCCGACCCCGCCAGGCAGCTGACGGTGCACGGCGCGAAGGAGAACAACCTCCAGGACATCGACGCCTCCTTCCCGCTCGGCGTGCTGACCGCCGTCACCGGTGTCTCCGGCTCCGGCAAGTCGACGCTGGTCAACGACATCCTCTACACGCACCTGGCACGCGAGCTGAACGGCGCCAAGTCCGTGCCGGGCCGGCACACCCGGGTGAACGGCGACGACCTGGTCGACAAGGTCGTCCACGTCGACCAGTCGCCGATCGGCCGGACGCCGCGCTCCAACCCGGCCACCTACACCGGCGTCTTCGACCACGTCCGCAGGCTGTTCGCGGAGACGATGGAGGCCAAGGTCCGCGGCTATCTGCCGGGGCGCTTCTCCTTCAACGTCAAGGGCGGCCGCTGCGAGAACTGCTCGGGCGACGGCACGATCAAGATCGAGATGAACTTCCTGCCGGACGTGTACGTCCCGTGCGAGGTCTGCCACGGCGCGCGCTACAACCGCGAGACGCTGGAGGTGCACTACAAGGGCAAGTCCATCGCCGAGGTGCTGGACATGCCCATCGAAGAGGCGCTGGACTTCTTCGAGGCGGTACCCACCATCTCCCGTCACCTCAAGACGCTCCACGAGGTCGGCCTCGGCTATGTCCGTCTGGGGCAGTCCGCACCGACCCTCTCCGGCGGTGAGGCGCAACGCGTCAAACTGGCAAGCGAGTTGCAGAAGCGCTCCACCGGGCGGACGGTCTACGTCCTGGACGAGCCGACCACCGGCCTGCACTTCGACGACATCAGCAAGCTGATCAAGGTGCTGTCGGGGCTGGTCGACAAGGGCAACTCGGTGATCGTCATCGAGCACAACCTCGACGTGATCAAGACCGCGGACTGGGTCGTGGACATGGGCCCCGAGGGCGGCAACGGCGGCGGACTGATCGTCGCCGAGGGCACCCCCGAGGAGATCGCCTCGATCCCGGCCAGCCACACCGGCAAGTTCCTGCGGGAGATCCTCGGCGACCGCGTCAGCGACGCCGCGTCCTCGGGGAAGCCGGCGAAGAAGACGGCCGCCAAGACCGCGGCGGCGAAGAAGCCCGCCGCGAAGAAGACGGCGGCCAAGAAGACGGCGAGCAGGGCCCGCCGGGCCTCCTGACCCCGTCGCCGGCGACACCGGAACGGGCCGCCGCCCCTCATCCTCCCCGGATCCGATGGACCGGGGCGCGAGGGGCGGCGGCCCGTTCGCCGTGCGGCGGCCGCGCCCGACCGGCCCTGGCTAGCGACCCGCCAGCTCTGCCGCGTACGGCGGTTCGGCGCCCGCGCGGGAGCAGGTGACGGCGGCGGCGCGGGCGGCGAAGCCGAGGATGTCGCGCCAGTCGCCGGGCCGGAGCGACGTCACGGCGGTGTGCGAGAGCGCGTCATGGGCGGCGAGCCGGTGCAGCAGCGCCGCGTTGACCGTGTCGCCCGCGCCGATCGTGTCGACGACCTCGACCCGCTCGCCGGGTACCGTCACCTCGCCGTCGGGTGTCAGCACGCTCAGCCCGTCACCGCCGCGGGTCAGGACGACCGCCGCGGGGCCCGCGGCCAGCCACTCACCGGCGGCCGCGGCGATCACCCCGGCGGCGTCCGCGCCCCCGGCGTCCGAACTCCCCGAGCCCGCGGCCCGCGCCGCCGGGCCCGGCCCCTGCTGCTCCTCCCCGCCCGCGAGCCAGAGCGCGTCCTCCTCCGAGAGCTTCAGGAGGGTCACATACGGCAGCCAGGACCGGAAGCGGGCGCGGTAGGCGGCCGGATCCGTGATCAGACCGGCCCGGATGTTCGGATCGAGCGCGGTGAACACCCCGCGCCCGGCCTCGCGCCGCAGCAGCGCCTCGTACGCGCTCGCGCCCGGCTCCAGCACCAGCGAACAGGTGCCGAGCGAGAGCGCACGGGCTTCATCGGGCAGGGTGGGCGGCAGGGCGAACAGGCGGTCGGCGGTGCCCTCCGCATAGAAGCCGTAGCCCGCCGAACCGTCCGGGCTGATATCCGCCAGGGCCAGCGTGGTCGGCTCGTCGCCGCGCTGCACCAGACAGGTGCGCACGCCGGCCGTGCGCAGTCCGTCCAGGAGGGCCTCGCCGAACGTGTCGGCCGAGACCCGCGAGCAGAAGGCGGTGTCCGAGCCCAGCCGGCCGAGCGCGACGGCGGTGTTGTACGGCCCGCCGCCGCGCCGCGGGAGCAGCGCGGGCAGTCCGGCCCCGGGCAGCGGGTCCTGCGGGCCGGGTACGAGGTCGATCAGGGCTTCGCCGGCGACAACGATCACGGGGTGCGGTTCCTTTCCTGAGCGGCCGGGGCCGGTGACGGGGAGAGCGTGTAGCGGGCCGCAAGCCCTGCGGCAGGGCATCCGCAGGAGGTGCGGTGCACCAGCGTGCAGGGGAGGCGGAGGGTGCGCGGCGGCCGGGCCGGGTCCGCCAGCCGGTCCAGCAGCAGCCGGACCGCGGCGGCCCCGATGTCCTTGCTGGGCTGCGCGACGGCGGTCAGGCGCGGCGCGAACAGGTCGGCCCAGGAGAAGTCGTCGAAGCAGGCCAGCGCGATGTCGTGGGGCACCTGGAGGCCGCGCGCGGCCAGTGCGTGCAGGGCGCCGATGGTCATCGCGTTGTTGGCGGTGATCACGGCGGTGGGCGGCTCGGGGGCGGAAAGCAGCTGGTGGGTGGCCTGCTCGGCGCACGCAGCCTCGGAGTTGCCACCGGCCAGCAGTCCGGGCGCGAACGGCAGCCCGCGGGCGCGCAGGCCCTCGCGGTAGCCCTGGACACGTTCGGTGGTCGTGCTGAGCCCGGGGAGGCCGGCCACCAGGCCGATCCGGGTGTGCCCCAAGTCGGCGAGATGCTCGACGAGTTGGCGTACCGGACCGGCGTTCTCCGCGCACACCTGGTCGTGGTCTTCGCCGACCAGCCGGTCCAGGAAGACGGTCGGCATCGACCGACTGGCCAGGTAGCCGGTCATCTCCGACGGCTCGGCGGACGGCGCGACGATCATGCCGTCCACCCGCCGCTCGTGCAGCAGTTGGACGACCTTGCGTTCATGGACCGGGTCGTCGTGCGGGTCGGCGATCAGCAGGCTGTAGCCCGCCTCCAGGGCGCCCGCCTCGACTCCCTGGAGGATCTCGGTGAAGTAGGGGTTGCTGATCGCGGAGACGGCCAGGCCGATCGAGCGGGTGCGGGCGGTGACCAGGGAGCGGGCGAGCGTGTTGTGCGTGTAGCCCAGTTCGTCGATGGCGCCGAGCACCGCCGCCCGGGTGCCGGGGCGGACCGGCCGGGTGTCGTTGAGTACGTGCGAGACGGTGGCGACGGACACCCCTGCGCGCCGGGCCACATCGGCCATCGTGGTCATCCGGATCTTCCTTCCTGCCGCTGCGCATCCCGCGCGGGGTGCGGCGTCGAAGAGGTCCATCACAGCGCAGACGTAAACGCTTGCGCAAGCGTTTACGCGCAAGCTACCTTCCCGGCATCCCACCCGCACCACGTCGTGAGGAGGCGCCGATGCGCGCTCTCGTGGTCACCGAACCGGGCAAGCCCGGCAGCACCGCCGTCACCGAACTGCCCGACCCCGAGCCCGGCCCCCGAGAAGTCGTCGTACGCGTCACGTCCTGCGGGCTGTGCGGCACGGACATGCACCTGCTCGGCGGCGAACTCCCCGCCGCGCGCTACCCGTTGGTCCCCGGGCACGAACTGACCGGCCGCGTCGTGGCGGTGGGCGAAGCGGTCACGGGGCCGGCCGTCGGCGCCCGGGTCGCCGTGGACCCCAACATGCCCTGCGGTGCCTGCCATTACTGCCGCATCGGGCGCGGCAACCTCTGCGAGGACTACAGCGCCGTCGGAGTCACCCGCAACGGCGGTTTCGCCGAGCTGGTCGCCGTCCCCGCGAGCTGCTGCTACGCGCTGCCCGACGACCTCCCCGAGGCCGCCGCCGGGCTCGTCGAGCCGCTGTCCTGCGCGGTGCACGGCCTCAACCGCCTGCCGCGCCGCCCCGGGGAGCACTACCTGATCTACGGCGCCGGCACCATGGGCCTGATGATGGCCGCTCTGGTGCGGACCGCGGGCGCCGCATCGGTCTCCGTCGTCGACCTCAACGAGGACCGCCTGGCCTTCGCCGAGTCCTTCGGCGTCGACGCGGCCGTCACCGACGCCGGCAGGCTCGGCCGGACACCGGGCTTCGAGGTCGTCGTCGATGCGACCGGTGTCATCGCGGCCATCGAGGACGGTCTGAGCCGGGTGCGCCGCGGCGGGACGTTCCTCCAGTTCGGCGTGGCCGACCCGGCGCGCGCCGCCTCCTTCTCGCCGTACCGCGTCTACCACCACGAGATCGACATCATCGGCTCGATGGCGGTGCACAACAGCTTCCAGCCGGCCATCGATGTGCTCGCCGCCGGGCTCGATCTCACCCCGCTGGTCAGCGATGTCCACGGCCTTGACGGCTTCGACGAAGCGGTGAATCGTTTCCGCGCGGGCGCCGGCCGCAAGATCCATATCGCCCCGCAGCAGGGCTGACCGCCGCGCCCGCACGCATCGGGAACGTGCTGGTCCGGGGCTTCGGGGCCTCGGCGGCAGCGGAACAACCCCGACCGGTATCGTCGGAGGCCGGTATTCCCGCCCCGTGATCTCTGGAGCAGCCATGAGCCAGTCCCCCGCCCGCCGAACCGTGCTGCGCGGGGCCGCGCTGGTGGGAGCCGCGGGCTTCGGCGTGGCGGCGTGCTCCACCGGCGGCTCGGGCCAGGCGTCGGCGGTGCCCACCGAACCGGTCGACCTGGGGACCGCGGCCGACGTCCCGGTCGGCGGCGCCAAGCTCTACCGCGAGGACCGGCTGGTCGTCTCGCAGCCCGCCAAGGGCGAGTTCAAGTGCTTCAGCGCCAAGTGCACCCACGCCGGCTGCATCCTGACCGAGGTGCAGAAGGAAGAGGGCAGCTGCCCCTGCCACGGCAGCCGCTTCGACGTCACCACGGGCAAGGTCCTCCAGGGCCCGGCCACCGAGCCGCTGCCCGAGGTACCGGTCAAGGCCAAGGGCGGCAAGCTGATCGCGGGCTGAACCGCGGGGCGCACGCCGGCGCCCGGCCCCGCCGCCGCGTCACCCCCAGTCCCACCCGATCCCCAGGATCCCGGGCCGCACCCCCTGCTCCACCAGGTGGACGGCACGGTGCCGGCCGCTCAGTGTCAGCTCCTGCCTGCCGCTGCGCGGGGCGCCGGCCGAGACCTGGGTGAAGCGGCGGCACCGCACCGGGAGCGCGGTCTCGTCGAACCGCACCTGGAGGACGTACTGCCCGCCGGCGAAGCGGAAGCCGCGAAGGTACTCGCTGCTCGGGCCGCCGCTGCCGTCCTCGAAGACATAGCCGAAGACGTGGGTGTCACCGGCCCGCAGCCGGGCGTCGAACAGCAGCTCGGCGACCACCACGCCGGCCGCCGCGTCCCCGCGCACCCGCCCCAGCCGGCAGTTCTCCGCCGCCCGCACCGCCACCCGGGACGGATCGCAGCCCGCCTCACCGCGATGGATGGCGACGTACCTGTCGACGCCGTCCCGGTGCGCGCGCACCACCTGGAGCGACTCGCGTTCGCTCAGCTCGCGGCGCGGCCCGATGCGGACGCGTTCGTGATGCCCGATGGTGTGCAGCCCGTCGTCCGCCGGCGTCTCCAGCTCGGCGAACAGCTGCTGCAGCGCTTCGGCCGGCTCCACCAGCGTGCGGTACGAGCGGGCGACGGGCCGCTCCGTCTCCTGGCGCGCACCACCCTCGGGCACCAGCAGCCGGTGCAGCGAGCGCGCCGGCAGGTCGAGGACCTCCTCCAGGGCACGCACCGCGCGCAGGGATTCGGGACGCTGCGGCCGCCGTGCGCCCTGCTGCCAGTAGCTGAGGCTGGTCACCCCGACCCTGATGCCGCGCTGCGCGAGTTTGTGCTGGACGCGGTGGAGCGCCAGGCCCCGTACGGTCAGCGCGCTCCGCAGCGCCAGATGGAAGGGCCCGGTCCGCAGCAGTTGCTCCAGCTCGGCCGACTCGGGAGTGTTCTGTGCCATGTCCTCAACCCTCCGGCGCGCAGGTGAATGTTCACAACCGGATCGCACGCCGCGCGCTCTCCCCGCCTGTTCACTGCAGTACGCCGGGCACCGGCCGTTCACACCCGGGCCCCTGCGTCCACACCCCCATGTCACCCCGCATTGAAGCGTGTTGACCTGCCTCCGACAACACCCGATGCTCCTCAGCAGCATCCGGATGCGCTCCTCCACCGCTCACCCCCCTCGTTCGGGAGGAACGCCATGAACCGTGCACTTTTCACCCGCCGCAGATGGCTGCCGGCCGCCGCGCTCGCCGTGGCGGCACTGACCGCGCTGCCCGGCGCGACCGCCACCGCAGCCCCCGCCGCAGCCCCCGCGGCCACCGCACACGCCGGCTCGGCCGCTCCCGCGCCGCGTGCCGCCAACCGCCTCGACATCTCGATGCAGGCCCAGGAGAACTCCAACTGGTGCTGGGCCGGCTCCGGTAACACCATCGCCACCTGGTACGGCAAGAACTACAGCCAGAACCAGTTCTGCAACGCCGCGTTCCAGCGCCAGCAGAACAGCAACTGCCCGAACAACCAGGCCACCCTCGGCAACGTCCAGAACGCGTTCGACTGGATGGGCATCAACCCCGGCAACTACGTCTCCGGGTACCTGAACTACAGCACCGTGCAGAACGAGATCAACGCCAAGCGGCCCATCGAGACCCGTATCCAGTGGTCGTCCGGGGGCGGCCACATGCACGTCATCTACGGCTACGACACCGCGAACAACTGGGTCTACTGGGGCGACCCCTGGCCCTCCAACAGCCGCTACAACTGGGGCGATTACCAGTACTACATCAACGGCAGCGAGTTCTCCTGGACCCACTCCCTCTACCGGATAGGAGCCTGAGGCCATGACGCAGCGCACCGTTGTACGCGCCGCCGCAGCCGGCACGCTCGCCACCCTGCTGACCGGCCTCGCACCGCAGGCATCCTGGGCCGCCCAGAACCCCGCGCTCCCGAAGGCACCGGCCGCCACGAGTGTCGCCGCCGCCCACGAAGCGGCCGCCGCCCCCGCGACGCTCGACACCCTCTCCCGGTTCTTCGCCCGGGACGGCGCCCTCGCCAGGTCCCAGGCCGCGCCGCGCATCGAGGGCAGCACCGTCCCGGTCTACGCGCTCTCGCCCGACTTCGTCCGCGGCAAGGCCGGGGCGCCGGTCGCCGAACTGGAATTCCTCGCCAGCAAGGCCGTCGCGTCCGACGGCCGAAAGGCATCGGTGTGGACCGTCCGGCAGGGCGCCACCTGGAAGGTCGTCAACATCGCCACCGGCGACGACGAGACCCGCTACGCGGCGGCCGGAGCCAGGACCGCCAAGGGCGGCACCGTTTTCCACGAACCGCAGATCGACGCCTGGTACGTCCAGCACGGCGACCGCATCCAGCCGCTGGACGCCGAGGCGAAGAAGGCCGTCGGCGCGCACGGCACCACCGTCGCCGCCTATCAGCAGCGGGTCTCCAAGGCGTACGGCGACAAGCTCCCCGGCTCCGCCTACGCCAAGCGCGGCGAGGCCGGCGGCTTCGGCGAGGCCGCCGGAGCGGCCGCCCCCGGCAGGACGAACCCCGGCAAGGAGAACCCCGCCACGCCGGCCACGACCACCGCCGCCGCGGTGGAGGACAGCACTCCGGTGACCGCGGCATCGGCCGTCGCCGGTGTGGCCGCCCTGCTCGCCCTGGGGCTCTCCGGCACCGTGGCGCTGCGCCGCCTGCGCCGCCGCTGAACGGGCGCCCCGCCGGGCGGGCGCCGGCCGTCCGCCTCCCCGCAGCCGGCCGGCACACGCTCCGCGGGCCGCGCACCGACGCGCAGGGGCCCCGGCCCGCCGACGATGCCGGGCCCCGGTCCCTGCGGACCACCGGCCCGCGGCCGCGCCTCCCGCGCGGCCGCGGGCAGTCCCCGAACGGACCCGCTGATTGTCAGTGGCGGTCAGTAGGGTGGTGGTCATGGCAGACCCCAGCAGCTACCGACCCAAGCCGGGACAGATCCCCGACTCGCCGGGGGTCTATAAGTTCCGCGACGAGCACGGCCGGGTCATCTACGTCGGCAAGGCCAAGAGCCTGCGCCAGCGCCTGGCCAACTACTTCCAGGACCTGGCCGGCCTCCACCCCCGTACCCGCACGATGGTCACCACCGCCGCATCCGTGGAATGGACCGTCGTCTCCACCGAGGTCGAGGCGCTCCAGCTGGAATACAGCTGGATCAAGGAGTTCGACCCGCGCTTCAACGTCAAGTACCGCGACGACAAGAGCTATCCGTACCTCGCGGTGACGCTCAACGAAGAGTTCCCCCGCGTCCAGGTCATGCGCGGCGCCAAGAAGAAGGGCGTGCGCTACTTCGGCCCCTATGGCCATGCCTGGGCCATCCGCGAGACCGTCGACCTGATGCTCCGCGTCTTCCCCGTACGCACCTGCTCCGCAGGCGTCTTCAAGCGTTCCGCGCAGATCGGCCGGCCCTGCCTGCTCGGCTACATCGGCAAGTGCTCCGCCCCCTGCGTCGAGCGGATCTCCGCCCAGGAGCACCGCGAACTCGCCGAAGACTTCTGCGACTTCATGTCCGGACGCACCGGTGCCTACATCCGCCGCCTGGAACGCAGGATGCAGGACGCCGCCGAGGAGATGGAGTACGAACGCGCCGCCCGGCTGCGCGACGACATAGTGGCGCTCAAGCGGGCGATGGAGAAGAGCGCCGTGGTGCTCGCCGACGCCACCGACGCCGACCTGATCGCGGTCGCCGAGGACGAACTCGAAGCCGCCGTCCAGATCTTCCACGTCCGCGGCGGCCGGGTCCGCGGCCAGCGCGGCTGGGTCACGGACAAGGTGGAGGCCGTCACCACCGCAGGACTGGTCGAACACGCCCTCCAGCAGCTCTACGGCGAGGAGCAGGGCGACGCGGTCCCCAAGGAGGTGCTGGTCCCGGCGCTGCCCGAGCCCGCCGAGCCGGTCCAGCAGTGGCTCTCGCACCGCCGTGGCTCTCAGGTCTCGCTGCGCATCCCGCAGCGCGGCGACAAGAAGGACCTGATGGCCACCGTCGGGCGCAACGCCCAGCAGGCCCTGGGACTGCACAAGACCAAGCGGGCATCCGACCTGACCACCCGCTCCCGTGCCCTGGAGGAGATCGCCGGGGCGCTCGGCCTGGAGTCCGTGCCGCTGCGCATCGAGTGCTTCGACATCTCCCACCTTCAGGGGGACGACGTCGTCGCCTCGATGGTGGTGTTCGAGGACGGCCTCGCCCGGAAGAGCGAATACCGCCGCTTCCAGATCAAGACGTTCGAGGGCCAGGACGATGTCCGGTCCATGCACGAGGTCATCGGCCGCCGCTTCAAGCGCTACCTCCAGGAGAAGCAGAAGTCGGGGGAGTGGACGGAGGAACCCGCCGCGGACACCGGCGCGGCGGCGGACGGCAACGGCGAGGCCGGCGCCGTCGACCGTGCCGCGGCCGCCGCCCTGGAGCCCGACCCCATGGCCGGCCGCCCCACCGACGACGACGGCCGCCCCAAGCGCTTCGCCTACCCGCCCCAGCTCGTGGTCGTCGACGGCGGCGCCCCGCAGGTCGCCGCCGCCCGCCGGGCCCTGGACGAACTCGGCATCGACGACATCGCCGTCTGCGGCCTGGCCAAGCGCCTCGAAGAGGTCTGGCTGCCCGGTGACGACGACCCGGTCGTCCTGCCGCGCTCCAGCGAGGGCCTCTACCTCCTCCAGCGGGTACGCGACGAGGCCCACCGCTTCGCCATCGGCTACCAGCGCAGCAAGCGCGGCAAGCGGCTGAAGTCCTCGCCGCTGGACGAGGTCGCCGGGCTCGGCGAGAGCCGCCGCCAGGCGCTGCTGAAGCATTTCGGCTCGCTCAAGAAGCTGCGGGCCGCGACCGTCGACGAGATCTGCGAGGTCCCCGGCGTCGGCCGCAAGACCGCGGAGACGGTCCTCGCGGCGCTGGCCGGAGCCGCACCGGCCGGCCCCGCCGTGAACACCGCCACAGGAGAGATCATTGAGGATGACGGGGCCACACCGGCCGCGTTGTCATCGGAACGGGGGCAGGACAGATGAGCACACCGCACGAAGCGCAGGAATCCGAAAGAGACGGTGCACAGGTGAGTACGGGCACGATGCGCGAGTCCGACCAGGGCGAGAGCGCCGCGATCCCCGAGCTGGTGATCATCTCAGGCATGTCAGGAGCGGGCCGGAGCACCGCGGCCAAGTGCCTGGAGGACCTCGGCTGGTTCGTCGTCGACAACATCCCGCCCGAGTTGATCCCCCCGATGGTGGACCTGGGCGCCCGCTCGCAGGGCAACGTCGCAAAGATCGCCGTCGTCGTGGACGTCCGCGGCCGCCGCTTCTTCGACAACCTCAAGGAATCGCTGGCCACCCTCGACGCGCAGAACGTCAAGCGCCGGATCGTCTTCCTGGAGTCGTCCGACGAGGCACTGGTCCGCCGCTTCGAATCGGTCCGCCGCCCGCACCCCCTCCAGGGTGACGGCCGCATCGTCGACGGCATCGCCGCCGAACGCGACCTGCTGCGCGAACTGCGCGGCGACACCGACCTGGTGATCGACACCTCCAGCCTCAACGTCCACGAACTCCGCGCCAAGATGGA
Source organism: Streptomyces pinistramenti (assembly GCF_020564935.1). Taxonomy (GTDB): domain Bacteria; phylum Actinomycetota; class Actinomycetes; order Streptomycetales; family Streptomycetaceae; genus Streptomyces; species Streptomyces pinistramenti. Next base: position 73,755 of record NZ_JAJCXB010000007.1, read on the forward strand.
CGCCCAGTTCGCCGGCGAAGAGGTCCCCGAACTGCGCGCCACGGTCATGTCGTTCGGCTTCAAGTACGGCCTGCCGGTCGACGCCGACATGGTCATCGACTGCCGCTTCATCCCCAACCCGCACTGGGTTCCCGAACTGCGCCCCTTCACCGGCCTGAACGAAGAGGTCTCCGACTACGTCTTCGACCAGCCGGGCTCCAAGGAGTTCCTGGACGGCTACGCCGAGCTGCTGCGCATCGTCGCCAACGGCTACCGCCGCGAGGGCAAGCGCTACGTGACCGTCGCCGTCGGCTGCACGGGCGGCAAGCACCGCAGCGTCGCCATGTCCGAGAAGCTGGCCCGCAGGCTGGTCTCCGAAGGGGTGGAAACCGTCACCGTCCACCGCGACATGGGGCGCGAGTGACCGGCCGGGCACTGCGGCTGCGCCGGGTCCGCAAACTGGTCCCCGGCAGCCGCTCGAACAAGGGCGCCACGCCCAAGGTGGTGGCGCTCGGCGGCGGCATGGGCCTGTCCGCCTCGCTGGCCGCGCTGCGCCGGATCACCGGCGACCTCACCGCCGTCGTCACGGTCGCCGACGACGGCGGCTCCAGCGGCCGGCTCCGCGACGAACTGGGCGTCCTGCCGCCCGGCGACCTGCGCAAGGCCCTGGCGGCCCTGTGCGGCGACGACGACTGGGGCCAGACCTGGTCGCGGGTGATCCAGCACCGCTTCCAGAGCAGCGGCGAGCTGCACGGTCACGCCGTCGGCAATCTGCTGATCGTCGCCCTGTGGGAACAGCTCGGCGACCACGTCCAGGCGCTTGACCTGGTCGGCAAGCTGCTCGGCGCGCACGGCCGGGTGCTGCCCATGTCGGCCGTGCCGCTGGAACTCCAGGCCCAGGTCAAGGGCCACCACAAGGGCCGCCCCGAGGAGGTCGCCACGGTCCGCGGCCAGGCCACGGTCGCGCTCACCCGCGGCGAGGTGCAGTCCGTGCACGTCGTCCCCGAGGACCCGCCGGCCGTCCCGGAGGTGGTCGCCGCGGTCCGCGACGCCGACTGGGTGGTGCTGGGCCCCGGCTCCTGGTTCTCCTCCGTCATCCCGCATCTCCTGGTGCCCGAACTGCGCGAGGCGCTGGAGGAGACCAAGGCCCGGAAGGTCCTCTCGCTCAACCTCGCGCCGCAACCCGGCGAAACCGATGGCTTCTCACCGCAGCGTCATTTGGAGGTTTTGGCCCGACACGCCCCTAAACTCGCCTTCGACGTGGTGCTGGCCGACCAGGCCGCCGTGCCCGACATCGAGGGACTGACGACTGCCGCCAAGCAGCTCGTCGGCAGCGAGGTCGAGCTGGCGGCGGTCGCCGCACAGGGCGACGCCTCCCGGCCGACGGCCGGCGGCGCCTCCGCCAGGCACGACCCCGAGCTGCTGGCCGCCGCGTACGACCGTATTTTTCGGATGCATGGAAGGATCGGCCCATGGCGATGACGGCAGCGGTGAAGGATGAAATCTCCCGGCTCCCCGTCACCCGGACCTGCTGCCGGAAGTCGGAGGTCTCGTCGATCCTGCGGTTCGCGGGCGGTCTGCATCTGGTGAGCGGCCGCATCGTGATCGAGGCGGAGCTGGACACCGGCATCGCGGCCCGCCGGCTCCGCAAGGACATCCTGGAGATCTTCGGGCACTCCTCCGACCTGGTGGTGATGGCCCCCGGCGGCCTGCGGCGCGGCAGCCGCTACGTCGTCCGTGTGGTGGCCGGCGGCGACCAGCTCGCCCGGCAGACCGGCCTGGTGGACGGCCGCGGCCGCCCCATCCGCGGGCTGCCCCCGCAGGTGGTCTCCGGCGCGACCTGCGACGCCGAAGCCGCCTGGCGCGGCGCGTTCCTGGCGCACGGCTCGCTGACCGAGCCGGGCCGCTCCTCGTCCCTCGAAGTCACCTGCCCCGGACCGGAGGCCGCGCTCGCGCTGGTCGGCGCGGCCCGCCGGCTCGGCATCGGCGCCAAGGCCCGCGAGGTCCGCGGCGTGGACCGCGTCGTCGTACGGGACGGTGACGCGATCGGCGCACTGTTGACCCGCCTCGGCGCCCATGAATCGGTCCTCGCCTGGGAGGAGCGGCGGATGCGCCGCGAGGTCCGCGCCACCGCCAACCGTCTCGCCAACTTCGACGACGCCAACCTCCGCCGCTCGGCCCGCGCCGCGGTCGCCGCGGGCGCCCGGGTCCAGCGGGCCCTGGAGATCCTCGGCGAGGAGGTCCCCGAGCACCTCGCGGCGGCCGGCCGGCTGCGCATGGAGCACAAGCAGGCTTCGCTGGAGGAGCTGGGCGCACTCGCCGACCCGCCGCTCACCAAGGACGCGGTCGCGGGCCGGATCCGCCGGCTGCTGGCGATGGCCGACAAGCGGGCCCAGGATCTCGGGATCCCCGGCACCGAGTCGAACCTCTCCGAGGAACTGGCCGACGGCATGGTCGGCTGACGTTCCGGCCACCGGCGGCCGACCGGCCGCCGTGCTCCCGCTGGTTCCCGGGGGCCGCCGTCGGCCACCGGCCGCTGCCCTCACCCCCTCTCAAACCCCGCTCGCCCCCGGCCCTGCACGTGGCTCCGGGGGCGTCGCGCATCCCTGTCCGGAAGCGCCGGGCGAGTGTGCCGAGGCGGCTCCTGTCAATGTCACGTACCTCTCGTATTGGAGGTAGGGTCGGAGGCGGTCGGGGACATCCCATACAGCTCGCCGGTATCGCGCCGGCGCACCAACGAGGAGATCGGTTTCGTGACGATCCGCGTAGGCATCAACGGATTCGGCCGCATTGGTCGTAACTACTTCCGCGCGCTCCTGGAGCAGGGTGCGGACATCGAGATCGTCGGTGTCAACGACCTGACCGACAACGCCACCCTGGTACACCTGCTGAAGTACGACACCATCCTGGGTCGTCTCAAGCAGGACGTCAGCCACACCGACGACACCATCACGGTCGGCAACCAGACCTTCAAGACGATGGCCGAGCGCGACCCCGCGAACCTCCCCTGGGGCGAGCTGGGTGCCGACATCGTCATCGAGTCGACCGGCATCTTCACCAAGAAGGCCGACGCCTCCAAGCACCTCGCCGCCGGCGCCAAGAAGGTCCTGATCTCCGCGCCCGCCAAGGACGAGGACATCACGATCGTGATGGGCGTCAACCAGGACAAGTACGACCCGGCCAGCCACAACGTCATCTCCAACGCCTCCTGCACCACCAACTGTGTGGCGCCGATGGCCAAGGTTCTCCTGGAGAACTTCGGCATCGTCAAGGGCATGATGACCACGGTGCACGCGTACACCAACGACCAGCGCATCCTGGACTTCCCGCACAGCGACCTGCGCCGTGCCCGTGCCGCCGCCGAGAACATCATTCCGACCACCACGGGTGCCGCCAAGGCCACCGCCCTGGTGATCCCGGAGCTGGCCGGCAAGCTGGACGGCATCGCCATGCGCGTGCCGGTCCCCACCGGTTCGGTCACCGACCTGGTCATCGAGCTGGAGCGCGAGGTCACCAAGGACGAGGTCAACGCCGCCTTCCAGAAGGCGTCCGAGGGCCAGCTCAAGGGCATCCTGGAGTACACCGAGGACCCGATCGTCTCCTCGGACATCGTCAACTGGCCGGCGTCCTGCACCTTCGACGCCTCCCTGACCATGACCCAGGGCAAGAGCGTCAAGGTCATCGGCTGGTACGACAACGAGTGGGGCTACTCCAACCGTCTGGTGGACCTGACCACCTTCGTCGGCGGACAGCTCTGATCTCCCCCAGCTGACGCTGGGCGGTGCCCGCATGCTGCACGGGCGCCCAAGCACCGAGATGTAGCGGACGGGGCTCGTACGACGCGACGGCGCGTCGTACGGGCCCCGACCCATGACTGATCTGATGCAACGGAGTCAACTAGTCATGAAGACGATCGACGAACTCATCGCCGACGGGGTCGAGGGCAAGCGGGTATTCGTCCGCGCCGACCTGAACGTGCCGTTCGACGGCACGACCATCACCGACGACGGCCGGATCCGCGCCGTCCAGCCGACGATCGCCAAGCTCGCCCAGAACGGCGCCAAGGTCATCGTCGCCTCGCACCTGGGTCGCCCCAAGGGCGCCCCGGACCCGGCCTTCTCGCTCGCCCCCGCCGCCGCCCGCCTGGGCGAGCTGCTCGGGCGCGAGGTCGCCTTCGCCACCGACACGGTCGGCGACGCGGCGAAGGCCGTCGTCGGCGGCCTGGGCGACGGCGAGGTGGCCGTCCTGGAGAACCTGCGCTTCAACGCCGGTGAGACCAGTAAGGACGACGCCGAGCGCGGCGCCTTCGCGGACCGGCTCGCCGAGCTGGCGGACCTGTACGTCGGCGACGGTTTCGGTGCCGTGCACCGCACGCACGCCTCCGTCTACGACCTCCCGGCGCGGCTCCCGCACGCCGCGGGCGGCCTGATCGCCACCGAGGTCGGCGTCCTGAAGAAGCTCACCGAGGACGTCAAGCGCCCCTACGCCGTCGTGCTCGGCGGAGCGAAGGTCTCCGACAAGCTCGGCGTGATCGACCACCTGCTGGAGAAGGCCGACCGCATCCTCATCGGCGGCGGCATGGCGTACACCTTCCTCAAGGCCCAGGGCCACGAGGTCGGCATCTCGCTGCTCCAGGAGGACCAGATTCCGGCCGTTCTGGAGTACCTGGAGCGCGCCAAGGAGAAGGGCGTGGAGTTCGTCCTTCCCGTCGACGTGCTGGTCTCCGCGGACTTCCCCGACCTGAAGACCAAGGCTCCGGCGCACCCCACCACGGTCGCCGCGGACGCCATTCCGGCCGACCAGGAGGGCCTGGACATCGGCCCGGAGACCCGCAAGCTGTACGCGACGAAGCTCGCCGACGCGGCCACCGTCTTCTGGAACGGCCCGATGGGCGTCTTCGAGCACCCCGATTACGCGCAGGGCACCCAGGCCGTCGCGCAGGCGCTGCTGGACTCGTCCGCCTTCACCGTCGTCGGTGGCGGTGACAGCGCCGCCGCGGTCCGGCAGCTCGGCTTCGACGAGAACGCTTTTGGCCACATTTCGACCGGCGGTGGCGCCAGCCTCGAATACCTCGAAGGCAAGACGCTCCCCGGCCTCGCCGCACTGGAGGACTGAACAACGTGACTGCTCTTAACGAGGGCCGCACCCCGCTGATGGCGGGCAACTGGAAGATGAACCTCAACCACCTTGAGGCCATCGCGCACGTCCAGAAGCTCGCCTTCGCGCTCGCCGACAAGGACTACGAGGCGGTGGAGGTCGCGGTGCTGCCGCCGTTCACCGACCTGCGGTCCGTGCAGACGCTGGTCGACGGCGACAAGCTGAAGATCAAGTACGGCGCCCAGGACCTCTCGGCGCAGGACTCCGGTGCCTACACCGGTGAGATCTCCGGCGCGATGCTGTCGAAGCTCAAGTGCACCTACGTGGCCATCGGCCACAGCGAGCGCCGCCAGTACCACGGCGAGAACGAAGAGGTCTGCAACGCCAAGGTCAAGGCGGCCTACAAGCACGGCCTCACCCCGATCCTCTGCGTCGGCGAGGGCCTGGACGTCCGCAAGGCCGGCAACCAGGTCGCGCACACCCTCGCGCAGATCGACGGAGCCCTCGACGGCGTCCCGGCCGAGCAGGCCGAGTCCATCGTGATCGCGTACGAGCCGGTGTGGGCCATCGGCACCGGCGAGGTCGCCACCCCCGAGGACGCGCAGGAGGTCTGCGGTGCGATCCGCGGCCGCCTCGCCGAGCTGTACAGCCAGGAGCTGGCCGACAAGGTCCGCATCCAGTACGGCGGCTCGGTCAAGTCCGGCAACGTCGCGGCGATCATGGCGCAGCCCGACGTCGACGGCGCGCTGATCGGCGGCGCGGCGCTGGATGCGGACGAGTTCGTGAAGATCGTCCGCTTCCGCGACCAGTAGCAGCTATGACGACGGGCCCGGCCCGTCGTACCCTGTCGGGGCCGGGTCAGGCGCGCACGCGCCGCCCGGCCCCGCACGATTTCGCCGTCGTGCGGCGTCGCGACTGTCGCCGGCAGGCGTCAGCACCATCGATACCGTCCGTCAGTCCTAGAGAGTTGGTCCAGCCGTGGTCATCGGGTTCTCGATCGCCCTCATCGTCTTCAGCCTGCTGCTGATGATGCTGGTGCTCATGCACAAGGGGAAGGGTGGCGGCCTGTCCGACATGTTCGGTGGCGGCATGCAGTCGTCCGTCGGTGGCTCCTCCGTCGCCGAGCGGAATCTCGACCGCATCACCATCGTGATCGGTCTCCTCTGGTTCGCCTGCATCGTCGCCCTCGGTGTCCTGATGAAGCTCGGTAGCTGACATACCGTCGGAGGCGCGGCCTATCATGAGGGCGGCGTCCTCGGGCGGGGTGTAACTCCTGTCACTGGACGCGCGTTGGGCCTTACATAGACTGGAGCGCCCGCAGCGCAGCGGCAGTGAGATGCTTTGCAGCACCATGACGCAGGGAGTTACGACCGTGGCAAGTGGCAACGCGATCCGAGGAAGTCGGGTCGGGGCGGGGCCGATGGGGGAGGCCGAGCGCGGCGAGTCCGCGCCGCGTACCCGCATCTCCTTCTGGTGCTCCAACGGGCACGAGACACAGCCCAGCTTCGCCGGTGATGCGCAGGTTCCGGACACCTGGGACTGCCCGCGCTGCGGCTTCCCGGCAGGCAAGGACCGGGACAGCCCGCCCGACCCGCCGCGCACCGAGCCGTACAAGACGCACCTCGCGTACGTCCGGGAGCGCCGGAGCGACGCCGACGGTGAGGCGATTCTCGCGGAGGCGCTCGCCAAGCTCCGCGGCGAGATCTGACGGGCGAGCAGAAACGACTCACGGCCCGGTTCGGAGGGAACTGCCCCTCCGGACCGGGCCGTTCGTGTGTCCCGCTCAAGTCCCGCTCGGACCGCCCCGGTCGACAGCCTGTCCGTAACCTGCGGCAGTGGCCCGGGAGTTGGCCCGAGCCCGTTGTCAGTGCCCCCGCCTATCGTGTGCGTAGCGGTGGGGGAGCCGGGACGGGGACGGTATGGCGGATGTGGGGGCGGGGGCGCCGGGAGGTGTCGTCCTTGCGTGGCGCGGCGGGTTCGGCAGGCTGTGGAGCGCGGCGGCGGTCTCCCGCTTCGGTGACGCGCTGCGCGGCACCGCGCTGCCGCTGCTGGCGTATGCCCTGACCGATTCACCCGTGCTCATCTCGCTCGTCACCGTCTGCGGTTTCCTGCCCTGGCTGTTCTTCGGTCTGCTGGGCGGGGCGCTCGCCGACCGTGTGGACCAGCGGCGGGCGATGTGGGCGGTGGATGTGGTGCGCGGGCTGCTGATGGCGGGCTTCGCCCTCGCCGTGGCGTGCGGCCTGGCCTCGATCGGGCTGCTGCTCGCGCTCGCCTTCGCGCTCACGACGCTGGAGACGCTGTTCGACAACGCGGCCACCGCGCTGCTGCCGTCCGTGGTGCCCAGGGAAGCGCTCACAGCGGCCAACGCCCGGCTGATGACCGGTCAGGAACTGGTGCGCCGGTTCGTGGGCGGGCCGGTGGCACCGGCCCTGATCGCCCTGGGGGCCGCCGTCCCGTTCCTCGCCGACGCCGTCACCTACCTCGTCGCCGCCGCCCTCGTCGCCTCGCTGCGGACCACTGCGGTGCGCCGGGAGCCAGCCACCGCCGGACCCGCGCTGCTGCGCGAAACGGCCGACGGCATACGGGTGTTGTGGCGTGACGCGGTGCTGCGCGCGGTGTGCTTCTCGGTGGTGCTGGCCAACGTCGGCATCGGCGCGCTGATCGCCACCCTCGTCGTCCTGGTCAGGGGCTGGCTGGGGGCGGGGGACGTCGGCTACGTGTGCGTGACGACGGGGTACGGCGCGGGGATGGTGCTGGGCGGGCTGCTCGCCGGACGGGTCGTGGCGGCCGCGGGTGGCGCGGCCCGTACGCTGCTCGTCGCCGGCCTCCTCCAGGCCGTGACGCTGGCGCTCTTCGGCACGGTGCGGTCCCTGTGGGCGGCGGCCGTCCTGCTCGGCCTGTTCGGCTTCGCCGGGATGGTGTGGAACGTCCTGGAGACCACGATCGTCCAGCAGCGCAGCCCCGACGGGATGCTCGGCAGGATCAGCGCCGCCTTCCGCACGGTTTCCCTGGCCGGCACCCCGCTGGGCGCGGTGCTCGGCGGGGTGCCGGCGGAGACCTGGGGGCTCAACAGTCCGGCGCTGCTGGCCGCCGTGCTGCTGGGTGCCGGCGTGCTCGTCCTGATACCCGTCCTTCCGTCGGCCGACAGCGGACAGACACCTCATATCGCGCGCTGATCAATTAGGTTGGAGGGTGGCGGGGCCGGTACGAGACGAAGAAGGCTGATGTCCGAGATGAACGCAGAAGGCCGCAGCAGGCTCGACCAGATGCCTGAGTGGAATGCGCTGAGCAAGCACCGCGAGCAGCTGGGGGAGGTGCAGCTGCGCGACCTGTTCGCCGAGGATCCGCAGCGCGCCGCGCGCCACACGCTCCAGGTGGGCGATCTGCATGTGGACTACTCCAAGCACCTGGTGACCGACGAGACGCTGCTGCTGTTGCGCGAGCTGGCCGCGTCGACCGGTGTGGCCGCCCTGCGGGACGCGATGTTCCACGGTAAGAAGATCAACATCACCGAGGACCGCGCGGTGCTGCACACCGCGCTGCGCGCCCCCGGCTCGGCGGTCGTCACCACCGACGGCGAGAACGTCGTACCCGGTGTGCACGCCGTCCTGACGAAGATGGCGACCTTCGCCGACCGGGTGCGGTCCGGCGACTGGAAGGGCCACACCGGGCGGCGCATCAAGACCGTCGTCAACATCGGTATCGGCGGCTCGGATCTGGGCCCGGCGATGGCGTACGAGGCGCTGCGCGCCTACAGCCACCGGGACATGCAGTTCCGCTTCGTCTCCAACGTCGACGGCGCCGACCTGCATGAGGCCGTGCGCGACCTGGATCCCGCCGAGACGCTCTTCATCGTCGCCTCGAAGACCTTCACCACCATCGAGACGATCACCAACGCGACCTCGGCCCGCAACTGGCTGCTGACCGGCCTGAATGCCGGTGACGACGCGGTCGCCAAGCACTTCGTGGCGCTGTCGACCAACGCCGAGAAGGTGTCGGAGTTCGGCATCGACACCACCAACATGTTCGAGTTCTGGGACTGGGTCGGCGGCCGCTACTCGTACGACTCGGCGATCGGCCTGTCGCTGATGATCGCGATCGGCCCGGAGCACTTCCGCGAGATGCTGGCCGGCTTCCATCTCGTCGACGAGCACTTCCGCACGGCACCCGCCGAGGAGAACGTGCCGCTGCTGCTGGGTCTGCTCGGCATCTGGTACGGCAATTTCTTCGGCGCGCAGTCGCACGCCGTGCTGCCGTACAGCCATTACCTCTCCAAGTTCACCGCCTACCTCCAGCAGCTGGACATGGAGTCCAACGGCAAGTCCGTGGACCGCGACGGCAATCCGGTGCACTGGCAGACCGGGCCCGTGGTGTGGGGCACGCCGGGCACGAACGGCCAGCACGCCTACTACCAGCTGCTCCACCAGGGCACGAAGATGATCCCGGCCGACTTCATCGGCTTCGCCAGGCCGGTCGGCGATCTGGCGCCGGGCCTGGTTGCCCAGCACGACCTGCTGATGGCCAACCTCTTCGCGCAGGGCCAGGCGCTGGCCTTCGGCAAGACGCCCGACGAGGTGCGTGCCGAGGGCGTGGCCGAGGAACTGGTGCCGCACAAGACGTTCCGCGGCAACCACCCCACGACCACGATCCTGGCCGATGAGCTGACCCCGTCCGTCCTGGGCCAGTTGATCGCCCTCTACGAGCACAAGGTGTTCGTCCAGGGAGCCGTCTGGAACATCGACTCCTTCGACCAGTGGGGCGTGGAGCTGGGCAAGGTCCTCGCCAAGCGCGTCGAGCCGGCGCTGGTGGACGGCGCAGACGTGCCGGGCCTGGACGCTTCGACGGCCGCCCTGGTCGCCAAGTACCGCGAGTTGCGCGGCCGCTGAGCCGCCGGCCGGCTGTGCCGCCACGCCGAAGGGCCCCCGCACGGGCAGTACCGTGCGGGGGCCCTTCGGCGTGGAACCGGCAGGTCAGGCGGACGCCGGCGGATACAGGCCGCGCGGCAGCTGCGAAGCGGCCGCCTCGTCCAGCAGCCACAGTGTGCGGCTGCGGCCCCTGGCGCCCGCAGCCGGGGCCTGGATCTCCCCGGCGCCGGACAGTGCGATGGCCGCCGCCTGCGCTTTGTCCTCGCCCGCCGCGAGCAGCCAGACCTCCCGTGCCGCGCGGATCGCGGGCAGGGTCAGCGAGATGCGGGTGGGCGGCGGCTTGGGCGCGCCGTGCACACCGACCACCGTCCGCTCGCTCTCGCGTACGCCCGGCAGCTCGGGGAAGAGCGAGGCGACGTGGGTGTCCGGGCCGACTCCCAGCAGCAGGACGTCGAACGTCGGCACCGGACCGTGGTCCTCCGGGCCTGCGGCCGCGGCCAGTTCGGCGGCGTACGCCTCGGCCGCGGCGTCGGCGTCATTGCCGTACGGGCCGGCGGCCGGGGCCATGACGTGCACCCGCGCGGGGTCCAACGGGACGCTGTCCAGGAGGACTTCACGGGCCTGGGTGTGGTTGCGCTCCGGGTCGCCGTCCGGGAGGAACCGTTCGTCGCCCCACCACAGGTCGAGCCGTGCCCAGTCCACCGCGTCCCGGGCGGGGGCCTCGGCGAGGGCCGCGAGCAGCCCGTTGCCGTTGCGCCCGCCGGTCAGCACGACGGAGGCGGAGCCGCGGGCGGCCTGGGCGTCCACGATCTTCGTGATCAGCCGGGCCGCCGCGGCCTGGGCCATCAGCTCCTTGTCGCGGTGGACGACGACCTGTGGAGCGCTCACTTGGCGGCTGCCTTCTTGGCGGGCGCCTTCTTGGCCGGCGCGGGCTTCGCCGGAGCACTCCCGGCGTCGTCGCCCGGCGCGGAGCCGGCCTCGGCGTCCGCCTTCGGGCCCGCGTCGCCGAGCCGGTCCACGCCGTACTTGAGCGCGGCCGCGAAGGTGTCGTCCGGGTCGAGCCTGCGCAGTTCCTCGGCGAGCAGTTCGGCGGTCTCCCGCCGCTTGAGCGCCACCGCGCGGTCGGGCTGGCCGCGCATCGACAGGGTGGCCAGCGAGCCGTCCGGGCGGTCCAGCACGATCGGGCCGCAGCTGGTTTCCAGCCGTACCGCGGTCAGGCCGGGGCCCGCCGACACGGTGCGGGTGACCGGGACGTTCAGCCGACTGGCGAGCCACATGCCGAGCAGCTCGCAGCTGGGGTTGAACTCCTCGCCCTCGACCTCGGCCGATGTGACCTTGCACGGCACCTGGTCGAGCGCGGCCGCGACCATGGAGCGCCACGGTGTGATGCGGGTCCAGGACAGGTCCGTGTCGCCGGGGGTGTAGGTCTCGGCGCGGGCGGTCAACTCCCGGATGGGCTGCTCGGCGGAGTAGGCGTCGGTGACCCGGCGCTGGGCCAGCGAGCCGAGCGGGTCCTTGGCCGGGTCGAGCGGCGCGTTCACGGCCCACCAGACCACCACGGGGGCGTCCGGCAGCAGCAGCGGCAGCACCACGGACTGGGCGTGGTCGATCGCCTCGCCGTACAGCCGCAGCACGACCGTCTCGCCGGTGACCGCGTCCGCGCCGACCCGCACCTCGGCGTCCAGCCGGGCCTTGGCGCGGTCGCGCGGTGTCCGGCTGACCCGCTTGATGACCACGAGGGTCCGCGAGGGGTGCTCGCGGGACGCGTCGTTGGCCGCCTTGAGGGCGTCGTAGGCGTTCTCCTCGTCGGTGACGATGACGAGGGTGAGCACCATGCCGACGGCGGGGGTGCCGACGGCGCGACGGCCTTGGACCAGCGCCTTGTTGATCTTGCTGGCTGTGGTTTCCGTCAGATCGATCTTCATGGGCGACGCCAGCTCCGTCCGTCTCGTGCGAGCATTTCGTCCGCCTCGGTGGGGCCCCAGGTGCCGGCCGGGTACTGCGCCGGCTTGCCGTTGCGCTCCCAGTACTCCTCGATCGGGTCGAGGATCCGCCAGGACCGCTCGACCTCTTCCAGTCGCGGGAAGAGGTTGGCGTCGCCCAGCAGGACGTCCAGGATCAGCCGCTCGTACGCCTCGGGGCTGGACTCCGTGAAGGATTCGCCGTACGCGAAGTCCATCGAGACGTCCCGTACCTCCATGGAGGTGCCGGGCACCTTCGAGCCGAAGCGGACCGTCACGCCCTCGTCCGGCTGCACCCGGATGACCAGGGCGTTCTGCCCCAGCTCTTCCGTGGCGGTGTGGTCGAAGGGGGAGTGCGGGGCGCGCTGGAAGACCACCGCGATCTCGGTGACCCGGCGGCCCAGGCGCTTGCCCGTCCGCAGATAGAACGGGACACCGGCCCAGCGGCGGTTGTCGATCGACAGCTTGATCGCGGCGTAGGTGTCGGTCTTCGACTTGGGGTCGATGCCGTCTTCCTGGAGGTAGCCGACGGCCTTCTCGCCGCCCTGCCAGCCCGCCGCGTACTGCGCGCGGACGGTCTCCTTGCCGAGGTCCTTGGGCAGCCGGACCGCGCCCAGCACCTTGGTCTTCTCCGCGACCAGCGCGTCCGCCTCGAAGGAGGCGGGCTCCTCCATGGCGGTCAGTGCGAGCAGCTGGAGGAGGTGGTTCTGGATGACGTCGCGCGCCGCGCCGATGCCGTCGTAGTAGCCGGCCCGGCCGCCGATGCCGATGTCCTCGGCCATCGTGATCTGCACGTGGTCGACGTACGAGCGGTTCCAGATCGGCTCGAACATCGTGTTGGCGAAGCGCAGCGCCAGGATGTTCTGGACCGTCTCCTTGCCCAGGTAGTGGTCGATCCGGAAGACCTCTTCCGGCGGGAAGACCTCGTGGACGACCTTGTTGAGCTCCTGTGCGCTCTCCAGGTCGTGGCCGAAGGGCTTCTCGATGACCGCGCGCCGCCAGGAGTCCTCCTTCTGGTCGGCCAGCCCGTGCTTCTTGAGCTGCTGGACGACCTTGGGGAAGAACTTGGGCGGTACGGACAGGTAGAAGGCGAAGTTGCCGCCGGTGCCCTGGGCCTTGTCCAGTTCCTGGATGGTGTCCTTGAGCGTCTCGAAGGCTTCGTCGTCGTCGAAGTCTCCCTGGACGAAACGCATGCCCTGGATGAGCTGCTGCCAGACCTCCTCGCGGAAGGGGGTGCGCGCGTGCTGTTTGACCGCGTCGTGCACCACCTGCGCGAAGTCCTCGTCCTGCCACTCGCGGCGGGCGAACCCGATGAGCGAGAAGCCCGGCGGCAGCAGCCCCCGGTTGGCGAGGTCATAGACCGCGGGCATCAGCTTTTTACGTGACAAATCGCCCGTGACGCCGAAGATGACCAGGCCGGACGGCCCCGCGATACGCGGGAGCCGCCGGTCCTGGGCGTCACGCAGCGGATTGCTGCTGGACACAGTGGGTCAGCCCTCCGACGGGGCGAGGCGCTTGAGCTCCGCCTCGGTGGACTTGAGCAGGTCGTTCCAGGACGCCTCGAACTTCTCCACGCCCTCGTCCTCCAGGAGCTGCACGACGTCGTCGTACGAGATCCCGAGTGCGCCGATCGCGTCGAGGTCGGCCTGAGCCTGCTCGTACGTGCCGTGCACGGTGTCGCCGGTGATCCGGCCGTGGTCGCCGGTGGCCACCAGGGTCGCCTCCGGCATGGTGTTGACGGTGCCCGGGGCGACCAGCTCGTCGACGTACAGGGTGTCCTTGTACGCCGGGTCCTTGACGCCGGTCGAGGCCCACAGCGGACGCTGCTTGTTGGCCCGGGCCTTGTCGAGGGCCGCCCAGCGCTCGGAGGAGAAGACCTCCTCGTACGCCTGGTAGGCGAGGCGGGCGTTGGCCAGTGCGGCCTTGCCCTTGAGCGCCTTGGCCTCGTCCGTGCCCAGCTTCTCCAGGCGCTTGTCGATCTCGGCGTCCACCCGGGACACGAAGAACGAGGCGACCGAGTGGATCTTGGCCAGGTCCAGCCCTGCGGCCTTGGCCTTCTCCAGGCCCGCGAGGTAGGCGTCCATGACCTCGCGGTAGCGCTCCAGCGAGAAGATCAGCGTGACGTTGACGCTGATGCCCTTGCCGATGACCTCGGTGATCGCCGGCAGGCCCGCCTTGGTCGCCGGGATCTTGATCAGGGTGTTGGGGCGGTCGACCAGCCACGCCAGCTGCTTGGCCTCGGCGATCGTCGGCGTGGTGTGGTGCGCGAGCCGCGGGTCGACCTCGATGGAGACCCGGCCGTCCTGGCCGCCGGTGGCGTCGAAGACCGGCCGCAGGATGTCGGCGGCGTCGCGGACGTCCGCCGTCGTGATCATGCGGATGGCTTCCTCGACGGTGACCTTGCGCGCCGCCAGGTCGGAGACCTGCTGGTCGTAGCCGTGGCCGTCCGAGATGGCCTTCTGGAAGATCGACGGGTTGGTGGTGACACCGACGACGTGCTGCTGGTCGATCAGCTCGGCGAGGTTGCCGGACGTGATGCGCTGGCGCGACAGGTCGTCCAGCCAGATCGCGACGCCTTCGTCGGAGAGGCGCTTGAGTGCGTCTGTCATGGGGATTGCATCTCCTACTAGTCGTATACGGGCGTCAGCGCGCGGCGGCTTCGAGCGATTCCCGGGCGGCGGCCGTGACCGCGTCGGCGGTGAAGCCGAACTCGCGGAAGAGGACCTTCGCATCGGCCGAGGCACCGAAGTGCTCCAGGGACACGATGCGCCCGGCGTCGCCGACGAAGCGGTGCCAGGTCAGGCCGATGCCGGCTTCGACGGCGACACGGGCCTTGACGGACGGGGGAAGCACGCTGTCGCGGTAGTCCTGGTCCTGCGCGTCGAACCACTCGACGCAGGGCATCGACACGACGCGGGTCGGGACGCCTGCGGCCTGCAGCTGCTCACGCGCCTCGACGGCGAGCTGCACCTCGGAACCGGTGCCGATCAGCACGACCTCCGGCACGCCGCCCTCGGCCTCGAACAGCACGTAGCCGCCCTTGGCCGCGTCCTCGTTCGCCGCGTACGTCGGAACGCCCTGACGGGTCAGCGCGAGGCCGTGCGGGGCGCCCACGCCGAATTCCTTGGTGTAGCGCTTGAGGATCTCGCGCCACGCGATGGCGGTCTCGTTGGCGTCGGCCGGGCGCACGACGTTGAGGCCCGGGATGGCGCGCAGCGAGGCCAGGTGCTCGACCGGCTGGTGGGTCGGGCCGTCCTCGCCCAGGCCGATGGAGTCGTGCGTCCACACGTACGTCACCGGCAGGTGCATCAGCGCGGACAGCCGGACGGCGTTGCGCATGTAGTCGGAGAACACCAGGAAGGTGCCGCCGTAGATGCGGGTGTTGCCGTGCAGCGCGATGCCGTTCATCTCCGCGGCCATGGAGTGCTCGCGGATGCCGAAGTGGATCGTGCGGCCGTACGGGTCGGCGCCGGGCAGCGGGTTGCCCTCGGGGAGGAACGACGACGTCTTGTCGATCGTGGTGTTGTTCGAGCCCGCGAGGTCGGCTGAGCCGCCCCACAGCTCGGGGATGACCCCGCCCAGCGCGGCCAGCACCTTGCCGGAAGCGGCGCGGGTGGCGACGGCCTTGCCGGTCTCGAACGCCGGGAGGTGGTCCTCCCAGCCGTCCGGCAGCTCGCCCGCGGCGATGCGGTCGAACGAGGCGGCGCGCTCGGGGTTGGCGGTCCGCCAGGCGGCGAACGACTTCTCCCACCCGGCCTTGGCCTCCCGGCCGCGGTCGAGCGCCTCACGGGTGTGCGCGAGAACCTCGGGGGAGACCTCGAAGTTCTGCTCGGGGTCGAAGCCCAGCACGCGCTTGGTGGCGGCGACCTCGTCGGCACCCAGCGCCGAGCCGTGTGCGGCCTCGGTGTTCTGGGCGGTCGGGGCCGGCCAGGCGATGATCGAGCGGGCCGCGATGAACGACGGGCGCCCGGTCTCGGCCTTGGCGGCCTCCAGGGCCCTGGCGAGACCCGCCGGGTCCAGGTCGCCGTTGGGCAGCTGCTCGACGCGCTGGACGTGCCAGCCGTACGCCTCGTAGCGCTTGAGGGTGTCCTCGGAGACCGCGGTCTCGGTGTCGCCCTCGATCGAGATGTGGTTGTCGTCCCACAGCAGGACGAGGTTGCCGAGCTTCTGGTGGCCCGCGAGCGACGACGCCTCGGCGGAGATGCCCTCCTGGAGGCAGCCGTCACCGGCGATGACCCAGATGGTGTGGTCGAACGGGGAGGTGCCCGCCGCGGCCTCGGGGTCGAACAGGCCGCGCTCGTAGCGGGCGGCCATGGCCATGCCCACGGCGTTGGCGACACCCTGGCCCAGCGGCCCCGTGGTGGTCTCCACGCCGGTGGTGTGGCCGTACTCCGGGTGCCCGGGGGTCTTGGAGCCCCAGGTGCGGAACGCCTTGAGGTCGTCCAGCTGGAGGCCGTAGCCGGCCAGGAAGAGCTGGATGTAGAGGGTCAGGCTGGAGTGTCCGGCGGAGAGCACGAACCGGTCGCGGCCGGTCCACTCCGCGTCGGCCGGGTCGTGGCGCATCAGCTTCTGGAAGAGAAGATAGGCGGCCGGAGCCAGGCTCATGGCCGTACCCGGATGGCCGTTACCGACCTTCTGCACGGAATCCATGGCCAGGACACGGACGGTATCCACGGCCCGCTGATCCAGTTCGGTCCACTCGAAATCTGTGGTGGTCGGCTTGGTGCTCACCCTGAGTCAGGGCTCCTCTCCACATGTCGAATGCCGCGGACGGTATGTCCGCCAGGCGGTGTCGAGCCTACCCCCGCTGGTGCGTGCGTCTTTTCGACTCGGAGTCGATGGCGTAACCCCGCGGGGACTCGTCGCTTCGGGCAACCGAAACGGCATCTCCGGCATTCCCGCTCCTGCCGGGCGCACCCACGCCACCAGACTGCCGGGCATGGTGTGCCTTCGCCTCTTGAACGGCGTGCGAACGGTGTGGGAAAGAGCGGCCCGTGCGCGTGGGGGCCGGAGGGTCAACACGAGCCGACCCCCACGAAGATCGCGCTATGGCCAACGTCTAAAGTGGCGTGGTACGCGCAAGCTTCACGGCCGTCGGCCGGATGTGCTTGCTGGCCTTATCTCCGCGGCAGAAGCCGCAGATGTTACTTCCAGGGGTGTGCGTGACGGCCGTCGAATCCCGTCCTGCGGGGGCGCTCTCTCAGAGCCCCGGGAGTCCGAATCCCGGTCACCGGCCGCTCGGGGCCCGCGTCAAGGCGTTCGTATCGCTGACGAAGCCGCGGGTCATCGAGTTGCTGCTGATGACCACGGTGCCGGTGATGTTCCTGGCCGCCAAGGGGGTTCCGGACCTCTGGCTGGTGCTGGAGACCTGTATCGGCGGTTATCTCTCCGCCGGCGGCGCCGCGGCCTACAACATGTGGTTCGACCGCGACATCGACGCGCTGATGGACCGCACCGCGCAGCGCCCGCTGGTCACCGGCATGGTCTCGCCGCGGGAATGCCTGGTCTTCGCGACCGCCCTCGCGGTGGGCTCCACCGCCTGGTTCTGGTTCCTGGTCAATCCGCTGTCGGCGATGCTCTCGCTCGGCGCGCTGCTTTTCTACGTCGTCGTCTACACGATGATCCTCAAGCGGCGTACCACGCAGAACATCGTCTGGGGCGGTATCGCGGGCTGCATGCCGGTCTTCATCGGCTGGTCATCGGTGACCAACTCCGTCTCCTGGGCCTCGTTCGTCCTCTTCCTCGTCATCTTCTTCTGGACGCCGCCGCATTACTGGCCGCTGTCGATGAAGGTCAAGGAGGACTACGCGCGGGTCGGCGTGCCGATGCTGCCGGCCGTCGCGGGCAACAAGGTCGTCGCACGCCAGATCGTCGCCTACAGCTGGGTGATGGTCGCCGTCTCGCTGCTGCTCCAGCCACTGGGCTACACCGGCTGGTTCTACACCGCCGTCGCTGCGCTCTGCGGTGCCTTCTGGCTCAAGGAGGCGCACGGGCTGCAGTCCCGCGCCAAGGCCGGCATCACGGGGCCGAAGCTCAAGGAGATGCGGCTGTTCCACTGGTCCATCACCTATGTGTCGCTGCTGTTCGTCGCGGTCGCGGTGGACCCCTTCCTGCGCTGACACCTCCGGTCCTCGTCCCTCCTCTGCCAGTGGGCGGGATCACCCGTACACATGGGCGTACCGGCGGGTAGCATCCCTGTATGGCAGACACCAAGCAGGCGGATGAGCAGCCGGCGGCCGAGACGCGGGCCGGCTCGGCGGACAAGCGGGCCGCCCGGCACACGGCCAGGCTCGCCAAGGAGATCCGGGCCTTCGCGGCCACGCACGGCGGCAGCGCCGAGGGCCAGCTCGCGCACATCGGCCGCGGCCGCATCCGCGTCGCCCTCGTGGGGGCCAACGGCGAGTGGGGCAATCTCGTCGCCGACTCCTTCGACTCGGCCAAGGACGCCGCCGCCCAGGCGGGCCTCGCGCTCCAGGACGATTTCGACGGAGACCTCGCGGCCAAGGTGCGCACCGGCCGCTACGAGTGGTCCCGGATGGCGGGTATCCAGGTGGGCGGCCCGGCCAACGACTGAGCCCGGCGCCGGCGCCCCCGCTCCGGGGCGCGCCGGTTCCCGGCCGCCTTCCGTTGAGTCCACCGGGTGCGGGCCGTGTCACGCCCGGTGGTTCCGGGGCAGGAGAAGCGGATGGACACCATCCCGCCGCTCATCGATCAGTACAGCCACGGCGCGGTCCACGGCGAACTGGGCCTGGGCTCCTTCGAGGCGCAGCTTGCCGCGGCATCCGGCGCGCACGGCCCGGCCCCCGCGGGCACCAGCCACTTCGACAGCTGGACCGGCCTGGCGCTGCGCCGCTGGTGCCCGCCACTGCTCGGCCTGGAGCCGCACTGCACCCCGGCCCGCGATATGGCCCGCAGGCGCGAGATCGGCGCGTACGAGGCCGGCCGCCGGCTGCTGCGCGGCGCCGGCATCGGGACGTTCCTGGTGGCCACGGGCGCCCGCAGCGAGCTGACCTCGGCCGCGGAGCTGGCCGACGCCGCCGGGGGCCGCGCCCACGAGGTCGTACGGCTCGAAGCGCTCGCCGAGCAGGTCGCCGACACCTCGGGGAGCGTCGACGCCTTCATCGGCTACACCGCCGAGGCCGTGTACGCCGCCGCCCAGCACGCCACCGCCTTCGCCTCGGGCGCTGCCCACTGCGACGGGCGCGCGCCGGAGGCCGGTGAGGTGCGGCGGGCGGCGGACCGCTGGCTGCGCGGGCGCCGGCCGGGCGACCGGCTCACCGGGCCCGCGCTCGTCCGGCATCTTCTGTGGAGCGCGGTGGCGACGGGGCGTCCGGTGCAGCTGCACGGCCCCGACCCCGGGGCGCTGGAAGGTTTTCTGCGGGCCACGACCGGCCTCGGGGCCGATCTGGTGCTGCTGCCCGCGGCGCTTCACCACCGCCGCGCGGCGCAGCTCGCCGCGGTGCACGCGCACGTCTACGCGGACGCGGGCCCCTGCCCCGAGGAGACGCTGCGGCTGGCGCCGTTCGGCAAGCTGCTGTTCTCCTCGGGGGCACACGGGCTGCCGGAGCTGTACGTGACCGGGGCGCGCCTGTTCGTGCGGGCCATGGAGCGGCTCACGCGGGAGTGGGTCCAGGAGGGGATGTGCCCGGAGTCCGAGGCACGGCGGATCGTCGCACTGGTCGGTTCCGGGACGGCGCGCAGGGTCTACAGGCTGCCGGCCGGGGCGCCCGCGGACTGAGCCGGCAGGGACTCGTGCTCCCCGGCGGGGGCGGGCGCGTCCGCCAGCGGCCCGCGGTCCCGCAGCGCGAGCACCACCCGGAGGACGGCGATCCAGACCAGGGCCGAGCCCAGCATGTGCAGGCCGATGACGATCTCCGGCAGGCCCAGGAAGTACTGGACGTAGCCGATGGCGCCCTGGAGGAGGAGGCAGCCGAACAGTTCCAGTACGGCGCGGCGGGAGGCGGCCGGTGCCTTGACGGCGCGCAGGGTGAACCAGAGGGCGACGGTCAGGCCGCAGACGATGTACACGAAGTCGACGTGCAGCTGGGTCACCTCCTGCCAGTTCAGCGGGATGCGGTGGACCTTCTCGGCGTCGCCCGCGTGCGGTCCTGTGCCGGTGACGACCGTCCCGATGAGGATCAGCACGCCGGTCGCGGCCAGCAGCAGCCAGGCCAGCTGGCGCACCGGCCGGGCGACCACGTCGCGCGGCGCGTCGTCGCCCTCGCAGGCGCGTCGCCAGGACACCACGGCGATCGTGAGCAGGCCGGCGGCCAGCAGGAAGTGCGCGCTGACGATGTAGGGGTTCAGGCCGGTCAGGACGGTGATGCCGCCGACGACGGCGTTGCCCATGACGCCCCAGAACTGGGCCCAGCCGAGCCTGGTCAGCGAGCGGCGCCGCGGCGTGCGGGCGCGGGCCGCGACGATGAACAGGCCGATGAACGCGCACAGCACGTACGTGAGCAGGCGGTTGGCGAATTCGATCTTCCCGTTGATGCCCATCGCCGCGGTCGGCGTGAGGCTGTCCGGGGTGCACCGCGGCCAGGTGGAGCAGCCGAGGCCGGACTGGCTCAGCCGCACGGCGCCGCCGGCGACGACGATGACGACGGCCATCACGACGGTGGCGAGCGCGGCCCGCCGCACGAAGCGCGCGGACGGCTGCCAGCGGCGGGCGATCAGCTCAAGGGGGTTCAGCGTGTTCGGCACGGGAGACATCGTAGGGGGCCCTTTGTGCAAACTTTCACGAGGGGGGCGTACCGCGACACAACCGCCCGGGGCCGACCGGCCGCACGGCCCCGTCGCCGGGCCGCCGGGCTACTCCCAGCGGAAGAACCGGGCCGCCGCGCCCAGTCCCAGCACCGCCCACACGGCCAGGATGCCGAGGTCGGACCAGGGGATGCCGGCGCCGTGCTGGAGGACGTCGCGCAGCCCGTCGGAGAGCGCCGAGATCGGCAGCAGGCCCAGGACCGACTGCGCGGCCTCCGGGAACTTCTCCAGCGGAACGATCACGCCGCCGCCCACCAGGAGCAGCAGGAAGACCAGGTTGGCCGCGGCCAGGGTGGCCTCCGCCTTCAGCGTCCCGGCCATCAGCAGGCCCAGGCCGGAGAACGCGGCAGTGCCCAGGATCAGCAGCAGCACCACGGCCGACGGGTTGCCGTGCGGGGCCCAGCCGAGCGCGAAGGCGACCGCGCACAGCAGCACGATCTGCAGCACCTCGGTGACCAGCACGGCGCAGGTCTTGGCCGCCATCAGGCCCCAGCGCGGCAGCGGCGAGACGGCGAGCCGCTTGAGGACGCCGTAGCGCCGCTCGAAGCCGGTGGCGATGGCCTGGCCGGTGAAGGCGGTCGACATCACCGCGAGCGCCAGGACGCCCGGCGCCAGGAAGTCGACGGACCGGCCAACGCCGGTGTCGATGATGTCGACGGCGGAGAACAGCACCAGCAGCAGCGTCGGGATGACGACCGTCAGCAGCAGCTGTTCGCCGTTGCGCAGCAGCATCCTGGTCTCCAGCGCCGCCTGCGCCCGGATCATCCGGGGCAGCGGGGCGGCCCCGGGCCGCGGGGTGAACGTGCCGGTCGCGGTCATGCCCGCAGCTCCTTGCCGGTGAGTTCCAAGAAGACGTCTTCCAGGGTGTGGCGTTCGACGGCTATGGCGTCGGGGAGGACGCCGTTCTGGGCGCACCAGGAGGCGACGGTCGCGAGCAGCTGGGGGTCGATCGTGCCGTCGACGCGATAGCTGCCGGAGGCCGGTTCGGATGCGGCGCTGCCCGCGGGCAGCGCCTTGAGCAGCGAGGCGAGGTCGAGGCCCGGCCGCCCGGTGAAGCGCAGGGTGTTCTCCGCGCCGCCGCGGCACAGCGCCTCCGGGCTGCCCTGGGCGATGACCCGGCCGCCGTCGATGATCGCGACGTCGTCGGCCAGCTGCTCGGCCTCGTCCATGAAGTGGGTGGTCAGCACGACCCCGACGCCGTCCGCGCGCAGTTCGCGCACGAGATCCCAGGTTGCGTGGCGGGCCTGTGGGTCGAGGCCGGCGGTCGGCTCGTCCAGGAAGACCAGTTCGGGGCGGCCGACGACGGCCATTGCCAGGGCGAGCCGCTGCTGCTGCCCGCCGGACAGCCTCCGGTAGGACGTGCGTCCGCAACTGCCAAGGCCCAGCCGCTCGATGAGGAGGTCCACGTCGACGGGGTGGGCGTGCAGGGTGGCGGTGTGCCGGAGCATCTCGTCGGCGCGGGCCCCGGCGTAGATCCCTCCGGACTGCAGCATCACGCCGATCCGCGGGCGCAGCCGGGCGGCGTCGGCGACCGGGTCGAGGCCCAGGACGCGTACGGTGCCGGCGTCCGGGCGGCGGTAGCCCTCGCAGGTCTCGATGGTGGTGGTCTTGCCGGCGCCGTTGGGGCCGAGTACGGCGGTCACGGTGGAGCGCGCGACGGTGAGGTCGAGCCCGTCCACCGCGGTCTTGACCGGTTTGGTCCCGTACCGCTTGACCAGGCCGGTGACCTCGACGGCAGGCTCTCGGCCGGGGGACCGGGGGGCGGCCCCCGGGGAGGTGCTGGGCATGCCGGGCAGTCTACGGAGCGGACGCGGGGCGGCGGAATCCGGGTTTGGGCCGTGCGCACGGCTCGGGAGCGGCCCGGATGGCGGTGTGTCCGGTGGTGAGTTCCGGGCCGGTGCGCCAGAGGTGGGGTGCCGGCGTCGGAGGCCCTTCCTCACGGGCTTCCGGCGGCCTGGAGGAGGGCTGAATTAGGTGACCCTAAGTGATCGAGACCACCAGTCCGTGATCCGGACGAGGGTTGTATCGGCTTGACGAATTACGCAACAATGGCGTTGTGAAATACGCGAGCGAGGACCGGAAGGGGCCCGTGGTCGACGAGACCGCCGGGTCGACTGCCGTCGCGCCCGAGCAGCCCGCCCAGGGCGCCGTCGGCGCGAGCTCCCCGCAGGACGAGCAGCAGGGCACCCGCAACAGGGTCGCCCGCTCCATCCTCGACCACGGCCCGTCCACCGCCGCCGAGCTGGCCCTCCGCCTGGAACTGACGCAGGCGGCGGTGCGCAGGCACCTGGATGCGCTGGCCGCCGACGGGGTCGTCGAGCCCCGCGAGAAGCGGGTCTACGGAACCCGCGGCCGTGGCCGCCCGGCCAAGGCGTTCGCGCTCACCGACTGCGGCAGGGACGCCTTCGACCAGTCCTATGACGAGCTGGCCTCCGACGCGCTGCGCTGGATCGCGCAGACCGCCGGCGGTGGCGAGCTGGGGGAGGCGGCGGTTGCCGCGTTCGCCCGTGCCCGTCTGGCCGCCCAGGCCGAGGGCTACCGCCGCGCGGTGGAGTCCGCCGAGCCCGGGGCCCGCACCCGGGCCCTTGCCGAGGCATTGACCGCGGACGGGTACGCTGCTACGGCGCGCGGCGCGCCCAATTCCCAGCTCGGTGAACAGCTCTGCCAGCACCACTGCCCGGTCGCCCACGTCGCCGAGCAGTTCCCGCAGCTGTGCGAGGCGGAGACAGAGGTCTTCTCCCGTCTGCTGGGAACCCACGTACAGCGTCTCGCCACGATCGCCCACGGCGACGGGGTGTGCACGACCTTCATTCCGAAGGCCGGCAAGACCGCTCACAGCACCAAGACCACCACAGCATCTGCAAGCACGGCCGGGAGGAACCCCGCATGACGCTCCCCACGGAGACTGCTCACCCCGAGCTCGAGGGCCTGGGCAAGTACGAATACGGCTGGGCCGACTCCGACGTGGCCGGCGCCTCCGCCAAGCGAGGGCTTTCCGAGGCCGTCGTCCGCGACATCTCGGCGAAGAAGAACGAGCCGGAGTGGATGCTCAAGCTCCGGCTCAAGGGCCTGAAGCTGTTCGACAAGAAGCCCATGCCGAACTGGGGCTCGGACCTGTCGGGCATCGACTTCGACAACATCAAGTACTTCGTCCGCTCCACCGAGCAGCAGGCCGCCTCCTGGGAGGACCTGCCCGAGGACATCAAGAACACCTACGACAAGCTGGGCATCCCGGAGGCGGAGAAGCAGCGCCTGGTCGCCGGTGTCGCCGCGCAGTACGAGTCCGAGGTCGTCTACCACCAGATCCGTGAGGACCTGGAGGAGCAGGGCGTCCTCTTCCTGGACACCGACACCGCGCTCAAGGAGCACCCGGAGCTGTTCCAGGAGTACTTCGGCACGGTCATCCCGGTCGGCGACAACAAGTTCGCGTCGCTGAACACCGCCGTGTGGTCGGGCGGCTCGTTCATCTACGTCCCCAAGGGTGTGCACGTCGACATCCCGCTCCAGGCCTACTTCCGGATCAACACCGAGAACATGGGCCAGTTCGAGCGGACGCTGATCATCGTGGACGAGGACGCCTACGTCCACTACGTCGAGGGCTGCACGGCGCCGATCTACAAGTCGGACTCGCTGCACTCCGCGGTCGTCGAGATCATCGTGAAGAAGGGCGGCCGCTGCCGCTACACGACCATCCAGAACTGGTCGAACAACGTCTACAACCTGGTCACCAAGCGCGCCGTCGCCTACGAGGGCGCGACCATGGAGTGGGTCGACGGCAACCTCGGCTCCAAGGTGACCATGAAGTACCCGGCGGTCTACCTCATGGGTGAGCACGCCAAGGGCGAGACCCTGTCCATCGCCTTCGCGGGCGAGGGGCAGCACCAGGACGCCGGATCCAAGATGGTCCACATGGCGCCGAACACCTCCTCCAACATCGTCTCCAAGTCGGTGGCGCGAGGCGGCGGCCGCACCTCCTACCGCGGCCTGGTCGAGATCGGCGAGGGCGCGGCGGGCTCCAAGTCCAACGTGCTGTGCGACGCCCTGCTGGTGGACACCATCTCCCGCTCGGACACCTACCCCTACGTCGACGTCCGCGAGGACGACGTCTCCATGGGGCACGAGGCGACCGTCTCCAAGGTCAGCGAGGACCAGCTCTTCTACCTGATGGCCCGCGGCCTGACGGAGTTCGAGGCCATGGCGATGATCGTGCGCGGCTTTGTCGAGCCGATCGCCCGTGAGCTGCCGATGGAGTACGCGCTGGAGCTCAACCGGCTGATCGAGCTGCAGATGGAAGGCGCGGTCGGCTGACGGCCACGGAACACCCCTGACCGACGCGGCGGCCTTCCTCCGGGAAGGCCGAGTATCGCAACCAGAAAGCGAGCACGACGACAGCCATGGCTGAGGCTCAGAACATCCCGGCGGGTTCCACGACCACCGGTTCCATCGCGGTGGCCGCGGAGTCCACCGTTGCCACCCGGATGAGCGCGCCGCCGTCCTACGACGTGGCCGACTTCCCGGTGCCGCACGGCCGCGAGGAGGAGTGGCGCTTCACTCCCCTCGCACGCCTGAAGGGCCTGCACGACGGCAGCGCCGTCGCGGGCGGCGCGGACCTGAGGATCAACATCACGGCGCCGGAGGGCGTCACCCACGAGCTGGTGGACCGCGACGACCCCCGGGTCGGCAAGGCCGGCAAGCCCGTGGACCGTGTCGCCGCCCAGGCGTACAGCTCCTTCGAGAAGGCTTCGGTCCTCTCGGTGCCCAAGGACACCCAGCTCGACGAGCCGATCCGGATCGCCGTCCAGGGTGACGGCGGCACCGCTTTCGGCCACCAGGTCATCGAGGTGGGCGCGTTCGCCGAGGCGGTCGTCGTCATCGACCACACCGGCGACGCCGTGCTCGCCGCCAACGTCGACTTCCTCATCGGCGACGGCGCCAAGCTGACCGTCGTCTCCGTCCAGGACTGGGACGACACCGCGGTGCACGTCGGCCAGCACAACGCGCTGGTCGGCCGGGACGCCACCTTCAAGTCCGTGGTGGTCACCTTCGGCGGCGACCTCGTCCGGCTGCACCCGCGCATCACCTACGCGGGCCCCGGCGGCGAGGCCGAGCTGTACGGCCTGTACTTCACGGAGCAGGGCCAGCACCAGGAACACCGCCTCATGGTCGACCACGAGGCGCCGAACTGCCGCTCGCACGTCACGTACAAGGGCGCGCTCCAGGGCCAGGACGCGCACGCCGTCTGGATCGGCGACGTGCTGATCCAGGCCGCCGCGACCGGCACGGACACCTACGAACTCAACCGCAACCTCGTCCTCACCGACGGCGCGCGGGTCGACTCGGTCCCCAACCTGGAGATCGAGACCGGCGAGATCGTCGGAGCAGGACACGCATCGGCGACCGGCCGCTTCGACGACGAGCAGCTGTTCTACCTGATGGCCCGCGGCATCCCGGCCGACGAGGCCCGCCGGCTGGTCGTCCGCGGCTTCTTCGCCGAGCTGGTCCAGCAGATCGGCCTCCCGGACGTCGAAGAACGCCTCATGAGCAAGATCGAGGCCGAGCTGGAAGCGTCCGCGGCATGAGTTACGTACGCGTGGCGGCGCTGAGCGAGCTGGAGGAGGACACCCCCAAGAGGGTGGAAATCGACGGCACGCCGGTCTCCCTCGTCCGTACCGAGGGCGAGGTGTTCGCGATCAACGACATCTGCTCGCACGCGAACGTCTCGCTGTCGGAGGGTGAGGTCGAGGACTGCTCGATCGAGTGCTGGCTGCACGGTTCGAGCTTCGACCTGCGCACCGGCAAGCCGTCCGGTCTCCCCGCGACCCGCCCCGTCCCCGTTTACCCCGTCAAGATCGAAGGAGAGGGCCCGGACGCATCCGTGCTCGTCTCCGTCACCCAGGAGTCCTGAGTTCCCCATGGCAACGCTTGAGATCCACGACCTGCACGTCTCCGTCGAGGCCGAGAACGGCCCGCGCGAGATCCTGAAGGGCGTCGACCTGACCGTGAAGCAGGGCGAGACGCACGCCATCATGGGCCCCAACGGCTCCGGCAAGTCGACCCTCGCCTACTCGCTCGCGGGTCACCCCAAGTACACGATCACCGGCGGCACCGTCACCCTCGACGGCGAGGACGTCCTGGAGATGTCCGTCGACGAGCGCGCCCGTGCCGGCGTCTTCCTGGCCATGCAGTACCCGGTCGAGGTCCCCGGCGTCTCGGTCTCCAACTTCCTGCGGACGTCGGCCACGGCGATCCGCGGCGAGGCCCCCAAGCTGCGGCTGTGGGTCAAGGAGGTCAAGGAGGCCATGGAGCGCCTGTCCATGGACCCCGCGTTCGCCGAGCGCAACGTCAACGAAGGCTTCTCCGGCGGTGAGAAGAAGCGCCACGAGATCCTTCAGCTGGAGCTGCTCAAGCCGAAGATCGCGATCCTCGACGAGACCGACTCCGGCCTGGACGTCGACGCGCTGCGCACCGTCTCCGAGGGCGTCAACCGCGTCCGCGAGACCGGTGAGGTCGGCACCCTGCTGATCACGCACTACACGCGCATCCTGCGCTACATCAAGCCCGACCACGTCCACGTGTTCGCCAACGGCCGCATCGCCGAGTCCGGCGGCGCCGAGCTGGCCGACAAGCTGGAGGCCGAGGGCTACGAGGAGTACACGAAGGGCGGCGCAACTCTGTGAGCGACGCACGCGAGGCCACCGGCCTGCGGACGACCTGTGACCCGCAGGTGCGCCTCGTGGGCGGAGAAGCGAACGAAAGGGCAGGGGCGTGACACAGATGCCGGGCCTCCTCGACACAGAGGCGATCCGCAAGGACTTCCCCATCCTGGACCGGCTGGTCCACGACGGGAAGAAGGTCGTGTACCTGGACAACGCGGCGACGTCGCAGAAGCCGCGCCAGGTCCTCGATGCGCTGAACGCCTACTACGAGCGCCATAACGCCAACGTCCACCGCGGCGTGCATGTCCTCGCCGAGGAGGCCACGGAGCTGTACGAAGGCGCCCGCGACAAGGTCGCCGCCTTCATCAACGCGCCGAGCCGCGACGAGGTGATCTTCACCAAGAACGCCTCCGAGTCGCTCAACCTCGTGGCCAACATGCTGGGTTGGGCCGACGAGCCGTACCGCGTGGACCACGAGACCGAGATCGTCATCTCGGAGATGGAACACCACTCCAACATCGTTCCGTGGCAGCTGCTGTCGCAGCGCACCGGCGCGAAGCTGAAGTGGTTCGGGCTGACCGACGACGGCCGGCTCGACCTCTCCACCATCGACGAGATCATCACGGAGCGGACCAAGGTGGTCTCGTTCACCCTGGTCTCCAACCTGCTGGGCACGATCAACCCGGTCGAGACGATCGTCCGGCGGGCCCAGGAGGTCGGTGCGCTGGTCGTCATCGACGCCTCGCAGGCTGCCCCGCACATGGTGCTGGACGTCCAGGCGCTGCAGGCCGACTTCGTGGCCTTCACCGGCCACAAGATGTGCGGCCCGACCGGCATCGGCGTGCTGTGGGGCCGCCAGGAGCTGCTGGAGGACCTCCCGCCGTTCCTCGGGGGCGGCGAGATGATCGAGACCGTGTCGATGCACTCGTCGACCTACGCGCCCGCGCCGCACAAGTTCGAGGCGGGTACGCCCCCGATCGCCCAGGCCGTCGGCCTCGGTGCGGCCGTGGACTACCTCTCGGCGATCGGCATGGACCGGATCGCCGAGCACGAGCACGTGATCACCGAGTACGCCGTCAAGCGGCTGCTGGAGGTCCCCGACCTGCGCATCATCGGCCCGAGCACGGCCGAGGACCGCGGGGCGACGCTCTCCTTCACGCTCGGCGACATCCACCCGCACGACGTCGGCCAGGTGCTCGACGAGCAGGGCATCGCGGTCCGGGTCGGCCACCACTGCGCGCGGCCGGTCTGCCTGCGGTACGGAATTCCTGCGACCACGCGAGCGTCGTTCTATCTGTACTCCACCCCGGCCGAGGTCGATGTCCTGGTCGAGGGCCTGGAGCACGTCCGCAACTTCTTCGGTTAGACAAGACAGCGGTTGATCACGCACGGCGGATGAGGACGAGGACTGACTGAGTCGTGAAGCTGGATTCGATGTACCAGGACGTCATCCTGGACCACTACAAGCACCCGCACGGGCGCGGTCTTCGGGACGGCGACGCCGAGGTGCACCACGTCAACCCCACCTGCGGGGACGAGATCACCCTGCGCGTGAAGTACGACGGCACGACCATCGACGATGTGTCCTACGAGGGGCAGGGCTGCTCCATCAGCCAGGCCAGCGCATCGGTGCTCAACGACCTTCTCGTCGGCAAGGAGCTCGGCGAGGCGCAGCGGATCCAGGAGACGTTCCTGGAGCTGATGCAGTCGAAGGGCAAGATCGAGCCGGACGACGCGATGGAAGAGGTGCTGGAGGACGCGGTGGCTTTCGCCGGCGTCTCGAAGTACCCGGCGCGCGTGAAGTGCGCGCTGCTCAGCTGGATGGCCTGGAAGGACGCCACGGCCAAGGCCCTCTCCGAGGAGGCGAAGACCGCATGACCGAAACACCCGAGAACACCCTGACCAAGCCGGCCTCGGAGGAAGAGGTCCGCGAGGCGCTGTACGACGTCGTGGACCCCGAGCTGGGCATCGATGTCGTCAACCTCGGTCTGATCTACGGCATTCACGTCGACGAGGCCAACATCGCCACCATCGACATGACGCTGACGTCCGCGGCCTGCCCGCTGACCGACGTCATCGAGGACCAGGCGAAGTCCGCCACGGACGGCATCGTCAACGAGCTGAAGATCAACTGGGTCTGGATGCCCCCGTGGGGCCCCGACAAGATCACCGACGACGGCCGCGAGCAGCTGCGTGCCCTGGGGTTCAACGTCTGACACGTCTGATCCCGCGCCCGTCGCACCTTTTGCGGCCCTGCCCGCCAGATCTCTGGCGGGCAGGGCCGTTTTTCTGCGGTCGGGGCGGATCCGGACCGCACAGGTATGTACGTCCGTACGCATCGTTGTGTACGCTCGTACGTATGGTGTATCTGACGCTGGCCGGTGCGATCCTCTCCGAGATCCTCGCGACCACCGCGATGAAGTACAGCGACGGCTTCAGCAAGCTGTGGCCCTCGCTCGGTACGGTGGCCGGGTACCTCCTGGCCTTCGCGCTGCTCGCCCAGACCCTCAAGTCGATGAGCATCGGCACCGCGTACGCGATCTGGGCCGGAGCCGGCACGGCGCTGATCGCGGCGATCGGCATGGTGTTCCTGGGGGAGAGCGCGAGCGCCCTGAAGATCCTCGGGGTGCTGCTGGTCATCGCCGGGGTCGTGGTGCTGAATCTGGGCGGTGCGCACTGATGGCGCGGCGCTACGACCCGGACCGGCGCCAGCGCCTGATCGACGCCGCGATCGGCGTGGTCGGCGAGCGCGGTATCGCCGGACTCAGCCATCGCGCGGTGGCCACCGCGGCGGATGTGCCGCTGGGCTCGACGACGTACCACTTCGCGACGCTCGACGAGCTGCTGGTGGCCGCCCTGCGGCAGGTCAACGGCGGCTGGATGGCCGACTTCGCACGCTGGGCCGACGGCATCGATCCGGCGGTGCCGCTCGCCGACGAGGTCACCCGGCTCATCGAGGAGAGCCTGGCGGGCGACCGCTCCCGGGTGGAGCTGGAGTACGAGCTGTACCTGGCGGCGCTGCGGCGCGAGGCGGTGCGGCCGATCGCCGCCGAGTGCCTGGAGGAGATGGTGCGGCTGCTCGCCCGGCGCACCGGCGACGTGCCGGCCGCGCGCGCCGTGGTGGCCTTCGTCGACGGCCTGATGCTCCAGCACCTGCTCACCGGGCAGCCCTTCGAACGCGCCACCGTACGGGCCGGGTTGGCCGGTGTGCTGGGCGGGGAGTGACGGGCCGGAGGCGGCTCGGGGCGGCCGGTCGATGAGACCGGTTCGCCTCGGCGGGCGCCCTCCGGTTAGGTTTTCGGCATGACCGATGCTGCTACCCCCCGTACCGCCGGCGCCGTCGCCGCCGGGCTCGCCACCGTCACCCCCGACGGCACCGTTCTCGACACCTGGTTCCCGGCGCCCGAGCTGGCCGCCTCGCCGGGGCCGGCCGGCACCGAGCGCCTGACCGGCGAGCGGGCCGCCGAACTGCTGGGCGCCGCCGCGCCGAAGGCCGTCGGCCCGGACCCGGTCCGCGGCGTCGAGGTCGTGGCCGTCCGTACGGTCATCGCCTCGCTGGACGACAAGCCGCTGGACGCGCACGACGTCTACCTGCGGCTGCACCTGCTCAGCCACCGGCTGGTCAAGCCGCACGGGCAGAGCCTGGAGGGCCAGTTCGGGCTGCTGGCGAACGTCGCCTGGACCTCGCTCGGCCCGGTGCCCGTCGACCAGCTGGAGACGGTGCGGCTCAACGCCCGCGCCGAGGGGCTGCACCTCCAGGTCACCAGCGTCGACAAGTTCCCGCGGATGACCGACTACGTCGTGCCCACCGGCGTACGGATCGGGGACGCCGACCGGGTCCGGCTCGGCGCGCACCTCGCGGCCGGTACCACCGTCATGCACGAGGGCTTCGTCAACTTCAACGCCGGCACGCTGGGCACCTCCATGATCGAGGGCCGGATCAGCGCAGGCGTCGTCATCGGCGACGGCTCCGACGTCGGCGGCGGCGCCTCCACCATGGGCACCCTGTCCGGCGGCGGCAAGCAGATCATCTCGATCGGCGAGCGCTGCCTGCTCGGCGCGGAGTCCGGCGTCGGCATCGCCCTCGGCAACGAGTGCGTCGTCGAGGCCGGCCTGTACCTGACCGCGGGCACCCGCGTCACCCTGCCCGACGGCCAGATCGTCAAGGCCCTGGAGCTGTCCGGCGCCGACAACATCCTCTTCCGCCGCAACTCCACCACCGGCGCGGTCGAGGCCCGGCCGAACAAGGCGGTGTGGGGCGGCCTCAACGAGGTGCTGCACAGCCACAACTGACCGCACGGCGCGGGGCGGCGCAGCGCCCCGCCCGCACCGGCGCCCCCGCACGGACCTCGGACGGACCGTGTGGGGGCGCGCTGCGTCCGGCGGCCGTTTGACGCGGCCTCGTGAGGGCCGGAACGCGCCGGTGCCCGCGCGGCGGCGCGGGGCCACCATGGAGGGACGGTGTCCGACGGGCCGTACCGGGAGGCGTCATGCGGCTGGGCGGGGAGTTCACCGGCACGCCGGAGGGGCGGTGCCCACCGGAGCCGTCCGCAGGCGGGCCACTGTGCGGCTACAAGCTCGCCCACCTCCTGCTGTCCCGCGACGGCACCCGCGCCGGCTTCACCGGCGTCTCCGTCGGCGGCGCGCTCCCGTACGGCGTCCTGGCCGACGCCCGCTGCGCGTACGGCCGCCGGCACCCCCGTCCCGCGCCGCGCTGCGACTGCGGATTCCACGCGCTGCACAGTCGCGCCGACGCGTTGGCCCTGACCCGCGCGGGCGCCCACCGGTGTACCGCGCTGCTGGAGGTCACGGCGCTCGGCGGCCGCATCCGGTACGCGCGGGGGATGCGGTACGCGCGCCAGCGGGTGCGGAGCGTGCACGTCGGGCCGTGCGACTGCGGGCTGCCGCCCGGGGTGTTCGTCGACGCGGGCCGTGGACGGGCCGGCTGCCGGGCGCTGACCGGGGCCTGCGCCAGGTGCGCGACCGGCCGGGACACGGTGGGCTTCGGCACGTTCGCACAGCTCGCGGGCGGCGGTCTGCGGGTGATCGCGGGGCACGGCCGAGCGGACGGCAGCGGGGCGCCGTCCGGCACGGCCGGGGCCTGCTGGCATGTGCGTGTCAGGTGAGCCGCATCCCCCCTTAGGGTGATGCCATGCGTGATCTCATAGCGGGAATGCGGTACTTGGGCAGGGGCCAGCGCTGGGTCGCGGGACACGGCCGCTGGTGGGGCTTCGGGCTGATCCCCGCACTGATCACCCTCGTGCTGTACGCCGCCGTGCTGACCGTGCTCGTCCTCTGGTCCGGCGACATCGCCGCCTGGGCCACGCCGTTCGCCGACGGCTGGGGCGCACCGTGGCAGGGCCTGCTGCGCGGCCTGTTCGTCGCCGCCGGGCTGCTGCTGTCCGTACTGACCTTCACCGCGGTCACCCTGCTGATCGGTGACCCGTTCTACGAGGAGCTGTCGGAGAAGGTCGAGGAATCCGAGGGTCACTGCCCCCGGAGCCCCGACCGGCCGCTGTGGCGGGAGATCTGGATCGCGCTGCGGGACAGCGTCCATGTGCTGCTGCGTGCCGCGCCCTTCGGCATCGCGCTGTTCGTCCTGGGCTTCGTGCCGTTCATCGGGCAGACCGTCATCCCGGCCGTCGGCTTCTGCGTCTCCGGATTCTTTCTCGCCGTCGAGCTGACGTCGGTGGCGATGCAGCGCCGCGACATCCCGGTGCGCGAGCGGCTGCGGCTGCTGCGCGGCCGCAAGGCACTCGCCGTCGGCTTCGGCACCCCGCTCGTGCTGCTGTTCCTCGTCCCGTTCGTCGCGGTGGTCCTGATGCCGGGCGCGGTGGCCGGCGCGACGCTGCTGGCGCGGGACCTGGCGCCGGACGAGGCGGAGCCGTCCGCCGACGGCACGGACGCGGGCGCCCCGGACCGGTACGGGCACCCGCAGGCGAGCGGCCCGCAGTACGCACCGGCCGCCGCCGGATACGCCCGGGTACCGGCCGCGCCGGGCGGCGGATTCGGGCCGCCGCCCTCGCAGTTCACGCCGAAGGAGGGGCCGGGGCAGGCGCCGAGGCGGTCCGCAGGTCCTGGGCCGGCCGGCTGGTGACCTGCGCCCTCCTGGAGCAGGGGCAGGTCGAGGCCACGGTGGTCATTCCGGGGGTGTGGCCCCGCCCCGTCCTCACGGCCTGATCCGCAGTACCTGCGGGTCGTGGTCGCTGGCCTGGTCGGCGTACTCGGCGTTGATGTGCACGATGTCGTAGTCGGTCCTGGCCGGATGGCTGCTGGTGAGCATGTGGTCGAGCACCTGCGAATTGCCGTTGTAGACGTAGCCGTAGCGCTCGTTCCGCGGCAGTCCGTTGACGAGGTCGGTGAGGACTCCGCCGTCGGTGAGGGCCTTGAGGGCGGGCGAGAATTGGTAGTCGTTGAGGTCGCCGGCCACCACCACGTCGGCCTTCGGGTCCTTGACCAGCAGGTCCTTGACGAAGCCGTTCACCAGCCGGGCCTGTGCGGTGC
Organism: Streptomyces pinistramenti; assembly: GCF_020564935.1. Taxonomy (GTDB): domain Bacteria; phylum Actinomycetota; class Actinomycetes; order Streptomycetales; family Streptomycetaceae; genus Streptomyces; species Streptomyces pinistramenti. The sequence continues at coordinate 107,580 of NZ_JAJCXB010000007.1, forward strand.
GCTGGGTCTCGGAGCTGCGGGCCGGTGGCTGGAAACGGCTGTCCAGGCCCTGGTCGCCGCCCTTGGAGTTGAAGTGGTCGGCGACCACGAACACCCGGCTGCCGGGGCGGTTCTTGACGGAGAACTGGCCGGCCAGCGGCTTGCGGCTGTCCTTCCACGCCGGATCCGTCGGCGCGATCCGGCCGGGCGAAGCGGAGAGCGCGGCCCTGCCGTGGTCGTCGACCGCCCGCACCGGGGTGGTGGCGTCGCCGCCCGGGATGTCGGTGAACGACACCCGGTCGGGGTTGAAGAGGAAGGCGACCCGGATGTTGCCGCCGGGCTGCCCGCCGTCCTGGTCGTTGACCGGATCGATCTGCCGCGCCTCGTACGCCGGGCCGCCGGCCGCCTTGATCGCGTCGGTGAGCTTCTTGAGGGTGACGCCGGCGGACACCACGCCGTCGTCCGTGGGGCCGTTGTCGTCCTGGACCTCCTCCAGGGCCACCACGTCCGGCGCGGCCAGGTGGTGGACCAGCGCCCGGGCGAGCCGGTCGAACTTGGCCTGCGGGGTGGCGGGGGAGAGGTTCTCGACGTTGTAGGTGGCCACGGCCAGCTCGTCGGCCTGCTGCTTGCGGGTGGTCTCGGGGGCCGGGCCGTGGTCGGTGACCTTGCCCAGCGCGGTGGCCTGGAGCGTGTAGCCACCGAAGCTGTCGTAGTCCAGTGGCCCTTCGGTGGTGCCGGTCAGCTCGTCGCCGACATCGGCCACGGGGAACGGGTGCTGGTCGAGGGGGAGCAGCGAAGCCACCTTGACGCGGCCGGAGTTGGGGTCCGCGTACGAGCTGTAGAGCGCGCCGCCGCGGGCGGTACGGGCGTGACCGGGCTCGGCGGTGACCCACAGCTCGTGATGGCTGCTGGTCGGGCCGACGACGGGCGCGTCGGCCACCGAGACCCGCATGCCCTCCAGGGACTCGTAGCGGTCCAGGGCGTACGAACCGGGGCGCAGCGGCAGTGCCTCGATGTTCCTGCCGCCGGCGTCGGGGGCGTAACGCGCCGGTATCGCGGCGGCGTTGAGGCGGAAGGCGGCCGGCAGCGGGGTGCCGGATGCGGTGACGTTCCAGGTCGCGTCGGTGATCTCGGTGACGGACTGGAGCCCGGCGTCCTTGCCGCCCGGGTAGTACTCGCCGACCGTGCCGGCGAACGTGACCGCGTCCCCGACGGCGGCCTTCGGCGTCTCCTTTCCGGTGAAGACGAAGACGGCTTCGCTGGTCGCCGGGTCGTCGTCGGGATGCGGGTCCTGCACCCAGAAGCCGCGGGCCGAGCCGAACGACCGGACGGCGGTGACCGTGCCGGGGACGCCGGAGACCTGCCGGCCCGCCAGCGGGGAGAGCCGGGTGCGGCCCTGGATGTCATGGATCCGGGTGCCCGCGGCGGCGGCGGACTGCGGGAGCGCGAGCAGTCCGGCGGCGAGCGCGGCGCAGACCACCGCGGTGACGGCGGCCGGCCTGCGGAACGGACGACGGGACGGCATGGAGAGCCTCCGAGGGAGAGGAAACGGGACGGACTGCGGTGCGTACGAGCGGGACCGGCGCTCTCTACGCGCGTCAATCTCTTGCGTGCGCAAGGGAGTTGTCAAGATGCCCGAGGTGACCGGGAGAGGGCGGGTGAGTGAACCGTCCGGCTCACCCGGAATTCCGTCTACGCTTGGGCGTCGCACGAGCCGTAGTCCGTTCGAGGAGCTGAGCACCAGATGTCCGCAGACCGCCCGACCCTGCCGCCGGTGCGGCTGCACTCCGAAGCGGAACTGGCCCGGGACGCGCTGAGCGCACCGCTGATGGCCCGCGCGGCCGCGCTGGCCCGCTGGGCCGAGCGGGGCGTGCCGGTCGGCGTCGGCGGCGAGATCCTGGAGGAGTCCCTGGCGGCGGCCACCGAGCACCTCGGCCTGGCCGGAGACGAGGACGGGCCCGGCTACACCGCCGAGGCGTGGCAGCTCGCCGTGGACACCGGCCTGGTGGACATCGAGGAGACCGAGGACTCCGAAGGGGAGACGGCCGACGGCACGCAGGACGCCGGGCTCCCCGACGGCATCGCCGTGGGCATCGCGACACCGAGCGAGGAGCTGGCCCAGCTCACCTCCGGCAGCCCCCAGGACGTCCTCGACATCTGGCTCGGCGGCATGGAGACGGTGCTCGCCGACGCGGTCGCCCCCGACCTCTCCGACATCGCCGACCAGCTCGCCGAAGGCGGCGAACTCGACCTCGACGCGATCGACTGGAACCCCGAGGAGGAGGCCGAGCTGCTCGACGGCATCCTCGGCAACCTCTACCTGCTCACCGCCCTGAACGAAGGCCCCGAGCAGGACGTCCCGCTGCCCGCCCTGGCCGCCTCCATGATCGTCCCGGACGACATGGAGGAGCCCACCGACGACGTGCTCGAAGAGGTCTCCGAGGCGATGATGCGCCTGGACGACCAGTTCCGGGTGCTGGAGCCGATCGGCCTGGTCAGGTACACGCCGGTGGACGAGGCGCTCATCGAGGAGATGGACGAGGACGGCGAGACGGTCAAGGCCGCCGAGCCGCTCGACGAGGAGGACGTCTCCCGCTACGGCCTGGTCCGCCTCACCCCGCTCGGTGTCTACGCCGTCCGCGCCCGGATGCTGGACGCAGGGGTGGACGCCCCGGCCCTCGGCGACCTCACCGACAAGGGCGCCGACGTCCTGCTGGAGGCGCTGCCCGACTACCCCGAGGCGCTCGCCCAGGCCGAGGCCGAGCAGTGGCTCGCCGCCCGCACGCCGGTGGACGCCGCACGGGATCTGCTCGCCGCCGCCCGCGGCGACGACGAGCGCGCCCCGCTGCGCCGGCTGGCCGCCCAGCAGGCACTGTCCCTGGTCTCGCCGGACGCCGAGTCCGCGCTGCGGGACGTGCTGGACGACCCGCAGCTGGGCGGTCTGGCCCGGGTCTGGCTCGCCGAGCGCGCGCTGCCCGGCATTCCCGAGCCCTCCCAGGACATGATCTTCTGGCTGACCATCGACACCATCGCGGCACAGCTGGGCGTCGCCGACGAGGACGCGGCCGAGCTGCGCGAGCTGGTCGAGGGGCTGACCGGCCAGCACAGCGGGTTCTTCGATGCCGCCTGGCGGGTGGACCACCCGGCCACCGCCGACGTCCTGGAGGCGATGGGCCGGCTGCACCCGGACAAGAAGGCCGCCAAGGAGGCCCGCAAGGCCGCCTTCAAGGCGCGGTCCCGCTCCGGGAGCTGAATCCCGGCAGGAGGCGGGACGCCTGACGGGTGTAACGGGCGGTGCGGGTGCGGAAAGCGCCGGCGCCGCCCGTCGTCGTGTCCGGGCGGTTCTCCGGTGCCGGACGCCGTCCGGCGAAGGGCAACCGCTTCCTGGCCGACGCGCCCCGTTCAACCGGCTTTCGCCACCGCACCGGGGCCGTCGCGGCCCCGGCCCCGGCCGGACCGGCACGGGCGGATGGCCTCGCCGGTACGTCCACCAACCGCGCGGGCGGGCACACCCCTCGGGACACCTGGCCGACCTGCGAGGAGACCGCGGGCAAGGCCGGAGTGCACGGCATGACCGGTGCCGGTGCGCCAGCAGTTCGACGACGCGGACATCACCCGGGCCCGGAGGCCGGAAGGGCTCCGGTGGGCCGACGGCGGCGCTACGTCGTGTCCTCGTCCGCCCGCGCGGAGAGCCCTGTGCAGCACGGCGGGCAGGTGTGGTTCCACGACCCGCGGCGCCGGACCCTGGCGCTGAAGGTGCTGCTCGGCGTCGACCCGGACCCCGCCGGGGACGGCGGGGTCGACGGCCCCGACACCATCACCGTCTCGCCCTGCGGCGGGCTGATCATCGCCGAGGACGGCGAGGGCGTCCAGCACCTCTTCGGGGTCACCGAGGACGGCCGGACGTACCCGGTCGCCCGCAACGAACTCACCATCGGCACCGCGCAGCAGCCGGAGTACAGCGAGTTCACCGGGCCGGTCTTCGTCCCGACGGGCGGATGCTGTGCGCCGGCATCCGGACTCCCGGCTCCAGGTCGGCGGTCACCGGCCCGTGGCGGCGGCCGTGAGGAGGTAGTAGTCCAGCAGGCCGTCCCGGTAGGCGGTCAGATACCGGCGCGGCCACTTGTCGCGGAGTTCCGGCCGCTCGGCCATGTAGCGGTCGTAGAACTCCCAGACGCCGTCCCCGACGGCCCGGATCCGCACCTGCGCGAGACCGGCGCCGGCGAGCGCCCCGGCCACCTCGTCGACGACGTGCGGTACGTCCAGGCCGTCGGCGAACGCGGGCAGCAGGCCGGGCAGCTCCCGTGCGGCCTCCGGGCTGCGGGCGAAGAACGTGGTCAGCGCGAGCCTGCCGTGCGGGCGCAGTACCCGCGCCGCCTCCTGGGCGAAGCCGGGCAGATTGCGGAAGTGCTGCACCGCTTCCACGGAGAAGAGGCAGTCCGCCGAGTCGTCCGGCAGCGGGATGCGCTGGGCGGCGCCGCGGAGGAACTCCAGCCGGCCGGTGCCGGGGCGCTCCGACAGGTCGGGGTGGGTGCGGCGGGCGCGGTCGATCTGGTCGGGGTGGGCGTCCAGGCCGGTGACCGAGGCGAAGCCGTATTCCTGGAGGGCCAGCGCGCTGCCGAGGCCGCGGCCGCAGCCGACCTCCAGGGCGTCGCGTCCCTCGGTGTGCGCGAAGGTGTCCAGGACCAGCCGGTAGAGGTCCTGCTCGCTGCGGATCCGGTCGGCCTCGGTCAGCGGGCCGCGCTGCCCGGCGTGCGGCATCCGGGCCCAGTAGCCGAAGTTGATGAAGCCGCCGGCGAAGGCGGCGACGGTGCTGAGGTCGAAGTCGCCGTAGATCTCGGCGACCCGGTCGGGGAGGCCGGGGCCGTCCGGGTGGTCCCGGAGGCCCGGACGGTCGGTGTCGTCCGGGGGCGGCTGCTGCGTCATCACACGCTCCTCGTGCATGCCGTGACGTATGGGGCGGGGCGGAATCCTGGGCGCGCGCGGGTGTTGAAGGAGAGGTGAGCTCGACGATACGGACGACACGATTCTCGGTCCTGGACCGGTCCCGCACCAGGCAGGGACATCCGCAGGCGGACGCGCTGCGGGACACCGTGGCCCTGGCGCGCCACGCCGAGCGGCTCGGCTACCACCGCTTCTGGGTGTCCGAGCACCACAGCGTGCCCGGGGTGGCCGGCTCCGCGCCGACCGTGCTCGCCGCCGCGGTCGCCGCGGCGACCTCCGTGATCAGGGTCGGCACCGGCGGGGTGATGCTGCCCAACCACCGGCCGCTGGTCGTCGCCGAGCAGTTCGGGGTGCTGGAATCGCTCTTCCCCGGCCGGATCGACATGGGCCTCGGCAGGTCCGTCGGGTTCACCGGCGGCATCCGCCGCGCGCTGGGCACGGACAAGGACGCCGCCGACGGCTTCGGGGCGCAACTGGCCGAGCTGACCGGCTACTTCACCGGCACCCAGCGCAGCCACCCGCAGGTGCACGCCTGGCCTGCCGAGGGGCTGCGGGTGCCGGCGTTCGTGCTGGCCACGGGCGCGGGCGCGCAGCCGGCGGCCGAAGCGGGGCTCGCCCTGGTGATCGGGGACGTACGGGGCAGGCAGCGCATGCGGGAGGCGATCGAGGGCTACCGCGCGGCCTTTCGCCCCTCGGCGCTGTGGGACCGGCCGTACGTCGTCGTCTCGGGGACCGTCGCGGTGGCCGGCAGCGCCGGTGAGGCCCGCCGACTGCTGCTCCCGGAGGCGCGCGCCCTGGCCCACTCCCGTACGCACGGCGTCTTCCCGCCGCTGCGGCCCGCCGCGGAGGCCGAGGCTGCGGCGGAGGCGATGCCGGAGCGGGAGCGCGGCTTCTACGACGCGGCGCTGCGCGGGCAGCTGTACGGCACGGAGGACGAGGTCGCCGACGCCCTGGGCACCTTGATCGAGGACAGTGCGGCGGACGAGGTGCTGGTCACGACCAGTACTTATGAGCGCGGGCCGCTGCTGGAGTCCTACGAGCGGCTGGCCAGGGTGGCGGGCCTGGCGGGCGCGGCCGGTCCGGCGGCGGACCTGCGGTGAGCTGTGCGGCCTGCCCGGTGTGCGGGCGCGGGCCGGGCGCGCCCGGAGGACCCGCGGGGCGGCGGGTCCTCCCGGGCTGCGGTGCCGGGGTCAGAGCGCGGCGGCTCCCGGCTTGACCATGCCGCGGACCGTGCGTGCGTCGACGAACTCGCCCATGGCCGTCATCTCCCACTCGCCGGAGAACTGCCGGATGAGCTTGGCCATCATCACGCCGGTGCGTGCCTCGGCGCCGGTCAGGTCGAAGCGCACCAGCTCCTCGCCGGTCCGGGCGTCCGTGAGCCGGCAGTACGCCTTGGCGACTTCCGTGAACTTCTGTCCGGAGAAGGAGTTCACGGTGAAGACCAGGCCGGTGACCTCCGGGGGGATGCCACCGAGGTGGACGGTGATCACTTCGTCGTCGCCCGAGCCGTCGCCGGTGAGGTTGTCGCCGGAGTGCTGGATCGCGCCGTTGAGCACCTGCAGTTTGCCGAAGAAGCAGTTGGCGACCTTCTTGCGGTCCGGTCCGTAGGCGATGACCGAGGCGTCCAGGTCGATGTCCTTGCCGCGGAAGGCGGGCTCCCAGCCCAGGCCCATCGCGACCGAACTCAGCAGCGGGCGGCCGCCCTTGACCAGCGAGACGGTCTGGTTCTTCTGGAGGCTGACCCGGCCCTTGTCGAGATTGATCTTGCCGGCGCCGGGGGCGGGCGCCGCAGGCGGGGCGGGCGGGGCCGGGGGCACGGCGGCGGGCGGCGGGGCGAGCGGCGCGGGGGCGCCGGCGGGCGGTCCCCACTGGCCGGCGGGCGGCGCCACGGGGGCCTGCGGCTGCGGGGCGGGCGTCGGCGCGGGAGCGGCCTGCGGCTCGGACGCCGCGGGCTCCTCGACGCTGACGCCGAAGTCGGTGGCGATCCCGGCCAGGCCGTCGGCGTAGCCCTGGCCGACGGCGCGCACCTTCCAGGCGCCGTTGCGGCGGTAGATCTCGACGACCACCAGCGCGGTCTCCGCCCCGAGCTGCGGCGGGGTGAAGGAGGCGAGGACGCTGCCGTCCTGGGCGTTGCGGACGGTGCCGGTCGGTTCCGTTCCGGCGAAGGTGGCACCGGGCGCGTCCAGGCTCGCCGTGACGACGATCTTCTCGATGCCGTCGGGCACCGCCGTGGTGTCGACGGTGATGGTGTCGCCGCCGCCGGCCGCCCCGGAACTGTGCGTCACACCGGGGCCGTTGGGCTGGTTGTAGAAAACGAAGTCGTCGTCGGAGCGCACCTTGCCTTCGGCGGTGAGCAACAGGCCCGACACATCCAGCCGCGCGGGAGCGGTGACGTCCACCGCCACCCGCGCGGAGGTGAGCGGGAGGTTCGAGCCAGGAGTCATAGCGGTCATGCCAGCAGTAACGAACGACCGGCTTTTACGGTTCCATTACCCGCTGCCGATCCGCTGCCTCCCGCCCGACCGTTCAGCGCCGGTCGCGGGAGTTGCCGAACAGCAGCCGGTAGGCGATCAGCAGGACGAGGGCGCCGGCGACGGCGGCGACCCAGGTCGAGAGGTCGAAGATGTCCTTCGGTATCGGGCGGTCCAGGATCTTGACGGACAGCCAGCCGCCGATGAAGGAGCCGACGATGCCGATCAGGGTGGTGCCGACGAGCCCGCCCGGGTCGCGTCCCGGGAGCAGGACCTTGGCGATCACGCCGGCGATCAGTCCCAGTACGAGCCAGCTGACGATACCCATGGTGCGTTTCCTCGTTCCTGCGCAGTGCCGCGCTGACGTGCCGCCGCCCCGTGCGCTGTTGCGATGCGCCGCCCGTGTGGCGGCGCTGCCGGTGTGACGTGGTGTTTTCGATGTAGCGTTGTGTCTTCGAAGACGCCAGGGGAGGGTACAGCGTTGCGTGCGGCGGCGGATCGGCCGCAGCACATCGCCGGGCGGGGGGCGGGCGGCGCCGCCGCGCGCCCCCGTCAGTACGGCCAGAGGGGCGGGTCGGTGCAGAACGCCCCGCCGATATGGGTGTGTTCGGGATTGTCCGGGTCGAGTGCGCCCTGGGCGGCGAGCAGCGCGGCCGCGTACGGCTCGGAGTCGTCCTGCGGCGCGTACCCGAGGGCGCGGGCGCTCGACAGGTCCCACCACAGCCGGGTGTTGGCCGACGAGGCGTAGGCGACGGTGTGGCCGACGTGCTCCGCGGTCAGGGATGCGTGCAGCAGCCGCGCGCAGTCCGCGGGGCTCAGCCAGATCGACAGCATCCGTACGGTCGTCGGCTCGGGGAAGCAGGAGCCGATGCGCAGTGAGACGGTCTCGATGCCGTGCAGGTCCCAGTAGAGCGAGGCGAGGTCCTCGCCGAAGCCCTTGGACAGGCCGTAGAAGGTGTCGGGACGGCGCGGGGTGCCCACGGGGATCGCGGCGGAGCCGTCGGCCGGCCGCGGCGTGAACCCGACGGCGTGGTTCGACGAGGCGAGGACGACGCGGCGGACGCCTTCCTCGCGGGCCGCTTCGTAGAGGTGGTGGGTGCCCTCGATGTTGGCCCGCAGGATCTTCTCGAAGGGCGCTTCCAGGGAGATGCCGGCGAGGTGGATGACCGCGTCGACGCCGCGCACCGCATCGCGCAGCGCGTCCGTGTCCGCCAGGTCGGCGGTGATCGCGTCCGGCGCGTCGTCGATCGGCCGCTGGTCGAACAGCCGCAGCCGGTAGCCGTACGGCGGCAGCAACGCGCGCATCAGGGTGCCGAGTCCGCCGGCGGCGCCGGTGAGCAGGACGGTGCGGGGTGCGGTCATGGGCGGGGCTCCTCGGGCTGAGCTGCGAGGCTGTATGCGCGGACAGCATTCAGATCTGTGGACACCGTAGGGACGCGGATCAGGGCAGGTCAAGACGCCGACTGCGGCGGCCGGTTCGGCCTGTGGCGCGGTGGTTTCGGGCCCTTGACCGGCGTGGGAAGGCTGCTCTAGCGTGACGGCGTTCAGGGATATGTACGTGGATCAGAGACGTGCACGGGCGCGACGGTGTGCGGGGAGAGACGCGTACGCGCCGCCACACGTACGAGCACGCCAGGGAGAGCCCGTGACCTCAGACCCTCCCCCAGCTACCGCTGGGAGGTACCCCCAACTCGCCGACCGCCTCGACGGACTGCTGTTCTTCCCCGTGACCGCCTACGCGCCCGACGGCACGGTGGACCTGGACACCTTCCGCGCCCATGTGCGGCGCGGCATCGATGCGGGCGCCGCCGCCGTCTTCGCCTGCTGCGGCACCGGCGAGTTCCACGCGCTCACCCCCGAGGAGTTCGCGCGCTGCGTCGCCGCCGCGGCCGAAGAGGCCGCCGGGCAGGTGCCGGTGGTGGCGGGGGCGGGCTACGGCACCGCGCTGGCCGTGCAGTTCGCCCGGCTCGCCCGCGACGCGGGCGCCGACGGGCTGCTCGCGATGCCGCCCTACCTCGTCGTCGCAGGACAGGACGGCCTGCTGCGGCACTACCGCGAACTGGCCGCGGCCACCGAGCTGCCGGTCATCGTCTACCAGCGGGACAACGCCGTCTTCGAGCCGGCCACCGTCGTCGAACTGGCCAGGACGCCGGGCATCATCGGCCTCAAGGACGGCCTGGGCGACCTCGATCTGCTCCAGCGCATCATCAGCACGGTCCGCACGGACGCCCCGGGCGAGGACTTCCTCTACTTCAACGGCCTGCCCACCGCGGAGCTGACCGGGCCCGCCTACCTGGGCCTCGGCGTCCGTCTCTACTCCTCGGCCGTCTTCGCCTTCGCGCCCGAGATCGCCCTCGCCTTCCACCGGGCGCTGACCACCGGTGACCAGGCCACCGTCACCCGGCTGACGGACGGCTTCTACCGGCCGCTCGTCGAGCTGCGCAACCGCGGCCGCGGCTATGCCGTGTCGCTGGTCAAGGCGGGGGTGCGGCTGCGCGGCCTGGACGTCGGCGGCGTCCGGCCGCCGCTCGCCGAACCCGACCCGGCGCACCTCGACGCACTCCGCACCCTGATCGGGCACGGCCTCGGCCTGGTGGCGGACGCCGCCCCGGGGGCCGCCGCCGGAACAGCCGGTCCCTGATGCGGGCCGCCGCCTTCCTCTACCCCTGGGACGTGGTGGGCGACCCGGAGGCCGCGCAGCGCATCGCCGGGCTCGGCATCCGGCAGGTCACCCTGGCGTCGGCCTACCACTCCACCCGCGCCCTCACCCCGCGCCACCCGCGCCACCGCATCGTCACCGCCCGGCACTCCGCGGTCCTCTACCCGCCGGACCCGGCGCACTGGGCGGGCCACGAGCTGCGCCCCCGCGTCCAGGACTGGATGCCGGGCCCCGACCCGTTCGGCGAGGCCGCGCGGGCGCTGGCCGCCGCCGGCCTCGACGTGCACAGCTGGGTCGTCCTGGCCCACAACTCCCGCCTGGGCACCGACCATCCGTCATCCGTCGTACGCAATGCCTACGGCGACCCCTACCCCTGGGCGCCGTGCATCGCCCGCCCCGAGGTGCACGATCATCTCGTCGCGCTCGCGGCGGAGGCGGCCGTGCGGCCCGGAGCCCGCGGCACCGAGCTGGAGTCCTGCGGCTGGTACGGCATGGCGCACCTGCACGCCCACGACAAGATCGGTGGGGTGCCGCTCTCCGGAGCCGCGCAGTACCTGATGTCACTGTGCTTCTGCCCAGTCTGCTGTCGCGGCTATGCCGAACTCGGGCTGGAGGGTGAGGAGTTGCGTACCGCCGTCGTCCGTGCGCTGGAGCCGCTGTGGGCCGGGGCCGCGGATCCGGCGGGCGCGGACGGCCGGGCGGGGGAGTGGGCCGCGGTCGAGGCGCTGCTCGGCGCCGGGCGCGCGGCCGTGACACGCGCCTGGCGCGACGGGGTGGCCGGCAGGATCCGGCGCGCGACGGTGGCGGCGGTCCGCGCGGCGGCCACCGGGGGGTTCCGGGTCCTGCTGCACGCCGATCCGGCCGCGCACCGTTGCGGGCCCAACGCCGGGGTGGATCCGGTGGCGGTGTTCGGGTACGCGGACGGTGTGGTGGTGCCGTGCGGTGGCGGCGCTGCGGCGCGGGCGGACGCGCTCGCCCCGTTCGCCGCGGCGCCCGGAGCCGGTGGCGCGGCCATCGCCGCCAACTTCGCCGTGGTCTCCGGGATGGGCGGCAGCCCCGGCACACTCGCCGCCGACGCCGCGCACGCCGCCTCGCTCGGCGCGACCGAACTGCGGCTCTACCACGCGGGCCTGGCGAGCGACGCGGACCTGGCCGCCGTGCGCACGGCCCTGGCCGGCCGGTCCGCGCGGTGAACAGCGGACCGGGGCGGCTCCCGCGGGCCGCCCCGGCGTGTGTGGCCCCCCTGCGCGGCGGTTACCCGCTGCCGGTCAGATGCGCGAAGACGACGACGTTGCCGCGGTACGCGTGCCGTTCCCTGTCGAAGCCGCCGCCGCAGGTGATCAGGCGCAACTCGGCCCGCCCTGAAGGGCCGTAGACCTTGGCGTCGGGGAAGTCGTCGCCCCGGTAGACCTCGACCGCGTCGACGCTGAACACCGCGGTCCTGCCGTCCGCGCGCCGGACTTCGACGGTGCTGTGCTTCTTCAGCGAACCCAGGTCGTGGAAGGCGGCCGGGCCGTCATCGGTGTCGACGTGGCCGACGACCAGAGCGGTGCCACGGGCGCCGGGCGCGGTGCCGCCCCGGTACCAGCCGGCCAGGTTCGCGGGCCGCGCGGGCGGCGCCTGGAGGGTGCCGTGCGCGTCCAGGCGCAGCGGGGTCAGGGGCGCGTCGATGCCGGCGGCCGACACCGTGACACGGAGCGGCCGCGACGCGGGCAGCGGCGCAGCGGCGGCCCGCGCCGGGGGTTCCACGGCACGGGGGGCGGCCGCCCGAGCGCCGAACGCCTGGGCGGTGGACGGCTGGGGCGGGGCGGTGGCCTGCGCGCCGGTGGCGATGAGCCAGATCCCGGCACCCAGCGCGGCCACCGTCAGCACGGATATGCCGGTCGTCCCGCCGTTCACACGGCTCCTGATCCCCATCGCGATTCCCTGCCTCCAAGAGGGCGTATCCGAACGGTGTTCCGGCCGGTGTCAGGACCGCTCGCCGGTACGCCGGCGGCGCAGCATCCAGATGCCGCCGGCCCCCGAGGCCAGCAACGCGCCCACCCCCGCGGCGATCTCGGCGGAGCCGGATCCGTCGCTGGTGCTGCCGGTGCCGGCGTGCACCATGCCGCGGGGCGGCCCTGTGGGGGCGTGGGGGGCCGTGGTGACGGCGGGCCCGGACCGCTCACCGCCGTCGGCGTGGGCCGTCTTCTCCCGGCCCGCGTGCCGGCCCGTGTTCCGGCCCGCCGCCTTGCCCGCATTCCCGCCGTCGTGCCGGGCGGGGCCGGGGGCCGCGCCGTCCGCCGCGTCGGGGCGGGTGCCCGTGCCGGTTTTCGCGCCCGATGCGACCTTCACCGCTCCGGTGAGCTGGGTGCCGTCGGGGCAGCTGCCGCTGATTCCGTAAGTGCCGGGCGCCACACCCCGCTTGACGTGGAGGGTGCCGACCAGGCGGCCGCCGTCCGCGCCGGGGGTCAGGGTGAGGGTGCCCGCGCCCAGCGAGCCGGCGTCCACCTGTGCCGGTCCGCCGCCTTGGCAGTCCGCCGTGGACAGGGACGCGGTGTGTCCCGGAACGGTGGGACGGGGCGCGGCATCGACCACACCGAAGTCGTCGGCGTACGCGGACGTGGTGGCCAGCCCCAGAACGGCGACGGCCAGCGCGGACCCGAGGTGCAGTCGAGTGGGGCGCATGCGAGGAACCTCCGCGAAGGGCGGCCGCGGCACGTCGGTGTGCCGCCGGAACATCGGGAGTTCCGCGCCTTCTGTCTCCGAGATAAGCGGTCCGGCGCGCCCGGAGCCTGCTGACGGCGGGTCAGAACTCGCCTTCCCGGAGGGCGTGTCGCCCGAGCGGCCCGGCAAACCGCCAGGTCAGCACGGGGACGCGGGAGGCATCGGACCGTGCGGTGACTTAGGGGTGATCGGGTGATCGCTCCGCGTGCCCGTGTGTGGTATCGGCGACGCCGGAGCCCCGCGGGCCTTCCGGTGGCCGCGCGGCCGCGTGCGGCCGGCTCACGCCGGCCCGCGTCACAGCCGCCGGGTCGCCAGGGTCAGCCGGTCGCGGGCGTCGAAGAGGGTGTCCTTGATCATCTGCTCGTGGGCCGGGGTCAGCCGCGCCACCGGCACCGAGCAGCTGATCGCGTCCCGGGCCGGCGTGCGGTACGGAATCGCCACGCCGAAGCAGCGCAGCCCCAGCGTGTTCTCCTCGCGGTCCACCGCGTAGCCCTGCTCGCGCACCGCGTGCAGCTCCTCGATCAGCTGCTCGCGGTCGGTGAGGGTGTGCTCGGTCAGCGCCGTGAGCGTCGGCGGCAGCATCGACCTGACCTGGTCGTCGGTGTACGTGGCGAGCAGCGCCTTGCCCAGCGAGGTGGAGTGCGCGGGCAGCCGGCGGCCGACCCGGGTGAACGGCCGCAGGTAGTGCTGGGACTGACGGGTCGCCAGATACACGACGTTCACGCCGTCCAGGCGCGCGAGGTGAATGGTCTCGGTGGTGTCGTCCGAGAGCCGGTCCAGGGTCGGCCGGGCCGCGGCGACCACTTCGTCGCCGTCGATGTAGGACGTGCCCACCAGCAGGGCCCGGACGCCGATGCCGTACCGGGTACCGGTACCGTCCGTCTCGACCCAGCCCAGCTCGACGAGGGTGCGCAGCAGCATGTACAGACTGGACTTCGGGTAGCCGACGGCTTCCTGGACGGAGGCCAGGCTGTGCATTCCGGGGCGGCCGGCGAAGTACTCCAGCAGCTCGACCGTCCGCACCGCGGACTTGACCTGCGATCCACCGGTATCGGCAGCTGACATCGCCCTTGACCCCTCTGTTCGGACCGCCATAGAGTCCCAGATATTCAGCATTCGGGACGCTGTTCAGCATATAGAACGGGGCCCCGGGTGCGGCAAGCGTTCGCCCGGGAGGAATGCACGGTGGCAGCAGCGGCAGCAGCACCAGTCTGGAGTGTCGACCCCCGTACCGGGAAGCGGCGCGAGCAGGTTGCGGTGGAGGCCACAGCGGCCGAGGTGGACACCGCCGTGCGGGCCGCACACGCCGCCCGCCCGGCCCTCGCCGACCGCACCGTCCGCGCCGCCCTGCTGCGCCGCGCCGCCGACCTGCTGGACGCGGCAGGGGAGCGGGTCATCGAAGCCGCCGACGCCGAGACCGCGCTCGGACCCGGCCGGCTCACCGGCGAACTGGCCCGCACCACCTACCAGTTGCGGGCCTTCGCGGACAGCGTCGACGAGGGCGCCTTCCTCGACGTCCTCATCGACCACGCCGACCCCGCCCTCGCCCCGCCCCGACCCGACCTGCGCCGCTACAAGATCCCGCTGGGCACCGTCGCGGTCTACGCCGCCAGCAACTTCCCGCTCGCCTTCTCCGTCCCCGGCGGCGACACCGCAAGCGCCCTGGCGGCCGGCTGCCCCGTCGTCGTCAAGGCACACCCCGACCACCCGGCCACCTCCGAACTCTGCGCCGCGCTGCTGCGCAGGGCAGCGGCCGACGTGGGGCTCCCCGACGGCGTGATCGGCCTGGTCCACGGCTTCCGGGCGGGCCTCGACCTGGTCCGCCACCCGCTGGTCGGCGCCGCCGGATTCACCGGCTCGGTACGCGGCGGCCGCGCCCTCCACGACGCCGCGGCCGCCCGCCCGCACCCCATCCCCTTCCACGGCGAGCTGGGCAGCCTCAACCCCGTCGTCGTCACGGAGTCCGCCGCGGCGGAGCGCGCCGAGGAGATCGGCGCCGGGCTCGCCGGGGCGATCACCCTCGGCACCGGCCAGTTCTGCGTCAAGCCCGGCCTGGTGCTGGCCCCCGAAGGCGAGGCCGGCGACCGGCTCCTGACGGCGCTGACCGCCGCGGTCAGCGACACCGAAGCCGGGGTACTGCTCGACCACCGGATGCGCGACGCCTTCCTCGACGGCGTCCGCACCCGCGCGGCTCTCCCCGGCGTCCACGCCCCGGTGACCCCCGGAGCCGGCGGCGAACACACCGTCAGCGCCGGATTCCTCACCCTCCCCGCCGCCGCACTCGCCGAGGACAGCACCCACGACCTCCTCCTGGAGGAGTGCTTCGGCCCGGTCACCGTCCTCGCCCGCTACACCGACGAGGCCGAGATCGCCGCCGTACTCGCCAGGCTCCCCGGCAACCTCACCGCGACGCTCCAGCTCGGCGCCGACGAGAGCGCGGGCCGGGACGGCGCGGGCCGCGGCGGGCGGCTGCTGGCCGACGTCACCGAGCTGGCCGGACGGGTGGTGGTCAACGGCTGGCCCACCGGCGTCGCCGTCGCCCCCGCCCAGCACCACGGCGGCCCCTACCCGGCCACCACCTCCACCGCCACCTCGGTCGGCACCGCCGCCGTCGAACGCTGGCTGCGCCCGGTCGCCTACCAGGACACCCCGCCCGCGCTGCTCCCGCCCGAACTGCGCGAGGACAATCCGCTCGGCCTGCCCCGCCGGGTCGACGGCCGCGCCGAGCCCGCGTAGCCGCCCCGGTGCGCCGCGAAGGGCACCCGCTCCAGGTCCGTACGGCCGCCCCCGCCGACCTGGAGCAGGTCGCCGTCCTGCACGCCCGCGCCCGCGTCGCCCACGACCGGCTGCGGTTCCCCGGCGTGCCCTTCGACGAACCTGCCGAACGGGCCAGGACCCGCGCCTGCTGGGACCGCGCCCTGGCGGCCGGCGGCGCACGGGTGCTGTGCGCCGAGCGGCACGGCCGGATACTCGGCGCCGCCTGGTACGCCGCGGACGCCGCCCCCGGCACCGTCACCCTCCACCAGCTCCAGGTCGATCCCGCCCACTGGGGCACCGGCATAGGCGGCGCCCTGCACACGGCCTGCCACCGCGCCTGGCACACCGCCGGCTGCCGGACCGCCTCCCTGGAAGTGGTCTGGCACAACCGCCGCGCCCGCGCCTTCTACGCGGCCCGCGGCTGGCGCCCCGATCCGTCCCGCAGACCCGCCCCCGACGCCACCCACCTCACCCTGACCCTGCCGCTGACCCCGCCCGCAGGCTCGGACGCCGCGCCGTCCGGCCCCCGGGGAATAGCCCGCCGCCCG
The DNA here is from genome assembly GCF_020564935.1 of Streptomyces pinistramenti. GTDB lineage: Bacteria > Actinomycetota > Actinomycetes > Streptomycetales > Streptomycetaceae > Streptomyces > Streptomyces pinistramenti. The sequence continues at coordinate 123,644 of NZ_JAJCXB010000007.1, forward strand.
CCCGGGTTGTCCCGTGACCATCCCCCGTACGAGGAAAGTCACCCCATGCGCGTCGAAATCTGGTCCGACATCGCCTGCCCCTGGTGCTACATCGGCAAGGCCCGCTTCGAGTCCGGTCTGGCCGGCTTCGCGCACCGCGACGACGTCGAGGTCGTGCACCGGTCCTTCGAGCTGGACCCGAACGCCCCGGCGTCCTCCGGCGTCCCCGTCATCGACATGCTCGCAGGCAAGTACGGCGTGAGCCGCGAACAGGCCGAGGAGATGGAGGGCAGGGTGGCGGAAGCCGCCGCGGGCGAGGGCCTCGGCTACCGCTCCGACCGGCTGCACGGCAACACCTTCGACCTGCACCGCCTGCTGCACCTCGCCAAGGAGCACGGCGTCCAGGACGCCCTCATCGGCGCGCTCTACCGCGCCCACTTCGCCGAGGCCCGCCCGCTCGACGACCCGGAAACCCTCACCGCCCTCGCCACCGCAGCGGGACTGCCCGCCGACGAGAGCGCCCGGGTGCTGGCCGACCCGACGGCCTACGCGGACGCGGTGCGCGCCGACGAGCGCGAGGCGTCCGAACTGGGTGCGTCCGGCGTCCCGTTCTTCGTCATCGACCGCCGCTACGGCATCTCCGGCGGCCAGCCCGCCGAGGTCTTCCGGCAGGCCCTGGAGCGGGCCCACGCGGAGCGCCCCGTGCAGATCCTGCCGGACGCGTCGGCGGAGGTCTGCGGCGACGACGGGTGCGCCGTCCCCGGGAAGTGACCCGGGGGCCGGCCCGCCCGCCCCCTTGCGGCCTGCGGCAACGAGGAAACGCGCGGGCCGGCCCCGCTCACCGGTCGTGGACGCGCGGCGGCCGGACGCGCAGAGTGGATCCATGCAGCGACACGAGTCACTCGGCGGGGCCGAATTCGCCCCCGAGATCCGCTACCTCAACTCCGCGTCCAGCGGCCTGCTTCCGTTGCGCGCCGTCACCGCCGTGCGCGCGGCCCTCGACGAATCCCTCTCGTACGGCAGCATGGGCCGCGACTACTTCGGCCCGTCCGCCGAGGCCAGGGCGGCCTTCGCCCGGCTGCTCGGGGTACCGGCCGACCGGGTGGCGATCGGCAGCTCGGTGGCGGTGCAGTCCGCCTTCCTCGCCGGAACCCTGCCGCCGGGCTCCGAAGTCCTCGCCCCCGAAGGGGACTTCAGCTCCCTGGTCACCCCGTTCGCCGCCCGCCCCGGCATCACGCTCCGTACCGTGCCTCTCGACGAACTGGCCGCCGCGGTCCGCCCCGGCACGACGCTGGTCGCCTTCAGCGTCGTGCAGTCCCGGGACGGCCGGATCGCCGACATGGACGCCGTACGGGACGCCGCGCGGGCGGTGGGCGCGCGCACCTACCTCGACCTCACCCAGGCCGCAGGCTGGCTGCCGATGCGCGTCACCGACTTCGACTACGCCGCCTGCGGCGGATACAAGTGGCTCCTGTGCCCGCGCGGCACGGCCTTCATGGTGTTCGGCGGGGAGCACGCGGAGCCGTGGCCGGACGCGCTGCACGCGGGCTGGGCCGCAGGCGAGGACCCGGGCGCGTCCTGCTACGGACCGGTCACCGAACTCCCCGCCACCGCCCGGCGTTTCGACGAGGCGCACGCCAACTACTCCTACGCCGGCGCCGCACAGTCCCTCGGTCTCCTCGGCGAAATCGGGGTGCCCGCGGTGCACGCGCACAACACCGCCCTGGCCGCCCGGTACCGCGAAGGGCTGCTCGCCCGCGGCATCACCCCCTGTCCCGCGCCCGGCTCGGCGATCGTCTCCGCCCCCGGCATCGCCGGCGCCGCGGACCGCCTGGCCGACGCCGGCGTACAGGTCTCCGTACGCGACGGACTGCTGCGCGCCGCCTTCCACCTCTACAACTCCGCCGACGACGTGGACCTGCTCCTGGACCTGCTCGGCAGCGACTGACCCGCGCCGCCGCCCCGGGCTCACACCTCCCCGCGCACCGACCTGATCAGCCGGTCGAGCACCGCGCCCTCGCTCACCCGCAGGCCGTCGTGCTCCCACTCGTTGGTCACCCACACCCGCAGCCCGCGGATCCGCTCGGCGGTCCGCAGCGCCTGCGCGGTGTCGACGTACATGTCGTCGAAGTAGACCGCGGCGGCGGCCGGCACCTCATTGGCGGCCAGCCGCCCCGCGTCGTACAGGTCCGGCCAGTCCGTCCGCTCCGCGAGCGCCTGCGCGGTCTCCTTCAGCGGACGCAGCGCAGGGTCGGTGTCGAACATCCACGGGTACATCATCTCGCCGGTGAAATATAGCGGCCCCGTGCCGTCCAGCACCGTCCGCACGGCGAACTCCGGATGCTCAGTGAGCCCGTCCCGCACCCGCTGCGCCGCCCACCCGGTCGGCCCCGGATCCACCGAGCGCTGCCCGTAGATCGCCTCGTGCAGCACGGCGAACAACGGCGTTGCGGCATACGACAGATGACCCTGCACGGCCTCCAGGAACGCGTCGCCCGGCTCCGGTCCCGACGGGCCCCGCACCCAGGCGTCGGCGACGAGATGGTGCAGGACGTGCGACCCGTTGCCGCTGCCCAGCATCAGGCCCAGCGACTGGAACGCCTCGGCGGTCAGCGTCCCGCCGCCCGGCAGCCGCACCTCGTGCTCGCACAGATACTCCGCGATCGTGCGCACCGCGGCCACGTCCTGCGGATAGCGCGCGTAGTGTGCCGCGTTCTTGCGGGCGACCCGCGGATAGGCCGCGCGGTAGACGTCATCGGCGCTCGCGTAGATCCCCGGCAGCCCGCCGGTCACATACGCCTCGCGCAGCCCCTCGGGCGCCCGCGAGAGATAGGCGACGGTGCAGAAGCCGCCGAAGCTCTGCCCCAGCACGCTCCAGGGCGTGCCGTCACCGGCCAGGTGCCGGCGGAAGTGCTCGGCGTCCCGCACGATCGCGTCGGCACGGAAGTGCGCCAGGTAGGCGGCCTGCGCCTCGGGGCCGCCGCGCAGCGGGAGGGTCTGCCGGCCTGCGGGCGCCGAGCGGCCGGTGCCGCGCTGGTCGAGCAGCAGCACGCGGTAGTCGTCCAGCGCCCTGGCCAGCCAGGACTCCCGGCCCAGCGGCCGCGGGGCGGGGCAGCCGGGGCCGCCCTGGAGGTACACCAGCCAGGGCAGCTCCTCCCGTTCCCGGCCGGCCGCCACCACCTCGCGCCCGTACACCGCGATCCGCTCACCGTCCGGAGCGTCATGATCCAGCGGCACCTCCCGCACGTGGTCCCTCAGCACGATCCCGGGCAACCGGTCGGCATGCATGCAGCACTTCCTCAACTCTCGTCGACGCACACGGCGCGGCCGCCGCACGGACTTCTCCGTACGGCGGCCGCGCCACCCGAATGTGCCGGCCGGGCCGGCGGCGGGTACCTATCTCACCGGTGTGAACTTACGGGCACCGATGTACTCGGGACGTCTCACCGGCGCCGCGAACGGCTCCACCGCGGTGTTCTCCACGCTGTTGAAGACGATGAAGACGTTGCTGCGGGGGTACGGCGTGATGTTGTCGCCGCTACCGTGCATCGCGTTGCAGTCGAACCAGGTCGCCGAGCCGGCCGCTCCGGTGAACAGCCGGATGCCGTGCTTGTCGGCCATCTTCGTCAGGACCTCGTCCGACGGGATGCCCGCGTCCTGCATCTGGAGCGACCGCTTGTAGTTGTCCTTCGGCGTCTCGCCCTCGCACCCGACGAAGTGCAGGTGGGAGCCCGGCATGATCATCAAGCCGCCGTTGGTGTCGTGGTTCTCGGTGAGCGCGATCGAGACCGAGACCGTGCGCATGTTCGCCAGACCGTCCTCGGCGTGCCAGGTCTCGAAATCGGAGTGCCAGTAGAAGCCGGAGGCACCGAAGCCGGGCTTCACGTTGATCCGCGACTGATGGACGTACACGTCCGAGCCGAGGAGCTGACGGGCCCTGCCGACCACGCGCGGATCGGAGACCAGGCGGGCGAACACCTCGCTGATCTTGTGCACCTCGAACACCGACCGGACGCTCTGCGATGTCGGCTCGACGATGGAGCGCGGATCCGCGCGCATCGACGGGTCGTGAACGAGCCGGTCCAGTTCGGTGCGGTACACCGCGACTTCTTGCGCCGTGAGCAGTTCCCCGATGGCGAAAAAGCCGTCGCGTTCGAAGTCGCTCAGCTCGGACGGCTGGAAGGGCCCTGCCGTGCCGGGCTGCGACCACACCACCGGATCCTTCCGCGGAGTGATCACTTCGGTGGATCCACGGGTCGGGTACAGGTCGGCGGTGCGCTCGGGTGCGGTGGTCATGGTGTTGCCTTCCTCTCCTCTCGTACGTGCTCTTGTCCTACGCGCGTATGCGTGCCTTCCTCAACTGCCGGACGGGGCAGACGGGCGGCGTCCGGGGCCTGTCGGCTACCGGACCGCTTCCGGTTCGGGTTCGGTGAGCAGCGGGTAGACGCCGTTCTCGTCGTGGTCCTCGCGGCCGGTGACCGGCGGGTTGAAGACGCAGACGCAGCGGAAGTCCTTCTTGATCCGCATGGTGTGCTTCTCGTGGCCGTCGAGCAGGTACATCGTGCCCGGCGTGATGACGTGCTTCTCGCCCGTCTCGTCGTTGGTGAGCTCGGCCTCGCCCTCCACGCAGAGTACGGCTTCGATGTGATTCGCGTACCACATCGACGTCTCGGTCCCCGCGTACAGGGTGGTCTCGTGGAGCGAGAAGCCCACGCGCTCCTTGGCGAGCACGATGCGCTTGCTCTCCCAGGTGCCGGATGCGGCCTTGACGTGGCGGTCGGTGCCCTCGATGTCCTTGAAGGATCGGACGATCACGGTGAGTCGGTGCCTTTCTGTGAAACGGATGCGGAGTGGTGACGCCCCGGGACTGCTCAGGCGCAGTCGCGGACGGCGCGGGCGAGGATCCGCAGACCCTCGTCCAGCTCCTCGGGGGTGGTCGTCAGCGCCGGCAGCAGCTTGATGACCTCGCTCTCCGGCCCTGAGGTCTCGATCAGCAGACCCAGGTCGAAGGCGCGCTTGGCAATCTTGTTGGCGAGGCTCTTGTCGATGGACTCCAGGCCCCACACCAGACCGCGGCCACGGTACTCGGCGATGGCTTCGGGGTGCTCCTCGACGATGGCCTTCAGGTGTGCTTCGACGATCTCACCGCGGGCGAGAGTCTGCTTCTCCATCTGGCCGTCGGCCCAGTAGGTGTCCAGCGTCGCGGCGGCGGTGACGAACGCCGGGTTGTTGCCGCGGAAGGTGCCGTTGTGCTCGCCCGGCTCCCAGATGTCCAGCTCGGGCTTGAACAGGGTCAGCGCGAGCGGCAGGCCGTAGCCGCTGATGGACTTCGAGACGGTGACGATGTCCGGCGTGATGCCCGCTTCCTCGAAGGAGAAGAAAGCACCGGTACGGCCGCAGCCCATCTGGATGTCGTCGACGATCAGCAGCATGTCGCGGCGCTCGCAGAGTTCGGCGAGGGCACGCAGCCATTCGGGTCGTGCGACGTTGACGCCGCCCTCGCCCTGGACCGTCTCGACGATCACGGCGGCGGGGGTGTTCAGGCCGGAGCCCTGGTCCTCCAGGAGGCGCTCGAACCAGAGGAAGTCCGGGTACTTGCCGTCGAGGTAGTTGTCGAACGGCATCGGGGTGCCGTGCACCAGCGGGATGCCGGCGCCGGCGCGCTTGAAGGCGTTGCCGGTCACCGCGAGCGAGCCGAGCGACATGCCGTGGAAGGCGTTGGTGAAGGACACGATCGACTCGCGGCCCTTGACCTTGCGGGCCAGCTTGAGCGCGGCCTCGACGGCGTTGGTGCCCGTCGGGCCCGGGAACATGACCTTGTAGGGGAGGTCACGCGGCCGCAGGACGATGTTCTGGAAGGACTCCAGGAACGCCCGCTTGGCCGTGGTGGACATGTCCAGGCCGTGCGTGACGCCGTCCCGCTCGATGTAGTCGATCAGGGCGCGTTTCAGCACCGGGTTGTTGTGGCCGTAGTTGAGCGAGCCGGCCCCGGCGAAGAAGTCGAGGTAGGTGTGGCCGTCCTCGTCGATCATGCGGCTGCCCTGCGCACGGTCGAACACGGTCGGCCAGCTGCGGCAGTAGCTCCGCACCTCCGACTCCACGGTCTCGAAGACGCTCAGGTCGGGCTGGGTGATGGTCACAGCATGCTCCAGGGAGATGAGTGGCGTGAGGGAGTACGAAGACTGAGGGGGTGAGGGTGTCCGGCGGTGGCACGGGGTGTGCCGGACGGCTGCGGATACGGGGACCGCGCGGGCCGGACCCGTCAGAACAGGGGGCCGGGCGGTGGGTCGAACGGGCCGATGAGGTGCAGCACCTCCGACTCGTGGCCCGTCTCGGGGAAGCGGCCCGCGTCGAAGAGCACCTCGCGGCGGTGCGGCGCTCCGTGCCGCTCCGCGAACGACGCGAAGAGCCGGTTGGACGCGGCGTTGTCCTGCGTGATGGTCGTTTCCACGCGGCGGACGCCCAGGTCGTGTGCGGTGCGGGTGGTCAGCCCGTCCAGCAGTGCGGCCGCCAGGCCACGGCCACGGTGCGCGTCGTCGACGGCGATCTGCCAGACGAGGAGCGTGTCAGGACGCTCGGGGCGGACGTAGCCGGTGACGAAGGCGGCCGGCTCACCCTCGGCGTCGCGTGCGACGGCAGAGGTGGTGGCGAAGTCGCGACACCACAGGAGGTAGCTGTAGGAGGAGTTGAGGTCCAGTGCCTTCGAGTCGCGGGCGATACGCCAGATCGCGGCTCCGTCCTCCACGCGTGGGGTGTCGAGCTTGAAACCCTCCGGCAATTCCTTGATATCGCTACGGGCACGTGCATGGTCTGCTTGTGCGGCGGTCATGGGAATTAAATTTACCCACGGAAAAAGGAAATTGCATCGCGAGGAGGGGTTACGCGGACACATGCCTTCATGTTATCGCGCGGGGGCGCCCGAGCGCGCGGGCTGGCCGCCGAATGTGTCGTTTTGCCCTGAAAATCTGGGGCGAAACGGGCGTTCTGTGGAGTCGGTCACAGGTCCGTAACGTCCGTGAGATGCGTCCGAATTTTGGCACTTGCCACTAGCGAAATCTTGGCGTTTGAGGTCCGGAAAAGCGGGAAGAAGAATACGGGAAGCTGTGCATTTCAAGAATTGGGAATTCGCCTCCGGAAGGTGTTCTGCGGGGCCTGTGATGGCTCCCGGAAGGACCTTGCGGGGAAAGCGCGGCAGGCATCCCGGTTTCCGTGAAATGGCCGGAGTGTTGCGGGCCGTGAGAGGGCGGGACAGGCCCGCCGCACCGTACGCATAAAGTGCCGTCATGACGTCGAAGAGTGAAGGTGCGACGCTGCACCTCAAGGGGCGGGTCCTCGCCGGGCCGGACGACGTACGCGACGAGATGTGGGTCGTCGGCGGGCGGGTCAGCTACGAGCGCCCGCGGGGAGTGCGGGACCTCACGACGGTCGAGGGCTGGGTGCTGCCCGGCCTCGTCGACGCGCACTGCCATGTGGGCCTGGACGCGCACGGCCCGGTGGACGCCGCGACCAGCGAGAAACAGGCGCTCACCGACCGCGACAACGGCACCCTGCTGATCCGGGACGCCGGATCCCCCTCCGACACCCGCTGGATCGACGACCGTGAGGACCTGCCGCGGATCATCCGCGCCGGCCGGCACATCGCCCGCACCCGCCGCTACATCCGCAACTACGCCCACGAGATCGAGCCGGACGACCTGGTCGCCTACGTGGCGCAGGAGGCCCGCAGGGGCGACGGCTGGGTCAAGCTCGTCGGCGACTGGATCGACCGCTCGACGGGCGACCTGGAGTCCTGCTGGCCGCCCGGCGCGGTCGCGGCGGCCATCGCCGAGGCGCACCGCCTGGGTGCCCGGGTCACCGCCCACTGCTTCGCCGAGGACTCGCTCGCGCCGCTGGTCGAAGCGGGCATCGACTGCATCGAACACGCCACCGGCCTGACCGAGGACACCATCCCGCTGTTCGCCGAACGGGGCGTGGCGATCGTCCCCACCCTCGTCAACATCGCCACCTTCCCCGACCTCGCCGCCGGTGGCGAGGCGAAGTTCCCCCGCTGGGCCGACCACATGCGACGCCTGCACGCGCGCCGCTACGACACCGTCCGGGCCGCCTACGACGCCGGGGTGCCGATCTACGCGGGCACGGACGCGGGCGGCTCGCTCGCGCACGGCCTGGTGGCCCAGGAGGTCGCCGAGCTGATGAAGGCCGGCATCCCCGCGGTGGACGCGCTCTCCGCGACGACCTGGGGCGCCCGCGACTGGCTGGGCCGTCCAGGACTCACCGAAGGCGCACCGGCCGACCTGGTGGTCTACGCCACCGACCCGCGCGCCGACGTCCGGGTACTGGCCGCACCGCGCCGGGTGGTGCTGCGGGGCCGCGTGATCGGCTGACGGGCGGCGGGCCCGAAGCCCGCGAGGCCCCGCCCGGAGCGCCGGACGGGGCCTCGTTGCCGTGCGTGTCCTACTGGGTGCGCCGCGCGGAGCGGGCCATCCAGGCGGCGACCACCGCGCCCGAGACGTTGTGCCACACCGAGAACACCGCGGCGGGCAGTGCCGCCGCCGGGCTGAAGTGCGCGGTGGCCAGGGAGGCGGCCAGGCCGGAGTTCTGCATGCCGACCTCGAAGGCCATCGCCCGGCTGGCCGGCCGGCCAAGGCGTGCCAGCTTGCCCGCGCCGTAGCCGAGCGCCAGGCCGAGACCGTTGTGCAGCACCACGGCGACCACCACCAGGGCCGCCGCGTCCTTGATCGCCGCGGCGCTGCCGGAGACCACGGCGAGCACGATGGCGGCGATGGCGACGACGGAGATCCAGGGCAGCGCGCGCAGCACCTTGTCGACATAGCGGCCCGCCGCGAGCCGCACCAGGAGTCCGGCCAGGACGGGCAGCAGCACCGTCTTGAGGATGTCGGTGACCATCACGCCGGCGTCCACGTCGAGGAACTGCCCGGCGAGCAGCAGCGTCAGCGGGGGTGTGACGAGCGGGGCCAGCACGGTGGAGACGGTGGCGACCGAGACCGACAGGGCGACATCGCCACGGGCCAGGAACGTCACGACGTTGGACGCGGTGCCGCTGGGTGCGCAGCCGACCAGGATCACGCCGGCCGCCAGCTGCGGCGGCAGGTGCAGCACGGTCGCGATCAGCCAGCCGAGCCCCGGCATGATCACGTAGTGCGCGACCAGACCGAGTCCCACCGCCCAGGGGCGCTTGGCGACCGCGGTGAAGTCCGGCAGGGTCAGCGTCAGACCCATCGAGAACATCACGACGCCGAGCATCCATGGCACCGCCGGCGCCCAGCCGGTGAAGTGCGAGGGCCACAGCAGGCCGACCGCGCCGGCGGCGATCACCAGCAGCGGGAAGACCGTGACGGCGCGGCGGGCGGCGCGGTCGGACGACGGGAGGTCGCCGGCCTGCGCCGGGGCGGGGGCGCCGTCGCCCGCCGGGGGCCGCGCACCGCCGTCCGTCGGCTGCGGCGGCCCGGACGCGCCGGGTTCGTTCGGGGTGTTCGTCTGCTCGGTGGACACGGCCGCACCTTAACCGCCGTCTCCGTGTAGAGGGCAACGGATTCCGGATGGTGGACGTCAGCCGGCCGCCGCGGCCGCCGCCGCATCCGCTGCCGCCGCCCGCAGCAGCGCGTCGAGCAGGCCGGGGAAGCGGGCTTCGAGGTCCCCTGTGCGCAGCGAGATGTAGCGCTCGCGGCCGATCTTGCGGGTGTGCGTCCAGCCGGCCTGCCGCAGGATCCGGAAGTGGTACGAGCCGGTGGCGCGGGTGACCGGCAGCTCGATGTCGCCGCAGCCCGCCTCACCGTCGGCGGCCAGCCGGCACACGATCCGCTGCCGCAGCGGGTCGCTGTACGCCTGGAGCAGCTCGCCGAGCCGGATGGCGCCGGTCGCGGGCTGGTCGGCGTCGGCCGGCGGGGAGGCGCTGGGGGGATCCTTCAGGGGCATATTTCGATAGCTCTCTAAGTGAGTGATAGCGTCCGGAGCGTCGAACCTTTCGACGTCTCTCTAATTATCCACCCGGGGTGGGCACCTTCGCGTGCCGTGTTCCGCGGGCCGCAACGGTGTGCCCGTTCGCCTGCCGCGGCCACCCCGCCCGCATCCGACGAGGTGACCATGCCCGGTACGACCCATGATCCCGCCCCCGCCGACCAGGAATCCGCGGGCCCGGCCTCCGGCGCCCCGCTGCGCACGCTCTTCTGCATCGGCGTGACCCAGGACTTCTTCGCCGCGGACGACGAGGAGCGCGCCGCCGTCGCCGCCGCCCTGCCGCCCGCCTTCGGCCGGCTCGCCGAACGCTTCGGCGTGCGGGTGCTCGGCACCCTCGACGACGACCAGCTGATGGTCGGCGCGTCCACCGCCTGGCCGTGGACGTCGTACATCCTGGCCGACGTGCCCGACCTGGACACCGTCTCCGCCGTCTGCGGCATCGTCCGCGACACCGAGGCGGGCGCCGGGCGGCTGTGGCGCTACCTGCGCATCGAGGCCAGGGTCGGCCGCCCGCTGTTCTTCGGCACCGACTGATGCCCCGCACTGTCGCCTCGCCCCGTCACCACTGTCACGAAAGGCCCGCACCGTGCTCGACACCGGCCTCGCCGACCGCACCGTACTGATCACCGGCAGCGCGCAGGGCCTGGGCGCCGCCCTCGTCCGCGCGTTCCACGCCGAAGGCGCGTACGTCGCCGCCCTGGACGTCGACGAGGAGGGCAACCGCGCGCTCGCCGCCGGACTCGACCCCGACGGCGACCGCATCCTCCCGGTCCGCGCCGATCTGCGGGATCCCGCGGCCATCGAGTCCGCACACCAACTCGTCGACGCCTGGCGGCCGGTGGACGTGCTGGTCAACAACGCGGCGCGGCCGCTGACGACTTCGCTGTGGGAGATCACGCCGGAGCAGTGGGACGAGGTGTTCGCGGTCAACCTGCGCGCCGCCTTCCTGCTGACCCGCTCCGTCGCCGCCGGGATGCGCGACCGCGGCTTCGGACGGATCGTCAACATGGCGTCCGTCGCGGGCCAGACGCCCCGGCCGACCGGCGCCGCCTACGGCTCGTCCAAGGCCGGGCTGATCGCACTCACCCGCGTCTTCGCGGCCGAACTCGCCCCGTACGGCGTCACGGTGAACGCCGTGTCGCCCGCGATGATCGATACGCCGATGGTCCGCTCGGTCGGCGCCGAGGCGCTCGCGGAACTCACCGCGCAGGTGCCGCTCGGCCGGATCGCCACCCCCGAAGAGGTCGCCAGGGTCGCCGTCTTCCTCGCCTCCCGTACCTCTTTCGTCACCGGCGCGACCTATGACGTCAACGGTGGCGCCTTGATGCGGTGAAACGGTTGGGGCGCGGGGAGTTGGATGTGTCACGAGAATCGAATGCCAGCACGGAAACCACTCATAATGATGAACTCACCTCTCGTGGCTGACTGTTCACCCTCTGTGCGTACAGTATGAGTGCGTCGAGGTCGTCGGCACGCGTGATGTCCCCCATTGGCGCGGCCGGCGACTCCACTTCTCTTGTGGGGGTTCCACACACGTGTCCACCAGCTCCACCGGCCCGTCCGGCATGCCCGTACACCCGCGGCCGACCGGTCCCGAAGCCCCGGCGGCCCGCCGTTCCGTGCGCCGCTTCGCCGCCGCCTGCGTCGCCACGGCGCTGACGGCGGGCCCCGTCCTCCTCCTCGGCGCCGGGTCCGCGCACGCCGCCGAAGGCCACGGCGCATCCGGTGCCGCCGTCCTGCGCACCAACCTGGACGTCGGCCTGCTCAACAAGGCCGTCAACGTCCCGCTGCACGTCGCACTGAACGACGTGCACGCGCCCGCCGACGCCGACAAGACGGCGCTCAGCGTCGACCTGGACGGCGTCGACCACGGCAAGCCGTTCAGCGTGCTCAGCGCCGACGTCGCCACCGCACGCGCCACCGCGGAGGCGAAGAAGGCCGAGGGTTACAGCAACCTCGCGCACGCCAAGGTCCACGTCCCCGGCCTGCCGCTGCTGTCCCTGATCGAGGTGGAGAAGGTCACCTCGCGCGCCGTGTGCGAGGCGGGCAAGCGCCCGGTCGCCTCGTCCAACGTGCTGGGCACGGTGAAGGTGCTGGGCAAGACCGTCACGCTCACCGCGGGCGGCACGACGGAGGTCAAGGTTCCCGGAGTGGGGGACGTCCGTCTCGATCTGTCGAAGAAGAGCGTCACGTCCGCGACGGCTGCGGCCACCGCGCTCGACCTCAAGGTCGCCATCAACCCGCTGAAGCTGAACGTCGCCGAGGTGAACGGCCACGTCCAGCTCGCCGATGCCACCTGCACCACGCCGGGCGGCAAGGGCGAGGGCGAGACCGGCGGGACGACCGGCGGCAACAGCGGCGGCGCCACGTCCGGCGGTCAGGACGGTGGCCAGACCGGCGGCCAGACCGGCGGGCAGAACGGCGGCCAGTCCGGCGGCGGGTCGGACGGCGGTGCGTCGGGCGGCGGCAAGGGCTCCGACGCGAACGCCGGGACCGGGTCGGGCGACAAGAACCTCGCCGAGACCGGCAGCAGTTCGACCACGCCGTACCTCGCGGGCGGCGCCGCACTGCTGCTCGTCGCGGGCGCCGGATCGCTCGGCTACGCCCGCAAGCGCAAGGCCGCGGCCCAGCAGGGCGACCGCGGCTGACCGACCCCGTATGCCGGACCGGTGCCGTGGGGGCGCCGGTCCGGCATACGGCCCGAGGCGTGCCGGCCGGTCCGGCGCGCCTCACTCTCGCCGGGCCGGCCGGAGCGTGGTCCGCCCGGCCCGGCGAGTCCAACGCCCGGTGTCCCGGCCGGAGTTCAGCCCGCCGCCCGGCTCACGCCTGCTCGTCCAGGACGTCGGCGAGCGCGGCCGTGAAGCGGTCCGTCGTCGCCCGGTCGCGCACCGCCAGCCGGAGCCAGTCCGGGCCCAGACCGGGGAACGTGTCGCCGCGGCGCACCGCGAAGCCGCGGGCCCGCAGCCCGGTCCGTACCGCCGCCGCAGCCGGCAGGCCGATGAGCACGAACGGGCCCTCGGCAGGCCCGCACACGGTGATCCCGCCGAACTCGCCCAGCCGGGCCAGCAGATGCTCCCGGTCCGCGGCGATCCGCACCGCCGCCGCCTCGGCCTCGGCCAGCGCGGCCGGCTCGCAGCACGCCTCGGCCGCCACCAGCGCGGGCGACGACACCGGCCACAACGGCTGCGCCCGCGCCAGTTCCGCGAGGATCTCCGGCGCCGCCAGCACATAGCCGATCCGCAGCCCGGCCAGCCCCCAGGTCTTGGTGAGGCTGCGCAGCACCACAAGACCCGGCAGGTCCTTCCGCCCGGCCAGCGACTCCCGCTCCCCGGGCACCGCGTCCATGAACGCCTCGTCGACCACCAGCGTGCGCCCCGGCCGCGCCAACGCGCCCAGCACACCCGCCGGATGGAGCACCGACGTCGGGTTGGTCGGATTGCCGACGACGACCAGATCCGCGTCATCGGGCACCGCGGCCGGATCAAGGCGGAAGCCGTCGCGTGCGTCGAGCAGCACCCGCCCCACGCTGTGCCCGGCGTCCCGCAGCGCCGCCTCGGGCTCGGTGAACTGCGGGTGCACCACCACCGGCCTGCGGGCCCGTACCGCCCGCGCCAGCAGCACGAACGCCTCCGCCGCGCCCGACGTCAGCAGCACCCGCTCCACGGGCAGACCGTGCCGGGCGGCCACCGCGCACCGCGCCGCCGTCCCGTCGGGATACGCGGCCAGGCCGTCGAGGGATGCGGCGATCCTGGACTTCAGCCACGCCGGGGGAGTGCCGGTGCGGACATTGACCGCCAGATCGGTCAACCCGGCCTCGCCGCCCCGCACTTCGGCGTCGCCGTGATGCCGCAGATCGGGCTCGTGGACCGCGCCCGCCCGCGGCGGCGCGGACTCAGCGGGCGCCGACACGGTGCCCCCGCGACGCGGCCGGCATCCCCGCGGCGAGCACCTCGCGGTACCGCTCCACGAGCGCGTCGGCCAGCTCGGGACCGGGACCGGCCGGCTCCGCGCAGGTCACCGCGGTTTCCGGATGCGCGGCCGTCCACCCTTCCACCTGGAGCCGCAGCCGCTCCACCGCGCCACCGGACAGCGGGAAGGCGGGCAGCACCACGATCCGGCCCGGCGCACCCGGCACCGCACCGCCCAGCACCCGGCAGCGGTCCAGGCCCGCGGGCACGTCGGGCGCGGTGTACGAGAGGAAGGCGGTCTCCACGCCGGCGAAGCCGCGGCCCTCCCACAACAGCCGCGCCATCCGCGCCACATCGGCATTGGCGTATGGATCGCCGGAGCCGCCGCCCACCAGCAGCACCGTCGTCCGCGCCCGGTCGCCGGGCCGCCGCGCGCCGCCGCCCAGCGCCTCGTCGAGCTGCCGCTCCAGCGCGTCCAGGAGCCGCGGATGGCCGCCAGGATCCTGCCCGCAGACGTACGTCAGCTCCGGATGGCGCCCGGTGGCCCGCGCCAGCTGCGCCGGCACCCCGCCGTAGGTCTCCGGCAGCAGCGGCACCGCGGCGATCCGCGTCACGCCCTGCCCGACGAGCGCGTCGACGGCGTCGCCGAGCGGCAGCGCGGACGGCGCGGGGCCGGCGAACCCGCCGGCGACGGGCACCTCCGGATGGCGCGCGCCGATGACGTCGAGCAGCGTGCGCAGGGCCTGCGCACCACCGTCGTCACGGGTGCCGGGACCGGCGATGAGCAGAGCGGGAGGGGTGGTCACACTGTCTCCTTGGTACGGGTTCCGCGTCCGCAGGGCCGGTCCGCAGCCGGGCCGGGTGGGGGAGGGCATGACGATAGCGGAGGGGGCGGCGAGGTCCCGACCGCGGTCGCCGCCGACCGGGGCCGCGACGGCGCACGTGGCACGCGCCGGGCCGCCGGGCGGCGCCGACTTCCGTTTGCCGACGAGCAGTTCGGCGCCGGGCCCGGCGGCCAGCAGCGCCGCCGCCTCGGCCACACTCGGCGTCCCGGCAGCGGCCAGCGCGGCCGCCGACGGCGGCGCCTGCACCCGGACGGCGGCCAGCGCACCGGCCGGATACGCCAGCAGCGGCACGCCCAGCAGCCGCGCCGCGCCGGTCAGCCCCGGCTCCGCCGCCTTGGTCTCCACGGTCGCCAGCGCGGCGAGCGCGCCCGCGGGGCACCCGGCCGCCGCCAGCGTCTCCCGGACCAGCTCCAGCACCTCGGGCACGGTGACGCCACGGCTCGCGCCGACGCCCGCACAGAACCCGCGGCCCGCCCCCTCCGCGGTCACCGGCGGGCCCGCCGGACGTGCCGGGACGGCGGTGGGTAGGTAAGCAGGTGACAGTGAAGGGCGGGTCCGGGGAAAGGAGCGGGACAGTGCCGGTGGCCATCGCGCTGGGCGCGTTCGTGATGACGCTGTTCGGCGGCTGGGTCGCTCAGCACGTCACCGACCGCAGGCACCTCGTCCTGGGCCTGGCGGGCGGCCTGATGCTGGGGGTCGTCGGCCTCGACCTGCTGCCCGAGGCGCTGGCAGCCGCGGGCGGCAAGGTGTTCGGCGTTCCCCTCGCCCTGCTCTGCTTCGTCCTGGGCTACCTCGCCGCACACGCCCTGGAACGGCTGCTCGCGGTCCGCGGAGCCGCGCACGGCGCAGGACCGCCGCACGCCACCTCGCACCGGCCGCCCGAAAAGAACGGACAGCGGGCGGCGCCCGGCCGGGTGCCGCAGGTCGGGCTCACCGCCGCCACCGCGATGGTGGTGCACAGCACCATGGACGGCTTCGCGATCGGCCTGGCCTACCAGGCGGGCGACGAGATGGCGGTGTCCGTGGCACTCGCCGTCATCGCGCACGACTTCGCCGACGGCTTCAACACGTACACGCTCACCAGCCTCTACGGGAACGCCAGGAAACGGGCGCTGCTGATGCTGGGCGCGGACGCGGTGGCGCCGCTGATCGGCGCGGGCGCCACCTTGCTGGTCACCCTTCCGGAGCACTGGCTCGGCATCTACCTCGGGTTCTTCGGCGGCCTGCTGCTCTACCTCGCGACCGCCGACATCCTGCCCGAGGCCCACCACGACCACCCCGCGCTGACCACCCTGACCTGCACGGTCGCCGGAGCCGGTTTCATCTGGCTGGTGGTCGGCCTCGCGGCCTGAATGCCTGCGTCCGCACCCCGGCCGGGCGCCCGGCCCTCCGGACACGGACGCGGACCGCGGCGCCGGGCGGACGGCGCCCCTCATACCGCCGCGACCCCCCGGCCCAGCCGCACCGCGCCGCGGTGGCCCGCCACGACGGCGGTGAGCGAGGCGGGCCCGGCGGCGAACGGCGCGCCGGGCCACCGGACGCCGAGCGCCGCCAGCCGGTCGGCCGCGGCACCGGGATCGGGCGCGGTCGCGTGCAGCGAGAGCAGCGGCAGCACGGGGAGTCCGGCGGCGGTCGGGTGCGGGGTGTCACCCCAGTCGAGCAGGAACGGCGTGAGGCCACAGGCCGCACCCGGGGGCGTCAGCCGCCAGGCGAGTCGGCCGCCGTCCGGGGTCCGCCGGGACATCGCGACCGGCGTGCCCGGATCGAGGCCCGCCGCCCGTGCGCGCGCCACCCGCGCGGCGATATCCGTGCAGCGGGCCGCCCACGTCACCAGGCACGGCCCGGACAGCGTGTCGATGCCGAACCAGCGCGGCCCGGCCGGCGCCGGCGCCTCCCGATCAGGACCGATGATCTCCAGGTACGCGCCGTCGCCGAGACCGAGCAGGCAGTTGCGGGTGCCACGGCCCGGATGGCTGCCGCCGGGCACCGGCCGCAGACCGGTCAGCCCGGCGAACTCGGCGACGGTGCGGTCCAGATCGGGGGTGGCGAGGACGAGGTGATCGAGCACGGCCGCCCCGCTCACCGGGCACCCACCGCGGTGCCGCGCACGGCGCCCGCCACCAGCCGGGTGGCCAGCGACGGCGCGGCCGCCCAGTGCACATGCAGATACGAGGCGTGCACCCCGCCCTGCACGAAGCCCTCCACCCGGCGCTCGGGATGCGTGAGGCCCCAGGCGGGGGACGCCCCGGCGCCCGGTTCGACGGCCGTGCGGTGGAACTCGTGGCCGCGCACCCGGGTGCCCGCGGCGGCCAGCGCGTTGTCCTCCAGCGCCACCGCCTCCCGGTACCCCAGCGTCAGCCGCTCCGACATCCGCGCCTCGGCCGGCAGCACCCCGCACATCGGCTTCCCGTCGATCGACCCGGCGAGGTACAGCAGCCCCGCGCACTCGGCCGAGACCGGTGCCCCGGAAGCGGCGAGGCCGGCCACCGCTGCGCGCAGCGGCGCGTTCGCCGACAGGTCCGGCGCGTACACCTCGGGAAAGCCGCCGCCGATCACCAGCCCGCCGGTGCCTTCCGGGAGTTGCTCGTCGCGCAGCGGATCGAACGGCACCACGTCGGCGCCCGCGGCGGCCAGCAGTTCGGCGTGCTCCGCGTACGAGAAGGTGAAGGCGGCGCCGCCCGCGACGGCGATCAGCGGCCGTCGGCCCCCGGCCACCGGACCCCCGGCCTCGGCGGCCTCGGCGGCCGGATCCCAGGCCGCGTCCGGCAGTTCGGGCACCCCGCGCGCCAGCGCCAGCAGGGCCTCCATGTCACAGCCCGCGCGCACCCGTGCGGCTAGCTCGCGCACCGCATCCAGCGCGTCGGCCCGCCGCTCGGCGACCGGCACCAGGCCCAGGTGCCGGGACGGCGTACGGACCTCGCCGGTGCGCCGCAGCGCACCCAGGACCGGCACCCCCGAGGACTCCATCGCCTCGCGCAGCAGCGCCTCGTGGCGGTCCGAGCCGACCTTGTTCAGGATCACCCCGGCCAGCCTGACCTGCGGATCCCAGGACGCGAAGCCGTGCACGAGGGCGGCCACCGACCGGGACTGCGACGACGCGTCGACCACCAGCACCACCGGCGCCCGCAGCACCTTCGCGACCTGCGCCGTGGAGGAAAGCTCCCCCATGCCGGACGCGCCGTCGAACAGCCCCATCACACCCTCGACGACGGCCAGATCGGCGCCTCGCGCACCGTGCAGGAACAGCGGCGCGAGCCGGTCCGTGCCGCACAGGTAGGCGTCCAGATTGCGGCCGGGCCTGCCGGTCGCCAGCGAGTGGTAGCCCGGGTCGATGTAGTCGGGCCCCACCTTGTGCGGCGACACCGCGAGACCGGCCTCGGCGAACGCCGCCATCAGGCCGGTGGCCACCGTCGTCTTGCCGGCGCCCGACGCCGGCGCGGCGATCACCAGCCGGGGAATCGTGCCCGCGCTCATGCCACGGTCACCATTCGATGCCCCGCTGGCCCTTCTGGCCGGTGTCCATCGGGTGCTTCACCTTCGACATGTCCGTCACCAGATCGGCGAAGTCCACCAGCGGCTGCGGGGCGTTGCGCCCGGTGATCACCACGTGCTGGGTGCCGGGACGGTCGCGCAGCACCGACACCACCTCGTCGGTGTCGATCCAGCCCCAGTGCATCGGGTACGCGAACTCGTCCAGCACCAGCAGCTTGTACGTCTCGGCCGCCAGGTCCCGCTTGACCTGCTCCCAGCCCTCGCGCGCCGCGTCCTCGCTGGACGCGATGTCGCGCTGCACCCAGGACCAGCCCTCGCCCATCTTGTGCCAGGCGACACTGCCGCCCTCGCCGCTCTCGCCGAGCACCTTCAGCGCCCGCTCCTCGCCGACCTTCCACTTCGCCGACTTCACGAACTGGAACACCCCGACCGGCCAGCCCTGGTTCCAGGCCCGCAGCGCGAGACCGAACGCGGCGGTCGACTTGCCCTTGCCGACGCCCGTGTGGACGAAGACCAGCGGGCGGTTGCGGCGCTGGCGGGTGGTGAGCCCGTCGTTCGGTACGACGGACGGCTGTCCCTGCGGCATTACGCGACCCTCCTGGATCCCTGAGTGTGTGCCTGCCCGCGGGCGGACCTGCCGCCCGCGATCTCGCCTGCGGCGCCCGCGGGTACACCGCCGCGGCCGCCCTGCACGTTTCGTACCAGCGCCGAGACGCTGTCCGCGCGCAGCTCGTCGAGGGTGACGGCGGTGCCCTGCAACTCCCGCGCCAGCACGCCCGCGAGGCCCAGCCGTACGGGCCCCGCCTCGCAGTCCACGACCACCGACGCGACGCCTTCCGCGCCGAGCAGCCGGCCCGCCCGCGCGGCCCGCTCCAGCGGCCCGCCCGCGGCCCCGCCGCCCTTGCCGGTCGCCCGCCCGTCGGTCACCACCACCAGCAGCGGCCGCCGCGAGGCGTCCCGCATCCGTTCCACGCGCAGCACCTCGTGGGCCTTGAGCAGCCCCTCGGCCAGCGGCGTACGGCCGCCGGTCGGCAGCGTCTCCAGGCGCGCGGCGCCTGCCTCGACCGACGACGTCGGCGGCAGCGCGAGATCGGCGCCGGTGCCGCGGAAGGTGATCATGCCGATCTTGTCGCGCCGCTGGTACGCGTCCAGCAGCAGCGACAGCACCGCGCCCTTGACCGCGCCCATCCGCTTGCGCGCCGCCATCGACCCGGAGGCGTCCACCACGAACAGGACGAGATTGCCCTCCCGCCCCTCGCGCACCGCCTCGCGCAGGTCGTCCCTGCGCAGCACCAGACCCCGTCCGCTGCGCCCGCGCGCCCGCTGGTGCGGCGCCGCCGCATGCACGGTCGCCGCCAAGTGCAGCTTGCCCAGGGCGCCTTGCGGCCGCCGGGAGCCGGTCGTCCTCCCGCGCGCGGTACGCGCCCGCGACCTGCGCCCGTCCGCGCCCTCACCCAGACCCGGCACGTCAAGACGCCGGGTCTTGAACGGCTCCGCCGCGCCGACCGCGGCCTGCTGCGCCCGGGGAGCGCCGGCGGGCTGATCGGCGGGCGGCGCATCCGGCGCGCCGTCCGTGCCGTCGGCCCCGCAGTCCTGCTCGGGTACGGACGGCGGGCTCTGCTCGCGCGGCCCCGGCACGGTGTCGTCCTGCGGCGCGGGTCCGCCGCCGTCGGGCCCGCCGTCGGGGCCGCCCCCGTCGGGACCGTCGCCGCCGCCGTCGGGACCGTCGTCCGGGCCCTCGGGTTCCGGGTCGTCGCCGCCGTCCTGCCCGCCGAACTCGTCCAGGGTCTCGTCGAGTTTGTCCTCGTCCAGGCCGGGGGCATCGAACGGATTACGGCGCCTGCGGTGCGGCAGCGCCAGCAGCGCCGCCTGCCGGACGTCCTCGGCGAGCACGTCATCGCGCCCCGCCCACGCGGCCAGCGCCGTCGCCGTACGGGCCATCACGATGTCCGCCCGCATCCCGTCCACCTCGAACGCGGCGCAGGTCGCGGCGATCTGCCGGAGCGCGGCGTCGCCCAGCGTCACCTGCGACAGCAACTCCCGTGCCGCGACGATCCGTTCGCGCAGCGCGTCCTCATCGGCCGCCCAGCGCGCGGCGAACCCCGCGGGGTCCGCGTCATAGGCAAGGCGCCGCCTGACGACCTCCACCCGCAGGTCCGGCTCCCGCGACGCGGCGACCTCCACCGTCAGACCGAACCGGTCAAGCAACTGCGGCCGCAGCTCGCCCTCTTCGGGGTTCATCGTGCCCACCAGCAGGAACCGCGCCGCGTGCCGCACCGACACGCCCTCGCGCTCCACGTACGAGGCGCCCATGGCGGCCGCGTCCAGGAGGAGGTCGACGAGGTGGTCGTGGAGCAGGTTGACCTCGTCGACGTAGAGGACCCCGCGGTGCGCGTCGGCCAGCAGGCCGGGCTCGAACGCCTTGACCCCGTCCGACAGCGCCCGCTCGATGTCCAGCGCCCCCACCAGCCGGTCCTCCGAAGCGCCGACGGGCAGTTCGACCATGCGGGCCGGGCGGTCCTGGCCCGCGCCCTCCTCGTGCGGGCCGTCAGGACAGCCGGGGTCGGGGGCGAGCGGCCCGCAGGAGAAGCGGCAGCCGGGCACCACGTCGACGGCGGGCATCAGCGCCGTCAGGCCGCGCACCATCGTCGACTTCGCGGTGCCCTTCTCGCCGCGTACCAGCACCCCGCCGATGGCCGGCGAGATGGCGTTGAGCACGAGGCCGAGGCGCATGTCGTCCTGGCCGACGACCGCGGTGAACGGGTAAGGAACCGAGGCCATGTAACGGGTACCCCTTTCGAGGGTGGATTCGCGGGATGGAACGTGGTCGGGCGGTACGGATCGGGACGTCACGGCGCCCCCGGAGGAACGAACGGCAGCCCCTCCGGCACCCCCTTCTCGATCAGCCGCAGCAGCGCGTCCGTGTCCGCGTGTTCCTCGATCAGATCGCCGAGCCGGTCCAGCTGTTCCTCCCGCAGCGCGCCGAAGGCGGTGTCGGGCGCGGGCACGAACGCCCGGCCCGCATCGGCCGCCACCCGCCGCAGGAACTCCCGCCGGAAGGCGTCGCTCTCCAGCGAGCCGTGCCAGTGCGTGCCCCACACCGCACCCACCCGGCAGCCGTCCAGAGCCTGCCCCCGCGCGTCGGTGAAGAACGCCTCCCCGCCGTCGACCTCGGCCACACCGTGGTGGATCTCGTACCCCTCCACGGGCTCACCGAGCGCCGTGCCGGCCGGCCTGGCCAGCGTCTTCTCGGCGGCGAACCGCACCCGTACGGGCAGCAGTCCCAGGCCGGGCACGGTGCCCGCCCGGGACTCGACCTCGTCGTCGATCAGCGTGCCGAGCATCTGGAAGCCGCCGCAGATGCCCAGCACCGGGCGGCCGTCCGCGGCCCGCCGCGCGACGGCGTCCGCCAGGCCGCGCTCGCGCAGCCACTCCAGCGCCCGCACCGTGCCGCGGGTGCCCGGCAGCACCACCAGGTCCGCGTCGGCCAGCTCCTCGGCGCGGTCCACGAACCGCACCACCACGCCCGGTTCGGCGGCCAGCGCGTCCACGTCCGTGAAGTTCGACATCAGCGGCACCGCGGCGACCGCGATCCGCAGCACATCCGCGCCGTGCGGCGGCGCCACCACGCTCTCGCGCACCGCGCCGCGCAGCGAGACCCGCAGCCCGTCCTCCTCGTCGATGCCGAGCCCGTGCGCGTACGGCAGCACGCCCAGCGTCGGCCGCCCCGTGAGGGTGCGCAGCATCTCAAGACCCGGCTCCAGCAGCGACACATCGCCCCGGAACTTGTTGACGAGATACCCGGCGACCAGCGACTGGTCCTCGCGCGAGAGCAGCGCCGTGGTGCCGAAGAAGGAGGCGAACACCCCGCCGCGGTCGATGTCGCCGACCACCACGACCGGCAGCCGCCCGGCCCGCGCGATCCCCATGTTGACGATGTC
The DNA here is from genome assembly GCF_020564935.1 of Streptomyces pinistramenti. GTDB lineage: Bacteria > Actinomycetota > Actinomycetes > Streptomycetales > Streptomycetaceae > Streptomyces > Streptomyces pinistramenti. The sequence continues at coordinate 145,787 of NZ_JAJCXB010000007.1, forward strand.
GGTACGCCGCAGATTGATCTCGGCGGGGCTGCCGGCGCCCTCGCAGATCACCGCGTCGTGGGTGCGCCGCAGCTCCTGGAGGCAGTCGGTGACGGTGCCCAGCAGCTGCTCGCGCCGTCCCGTCTGCGGCGTGCCCGCACCGCCCCGGCCGTCGCTGCGGCCGAAGTACCCCTTGGCGCTCATCTCGCCCACCGGCCTGCCCAGCAGCACCACTTGGCTGCTGCGGTCGCTGCCCGGCTTGAGCAGCACCGGGTTCATCAGCGCGGTCGGCTCCACCCCGGCGGCCGCGGCCTGCATCGCCTGCGCCCTGCCGATCTCCGCGCCCTGGCGGGTCACGAAGGAGTTCAGCGACATGTTCTGCGCCTTGAACGGCGCGACGCGCACGCCCTGCCGCGCCAGCCAGCGGCAGATCCCCGCCGTGACCACGCTCTTGCCCGCGTCCGACGTCGTACCCGCGACCAGCAGGCCGCCGCCGAGCGCCCCGCCCGGCGCCGTGTGCCGCCCGTTCACCCGGTTCTCCTTCCGTGCCGGGAGACCGCGGAGCGCAGCGCGCCCGCGGCCAGCCGCCCGGCGACCGTCGTCGTCAGCGCCAGCACACCCACCCGGCGCGAGAGCCGCACCGCACGCGCGATGTCGGCGGCCCCGGCCGGCCGGCCCGCGCCGTTGAGCTGCGGCCGGTGTTCCATGCGTCCGCCGTACGTCAGCGTGCCGCCGAGGCGCACTCCCAGCGCGCCCGCGAACGAGGCTTCCACCGGGCCCGCGTTGGGGCTCGGATGCGCGGCGCCGTCCGCCTTCCAGGCGCGCGCGGCGGCCCGCCTGTCCGGTGCGGCGAGCACCGTCAGCGCGGCGGTGAGCCGGGAGCCCGGCCAGCCGGCCACGTCGTCGAGCCGGGCCGAGGCCCAGCCGAACTTCCGGTAACGGGGCGACTTGTGGCCCACCATCGCGTCCAGCGTGTTCACGGCCCGGAACGCCACCAGACCCGGCACGCCGCCCAACGCGCCCCAGACGAGCGCGCCCACGACGGCGTCCGAGGTGTTCTCCGCCACCGACTCGACGACCGCGCGCGCCATCTGCGGTCCGTCCAGCGCCTGCGGGTCGCGTCCGCACAGATGCGGCAGCCGCCGCCGCGCCCGGTCCGTGTCCCCGGCCAGCAGCGCGTCGCCGATGGCGCGCGCCTCCCGGCCGAGTGAGGTGCCGCCCAGGACGGCCCAGACGGCCGCCGCGGTCAGCGCCGTGCCGGCGGCTGCGCGGGCCGGGCCATGGGCGCGCGGGCCGCCGCGTACGGCGCGCTCCAGCAGGGCGGCACCCGCGGCGGCGCCGCCCGCGCACAGCACGGCGTGGGCCGCGCCGTAGCCGCGGTGGTCGCGCCAGAGACGGGATTCGACGGCGGCCGCGGCCCGGCCGAACGCGGCCACCGGGTGGCCGCGTCGGGGATCGGCGGCGATCAGGTCGCCGAGGAAGCCGAGGGCTGCGCCGCACGCGTAGCCGGCGTGTTCGGCACGCATCGGATCAGGCCGCCGTCACGCCTCGAAGGGACAGGCCGACGGCAGCGGGGGCCGGTGCGTCGTCGCGCGAAGATCTCGAACTGCGGCCGGGCATGGCGGTATGTCCTCACTCAGGGTCCGCGCCCTGGCTCGACGTGACGGCGACAAGAGTCTCCTGGCTCCCGGATCGGCGCTTCCCCCGGCCTTCCCGTCCCCGCGTACCCACCCGGCGGGCGGGCACGGTCGGACCGTGGCCTTCGTTGGAGGAGCGCTCCCCGGTGACAGTGGCGGGACCGCGCCGGATTCTCACCGGACTTCCTCTTCTGTCGCCGATTGGCTCCGGCAGTCCACCACGCCCCGCGAACGCCGTCAACTCACCCTTGACCTGCGGTGCTCCGCCCCGTCATGCGCTGTGGCGCACACCACAGGACGGCCGGCGGACGCACGGACGAGGCGCCCGGCAGCCGCACCACAGCGGACCACCGGGCGCCTCGGACGCGCCGTCGTACCAGGCCGCGTCAGGCGGCGACGATCAGATAGATGCCGTACGCCACGGCCGCCGCGCACACCGCGAAGGCGGCGTACGCACCGATCCGCGCCCCGGCCCCGGGTGCGCCTGCGCCGGCCGCGGCACCCTCCTGCTGCGTCGTGCGCGCCGTACCGACGATGCCGACCGTGAACAGGCCCACGATCCCGACCGTCACCACGAGGGTGACGCCGAAGACCTGGCCGAGAGCTGCCCAGTCGATACTCATGTTGCGGATTCCTTAGGTGAGGGCAGCCGGCTAGCTGGTGAGGGACGCGGTCTTGGCGCGCGGGGCGCCGGCGCCGTTCGCCGGGGTGATGGCACCGGCCGCCTCCTGGGCGGGCACGGTCTGTCCTGCCGGGGGAGGGGTGACGGTCTGGAGGGCCGCGGTGACCACTCCGGCCGGCTCCGGCGCTTCGTTGACGTGGGTGTGGTCGATCGGCTTGCGCCGGGACGCGGCGAAGATGGCGCCGCAGACGCCGAGCGCCAGGATGGCGACCGCCGCGACACCCCAGTCGCCCTGGTCGGCCAGGAGCGCGGCACCGGCCGACACCAGCCCGGCGGCCGGCAGGGTCAGGCACCAGGCCACGACCATCCGGACGGCCGTCGACCAGCGCCCCACGCCGCCCTTGCGGCCCAGACCCGAGCCCATCACCGAACCCGAGCAGACCTGGGTGGTGGAGAGCGCGAAGCCGAGGTGCGAGGACGCCAGGATGGTGGCGGCGGCGCCGGTCTGGGCGGCGAAGCCCTGCGGCGGCTGGATGTCGGTGATGCCCTTGCCCATCGTGCGGATGATCCGCCAGCCGCCCAGGTACGTGCCGAGCGCGATGGCCAGACCGGCCGAGGCGATGACCCACAGCGGCGGGTCGGCGTGCGGGGCGACCACTCCGCCGGTGATCAGCGCGAGCGTGATCACACCCATCGTCTTCTGTGCGTCGTTGGTGCCGTGGGCCAGCGAGACCAGGGCCGCAGAGGCGATCTGGCCTGCGCGGTAGCCCTTGGCGGTCTCCTGCTCGTCGCGGTTGCGGGCCAGCCGGTACGTGAGCCGGGTCGCGGCCATCGAGGCGATGCCGGCGACGATCGGGGCGGCCACTGCCGGGATGAGGACCTTCATCACGACGGCCCCGCCGTGCACACCGTCCGTGCCGACCGACACCAGCGTGGCGCCGATCAGGCCGCCGAACAGGGCGTGCGAAGAGCTGGAGGGGAGGCCGGCGAGCCAGGTGAGGAGGTTCCAGACGATCGCGCCGACCAGACCGGCGAAGATCACTTCAGGTCTGATGCCGGCGCTCTCGTCGATGATTCCGCCGGAGATGGTCTTGGCGACCTCCACCGAAAGGAAAGCGCCGACGAGATTCAGCGAAGCCGACATCGCCACCGCGATCTTGGGCTGAAGTGCCCCGGTGGAAATGGTGGTGGCCATCGCGTTGGCCGTGTCGTGGAAGCCGTTCGTAAAGTCGAACACCAAGGCCGTGACGATCACGATCCCGATGAGAAGCGTGATGTGTTCCATTCACCCAGGCAATCAGTTCGATGGTCAGAGACGCTGAGACCGTAGGAAGAGTGGATGAACGGAAGATGAACGTGACCGGGCGCATCGGTGACACCCCCGCACTGTTCACGAGGAGGAGTCCCAGGGGCCACGCGGGCACCATCCGCCGGCCGCTTCCCCGCGCTGCGGCCGCCCCCGTACGGTAACGCGCAGCGCGCCCTCGCCCACGCACCCGGAGGACCCCGTGAAGGACCGCCCCGCCCCCTCGCCCCGGCCGGGCGCGGATGCCGTGCCACCAGGCCCGGAACCCTCCGGCACGCCGGACCGGGAGGCCCTCGCGAGCGCCTGGGACGCACTCGTCGCCACCGCCCGCCGCACCGTCACCGACGGCCTCGTCGTCGGCACCTCGGGCAACGTCTCGGTACGCGTCGGTGACCTGATCCTGGTCACCCCCAGCGGCGTCCCCTATGAGCAGCTCGGCCCCGCCGACCTCACCGCCGTCGGCCTCGACGGCCGGCCCGCCCTCGGCACCCTGCGGCCCACCAGCGAACTCCCCATGCACCTCGCGCTCTACCGCAGCACCACGGCCGCCGCGATCGTGCACACCCACGCCCCGCACGCCACGGCCGTCTCCACCCTGGTCCCCGAACTCCCGCCCGTCCACTACATGACGGCCGCGCTCGGCGGCCCCGTCCGGGTCGCCCCGTACGCGCTCTACGGCAGCGAGGAACTCGCCGCGCACGTGCTCGACGCGCTGCGCGACCGCACCGCCTGCCTGCTGCGGAACCACGGCACCATGGCGTACGGCGCGAGCCTCGGCCAGGCCCTGGACCGCACGGCCCAACTGGAGTGGATGTGCCGGGTCTGGCTCGCCGCGTCCTCCGTGCCGGGACTGACCCCCGCCCTGCTGTCGGACGCCCGGCTCGACGAGGCCGGCCGCAAGCTGCGCGGCTACGGCCAGTAGACCGGCGACGGGGGCTGAGCGGCGCTCGCGCCGCGGTTTCCGTCACCCGCCCGCGCCCGCCCGCTGGCCGCGCCCGCCGGCCCTCCGCACACTGAGCAGATGCGCCTGGGTACTGCGGCGGCTGCGGCCGCCACCACCGTGATCGGCGCCGGGGCGGCCGCGGTGGCGGTCGGCCGGTACGCCGGCGACGCCATCCTGAAGCCGTCCCCCGACCACCCCTTCCCGGGCGACTCCCGCCTCACGGTGCACTCCGTCACCGACGAGCTGATCACCCTCACCCGCAGCCTGGCGTCCCTGCGGCCCGGCACCTACGGCCTCACCGGCAGCGGCTGCCACGCCGTCGTCGGCCCCGTCGTGCACCACACCCCGCACCCCGCGGACACCGTCGTACGCCGCCTGGAGCGGGTCACCCACGGGACGCTCGCCCCGGGCATCCGGATGCGGCTGACCCCGCAGGTGTACATCGGCAACCCGCGCGACGCGCTCGGCCTGGAATGCGCCGACGTCGACATCCCCGGCGAACTCGGCGCCCTTCCGGCCTGGTTCGTCCCCGGCGCCCGCGAGACCTGGGTCATCACCGCGCACGGCCTGGGCACCACCCGCGAGCACCCGATGGTCGTCCTGCCGTTCCTGCGGCGCCACCAGCTCCCGGTCCTCGACCTCGCCCACCGCAACGACGTCGGCGCCCCGCAGACCGCCGACCGTGTGCACCACCTCGGGGACACCGAGTGGCGCGACCTGGACGCGGCGATCCGCTACGCGATCCGCTACGGCGCCCGCGACGTGGTCCTGCACGGCTGGTCCACCGGCGCCACGATGGCGCTGCGGGCCGCCGTCAACTCCGCGCTGCGCGGCCGTATCCGCGGCCTCGTCCTGGACTCGCCGGTCCTCGACCGCCGCGCGACCGTCCGCGCGCTGGCCGCCGCCCGCCGCGTGCCACGCGCCCTGCTGCCCCTGGCCGTCCGCGCCGCCGAAGGCCACACGGGACTGCCCGTCGACCGTCTCGCGGACGCGGTCGACCCCGCGGCGCTGACCGTCCCCACCCTGCTCTTCCACGGCCCGGACGACACGCTCGCGCCCTGGACCTTCTCCCGCGCCTTCGCCGCCCGCCGCCCGGAGCTGATCACCTTTCACCCCGTGCCGCACGCCCCGCACGCCGCGATGTGGAACGCCGACCCGGCGCGCTACGAAGAGGTGCTGCGCCGCTTCCTCACCCCGCTGATGTGACCCGCGGCGGGCTCGCGCCGGCCGTCCCGGCGCCGCCGTCCGGTGACACGGGGGCGTACAGGGGGACAACTCGCCACAACCGTGATGGGTCGCCGAGGTGCCGCGAGGTGCGCAGGCCGTAACCCGTCACCCGATTGGGTTTTCGGGCCGTCAGCGGCAAGACTGCTCCTGTGACGTCCCGTACTCCGCGCGACTCCCGGCTCCGACTCGTCCCCCGACAACCGATTGCCGCCGCCCGCCGGGCGGTGAGCACCCGGGCCGCCCGGCCGGCCCCGCGCCCGCCCGAGGGCACCCCGCCGCCCGCGGAACTGGCGCGGCAGGCGCGCGCCGCGCTGTCCGGCGCGGCCCGCCTGGCCCGCTGGGCCGACGGCGCGGACGCCGGGCTGCGGGCCGGCCGGGACGGCGCGCTGCCGGCCGCCGCGGTGGAACGCGCGGCCGGGGCGCTGGGGCTGCCCGCCGCGCAGGTGCGCGCCGACTGGGACCGCGCACGGCTCGCCGGGCTCATCGAACTGCACGGCGGCCTCGCCCGCGCCGGCTGGCGGCTGCGCGCCTGGGACCGTGACGACACCGCGGCGCTGCGCGGCTGGGTCGCCCTCTTCGACGCCTGGTCGCTGGCCCGCCCCGCTCCGGAGGGCGCGGGGCCGACGATCGTCGCCGAAGTGGTCGAAGCGGTGCCGCAGTTGCTGTCCCTGCTGCATCTGTCGGCGGGGCCGGTACGGCTGCCGATGCTGCTGGACATGCTCGACCAGCGGGTCGCCGAACTGCGCACCGAGCGCTGCGAGGTGCCGTACGGGCCGCGGCAGGACGACCCGGACGCCGAAGGGCCGGTGGACGACGCCGCGCGGGCGTCACTGGCCGGCCTGCTGGACTGGGCGCTGGCCTCCCTCACCACCGTCGGGGCACTGGTGCCGCCGCAGGGCGTGGAGGCGGTCGACGGCGGCCGCGAGGCGCAACTGACGCCGCTGGGCAACTGGTCGGTGTGGGTCAAGCTGGAGCAGATCTGCGTCGCCGCCCAGAGCCCGGCGGGGAACATCGAGCAGACCGCGGCGGCGATGCTGCGCGGCTGCGCCCGGCTCACCCCGGGACCGGCCCGCGCCGAGTACCGCGCCTGGCTCGCCGCCCGCTCCGTCGGCGCCGCGGTCGAGGAACTCCTCGTCGTGGCCCGCGGCGAGGACGCGCTGCTGCGCGGGCTGGCCTTCGAGGCGCTGCGCGCGGTCGGCGCCCCCGCCGAGCCCGCCGTACGCGCGGCCGCCGACGAGCCGGCCCTGCGGCCGTACGCCCTGCTGTGGCTGGTCGAGCACGAGGGCGGCGACCCGGAGACCGCGCCGGACGTGCTCACGCGCGAGGAGTCGACCTGGCTGTGGGTGGACACCGCCGCGGCCGTCGCCGACCACGGCGAGAGTCAACTGCTCATCCGGCACCTCGACTCGGCGGTCCAGGGCTCCGTCCCGCGCCTCCTGGAAGAGGTACGGGCGGTCGGTCACCCGCGCACCGTGCAGGTCCTGGTGGCACTGGCCGCGGCGCACCCCGACCCGGCGCTGGCCAAGGCCGTGCGCCGGGCGGCCTTCCAGGTGCACACCGGCGGGGTGTGAGACCCGGGCCGGCGTGCGCGTCCCGGGAGGGCGGGCGGCACCGGCCCGTCCTCGTCAGGACGCGGCACCGGGGACGTACGTCCCGAAGCTCCAGATGTTGCCCTCGGCGTCCCGGGCCAGGTAGTCCCGCGAGCCGTACTCCTGGTCCGTGGGAGGTATCAGGATCTCCGCCCCGGCCGCCGCGGCCCGTGCGCAGTGCGCGTCGGTGTCCCCGACGACGACGTAGACGGCGGTCGGCCCGGCGCCCGTCATCGCCGTGTCGAAGGCACCGCCGCGGCCCTTCGAGCCGAGCATCACCCGGCCGTTGCCGTGGGACAGTTCGGCGTGCAGCACCGTGCCGTCCTCGCTCTCGTACAGTGCTTCCTTCTTGAAGCCGAAGGCGCGGGTGAGCTGCCGGATCGCCGCGTGGGCGTCGCGGTAGAGCAGGGCGGGATAGAGGCTGGGTGCGGTCGCCGGGTCGAGGGTCATGGCATCCGCCTTTCCGGGAACGCGGTGTTCCCTTGCGTCCGTGGGCCCGCGCGGCCGCGCGCCCGGACCTCCGTGAGATCTGCATCACAGTCTCGCAGTCGGCACTGACAATGCATCCGCGGTACCCGTGCACGCCATGCCGCCTGTGGGCCCCGCGTGCGGGCCGCCGGGCCGCCGGTGCGGGCTCCGCGGCCGGGAAAAGTGGTTGCGCGGCACCGTTAGACTGCCTGTATGGCAGTTCTCCTTTGGGTTCATTAGACGGCGTAGACCGCTCTCGGACCGTCCGTCCATTCCGCCGTCTTCCTGCCCTGGAGTTTTTCCGTGATCACCGCCTCCGGCCTTGAGCTGCGCGCCGGCGCCCGCGTCCTCATCGAATCCGCGTCCTTCCGTATCGCCAAGGGCGACCGCATCGGCCTGGTCGGCCGCAACGGCGCCGGCAAGACCACGCTCACCAAGGTGCTGGCCGGCGAGGGGATCCCCGCCGCCGGCTCGGTCGCCCGCTCCGGCGACGTCGGCTACCTCCCGCAGGACCCGCGCACCGGCGACATGGACGTCCTCGCCCGCGACCGCATCCTGTCCGCCCGTGACCTGGACTCCGTGCTCCGTAAGATGCGGGAGAACGAGGACCGGATGGCGAACGGCAAGGGCGCCACCCGCGACAAGGCGATGAAGAAGTACGAGCGCCTGGAGACCGAGTTCCTGACCAAGGGCGGGTACGCGGCCGAGGCGGAGGCCGCGACCATCGCCGCCAGCCTCGGCCTGCCCGACCGGATCCTCGGCCAGCCGCTGCACACCCTCTCCGGCGGCCAGCGGCGGCGCGTCGAGCTGGCCCGGATCCTCTTCTCGGATTCCGACACCCTGCTGCTCGACGAGCCGACCAACCACCTCGACGCCGACTCCATCGTCTGGCTGCGTGACTACCTCAAGACCTACCGCGGCGGCTTCATCGTGATCTCCCACGATGAAGATCTGGTCGAGACCGTCGTCAACAAGGTCTTCTACCTCGACGCCAACCGCTCGCAGATCGACATCTACAACATGGGCTGGAGGCTCTACCAGCAGCAGCGCGAGGCCGACGAGAGGCGCCGCAAGCGCGAGCGGCAGAACGCCGAGAAGAAGGCCGCGGCCCTCAACTCGCAGGCCGACAAGATGCGCGCCAAGGCCACCAAGACCGTCGCGGCCCAGAACATGGCCAAGCGCGCCGAGCGGCTGCTGGCCGGCCTCGACGAGGTCCGTGCGTCGGACAAGGTCGCCAAGCTGCGCTTCCCCGACCCCGCGCCGTGCGGCAAGACCCCGCTCACCGCCGAGGGCCTGTCGAAGTCCTACGGCTCGCTGGAGATCTTCACCGACGTCGACCTGGCCATCGACAAGGGCTCCCGGGTCGTCATCCTCGGCCTGAACGGCGCCGGCAAGACCACCCTCCTGCGGCTGCTGGCCGGCGTCGAGACCCCGGACACCGGCGAGGTGCGCCCCGGTCACGGCCTCAAGATCGGCTACTACGCCCAGGAGCACGAGACGCTGGATCCGGACCGCACGGTCCTGGAGAACATGCGCTCCGCCGCCCCCGACATGGACCTCGTCGCCATCCGCAAGACGCTGGGTTCCTTCCTCTTCTCGGGCGACGACGTCGACAAGCCCGCAGGCGTGCTCTCCGGCGGCGAGAAGACTCGGCTCGCCCTGGCGACGCTGGTCGTCTCCTCCGCCAACGTCCTGCTGCTCGACGAGCCCACCAACAACCTCGACCCGGCCAGCCGCGAGGAGATCCTCGGTGCGCTGCACACCTTCACCGGCGCCGTCGTCCTGGTTTCCCACGACGAGGGAGCGGTGGACGCGCTGGAGCCGGAGCGCATCATCCTGCTGCCCGACGGCGTCGAGGACCTGTGGGGCCAGGACTACGCGGACCTGGTCGCGCTGGCCTGATCAACCCCGTATGGATCATTCGGCCGACGGGTGATCCATCATCTGAGTGAGAACGGCTCGTACACCGGCGAGCCTGCGACACGAGGCCGGGCCCACCGGGGCCCGGCTTTCGCATGTCCGGCCGCATACCCTCTGACCTGGCGCTTTTCGCACATCGCGGCACGGAGTGCGGGCCGGAGGGGCGGCGGGAGCGGTGCCCGTCCAATTCGTCCGGGTACGGACGGTTGGCAAGGTGGTGTCATCGACCTTGCTGAATGGGTGGCCAGGAAGCCGGGGAGGGGTGATCATGAGAGTCCAGAGCGCACTTCCCACGAGGAGGCACGGGTGGCCGAGACTCTGAAGAAGGGCAGCCGGGTAACCGGCGCCGCGCGCGAGAAGCTCGCGGCAGACCTGAAGAAGAAGTACGACTCCGGAGCGAGCATCCGGGCGCTGGCCGAAGAGACCGGCCGCTCCTATGGATTCGTGCACCGGATGCTCAGTGAATCCGGTGTGTCCCTGCGCGGTCGGGGCGGAGCAACGAGGGGCAAGAAGGCCACCTCGGCCTGACGACCGCGACTCCGGGTATTGCACGGTGTCCCCCCGGCCGGTCGAGCAGTCGGCCGGGAGGTTACCGTTCAGTCACTTACGCACGCTGGTGCGACTGGCTGACTCGGAGGCGTCTGATGACTCTGCTCGACAAAGACGGTGTGCGGCTCACCGTGGACGGCGAGATCGCCACGGTGACCCTCGCCCACGCGGCGAAGCGCAATGCCCAGTCGCCGGCCATGTGGCGGGCGCTGGCCGAAGCGGGTTCGCTGCTGCCGGGCACGGTGCGGATCGCGGTACTGCGCGGTGAGGGCAAGTCCTTCTCCGCGGGCCTCGACCGGCGGGCATTCACACCGGAAGGCTTCGACGGCGAGCCGTCGTTCCTCGACATGGCGCGCGGCTCGGACAGTGAGCTGGACGCCACCATCGCCGCGTACCAGGACGCGTTCACCTGGTGGCGGCGCACCGACCTGGTGTCCATCGCCGCGGTGCAGGGCCATGCCATCGGTGCGGGCTTCCAGCTCGCCCTTGCTTGTGATCTGCGGGTGTGCGCGCAGGACGTGCAGTTCGCGATGCGTGAGACCAGCCTGGGCCTGGTGCCCGATCTGACGGGTACGCACCCGTTGGTCGGACTCGTGGGCTATGCGCGTGCGTTGGAGATCTGTGCCACCGGGCGGTTCGTGCATGCCGATGAGGCCGGGCGGATCGGCCTGGCCAACCTGGTCGTGCCCGGCGACGAGTTGGATGCCGCGGTGTCCGACCTGGCCTCGGCCCTGATCGCGGCGCCGCGCGACGCGGTCATCGAGACCAAGGCGCTGCTGGCCGGCGCCGTCGGCCGCAGCTTCGATGAACAGCGCACCGCCGAGCGGGCCGCCCAGGGCCGTCGGCTGCGCGATCTCGCCGGCGTCGGCGAGTAACCGCCTGCGGTCCGCGGACCGGCCCCGGCCCACCACGGTGGCCGGGGCCGGTCGCCGTTCACGGCCGTGAACGGCGCGGGCGGCAGCCGGATGCGGCACCCGGCTGCCGCATCCCCGAGGCGGGCCCGGGGGAGCGCACCTACTGTGGGCGCCGGAGCGGCAGGCCGTTCCTCGCCTCGGAAAGGGACGATCGGAGATGACCGACAGCGAGCAGTGGAACCGGTCCGGAGCCTCCGGTGGGGCGTCGGGCGGAGCGACGGCGTCCGGTGGTGCGCGCGGTGGTGTTGACCCCGCGTCCCGTGGGCGTACGACCATCGCCGACGGCGTCGTGGAGAAGATCGCCGGTCTCGCGGCCCGCGACGTGGCCGGTGTGCACGCGATGGGCAGCGGTTTCGCGCGCACTCTCGGCGCGGTACGCGACCGGGTGCCGGGCGGCGGCAGGTCGGGCACCGTGACCCGCGGCGTGAAGGCCGAGGTCGGTGAGGTGCAGACCGCACTCGACCTGGAAATCGTGGTGGAGTACGGCGTCTCCATCGCCGACGTGGCCCGCGCGGTCCGGGAGGAAGTGATCTCCGCCGTCGAGCGGATGACCGGTCTTGAGGTCGTCGAGGTCAACATCGCGGTGAGCGATGTGAAGCTGCCCGACGAGGAGGACGAGGAAGCGGAAGCGGAATCCAGGCTCCAGTAGCCGGCCCCTGCGGCAGCAGGTCCCGGCGGCCGTCGGACGCGGCCGGAGCGGCTAGTGAAGGAGCGCACGATGAGTATGGCCGTGGTCGGTCTTCTGGCCGGTATGGCGCTGGGTTTCGCCGGGTACTTCGGCGGTTTCGGGGCCTTTGTCCTGGTGGCGGCCCTGGGCGCCATCGGTTTCGTGGCCGGCCGGTTCCTGGACGGGGACCTGGAGGCCGGCGATTTCTTCCGTACGCGGTCCGGCGGCCGCGACGAGCGGCGGCGGTGAGCCCGGGTGGCGACGCTGTCCATGGCGGCCGCCGTCGCCGAGGTGCCGGCCGGGGAGCGGGGCGCGACGCGGGTCGCCGACCGGGTGGTGGCGAAGATCGCCGCCCAGGCGGCCCGCGAGGCGCTGCGCACCGCGGCGCCGGACACCCGCACCGACGCCCACGCGTCGGTGACCATCCGCAGGCGGGACGACCGGCAGAGCCTCGGTGAGGCGCATGTGCGGGTGGCCGTGGAGCTGGGCTACCCGTCCGACATCGGTGCGCAGTGCGGCACGGTGCGGTACCAAGTCGCCGAGCGGGTAAGGGCGTTGGCGGGCATGGAGGTGCCCGATGTGGCGGTGGAGGTGGAGCGCCTGCACTCACCGCTGGAGGAGTCGGCGGGCCGGGAACGGGTGCGATGAGCGACGACGAGCCCACCCGGAGACTGCCGGTCATCGAGAAAGAAGCGGCCCCCGCCGGCCCGCCACGGCCGGACGCCGCACAGCGGGCCCAGGCGTACGGCAGGGCGGGCCGCTTCTGGTCGTCCCGCAGGGTTCCGGCGGCGATCGTCGCGCTGGTCCTGCTGGCCGCCGCCGGGCTGCTGCTCTACGACGTGGCGGCGGTGCGGGCCGGCCGCCCGGCGATGGCCTGGCGCAAACGGCTCGCCGGTGAACTGGCCACCCGGCACCTGGACAACGCCTGGGTGCTCGGCGCCGCGGCGGCCGCCGTGCTGATCGGCTTCTGGCTGATCCTGCTGGCGCTCACGCCGGGGCTGCGCGGGCTGCTGCCGATGCGCCGCACGGCCCCGGACGTCCGGGCCGGGCTCGACCGGTCGGCCGCCGCCCTGGTGCTGCGCGACCGTGCCATGGAGGTGCCCGGCGTCCAGTCCGTGCAGCTGTCGGTGCGCCGCCGTAAGACGAGGGCCAGGGCGGTCTCGCACTTCAGGGAGCTGGACGAGGTGCGTACGGATCTCCGCGCGGCGCTCGGTGAAGGGCTGCAACAGCTGGGACTGGCGCGGCGGATGGGTCTTTCCGTCCGGGTCCGGCGTCCGAAGAAGGGGTGAGCGTGCGATGCGCAAGGTCCGCAGAACCGTCAACCGGGTGTTGCTGGGGCTGATCGGCGCGGTGCTGCTGGGCACCGGCGGTGTGGTGCTGCTCGCCGGTCTCGGCCTCGCGTCGGCGTGGCACTTCTCGCTGCCCGGCGGTTGGCCGTGGACCCGCCCCGACGACGTCCTGCTGTCCGATGAGCACCGCACCCGGTGGGTGGACCGCGGCTGGTGGTGGCCCGCGGTCATCGCCGTCCTCGCGGTCGTCGTCCTGCTGCTCCTGTGGTGGCTCCTGGGCCAGCTGCGCCGCCGTCGGCTGGGCCAGATCCTGGTCGACAGCGGGGACGGCGAAGGGGCGACGCTGCGCGGCCGGGCGCTGGAGGGGGTGCTGGCCGCCGAGACGGAGGCGCTGGACGGGGTGGAGCGGGCCGGGGTGCGGCTGACCGGACGCCGCACCCGGCCGCAGGTGCGGGCCGTCCTGGCGCTGGCCCCGCACGCCGACCCCGGCACCGTCCTGCTGCGGTTCTCGGACGGGGCGGTGGCCCGTGCGCGCGGCTCGGCCGGGCTGGAGCGGCTGCCCGCCGAGGTGCGGCTGCGCGCGGTGCGGCACCGCGCCGAACGGGTCAGCTGACGCGGCGCCGTACGGGACCTGCGGCGCACGCCGGTACGTGCGCCGCCCGGCCGTCAGAATCCGTGCCGTGCCCCGCCGTCCACCGGCACCATCACGCCGGTGAGGTAGGAAGCGGCGGGCGAGAGCAGGAACGCCGCGGTCCTGCCGAATTCGGCGGGCTCGCCGTAGCGGCCCAGCGGGATCGCCGCGGAGTTGCGGGCGCGGGAGCCCTCGGGGTCGCCGGAGTGCGCGTCGAGCTGGGTCATCCGGTCGGTGGCGATCCGGCCGGGCAGCACGCCGACGACCCGGATGCCGCGCGGGCCCAGCTCGTTGGCGAGCGACTTGGCGAAGCCGGCCAGGCCGGGGCGCAGGCCGTTGGAGACGGTCAGGCCGTCGATCGGCTCGTGCACCGAACCGGACAGCACGAAGCCGATGACGCCGTCTTCGCCCAGCTCCGCCGCCACGGTGCGGGCCAGCCGGACCGCGCCGAGGAAGACCGCGTCGAAGGCGGCCTGCCACTGTGCGTCGGTGGTGTCGGCCGCCGATCCGGGCGGCGGGCCGCCGACGCTGATGAGGACGCCGTCGAGGCGCCCGAACCGCTCGCGGGCGGCGGCGACCAGGCGGGCCGCGGACTGCGGGTCGGCGTTGTCGGCCGCGACGCCCAGGGCGTGCTCGCCCAGCTCTGCCGCGGCCGCCGCCGCGCTCTCCTCGGTGCGTCCGGTGAGGACGACGTGGGCGCCGTCGGCGACCAGTTCGCGGGCGGTGGCGAAGCCGAGGCCGCGGGTGGCTCCGGTGACGAGGTATGTCCGGTCGGTGAGTCCAAGATCCATGGCTCTAGGGTCTCGCGTCCGCCCCCGCGCCGTCGAGCAGGGTGAAGGCGGTCCCGATCAGGCCGACGTGGCTGAACGCCTGCGGAAAGTTGCCCAGTTGCCGGCCGGCTCCCGGGTCGTACTCCTCGGCGAGCAGTCCGACGTCGTTGCGGAGCGCGAGCAGCCGCGCGAACAGGGCGTGGGCCTCGTCGGGCCTGCCGGTCAGATGGAGGGCTTCGGCGAGCCAGAACGAGCAGGCCAGGAAGGTGCCTTCGCCGCCGGGCAGGCCGTCGACGGAGCTGCCGTCGGTGGCGTAGCGGCGTACCAGGCCGTCGTGCGTCAGCTCGTTGCGGATCGTGTCGACGGTGCCGATGACGCGCGGGTCGCTGCCCGGCAGGAAGCCGAGGCGGGGGATGAGCAGGGTTGCCGCGTCCAGCTCGGTGGAGCCGTAGGACTGGGTGAAGGTGCCGCGTGCGGCGTCGTAGCCCTTGTCGCAGACCTCGCGGTGGATGGCGTCGCGCATCGCCCGCCAGCGCGTCGCGTCGCCCCGGGCGGAGGGGTGTGCCTCGACGGTGCGTACCGCGCGGTCGGCGGCGACCCAGGCCATGACCTTGGAGTGGACGAAGTGCCGGCGCGGGCCGCGGATCTCCCACAGTCCTTCGTCGGGGTCGCGCCAGGTGGATTCGAGGTAGTCCACCAGGGACCGCTGGATGTTCCAGGCATGCGGCTCCGACGGCAGGCCGGCGGTGCGGGCGCTGTGGAAGGAGTCCAGCACCTCGCCGTAGACGTCGAGCTGGCGCTGGTCGACGGCGGCGTTGCCGATGCGTACCGGAGTGGAGCCGGCGAATCCGGACAGCCAGGGCAACTGGGATTCCGGCAGCCGCCGTTCGCCGGCCAGCCCGTACATGATCTGGAGGTCGTCGGGGGCGCCGGCCACCGCGCGCAGCAGCCAGTCGCGCCAGGCCGACGCCTCCTCCAGGTAGCCGGCGGCGAGCAGCGAGTTGAGGGTCAGGGTGGCGTCCCGCAGCCAGCAGTAGCGGTAGTCCCAGTTGCGGACGCCGCCCACCTCCTCGGGCAGGGACGTGGTGGGCGCGGCGACGATGCCGCCGGTGGGGCCGTAGGTCAGCGCCTTGAGGGTGATCAGCGAGCGGATCACGGCCTCGCGGTGCGGCCCGGTGTAGCGGCAGCGCGCCGACCAGGTATGCCAGTCGTCCAGGGTGCAGTCCAGCGCGTCGTACGGATCGATGAGCAGCGGCCTGGGCTCGTGCGAGGGGTGCCAGGTCAGGATGAAGGCGACCTGCTCCCCCTGGGCGACGGTGAACTCCGAGCGGGTGCTGAAGTCCTTTCCGTAGGTGGTGACTTGGGGGTCGTTGCGCAGCCAGACCGAGTCCGGCCCGGCGACCGCGACCCGGCAGCCTTCGGTGTGCCGCACCCAGGGCACCACCCGGCCGTAGTCGAACCGCAGCCGCAGGACGCCGCGCATGTCGACGCGGCCGCGCAGGCCCTCGACGATGCGGATGACGTCGGGGGCGCGGTCACGCTGCGGCATGAAGTCGGTGACCTTGACGCTGCCCGTCGGGGTGTCCCAGACGGTGTCCAGGACGAGCGAGTCGCCGCGGTAGGAGCGGGTGGCGCAGGCGTCGGCCCCGGCGGGCGCCAGCCGCCAGTGGCCGTTGTCCTTGCCGCCGACGAGGGCGGCGAAGCAGGCGCCGGAGTCGAAGCGCGGCACGCACAGCCAGTCGATGGAGCCGTCGCGGCCGACGAGGGCGGCGGTCTGCAGATCGCCGATGAGCGCGTAGTCCTCGATACGTGGGGGCATCCAGCGCCCCTTCCCGCGGGGCGGGGGAGCTATTCGGGGGTGGGGGCTGTCCGGGCTACCGCGTCGGCCGGTGCCGCGGCCTCGGCGTCCGCCGCCGCCGGCACATCCCCGGTCCCGTCGGTCTCTCCCGGTGGCCCTGCCGCCGCGCCGGCCTTCTCGGCGGCCTCCGCCGCCTGGTCCCGGCGTTCGCGGCGTACCAGGATGACCCAGCCGACCGGCACCGCCGCGGCGAACAGCCACCACTGGACCGCGTACGCCATGTGCGGGCCGATGCTGTCGTGGTCCGGCTCGGGGACCTGTTCCGGCGTGCCGCCCGCCGAGCGCGGCGCGGTCTGCTCGATGTAGCCGCCGAGCACCGGGCGGTGCAGCCTCTGCGCCTGCTGCCCGCTGTTGATGAGCATCACCTGGCGGGCCGGCAGGCCCTGGGTGTTCTTGATCCCGCTGCCCGCGGTGGTCTCGTCGGCCATCATCCGGCCGGTCACGCTGACCGTGTCCTTGGGGGCGGCCGGGACGTCGGGGAACTTGGTGAGGTCGTTGCCCGCCGGGATCCAGCCGCGGTTGACCAGCACGGTCCGCCCGTGGGCGAGGTTCAGGGGGGTGAGGACGTAGTAGCCGATGCTCGACTCGTCGGAGCCGGTGCGCTGGCGGACCACGACCTCGTGCGCGGCGTCGTACGTGCCGGTGGCGGTGACCCGGCGCCACATGTCGTCGTGCGGCAGCGTCCTGCCGGGAGCCGCCAGGTCGGTGACCGGGACCGGCTTCGCGTGCAGGTTGTCCGCGATGAGCTGGTTCTGCGCGACCTTGTGCTCATGACGATGGAGCTGCCAGAAGCCCAGCTTGATCATTACCGGGATCAGGACGAGGCCCACGAGGGTGAGGATCACCCACTGCCGGGACAACAGGAAGCGGTACACGGCTTTGACGGTACCTGGAGCGTGACGACCCCCGAGCAGGGGGTCCTGCCGGGGGCCGTCACGGTGCGCCGGGGCGCGCCAGGGGTCAGACTCTGTCGACGATGCCCATCCTCCCCTCGGAGCGGGCGCAGTGGGCGCCGCAGTACCAGTGGCCCTCGGCCTCGACGCCCTGGCCGATGACCTGGCACCGGCAGTGCTCACAGATGGGCGCCATGCGGTGGATGGCGCAGGAGAAGCAGTCGAAGACGTGCACCGCGCCCTGCGCGTGCACCTCGAACGTCATTCCGTATTCGTTTCCGCAGACCTCGCAACGTGCCATGCGCCACAGGGTGGCGCGGGCCGGCCACGGGACGAGGCGTCGGCGGGTGTGTTGGCCGCGCTTCACCCGGACGCAGGCGCCACGTCCTGGAGCAGCTGCATGAAGGCGGCCTCGTCGATCACGACCGTGCCGAACGAGCGGGCCTTGGCGGTCTTGGACGTCTGCGCGTCGGGGTCGTTGGTCACCAGCAGGCTGGTGAGCCGGGACAGGCTCGTCGCGACGTGCAGCCCGGCCTCGACGGCGCGGTCCTCCAGTAGTTCGCGGTCGACGGAGGTGTCCCCGGAGAAGGCGACCCGCATGCCCTGCACCAGCCGGCCGCCCGCTTCGTAGCGCCCCGGATTGGGGTACGGGCAGGCGGGGCGCTTGCGGGACGGCCGCCAGGTGCCGGGGCGGTACGACGCCGAGTCCGTGTGCTGCCGGGGCGCCGGGGTGTCGGACCATTCGGTGAGCGGCTGGCAGGTCAGCAGCGGCAGGCGCAGATTCTCCCGCGCGGCCCGGCGCAGGCTGGGCCGGAACGCCTCGGCCAGCACCCGGGCGTCGTCCAGGGCGTGGTGGGCGCGCTCCTGCACCACGCCGTAGTGGGCGGCGAGGGACTCCAGCTTGTGGTTGGGCAGCGGGAGGCGCAGTTCCTTGGAGAGCGCGATCGTGCACAGCCGGCGGTCCACCGGGGCCACCGCGCGGGCGCGCGCGTACTCCCGCGCGATCATCGACCAGTCGAACATGGCGTTGTGCGCGACCAGTACGCGGTCCGCCAGGCGGCGGGACAGCTCGGGGACGATCTCCGGGAAGAGCGGGGCGCCGGACAGCACCTCGCTGGTGAGGCCGTGGATCCACACCGGGCCCGGATCGCGCTGCGGGTTGACCAGGGTGTACCAGTGGTCCTGGAACTCGCCCTGCGCGTCGAGTTGGTACACGGCGGCGGAGATGATCCGGTCGTCGCGGGCCAGTCCTGTGGTCTCGACGTCGACCACCGCGTAGCCCTCCGGATACGCGTCCGGCCAGGGGGCCGGCGGGGTCGGCGGTCCCGGCTGCTGCCCGATCCTCGGCGTGATCGGGTCGGCTGCTGCCATGTGGTCTTCGAGCATGGTCACTGAGGATACGGGCCGGGACCGACAGTCACCGAACCGCCGTCGGCCCGGCCCCCGCGCGGGCGGCATCCCCGCGCCGGCCGCCCGGCATCCGCTCACGGCCGGTCAGGCGGATCCGGCGGGCCGGACGGTGACGAGAGCGAGGCGGGCGTAAGTGAATAAAAGGGGCAAGTTTCCGACCAGTGGTTACCGGTGGTACAGGGGTGTCGGCAGCTGACGGCGCGTCTTACATACTTATCGGTAACCACCTCTAGCGGCGCCCCGTCCGCCGCCCTTATGGTGCGGGGCATGCCGCACCTTCCCGATGTCGTGCTGTGGTCCGTTCCCGCTTTCGTCCTGCTCACCGTCATCGAGATGGTGAGCTACCGCCTGCACCCCGACGAGGACGCGGCGGGCTACGAGGCCAAGGACGCGGCCACCAGTGTCGGCATGGGACTCGGCAGCCTGGTCTTCGACGCGCTGTGGAAGATCCCGATCGTCGCGATCTACGCCGCGGTCTACGAACTCACCCCGCTGCGCGTGCCGGTGCTGTGGTGGACGCTGCTGCTGATGCTGCTCGCGCAGGACTTCTTCTACTACTGGTCGCACCGCGGCCACCACGTCATCCGCATCCTGTGGGCCTGCCACGTCGTGCACCACTCCAGCAAGAAGTTCAACCTCACCACCGCGCTGCGGCAGCCCTGGACGACCTGGACCGTCTGGCCGTTCTACGTGCCGTTGGTCGCGCTCGGCGTGCATCCGGCGGCCATCGCCTTCTGCTCCGGCGCGAACCTCGTCTACCAGTTCTGGGTGCACACCGAGCGGGTCGGCAAACTGCCCAGGCCCTTCGAGTTCGTCCTCAACACCCCCTCCCACCACCGCGTCCACCACGCCTCGCAGGGCGGCTACCTGGACCGCAACTTCGGCGGGATCCTGATCGTCTGGGACCGGATGTTCGGCTCGTTCGTCCCCGAGACCGAGCGGCCGGTCTACGGCCTCACCAAGAACATCGACACCTTCAACCCGCTGCGCGTCGCCACCCACGAGTACGCCGCCATCGCCCGCGACATCCGGGCGGCAGGCAGCTGGAGCGAGCGCGCCGGGCGGGTGTTCCGCGGCCCCGGCTGGCAGCCGGCCGACACCAACTCCCGGACGTCCGCTGCGCCTTCGCCGTCCGGCCGGGCCGCCGAAGCCGCTCCCGCGACGGCGGCCACCGCGGGCGAGCGCACCGCGTGAGCCCGCTGCGTCCGCGGCCCCGCGCCGCCCGGCTGCTGCTCGCCGTCTTCGCGGTGCTGGCCGCCGTCCACCTCACCGCGCTGCTCCTGCGCGCCGCCGGACCGGGCCACGGCCCCGCCGACCTCGTCGTCCACCTCACCAAACCCGCGCTGATGCCGGTCCTGGCCGGCTACGCACTCAGCCGCGGCGGCCCGCCGCTGCTGGCCGCCGCGCTGGTGTGCGGCTGCGCGGGCGACACCCTCCTCCAGGCGGGCGGCGACACCCTCTTCCTGCTGGGCATGGGCGCGTTCGCCGCCGGACACCTCTGCTACCTCGCGCTGTCCGCACGCCACGGCACGGCGCTGCGGCGGAGCCGTACCGGCGCGGCGGCCGCCGTCTACCTCGTCGCCTGGGCCGCCACCGTGACGCTGCTGTGGCCCGGCCTGCCCGCCGCGATGCGCGTCCCGGTGGCCGGATACAGCCTGCTGCTCACCGCGATGGCCTTCGGTGCCCTCCGTGCCGGTCCCCTCGCCGCGGCCGGCGGACTGCTCTTCCTGCTCTCCGACACCCTCATCGCCACCGGCATCGCCGACTGGCCGCAGCTTCCCGAGCCGCAGTTCTGGGTCATGCTCAGCTATGCCGCCGCCCAGTTCGCGCTGGCCGGCGGGGTGCTGCGGGCCGCCGCCGCGGGCCCCGCGCCACCCCCGTACGACACCGCGCCGGCCTGCCGCGAAGCGGTCTGACCGCCCGCCCGCCGCCCCGCTGCCCGCAGCCCGGCCCCCGCGTGCTTGAGTCTCCCCCCGTGGGAGACCCGAAAGTGGAGGGCATGTACGAGGACGGCACGGGCCTGGTCACGATCGGCGCCTTGGCTCATCTGACCGGAATCCCGGTCAAGACCATCCGGAACTGGTCGGACCTGGACCTGCTGCCGCCCGCCGCCCGCACCCCCGCGGGCTACCGGCTGTACGGCCCCGACGCCCCCGCCCGCCTGGAAATCGTGCGCACGCTGCGCGAACTGGGCCTGGGGACGGCGGCGATCCGGTCCGTCCTGCACCGCGAGAGCACCGTCGCCGAGACGGCGGCACGCTGGGCGGACGCCCTGGATGCGCAGATCCGCACCCTGCGGCTGCAATGCGCCGTACTGCGCTCGGTGGCCGCGCGGGGCAGCGCAGCAGAGGAGCTGCCGGACATGACCGCAATCGCCCGCCTCTCGGCCGGGGAACGCCGCCGCATCATCGCGGACTTCATCGACGACGCCCTGGACGGAGTGGACGCCCCCGCCTACCGCAGCGGCCTGCTGGCCGCCACCCCTGACCTGCCCGACGACCCGACGCCGGAACAGATCGGCGCCTGGATCGAACTGGCCGCACTGGTCCGCGAGCCGGAACTGCGGTCCGCACTGCGGCGGTTGGCCGAATACAGCGCACAGCACACACCCGGGGCCGGGCAGCCGGACGCCGGACAGGAGACGGGAGAGGCCGCCTCGCTGCGCGTCGCGGAGCTGATGCGCGAGCGCGGCGAGGCGGCGCTGGCCGCCGGCGTCGCCCCGGACTCGCCGGCCGCGGCCCCCTACGTCGCCGAACTCGTCGCCGCCTGGCTCCCCACCCAGGCGGCCACCGCCGACCCGCCGGACGGGGACGGCGCCGCCGCCCGCGACCGGCTGCGGGAACAGCTGGAGGCCGCCGCGGAACCGTCCGTCGCGCGCTACTGGGAACTGCTCTGCGCGCTCACCGGCCGCCCCGCGCCGCCCCGTTGGGACCGCGCGGGCACCTGGACCGCCGCCGCCCTGCGCGCCCACCGCACCCCGGTGGGGATCGACCGCACCGCCTTCGCGGAGTGCGACCCGGACCGGGTGCTGTACGCCTACGAGACGGTCGCCCGCGAGGTCGCCACCCTGGCCGCCGCCGTACGGCCCGCCGACCTGGAGCTGCCGACCCCGTGCGGCGGCTGGCGGGTGCGCGAACTGCTCGGCCACCTGGTGTGGGAGAACCTCATGGCCGCCTCGGTCGCCGACGGCACCCCGCGCACCGACCACGCCGCCGACCACCTCGGCGACGACCACGCCACCGCCTTCGAGGAGAGCACGCGGGCCGCGCTCGCCGCGTTCACCGGCAGCGGCATGCTGCACCGCACCTTCGGGCCGTACGCGGCACCGGGCGCGATGCTCGTCCAGCAGGTCGTCGTCGAACTCCTCGCGCACGGCTGGGATCTGGCGCGGGCCATCGGCGCGCCGACCGGGCTGGCGCCGGAGGTCGCCGAGGAGACGCTGGCCGCCGCACGGCGGATCTACGGCGCCGCGCCGCGCACCGAAGGCGGCTCCTTCGCCCCGGAGCGCCCCGCCCCGCCCGGCGCGACCGCCGCCGACCGCCTCGCCGCGTACCTGGGCCGCGACATGTCGCACCCACCGGCCGCACGTCTCTGACGGGAAAGCTCAACACCCCGACAGCAGTGCTGACTTGACGGTGGCTCAGCACCCTCTCCGCAGCGCGCCGATGCTCAACGGGGGCAGCGGGATGCGGGGGCCGTACCAGCGGCCTGGTCCCGCGCCCTGCCGCCGGGGTGCCGGCGGATCGACGGCGAGCGGGACCGGCAGCCGCACGCTGCCGAACGGGCGCCGCCCGGGACGGGACGGCTGGGGGAGGGGCGGATGCGGCGGCGGATTCACATCCGGCACAACGAACCGCACGCCGGGCGGTGGCGGCCGACCGACCCATTGGCTGCGGAATTCAACCATCAACCCCTGTTGAAAGCAGTGGCCGCACCTCTACGATGCGTGATCCACGTCACTTGCCTGTCCTCCGCCGTCGTCCCGCCGGCGGTCACCCCGTGTCAGGAGAATCCGTGAGCAGCGCACCGCCCTCCGGCCCCGGGCCGCACCAGCCGCCGTCCGGCGGCACCCCGGAAACCGGCCCGGCATCTGCAGACACCGTCCGGCCGCCCCCCACCGAAGCGGGCCCCGGCGGCGTTCCGTACCCCTTCACCGAGGTGCAGGCGAGCGGCGAGTTCGCCGAACTGCGCCACGCACACCGCTCGTTCGCCTTCCCGCTCACGGTCGCCTTCATCGCCTGGTACCTCGCCTACGTCCTGCTGTCCAGCTACGCGGGCGGCTTCATGGCACTCAAGATCCTCGGCCACGTCAACGTCGCCCTCGTCCTCGGCCTCGCCCAGTTCCTCACCACCTTCCTCATCGCCTGGTGGTACTCCCGCCACGCGGCGGCCCGGCTCGACCCCAGGGCCGAGGCCATCAAGACCCGCCTGGAGGGCGACGCATGAACCTCACGCAGCAGCCGCTCGCCCTCCAGCTCGCCGCGGGCGGCGCGGGCGAGCACCGCACCCTGATCGTCAGCCTCTTCGCCGTCTTCGTCGCCGCCACGCTCGGCATCACCGTCTGGGCCGGCCGCCAGACCAGGAGCGCCGAGGACTTCTACGCCGGCGGCCGCCAGTTCAGCGGCTTCCAGAACGGCCTGGCCATCTCGGGCGACTACATGTCCGCCGCGTCCTTCCTGGGTATCGCGGGCGCCATCGCGCTCTCCGGCTACGACGGCTTCCTCTACTCCATCGGCTTCCTCGTCGCCTGGCTCGTCGCCCTGCTCCTGGTCGCCGAACCGCTGCGCAACTCGGGCCGCTACACCATGGGCGACGTCCTCGCCTACCGGATGCGCCAGCGCCCGGTGCGCACCGCGGCCGGCGCCTCCACCATCGTCGTCTCGATCTTCTACCTGCTCGCGCAGATGGCCGGCGCCGGCGCCCTGGTCACCCTGCTCCTCGGCATCACCAGCGAGACCGGCAAGATCCTCGTCGTCGTCCTCGTCGGCATCGTGATGATCCTGTACGTCTCCATCGGCGGCATGAAGGGCACCACCTGGGTCCAGATGGTCAAGGCGGTGCTGCTGATCGCCGGCACCCTGCTGATCACGTTCCTGGTGCTGCTGAAGTTCCACTTCAACATCTCCTCGCTGCTCGGCGCCGCCGCCGAGAACAGCGGCAAGGGCGCCGCCTTCCTGGAGCCCGGCCTCAAGTACGGTGTGAGCGCCACCTCGAAGATCGACTTCATCTCCCTGGGCATCGCCCTGGTACTCGGCACCGCAGGACTGCCGCACATCCTCATCCGCTTCTACACCGTGCCCACGGCCAAGGCCGCCCGGAAGTCCGTGAACTGGGCGATCGGCATCATCGGCGTCTTCTACCTGATGACCATCGCGCTGGGCTTCGGCGCCGCCGCCCTCATCAAGCCCGGCGCGATCACCGCGTCCAACAAGGCGGGCAACACCGCCGCGCCGCTGCTCGCCCAGCAGATCGGCGGCGGCCCCGACTCCACCGGCGGTGCGATCCTGCTCGCCGTCATCTCCGCGGTCGCCTTCGCCACCATCCTCGCGGTGGTCGCCGGGCTCACCCTCGCCTCGTCCTCGTCCTTCGCGCACGACCTCTACGTGAACGTCATCCGCAAGGGCAGGGCCACCGAGAAGGAAGAGGTCGGCGCGGCCCGCTGGGCGACCGTCGGCATCGGCGCCGTCGCCATCGTCCTCGGCGTCTTCGCCCGCGGCCTGAACGTCGCGGGCCTGGTCGCGCTCGCCTTCGCCGTCGCCGCGTCCGCCAACCTCCCGACGCTGCTCTACAGCCTGTTCTGGAAGCGCTTCACCACCCAGGGCGCCCTGTGGTCCATCTACGGCGGCCTGGCCTCATCCGTCGTCCTCGTGCTCTTCTCACCGGTCGTCTCCGGTGCCGGGACCTCGATGTTCCCCGGCGTGGACTTCCACTTCTTCCCGCTGGAGAACCCGGGTCTGATCTCCATCCCGCTGGGCTTCCTCCTCGGCTGGCTGGGATCCCGGCTCTCCAAGGAGGAGCCCGACGTGAAGAAGTACGCCGAACTGGAGGTCCGTTCACTGACCGGCACCGGGGCGCACTGAGCCGACGTACGGCCCCGGGGCGCATCGCACATCCGCACGGACCCCGGGCGGGGCGGCATCGTAGAGATATACGACGCCACCCCGCTCACCTCGTGCTTCTCACGCCTGCTCACTGTCACCCCCATCGCGTAGGCTCGAAGAGTAATGATCCGAATCGGGGAGGGGGTCCAGTGCTCATCGACACCTACGGTCGGGTGGCCACCGACCTGCGCGTATCGCTCACCGACCGCTGCAACCTGCGGTGCACGTACTGCATGCCGGAAGAGGGCCTGCAGTGGCTCGCCAAGCCCGACCTGCTCACCGACGACGAAATCGTCCGGCTCATCCGCATCGCCGTCACCGAGCTGGGCATCGACGAGGTCCGCTTCACCGGCGGCGAGCCCCTGCTCCGCCCCGGCCTGACCGGCATCGTCGAACGCGTCGCCGCCCTGACCCCCCGCCCTCAGATGTCGCTGACCACCAACGGCATAGGGCTGGAACGCACCGCCGCCGCCCTGCGCGAAGCCGGCCTGGACCGCGTCAACGTCTCGCTCGACACCCTCCGCCCGGACGTCTTCCAGACCATGACCCGCCGCAAGCGGCACGGCGACGTACTGCGCGGCCTGGCCGCCGCCCACGCCGCCGGACTGACCCCGGTCAAGGTCAACACCGTCCTGATGCGCGGGCTCAACGACGACGAGGCCCCCGACCTGCTCGCCTGGGCCGTGGAGAACTCCTACGAACTCCGCTTCATCGAGCAGATGCCGCTCGACGCCCAGCACGGCTGGAAGCGCGACGGCATGATCACCGCGGGCGACATCCTCGCCTCCCTCCGCACCCGCTTCACGCTGACCCCCGAGGGCGAGGAGAAGCGCGGCGCGGCGCCCGCCGAACGCTGGATCGTGGACGGCGGACCGCACCGCGTCGGCGTCATCGCCTCGGTCACCCGACCGTTCTGCCGGGCCTGCGACCGCACCCGGCTGACCGCTGACGGACAGGTGCGGACCTGCCTGTTCGCCACCGAGGAGACCGATCTGCGCTCGGCCCTGCGCTCGGACGCGCCGGATGCCGAGATCGCCCGCATATGGAAGCTCGCGATGTGGGGCAAGAAGGCCGGATCCGGGCTCGACGACCCGTCCTTCCTCCAGCCCGAGCGGCCCATGTCGGCGATCGGCGGCTGAGCCCGGCCCCCCGCGCGCGGCCTGCGCCCGGCCCGCACGGAGCCGACGGCCACCGCAGGCCGGGCCGCCCGCCGACGGTTCAGCTCCCGGAGGCCGAGGACTCCCAATCCTCCAGCGTCACCACGTCCTTGAGGAAGCCGCGCACGTCCAGGAACTGCGACAGATGCTCCCGGTGCTCCTCGCAGGCCAGCCAGGTCTTGCGGCGGTCGGGAGTGTGCAGCTTCGGGTTGTTCCAGGCCAGCACCCACACCGCGGCGGCGCGGCAGCCCTTGGCCGAGCAGATGACGGCGCTCTCGGTGGAGCCGGGAAGATCAGGGGAGTTCACAGCCTCAACCCTACGTCCCGTACCGCGCGGCGCCGACGGTCCCGCCAACTGCCCTGCGGCACAAGCCGAACAGGGCGACGCCGGGCAGCCACGGGGGGAGCCGCCCGGCGTCGGTCCATCGCTCCGACGGGGGATGCGGAGCGCAGACGCAGTATGTCACGCGAGGGTGGGGCGGGTGCACTGGATCCGCAGGATTGCTCGGAGTTGATCTGAGGCTCCCTTGAGCTTCCGCACTGCCCGAAGCTCAGCCGTGGCCGGCCTGCCGGTCCGTCGCGTCCGCCTGTCCGGGTTCCGCTACCGGCTCCGCGGGCCGGTCACCGCCGCCGGGCGCCAGCGCCGGACGGGCCGGCGCCGCGACGAACGTCGAAGGGAGCGAAGGGACGTTCTCCCGGCCCGCGTTGGCGATGACGACCGCCACGTACGGCAGCCCGAAGCCCAGTACCAGCGTCGCGATAGCGATGGGCCGCTCGACGTTCCAGAGCACGATGGTGAGCACCACGGCCACCGTCCGTACCACCATCGAGATCAC
The DNA here is from genome assembly GCF_020564935.1 of Streptomyces pinistramenti. Taxonomy (GTDB): domain Bacteria; phylum Actinomycetota; class Actinomycetes; order Streptomycetales; family Streptomycetaceae; genus Streptomyces; species Streptomyces pinistramenti. The sequence continues at coordinate 172,553 of NZ_JAJCXB010000007.1, forward strand.
ATAGCGCCGCTGCCGTCCCCGCACATCGTCGGACAGCCCCTGCCGGGCCCCCGTGATCCGGAAGGTCTCAGCGCTGCTCTGCTTCCGCATCACGTTCCACCACCTGGTCGCTCATGCCGGATTCTCCCCGCTTCCGGACGCTCCCACGGTACGCCGCGGGTGCGCCCGGTACGAGACCGGGGCGTGCCATCGGGTGCCCGGACGGTGCCCGACGCACGGCGTACGCCGGGCTCCGGCGTGCGGCGTACGGGAAGCGGCGTGACACTGGCGGGGCACGGTCCGTGCTCCGTTCGCGCCGGAGGAGGCGACATGAATTGGTTGTGGGCCATCATCGTGGGCCTGATCCTGGGCCTGATCGCCAAGGCCATCATCCCGGGCAAGCAGCAGATCCCGCTCTGGCTGACCGTGATCTTCGGAATGCTCGGCAGCGTCCTGGGCAACTGGGTGGCCACCGGGATCGGGGTGAACGACACCAGGGGCATCGACTGGATCCGCCACCTGTGCCAGCTGATCGGCGCGGTCATCATCGTCGCGGTGGGGGACCGGCTCTGGACCGCCCTGCGCGGCAACCGCAGGAAATCCGTGTAGGACACGTCCGCCACGGACCGGCACGCCGGCACGGTACGCACACCCCGCCGGCGTACGGAAACGGCCGGTGCGCGAAGAACGCGCACCGGCCGCCCGTCTGCCCGTGGGATGTCTGCGGGGTGCCTGCCGTACCGCTGCCGGACGGTCAGCGGCCGTCGAGCCGGGCGAGCTTGCGCCCGGCCTTGAGGTAGGCGGTGCCGTCGCCCGCCACCCGCTCGGCGAGCACCTCGGCCAGCGGCCGTACCGCGTCGGCCTCGGCGAGCACCACCGTCTGCTGTCCTTCGGCGCCCTCGACGACCAGCCGCAGCGCGTTCTGCTTCGCCAGCCGCCGGGCCGCCGATGCGCTCGGCGTGAACTCCAGGACCTTGGTGAGCACCGCTGCCACCGTCTCCGTGCCGTGCGCGGCGACGTCGACGACCGGCAGCGACTCGACGTCCGTGAACGACTTCTTGGAGAACTGGGCGACGAACCCGGCCCGCGCGGCCATCGCCGCCTCCAGGCCGTACAGCGCCGTCACGACCTCGCCCGCCAGGATCTTCTTGAGATCCATCGGGTGCAGCGACCGCGCGGTGACCCGGCCCAGGACGAGCGCAATCTCCTCGTCCGTCCACTCCGTCCATGCCTTGAGGTACGGCTCCATCAGCCGGTCGGGGACCGACATGATCTTGCCGAAGACGTCGTCGGCCGGCGCACCGAGCCCGACGTAATTGCCCTTCGACTTGGACATCTTGGCGCCGGTGCCGTCCGTGCCCTCGATCAGCGGCATGGTGACGACCAGCTGCGGCTGCTGCCCGCGCAGCTCCATCAGCTTGCGGCCCATCTGGAGGTTGAGCAGCTGGTCCGAGCCGCCCAGCTCCACGTCGCACTCCAGCGCCACCGAGTCCAGGCCCTGCGCGATCGGGTACAGCAGCTCGGTCATGGTCAGCCCGGAGCCGGCCGCGAGACGGTTGCGGAAGTCCTCACGCTGCAGCAGCTGGGAGGCCGGCACCTGCGAGAGCAGCGACAGCAGCTCGGGGAAGGTGTACGGCGCCAGCCACTCGCTGTTCTGCCGGAAGCTGACGTTCTCGAAGTCGAAGAACGGGCGCACCTGTTCGCGGTAGGTGGCGAGGTTCTTCGCGATGTCGTCGTCGGTCAGCGGCGGACGCTCGGCGGTACGGCCCGACGGGTCGCCGATCTTGGCCGTGAAGTCACCGATGATCAGCGTGACGGCGTGGCCGAGCCGCTGGAACCGGCTGAGGATGATCAGCGGCACGGCATGCCCGAGGTGCACATCGGTCGCGGTCGGGTCGATGCCCAGCTTGATGTGCAGACCCCGGCCCGCCGCGCGACGCTCCTCGATCCGCTCGGCCAGCTTGTCCACACCGGGCAGGACCTCGACCGCACGGGCCGCGATCAGCGCGGCCTGCTCCTTGGCGGGCAGGTCCGTCAGGTCGAGATAGCGCCGGGCGCCCGTCTCCTGGAGCAGCTCCTGGACGGTCGCGTCCGAGGAGAGGTCGGCGGAGAGCAGGGTCGTGGCGCGGGCGACGGATTCGCCGAGGCGTGTCATGGCGTTCCTGATCGGTTGTGGTTCCCGGAGGGGAGGACAAGGGGACAGTCTATTCGGTGTCCGCGCACCGCCCTCGCCTCCCCGGCCGGGGCAGCCCGCTCACACGCCGCGGCTGACCGAACTCATGTGGAAGTCCGGAATGCGCAGCGCCGGCATCGCGGCCCGCGTGAAGTCGTCGCTCCACTCCCGCGGCAGAGTGCGCTCGGTCCGGCCCGCCTCCTCCACGCGCCCCAGCAGATCCACCGGTGACTCGTTGAAGCGGAAGTTGTTGACCTCGCCGACGACCTCGCCCTTGTCCACCAGGTAGACGCCGTCCCGGGTCAGCCCGGTCAGCAGCAGCGTCGCCGGATCCACCTCGCGGATGTACCACAGGCAGGTCAGCAGCAGCGTGGGACCGTCGTGGCCGCTCGCCGCCACCATCTCGTCCAGGGAGCGCGAACCCCCGCCCTCCAGAAGGAGGTTGTCGATACCGGGCGCCACCGGGAGCCCGGTCAGCGCGGCGCTGTGCCGGGTGGTCGGCAGCTGGCGGAGCACGCCGTCGCGCACCCAGTCGGTGGCCGCAAGCGGCAGCCCGTTGTCGAAGACGGAGGCGTCGTCGCCCGAGGCGTGTGCCAGCACGAACGGGGCGCATTCGAGCCCGGCGGCAAGCGGATCGCTGCGCAGGGTCAGCGGCAGCGCGGACAGCCGTTCGCCCACCCGGGTACCCGCCCCGGGACGCGAGCCCGCCGCGGCGTCTTCGGGCCGGGAGAAGACCGTCCGGCCCTCGGCGGCATCCCGGGCCGCCGAGGACCACATCTGGCAGATCAGCAGATCGGCGACGGCGGTCGGCGGCAGCAGCGTCTCGTACCGCCCGGCCGGCAGCTCCACCCGCCGCTCGGCCCAGGCCAGCCGCCCCGCCAGCTCGGCGTCCAGCGCCACCGGGTCGACATCGGTGAAGTCGCAGGTGGCCCGGCCCGCCCACGCCGAACGGGCCGCGCCCGCGCCGGAACCGGCCGCTTTCGCGTTCACCTCCAGCGTCCCGGTCGGCTGGTCGTGCCGCAGCCGCAGCCCGGCCGACGTGCCCAGATACGAGGAGACGACGCCGTGCTGGGCGAAGCCGTACAGTGCGCGCCCGCCGGACCCGGCCTGCCGGAACGCCTCGCCGAGCGCCGGCGCGAAGGCGGCGAACACCTCGGGCGAGGTGGTGGCGGGCGCCGCGGTGAACCCGGCGTCCGCGGCCCCGCCGCCGACCAGCGGCTGCGCGTCCTCGGCGGGCCCCGCCTCCCGCGCCGCCGCCTCCGCCGCGCGCACCAGCGGCTCCAGATCGTCCGCGGTCACCGCCGACCGGGTCACGACGCCGGAGGCGGTGCCCCGCCCGCCGTTCACCGTCGCGACGACCGTGACCGTACGGCCGCGGGTGACGCCGTTGGTGGTCAGCGCATTCCCCGCCCAGCGCAGGTTGGCGCTGGAATGCTCATCGGCGATGACCACGCAGCCGTCGGCCCGTGACAGGTCCAGGGCCCGCTCGACGATCTCGTGCGGTGCGCCGCTGCGCGAATTCATCGAACGGGAACGCATCGACCGGCCTCCTGTGAGGTGTTGAGGACGTTTTGCCGCGTGAACAGGGAGTTCACCGGGGGAGCGGAAGGCGCACCCGTCCGACGGGCATCCATGCAGGCCGGTGTCGACCTGGGAGGAGAGCCTATCGAGCGGTGCGGTGCCGGTGGAGGCGTGCGACGAAGCGCGACCTGGCCGGCGCCTGCACGTGGTGACCGGCCACCGTCCGGCAGGTCGAGCGCGCGAGTCACTCAACAGTCTCCAGCGATCGGAACGCGCTCCGCCTGTTGTGATCCTGCCCCCTGGTGTAGTACTTCTTATACATGAGTGAGCAGGTGCACAACAGGCTGGCGATGGTGCGCGCGGAACGCAAGGTGTCGCGGCAGGCGCTGGCCGAGGCGGTGGGCGCCCACTACCAGACCATTGGCTACATCGAGCGCGGGCAGTACAACCCGAGCCTCGATCTCGCCCTGCGCATCGCCGAGTTCTTCGAACTGCCGGTGGAGGCACTCTTCTCCCTCCGGCCGTTCCGCCCGCTCACGGATGAGGTTTACGGGAGGAAACAGTGACCACCGCAGGTACGACGCAGCGAGACCGGCGCACCCGCTACGACGAGCGCATGTTCGCCCTCATGAACAACCGTGAAGGGGCCGCGCTGTACGCGACGGCGGCCCGCCGCCGCGCGGCCGTAGCGGCCCATGTGGCCCTTACCGCGGCATCTGTGGCTGCGGGCATCGGCATGTACGCCGCCGACCAGCGGTGGCCCGCCTTCGCCCTGCTCGCCCTGATCATCCCCTGGTGCCTGGCCACCGGCGTGATCAACGGAGCCACCCGTGGCCTTCTCGAACTGCGGACGCACGTCCTGGACGAACGTCAGCTGGCGGAGCGGGACCGGGTGCGGGCGCGGTCCCACCGCCTGACCACGTACCTGCTGGCGGGCGCGGTCGTCGGTGTCGCCGCGTGCGTCCGGTTCGGTCAGGTACGGACCGAAAACCTGCTGGTCCCCGTCCTGATCGCGGTGTTCGTCATGCACTGGCTGATGCCGATGTGGGTGGCCGGCCTGGCCGTCCGGGACGAACCGACGGAGGAGTCGGAGCAGGGGCCGGAAGCGCTCTGAGCACGGTCCGGCGGGTCACGGGCAAAGCCGGAGGCGAACAGCGGCGACGTCCACCGCGCCGTGGAGGAGGCACGCCCTCTTGCCGAAGCGGATGGCTACGGCGCGGACTGTGCGGACACCGCCCCCACCAGGCCATGTCCGGGGATCACTTGCGGTCGTGATGGGTGCCTTTCTCCGGGATAGGCTGAGGTGGCAGAACCAATGTCGATGTGGAACGGGGAATCACATGAGCCGGCAGATGATGAGTCAGGAGCGTTCCAGGGCACTCGTATTGCTCTTGGCGCTGGCTGCCGTGACAGCAGCCGTGGGAAGCGTGGTCCTTTACCAGCAGACCGCGGTACGGGCCGCGCTCATCGGCGCCTCGGTCGTTCTTGCCGTCGCTGCTGCCGGCCGGGCCAGGTCCGCAGCCAGGCCGCGCAACTGACCCTCGACGCCACCCAGGACGTGCCGCGTGCCGGGCCGGGGCCAACTCGCCCCGTCTTTGACCGGCTACGGGGTACCGGATCAGGAACGGCCGGACTCCGCCGACGTGTTCAAGATGTTCACGTTCTGGAACAGTGCGGACGGGCACCCGTGGGAGACGGCAGCGATCTGCCCCGGCTGGCCCTTTCCGCAGTTGAAGGCACCTCCCAGGACGTAGGTCTGGGGCCCGCCAAGGCCCTCCAGTGACCCCCAGAAGCCGGTGGTGGTTCCCTGGTAGGCGACGTCCCGGAGCTGTCCGCGAAGGCGGCCGTTCCGGATGGCGTAGGCCCTCTGCTGGGTGAACTGGAAGTTGTACCGCTGCATGTCGATCGACCACGACCGGTCGCCGACGACGTAGATGCCACGCTCGACGCCGGCGATCAGCTGCTCGGTCGACGGTCCGTCCGGCGCGGGCCGGAGCGAGACGTTGGCCATCCGCTGGACCGGGACATGGCCGGGGGAGTCCGCGTACGCGCAGCCGTTGGAGCGGCCAAGGCCCGTCAACCTGGCGATTCTGCGGTCGAGTTGGTAGCCGACCAGGATGCCGTCCCGGATCAGGTCCCAGGACTGCGCGGCCACGCCCTCGTCGTCGTAGCCGATGGTCGCGAGTCCGTGTTCGGCGGTGCGGTCGCCGGTCACGTTCATCAGGCCGGAGCCGTACGCCAGCGTCCCCAGCTGGTCGAAGGTGGCGAACGAGGTGCCCGCGTACGCCGCTTCGTAGCCCAGCGCCCGGTCCAGTTCGGTGGCGTGCCCGACCGATTCGTGGATCGTCAGCCACAGGTTGGAGGGGTCCGTCACCAGGTCGTAGGCGCCGGGCTCGACGACGGGCGCGCGCATCTTCTCGGCGAGCTGCTCCGGCAGCGCCGCCAGCTCGCCGTCCCAGTCGTAGCGGCCGTCCGTCAGGTACTCCCAGCCGCGGCCGGCCGGCGGCGCGAGGGTGCGCATCGCGTCGAAGTCGCCGGTCGCCGGATCCACCGCGACCGCGGTCAACTCGGGGTGCAGCCGGACCCGTTGCTGGGTGGTGCTGGTGCCCGCGGAGTCGGCGTAGAACTTGTTCTCCCGGACGGTCAGGACCGAGGCGTCCGCGTGCGCGACACCGGGCGCGGCCAGCAGCCGCCCGCTCCACTCCGCCAGCAGCCCGGTCTTCTCCGCGTCCGGCACCGCGAACGGGTCGACCTCGTACGAGGAGATCCAGGTGCGGTCCGGGTACGCGGGCTCATCGGCCAGCTCCACCCGCTCCCGGGAACCGGCCGCCTCGGTCACCTTGGCGGACAGTTTCGCCATCGCCACCGCCTGGGACGCCACCCGGGCCGCCGCGTCCATCGTCAGGCCCACTCCGGAGGCGAAGCCCCAGGCGCCGCCGTGCACCACCCGGACCGCGTACCCGAGGTCGGTGCTGTCGGAGGACCCGGACAGCTGGGCGTCGCGCAGCCGCCAGGTGGCGCTGCGCACCTTCTCCAGCCGGAAATCGGCGTGTTCGGCGCCCAGTGCGCGGGCCCGCGCCAGCGCGGCGTCGGCCAACGCGCGCAACGGCAGGGCCAGGAACGTCTCGTCAAGGGCGTGGGGTACAGCAGGCACGGCTTCCTCCCGTAGTCGGCGCCTGCATCATGCCCTGCGCGGCCCGCAGGGCCCAGGGCGCGTGGGCGGCGGCCGCGGGAGCCGCGCGGTAAGGGGTGCGGGCCGCGGATTCTGTAGGGACCTGACAGTGACGGCGCGGCGCCCCTGTCCGCCTCGATTCCCCTTCCGGGCCCGGTGACCGATAGTTTCGTACCGAACGCAGGACGGACAGGAAACGGAAAGGGTGATCTCGTGAGCCGCTCGGTTCTGGTCACCGGAGGCAACCGCGGCATTGGTCTCGCCATTGCCCGCGCCTTCGCCGAGGCCGGCGACAAGGTCGCCATCACCTACCGATCGGGCGAGCCCCCTGAGGGGTTTTTGGCCGTGAAGTGCGACATCACGGACAGTGAGCAGGTAGAGCAGGCGTACAAGGAGATCGAGGAGAAGCACGGCACGGTCGAGGTGCTGGTGGCCAACGCCGGCGTCACCCGCGACCAGCTGCTGATGCGGATGTCCGAGGAGGACTTCACCTCGGTCGTCGAAACCAACCTCACCGGCACGTTCCGGGTGGTCAAGCGCGCCAACCGCGGCATGCTGCGGGCCCGCAAGGGACGGGTCGTGCTGATCTCGTCCGTGGTCGGCCTGCTGGGCTCCGCGGGCCAGGCGAACTACGCCGCGTCCAAGGCGGGCCTGGTGGGCTTCGCCCGCTCGCTCGCCCGCGAGCTGGGCAGCCGTAACATCACCGTCAACGTCGTCGCCCCCGGCTTCGTCGACACCGACATGACCCGTGCGCTCACCGATGAGCAGCGGGCAGGCATCGTGAAGCAGGTGCCGCTGGCGCGCTATGCGCAGCCCGAGGAGATCGCCGCCTCGGTCCGCTTCCTGGCCTCCGACGAGGCCGCGTACATCACTGGAGCCGTCATTCCTGTCGACGGCGGATTGGGCATGGGTCACTGATCAGCATGAGTGGAATCCTTGCAGGCAAGCGCATCCTGGTCACGGGCGTGCTGACCGAGTCGTCGATCGCGTTCCAGGCGGCCAAGGTCGCCCAGGACGAGGGCGCCGAGGTCATCCTCACCGGCTTCGGCCGGCTCTCGCTTGTGGAGCGGATCGCCAAGCGGCTGCCCAAGCCCGCACCGGTGATCGAGCTGGACGTCACCAACCAGGAGCAGCTGGACGGGCTCGCCGACAAGATCCGCGAGCACCAGGGCGCGGACGCCCGCCTCGACGGCATCGTGCACTCCATCGCCTTCGGCCCGCAGGGCGCCTTCAACTTCCTGGAGGCGGAGTGGTCGGACGTCGGCACCGCGGTGCAGGTGTCGGCGTACTCCTACAAGTCGCTGGCCATGGCCTGCCTGCCGCTCATGGAGGAGCACGGCGGCGCGGTCGTCGGCCTCACCTTCGACGCGCAGATCGCCTGGCCCGTGTACGACTGGATGGGCGTGGCCAAGGCGGCGCTGGAGAGCACCAACCGCTACCTGGCGCGTGACCTGGGCGCCAAGGGCATCCGCTGCAACCTCGTCTCGGCCGGCCCGCTCAAGTCGATGGCCGCCAAGTCGATCCCGGGCTTCGAGCAGCTGGCGGACGTGTGGGACCACCGCGCCCCGATCGGCTGGGACCTGGCCGACCCGGAGCCGGCCGGCCGCGGCGTCGTCGGGCTGCTGTCCGACTTCTTCCCGCGCACCACCGGCGAGATCGTGCACGTCGACGGCGGCGTGCACATGATGGGCGCCTGACCTCGGGCCGCCTCGCGCCCGTAGCGCATCCGTACTGCCCGCCCCGGTCCGCCGGGGCGGGCAGTACGCGTTACCGGAGAGCCGGTGCGCGATACGTCCAAAGGCACGGGCCGCGCCGCCCGTGGTGCCGTGTCAGGCGGAGCCCGGCACCGTGAGCCGGCAGCCGAACGGATGGGTGCTCGCCTCGGCGGCGGCTCGCTCGCCGTCCCTGCTGCGGATCGCCTCCACCAGACGCGCATGATCCGTCCGCGCCTCCGGACGCAGCTCCTCGCCGACGTCCGCGCGCAGGAAGTCCCGCAGCACGCCCCCGAGATCGGCGTAGAGCTCCGCCAGGACCTCGTTGTGGGAAGCCGCCACCACCGCCGTGTGCAGCGTCGCGTCCGCCTCGACGAACGCGGCGGCGGCCCCGGACTCCCAAGCACGCTCGCGGCGCTCCAGCAAGGTGTCGATCTGCCGCAGGTCCTGCGGCGTACGGCGGCGGGCGGCGAGCCTGGCCGCCGCCGCCTCCAGCGCGCTGCGCAGTTCGGCCACGTGACCGGGGGCGGCGTCGGCGAACCTGCGGTTCATCACCCCGGCCAGTTCGCTGGTCGCCACGACGTAGGTGCCCGAGCCCTGCCGGATGTCCAGCAGCCCGTTGTGTGCCAGGGCCCGTACGGCCTCACGGACGGTGTTGCGGGCCACGCCCAGCTGCCCGGCCAGCTCGGGTTCGGTCGGGATGCGGGAGCCCACCGGCCATTCGCCGGCGGTGATCTGGCCGCGCAGCTGCGCGATCACCTGGTCCGCCAGCGCGGAACGGTGGGGTGAGGTCAGTGGCATGGTTGCGCTCCCGGGTGCTCGGGCGGGACGGGCGGGGGACGGCGGGTCCGGCCGGTCCGGGGCGGGGGCCGTCCTCCTGGAGGTGTCGTCCCGGGCCCGCCGGGACACTCGGCGCCGTGCCGGGCCCCCGGCCGCCGAGGTCACCGTGGCCACCGGAATCGGCTGGACAGACATTCATCCTATGATTCTATGATGTCGCCATGGCAGACGAAGACCTGGCGACCCTCGGCACCGCCGCCGAGCCCGCACCACCCGGCACGACCTCATCGGATGCGGCCTGTCCCGGGGCCACGGGCGCCGACGGCGCCCGGCAGGACGGCGCGTCCCCGGCGGCAGGTTCGCCCTGGCCTGCCCGGATCCTGATCGCCGGTCTCGTCCTCGCCGCGCTCAACCTCCGCCCCGCCATCACCAGCCTCGGCGCCCTCATGGAAGAGGTCCGCGACGGCCTCGGCATGAGCGGCACCGTCGCCGGACTGCTGACCTCCGTCCCCGCCCTGTGCTTCGCCGCCTTCGGCATCGCCGCGCCCCGGCTGGCCAGGCGCTGGGGCCCGGGCGCCATCGTCTGCGCGGGAATGGCGGCGATAGCCGTCGGCGTCGCGGTCCGGCCGTTCGCCGGCGGCACCGTGGGCTTCCTGGCGGCCAGCGCGCTCGCCCTGGCAGGCATCGCGGTCAGCAACGTCCTGCTGCCGGTGGTCATCAAGAGCCGGTTCCCCGACCGGGTCGGCGCGATGACCGGCCTCTACTCCATGGCCCTGGCCCTCGGCACGTCCCTGGCCGCCGCCGTCACGGTCCCCATGACCTCGGCGCTGGGCGGCAGTTGGCAGGTCGGCCTGGCCGTCTGGGCGGCGCTTGCCGTCCTCGCCGTCCTCCCCTGGATCGCAGCCCTGCGCACCGGCCCCGCGGCCCCCCGGCCGGCCGCCGGCACCACCGCGCACCCCGGGGAGGCGCCGATACGGATCATCTCCTCGCCGACCGCCTGGGCGCTGGCGGTCTTCTTCGGCCTCCAGGCCACCGCCGCGTACATCACCATGGGGTGGATGCCGCAGATCTTCCGCGACGCCGGGGTCTCCGCCGGCACCGCGGGGGTGCTGCTCGCGGTCACGATGGCGATGGGTGTCCCGCTCTCCTTCGTGCTGCCGCGGCTGGCCGCACGGATGCGGCACCAGGGCCCGCTCGCTGCCGGGCTCGGTCTCTGCGGCCTGGCCGGATACGCGGGCCTGTGGCTCGCCCCGGCCTCGGGTGCCTGGGCATGGGCACTGCTGATGGGCGTCTCCAACTGCGCCGTCCCGCTGGCCCTGACGATGATCGGGATGCGGGCGACCAGCTCCGCGGGCGTCGTCAAGCTCTCCGCCTTCGCCCAGAGCGTCGGCTATCTGATCTCCATCCCCGGGCCGCTGCTGGTGGGCACCCTCTACCAGCACAGCGGGGGCTGGGGTGCGCCGATCGCGCTGATGGCGGGGCTGATGGTGCCGCAGATCGCGGTGGGAGTGCTGGCAGGCCGGGACCGCCGGATCGAGGACGAGAGGTGAGTGCGACACTGGGCCCATGCCAGTGCTCGAACCGAATCCGCAGGGCAGCCAGAAGAAGCTGCTCATCGTGCTGGGCGCGATGCTCGGCGTGACCATCCTCATCGCCGTGATCGCGAGTATCGCGGCGCCTTAGGACGTGCCCGACGGGCCTCCGTGGCGTCGCGGCGCCCCATCGGACGCGTCCTGGGCGGCCGCAGCCGTGGTCCCCGGTGCCGGGCCGCTCGCCTGGGGTGACCCTGGCCGGGCCGTCCCGGGTGAGGCTTGTCCGGGGTGGGGCTGTCCCCACCGTCCCCTAGGGGGCCCGGGTCAGGGGCGAGTGGGTGGCTTCCCGGATGGGAACGCCCGCCGCAGCTCCGTAGTTTCGAAGAACACCGCACCGCGGTGGTGCGCGCCACTCCGCCGTGGCGCGTCCTTCGATCCGTCACGGAGGCGATCCCATGCCCGCCGCGTCCCGCCGCTCGTCCGCTTCCGTGCCACCGGCCGGTGGCCTGCGGATACGGCTGCCGTGGTGGGCGCTGGGGCTGCCCGTCGACTCCTTCGTCGTGCTGCTGTCGCTCACGGGGTCCGCCGCCCCGGCGGGTGCGGCGCCCGCAGTGCCGGGGCTCGCGCGGCTGCTGGAGGTCCTCGCCCGGCTCATCGGCGCCACCTCCTGAGACCCGTGCGTGCACCTCCGCCACCCTGTAGAGGGAGCACCCCAACACCCCGCGCCCCGCGCCGCCTTTCGTGCGAAGCTGGGACGCATGAGCGCCGATACACCTCGCCGGATTGTCCTCCTTCGACATGCCAAGGCCGAATGGTCGCAGGACAGCGACCACGAGCGTCCGCTCGCCGAGCGCGGCCGTAAGGATGCCCCCGCAGCCGGACGCCGGCTGGCCGGAGCCGGGATCACCCCCGATCTGACCCTGTGCTCGACCGCATCCCGCACCCGCGAGACGTGGAAGCTCTTCGTCGGTGAGCTGCCGCAGCGACCCAAGACGGTCTACGAGGAGCGGCTGTACGAAGCCTCGCTCGGCGAGCTGATCGCGGTGCTCAACGAGATCCCCGACGAGGTGCGGGATCTCCTCGTGATCGGTCACAACCCGGGGATGCACGCCCTCGCCGACGCCCTGGCGGGCGAGGCCGAGGACGACCTGCTGCCCCGCCTCAACCGCGGCGGTTTCCCGACCGCGGCGATGGCCGTCATCGAGTTCAACGGCTCCTGGAAGTCGGTGGAGCACGGCGTCGGCCGCCTGACCGCGTACCTGCCGCCGCACGAGTGAGGCACCCGGCCCCCGGCATCCGTCCCGCCCCTGGATGAGCGGGTGGCCGACGGGATGAGGGCGGCCGACAACGCGCGAGGGCCCCGGCAGCAGCCGGGGCCCTCGATGCCGTCCCGGGCCGCGCGGCCCGCCCGTCACCGGACGCCGCCTGGGCCCGCGCCGTCAGCCGACGTGGGTGTCCGCCGCCTCGACCTCTTCACGGGTGATGCCGAGCAGGTAGAGCACGGTGTCCAGGAACGGCACGTTCACCGCGGTGTGCGCCGCCTCGCGCACCACAGGCTTGGCGTTGAACGCCACCCCGAGACCCGCCGTGTTGAGCATGTCCAGGTCATTGGCGCCGTCCCCGATGGCGACGGTCTGCGCCAGCGGCACCCCCGCCTGCTCCGCGAAACGGCGCAGCAGCCGTGCTTTGCCCGCCCGGTCCACGATGTCGCCCGTGACCCGGCCGGTGAACTTCCCGTCCTTGATCTCCAGGGTGTTGGCGGAGGCGAAATCCAGCCCCAGCTCGTCCTGGAGCGCGTCCGTGACCTGCGTGAAACCCCCCGAAACCACGCCGACTTGATAGCCGAGCCGCTTGAGGGTGCGCACCAGCGTGCGGGCGCCGGGCGTGAGCCGCACCTCCTTGCGTACGGTCTCCACGACGGACGCGTCGAGCCCGCCCAGCAGCGCGACGCGGGCGTGCAGCGACTGCTCGAAGTCCAGCTCGCCGCGCATCGCCTGGGCGGTCACCTCGGCGACCTCCGCCTCGCAGCCCGCATGCGCCGCGAACAGCTCGATGACCTCGTCCTGGATCAGCGTCGAATCGACATCCATGACCACCAGCCGCTGCGCACGCCGCTGGAGACCGGCGGAGACGACCGCGACGTCCACGCCGAGTACCGCAGCCTCGGGCGCCAGCACGGTGCGCAGCGCCTCCGTCGCCGGGCCCGAGACCGCGAACTCCACGGCGGTGACCGGGTACTTGGCGAGCCGGAAGATGCGGTCGATGTTGCCGCCGCAGGACGTTATGGCGGCGGTGATCGCGGCGGTGGACTCGGCGGTCAGCGGATGCCCGAGCACCGTGACGTGCGAACGGCCGGTGCCGCGTGGCCGGTTGTCGCCCCGACCGGAGATGATCTCGGCCTGGAGGTCCAGCGAATCGGCCCAGCTGTGCACGGTGGCCCGGAGGTCGCCCTCGGTCGAACCGCTGCTGCCCTCGGCGGGCGACGGGGCGGTGACCAGCGCGCACAGCACGATGCGGCCACGGGTCACGACCTGCTCGATGTCCACGACATCGACGGAGTAGGCGGCGAGGGTGTCGAAGAGACCTGCGGTGATGCCGGGCCGGTCCTTCCCGAAGATCTTCACGAGAAGGGTCGGTACGTCATCGCCCAGTACGGCGGTGGCAGGCGGTGTCTGCGATGCGCTCATGGTGCCTTTACGGTAACTGCCCGGCGCGGACGACCGTACAGGTGTCCGTCGTTCGGACCGGCGGGACGGCGCCCCGGGCCCGGCCCGCGCCGTACGGATGGCCGCGGAGCCCGCAAAGGCCACGCGGGGCGGCCCGAAGACCCCCGCGGTGATCGTTACCGACTCGTGTCCGCCCTCGTCGGAGGGCGCCACCGGGTGCACGGTTTCGCCCCTCGGGCGACGTTTGCCGGTTGCCCCGGAGGCACCTCACGGTCACCTCACGGCCGGCCGGTCGGCCGCGGCGGCCAGGACGTGTGCCCCGCCCACGTCCCGGTTTCCGGTACGAGGGCCGAGCCTGAAATAGTTCCCCACGATGTTCGCCATCCCTGGATTCCCATACAGGGCGTCACTCGGGGGACTATGTAATGGGGCATGGAGTGCCTGAACTCGTACTCGAATTGAACGGAAGGACCTGGACGCTCGACCCGTCCAGGTCCTACCTCGTGGGCCGTGATCCGCAGGGCGATGTGGCCCTCGACGACGCCAGGGTTTCCTGGCGGCACGCCACGGTGCGGTGGGCCGGTCACAGCTGGGTCATCGAAGACCAGGGCAGTACCAACGGCACGTACTCCCAGGGGCAGCGGATCCAGCAGCTGGAGATCGGCCCCGGCTCGGTCGTGCACCTGGGCAATGCCACCGACGGTCCCCGGATGACGCTGTCGGGCGGCGCGGCACCGGCCGCCGCTGCCTACCAGGCGCAGCCCGCGATGGCGCCGCCGCAGCAGGGCCACCGGCCGCCGGCCGCGCACCAGCCGCCCGCCCCGCACGGCCACCAGGCGCCGCCCCAGGGACAGCAGCCGTACGTCCCACCCCAGCAGGCCCAACAGCAGCCCCCGGCCCCGAACGTGGGTGGCGCGGTCCCGCCGCAGGGCGGCGACCGCAGCCCGACCACGTTCCACCGCCTGGACCTCGGCCGGGTGATGCGCATCGGCCGCGCCCTGGAGAACGAGCTGGTCGTCTCCGACCTCCAGGTCTCCCGCCACCACGCGGAGTTCCGGGCCACCCCGGACGGCCGGTTCGAGATCCGTGACCTGGGCAGCCACAACGGCACCTACGTCAACGGCCAGCCGGTCCCCAAGTCCGGCACCACCGTCATCGGCCCGAACGACATCATCGGCGTCGGCCACTCCACCTTCCGGCTGGTCGGCGACCGGCTGGAGGAGTTCGTCGACACCGGCGACGTCTCCTTCTCGGCCCGCCACCTGACGGTCACCGTCGAGGGCGGCAAACAGATCCTCAAGGACGTCTCCTTCGGCGTCCCCGAGAAGTCGCTGATCGCCGTCATCGGCCCGTCGGGCTCCGGCAAGTCGACCCTGCTCAAGGCGCTGACCGGCTACCGCCCCGCCAACCAGGGCGACGTCCTCTACGACAACCGGAACCTCTACAAGCAGTTCGCCGAGCTGCGCCAGCGCATCGGCCTGGTCCCGCAGGACGACATCCTCCACAAGGAACTGTCCGTCCAGAAGGCGCTCCGCTACGCCGCCAAGCTCCGCTTCCCCGGAGACACCGCGGAATCCGAGCGCGAGGCCCGGATCGACGAGGTGCTGCGCGAGCTGAAGCTGGACATCCACAGGGACAAGAAGGTCACCTCGCTCTCCGGCGGCCAGCGCAAGCGCGTCTCGGTCGCCCTGGAGCTGCTGACCAAACCGTCGCTGATCTTCCTTGACGAGCCGACCTCCGGCCTCGACCCGGGCATGGACCGCGACGTGATGCAGCTGCTGCGCGGCCTCGCCGACGACGGCCGCACCGTCCTGGTCGTCACGCACTCGGTGGCCGAACTCGGCATCTGCGACAAGCTGCTGGTCATGGCGCCCGGCGGCGGGGTGGCGTACTTCGGGCCGCCCGAGGAGGCGCTGAACTTCTTCCAGTACGACACCTGGGCCGACGTCTTCTCGGCGTTCGAGAACTACCGCGACTACGACTGGATGGGCCGCTGGCGCGGCTCCCCGCACTATCAGATGTACGCGGCCGACATCGACGCCGTCGCCGCGCAGTCGGCGCAGATCCAGTCGCCGCCGGCCCGGATGCAGAAATCGCAGAGCTGGGGCTCGCAGCTGTGGACCCTGATGCGGCGCTACGTCTCGGTGCTCGCGTCCGACCGCGGCTTCCTGGCGCTGATGGTGATGCTGCCCGCGGTGCTCGGCGTCGTATCGATCCTGATCCCCAGCGACTACGGCTTCGCGTACGGCCCTGACAACCGGCACGGCGCGAACCGCGACGCCAGCACGATCATGCTGATCCTCGCGGTCGGCATGTGCTTCTCCGGCGCGGCCAACTCGGTCCGGGAACTGATCAAGGAACGGGTGATCTACGAACGCGAACGGGCCACCGGCCTGTCGCGGTCGGCGTATCTGATGTCCAAGGTGATCGTGCTGGGCGTCGTCACGGCCTTCCAGGGCGTGATCATCTCGGTGATCGGCTTCTGCACACGGAACATGCCCAGCGAGGGCGTGATCCTGGAGCACCTGCCCGCCGTCGAGATGGCGCTGGCGATCATCGCGCTCGGCTTCACCTCGATGATGTTCGGCCTGGTCATCTCCGCGCTGGTCAAGACCGCCGAGAAGACCATGCCGCTGCTGGTCATGTTCGCCATCGTCCAGGTCGTCTTCACCGGAGTGCTCTTCCAGCTGTTCGACACCATCGGCGTCGCGCAGCTCTCCTGGCTGATGCCGTCGCGCTGGGCCGTCGCCGCGATGGGCGCGACCGCCGACATGAACAGGCTGCTGCCCTGGGAGCCGGCCAACCCGGTCAAGGGCACCCCCGCCAACCCCGACGCGCTGTGGCAGCACCAGCCCGGCGTCTACGCGATGGACATGATCATCCTGATCGCGCTGGGCGTGGCGCTGGCCTTCGTCGTGGCACGGCTGCTGCGCCGCCACGAACCGGAGGTCATGCGCAAGTGACGCGGTCCGCCCCGTGCGGACACACCAACGCCGAGGGGCGGCACCCGCGATCGGGTGCCGCCCCTCGGCGGTGTGCGCTGCCGGCTCAGTAGGCCGAGTTCACGTTGTCCATCGAGCCGTACTTGGCGGCCGCGTAGTTGCAGGCGGCGGTGATGTTGGAGACCGGGTCGTAGATGTCCCAGGCGGTGCCGTCGACGTGGTACGCCTGGAAGGTCGGGGCGATGACCTGGAGCAGACCCTTGGACGGCACGCCGTTGACGGCGTTGACGTCCCAGTTGTTGATGGCCTGCGGGTTGCCCGCCGACTCCCGGATGATGTTCCGGTGGATGCCCTCGTACGAGCCGGGGATGCCCTTCTTGGCCATGATGTCGAGCGACTCGCGGATCCAGCCGTCGAGGTTGTTCGGGTAGAGGGTCTTCGCCACCTGCGTGGTCGCGGCGACGGGCACCATGGTGCGCGCGGCGGACCGGCTCGCGGTCTCCGTCGTCGCCCGCTCCTTGGCGGCCTTTTCGGCCTTCGCCCTGGCGGCGTCCGCGGCCTGCTTCTTCGCCACGGCGGCCTCGGCCCGGCCGGCCTTGGTGGAGGCGTCCGCCTGCTGGGCGATGGTGGCCTGCTGGGTGTGCGCCGCGGTGGTGACCGCACGGAAGGTGACCGGCTGCGTGTGCTGGACGGATGCCTGGTCGGTGCTCTGGCCGGCGTCGGCGCCGGGGACGAGGCCGAAGACCAGGGCGGCGGCACCGGCGGTGGCAACTCCGGCAGCGGAGAGCTTGTGGGTCAGCGTCAGGCGATCAAGGCCGGGAATGGCGTGCTTGGGCATGGCGAGGGAGACCTTCCGATGGGGGACGTCGCAGGGTGCCTCGGTTGGCGGAAAACGCCGGGTGGAGACCGCGGCGCCGAGCGACGGGAGCCATTCTTAGCGGCCGTAAATTCGCCGGGCAAAGGTGTGACGTACGAGGGCGGTTAGTGGGACCGGGGGGTGGAATATCGCGTCACCGACGGGAGCATCCCAGCTCATACCGTCTTTATGCGGCGACTACCCCTGGTCGTAAGTGACCTGCGCCCTATGCGCGGCGTCACACCCGGACCGGGTTTAACTCGCCGGGTGTGATCGCAAATGCACAGCCTGTGTGCCGTATTGAGGGCTCAGACCTCGACCATCACCTGGTCCAGGGACTTTCGGACCAAATCGGGCACTTTGCAATCCGGGGCGGGATAGCCGACCGGAATCACGGCGAACGCCTTCTCGTTGGCGGGCCGCTCCAGGACCTCCTGCAGAAACCGCATCGGACTCGGCGTGTGCACCAGCGCCGCGAGCCCCGACAGATGCAGCGCGGACAGCAGCATCCCGACGGCGATGCCCACCGACTCGTCCACGTAGTAGTGCTTGCGCTTGCTGCCGTCCTCGCCCAGCCAGTGCCGCTGCTGGAAGACGACGATCAGCGCCGGCGCGTCGGTCAGGTGGGGTTTCACCTCGTCGGTGCCCAGCGGCCGCAGCGCCGCCAGCCACTCCTCGCCCAGCCGTCCGTCGTACGAGACGTGCTCCTCCTCCTCGGCCGCCGCCCGGATCCGGCGCCGCACCTCGGGATCCTTGACCAGGACGAACGTCCATGGCTGCTGATGGGCCCCGGACGGTGCGGTCGCGGCGCACGCGATGGCGTCCCGCACCACCTGCGCGGGCACCGGATCGGTGGAGAACTGCCGGACGGTGCGACGGCCGTCCATCCGCTCCCGCAGCTCGGCGGCGCGGGCGAGCGACTCATCGGCGGGCATCCGCGCGGGGCGGTACGGCACGGGGCGGTAGGGATCGCCGTGGGTCGGTATCCAGTTCCTCGTGGGTGCATTCATGCCCCGAGTCTGGAACCCGGGGCGACGGCGCGGGGGCGGATCCCCGAATTCGTGCCACGGATCCCGCCACCCGGCACGCGGCGCCCCGCCCACCGTGGCCACGCGACGGCCCCCGCACACAGAAGATCGGCGCGATCCGACCCCCGCCACCACAACCCCCCAGGCCGCGCCGATTCGCTCTGTCTCACCCCTCTTTCATCGATCTGCGCTCTATGCCCCTATATAAGGGGACGAATCCCAAAAGTGATGCTCGTTCCCGCGCGCCCCGTATAAGGAGGACGCCCGGAGCCCGGGCGCCCCGGCCGGGCCACCGCGCGTGACACCCCTTCCAGGGCGTCCGACCTAGGGCCGCAGACCGAGGACCGGGGCGCCGGTGGACCGATACGGGGCGGTCGAACCGCCGGTACGGTGAATCCATGACCAACGGACCGGGGGCCGGGATCCCCGCGGTGAGCACTGCGATCCTCGCGATGAGCCGGCATCTCGAAGTACGCGACGTCCTCAAGACGATCGTCGCCTCGGCCCGTGAGCTGCTGGACGCCGAGTACGCGGCACTGGGCGTGCCCGACGATCACGGCGGCTTCGCCCAGTTCGTGGTGGACGGCGTCAGCGAGGAGCAGTGGAAGGCCATCGGCCCGCTGCCCCGCCAGCACGGCATCCTCGCCGCGATGCTGCACAACGCCACCCCCGAACGCCTCGCCGACGTCCGCGCGGACCCCCGCTTCGGCGGCTGGCCCTCCACTCACCCCGATATGTCCGACTTCATCGGTCTGCCGGTCGCCGACGGGAACGAAATCCTCGGCGCCCTCTTCCTGGCCAACAAGCGCCACCCCAAGGCGGCGGGCACCTGCGGCTTCACCGCCGAGGACGAACGGCTGCTCGGCATACTGGCGCAGCACGCCGCCATCGCGCTCACCAACGCCCGGCTCTACGAACGCAGCCGCGAGCTGACCATCGCGGGGGAGCGCGCCCGGCTCGCCCACGAGCTGCACGACGCGGTCGCCCAGAAACTTTTCTCGCTCCGGCTGACTGCCCAGGCCGCCACCGCCCTGGTCGACCGCGACCCGGCCCGCGCCAAGGGTGAACTCCATCAGGTCGCCGCGCTGGCCGCGGAGGCCGCCGACGAGCTGCGCGCCGCCGTCGTGGAGCTGCGCCCCGCGGCCCTGGACGAGGACGGCCTGGTCGCCACGCTGCGCTCGCAGGCACAGGTCCTGGACCGGGCGCACGCCGCCTGCGTCACGTTCGAGGCCCAGGGGGTCAGAGCGCTGCCCGCTTCCCAGGAGGAGGCTCTGCTCAGGGTCGCCCAGGAGGCCCTGCACAACGCCCTGCGGCACTCCGGGGCCGAACGGGTCGACGTCACCCTCACCCGGCACGGCCAGGGCGCCCTGCTCCGGATCGCCGACGACGGGTGCGGATTCGACACCGGCACCGTCCGCCGGGCCGGCCGCCACCTGGGCCTGGTCTCGATGCGGGACCGGGCCGGCGGCGTCGGCGGAAAGCTCACCGTGGATTCGGAGCCCGGCAAGGGCACCGCTGTTGAGATGGAGGTGCCTGGTGGCTGACAACGAAACCCCCCGCGCGGGCCGCGCGGAATCGGGCGCGGGCCATGCCATCCGTGTCCTGCTCGTCGACGACCATCAGGTCGTACGCCGCGGCCTGCGCACATTCCTTGAGGTGCAGGACGACATCGAGGTGGTGGGGGAGGCGTCCGACGGTGCGGAAGGCGTCGCCGCCGCCGGGCAGCTGCGTCCGGACGTCATCCTGATGGACGTCAAGATGCCCGGCATGGACGGCATCGAAGCGCTCCGCAAACTGCGCGAACTGGACAATGCCGCACGGGTGTTGGTCGTCACCAGCTTCACCGAACAGCGCACCGTCGTCCCGGCGCTGCGCGCGGGCGCCGCCGGATACGTCTACAAGGACATCGACCCGGAGGCGCTGGCCGGCGCCATCCGGTCCGTGTACGCCGGGCACGTCCTGCTCCAGCCCGAGGTGGCCGGCGCGCTGCTCTCCCAGGACGAGAGCAACGGCGGCCAGGGGCGCGGCACTTCACTCACCGAGCGGGAGCGCGAGGTGCTCGGCCTGATCGCGGACGGACGCTCCAACCGCGAGATCGCCCGCGCTCTCGTGCTCTCCGAGAAGACCGTCAAGACGCATGTCTCCAACATCCTCATGAAGCTCGACCTCGCCGACCGGACGCAGGCCGCGCTGTGGGCCGTCCGGCACGGAATCGGTGCCTGAGACGTTTCCCGGGACACTCCGACTGCCTTGCCGGGACCGGGCGTTGGGTCGCAGCGGCCGGGCCGGACCGAGTGCGGCCGTCGTCTTGCCGATGCGAGATTCATACTGTCGTGTAGATGTCCCCCACTCGGCGTAACCCTCTTCGCGTCATGCCGTTGTCCAGTGCAGTCGTGGCGGCCGGTCACGACACCGGCACATCAGTAAGTGGCAATGAGGAGAGCAGAGCAGTGAACAAGAGCATCAAGCGCGCAGCGGCCGTCACCATGCTGGCGGGCGGTCTCGCCGCAGCGGGCGCCGGAGTCGCCTCCGCCCAGTCCGGGGCGCAGGGTGCCGCGGTGCACTCGCCCGGCGTCATCTCCGGCAACGCCGTGCAGGTTCCGGTGCACATCCCGGTGAACGCCTGCGGCAACACCATCAGCGTCGTCGGCGTCCTCAACCCGGCCTTCGGGGCGCCCTGCCTGAACGGCTGACCGCGCAGCCGCCCAACCGGGCGGCGTGATTTCCCCCGGCCCCGCAGGCAACCGCCCGCGGGGCCGGGGCCGTTGTGCGAGACGACACCCACGCGATACGTCACGACGCCGGCCGGCAGAGACCACCGACCGCGAGATCACTCGCGTCCCCGCCGCGTCGCCCCCCCGCTCTCTCCTTCCCCCCACCTACAACATCCCCCTCATCACCCCCTGCGTTCCCGCTCCTCCACCGCCGAGTTGTACGCCGCCACCTGCGCCCGCCGGGCCGTACGCTCCACCGGACGCAGCGCCTCGGCGCGCGCCGCGATCTCCGACGCGCTCACCGCCGCGCCGTGCTCGCCGTCGCCGCCGGCCTGCCGGGCGATGCCGATCAGCGCGCCCACCCGCTGCGCCAGCTCCAGCACCCGGACCGCCCGCGGCGGATAGCCGGGGGCCAGTACCTGCCGCCCGGCCTCCGCCCGCGCCCGGTACGCCTCCAGCGCGGCTTGCGCCACGGGCCCGGATCCGGCCACATCCAGCGACGACAGCGCCTCGGTCGCCTCCCGCAGCGCCTCGGCCAGCTCCCGCTCCGCCTCGCCGAGCGAGGGCACATCGGCGGGCGGCGCCTCGCGCACCGGCAGGCAGTGCCAGACCACCTCCACATGGACGTCGGGCCCTTCACCGCTCTCGGGCCCGGCCGCGTATATCTCCGGAACCAGGCCGAGACCCGCCCCGACCGCGAGCACCGCCTCACCGGCATCCAGCGCCCGCGCGTTGAACTCCGGAGGCCCGCTCAGGCCCAGCGGGTGCCCCGGCGCCGGCAGCGCCGTCCGCAGGCCCACGGCGCCCAGGGCCCGCAGCCGCCCCAGCGCGAGCGTCAGGCCGACCGGTCCCGTCTCACCGGGCAGGCCCTGTACGCGGTGCACCGCGTCGTCGTCCGCGATCCGGTCCGCGGCTTCATCAGGCGAGACAAGTCCGGCCAATAGGGCATTTCCCCACGACGCCAGCCGTCCCGAACGAGGTTCATCGAGCATGGTCCCCAGCCTAGGGAACGGCACTGACATCGAGTGGCGTAGGTTTGCAGGGGGGATGCGCCTACAGGCGCACGCGACGACCGAGAAGCAATGGGAGACAACGCGCTCATGAGCGATGTGCTGGAGCTGGTGGACGTATCCGTGGTCCGCGAAGGACGGGCTCTGGTGGACCAGGTCTCCTGGTCGGTGAAGGAGGGGGAGCGCTGGGTGATCCTCGGCCCCAACGGCGCCGGCAAGACCACCCTCCTGAATGTCGCGTCCAGCTACGTCTTCCCGACCACGGGAAGCGCCACGATCCTCGGCGAGCGGCTCGGCAAGGTCGACGTCTTCGACCTCCGCCCGCGCATCGGCATCGCCGGCATCGCGCTCGCCGACAAGCTGCCGCGCAGCCAGACCGTCCTGCAGACCGTGCTCACCGCCGCCTACGGCATGACCGCGCACTGGCAGGAGAACTACGAGGACATCGACGAGCAGCGCGCCCGCGCCTTCCTCGACCGCCTCGGTATGACCGAGTACCTCGACCGGAAGTTCGGCACCCTCTCCGAGGGCGAGCGCAAGCGCACCCTGATCGCGCGCGCCATGATGACGGACCCCGAACTCCTCCTCCTGGACGAGCCGGCCGCAGGGCTCGACCTCGGCGGCCGTGAGGACCTCGTACGCCGCCTGGGCCGTCTCGCCCGCGACCCGTACGCGCCCTCGATGGTCATGGTCACCCACCACGTCGAAGAGATCGCCCCCGGCTTCACCCACGTCCTGATGATCCGTCAGGGCAAGGTGCTCGCCGCCGGGCCGCTCGACCTCGAACTGACCTCGGCCAACCTCTCCCGCTGCTTCGGCCTCCCGCTGATCGTCGAGCGGAACGGCAGCGACCGCTGGACCGCCCAGGGACTGCCCCTTTCCTGACGCTTTACGCCCTGTCCCGCGCCGCACCCCCGGCCTACCATGAAGCCGTGGACGCATGGGTGTGGTGGCTGATCGCCGCCGTAGGGCTGGGTATTCCGCTCGTCGTGACCGCGATGCCCGAGTTCGGGATGTTCGCGGTGGGCGCCGTCGCAAGTGCCGTCACCGCAGCGCTCGGTGGCGGCACGGTCATACAGGTCCTCGTCTTCGTCGTCGTCTCGGTCGCCCTGATCGCGGTGGTGCGCCCCCTGGCCAACCGTCACCGAACCCAAAGTCCCGGACTGGCATCGGGTATTGACGCCCTCAAGGGCAAGACCGCGACCGTCCTGGAGCGGGTCGACGAGGGCGGCGGCCGCATCAAACTCGGCGGCGAGGTGTGGTCCGCGCGCGCCTTCGACACCGAACAGGTCTACGAGCCGGGCCAGAAGGTCGACGTCGTCGAGATCGAGGGTGCCACCGCCGTGGTGATCTGACCGGAAAACGTTGTGGTCATCTGACCGGAACGCACTGCGCGACGAGCCAGGGTTCTGAAAGACTCGATCAACAGGCAATCCGGCCGCGGCCGGAGGATCAGTAACGAAGGGCACGGGAGCCGCTGTGGAACCGATCATCATCGTCCTGATCATCCTGGTGGTGCTCGTCTTCATCGCACTCATCAAGACGATCCAGGTCATCCCGCAGGCCAGCGCCGCGATCGTGGAGCGCTTCGGCCGCTACACCCGCACCCTCAACGCGGGCCTGAACATCGTCGTCCCGTTCATCGACTCCATCCGGAACCGCATCGACCTCCGCGAACAGGTCGTGCCGTTCCCGCCCCAGCCGGTGATCACCCAGGACAACCTCGTCGTCAACATCGACACGGTCATCTACTACCAGGTCACCGACGCCCGCGCCGCGACGTACGAAGTCGCCAGCTACATCCAGGCGATCGAGCAGCTGACGGTCACGACGCTCCGCAACATCATCGGCGGCATGGACCTGGAGCGCACCCTCACCTCCCGCGAGGAGATCAACGCGGCGCTCCGCGGCGTCCTCGACGAGGCCACCGGCAAGTGGGGCATCCGCGTCAACCGCGTCGAGCTGAAGGCCATCGAGCCGCCGACCTCCATCCAGGACTCGATGGAGAAGCAGATGCGCGCCGACCGTGACAAGCGCGCCGCGATCCTCCAGGCCGAAGGTACCCGGCAGTCCCAGATCCTCACCGCCGAGGGCGAGAAGCAGTCCTCCATCCTGCGCGCCGAAGGTGAGGCCAAGGCCGCCGCGCTGCGCGCCGAGGGTGAGGCACAGGCGATCCGTACGGTCTTCGAGTCCATCCACGCCGGTGACCCGGACCAGAAGCTGCTGTCCTACCAGTACCTCCAGATGCTCCCGAAGATCGCCGAGGGCGACGCCAACAAGCTCTGGATCGTGCCCAGCGAGATCGGCGACGCCCTCAAGGGCCTCGGCGGCGCCCTCGGCAACTTCAACCCCACGGGCGGCGGCGGCCCGCTCACCAAGTCCACCACCCCGCCCCGCCAGGCGCCTCCCATCGACTGACCACCGCGGCCTCTGTGGTGCATGATCGGCCGGGCCAGTACCCACCGATCATGCACGGGGGAACCGCATGACCCTCTGGGAAGCACTCGCCGTCCTCGCGGCGGGACTCGGTGCCGGCACGATCAACGCCATCGTCGGCTCCGGCACCCTCATCACCTTCCCGGTGCTGCTGGCCGTCGGACTCCCGCCGGTCACCGCCAACGTCTCCAACTCCCTCGGCCTGGTGCCCGGTTCACTCAGCGGAGCCATCGGCTACCGCCGCGAACTGGCCGGCCAGCGCCCCCGCATCCTCCGCTTCGGCATCTTCGCCCTCATCGGCGGCCTGGCGGGCGCGGTCCTGCTGCTCGCCCTGCCATCCGACGCCTTCGCCGCGATCGTCCCCGCATTGATCGCCGTCGCCCTCGTCCTCGTCATCGTCCAGCCCCGGCTCGCCGCCGCCCTGCGCGCCCGCCGCGCACGCAAAGGCGCCACGCTGCACCCCGACGGCAGCATCGCCCTGCTCGTCGGCCTGATGCTGGCCAGCGTGTACGGCGGCTACTTCGGCGCCGCCCAAGGGGTCATCTACCTCTCCCTGATGGGCCTGCTGCTCAACGAGGACCTGCAACGCATCAACGCACTCAAGAACGTCCTCGTCCTGCTGGTCAACGGCGTGGCCGTGCTCTTCTTCCTGTTCGTCGCCACCTTCGACTGGACCGCGGTGGTCCTCATCGCCGTCGGCTCGGCGGTCGGCGGCCAGATCGGCGCCAAGATCGGCCGCCGGCTGCCGCCCGCAGCCCTGCGCGTGACGATTGTCGCCGTCGGCGTGGTGGCCATCGTCCAACTCCTCCGCTGAGGAGGGCCGGAGACCACCATCCGACGGCGGCCACGCCCCGCTACGCGGGCAGCCCCAGCCACTCCGGCAGCTCGTCGCGCACGGACACCCCGAGCGCCGACAGCATCGCGTCCGCAGGCGTCGGCTCGAACGGCCGCCGCAGCAGCCGCATCCCGGCCTGCTCGGGCGTACGGTCCGCCTTCCGGTGATTGTCCTCGGCGCACGAAGCGACGGTATTCAGCCAGGTGTCCCCGCCACCGTGCGACCGCGGCACGATGTGGTCCACGGTCGTACCCCGCCGCCCGCAGTACGCGCACACATGCTGGTCACGAACCAGCACACCCCGCCGCGACCACGCCGCCCGTCTTCGGAACGGCACCCGCACGTACCGGCTGAGCCGGATCACCTGCGGCACCGGGACATCCACCGAAGCGGCCCGGATACGCAGCCCCGGATGCGCGTGCTCGACGACGGCCTTGTCCTGCATCACCAGCACCACCGCGCGCCGCAGCGATACCGTCGACAGTGGCTCGAAGCTCGCATTGAGCACCAGCGTCTCGCGCATCCCGCCCACCTCCCGGACCCCGTTCGCCCCCGCGGCGACCTGGCTCCACTGTGCAGGGAAGCATTCCCCCCGACAACGCAATTTCCGCACGCCACAAGGGAGATGACAGGTAATCAGGAGAGGAGGACCAGGCGAGGAGAGCCCGCCCGGAGGGGATACGCGCACAGCGCTCAGGAGGACGACCGAAGCCGGGCGGACCGGCCTCCGCCACGGACCCGCCTCCGCCACCGCCCCGAAGAAGCGTGCGCTCCGGATCCCACCCCCGTAACTGCACGGGATCCGGAGCGTACGACGGCCGGCGAGGACACCCGGCACACGGCCGGGCTCCGGCGAACGGGGGACGACACACCTGCGCCCCGCCACTCCCGCCACAGCGGCACCGGCTGCCCGGCGGCTCCTGAGAACCACCGACCGACACCACTGTGCGTACGGGGAGCGCCGGGGCGCAACGGAATTACGGGCCGCAGCCCAACTGACGGGCCGCAGCCCGTCTTCGGTCCTCAGCCCTCCGCGGGCAGCTCGAACTCCGCCACCAGCTGGGCCCGCCCCAGCGTGTGGAACCTCAGGTTGAAGCCGACCACCGCGGGTGAGGCATCCGCGTCCGGGCCGAGCTTCTCCTGGTCCACCGCGTACACGGTGAAGACGTACCGGTGCGGACCGTCCCCGGGCGGCGGCGCCGCGCCCCCGAAGTCCCGCGTCCCGTAGTCGTTGCGGACATGGACCGCGCCCTCGGGCAGCCCCTTCATGTCACCCGAACCGGCGCCGGCCGGCAGCTCGGTCACCGACGCCGGAATGTCGAACAGCGACCAGTGCCAGAAGCCGCTGCCCGTCGGCGCGTCGGGATCGAAGCAGGTGACGGCGTAGCTCTTCGTCCCCGCCGGCGCGCCCTCCCACCGCAGCTGCGGCGAACGGTTGCCCTCGGAGTACACCTGCTCCGGACGCAGCGTCCCGCCCGGCTCCACCTCGTCGCTCAGCACCGTGAACTCCGGCACCTGCGGGTGGAAATCGTGCGGCAGCGGCCGCCGCTTCAGCTCGGACACCTCGACACCTCCTGGTCGCTTGCTGACACCTGTCCGGCCAGGTTAGAGCCAGTTCCGCTGACCGCCGACCTCGGCCAGCCACTGGTTGAGGTAACCCGCCCAGTCGGTCTGCCCGAAGTCGTGCAGGCCGACGGTGAACTGCCGATAGGTGTCCGAGCCACCGGTGAACAGCCCCGGCTTCTTGTCCATCTCCAGGACGACGTCCATCTCCCGGTCATCGGCGACGAACGACAGCTCCACCTCGTTCAGCCCGCGGTACTGCTGCGGCGCCTGAAACTCGATCTCCTGGTAGAACGGCAGGCTCTGACGCGTCCCCCGGATGTGCCCCTGCTCCAGGTCCGCCGCCTTGAAACGGAACCCGAGCTGTCCGAACGCGTCCAGGATCGCCTGCTGCGCCGGCACCGGATGCACGTTCACCGGGTCCAGATCACCGGAGTCGACCGCACGGGCGATGGCCAGCTCCGTGGTCACCCCCACGCTCATCCCGCGCAGATGCCGCCCCAGGAACGTCGTGATCGGCGTCTCCCACGGGATCTCCAGACCGAACGGCACGGTGTGCACGGCGCCGGCCTGCACCTCGAACGCGCCCCCGAGCTGCACCTTGGTGAACTCGACGTTGCGCTTGTACTCCTCGTCGCCGCTCTCGACCTCGACGCGCGCCTGCAACCCGACGGACAGCCCCTGGATCTCCTGCGCCACGGACCCGCCCTGGATCCGCACCTCACCCTGCGCGACCCCGCCAGGGACGACGTCCTCCTCGAAGAGAACCGTCTCCACCGACGCGCCCCCGGCCCCCATGCTCGCCAGCAGCTTCTTGAACCCCATGCTCGTCCTCCCCAGGCGCACGCCTGTGCTCTGTGTACCCCGCCGAGGACCTCGGCTTGATCCCTACGAACGTGAAACGGCGCAGGCCGGTTCCACGACCACACCCTCCCAACGTCCCTGCCCTCCTGGCCGGCCACCCGCCCTCCGCGCCGCACTACCCTCGGAACGCATGACCGACGTACCGGAACGTATGCCGCTCAGCCGCACGTTCTTCAACCGCCCCGTACTGGAAGTAGCCCCCGACCTCCTGGGCCGCACCCTCGTCCGCACCACCCCGGACGGCCCGATCGAACTCCGCCTCACCGAGGTCGAGGCATACGACGGCCCCCGCGACCCCGGCTCACACGCCTACCGCGGACGCACCCCCCGCAACGCCTCGATGTTCGGCCCGCCCGGACACGCCTACGTCTACTTCATCTACGGCATGTGGTTCAGCATGAACCTCGTCTGCGGCCCCGAGGACCACGCGAGCGCGGTCCTGCTGCGCGGCGGCGAAGTCCTCACCGGCAGCGCCCTCGCCACCGAACGCCGCCCCAAGGCCCGCACCGCCCACGAACTCGCCCAGGGCCCCGCCCGCCTCGCCACCGCCCTCGGCATCGACCGCTCACTGGACGGAGCCGACCTCTGCATCACCCCCGCCGGGCCGCTGTCCCTTCTGCACGGCAGCCCGCCCCCGACCGGCCGGGTCAGCAGCGGCCCCCGCACCGGCGTCGGCGGCGACGGCGCCACCCACCCCTGGCGCTACTGGATCGACGGCGACCCCACGGTCAGCCGCTACCGCCCACACGTCCCGCGCCGACGTCCCGCCAAGGCAACGTGACCGAGCCCATACTTGACTCGTACAGACCGACCGTCTAACGTGGCCCGAGCCGCTGGAGACGGGCAGCGCTATCTGCGCAGACCGGTCGGCGGCACAACCACTACCTACGAACGATTCCCTCAACGGGGTCTTATTTCGCGTTGCCGAAATTCGATTCCATCGGCCCGATTATGAGCCTCCGAGGAAAGCCGCTAAAGTAGTGACCGCGCCGAAAGGCCGACAGCAAAAGCAGTCGGGCCAAGGCGAACCCTCCGACAGAAAATCGGAACCCGATTCGGACCGGAAACGGAACGGAAAAGGATCTGGTAGAGTCGGAAACGCGAAAAGGCCGAGAGGCCGGATCGCACCGGCGAAAATCGGGACCGCGAGGATCTGATAGAGTCGGAAACGCAAGACCGAAGGGAAGCGCCCGGAGAGCCTGGTGAAACAGGCGCAAAGGAAGCGTCCGTTCCTTGAGAACTCAACAGCGTGCCAAAAGTCAACGCCAGATATGTTGATACCCCGTCCACCTCGGTGGATGAGGTTCCTTTGAAAGTCCATCCGGCCCTGACGGGTTCGGGTGGCACACACAGCGAGGACGCTGTGAACGAGCGACCTATTCCGTCGCTTGTTCCGCTCTCGTGTGTGTTGACCCGCGGTTTTTCATTAAACGCAGTCGGGTAGACATTCACGGAGAGTTTGATCCTGGCTCAGGACGAACGCTGGCGGCGTGCTTAACACATGCAAGTCGAACGATGAAGCCTTTCGGGGTGGATTAGTGGCGAACGGGTGAGTAACACGTGGGCAATCTGCCCTTCACTCTGGGACAAGCCCTGGAAACGGGGTCTAATACCGGATACGACACGGGGTCGCATGACCTCCGTGTGGAAAGCTCCGGCGGTGAAGGATGAGCCCGCGGCCTATCAGCTTGTTGGTGGGGTAATGGCCTACCAAGGCGACGACGGGTAGCCGGCCTGAGAGGGCGACCGGCCACACTGGGACTGAGACACGGCCCAGACTCCTACGGGAGGCAGCAGTGGGGAATATTGCACAATGGGCGAAAGCCTGATGCAGCGACGCCGCGTGAGGGATGACGGCCTTCGGGTTGTAAACCTCTTTCAGCAGGGAAGAAGCGAGAGTGACGGTACCTGCAGAAGAAGCGCCGGCTAACTACGTGCCAGCAGCCGCGGTAATACGTAGGGCGCAAGCGTTGTCCGGAATTATTGGGCGTAAAGAGCTCGTAGGCGGCTTGTCACGTCGGATGTGAAAGCCCGGGGCTTAACCCCGGGTCTGCATTCGATACGGGCAGGCTAGAGTTCGGTAGGGGAGATCGGAATTCCTGGTGTAGCGGTGAAATGCGCAGATATCAGGAGGAACACCGGTGGCGAAGGCGGATCTCTGGGCCGATACTGACGCTGAGGAGCGAAAGCGTGGGGAGCGAACAGGATTAGATACCCTGGTAGTCCACGCCGTAAACGTTGGGAACTAGGTGTGGGCGACATTCCACGTCGTCCGTGCCGCAGCTAACGCATTAAGTTCCCCGCCTGGGGAGTACGGCCGCAAGGCTAAAACTCAAAGGAATTGACGGGGGCCCGCACAAGCAGCGGAGCATGTGGCTTAATTCGACGCAACGCGAAGAACCTTACCAAGGCTTGACATACACCGGAAACGTCTGGAGACAGGCGCCCCCTTGTGGTCGGTGTACAGGTGGTGCATGGCTGTCGTCAGCTCGTGTCGTGAGATGTTGGGTTAAGTCCCGCAACGAGCGCAACCCTTGTTCTGTGTTGCCAGCATGCCCTTTCGGGGGTGATGGGGACTCACAGGAGACTGCCGGGGTCAACTCGGAGGAAGGTGGGGACGACGTCAAGTCATCATGCCCCTTATGTCTTGGGCTGCACACGTGCTACAATGGCCGGTACAATGAGCTGCGATACCGCGAGGTGGAGCGAATCTCAAAAAGCCGGTCTCAGTTCGGATTGGGGTCTGCAACTCGACCCCATGAAGTCGGAGTTGCTAGTAATCGCAGATCAGCATTGCTGCGGTGAATACGTTCCCGGGCCTTGTACACACCGCCCGTCACGTCACGAAAGTCGGTAACACCCGAAGCCGGTGGCCCAACCCCT